>CAZFSS010000018.1:0-74617 GCA_964521715.1 uncultured candidatus Brocadiaceae bacterium | reverse complement strand
GCCCTTCCTTGCATCCATCCGGCCGGAGGCGCAACGCGGCTCACGCGGCATTCTGCCAGAGGCTCTTAGAGCCGCCTCTGCAGGTCCAGGCTGACGCTGTTGATGAGCGCCCGCAGCGTCTCCAGCACGCCCTGGCCGGCCACGGTGCTGGCCTCGTAGTCCGGCACACCGTAGCGATTCAGGTCGCTGCGCAGTTGCGTCGCGCTCAGGCGATCCTGGAGGTCGCGTTTATTGTACTGAAACACGTGAGGGACCTTGGCCAGGTCGAGGCCGTATTCAGTCAGGTTCTGCGTCAGTTCGTGCAGCGCGTCCATGTTGGCCTCATGCCTGGACGGACGGGAATCGGCCACGAAGATGATGCCGTCGCAGTCCTTCAGCAGCACCCTCCGCGTGTTGACGGCGAAGGCCGGTCCCGGCCCGCAGCAGAGGTGGAAATTTGCGTCGAGGCCCAGGATCTTGCCGAACCGCACGGGCAGGATGTGGATGTAGAGGCTGGGGTCCGCCTTGGTGGGCAGCGCGGCAAGGCGTCCGCGTTGCTCGGGCTCGAGGTGGTCGTAGATGTACCTCAGGTTCGCCGTCTTGCCCGACTTCCCGGGGCCGTAGTAGACGATCTTGGAGTCTATGCGCTGCTTCCTGACGTCTATGCTCGGCATCGGGGCTTCTCCGCGAATCCCGGCGACGCCGCCAGACGCGGGCGTGCTGAGAGTGAAAGCCGGAAGAGTGGTCCGATTCTATCCCTGCCGCGGCTCTCCCGCAAGTGCGCCGCCACGCAAGCGCCGTCTCGGGCGCAGAGATCGCGCGGGGATCGCGGCCGTCGCGTGGGGGTCAGACGCGTTCCTCCTCGATCTTCCGCTGGTAGCCGCTCTCGTCGTAGGCGGCTACGGGGTCCGGCGGCAGGTCCCGCTCCAGCCGCGCCGTCCGGATGATGGGCCGGACGTCCGTCAGGAACGCGTCCAGGAACACCCGGTTGGCGCGGACGATGGACTGGCTCTCCTGGAACTGCCGCAGCAGCTCGCGGTCGAGGACCAGAGCCTTGGTCAGGGAGACCTGAAGCGAGTCGATGCTATGGAGCACCGCCTTGATGCGGTTCTCCAGCGAGGAGCACTGGTCGATCATGTAGGCCCAGTTGCGCGATGGATCGTCGGCGCAGACGACGTCGCCTCTGGCCAGCTCGCAGAAGATGGCGTACATGGCGATGTTGGGCTCGACGGCGTGGTCGTCGTCAGCAGCGTAGCGCGTGTTGAAGTGGAACCCGCCTCGCCTGCCCGTGCCGACCAGGCGGGCCACTATCTGGGCGACGTTCACGCCGTGCGCGTGATGGCCCATGTCGACCAGCACGCCGGCCCGTTCGCCCAGGCAGTCGGCGATCTCGGTGGCCGTTGCGGCGTCCGGTATCGTCGTCGAGTAGGTGCCGGGCTCGAACAGCTTGTACTCGATCAGGTGCACGGTGGTGCCGGGTGCGTCCTCGTAGACCTCTTTCAGGGCCTCCCTTGCGAGTCGTTCCTGCTCCCACAGGTCGCGCTGGCCGGGGTAGTTGGATCCGTCCGGCAGCCAATACGTGATGAGGCCCTGCGCGTGTGTCGCGGCTATGCGGCAGGAGACCTTGCAGTGCTCGATCAGCATGCGGCGCACCTCCGGCAGCGGGGAGGTCAGGCTGCCGTGGTGCGTGCCGGTCAGGAAGAGCGTGGGGTTCACGGCGCCGAAGTCTACGCCCTGCTCGCGGGCGTACTGCCTGGGCTCGGCGAAGTGGTCCACCTCGACTTCGTCGAAAGGGACGTCCACGGGCTTGTCCCAGCCGACGTGCAGGGCGACTCTGGGCGAGGCCCCCGTGAGCCTGTGCACCATGGCGGCGTCGCGGATCTTGGCGCGGAAGTCGCGCGCCGCGCCGGGCGGCATGTAGTCCCCGAACCGCCCGCCGCCGAACTCGCCGAAGACCCACGACGGGACTTCGACTTCGAACGCCTTCACCTTCTCCTTGACGGCGTCGGCGTCGATGCCTGCCTCAGCCAGTTCGTCTGCGAGCAGGCGGTACTGCTCCTTGAGCCGCCTCTCCCGTGCTGTGGTCATGCTGCGACCTCCGTTTGCGGTTTGGCCCTGAGGTCGAAACGCGGCGCAGGCACCAGGACCCCCGAGAAAAGCCCTCGCGGGCTTCGGCGCCAGCCCGCGGCGCCCGGGCTGCATCCAGCCTTCGCAGCCGAAGCTGCTCTCTGCTCCGCACTGCGTAGCTCTCTGCTTCGCACTGCGTAGCAAGCTTCGCAGAGCAGTGTCAGCAGAGCAGTGTCGGCGGAGTAGGCTCGGCGATGCTGACCCTTGCATCGCCTGCTCCGCCCTCGGGCCGACGTGATGGATTCCGTTCGAGGCCCTAAGTCTACCGGATTGCAGCGGCTGTGCAAGAGCCGCCGGTGCGTGGCCCGTGCGCGTGCTGCATCCCCCGGCGTTGACGCCGGCGCGGGCCGCCCGTAGAATGGCATCGCATTTGCCCCGCCCGCCAGGGGTCTCACTCTGTACCCGGTGGGCCCGCTCGCGGGCCGGCTCCGGGGAAGGGGGAACAAAGTGAAAGACTTCGATGCGCTCCTGAGACTTGTCGAGAGGCATCCCGTGCGGAAGGTCGCCGTCGCCGTCGCGCAGGACGCTTCGGTCGTCCAGGCCGTACACGAGGCCAAGCAGAGGAACATATCCGAAGCCATCCTCGTCGGCCACGAACGGGAAATCGCCGAGGCGGCCCAATCGGTCGGCGTCTCGCTGGAAGGCATGTCCATCGTGCACCAGGAGGATCCGATAGAGGCCGTCGCGAAGGCCGTTCAGCTCGTCTCCTCGGGCGAGGCCGACATCCTGATGAAGGGCTACATCCACACGGACGACTTCCTCCGGGGCTTGCTGAACAAGGAGTACGGGCTGCGCACGGGCTCCATCATGAGCCACGTCTTCATCGCCGAGATCAGGGAGAAGGACAAGCTGATCTTCATCACCGATGGCGCGATGAACATCGCCCCTGACCTGGAGCAGAAGTCGGCCATATTGCTCAACGCCGTGCACCTGGCCAACATCTTCGGCGTGATGATGCCCAAGGTGGCAGTGCTGGCGGCTGTCGAGCTCGTCAATCCCGCCATGCCGGCCACCCTGGACGCCGCCGCCCTGGCGAAGATGGCGGACCGCAGGCAGTACGTCCCGGCCTGCACCGTGGACGGCCCGTTCGCCCTCGACAACGCCGTTTCAATCGAGGCCGCCCGGCACAAGAAGATAGCGGGTCCCGTGGCCGGCGACGCGGACATCCTGCTGGTGCCCTGCATTGAGGCCGGCAACATGCTGGCAAAGTCGCTGGTCTACTTCGCCAATCGCCGGCTCATCGGGTTGCTCGTAGGGGCGAAGGCGCCGGTCGTGCTGACCAGCCGTGCGGACTCGATGGAGTCGAAGATGCTGTCCATCGCCGGCGCCGTCCTGATGGTCAACATGAAGCGGGCGCTTCAGTTGAAGGTGGGCAAGGTCCACTACTAAAGGTCGCTCGGGAGCAACCGGAAATGGCAAAGACTCGCATTCTCGTCGTTGACGACGAGCGGGATTCGATCGACTTCGTGACGGCCGTCCTCGAGCGCGAGGACGTCGAGTTCCTGACGGCCTACGACGGAGAAGCCGGCCTCAAGCTGGCCAGGTTGCAGAAGCCCGACCTCATCATCCTGGACGTGCAGATGCCCAAGAAGGACGGCTTCACTGTGTTCGCCGAGCTCAAACACGACGAAGCCCTTAAGGACATCCCCGTCATCATGCTCACGGGCATCGCGGAGAAGACCGGCGTCGGCTTCTCCGAGAGCATCATGGGCGACCTGATCGGCCACATACCGGAGGGCTACGTCGAGAAGCCAGTCGAGCCCGCCGTGCTCCAGGCGACCGTGGCTGAGGTGCTGGCCGGCCAAGCCTGATCCCCGCCAGGCGCGCCCGCCCGCCGCCCTGTCGCGCTTGCCGTCGTCCGGCGCGGGCCGTCCCTATTCGTCCTCGTCGTCCTCCGGCAGGTTGGACCATTCGTACGGCCCCAGAAACTGCAACACCGTCCAGTACGCCGTAAGCGCGTCGCCGCGGCAGACCGGCACCGAGCAGAGCAATCTGTTCCTGGCCGTGTCGACCGCCGTGAATATCAGCTTGGCCTCCCCGGAGTACGAGACGATCTTCAGGATGGAGAGCTCCGGCAGCGTCTCCCGAGCCGGGCCGCAACCCGTCAAGCCTCCGCCTGGGCCGTGCCGCCCGTCACGCCGCAGTCGGCGGCCGGCCTGGGGCGGCGGCCATGGGTGGCCGTCTGAACAGGTTGCAGGGCGCGGCTCCCGCCGATATGATAGGTGCGCCCGAAGGCACGAACGGGAGCGACAGATGGCCACCTCCGAGAAGGCCGAAATCCAGGAGGTCCTGAAGGACTACTGGGTCGGGAAGAAGCTCGGGACGGGCGCGCGCAGCGTCGTGTACGATCTGAAGCGCAAGCAAGACGGCTACGCGTTCGCCGTCAAGTACGTCAGCGTGCGCGGCAGCGAGGACCTGCGCGTCATCGGCCACATGGAGAATGAGTGGCGCGTGCTGCAAGCCGTCCACAACCCCAAGACGCAGGCATCGGAGCTGGTCATCCGCCCGGAGGAGTTCAGGAAGGTCAAGAAGCTCCTCAAGATCAAGTGCGCCTACCTCGTGCTGGAGCGGGCTGAGGGGCGCACGCTCTACCAGTACCGGGACTACGACCTGGACGCCGTCCTGACCATCTTCCGGCAGGCCTGCCACGCCCTGGACCACCTGCACCACGTGGGATACGTCCACGCGGACTTGAAACCTCAGAACATCGTCGTGGACGACATCCTGATGATCAAGATGATAGACTTCGGGTTCGCCGCGCCGATCGGATCTGAGGTCAGCGGCGCCAAGGGGACCTTCGGCTACATCGCCCCCGAACAGGCCGGCGGCCGGCTGACCGAGAAGACGGACGTCTTCAACCTGGGGGCAGCCATCTACTGGGTGCTCACCGGTCAGAACGTCCCGTCCATCATGCCCGGGCAGCATGAGGCGTGCGGCTTCGTGCCCGACGCGCAGGTAACCATCCCGCCGCCCTCCCGCCTGAATCCGGACGTGCCGCAGGAGCTCTCCGACATGGTGGTGCGGTGCTGCAGCGCCAGCGAGCACGAGCGCCCTACGGTCCGCGAGCTGAAGCGCTACCTCTACGGCCTGCAGCTGCGGCTCGATTACGGGGCGGCCTGAGCCCGCGCAGACGCGCCGACAGGGCCAAGAAGTGCGCGCGCCCCGCCCTTACCCGCCCTGCCGGGACGGGTATTGCGTGTCCTATCCTGGCGTGGTCAGACATCTTAGGACTACGTCTTTGACAGCTTCCGAAGTTTTTGCTATACTGGCGTTGAAGCGCATTCCTGTCCGGCCGGGATACGCGTGAGGCGCCATGCACACCCCAGGCTCCAGCCCGAACGTCATGCTCATCACGATCGACTGCTGGCGCGAGGACGCCGTCCGTAACATGGCGGCCCTTAACGCTTTAGCGCGGTCGTGGCTCTGGGGGACGGCCCTGTGCCAGGGGGGCTCCACCAACAGCGCGTTTCCTCCTCTTCTTGCAAGTGAATACCCGTTGGTGGCCTACGACGAGCAAGGCCGCGTGAAGCCGTCCGTTGTGTCGCTCCCCGGCGTGCTGCGCGAGCACGGCTACGAGACGGCGGCATTCGTCGGCCACAACCCGTGGCTTGAGAAGTGGCGGGGCCACTTCGGTGAGTTCTGGAATGACAACATATGCGGCGAGGGCAACGCCGTGTGGCCACGGGGGCGCCTGGCCGTCAGGCGCGCCGGACGGCTCCTGCGACTGGCGGAGTTGAAGACGCGCGTGCCCGCCCCTGAGGTCCTGGCGCGGGGCCTGGACTGGTACGACGCGCACGACGATCCGAAGTTCCTCTGGATGCACCTCATGGACGCCCACGAGCCCTATCATCCGGGGCTGCGTCACGGGTGGCGGCTCGGCCTGCTGAAGAGCTATCGGGCCCTGGCGGCCTACGCGATGCGCGACGGCCGCGGCGATCGCCTGTCCGGCTCCCATCGGCGGCAGATCCGAAGGCTCTACGGCAAGTGCATCGAGGCGATAGACGCCGCCGTCGGCGACTTCCTGCCCCGCATCCCCGGGCACGACGTGGTGCTTGTGATCGGCGATCACGGTGAGGAGTTCGAGCACGGCGCTTTCAGGCACGCCCGGCTCTACGAGGAGTGCGTCCGCGTGCCGTTCTGCCTGCGGTGGGACGTCGGCGACGGCCCCCCGGCGGCGTTCCGGTCCGAGCACCTGCGGCACCTGGACGTTGCGCCGGCGCTCGCCGAGGGACTGGGGCTACCGAAGCCGGATTGCTGGAAGGGCGACCCCGCGGGAGGGCGGCGCGTCTCGCTGGCCATGAACGGCTCCGGCAAGCTGGCCCGGTTCTACGTGAGCCTCAGGACGCCGGAGTGGAAGTACATCCGGGCCCATCGCCTGGACGACATGGCGGTGAGCCGCCGGGAGCTGTACCGGCTGGAGGAGGACCCGGACGAGAGCCGCGATCTGGCGGACGATCCCCGGTTCGCCGAGGACCGGCGCAGATTGGAGCAGATGCTCGAGGACGAGTTGAGCGGCAGTGGAATCGACCTGAGTTCCAGAGTGGAGAGCAAACCGGGCGTCGCCGGAGTGGAGCGGCACCTCGAGGAGTTGGGCTATCTGTAGCTTGCGTCCGGCAAGGGACCGGGCCGCTGCCGGGCGCCCGAAGGTTCCAGGGATGCTTCGCACGAGGGACGTCAAATGAGAGCGCTCCGTGAAGAGGTCGTACGGCGCCGACTGCTGCTGGTGGAAGAGGACCGGCATAACATCGACGAGCTGCGCGACGCTTTCACCGAGCGGGGCTGCGAATGCGAAGTGGCGCTCGACCTGGAAACCGCCCGGAACATCCTTCAGGAGCGGATGATGGACTTGGCCGTCATCAACGCCGACCTGCCCGGCTTCGACAGCGAGGCCATCATCCAGGAGTTCAAAGCGGCCTCTCCTGCGATGGCCCTCGTCATCTACAACGGGACCGGCGACAAGACCAAGCAGCGCAAGTTCCGCCGAATGGGGGCGGACAGCTACCTGAGCAAGGCCAGCGACCTGAAAGCCGTCATCCGGGCCGTGGCCAACGTGCTGGCGAAGGGCCAGTAGGCGAAGTGCTCGGTGTCCCTATGCCCGTCCCACCCGAAGGAAGGTCACTTCTGCGGGACAAAGGAACCTGATCGGCAGCCCCACGGTGCCGAAACCCCTGTTGACGTAGACATATCCCCAGGGCATGCGGTAGAGCCCGGCTGCAAACCCCCCGTGGCACGCCGGCTGCGCCAGCCGCCACAGCACCGGGACCCTGATCTGCCCGCCGTGCGTATGGCCGCTGAGGACCAGGTCCACGCCCGACCGCTCGTCGATGAGCCTGGCGGCCAGGGGCGCGTGGGCGAGCAGGATCGTGCAGTCCGCCCGGTCGCTCTGCGCCAGGGCCGCCTGGAAGTCGGGCCATCCTGCCGTCAGGTCGTCCACGGCGCTCACGCGCACGGTGCCGCACTCCGTCTCCACGGCGACCGATTCGTTCACGAGCAGCTGCACGCCCCAGTCGGCCATCAGCGCCTTTAGCTCTGCAAGTCGGGGCCCGTGCCGCACCTCCCAGTTGCCCCGGCACGCGAAGACGCCGTGGGAGCACTCGATGCCGCTCAGCGCCCGGCCGAGGAGGGAGAGGGAGTCGCTCCGGCGGCTGACCAGATCCCCGGTCAGGAAGACGAAGTGCGGCCGGCGCTCGTTGATCACTTCCACGAGCTGCCGGTGCGGGGGTCCCACCGCCCGCACGTGCATGTCGCTGACCTGGCACAGGCGCAACGGCGGCGCGCCCGCCGGCAGGGACGAGCTGCCGATCGTCACCTCCTCGATTCGGAATCCGATCCGGCCGTCGGCCATTGCTGCCAACCCCGGTCTGCCGCGGGGCGCAAAGTGCTGCGCAGGACGGCGGATTATAGGGCAACGGGCGGAGACGCCACAACCGACCCATTGCCGGTCCCGGGGCTTTTTTGGCGCCGTTTTGGCGATTGCGCAAGTGCCTGAGAGCGACTCCTGAGGCCGCCTGAAGCTTCCTGATGCATTCGGCCGGCGACCGGATTGATTCGCCGAATCAGCCCTTCCTATAATCTGCCGATGTCCGTCTCCGCCCCGGACGATCTGGAGCTCGCCCATGCCTCGGCCAACCGTTGCGCGCATCGATCTGGATGCTTTGATGTGCAACGTGGCGGCCGTGCGGAGCTTGATCGGGGACCGGAAGATCTGCGCAGCGGTCAAGGCGGATGCCTACGGCCACGGCGCCCCGGTCGTCTGTCACGCGCTGGACATGGCCGGCGTCGACATGTTCGCCGTCGCCATGACCGAGGAGGCAATAGACCTCCGCTACGCCGGGATCGAGAAGCCGATCTGCCTGCTCACCGTCGTGCCCGCCGAGGACATCGGCCTGATCCTGGACCATGGGATCATGGCGTGCCTGACTCAGGAAGACTTCGCGCGGGAACTCTCGGCGCAGGCGCTGAAGCGGGGGACGGTCGCGCTGACCCACGTGAAGGTTGACACGGGCATGCATCGCGTGGGACTCGGCTGGGAGACGGCTGCCAGGTCGATCCTGCGGATGTCCCGGCTGGGCGGCCTGCGCATCTGCGGCCTGTTCACCCATTTCGCCTGCGCGGATGCCGACGACCTGAGCTTCAGCCACGAGCAGATCCGGAGGTTCCGGTCCGTGCTCCGGCAGCTCAAGCGGGCCGGCATGCGCCTGCCCTTCGTGCACGTGGCTAACAGCAACGGCGTGCTGCGGCTGCCGGAGTCCTATTTCGACGGCGTGCGGCCCGGCCTGATGCTCTACGGCCTCTACTCCCGGGCCGAGCTGCGGTCGGTCCTCGAGCTCCACCCCGTGCTCTCCATGCGCACGCGCATCTGCGAGTGCAAGCGGCTGCCTGAGGGGGAGAAGATCGGCTACGGGCACACCTTCACCACCTGGCGCGAATCCGTCATCGCGACGCTGCCCGTCGGCTACCACGACGGCTTCATCCGCCAGTTCTCCAACGTGGGAGAGGTCCTCGTGCGGGGCAAGCGGGCGCCCGTGGTCGGCCGGGTCTGCATGGACCAGACGCTCGTGGACGTCACCGACGTGCCGGACGCCGGGCTGGGGGATGAGGTCGTCATCTACGGCGAGCAGGACGGCAGCCACATCAGCATCGAGGAAATGGCGCGGCGCGTCGACAGGATCCCCTACGAGCTCACCTGCGCCGTAGGCCGGCGCGTGCGGCGTGAGTTTGTCCTGGGCGGCGCGGTTGTGGTAGAAACTCCGTTGCGCTCAGTGGTTCAGGGCGCGGCCCTGAGCCGTATCCGCGCCACCTCCGCCGTCTCGGCAGATGAAGAGCTCGGCAGAAAGCCTCGCAAACGCGGAGCCGCTTGACCTGGCGGACGCCTCGCGGGACGAGTCCTTTTCCTTCCTTTCTGCTCTGGCCGATTTCCCGTTTGCCGGGCGCTCGCTGCTCGACCACACGCAGGACGTGATGCTACGGGTGCTGGACGATCCGCCTGCGGCGCCGGCGTCCGGCGCCGATTCGATGATGAGCCCGTGGTGGACCCCGATGCCGGCGGCCTACGTCGCGGCCCTGTTCCTGCACGCGGGGCTGCCGGCCGTTGCGCTTCCGCGCGCCGGTGCCTCGTGGCCGCCCTGGGGCGGGCCGCCGCACGCGCTGGAGAGCGCCCGCATGGCGAACGAGGTCCTCAGGGAGGCGGGCCTGCCCTTCGTGGTGCGCGCTCACGCCGCTCTGCTGATCGCCAACCAGCGCGCGCCGGCGGGGCTGCTGGGCTCCGGCGCGCCGGCCGAGGCCTACCTGCGGCTCTCATGCCTCATGGACCTGAGGGCGCTCTACAGCCTGAAGCAGGCTGAGCTTCGGGCGGCGCGGGGCGTCGATGCGGGGGACCGCGAGGCCGAGGCGTCGCGCCTCGAAGAGTTCCGCCGGCGGTGCGAGCAGCTCGGCGTCTTCGGACAGCCCTGCGCTCCCTCGCTCGCCCTTGAGCAGGTGCGCCTGGTCGGCCTTGCAGGCCGCGAGCTGCACCGGGCCCTCAACGCCGTGCGCTACTTCGAACTGGTCGCCCGGATGAGTGAGCCGGACTGGTACGTCGAACGCCTCGAGCTCGAGAAGGACCGGCCGCGCGGGCGGCTGCACCTGCTGGTCGGTCCGGCGGGCTGCGGCAAGTCCACCTGGGCCGGGGAGCACCTGGCGCACACGAGCATCATCTCGTCCGACCAGATGAGGGAGGAGCTGACCGGCGATCCCTCTGACCAGAGCCAGAACTACCTGGTCTTCCAGCGCTGCATGGATCGCGTCCGCGAGCGCCTCCGCGCGGGCGAGGAGGTGACGTTCGACGCAACCAACTACTCGGAGCGGCTCCGCTCGATGCCCGTCCAGGCAGCGCGGTGGTCCGCTGCCGAGATCGTGAGCTACTTCTTCGACATCGCCCAGGACGAGGCCCTGAAGCGCAACGAGGGGCGCCACCGCGCCGTGCCGGAACGCATCGTCCGCAGGCAGTATCGCCTGATCGCGCCGCCCGCCCTGTACGAGGCCGACCGCCACATGGTGGTCGACGCCGAAGGCCACGCGAAGCCCTACTGGCCGGCCAAGTCCGTCGACGGGGGCACGCAGACGACGCTCCTCTCGCCCGTCGGCTCTTGACGGCTCGGGCGGCCCGGCCGAGGATACGGTACGGCCATGGTGGAGTTCATCAGCGACGAGATCGAAGTGCGCCGGGAGGGGGCCGGCGGCCCGCCCGGTTCCTTCGTGTGGCGCGGCGCGGATTACGAAGTCGCCGAAGTGCAGCGCAAGTGGCGCACGCTCGACTTCAGCGGGCCCTGGTGGCAGAGGCGCCATCGCGACCACTACGTCGTGAAGACCACCTCGGGCGAGGTCTTCGAACTCTACTTCCACCGCGGGCCGGGCAGGCGGTACTGGGTCCTCTACAAGCGAGTGGATTAAGGCGGGCGGCGGGACGCTACCGGCTACCTGCTAACGGCTAACGGCGGGAGCAGAAGTAGGAGCAAGGGCAGGCTTGCCCGCCGTACGGCGGGAGCAGGAGTAGGGGCGCGGCGGCCTACTCCGCCGAAGTAGCTTCGGCTACGAAGGCCGGATGCCGCGCCCGGCCGGCATCGCCGGCGGACCGTTGACGCTGTATCGGCTTCGCTTTAGACTGCCGCATCCGTGCGGCCCGTGGCTGGCCGTTTCCAACAGGAGCCTGTTTTGCCGGCATTGGAGGAGGCGTGAGATGTCCGCATTTCGCGTGGGGTTCATTGGCTGCGGAGAGGACCCGGAGAAGAGGAGCCGCATGGGTTATGCGATGGCCTATCGGCACGCGCCGGGCTATCTGGCCCTCGGCCGCAAGTGCAAGCTGGCGGCTTGCGCCGACATCGTGCCCGAGCGCGCCGAAAGGTTCGCCAAGACGTTCGACATCCCGGGCGTCTACACCGATTACCACAAGATGCTGGCCAAGGAGAAACTGGACATCGTGAGCATCTGCACGTGGATGCACCTACACGAGCAGATGACGGTGGACTGCGCCGAGGCCGGCGTGAAGGCCGTGCACTGCGAGAAGCCGATGGCCACCACCTGGGCAGGCTGCAAGCGCATGGCTGAGGTCTGCGCCGCCAACGGCGTGCAGCTCACGTTCAACCACATGCGTCGCTTCGGCGGGCCGTTCCGCAAGGCCAAGGGGCTGCTGGACGACGGCGCCATCGGCAACCTCGTCGCGATGCAGTTCGGCGAGGGCAACCTCTACGACTCGGGCACGCACCATATGGACATGCAGGGCTTCTTCAACGATCAGACGCCGGTCGAATGGGCCGTCTGCCAGATCGATTACCGCACCGAGAGCCTGGTCTTCGGCAGCCACAACGAGAACGTGGCCTACGGGCTGTGGCGCTACGCCAACGGCGTCTACGGGCAGTGCATCACCGGCCCGGCAGGCGCGGGCAAGGACCTGGTCGGCGCCTACGACCGCATGGTGGGCACGGACGGCGTGATCGAGGCCGGCCCCTTCGGACCGGGCATGCCCATGCTGCGCGTGAAGCGCAGAGGCAGCACGGATTGGGAGAGCGTCGACTGCGGCGACGAGGGCATGCACTCCAGCGCCAGCGATCACGGCCTTTACCACAACAGGGCGATCGCCCACACCGTCGAGTGCCTGGAGAGCGGCGCCGAGCCCGAGCACGGCGCGAAGAACGCGCTGCAATCGACCGAGATCATCTTCGCGTGCTGGGAGTCCGCGCGGCGGCGCGGAGTCGTCGAGTTCCCCATCGACGTCGAAGGCAACCCGCTGGTGGACATGATCGAATCCGGCGCACTGAAGCCCGCCAAGAGGGAGGAGCCCAAGCGGTAAGCGCCATTACACAGGCCCTCTCGGCGTAGACTGAAGGAGGCGAAAGATGAGAGGCTCGGCGAAGCGTCCCGCATCGAGCAAGGACGCAGGTCGGAAGATCCTGGCCGATACGATGACGTCCGGCGAGATGGCCGCTCTGCGCGCACGGAACGGCATCGTGCTCGTGCCGGTCGGCTGTTTCGAGATGCACGGTCCGCTGGTCGGCATGGCGTGCGACTCGTTCCTGGCGGAGGCGGTCTGCCGCATCGTCGCCGAGGAATGGGACGCCGTCATCATGCCGACGATCCACTACAGCTACCCGGGCGCCACGGGCACGTGGCCAGGCAGCGTCTGCATCTTACCGCGCGAGGCCCTCGACTACGCGATCGCCGTGACGACGGCCATCGTGCGCAACGGCTTCAGGCGCGTCGTGCTGGTGAGCCTGCACGGGCCGAACGACTTCGTCCTGTCGGCGGCGGTCCGGACCGTTTTCGAGGAGACGGGCCAGATCCCGATCCTGTTCATGCCGCCCTACGAGGAGTTCTGCCGCCGGGTCGAGCAGCAGTGGGGCAAGCCCCACGCCGAGGCGGCCGCGTATCTGGCGTCGCTCTACATATGCGGCCGGCACGGGGAGTTCGATCCCGCGACCGACGAGGGCGAGGCCGTGGAGCGCACGGAGCCCTTCGAGAGCCTTCGAGGGCTGTTGCGACACGGCGTGCGGACGCCCTACCGCTACGTGCGGCCTCAGGACCACGTCGGGCGCTATGTGGGCATGACGCTCGGCGACGCGCCGCGTCTGGCGGAGCTGTACCGCGAGGTCGTTTGGGAGCGCGCCCGGGGGCTGCCCGAGGATTACGAGAAGTTCCAGGCGGACACGTGGCAGGCCGTGAAGGACGCGCCCTGGGAGAGCTGGTTCAAGGGCGGCCGGCGGGGCCGGCGCTGAGCGGACGCCGTTCGGAACGAACCCGGCAGGGAGGGCCGCGCCGGCTGAACCGTGCCTCTTCGGGCGCCCATGACGCGGGAGGATCGGAGCGATGTTCGACGTCGACGTTGGCTGTGGCGTCTGGCCGTTCAGGCCCACCCCTCCGGCGGACGCTGCGTCCCTGGAGGCATGGCTGCGCGCCGAGGGCATCACGCGCGCCTGCGCGTATCCCCTGGAAGCCTATCTCTGGCCGGACCCGCAGGAGGCGAACGATCTGCGGCTGCCGGAGCTTGCCGGGTCGGACTTCTTCGTCCCGTCGGCGGTGTTGAACCCCACGTTGCCGGGGTGCGCGAAGGCCTATCGCCGCTGCCGCGAGGAATGGGCGGTGCCCCTGGTGCGGCTGCTGCCCAACTACCACCTCTACGAGCTGGACGATCCGTGCGTGGACGCGCTGGCCGAGCTGGCGGCGGCCGACGGCGTCGCGCTCGGCGTCCACGTCCGCGCGGAAGACAAGCGGATGCAGAACGCGATCGCCAAGGTGCCGCCCTTCCCGATCGACGACGTGGTGTTGCTGGCGCGGCGGCATCGCGACCTGCGGGTGGTGGCGTTCGGCTTCGGCAGGCTGTGGGACCGGTGCGAGCTGGCGCCGCCCGACATGGTCAATCAGCTCCAGGGCAAGCCGAAGCTGGAGCGCAAGGCGGCGCTGCCGCAGAACATGTGGATCGAGCTGAGCTTCTTCGAGCACGAATCGTCCCTGGCCAGCGCGATCAAGCTGTTCCCGGTCAAGCGCCTGCTTTTCGGCACGCACACGCCCCTGTTCTACCCGCGGGCCAACGTGCTGAAGGTCAAGAACGCCGAGGTGCCCGAGAGCGTCAAGGAAGCCGTGCTGAGGACGAACGCCGAGAAGCTGCTGGGAGGCCGCCCATGAACGCCATCGACACCCACGTGCACCATCGGTGGACCGATCCCGACAAGCGCCCCGACTACGAGATCGAGCGGACCAAAGCGCTCGCCCGCCAGAGCGGGATCGACAAGGTGCTGCTGCTGACGAGCGGCCCCGGCCTCTCGCCGGAAGAGCTGCGCCGCCGTAACGACTGCACGCTGCGGCTGATGGAGGAGGACGGGGACTTCTTCCTCGGCGCCATGTACCTGAGCGCGGACCACGGCCGGGCCTCCATTCGGGAGGAAGCGAAGCGATGCGCGGAGGCCGGCATGGTGGCCATCAAGCAGGGCCTCGAGGTGAACGCCCGGAATGAGGCCGTCGACCCCATCGCCGAGGTGGCCGCAGAGCTCGGCATCCCCATCGTGTTCCACGCGTGGTATAAGGTCGTCGAGTTCTTCGATAACGAGTCCGATGCCTCGGACATCGCCCATCTGGCCCGTCGCCATCCGGACACGCGCATCATCATGGCGCACCTGACCGGCGTGAACCGGCGGGGCGTGCAGGACGTCGAGGATCTGCCGAACGTCTGGGTGGACACGTCGGGCGGATGGTACGACTCCGAGATGATCGAGTACGCGGTCCGACACCTGGGGGCGGAGCGCCTCGTGTACGGGTCCGACTACCCGGGCCGCGACTACGCCCCGCAGATCGGGCGCGTGCTCGGCGCGAAGCTCGGCGACGCGGACATGGAGAAGATCCTCTGGCGCAACGCCGCGGCGCTGCTCGGGCTGGAGGTCGGCGTCCCGTGACCGGGGCGGCCCGGCCGGACGCGAGGTCGAGAGCCGCCTGCGTCGCGCATCGGCCTGCCGGCAGCACCGTCGCTCGGAGCCGGCGCCGAACGGAGGACCCCGCATGAAAGCCCTCGTCCTCAAGTCCCCCGGCGACCTCGCGCTCATGGACGTGGCCGAGCCCGCCCCGGGCCCGGGGCAGGTCGTCGTGGAAGTGCACAAGTGCGGCATCTGCGGGAGCGACGTGCGCTACCTGCACGGGCAGAACCCCTGGGCAAGGCACACGCTCGGCAGGGACGTCCCCAACCCACCCAACATCATACTGGGGCACGAGTTCGTCGGCACCGTGGCGGACGCGCACGATCCATGCGACGCGTTGCTGGTAGGCAAGCGCGTGGGCGTCAACACGTTCCTCGCGTGCGGACGCTGCCCCCACTGCAGGGCGGGGCGGGAGAACCTGTGCGTGCAGACGAAGCACCTCGGGCACGGGCAGGGCTGGGGCGAGATGGACCTCTATCCCGGCGGCATGGCGCAGCGCTGCCCCGCCTTCGCCGGCCAGGTCTACGAGCTGCCCGAGGGCATGACAGACGAGCAGGCCGTCTTCCTGGACCCCCTCGTCGCGTCGCTGCACGCCGTCGACGTCGGCCGGCCGGAGCCCCTACACAGGGTCGCCGTCATCGGCGCCGGGCCCATCGGGCTGCTGATCGCCCAGATCTCGAAGGTCTATGGCGCCGTCACCACGTTCATCACCGACCTGGCCGAGCCGAACCTGGCCGTCGCGCGGCAGGTGGGCGTTGACCGCGCCGTCAACGTCGGCCATGGCGGCGGGAGGCTGTCCGAGCTGGTGGAGCGGGAGACCGGCGGCACGGGGGTCGACCGCGTCTTCGACACCGTGGGATCGCACGAGACGATCAACGAGGGCCTTGCCGTTCTGGCGACGGGAGGCGTCCTGGTGTTGCTGGCGGCCCAGGGGGAGGAGATCCGGTTCCCCGCGCTGATGCTCGCGCGCGAGCGGGCCATCAAGACCTCGGCGAACTCGCTCTACAGTGACTTCCCGCGCGCCATCGAGCTGGTAGGCTCGGGGGCGGTGAGGGTGGAGCCGCTCATCACCCATCGCTTCCCGCTGACGGACGGCGTGGCGGCCTTCGAGACGGCCAGCGATAAGGCCCGCACGGGCGCGATCAAGGTCATCCTCGACTGCCGGGCGTGACCGCGTCGCCCGCGGCTTCTTCAGCCGCTGCACACGCCGGCGGATGCGGCCCCACGGACCGTGTCAGGCCGCGGCCGCCGTCTCCTCTGCGGCGATCCGGGCCCACTCCCACAGGCGCTCAGGCGCGTAGCAGACGGTGCTGATGTCCTTCATGATCACCTCGACCACGCAGCCGCGCGCCTTCTGGAGCGATTCGCGCAGTTCCTTGCGGGCGAGCTCCGGCCGCCACGCGCCCCAGCCGAAGACGGCCGGGTTGGGCTTGAGGGATAGGACGTAGCGCTCGCCTATCCTGTCGGCGGCGACCGCTACGTCGGCGCGCGGGCTCACGGAGATCTTGCGCAGGTTCGGGATGGCCTCCGCAATGATGTCTATCTTCAGGTGCAGGGGCTCGCAGCAGCCGTAGTAGGCGAGGCCGAACATCTCCAGCCAGCGCCGCTCGTAGCGCAGGGCGATGTCCGCGTGCATGGCGGGGGAGACCTCGGAGAATATCTGCGCCATGGCCAGCCCCCACTGGTCGGCCGGGCGCACGTGCGCGGGATCGAAGCCCTCGCCCGGCAGCTCGTCCGAATAGCCGAGCCCGCCCGTCCCCACGCGCACGTTGCAGTTGTTCAGGGCGAGCAGGCTCATCTCCTCCCACTGCGCCAGCCAGCCCATGCACGCCTCGGTCATCTTCTCCATCGCGGCGTGGACGAGGCCGGGCCTCAGGGCCAGGTCCAGCAGGAACTGCTGAGGGTCCCACCTCTCGGCCAGCATGTCGCACGGGCAGAAGGCCCGGCCCATGACGCCGCGCTTCTCGACGCGGATGATGCCGTCGAAGACGTCCCGCATCAGCTCGTAGCGGCGCTCGCTGGCCTCTGCGTCGTAGATGACCTGCGGCGCGTGGATCTTCGCGACGTCGGACTCGTCCTTGATCTGATTGTGGTAGCGGTGGGACATGACGTCGCTCCGCTCGTCCGTGCGGAGCACGTCGACCACGGCGTTGACGCCCAGGTCCGTGTTGCTCACGGACAGGTGCGAGTAGAGGCGGTCCTCGACCACCATGTCGGCCGGCATGTGGCGCCAGCGGTAGAGCGTGCGGCGGATGCGCTCCTCGATCCCGCGGCAGGTGGGATCGCTCGTGCGGAGCGCGAGCTCCCCGTTCACGTCCATCTCGTGCCAGGGGATCTCGTCGATGTAGACGAGGGGCCGGCCGCGCCGGAGGCCGTTCAGGCGGCTCCACTGCGCGGCTGTCTCCCGATGTGCCGGCAGGGCGGCGATCTCCGCCTGCTGCTCGGCCAGTTCCCGAAGGATTGCCTTATCCCCTTCGCTGACGCTCATGCGGGCCTCTCTCTTTTCAGTCGGTTTCGGTGGCGGCCGTGGGGGCCAGGGCCCGGCCTGCGAAAGGCCGAGGCCGGACCGTCAGTCCACTATACGCCAGGCACGAGTCTCGGAGTCAAATCCCCATACGTCGAAGTGGTGGGCGAACTCCAGATGGAACACACCCCGCTCTTGCTCCCACTTGTACACCTCGTATATCACGCCGGGCACGTCGTGGCAGTCGAAGCCGAGCTTCTCCAGCTCCTCGGCGGACAGCAAGCTATCGTCCGGCAGAGCCCCATGCGCCAACCGGTAGTGCTCGATGGCCTCGGCGAGGGACTCCACCAACCGCATGTTCCGGTGCAGCCGTTCTTTCTCCCAGTGCTGGGCTATTGCGTAGCCAGGCATGACGACCACGGGCAACAAGCACACAGCGGCGCAGGCCGCACAGAGGAACGCCGTGACACCAGTGCGTCGGCCCCACAGCGTGACGACGACAGCCAGCGGCCATGCCAGCAGAACGAGGCAGATGAAGGGCCCCGCGTTCGGGATGACGAAGAACAGGTATCTGAACGGCGGAGCCAGAAGGATGATGGACATCTCGGTGACCAGGACGCCCAAGAAGGTGGCACGCGCCCACCGGTTCCCAACGAAGCCCGGCGCCAGCGCTCTGAGATTGAGCTTCATCTGCAGTTACTCCGCATTCCACGGGGCAAGACCAGGCACGGCCGATCTCAGCGCCCGCAGGCCCCGCCCCTACGGCTGCCAGTGCGTGTCACCTGACCCCACACCCCCTCCACAGGCCCAGCCAGACCCGGTTGCGCGGCCACAGGAAAGAGGGCAACGTCCTGCCGCATCTCGGGCACGTCCCACGCGCCTCCATCGGTCACCTCCAGCCCGGGCGCGTGCGCAGCTCGCTTCCCGGCAGTGCCCCGCGGGCCTGCAACAACTCCCCGGCCTCCCCGCAGTATATGCCGGGCTCCGGCCTTGGTCAAGCCATACAGTGACTGCATAAGGCGACTTACGGAAGAGCAAGAGCACGAGTAAGAGCAGGAGCACGAGCAGGAGTAGGGAACGTGCGCTAGCGGTACCAGGCCAGGTCGTAGAAGGACTCGACGAACTGCCGCAGGTTGTCCAGCACGCGGGGCGTGAGCAGCATGTTGTAGAACTGCACGACCAGCCCGCCGCCCGGCGCCACCTCGCGCATCAGCATGTGCAGGTAGGCCACCACGTCCTGCCGGCTGCCGTGGGCGTAGATGCTCTGGGTGGCGCTGCAGCCCCAGAGCGTCAGGCGGTCGCCGAAGAGCTGCTTGACTTCGGCCGGCGGCATCGCCTCGGGCTGGCAGGGGTTGATGGCCGTCACGCCCACCTCGATCAGGTCGGGCAGCAGGTCGGTGAGCGCGCCGTCGCTGTGGTAGAGCACGTAGATGTCCGGGTTGACCTCGCGGGCCGCGGCCACCACGCGCGTGTGGCAGGGCTTGATCCATTCGCGGTAAGTCCGCGGCCCCACCATCAGGCCCTTCTGCGTGGCGATGTCGTCGCCGATGCGCAGCACGTCCACCCCGGCCCGCGCGAAGCGCCGCGCCTGGAAGCATCGGCGCTCGGTGAGCGCTTCGAATAGCGCCCGAACGTAGCGGGGCCGCTCGTAGAAGTCGATGAAGAGCCGGTCGATGCCCCGCATGCTGTAAGCCGTCTCCAGCACCGTCTGCGACATCTGGCCGACGACCGTGAACCCGTCGCGTTTGGCCGTCCGCACGGCCTCGTCCAGGTGCGCGTGGCATTGCTCGGCGGTCACGTCGGGGAAGGGGAAGCCTTCCAGCCCCTTCACCGTGTCGACGGAGGCCAGGGGGTAGTAGAGCTTGTTGCCCGCCACGTAGCCGTCGACGGACCTGAGGGGCAGCTCGCCGACGCCGAAGGGCGTCACCTCCGCCTCGTCGGGCAGGCCCGGCAGGTAGGGGGCGAAGCGGCTGCGGTCCACCTCCAGGTCGAACATGAGGTACTGGAAGTCGCCCCGCGTGAAGCACTCCCTCTCGTCCTCGCCGAGCCCCAGGTCGTCGAAGCAATCGCGCAGCTGGCCGGACGGGAACGAGACGGCGTCGAAGGGGACGCGGTCGGCTTCCTTGTGAGCCAGGACACGGGCAATCCGCTCTCTTGATCGGTAGGCCATGTGTTGCCTCTCTAAGGGACGCGTGGATCCGGCGCCCGGGTGCCGCGCAGGCGGTGCGTGCCGCCGATCCGTCACTTCACCTCCGGCGGCTTGAGCGGCATCGGGCCAGCGCTCTGAGCGTAGTAGATCCGCGTCAGTTCCGCAAAGGCATCCTTGAGCACCTCGCCCTCGAGCCTGCCCTGGTTGCGGAACATCTCGCGGTCGATCAGGGCGCGCAGGTAGAAGGCGCGCCATCGCCAGCTCCTGCGGGCCGGCGGCGTCAGGCTCTCGTCGACGCTCTCGACGATGTCGAACGCCTCCAGCGCGTCCGGGTCTATGCGGGTGCGCTCGTGGTTGTCCTCGAAGATCCGGACGACTTGCAGCAGCTCCTCCGCGCCGTCCGGCGAGAACTCGTAGGCCAGATACTCCCTCACCGTGTCCTCCGCCTCGCGTGCCCGGCCCCAGTAGAACTGCGCCCAGACGGCCTTGTTCAGGTCTTCATAGATGCCTTCGGAGTACGGGGCGCCGCCGGCCGCCTTGTCGCTGATCCGGTTCCAGAGCGCCTGGAAATGGGCCGGGGCGGGGTTCGCTCCGTAGCCGCCCCAGGGGCTCATCCCGAACATGCTGATCTCCGGGAAGTTCAGCAGCGGCAGGTCCCCGGGCACGCCCTTCTCGAGCACGTACTTCGGGAAGTAATCGCCGTGCCCGTCCGCCATGACGTAGTCGACCCAGCTCCGGTCCTCGGCCATTGCGCGGGCGAGCCCCGCCCACTCCCCGTCCGGGTTGCGGTCGTCCTCGTTCTCGAAGCACCAGGTTGAGAGGATGGTCTTGCAGCCGCTGAACTTCGCCCGCGCCAGCGCAACCAGCTCTCTTGAGATGCCGAGGAATCCGCGCGCCCCCCAGGGCCAGCACCGCTCGCAGGCGCAGCCGCCTTCGTCGTACGGCCAGAGCCCGAGGAAGTCGAGGCCGATCTCCTTGAACTCGTCGAGGAGCTCGTTATACGTGCGCATCAGAGCCTGCCTCGCCCGGGGTCGGCTCGCGCACAGGTTCACTCCGAAGTTGCCCCGGCGGTGGCCCGGCACCTTCACGCCCCGCAGCTCGGCCGGCGCCGTCCGGTAGCCCTGGTTCGGCGCCTGGAGCAGGCCGACGCCCAGGCCGTGCTGCTTCGCGTGGGCGAGCAGGGCCTTGAAGCGCCCGAGCCAGGCTTGCGCTCCCGCGTCGGACGGGCCGTCGAACTGCCAGGTCGGGAAGTGGATGACTATGGTGTTGTAGCCCCAGAGCGCGAGGTCCTCGACGTAGCGCTCGACCTCCGCAGGCGGTGCGGCCTCATAGAAGTTGTTGAAGTGCGTGGCCAGGTAGATGGCGCGGACCGGGCACTGCGGCGCCGACCTGCCGCGCCACGCGCCGGACGTGAACCCGCCCCGGTAGGAGCAAGTGCGGAGGAACTTGCCGACGCCGTAGAGCACGCCGCGCTCGTCGCCCCCGGCGATGCGGACGGTCCCCTTCGGCCCGTCGGCGATGCAGAACCCCTCGGCGCCGATGCCGGGCTCGACGGCCAGTTCCAGCTTCACGGGCGCTTCGCCGGCCGGGACAACCTCTGCGCCGCAGCGCTCCGAGATCTGCCTGCCCAGGAGCACAGCGGCGTTGCGCAGCACGCGCCCTGCGTCTTCGGGCACGGCGACGCGGACCAGGTCAGCCGGCTGGCGCCCTGTCCCGGCGCTGTCCACGGGCTCCGCTCCTGTCTTCTCTGCTCCTGGGGATCACGCCTGCTGCCGCGCTGCGCGCCCCGCGTCGTGCGGAGCCTCCCAGCGCATGGCACAATCAACCTGCATGCGTCCGCTCAACTCCTACTTTGTGGCGCCATGCTGCCTGAGCAGTCCGGCGATGTCTCGGTACCGACAACGGATAGCGATGTCCAGCGGCGACTCAGCGCCCCCCCTCTTGAGACTCGGATCTGCCCCACGGGCCAGCAGAAGCTCGACGACCTCCCGATGGCCCTCGAGCACAGCAAGACCAAGTGGCGTCCGGGCCACACTCTTGCTGAACGTGTCTGTCCTGGCCCCTGCGTCAAGGAGCATCTTCACTACGTCGACGTGTCCTTCCCTGGCCGCCCGATGGAGCGGAGTCTCCCAGGCGTGATTCGCTACGTTCACCTGCGCCCCCCGTTCGAGCAGGAACTCCAACGCTTCCTCACGGCCTCCGAGCGCGCCCCAGTGAAGCGGCGTTGAGCCGAAGGTGTCACGCGAATTGACCTGATTCGGGTCCTGCTCGAGCAGTTTTCTCAGAGCCTTCACGTCGCCCCACCGTGCGGCCGTGTACACGTTGTGCTTTGCCCCGTGTTCAAGGAGGAACCGGGCAACGTCTTCGTGTCCCTTCATGTCCGCGATCTGCAGGGGAGAGCGGCCCTCCTTATCCGCCAAATTGACGCTCGCGCCAGCGTCAAGCAGGAGCCTAACAACGTTCAGGTTCCCGTCCTCCGCGGCTTCGAACAGGCTTGTCCGACCCAAGGTGTACCGCAGGTTTGGATCTGCTCCAGCTGCCAGCAGCGCCTCGGCGCAAGCCACGTGTCCGAACATAGTGGCCAGGTGCAAAGGCGTCGTGGAGAGTTCGTCCCTGGAGTCAACTTCAGCGCCGGACTCCAGCAGAAACCGAAGGCACTCGGTGCGTCCGAATTGAGCGGCAAAGTGGGCTGGCGTTTCGCCAGCCTTTCCCCGCGCCTCCACAACCTGGGGGTCATCGGCGATGAAGCCTGTGAGCACTGGCAGATCACCCATCCCCGCAGCCGTGTGGACGTCATGCTCAGCCCCCTCACCCAGCAGAATGCGCGCCGTTAGCAGGTGACCCGCGGCCACAGACCGGTGCAGAGCCGTCCATCCGTTGCCGTCCCGCGCGTTGACGTCCACGCCCCGGCGGACGAGTTCGCCCATTAGCTTGCGATCAGCGATCGCCAGATGCACAGCCGTCTCCCCGAGGCTGTTCGTCACCTTGGGGTCAGCCCCAGCCTCGAGGAGAAGCATTGCGATGCCGGCGTTTGTCCTGACAGCGATGTGCAACGCCGTATAGCCTCGCTTGCTCGCCACATTAGGGGATGCTCCATGGCGGAGCAGCACTTCGGTGACTTGCGGCCAGTCGTGCCCGACGGAAACGTGGAGCGCGGTAGACCCCGATTCGTCCGTTGCGTTCACGTCGGCCCCGTGGTCGAGAAGCAGCCGAACCACCTCCACGCGGCCCGCGGCAGCTGCCAACTCCAGGGGGGTGTAACCGGTCCCTATCTGGCGCGCATTGACGTCGGCTCCGGCGTCTATCAGCCTGCGCACCAGGCTCAGGTCACCCCGGTCTGCAGCCCAGTGGAGTCTGGTCCCTCCGAATATGTCCCTCTTCTCGGTTGCGCCTCCACGGCGAAGCCCATCGCCGCCGCCTCCCTGCTCGGCGGACGCAGCCGGGCATCGCAGAAGCCCGAAGAGCATCGCCAGCCCCACGCAGCCTGCGAGCGCAAGGGCTTGCGCCCAGCGGTCCCTCCCAGCATTGACACGGCTCTCACCTAACATCGGCCCCCTCCCGACTCAGCCTTGTGACACACCCCTCGCTTCTCTCCGCAGTATAGCACATCGCACGTCGAGGCGTGAGCCTGGCAGTGACTCAGCCGGCCGGGCCGCACAGAACGCGCCGCTCCAGCCGTCCTCTACGGGCGCGGCGCGCCGAATGTCACGGAAGGGCGGCTCTTGCCGCTCTTGCCGGTGTCCCGGACCTCGAAGCGTTTGGCCTCCTCGAACTTCTTGACGCCGCCCTTGTAGGTCGCCAGCACCAGATCCATCTGCGAGCCGCCGGCGTATGGCACCTGGAACGTGCAAGGGACGTCCACGTGCTCCCCGAGCGGGACGTCGAGCGTCTGCCTGCCCGTGGCATGCGTGGCGCCGCCGGACTGCACCTGCACCTCGATGGTGACGGAGGTGTCGCGGTACTCGTCGTTGTAGAGCACCAGCATCCGCTCCAGCGTCGCGCCCGCGTCGACGGCGGGGTACTCGCCCTTCATCAGCGGGTCGATGCCGAGGTCGTCGTAGTCCTTGTCGAAGAGCGCGACCGCCCCGAAGCTGTTCGCCAGGTTCCGCTTCGCTTCGGGCTGCTCGTCGGTCCAGGCCCAGCTTATCAGGAAGGGGCGGACGTCCGTATAGTTCGTGTAGCGGAGGCCCCGGCACCAGGTGCCGTGCCACCAGAAGACCTCGGGCTTGTTCTGCTCGACCCATGGGCAGGCGAGGAACTCGCCCATTCCGGTCGGCTTGTCCGGGCAGAGGGTGGGTCCATAGCCCATGCCTTCTTTCCATCCGGGCAGGCGCGCGGGGCTCTTGTCGATGCCCATCCGGCCCCAGCTATAGATGCTGCCCGGGGCGCCCACGTCGCCCGTTCGCCGTCCGACGCGCCTGGGCAGCTCCTCGTAGCCTTCGGGGTAGTGCCAGTTGACCACGGCGTCCCCCACGTCCCCGTCGCCGTCGTACGTGACGGGCCGCGTGGGATCGTGCTCGCGGATCGCGTCCCCGAGGGACAGAAGCTCCTCATCCGTCAGCGGCACCTGCCTCATGAGGCCGGGGTGCATCCAGCCGCACTCGTTCTCCGCGCTCCACATCAGGATGGAGGGGTGGTTGCGGTGCGCCCTGATCCACGCCCCGATCCATTGCCTCATGTTCGCCAGGAGGAGGGCGTGGTCCAGCGTGTAGAACGAACGCGCGTACAGGGCCGACTCGTCAATCATGAACAGGCCCTTCTCGTCGGCCACGTCGAGCAGGAAGTCGGCGGCCGGATGCTGATGCCAGCGGATCACGCGCATGTTGAGCTCGTTCATCAGCATGTCCACGTGGCGCGGCCATGCCGGGGGCGAGAGCGGCTCGCGCCTTCTGCGGTCCCTGACGATGCTGTCCCCCCATACGTTCACCCGTATGCCGTTGATGATGAACTGGTTGCCGCGGATCCAGATCTCGCGGAAGCCGAAGCGGCGCGTCTCCCGATCGAGGACCGTCGAGCCGTCCAGCACCGTGGACTCGAGGTGATAGAGGCGGGGGCTGTCCGGCATCCACAGCTGGGGTTCCTGCCAGGGCGCGCTCACCGTGACTGTCCTGGTCTGGCCCGGAGACAGCTTGACGGGCCGGCTGGCCAGCGTCTTGACCGCCCGGCCGCCCTCGGCCGGCGTCACCTCCGCCGCAATCGTGACCGTGCGCGGGGCCTCGTCGTGATTCGTGACCGTGTAGTCCACGGTGATGCTCTTGTCCCGGTAGGACGTCTTGATGAAGGCGTCTTCGATGGCTACCGAGCCGTAGGCCCTCAGCCACACGTCGTCCACGATCCCGGAGTCCGAGCCGTCGTGGCGATAGGTGCCGACCGGCCAGAGGGCCCAGCCCTCCGAGTCGACGTAGGGCTCGTGCGTCGAGCCCTTGACCTGGACCTCCAGGGAGAAGGTGCGGCCGGCCTCCACGTAGGGCGTGACGTCCACGGAGAACGGGATCCATCCGCCGATGTGGTTGCAGACGTGCTCGCCGTCCACGCAGACGTCCGCGATGTAGTTGACCTGGCGGAATTCGAGCTTGATCCGTTTGCCGTCCCAGGAGGCGGGCACCTCGACTTCGCGCCGGTACGTCCTGGCGTCGAAGGTCTCGCCGGCGTAGTCTGGCACGGTTCCGCCCTCGGGCCAGTCGCCGTTCAGGGAGACCTGGTCCCGGAGGGCGGGGGGCGCGGCGAAGGCGGGTGTGCCCGCGAACGCCACGCAAAGCAGCAGGCAGATCCAGACGAAGGTCAGCATTTCACCGACGTAAGGCTCCATGCGTATCCTCCGGCATGAGGGGGTGTGGGTCGGCTTCGAATGTGCCGTCCAGGCTACGGGCACGGACACGATAGGCGGGTTTGCGGCGCCTGTCAATGCGCCGCTTGGCCTGGTACTCGCTGGCGCCGTGGTGTGGCTAAGGAGAACTGCGTGGCCAGTGTACCGACGCGATGCGCGCTGTCATTCTGAGGAGCGGCGAAGCCGCGACGAAGAATCTCGCCTTGTCGCACAGGGAACAACGAGATTCTTCGGCCGCCCTGCAGCGGCCTCAGAATGACAATTGCTCGTAGGCAGAACATTGTCATTGCCGGCCTCAATAGTAACCGGGTCCCGGAGTGCCACCCGGGCGTGGCCCTGGGGGCAGTCAACGCGGCCATAGTGTCAATCAGGCGGCGAGGGCAGATCGGACACCTGCACTTCGGCGTCCGCGGCGGCATGTTCAGCTGCGAGTGCGCAGACCTGCCATACGTATTCCTTGGCTCGGCCAGAGTACCCGTCTGCCTGCAGAAGATGAAGGTACGTTCCTACGACTTCCCTCTTTGCATCGTCAGAGAAGTCTACCTCCTCAAAGCACTGAAGCATCGACCTCGCTGCGGTAACTGAAGCGCGGTATCTGTACAGTTTGATCGGGGCGACGAGATGCGTCGCCTTGGTCCTGACGGCTCCCCATATTGGCGCCGGACGGTCCGGGAAAGAGCTGGCAATACAGCGCGTACAGCCCGCCTTCGTCAACAGTGTCGCTGACCTTCACGAGAAGAACGTACCTCTCATGCCGCACGCGTCCGGCCGCGATGTCGAAGCTGACGTGGAGGCAGTTCAATTCAAGGGGTCCAGGGACGAGGAAAACCATCGCGGCCAAGACGCATACTACGCCCAGGGCCCAGGCCGCCCAACGAGGGATCAAGCGCTTCATGTCTCACCCCGCCACCCACAAGAGAGGACCGGACGCCATCCGCCACGCCCTGCCAGGTCCTGCCGCGCAAGGCCGAGGGTGGAGGCATCGAATCCTCTCTGGCTGCAGCAACCCCTCGACGGCCTGGCTCGCAGCAGCAAGGAACGCCATTCCCAGCAGAGCCGAGACCCACAATCCCCTCATTCCCATTGCCCCTCTCCCGCATAGAGACCTTTCGTCGCCCCGCGCCGCCCACGCGGGGCACCGATAGCCGCCGTTAGCATACCGCTCGGCGCTGCCCGCGTCAAGCCATAAAGCTAGGCATTAGTGGCAACTGCTCGGCGGCGCATGCGTCGACCGCCCCGGCCACCAGCCATATACTGCTGGGAACGTGCTGCGGGCCAGTGCGCGTCCGTTCGCATCGCCTGCGGATGGGGGCCGCCGCCCGGCGCTAGTGGGCTGTCAAGGAAGTCGTCTTGCATTTTCGCACCTACCGCTCGATAGCGGCCGCGGCCCTGTAGGGGCACGGCGCGCCGTGCCCCTACGTATCAGTCCGCACATGACACCGGCTGCAGAACGCAAGGTTGCTTGTTGAACAGGCCACTAGCGCGGTTTCCGGAAGGTGACCGTGTAGGTGAGAAAGTTGCCCGCGGAGCTTTCGAGCTCGAAACCCGCGCGCGTGCATCGCTTGAACGTCGTCCACCTGAGCGGGTAGTCCGGGTCGAAGATCAGCTCCGTGACGGCCAGGATCCCGCCGGGGCGGAGTACGCGCATCACTTCCGCCAGCGCCCGTTGCTGGTCCGGCACCTCGGGGAGCGCCGACACCGTGTAGACGAGGTCGAACGATTCGTCTTCGAAGGGCAGCTCGCGGGCGTCCGCCTGGACCAGATCGACGTTCATGACGTCGCGGTTCTCGGGCAGGGCTAGCTTTCGGCGGAAGCGCTTCAGCATGGCGGGCTGGACGTCCAGCGCGCAGAGCCGGCCTTCCGGCCCGATGGCCCGAGCGGCCGGGATCGCGATCGCGCCGCCGCCGCAGCCGACTTCCAGGACGGCCATGCCCTTTGCGATCTTGCTCTGCCGAACGACCTTCGCCGGCGGCTGGACCAGCCGTCTCATGGAGCTGTCCAGGAGGGGCGCGCACCAGGCAGGGGCGGGGAAGTGCACGAACCGCCTGAAGATGCGGGCGACGACCTGCACCAGGAGGAACGCGCCGACCAGAACCGCCGCGGCGATCAGCACTGCGTTGCCCATGGCTTCGCCACCTTCCTGCGCGGTCCTATCCGTCCCGCCGCCGGTGGTCGGCCTGGGCGTAGAACTCGCGCTGGAGGCCGGGGATGATCTGGTCCGACTTGATGGCCCGCATCTGCCGCACGACCTTGTCCACGCAGGCGCGGAACATGAACTCGCCCTTCTCGGCGTTGGCCGTCCGCGCGTCGCCCGCGTAGTGAGTGGGGTGGTCGGCGTACCAGCTTATGGACGTGCTCAGCTCGGGCAGGTGGCCCGTGCGATCCCTCGACAGGCCGTCGGCCGGATCGCCCAGCGCCTCCATGTGCACGAGTTCCGGCCGCAGGTGCAGCATCATGCTGGTCTCCATCTCGTCGGCGTGCCCGCCGAAGTCGCTGCCGCGGATCTCGTGCCAGCGCTGCCGGGCACCCTCTTCCATCTCGTAGTAGTTGCTGCTGTAGACGACGTAGTCGCGCGGTTCCTCGAGCAGCGTCCGCAGGAAGAAGTGGATCATGCTGGTGTTGCCGCCGTGACCGTTGACGATGAGGACCTTGCCGAAGCCGTTGCGTGCGATCTCCTCCACGACGGCTTCGAGCAGCGGCATCAGGAGCGTCCGTGTGAGCGCGACCGTGCCGGCGATGTGCCGGGCGGTGAAGATCCTGCCGAGGTAGCAGGAGGGGAAGACGACGGCCGGTTCCTCTTCGGCGGCCTGGCGCGCGACCGAGTCGGCCGTGATCTGGTCCGTGCCGAGGGGCAGGTGGGGGCCGTGGCGCTCGATGCAGCCGAAGGGCAGCAGGCACAGGGCGCCGGACGCCGTGACGGCGCCCGGGAATCCGTCCGATGTCAGTTCCGTCCAGAGCATGGCGCGCTCCCCAAGAAAGCAGATGCTAGGTGCTAGATTCTAGGTGTTAGGTGTCAGGTGCGAGATCATGGGAGCAAGCGCCGCGCTGTTCCTCTTCCCCTATCCCCTATCACCTATCACCTATCACCTATAGCCTATCATCTTCCCAGCGGCTTCCGGGCCTTGCCGTAGAACTCACGCTGCATCTCGGGCGTGGCCTTATCAGCCTTGATGGCTCGCTCGGCGTTGACGACTTTCCGCACGGACGCCTCGAGGACGAACTCCCCCTTCTCCGGTCGGGCCGGTCGCGCGTCGCCGGCGTAGTGAGTGGGATAGTTGGAATACCAGCCGAAGGGGTTCAGCAGCCCGCCGAGCCCCTTCTGGCGGCCGCGCGGCCGACCGCTCTCCGGCTCGGTGATGTTCTCCATGTGGACCAGTCCGGGGCGCAGGTACATGATCGCGCTGGTCTCCATCTCGTCCGCGTGGCCGCCCTGCTTGGTCTCCCGCATCTCTTCCAGCTTCTTGCGGTCGTCAGGCTCGAGATTCCAGGGGTGGACGGCATAGGTCACGTAGTCGCGGGGCTCCTGGAGTAGCGACATCATCAGGTAGCTGAGCAGGCCTTCGTTGCCGCCGTGGCCGTTGACGATCAGGATCTTGTCGAAGCCGTTGCGGGCGATCTCGTCCAGGGCCGCGCGCATCAGTCTGAGCAGCAGATCGTGGGCCAGCGACACCGTGCCGGGGTAATGGCGCGCTTCGGCGATCTGGCCGAAGTAGTAGCTGGGGAAGACCACGGCCGGTTCGATCTCGGCGGCGCGCCGCGACACTTCGTCGACGACGATCTGGTCGGTGCCCACCGGAAGGTGCGGACCGTGCCGCTCGACGCAGCCCAGGGGCAGAAGGCACAGGCCCGATGAGTCCTCAACGGCCTTCGCGAATGCGTCGGAAGTCAGTTCCATCCAGAGCATGGCGTGCTCCCAAAAAAGCAGGTGCTAGGTTTTAGGTGCTAGGTGCGGGATTCTAGGTGATGGAAGGAAGCACCATGCTCCCTCTTCCCCTATCACCTGTCACCTATAAGCTGTCCAGTTTCTCGCGCAGCATCTGATTGGCCAGCTTCGGGTCGGCCTTGCCGCGCGTCAGTTTCATCACCTGCCCGACGAGGGGTCCGACGGCCTGCTTCCTGCCGTCCAGGTAGTCCTGCACGGCCTGGGGGTTCTCCCGGATGACCTGCTCGATGACGGGCCGGAGGGCCGCCCCGTCGCTGATCTGCTCGACTCCCTCTTCCTTCACCAGCGTGGCGGCGTCCTTGCCCGTCCGGATCATCTTCGCCATGATGTCGCGCGCCACGTTGGCGTTGATCTTGCCTTCGTCGGTCAGGCGGACGAGTTCGGCGAGGCGCTCTGGCGGCACCTCGAACTGCTCGATGGGTATCTTGCGCTCGTTCACCTCCCGCAGGACCTCGTTGATGATCCAGTTGGCGATACTCTTCGGTGAGTCGTGCGTCGCCAGGCACGCCTCGAAGTAGTCGGCGGTCTCCTTCTGGTCGCAGAGCACTGTCGCGTCGTACTCGCTCAGGCCGTACCCTTCGCAGAACCTCCGGCGCCGCTGAAGCGGCAGCTCGGGCAGGCTCTCCCGGACGCGCTCGAGCATCTCGTCCGTGATCCGGACGGGCAGCAGGTCCGGCTCGGGGAAGTAGCGGTAGTCCTGCGCCTCCTCCTTGGTGCGCATGCGGTTCGTGCGTTCGCGCACCTCGTCCCAGAGGCACGTCTCCTGCTCGACCGCCTCGCCCCTCGTGAGAAGCGAAGTCTGGCGGCGGATCTCGCATTCCAGCGCGCCGCGCACCGCCTTCATGGAGTTCAGGTTCTTGATCTCGACGCGCGAGCCGAGGCCGTCCGTGCCGGCGGGCCGCATGCTGATGCTGGCCTCAAAGCGCAGCGAGCCCTCCTGCATCTTGCAGTCGGACACCTGCGTGTAGAGCAGCACTTGCCGCAGCGCGTGCATGAAGGCGTCCGCCTCTTCGACGCTGTGCATGTCGGGCGCGGTGACGACTTCCAGCAGCGGCGTGCCGGCGCGGTTGAGGTCGACGAGGCTGTAGTCGGCGCCGGCCTGCTGGGCGTGTACGTTCTTGCCGGCGTCCTCCTCCAGGTGGACATTCAGTATGCCGACGCTCTGCGCGAGGCCGTCCACGGCGATCTCCAGATGCCCCTCCACGCCGAGGTCGCAGTAGTTCTGTGAGATCTGGTAATTCTTCGGCAGATCGGGATAATAGTAATTCTTGCGGTCGAAGAAGGTCGTCCGGTTGATCCCGCAGTTCAGGGCGAGCGCCGCGCGCAGGGCCAGCTCGAACGCGTGGATGTTGAGCACGGGCAGCACGCCCGGCATGCCGAGGCAGACGGGGCAGGTCTGCGTGTTAGGGGCGCGGCCGAAGCGCGTGCTGCACCGGCACCAGAGCTTGCTCTCGGTCAAGAGCTCGGCGTGTGTTTCCAGTCCGATGACGGGCTCGTAGTCCATTCGCGAGGGCCTCTGCGCCGGCCGCGTATGCCGCCTTCAGGGAACGGACGGCAGAGCCTTCCTTATACCATGCGGGGCGGACCGGCTCAACAACGGCCGTTGTTCCATGGGCCGCAGGTGGCCCTAGCGCTTTTCGCCGGTGTCGAGCATTACGGCTATGGCCACGGCCACGCGCCGGTCGATCTTCCGCTCGTGATCGGCCGTCATATCCAGCACGTAGCGGTCAAGGATGGTGAACTTCCGGTTGAACTCGCCGATCACCTTTCCGGTATCCGGATCGGTGAAGATGAAGTTCGTTCGCAGTGCGCCGAACAGCGGCCCCAGGAATCGCCGGAGCATCGAAAGGATCAGCGAGTCCTCCCAGACGACACACAGCGTTTCGCCATTGGGCCTGTAGCAGCGCCAGAGCTTGCGGAATATGTTGTAAATGTAGCTTTTGCACAGTGTTGCGAGGGGATTCTCCTGGGCGTCTCTTACGGTGTAGGTGGCCGTCAGGACGTGCACCTTCCGGTGCTGCAACACGTCGAGCAGGCGTTCCTGCTTTGAGTCGTCCCGGTAGAACAAGACGTGGCGTTTCTTGAAGCACGCCACTGCCGTGATGAGTCCCAGGACGACGGCTCCCCCAAACGCGAGCAGCCAAGCGACTGCCTCCCATGCGCTGCCGTGCAACGCTCCCGCCACGCCGATGCCGACGAGCAATACGAACAGACCGACTGCGGCGCCGGCGGAGCAGCCCAGCAGCCCGCTGAGGAGATGATACGGCCGCTCGACGTAGATCAAGCGGTTACCCTCTTCGTCGCACACATAGTACTTCTCCGAGCGGATCGCCAGGTGTTTCTGGCGCAGAAGGAACTTGTCCCGATCGAAGATGGCGTCGGTCTTGGCCACGGCCTCATCCGGCTGCAGCACCGGGACCTCCCGACCGCACTCGCGGCACAGGATTACCTTGCCTGCGTACTCATCCCCAACTTCGTGCGTTGCGCCACATTTGCATTTGACGTATATGGCCATCGTCACCCCCCGCTTCCGCTGGCAGTACAACCATCACCATGAAAGAGCCTGGCCTTCTGCCCGCTGGAGTATACCGGTGACGTGCTCCCTCGTCCAGTATCGCAAGGTGGCTGCCAGGGGGTGCGGGGCGTGTCCTATGCCTCGGCACCGGGCGAATCAACCTGCGGAGGCTGCACCCCGGCCAGCGCGCAGGCCCCGCAGTGCAAGCAGCCGCCCGTGCGGCAGTCGGGCGTAGTCTCGGCGCGGAAGGCCTTCTCGCGCTCTTCCAGCAGGAACTCCTTGCGCAGCCCGAAGTCGAGGTGGTCCCAGGGCAGCACCTCGTCGAGGGCGCGGCGGCGCGTCGCGTAGAAGTCCATGTCGAGCCCCTCATCCTCGAAGGCACGCCGCCAGCGATCGAACGAGAAATGCTCCGTCCATGCGTCGAACTGCTGGCCCGCCCGCCAGGCGCGTTCGATGGCCCGGCCCAGGCGCCGGTCGCCGCGCGCCAGGACCCCCTCCACGAAGCTTGTCTCCGGATCGTTGAACTTGTAGCGCACGCTCTTGAGCCTGGCCTCCCGCAGGATGGCGTGCCGGATCGACCGCATCTCTTCCAGCCCGGCCATCGGCTCCCATTGGAACGGCGTGTGCGGCTTCGGCACGAAGGGCGCGATTGTGACGTTGACGTTCCCCAGGCCGCGACCGGTCTCTTGACGCGCCTTGCTGACCCGCTCGCTCAGGCCTACGAGGGCCGCGACGTCTTCGGGGGTCTCGGTGGGCAGGCCGACCATGAAGTAGAGCTTGATGTGACGCCACCCCTCGCGGAAGGCGGCCCTGGCGCCCTCCAGGAGCTGCTCGTCCGAGACGTCCTTGTTGATGACCCGTCGAAGCCGTTCGGACGCCGCCTCGGGCGCCACCGTCAGCCCGCTCTTGCGCACGCGCACGAGCACCTCGGGGATCAGGTGCAACTGGTCGTCCGCGCGCAGGCTTGACAGCGATAAGCCTATCCCGCGCGGCTCGGCGAACTCGTTCATCCGTTCCAGCAACTCCTGGAAGCCGGGGTAGTCGCTGGAGGACAGCGATGCCAGCGCTATCTCGTTGTAGCCCGTCTTGCGGTACGCCCGCGCGGCCAGATCCAGCAGCTCGTCCATCGTCCGCGGCCGCAGGGGGCGGCGCAGCATCCCGGCCTGGCAGAAGCGGCAGCCCTGCGTGCACCCGCGCATGATCTCCAGCGTGATCCGGTCGTGCACCGTTTCAACGAAGGGAACGATCAGGCCCGCCGGGAAGGGCGCTCCCGCCAGGCTGGGCAGCTTGGAGGCCCGCACCCTCTCCGGCAGCCCGGGCTCCGTCGGGCGGATGCTCTCGACGGCGCCCTCGTTCGTATAGCGGACTTCGTAGTGGGCCGGCGCGTAGACGCCGTCCATCTGCCGCGCGGCCTCCAGGATCGTCTCCGAGCGCGACCGGCCTTCCGCCTTTGCCTTTCGCACCAGCTCCGCGAACTGCACGACCACCCGCTCGCCGTCGCCGGGGAAGAAGAGGTCGATGAAGTCGGCCATCGGCTCGGGCACGGCGGCCCCGGGTCCGCCGGCGATCACGATCGGATCGGACTCGCCCCGGTCGGCGCTCCTGAGCGGGATGCCCGCCAGGTCCAGCATGGCCAGCACGTTCGTGTAGAGCAGCTCGTACTGAAGGCTGAATCCCACGACGTCGAACCGGCGCACCGGACGGAAGCTCTCCAACGCGAACAGCGGAATCCCGCGCTCCCGCATCACACGCTGCATGTCGGGCCAGGCGGCGTATGCCCGCTCGGCGGCGGCCCATTCCAGGCCGTTCAGGATCGAGTAGAGTATCTGGTAACCCAGGTGGGACATGCCGACTTCGTAGACGTCCGGGAAAAGGAGGGCAAAGCTAACCTCAACGCCGGCCGGGTCCTTGCGGACGGCGTTCTTCTCGCCGCCTGTGTAGCGGGCGGGCTTCTCGACGTTAGTCAGGACTTCCGCGTCGAGAAGGGCGTGTATCTCGCCCGGGTCTGTCAGAAGTGGCGGCATGTCGGCAACCGGTCGAAGAAACCAAGAAACGCCGCCGAAGAGCGCCACGGCGCTCCTGGGCGGCCACGGGTGTCCCCCGGAGGGGCGCGCTGAAACGCAGCGGGCCGTCGCACCGGCTCGCGTACTCCTGGCACGGCACCTCCATCGGTCAGTGTATCACAGGGGACGAGGCGCTGCCAAGGAGGGCGCGGCGCTCGCCTTGCAAACCCGGCCTGAGCGCAAGTAAAATATGGTCGGAGGTCAGACCATGGCGGGCGTGGCTCCAGCCCAGGATACCATCACCATAGAGTGCGTCTGCGGCGAAGAAGTGGTCTTCAATGCCCACCGCCTGGGCCAGGTCCTGTCCTGCCCCCACTGCCGACGCTACCTGCGGCCCGCCCTGCAGTTCCTGCTCGTCGACAGGTCCATAGCGCCCAACCTGACCGTCCAGTGCACCTACTGCGGCCGGTTCATCGTCGAGGAGCCGGACAAGGTGGGCAAGCGCGTGCGGTGCAGCGGCTGCAAGCGGCACCTGATCATGCCGAAGCCGGTCGTCAAGTTCGACACCGACGGCTATGTGCGTGTGTCGCGCAAGGTCCTGGAGAACCAGCTCAAGAAGGTTCGGAAGGAGTGGGCGCCCCCCGAGCCCGGCATGGGCAGGCTCGAGAGCGCGGCCCACGCCGGTCGGATCAGCCTCCGGCCGGGCGAGCACATCTGCGCGAACGAAGCGTGCGGGGCGCTCCTGCGGGCCGGGGGCAACGTGTGCCCCAAGTGCGGCACGAATCGCCTGACGGGCGAGCTGTACGAGGGTCCGGGGCCGGCGGGCGACCCCGTGGCCAAGTGGCGGGAAGTCTGAGCGCCTCCCCCTTGCGGCGGCTTTCTGCCTGACGGCCTGGCGCGCGCCACGGCGCGCCCATCGGGCGGAGGTCGCCTCCATCCCGGGTGCGGATCCCATGTCCTCCATCGTCAGCCTGGACGCCCCCAGCCTGGACCGCTTCAGCGTGCCGTATTCCGTGCGGCTCCTTGGGGAGAAGCAGCACCTGCTGGGCTCCGGCTCGATATGCCTCGCCACGAACCTGCGCATGGAGGTGCGGGCCTGGGAGACGGCGGGGGATTTCTCGCTCTCCTTCGGCGGCGTGGCGGGGGAGGAGGATCTCGGCGCGTCCGAGATCGAAGGGAGGTTGCCCTGGCCCGACGAGGCGCTTCTCGGTGAACTCTGCGACCGCTGGCGGAACGCGCTCGGGCGCGTCGTCGCCGATCCGGCCGTCCTGGAGGGGCTCGAGGTGGAGGTCGACCTGGGGCCGCTCTGGGCCGTCTGCCCCGTCCAGGTGTTGCTGTCTTGCCCTACTCTGGCGGCCGGCTTGGCGGCGGTCGTGGCGGCGCACAGGATGGATCCCCTCCCGCCCAGCGACGCGGAACTGGCCGGCGTGGCCTGCCGGCTGCTCGATGACGTGCTGCCCGCCGGTCCCGTGGGCGCCGGCAGCGCATACGGCGAGGCCCTGATGAGCCTTGTCGGGGGCGCCGGATACGTCGAGCCGGGCGGAGAACGCCTCAACGTTCAGCAGCTTCTGCCGCCGGAGTCGCTACTGCTGTGCCTGACGCCCGGCGTCGGCCCCACGGCCCAGGCGGCGGAGCGTGACCAGGCCGTGCGCGAAGCGCTGGCCGCCGTCGGCCGGGCGGGATGCAACCTCGCCGGTGCAGCGGAGGAGGCGCTGTCCGGCCTGTTCGAGCTCGCACCGGACGCCGTGAGCGAGACGCAGATGGTGATGGTCTACGGGTTGCTGCGCACGCGGCAGATGATCGAGTCCTTCCTGGAATACCTGGGCGATCCCTTCGTGGACAACGACCGGCTGGCCGAGATCTGCGACGAGGAGAGCGTGATCCTGGCGGACTACTTCGCCTTTCCGGCCGACGCATACGACGGGATCCGCGCGCTGGCCGCGCAGGCCGGCGCGCTCGGCGCCAAGCTCACCCGGGCCTTCGGCAGCTATCCGGCGGCCATCGTGCTGGTGCCCGGCTGCCGCCAGGAGGTGCAGGAGGCCCTTTGCGGGAAGTTCCCGGGCGCCCACTTCCTGCCCGTGAACGTCGACCCGACGGGGCTCCTCCGCCAGGAGGAAGATGCGGACGGGCCGGCAGCCGAGCCCTGGGACGTCTAGTGGGCCGTAAAGGAAGTCGCCTTGCTTTTTCGCAGCCATCGCTCGATAGCGACCGCGACCCTGTAGGGGCACGGCGCGCCGTGCCCCTACGTATCAGTCCGCACACGCCGCCGCCGACCCTCATGGGCTTGCGGATTGCGCGACCGGCGTGCGCCGCACGGGCAGGCTGATGACGAACGGGTACTGCTGCGCGAAGTCGTCGCGGAGCGCCTGTCTGAGGAAGTCGGCCAGCTCGGGCGGCCCCTCCACCAGGAGAAGGTCGTTGCACTCCGTCACGACTTGCTGCTCGCCGAGCGTGATCCACCCCCCTTTGACCCCCTCGATGTAGGTATACCCGCCGGCGCGTTCCGCCACCTCCTTGAGCAGCCTTGCCACCTGTTGGGCCGGTTGGCCGCCGTCGGGCAGTTGCCTGGGCACGATGGCCAGATGCAGCAGGCGCTCGCCGCCGGCTTCAGCGGTTACGCTTGTCTGGCGGACCTCGCCGGAGGGCGCGCAGCCGCCTGCCGCCATCAGGACGGCCGTCAGACAGGCGAGGAAGCGCCGCCTCGATGCCGCCGAATTCATGGGCGCTCCGTGGTGAGCGTGAGCAACGAATTCGCGGCCAGCGTCAACTCCAGCATGCCTCCCTGCACGGGCACGGGCCCGAGGTCCGCGAACGATTCGGTCTCGCTCGTCCGGACGGAGCGCAGCTCGGACAGCCCCGCGGGCAGGCCCGTCAGCGTTGCCGCGCGTTCGGAGCCGAAGTTGGCGATGTGGAGCGCGTAGGCTGGCGCCGCCCCGCGCGCGTCCGCGCTCCGGAACGCCGTGATCAGGACGTTCGGGTTGTCCGACTCGGTGCCGAGCGCGACGGCCGGCGCGGGCGTCAGGTTGCAGAAGTGCTTGACGAACCAGAAGCGTTTCTTCGGCGTGAGCCTCGCCCCGCCCGATGCCGGCCACTCCACGTCCACGGTGGAGTAGTCGGAGGTGAACTCCCACTGCATCGTGCCCTGCGGGCGGGCGTAGAGGAGGAGATCCTGGTACATCCTGACTTCGCGCAGTGCGTACCGGAACGTGTCCAGCGGAACGGCGCGCCAGTTGGCGTCCACGCCCAGCTCCGTGACCAGCAGCGGCAGGCCTAGCCGTTCGGCCAGGTCGCCCCAGGCGGCGTACTGCTCGGGACTCGCCCCGCCCCAGGAGTGGAAGGCCACGGCGCCGACATGGCGCATCGCCTCCGGGTCCTGGGCGGCCGGCATGGCGTAGGCGGTCGTGTCGCGGGGATTCGACACGTCCGCCAGCAGCATCCGCGTCTTCAGGCCGAGCTTCTCGAAGTGGGCGCCGATCGACTTGATGGCGTCCCGATGCTCCTCGGGCGTCAGCTTGACGCGCACGCCGTACTCGGGCTCGTTGAACGAGAAGAGGTCCGGCTCGACGCCGTACTGCTCGCGCGCGTAGAGCAGGTAGGAGCCGAGGCATTCGAGCAGTTCGGGCCACTTCTCGGGCGGCACGCGGCGGCCGCTGCCCCGGCGTCCCTCTTCCGCTTCTGCATAGAGCCATTCGGGCAGGTCCCAGATGGAGATCACGTACGGAACGCCGCGGCGCTGGAGCTGCTGGGCGAGCAGGAACTCGCGCCGAAGGTTGCTGTCCGGCTGGTCGTGCGACCTCAGGACCTCCCGGTCGGTCTGATCGGGCGAAGCGTTGTCGTTCTCCGGCTCCCACTCGGCGGGCGTCATCTCGGTCCGCGCCCAGGCGACGTGCAGGTTGTCGAGCGTGTACTGCGTGACGGGCGACTCGATGCTGAAGCAGTAGTTGCCCCCGAACCCGTCGAGGCGATAGCGTTCCTGGTTCGGGTTGACCGTCAGGCGGGCCGGTGATCGGTCCGGACGGCCGGTCAGGCGGAACGCGGCGACGAGGGACGCGCTCTGCCCCTTCTGCATCGGACCGCCGTGCAGCTCGACGTACGGGTTGTAGGTTGTCCCGTGCCACTCCCGCGTGTCCTGCACGCGGACGACGCATGGCCGGTCGAGCGTCATGGTGAGCTCTACGTCGCCCCGTGCGTCCGTCATGCGCAGGGCAGTGCCTGTCCCGTTCAGAAAGTGCCGGTCTTGCGGCTGCGTGGCCGGCAGTTCGGCAGCAGTGACGGGCTGGCCGCCGGCCGAGAGCTCGCACCGGCCGCCGCTGAAGGTCTCTATGGGCACGCCGACGAACAGGAAGACGCCCTCGACGTCGAGGTCGTCCTCCGCCGTGACGGTGACGCGGAGCGTCGCGGAGCCTTCGGACTCGTCGAGCGTCTGCTGGATGAGGCAGCGCCCTTCGCCCACGGCGCCGCTCCCGCTCCACGCTTCTGAGGACTCCGAGCGCTCGTATCGGGCGTCCCGGGCGTCGGCCAGGCCCGAGAAGGCGCCCCAGCCGCGCAGCGGCAGCCGCACGCTGACGCTCACGTCCAGGTACTCGCCGTCATAGCGCATGGCCGTTATCTCGCCCCTTCGGCCGGCCACGGCTACTTCGGCGAAGGCGGCTTCGGCCAACGCGGCCAGCACGATGGCGGAAATGGCGGCCGTCTGAATCAGGTAACCCACGGGCATTGCCTCGGGTGCAGGAACGTGGCGTGCAGCGCGGAAGGGTGGTGGGCGCAGCAGGATTCGAACCTGCGACTTCTACCGTGTGAAAGTAGCGCTCTAGCCGCTGAGCTATGCGCCCACGCAAAGCCCGAATATACCAGACCCCGCCGCGCCCGTCAATCCTCACGCATTCACCACGGAGACACGGAGGGCACGGAGAACGACGAGAGCGAGACCAATCACTACGACAACAACGGATGACAGAGGCGGCAGGAACAGCGTGACAGATTCCAGCGTGGTGTTCGTCGTGCCGTGGTGGTTGACCCTGGCCTTCTCGTTTTCTGTGTCCACTGTCCGGCCTTCGCAGCCGATGCTGCTACGGCGGAGTAGGCTGTCTCCGTGGTGGGTCTTTGGCAGTGTGTCAGACTTCGGTTTCGGTGACGTCCAGCGACTGCCAGTCGGCGGCGCCGAGCCCCGCCTCGGCTGCGTTCTTGACGAAGCCGATCTCGTCCGGCCCGTAGCCGAACATGTGCGCGCCGTAGGAGTCCACGGCGACCGGGTCGGTGCTGGCCACGACGCGGCGTGCCCCCTCGTGCGAGCTGTCCACGTCTTCCAGCGTCCCGCCGGTCGGGCCGTGCGTGCGCAGCACCCGGTAGCAATCCATCACGGTCAGGTCGACCTTGATGACGCGGTGCAGGTCGGGGATCTTCTGGTGGATCTGGCGGTGGAGCTGCCCGCGGTCGCCCCCGACCATGCCGAAGGCGTTCTTCAGCCCGATGCTCAGGCGGCTGGTGCCGTGGTCCTTCAGGATGGGCACGTTGATGAGCACGTCGCAGAGGTCCGCGTTGACGAACTCCTGGCAGAACGGCCAGCGGTCGACGGCGAACGCATCCGGGATCGGAAGCTCGACAGCCCCCGGGCGGTCCACGTAGGCCACATCGGCGCCGGCCTCGGCGGCCGCCTGCGCGACGCCGCTCGCCTCGTAGGGCTTCGACGGGTCCTTGGAGATGGTGTTATCCATCACGCGCACGCGCCCGGCGCCCGCTTCCAGGCACATCTCGACCAGCGCGGCGACGACCCACGGGTTCGTATTGGTGGCCATCGGCGGCCCCCAGACCCAGGCCATGTTGGGTTTGATGACCACAGTCTCGCCGCCGGACACGAGCCTGTCTATGCCGCCGAGCGCCTCGATGGCCCGGCGTGTCATCTTCGTCACCACCGACCTCTCGTCGCCGTCGCCCGCGTCGCCGTGGATGATGGCGAGGCTGGGCGCGAGGTCGTTGGGGGCGTGATCCCTCACGCGCAGGCGGGCGCGCCGCCCCGCGATGACGCGCAGGCCGGACAGGATCGCCGCGCCTGCCGCTGCGCCGATCAGGAACCCCCGCCTGCTCAGGTTGCCTTCGCCGTCCTGCTTCGCCATAGAGAACCTTTCTCTCGGCCGTCCCCCCATTATAGCCGCCTGGCTGCGACTCGGACAGAGGGTGGCCCGTTTCGCTGCATTGCCCCGCGCGCGTGCGCCGGCGCGTCTCGTGCACCTCGCGGATTCCGTCGCGTGGTCGCGGTTGGGGAAACGCCCGGACTAGCGAGCGCGGCCGGCGGAGCCGCGGATGGCGACGGCCTCGCACACGGCGCTGGCAGCCAGCACGGGCACGATGACGCACGCGTACGCCGCTGCCCTTGACGCAAGGACGCTCAGGTAGGGCTGCCCGGACTCGACCGCGTGACCCATGCCGATGCCCATGGCGATCGAGAACCAGAAACAGGGCAGCTCCAGCACGAGCACGAGCGCGCCGCAAGCAGTCGCAAGCAGGGGAGGGGGCACCCACTGCCCGGGAGCCGGCGTGCCCGCCTGCAGCAGGTCCTCTTCGTGCCGCGCCATCCCCAGGACGACGCCGATGTTCATGCCCGTCCAGATGCCGAACAGCTTGGGCAGGAGGGGGTGAAAGCCGCTCGCCATGTAGACGAAGATCGTGAGCGAGTTGAAACACCAGATGACGGCGGTCATGCGGGGGACGCCCGGCGACCTGCCGATGAGGCGCAGCACAAGCCGGAAGAGCGCCAGGGGCAGGCGCGCGACGCCTTCCAGGCGGTAGTGCACGACGGGCCACGAGGCGAACAGCCCGACGGCAAAGAGCAGCGCCGCGTCCAGCGCCAGGCGGAAGTGGTTAACCAGCACGAACTCGAGCATGTCAATCAGCATACACGATCGCCGCCCCGGCGTCCCACGGCCGCGGCCCCGTGCGGAAGGCTAACCGTCCCTCTCGATCACGGCGACGTAGGGCGAGCCGTCCGAGCCGATGAACCGGCCGACGCGCCAGCCCGTGCCCTCCAGGATCTCTTGCATTTCGTCCCTCGAGACGAGCAGGTAATCGAACCACGGCGTCATGTAGCCCTGATACCTCACGCGCAGGCGGAGCTGGCCGCCCATCCGCCCGCGCTTCCTGTTGAGTTTGTGGTACCTCAGGTGGCAGGGCTGATCGGTCGCGTACGGGTCGTTGCTCTCGGCGATGATCCGGGCCGTATCGCTCGTTATGCCGCGAAAGCGCCCGAGCAGCCATCGCGCGCGCCTGAAGCTGCCGAACAGGCCGAAGTTATTGCCGTACATCACGATCGTGTCGAACGTGCCGAGCCTGCGACTCACCTGGGTGACAGGCATGACGCGGGCGTCATTCAGCCCGAGCTGCTCGCACGTCTTGACGGTGAGCGGCGAGACGTCGATGCCGACCACGTCCAGGCCCTTGTCCTGGAGGTACAGGGCGACGCGGCCGGCGCCGCAGCCGACGTCGAGCACCCTCCCGCGCGCGAACCGGATGCCCTCCCGCTGATGGGCGGGCCAGTCCTCGTAGCCGGCGAAGTAGGCCTCGGCGCCGAGGGAGATGCCGACGAAGCCGTCGTCTCTCTCGTTGACCTCGTAGCCGGGGCGGCCGTGCAGGAAGTCGTATACCAGGTGGCCGTACGCATCCTGCCTGTCGGTCAGTCGGGCCATGGGGGACCTCGGGACTATGGCGTGGAGCTTCGCGGGAGGCCGATCCTGGCTGCGCCAAATGGCGCGGCGCTTACGCCTGCCGGCGGGCGCACTCGACCGTGTTCTGGAGAAGCATCGCCGTCGTCACGAGCCCCACGCCGCCGGGGACGGGCGTGATGAGCGACGCCCTCTCCCTCGCGGCCTCGAACTCCACGTCGCCGACGATCCGCGTCTTGGTCTTGCCGCCCTCTTCGACCTTGACGCGGTTGATGCCCACGTCGATGATGACGGCGCCTTCCTTCACCATCTTGCCCTTGACCAGGCCCGCCTTGCCGGCGGCGACGATCAGGACCTCCGCCCGCCCGACGTGGAAGGCCAGGTCGCGCGTGGCGATGTGGCAGCACGTCACCGTCGGCGACTCCATGATGGACTGAAGCAGCATCACCACGGTGGGCTTGCCCACGATCTCGCTGTGGCCGATGACGACGGTCTCCCTGCCCTTCAGGTTCACGCCCGCATCCTGGAGCATGGCGATGACGGCGTGCGGCGTGCAGGGCGCCAGTGAGAAGTCCCCGTAGAAGAGCTTGCCGATGTTGGCCGGATGGACGCCCTCGACGTCCTTGTCCGGCAGGATGGCCTGCTGGACCTGGCGGGCGTTGACGCCGTTCGGCACGGGCATGAGCAGGATGACGCCGGTGACGCCCTCGTCGGCGTTTATCCCGGCGATGTGGGCTTCCATGTCGGCCTGGGAGGAGTCGGGCGCGAGCTCGCGCAGCTCATAGTCTATGCCGACCTCGGCGCAGGCCTTCTCCTGGCTGCCGGCGTAGTACTTCGCGCCGGGATTGTCGCTGGCCAGAACGCCGACCAGCTTCGGCACGCGGCTGAGGGCCTCGATGTCCGCGCGCACCTGCTTCTTGATTCGTTCGGCGATCGGTTCACCTTCGATCAACTTGGCTGCCATGACTGCTCCTTCCTCCGTCCGAAGGGACTGGAGTGATGTCTCGCCCGCGGAGGGTGCCGTCCTGCGCCTGCGGCCGCCGGGGCGCCGAAGAGCGGCGATTCTACCACGTCCGCACGCGCTTTGCACTCCAATGCGTGTGGCCCCGCGCCGCAAGCTGGTAGCATCCCGCCTGAACCGGCGAGGAGCACTACGGCACGTCGAGGTCGACACCAAGCCCTGTTTCCGAACGAAGGTGAGCAAACGGCTCGTAAGCCCGAAGGGCCAGTCCGTAGGATGCGCCGCTGCAGGCGCGCACAACTACTGGAAGTCGTTCGTGCACGAGCGGCTAGGAACGCCGATGGGCGGTGCAGGCTGCCTCTCCATCTTTCGCCCAAAGCGGTCCGCCACCGCCTGTCTGCCGAGCACGTCACGTCCGAGTAATGGGTCCGCAGCGAGGGCCGCGGCCGCACCGTGGACGAGTGGAAGCTGCCGGCCCACAAGCCGGACAACCGCTGGTTCGACTGCGTGGTAGGATGTGCGGCGGCGGCGTCCATGCAGGGCGTGCAGCATATAGGCGCAACCGCCAAGGCACGGAGTGAGCGCAGGCGGCTCAAGCTGTCAGAACTCCGACGAGGCCCCCTCTGAAGGAACGGGCGCCCGACATGGAGTCGGGTGCTCCGTAGCCGCTGAAGCTGAATTGGCTTGCATGTGCCCTGGAGCCTGCAATATGTTCTCTGGTACTGAGCCAACCTAGCGAGATGCTGTCCACGATGGCCGCGATCCTCAGCCGCCAGAAGGCGCTCCTTGCAGATGCTGTGCGGGGGAAGGTAACCGTTTTACTCTTCAGTCTCGAGCGTTCCAAGGAAGCGGACTATCTGTGCCACAGCGTCATCTCTGTCGTAATCGTGGAAGATGTGATGGTTAGATCGTTCGTATGAAACCACGACCTTCTGGGAATCGGGTATCCTGCGGAGCAGATGCAGTATACTGCGACTCGAGGAGACGTCGTCGTGCAAGGAGTAGACCAACAGAATCGGCATCTTCAGGTTCTCTGGTTGCACTTCCTCCGTCGCACGGCGCCGCAATTCGAAAACGAAGTCCGCCGCGCTCCTGGGGAAAGTGCGGTACGCAATGACTTCTGCCACTCCTTCGGGACGATTCACGGGAACCAGCCTCTCGCTGTAGCGGATGTATTCGACAAACGGCGAGACGAGCGTGTTCCATAGGCCCAGGGGGAGAACGTAGTACCACCGGTATCTGATCCTGTAGAATGGAGCTACGAGCACGAGCCGCCAGGGAGGTTTCTCGGCGGCAAGGATCGTCGCAACGGTACCCCCCATGCTGAAACCTACAAGCACAACCTTCGAATATCGCTGAGACAGCTCCTGATACTGTCTGTGGGCCGCATCTAGCACGTCGTCAGCCGTAATGTCTGCTAAGTCGGACGGTCTCTTGCCATGCCCAGGATGCAATGGCGCGCAGACGTCCCAGCCTGCTTCAGCCAGAGCTGTTGGGAGCTGCCCAAAGTCCGAGGGTGAAGTCAACCATCCATGAAGGAGGAGGCAACAGCCGTGCGCCCCGCGGTTCAGCAGTATAGGCTCCGCACCTAACATGACGTTTGCAGCCTGCTCGCCGTTCACTCCGCTGTCCTCCGCTGGACATACAGGCCAGAGACATCCTGCTGCGAGGAGGCCTGAGGCCAGCAGACAGAGCCTGCTGACCACTCTTAGCATGGTCAACACGGCCGATTGCCCGCCTGATGGCGGACACACTGTACATTCGCCCTCGGCTGCGGTCAACCTGCAATCAAGGCGAGCGACGAATCGGACCGAGGGAGACCAAGACCTTGCGCTCCAGAGCCGGCCATTGCGCCAGCAAGCCACCCACGCTGGCGGCCTCGCGGCAGACCGCCGCACCGAGACTGTGCGTCTGTTGCAGGAAGTCTGGACTCGGCAGCGATGCTTGGCACCGCAGGACAGGACGGGCTGCGTTCGTGCAGTTGCACGGCAGTCTGTAGCCGGGCCGGCGTACACTCCGTGGTCTTGGGTGCAAGGGCACCGGGCGTGCACGCCAGCCTGTAGGCGCGAACGCAGCTTCCGTCCGCTGCTGGTGCGCTGTGGGCGAGCATCGTCCGCAAGGAGTCTTCAGGGTGGGCGGTGCATGGAGCCGATCTTCGGTCCAAGCTTGCGACACGGAGTGAATCGGGTAGGATGAGCAGGTGAGAGCAAACAGGCTGTCCGGCGGCTGATCCGCCGACGCTCCGTGAGGACGGGGCTACGGCGGACAAGCAACCGCCGGGCCTGAGAGCCAAGGAAACCAACGGGCCGTGCAGGGGCCTGCACCCTCTGCGCGGCCTGTTTTCTTTGGCGAAAGGGAAGGACATGGCGGACGAGTCGCCGACGCTCCATAGCTATGGCGACCAAGCGCTGAAGGACGCCATCGAAAAGAACGCCCAGGGGCGCAAGAGCGCCCGGGGCGACCCGCCTTCGTCCGGCAGGCGCGGGACTACCTCGGGCACGCGTGGGCGAGGTGGACCAGCACTCGCTTACGGAGTAGATCGAGGCCGACCGCCACCTGGCAAGGAAGGAACCCAGATGCGAAAGCGCCACGGGTGCCAGCGTCAGCCGGGGTGGCGCAGGAGTTTCTTGATCTCCTCGCCGATCCACTGCTCCGTCTTCGACACGCAGACGGGGCCGTGGCCGGGGTAGAGCACCTCCGGCGGGTCCTCCAGCAGGCGCAGGAGCGATCCGAGGTAGGCCTGCCGGTCATAGTCCGGCCGGTTGCGGAACTGCTCCAGCAAGGGCGAACGCACGGCGTCCCCGCAGAACAGCATCCGCCGCCCCTCGTGGGTCATCTCCCAGCCGGTTGAGTCGGCCGAATGCCCCGGCATCGGCACGCTGCGGAACTCGCACGCCCCCAGCGTCAGCGTCTCCCCATCGCCCATCGCGGTCGCCTGCTCGACGCGTATGAACCGGCGATGATAGTGGTAGGCCACGGTGCCCGGGCCCCCGGCGCGCACGATCTCGGCCGTGGCGGCGGACGCGACCACCTCCACGCCGTTCCTGCGCAGGTCCTCGGCGGCCCCGGCGTGCGGCATGTGGGCGTGCGTGAGGAAGACGTGACTGATATCGGCCGCCGCAAGCCCCATCTCGGCGATGTTGCCGAGGATGCCCGACAGGCTCTCGCCGCAGCCGCAGTCGATCATCACCAGGGGGTCGCCCGTGTCGACCAGGTAGGCGTTGCAGTCGTTAGCCGGCCAGTCCAGGTAGACCATGTTGTAGTCCTGGCCGCCCACCAGGTAGACCGGACCGATCAGCCGCATTCCCATCGCCTTCCCCCTGTGACTGGCAAGCCGCCCGGCCGCGCCGGCGGGCCTTGAGGAGCACCATTTAAGTCCGCGCAACATGGCCTGTCAAGCGACGCCGAGCGGCCTGTCGTTGCCAGCGCGGGACGGTTGGTTTATAGTAATGGGTCGCAACGACGGGGGCTCAGCGCCTGTTTCTTGCACTTGCGGAGGATGTCAGGCATGGTCAGCAGGATCATCATCGGGGAGTCCGGCGGACCCACGCCCGTGATCGACTGGGAAGTGGCCGGCGCCATGGAAGCCGCGCAGAAGGCGGGCGTCGAGATCTACGGCATGATCAACGGGCTGGAGGGTCTGCTCAACGCCAACATCGACGGCAACATCGTCGACTTGAGTCACATGGACCCCACGTCGTTCATCTTCAACGGCCCCGGCGCCGGGCTGAAGACGACCCGGATCAAGCCGAAGGAGCGCGAGTACAAGAAGATCGCCGAGAACGTGGCGGCCCTCGGGGTGGACGGGATGGTTTACATCGGCGGCAATGACAGCGCCGATCAGCTCCTGGGGCTGATGGCCGTCTGCGACGTGCAGGCCATCCACGCCATCAAGACGGTCGACAACGACCTGTGCGTCACGCACCATTGCCCCGGCTGGGGCTCGGCAGCCCTCTACAACGCCACGGCGCTGAAGAACGTGCACAGCGACTTCTCCTCCTACCGCGTGACGGCGAACTTCCGCAAGGGCGACAAGATCGTGCAGGGGTTCGACATCGCCCCCGTCGTGATCTATCAGGTGATGGGGCGCAAGGCCGGCTGGCTGGCGCAAGGGACCGCCTTCGCGCGCGTCGACCCCAAGGGCGACATGGTCCCCGACCGGGCGCCGCACGTCATCCTGTGCAAGGAGATCCCGTTCGACAAGGAGGCTTTCCTTGGCCGCATGGACGACGTCATCACGCGGCTTGGTCAGGCCGCTGTCGTCGTGCAGGAGGACCTGACAGACAAGCAATCGGGCAAGAGCATTGCGGAGGTGTACGCCACGGAGGTCGTCTACGACGCCCACGGCAACATCCAGCACGGCCGAGCCACTTCGTTCTCGCCGGCCGTCTTCCTGGCGGAGCTCATCGGCGCCGAGCTTAAGGTCGAGGCCGTTCCGGGCAGCGTAAAGGACTGCGTGCTCAACCCGCAGCACATCCAGCGGAGCTGCATGATGTCCCCCGTGGATGCCAGCGAGGCATACAAGGTCGGCTTCGCCAGCGTGCAGGCCATGCTCGACGGCGAGACGAAGAAGTCCGTCGTCCTGGAGAGGAGCAAGGGAGTCACGCAGACGGCCCTGACGGACGTGGGCAACATCGCTGCGAAGGACCGCAAGGTGCCTGCCGAGTACATCCGAGGCATGGACGGCCCCACGCAGGACTTCATCGACGAGTTCATCTACGTCATAGGCGGCCCCGCGGCGCTGCCGCACTACTCGAAGATGGACCTCGCGTGCGTGGCCGTCCCCGGGTCGGTCAAACGGAGCCCGTACGTGAGGAAGTGAGCCGCGCCGGGACTATGGCTTCGGGGCCGGGCGGCGGCGTTCGTTTCGGACCGTTTGCTCGCCGCAGTGGTTCCTACGACGATGCGACGGGTTCCAGCACGATGCGGTGCTGAACCAGGTCGGCGATCTTCAGGCGGGCCTTGACGGTCTTCTTCTCCCCCAGGTCATTGCCGACCACGATCACCTCGTCGTCTGCCTCGAGCCATGCCGCGTCCTTCATCAGCAGTTTGTGCTCGTTGCCTTCGATGATGTAGACGTTCGACTGGCACATGTGCAATGCCTCCTCAGGCTCCGTGCCGGGATGAGTGCTACGATTGGATTAATCGTAACACGGGACGTCGCGCGCTTCAAGGGCCGGTGCGCGGAACGCCTGGACGCTGCGTCACAGGAACTGCAGCCACGCCTCGGGGACGATGCGGGGCCTCGGGTCCGGACAGGCGAAGCTGACGGACACTTCAGCGGCTTCCGAGAGGTCCGCCACGCCATAGAGGCCGGTGACCCAGGAGCAGCCGGACCAGACGCGAACGTCGGGCACGAGTGCACGCGCCTCAACCGGGCGCCCGTCCGCCTCGACTTCGATGCGGAGGGCCTCGGACACGGCCTGCTCGCGCGGCACGGCGCGGCGGTACGCTTCGTTTCCCTCCCGCAGGCGGAAAGAGAGGCGCAGGCCGTCGAAGTCGTCCTTCTCGGCAGCCGCCTTGATCTGCGCTCCGGTCACGCGGCACTCGGCCGTGCGGCCGTCGCCGGGGCCGTCCGAGAGGACGAACGCCAGCTCCATGCGCGTCGAGTCCGCCGTGACGCGATCCCCGCCGACGTTCGTGCCGAGGTCGTGCCGCGGATCCGCTTTCTCGCCCAGCCCGACCAGGGCCATCTGCTCCGGGGCGAGCCGCACGTAGAGGGCCTCTCCGGCCGCGCTGCAGTCGGCGAACGACCCCTCGTCGTGGAAGATCACCCGCGCCACGGTCAGGTCTTCGACGGTGACAACGGCCTCGATGGCGGACGGGGAGGGGTTGACGACCACGAGCAAGCCGTCCTCGCCGTTGCCGGTAAGGAACCCGTGCCACGGCGACTGGCATGGGACTCCGCCGACCGGACGCGTCCAGGCGCCGGCCCGGTAGAGCTCGAAGAACAGGTCGCGCGCGCGCCTGAGGAACTCGACGTCGTCGGCGTCCAGCAGGTGCACGTCGCCGTAGAAGTGCGCCTTGCGCCCGCCGCGCGCCAGCGTCTGCACCCAGGCTCGCCGCCACCCCCGCCTGCCGAGGTAGTAGATCGTGTTGGTCTCGCCCACCATGCAGCCGTGGTCGTCGATGCGGTGCAGGGGGATGCCGCTGCGATGGAACTTGTAGACCATGTGGTCCTGGTACATGTCCACGGCCCGGCGCAGCGACGTGCAGGGGACGTCGGCGGGACGCGGGTCGCCGCTGTAGACGTAATCCACGACGTCCAGCCACCGCGGGTCTATGCCGGGGACGACCGGCGCCGCCGTGCTGCTCAGGTATTCCGGCATGTGGGCGAAGCCGTTGTAGGCCAGCACGATGGCCTCGGGGTACTTCGCGCGGACGGCGCGCAGGATTCGGCCGAACGCAGCGACGTTGCGCGCGTAGATGTCGCCCGCCTCCAGGTTGCTGAACCGGTCGGTGACGGCGTAGAAGTTCGCGAAGTCGAACTTGAACAAGCGCACGCCCCAGCGCTCGGCGGCACGCAGCATCGCGTCCTGGAGGCCGTCCCCGTAGGGGCCGTCGAACAGGCAGTAGCTGTGGTGGGTGTTGACGTCCAGGCTGTCGGCCCAGAACTCGTTGCCCGTGACGCTCCCGCCGGTCACGTCCAGCCAGAGCCCCGGCACGATGCCGAGGGACTCCATTCTCCTGCGGGCCGGCCCAAAGCCGTTCGGCCACGCCTGCGGGTCGAAGCTTCTGTAGTCGCCCGGCCTGGCGAACCAGAACGCGTCCAACAGGTAGTAATCGAAGGCGACGCCGTGCTCGGACTTCCAGCGCTCCAGCGTGTCCAGCACGCCCATCGTCATCTCTTCGGTGAGGTGCACGTCGTCGCCCAGTTCGTCGTGGAGCGCCCAGTCGCAGTAGATGGATATGGGCCTCAATGCAGCCTCCTATCTGAGGCAAAGGGCAGAGACGCAAGCCTCTGCCCTCGGCGGTCTACGGGGCTTTCTCCGGCAGGCTAACTCCCGTCTGCAGTCTCGACGGGTGCCTCGACGGGAACGACCCTCTGGACGTCCGGTATCTCCTCCTTCAACTTGGCCTCGACGCCCCGGTGGATGGTGATCTGGGCCATGGGGCAGCCCCTGCAGGCGCCCTCGAGCACGACCTTGACGATGCCGTCGTCGGTGACCTCGACCAACTGGATGTCGCCCCCGTGCGCCTGCAGCAGGGGGCGTATCTGGTCTATTGCCTGTGCCACTTTGTTCTTGTCTACCATCTGTTGTTCCTTTGCTGTTTGCACCGCGGGGCTCGCGGGAAACTGGCCCCGCCGCTCTGCGCACTGCCGCAGCAGGGCGACCGAACTCGCCGGTGGGGCCGTCGTCAACGGACCTTCACGTCGATCGTCCTGGCTTCCGGCGGGGCGATCTTCTTCAGCCGCACCGTGAGCAGGCCATTGTCGAGCGCCGCCTCCGGCTCCGCCTCTTGGTCGGCGGAGGGGGGGAGCGTTACCTCCCGGCAGAACTCTGCCGGGCCGCGCTCCTGCACGACGGCTCTGAGGCCCTCGAACTGCGCGCGGTCCTCCTTGCCGTGGATGGTCAGCACGCCGTGCTGAAGGCTGACGCCCAGGCTCTCGCGGCTCACGCCGGGCACTTCGGCCTGAACGACGACCTCCCTGTCGGTCTCGTAGACGTTCACGGCCGGGCGTTCCGCCCTGACCAGGCCGCTGAAGGGCGGAACCTTGCGGACGGCCCGGTCGATGGCATCCGCCATGTCGGCGAAGTGTTTGCGCATTTCCTGCCACATGTCGCGTTGCTCCATGGTTTTCCTCCCTGGGTGGTTCCCGTCCCTCAACTCCATTATAGCAGGGCAGCGCCCCGTGCGAAACGGCCGGTGTTGTGCTCGTCGTGTCCCCGCCATTCGGCGGGCAAGCGTTGTGGTTGCGGCGTTGCCGTTCTCCGCGTTCTCCGCGAATTCTGCGGTGGGGTCCTCGGCGGTCATCGGATGGTTTGCATGACCTGGAGCAGGGCGTCGGCGTCGCGGTAGCCGGCCAGGACCGTCCGCTTCCCCGTCGTGCTGACCAGGACCACCGTCGGCACGCCCCGCAGACCGTAGCGCTCCCGTAGCCCCTCCATCTGCGCTTCGTTGAGGGACCCCACGTCTATTCTCGCGCAGACGAAGCGCTGCGTCTCGGCGACTACCCTCGGGTCGACGAACGTCGTCTTGAGCATCCTCAGGCAGGGGTTGCACCACTCCGCCCAGAAGTCGAGCAGGACCGGCTTGCCCTCCGCCTTCGCCCTGGCCAGTGCGTCCGTCTCTGACGTCTGCCACCAGATCGGACTCGGGAAGCGCGCGCCGACGGGCCGTGTTGGCCCGGCGGCCTCCCCCAACGCCGCCTCGCCGGCGAACAGGAAGGCCGCCCCCGCCGCCACGAGGAGCAGCAGGCCGAAGGTTTTCCTTAGCCGGGCGTACCAGCCGGACCCGCGCGTCAGCACGTCGAACGCGCCCACGTACACGGCCGCGCCCAGGAGGGCCGCGCCGATGAAGCCCCGGAACCACGCCTCCGACAGCAGCCGGCTCCTGCCGACGAAGTAGACCGCGACCGCCACCAACGCCAGCCCGAAGAGGTGCTTGATCGTTACCATCCACTGTCCGGACTTCGGCATGGCCTTCAGCAGGCCCGTGAACGTGCCCAGCGCGACGAGCGACGCCCCCATGCCCCATGCCATCGCGAAGAAGATGAGGAAGCCGAGCAACATGTTGCCGCGCTGAGCCACGTAGCCGAGCATGCCGAGGATGACGGGCGCGATGCAGGCCGTGGCCGCCGCTCCGGAGAGCACGCCGATCAGCCAGATGCCGACCAGGCCCCACCGCCCCCGGAGCGCCGCCTGCACGCGCTGAAGCCGCTGCGACGAGATGTCGATCGAGTAGACGTCGAACATGCCGCCGGCCAGCAGTACGAAGACGGCGGCCAGGGCGACGTAAACGGCCGGGCGCTGAAGCCACGCGCCGAACATGCCGCCGGTCGCTGCCGCCACCACGCCGACCACCGAATAGGTGACCGCGATGCCCAACACGTAGACGAGCGAGCGCACCAGGCCGTCCAGCCTGCCGCGGCCGGCCGTGGCCCCCACCAGGGCGATGGTGACGGGGATCAGGGGATAAACGCAGGGCGTGAACGTGAGGCCGAGTCCGGCCAGGAAAGCGAGCAGGATGACGACGATGGGGCTTTGGCCGGCCAGCTCGGGCGGCATCTCGCCCCCGACCTCGGCGGCCTCGCCTCCCGCCGGCACGGGCGACGGGGCGCGCCCGCCCGCGGACGGCACTGCCGGGCCCCCCAGCACGGTCAGACGCGCGGCCACGTCTTTGCTGCCAAGCTCGCAGATGTCGGGCCCGCAGCCCGTGTACGACACGTGGAAGGTCAGGTCATAGTCGCCGGGCTTGACTTCGGCGCCTATCGCCAGCCCCAGCGTGGCCGTGAACGTGCCGTCCAGGTACTTCAGGCGCCCGCCTGCGAGCGGATCGTCCTTCTCTTTCGGCTCCGGCAGAGAGAGCGGGCCGACGGACACGCCGGCGCCGCCCGCACCGGTGAGCTCGACTCGGATCGTGTCGTGCCAGACGTAGTAGTCGGGGGCGCACTCGAACGTGACCCGGAGGTCCGTCCGCGCGCCGGGCGGCTGCTTGGGCTCGCGCAGGCGGGCTTGGACCACGAAACGCGGCCCGCCGACGGCCTCGGAAGGCAGCGCAGCGCGGAGCGGCCCGGCCTGTGCGTCGACCGCGCCGGCAAGCGCGGCGATGAGGAAGAGCCCCAGAAGGCCCCACGCCCCTCCACGGCGACATGCATTCATGCGACACCCTCCCGCCGCCATTCTACCACGCCTCGAGCTCACCCACTATCTCCTCGACGAGGTCCTTGACGGTGGCGATGCCTAGCGCGCGCCCCCGGGCGTCAGTCGCAATGGTGAACTGCTGCCGCGCCTGCCTGGCCCGGCGTGCACCGGCCGGCGCGGCTGCTTGATACCGGGCCGGTCCGGTCCTATGCTGGTGGACACCCGGCAGCGCTTGCGCGCCGCTCGGCCTGCGCGTGCCCGACGAACTCGATGGAGGGATGGCCGTGGAAGCGAGACACGTCGTCGTGATCCTGGCCGGCGCCCTCGCCCTTTGTTCGCTTGCAAGGGGGAGCGCCGGCGCCACGGAAGTCTCGATCGTCTCCTACAACATGATGCACTTCCAGGGCGTGAGGCCGGGAGGCGAGCCGCCATGGAACGTGTGGGCGGACACCGAATGGTACCCCAATCCGAACAAGCCCGGCTACTTCGAGTTCTTCACGGACGTGTTCCGATCGCTGGACGCGGACATCATCGCCCTTCAGGAGAGCGTGGTTCCCGAGCATGACGCAGCGGACGATGAGCACGGAGGCCACGGCGAGATGCGCACGGTGCCGGAACTGGCCCGCCGCCTGAACATGCACTATTTCATACAGGAGAAGAGCCGCTTCCACGGGTTCGCCGTGCTGTCGCGGTTCCCCATCGTCGAGGGCAAGGATCTCTCGCACGGCGGCACCCCGGGTGTCGGCATCATCCGCGTGACGATCCGGTTGGACGACGGCGCGCTCCTTCACGTCTACGACACGCACCTACACTGGCAGGATCCGGCCATCCGCGCCCAGGAGCTTGACTATAACCGGAAGGTGATCGCGGACGAGGGCCTCGCGCCGCAAGTCTACGTGGGCGACTTCAACATCTACCCGGCGGATAACCCCGAGCTGAACCCCGTGCGCGAGAGCGGCTACGAGGGGTTCGGCCACGGCGTGGACTACGTCTGGGTCAAGAAGGGCGGCGACGTGCGGATCGTCGCCTTCGCCCCCGTGGAGAACGAGCGCACTTCGCCCGCTCTGAGCGCCGGCGAGCCCGTCGGCTCCGACCATCTGCCGGTGAAGGCCGTTCTGCGCATAGGCGACGGGCCGATCACGATGGATGAGCGCCGGGCGGCCCTGCGCAAGATCGTGGGGCTGAAGGACGTGCCGGACGAGCCGGCCGACGCGAGGCAGGAGCACCTGCTGGGGATCTACAGGACGTACGAGCAACTCCTGCGCGACACGTACGGGGGCGAGTAGGGGGCACGCCCGGTGGACAGCGATGGACAGCATGAAGACATAGATCTGGGGTAAGGCGGAACGGCAGTTAGACACGGATCAACACGGATGATCACGGACTCAAGCTTCCGCGTTAGCGTCGGGTCCACGTCAGGAGTCGGCGACTCCGTTGCCTGGCAGCAACCCTTTCCCGCCCTACCTTGTTATCCCATCCGTCTTTATCCCTGGCCGCCGTACGGCGGCCGTGTGCATCCGTGTCGAATGGTGTCTGTCGGCTTTGCGGCCCCGCCGTCAGCCGAGGGTGCAGACTTCGTTGACCAGGTCCATGTAGTACTTGAAGTTCTCGAACGGGACGTCCGGCGGCACCGCGTGGTCCACGAAGGGCGAGTAGCCGCCTTGCTCGACGAGCTGCGGCACCTTCGACATGACCTCCCGCTCGATGTCGGCCTTCGTGCGGCTTTCGCGCAGCGCCCGCTTGTCGATGTTGCCCAGCAGCAGCACGTCTTGCCCGTGCCGTTCGCGATACTGGAGGGCGTCGCAGTCGGCGGCCACTTCCAGCGGGTAGATCAAGTTTACGTTCGCCTCCAGCCAGAGCGGCACCAGCTCGTCCACGTTGCCGTCGCAATCCACCATGATGATGTCGATGCCGCACTCGTTCAGGGCGCGCGTGACGCGCTTGAGCGGCTCCATCATGAAGTCGCGGAACAGCCTGGGCGAGATGAGGGAGCCGGTCTTCATGGCCATGTCCTCCCAGACCTGGCCGTAGTCGATGTCCGGGATCTCGTCGAGCGCGCGGGCGATCAGGCGCAGCATGAAGTCGGCGATGTACTCCGTCATCTCGTGCACCAGGTCGGGGCAGTCGTAGTACCAGAAGGCCAGGTTCTCCATGCCGACCCAGTTGCGGATCCATCCGTAGTAGGAGCCGACGTGGATGCCGAGGGGAAAGTCGCGCTGGGCGTAGCAGCGCTTCAGGTGGTCCCAGTACTCGGGATAGCGGTTGGGGGCGTCGGGGTCGAGGCGCTGCTTCCACCTCTCCCAGGTCTCGCGGTCGCGCACGGGGAAGCGGATCCACTGGGGCATGCCGGCCTCGCGATCCGTCCAGCGCTTGGCGCGTCCGCCGAACTCGTCTTCGATGATGCACCACTCGGCCGTCTGCTCGACGACCTTGGTCTCGAGCGGCGGGTAGATGCCGGCGTTCAGGGGGATTGTCTCGAACCGGTCGAAGCCGAAGTAGGTGTTGAAGTGCACGTCCCAGGGCATGCCCTCGCGCAGCCAGCGCTGGCGGGTGTCGTTGAAGACCCACTGGGGCATCATGAAGACGCGGTCGGGCCGGCCGTACTCGAACGTCGCGTGGAAGCGCTCGCGGGCCGTCATGTGTCCGTTGTCGCCTCTGGCCATGCTTGTCTTCCTCCAAGGGTCGCCGCCCCGTCCGGGGCGGCGGAATGTCTCCTAGCCGGTTACTCCGTTCCAGCAGTACGTGCACAGGTCGCACTGCGGCAGGCCGATGGCCTCGTACATCTCGTCCAGCGTCAGGTAGATGAGGCTGGTGGCCTTCAGGTCCTTGCATATCCACTCGACCATCCGGTGGTGCTTCTCGCTGGCCGGGTCCAGGTAAGGGGCCACGTCTTCGAAGTCTTCGCCCTCGAGGGCGCGGATGGCGCGGCGGGCCGCCAGCTCGCGCGTCGAGCGCGTCGACAGGTTGTAGATGCAGGGGAACATCAGCGGCGGGCAGGCCACGCGGATGTGCACCTGGGCCGCGCCGGCGTTCCAGAGCTTCTGGATCGTCAGGTTCCGGAGCTGCGTGCCGCGCACGATCGAGTCCTCGCAGACGACCAGGCGGTTGCCCCGCGTGATGTCCTCGATCGGGATGAGCTTCATTTTGGCGATGTGGTCGCGCACCTCCTGCGAGGGAGGCGTGTAGCTGCGGCCGTAGCCGGGCGAGTACTTCACCAGGGGCCGGCGGAAGGGGCGGCCGCTCTCCATGGCGTAGCCGATGGCGTGGCCGGTCCCGCTGTCCGGCACGCCGGAGACGAGGTCCACCTCGACGTGGTCCTTGCGCGCCAGCGCCTGGCCGCAGCGCTCGCGGACCCTCTCGACCGACACGCCCTCGTAGGCGGAAGCCGGGTAGCCGGTGTAGATCCACAGGAAGGCGCATATCCGCTTGCTGCCCGTCGGGCCGGCGGCGGTCTTCAGGCCGGAGCTGTCGAAGAACGCGATCTCCCCAGGCTGAAGGTACTTGGTGACCTTCAGGTCCAGGTTGGGGAAGGCGCAGGTCTCGCTGGCTGCGGCGACCGTGCCGTCGCGCGTTCCGATGGCGAGCGGCAGCCGGCAATGGGTGTCGCTGGCGGCGTAGATACCGTCCCGCGTCATCAGCAGCAGGGACACGGAGCCCTGAATCCTCTCGAACACGCTCTCGATGCCGCTGACGATGTTCTCTCCCTGGGCGATGATCTTGGCGACCAGCTCGGTCTGGTTGAGCCGGCCGTCCTGGATCTCGCTGAACGTGGTGCCCTGCTGGATCAGCGCGCGCCCGAGCTCAGCGGTGTTCGTGATGAGCCCGGCGGTCACGATGGTACAGACGCCGAACCGGCTGTCCACGATGATGGGCTGGGGGTCGGAATCGCTGATCACTCCGACGCCCATCCTGCCGGAGTAGCTGCGGTAGAAGCCGTCGAGCACGTTCTTGAACTGCCCGTGCGCCATGCGGTGGATCTCGCGGTGGACCTGGGCGTCCTGGATGGCCAGCCCGCCGAACTCCGTGCCCAGGTGCGAGTGGTAGTCGGTGCCATAGAACAACTCATCCATGCAGTTCGACCGCGACGCAACGCCGAAGATTCCGCTCATTCGCGTCTCCCGTTGTCAGTTCTCTCAGAAGATCGCCACCCGTTCGAGAATACTACCAGAATCAAGTGAGCATTAACAGGGCTCGCGCGGAAGGTCCCATCGACTTCGCTAGAGCGGGCGGAGCGCCTCGCCGGGGATGAGGGCTGGTCCTTGCCCTCGGCGCTCAAGGCGAGGACCATGGACGAAAGGAGGCAGGGGCGCCGGGCATCCAGACGGGAAGAGGAGACCAAGAAAGCCTTGACATCGGCGCCAGCCGATGCCAAGCTAACTGAAATGCCTCAGCCGGGAGGCGCCGCATCATCTCAAACGCCTCAAGGTGTCCCGTCTCACTGACGGAGTACTGACAGGGAACGGCGCAACCGCCGCGTCGTTCAGGACTACAGCACGGGAAGGGAGTACAACATGTTTGGGGTCTCCGTTGCGGCCGCATTGCTCGCCGTTGTTGCCGGTGTTCCTGCCGCCGGGGCGGCCTATCTCAACATGCGCAAACGGGCCGAAGAACTGAAGGGCCTCAAGTTCGGCATGTTCATCTGCTGGTCGTTCAGCACGTTCTCCGACAGGGATTGCACCCCCGGCATCAAAGATGTCTCGTTCTTCAGTCCGACCGGTTGCGACGCCGCCCAGTGGGCCAGCGTGGCCAAAGAGGCCGGGATGAGCTACATCCTCTTTCTCACCAAGCACGCCGACGGTTTCTGCCTCTGGGACACCAAGACGACCGACCGGAAAGTGACCAAGAGCCCGTTAGGCAAGGACGTCTTGAGCGAGGTGCGGAGGTCATGCGACAGGCACGGTCTGAGACTCGCCCTCTACTTCTGCGAGGGCGACTGGACCTGGCCAGGCGCGGTTGATGGCGGGACGAGTTGGCCGGGCGGAGGCGACCCGGAGGCGGTGAAGGGTTCGAACCCCCAGATGAAGAAGGCCCAGCTACAGGAACTGCTTACCCAATACGGCCCGGTCGAGTTCATCTGGTTCGACACCGCGGCGGGCACCGGCGGGCTGGACCACAAGGCGACTGCCGCGTTCGTCAAGGGCCTCCAGCCAGGTTGTTTCGTCGGCTTCAACCACGGTCAGCCGGCCGGCAATCTTCGACTCGGCGAGATGGGCATGCCTACCCCGCTGGACGATTCCAGCGGGGCCGGCGTCGGTGCGAAGCAGAAGGAGACCTGGGAGTACAAGGGGTATCTGGCCGCCGAGTTCACGATGCCGATCCTGGCGGGCCGAAAGCTGGGCCGCTGGTTCTACACTAACCCCGGCGATGAGGACAAGGCCATGCCCGCCGAAGAGATCTTCACGCTCTACAAGCAGGCCGCGAAGGTGGGCAATATCCTCTCGCTGGCCCTCGGCCCGGACCGCGCCGGCCGGTTGCGCCAGATTGATGTGAAGACGCTCCGCGAGGTGGGCAGACTGATCCGTGCGTCATCCGCGGACGGATCCTGATTCCGCCGCGGTCGCCGCCAGTCTCTCGCGGCATGTTGCCTGCCAGGCGACGATGGGCGCTGTGGAGTTCCGTGCGACATCCAGTAGCTCCTGCAGGAGGAGTGAGGCACGTGGAGAGGAAGAGACGCGGAGTGAGTCGGCCGGGCGAAGCGGCCGTTTGGGTGCTGCTGCTCGCGCTGACGGTGGGGCTCGCGTGGGCCGGCGAGGAGGCCATCAACTGGGACCGCGCGCGGGAGCTGTTCCAGAAGTCCAACCAGGGCCAGACGCTCACGGCCGAGGAGCGCGAATACCTGGCCCGTGCCCAAAAGGAGCGACAGAGGCTGATGACCACGGCAGAACCGGCCAGGGAACGGACGGGGCTCGCGCCCCTGACGGAAATGGGCGAGGCGAAGTACAAGGGCGAGGACGGCGGCCTCTACGGCGGCGGCCGGAACGAGCCGGGCGCCGAACTCCGAGAGGCGGCCCTCGCCGAGGCGGCGGCTGTCGCGCTGCGCGATGCCCGGGGGGAACCGTCCGCCGACGGCAAGGTCGTCCTCGTCTCCATCGGCATGTCCAACACGTCGCAGGAGTTCGAGGCCTTCCAGAGGCTGGCCGCCGCCGATCCCGTGAAGTCGCCGCACGTGGTGATCGTGAACGGCGCTCAGGGAGGGCGCGACGCGCGGGCCTGGGTCCAGGAGGAGCAGGCGGCGGACCAGCCGTCCCCGTGGACGGTGCTGGACGAGCGCCTTCGCGCCGCCGGAGTCACCGCCGCGCAGGTGCAGGTCGTGTGGCTGAAGCAGGCGCTTGCCGGCCCGTCCAGCCTGGGGGAGTTCCCTGCTCACGCGCGCCGGCTTCAGGAGGACATGGCCACGGCGCTGCGGATCGCGCGCAAACGCTTCCCGAACCTGCGCCTGGCGTACCTTTCCAGCAGGATATACGCCGGCTATGCGACGACGGGGCTCAACCCCGAGCCGTACGCCTACGAGAGTGCCTTTGCCGTGCGCTGGTTGATACAGGACCAGATGAAGGGCGACCCGGGGCTCAACTGGACGGCAGAGCGCGGGGACGTGAACGCGCCGCTCCTCCTGTGGGGTCCCTACTTGTGGGGCGACGGTCTGAACGCACGCAAGGCGGACGGGCTGGTCTGGAAGCGCGAGGACCTGGGCGAGGACGGGACGCACCCCAGCGCATCCGGCCAGCGGAAGGTGGCCGAGATGCTGCTTGCGTTCTTCAAGACGGAGCCATCGGCCCGCGCGTGGTTCGCCAGACAGGACCAGGCCGAGGCGGCGGGTGCGGGCTGAGCGCAGGCGTGCCGACGTCGGGCCAGCGCTCGGTCTCGACGAGGGCGGCGAGGGACCTGTAGGGGATCATCTGGTGTCCTTCTTAGACAGCGGAACAGGTGGAGCTCGCCGGAATGTACCGGGCGCGCTAGGACGGAGTTGCATCTAAGCTTCCAGCTTACAACGCTTTACGCTCAATCTGCCATTCCCGCTCGTTTCTGCCGAATCCGGCTTGTTACCGGCCGCCCTGGTGACAGTATGGCAACTCTCTGCGGGGCCTATCTGTTCTCTTTCTTCTCGAGGGCGCGCCGGCGCCTTTCCTGTTCCCAGTGCTCACTTTACGGCCCGCGCTGGCCGAAACGCGCGCATCGGCAGCCCCGGCGAGCCGTCCATACGGCTGTTTGTTGCAGGAGCCCTACGGCATTGTGGTATCATGCAGGCCCGGGTGTAGCGGCCGGCTAGCTCCTGCTGGCAGAACGCGTGCCAGACGGTGCGCAGTTGTGATCTCGCGCGGCGATGCACGCGCTTATCTCGGTGCCGAGAATGCGGGCTGTCTGCGTTGCGCCACAAGCCGTGATCCTGGCGTGTGCCGCAGCCGGGGCCTTCGGGATCTGGCGGCAATGCCCGGCACGAGCGCGTTCGGATATATCATAAGGACTTTCATGCCAAGTACTTAGGATTCCACACGGCGAGGCCCATGACCAAGCATCCCATTGAGCTGGCCCGGGAGATCGAGGCCGAAGCGGACCGCCTCGTTGCCGAGGCCACCGCCAGGGCGGAAGGGCTCGAAGGGAATCTGAAGGGGCAGGTCGCCGCCCTGCGCAAGGAGTTCGAAGAGGCATTCGCAGCGGAGATGCGGTCTTTCAAGGCGGACCTGGACGCCAAAACGGCAGCCGAGCTGGCAAGAATCGACGAAAAAGCTCAGCAGATCGCTGCCCGGTTAGAGGCGCTTGATGCGAAGGTCGCCGCGGAGGCCGTGGAGTTCATCCTGAAGCACCTGCGCGAGGGCTAGCGTGACGATACAGAGGATGAAGCGCGTGACCTTCCTGGTGCCCCGCGAGCGCGGAGAGGAGTTGGCGGCGGCCTTGCAGAGGCTGCGCCTGGTGCACCTGGAGGACTTTCCCTCGCAGCTCGATGCGGAGGACGACATCGAGCGCTGCGCGGCGGACGCCGAGTCCGTCGAGTCCCGCCTGAAGGAGCTGGAACTCATCGAAGGCGTCTTCGAGGAGTTCGCTCCCTCGCGCAGGGGCTTTGTGGAAAGCCTGGTCAACGTCCCCATCCACGTGTCCGCGGACGAGATGCAGCGCGCCGTGGGCGAGCTGGACGTCGCACCCCTGTTCGAGGAATGCCGCCGGGCGGCCGAGCATCACAGGGAGCTCCAGCGCGCGACCGAGCACGCCGACGCGGAGAGCACCCTCCTTGCGTCCTTCGGCCGGCTGCCGTTCGACGTCTCCCTGGTGTGCCGCCTGCGTCGCGTGCGGGTGTGGATCGGAAGCATGAGCCGGGCCAGGTGGTCGGAACTGCAGGACGATCCGTGGGCTACGGATCACCTGGTGGTGCAAAGGCTCTTCCGGGACAAGTCGGCGATACACCTCTGCGTCCTGGCCCTTCAGGCCGAGCGGGAGGAGGCGGACGCCGTCCTGAAGCGATACGAGTTCACGGAGAAACCGATCCCGCCGCTGGATGTGCCGGTGGCGCAGAGGGTCGCCGAGCTGCGTCAGGAGGCAGAAGGCCTGCGCCGGGAAAGCGAGGCGCTGCGCTCCCGCGTCAGAGAGCTGGCGGCGCAGCGCCGTCAGTTGGCCATTGTTCGTGCGCACTGGGTTGCACAGCTGGCGAGGATACGGGCCGTCCACAGCGGAGGCTGCGGCAGGCGCGTGGCGATCTTCAGCGGCTACGTGCGCGCCAGGGACGTTGAGGCGCTCAAGTCCGCGCTGGCCGCCAGCATTCCTCAGGCGTCGGTCTTGTTCGAGGACCCGCGCCCGGAGGATCGCGTGCCCGTCTCCGTCCACTCCGGCGCGTTCTGGAAGCCGATGACCTTCCTGGTGCGCATGTTCGGGATGCCGGACTACTTCGCGTTCGATCCGACGCCATATCTCTCCCTGAGCTTCCTCGTGTTTTTCGCATGTTGCTTCGGGGACGCGATTTACGGCATGTTGCTGTGCGCCGTGGCCGGCTACCTCGCCTGGAAGGCGCGCCGCCACGAGGGCCTGCACGACATGTGCATGCTCTTCCTCTACTGCGGCGTCAGCACGATCATCATCGGGGTTCTGACCGGCTCATGGGCGGGGGACCTGTGGCAGGCGGAGTATCTGGGCGAGGGCAACATACTGCTGCGCATCAAGGAGCGGACCGCCCTAGTGGACCCGCTGGACAAGCCCGTGATGATGCTGCTGGTGGCGCTGGCCATGGGCGTGGCAAACCAGTTCTACGGCATCATGCTGCGGGGCTACGGGATGCTGCGGCGCGGGAACCCGACCGGCGCGCTCCTGGACGCAGGGCTCTGGCTGCTGGCGTTGCCCGGCTTCCTGATCACCGTTTCGAACCTGTTCTTCCCCACGCCAGGCTGGGTGTTCCACGGCGGCCTCGCCCTGCTGGCGGTGGGAGCGCTGGGCCTTGTCCTCAGCCAGGGGCGGCACGAGCCGACGCTCGCCGGCAAGGCCATCACGGGCGTGGTGAGCCTGTACGGCATCGTGGGAACGTACGGGTGCGTATCGTTCGTAGGCGACATGCTGTCCTATTCGCGCCTGCTGGCGCTGGGGCTGACCACGACGATCGTCGGGATGTCGTTCAACATCATGGCAGACCTTCTGCGGGGGCTGCCCTGGGTGGGCGGCGTGCTGTTTGTGGGCACGCTCGTCCTCGGGCACGTGTTCAACTTCGCGGTGAGCATCCTGGGCGCGTTCGTGCATTCGGCGCGGCTGATATTCCTGGAGTTCTTCGGGCGTTTCTACGAAGCAGGCGGCGTGCGGTTCCGGCCCCTCTCCGTCGACACGGAGAGGGTGCTGGTCGTCAATTCCCCGGGGGGGCGTACCTGACAGCGGCAGGAGGCGCAAGGCGCACATGGAGGAACTTGTCAAGCAGTACTTCACCCAGACCGGCCTGGGCTGGGCCGTGGCGGGCGCAATGCTCGCGGTGATGATGGGCTGCGTAGGTTCGGCGCGCGGCATCCGCATCTCGGCTTCCCAGGCCGCCGGCGTGCTGTCGGAGAAGCCCGAGCTGTTCGGCAGGATGCTCGTCCTGATTGCGCTGCCCGGCACGCAGGGCTTCTACTCCTTCATCGGCGCGATCTTCATCGCCACGCGCACCGGCCTGATGAGCGGCGAGGTCAGCGTGAGACCGATTACCGGCCTGGGCCTGCTGTTCGTCGGGATTGCACTGGGCGGGGTCGAATGGCGCAGCGCCATCTACCAGGGCGAGACCTCCGCCGCCGCCATCAACCTCGTGGCCAAGAAGCCGGACGAAGCCGGCCGCGCCATCATCCTGCCGGCCCTGGTTGAGACCTATGCCGTCGTCTCGCTCCTTGCCGCCATCCTGTTCGCCCTGTGGCTGTGCAAGGAAGCCTGACCGTCGCCAATCCTCTCGCCTCCTCCGCCTGAGCAGGAGCCCGGCGAACGATGTCCATAGACCACATACGCCAGTCCATTCTGGCCCAGGCGAAGGCCGACGCCGATGGGATCGAGGCCGAGGCCCGCGCCCGGCGCGACAAGAAGCTCGCCGCGGCGCGCAAGGCCCTGGAGGCCGAGTTCGCCCGCCGCACCGAGCGGGCCCGCCAGGACGCCCAGCAGGAGAGCTTGCGCCGCAAGATCCGCCGCGAAGGCGAGCACAACCTGGCCCTGCTCAAGCGGCGCAACGAGATACTCGACGACCTGTTCTCCCGCGCCGCTCATCATCTCACGGAGCTGCCCGACGACGAATACCGCGCCGTGATGGAGAAGTGGATGCAGGAGCTGCCCGGCGACACCCCGGGCCAGATGCTGTGCAACGAGCGCGATATGCAGCGCCTGGCGCCGGCAGTTAAGAAGCTGAACGCATCGCGTCCTCAGAACGCGCAGATCCAGCAGGCCCGACACGAGGCGCCGCTGCTGGGCGGCGCGCTGTTCCGGGCGGAGAGATTCGAGATTGACCTTTCCGTGGATGCACGGTGGCGGCAATCGCGCCAGTCCCTTGCCCCTGAAGTGTCGAGGATCGTCTTCCCGGGCGACATGACCGTCTGAAGGGGCGAAGGCGAGGCCGCACGTGCCGGCGAGGGGAGGTCCGCGCGTGGCAGGTTCCTGCAAGAAAGAGGATTGGACGTTCGCCAGCGGGCTGGTCGCCGCGCGCGAGGTGCGCATGCTGCCCCTCGGCTTCTTCCAGCAACTGCTGGCGGAACCGCGACTGGAGGGTCTGCTGCGACGACTGAGCCCGACGCCGCTGGGCGAGCGCATCCGTGCCGTCGAAGACATGCGCCGCGCCGACCGCCACGCTGCCGACGCCTATCGGGCCGCCATTGACGAGATGCGCGGCTTCTGCCCCTCGCCCGACATCCTTGACATGCTGGACCTGCCCCGCCTGTTGCGCAGTTTCAAGGACTTCGTCAAGCGCCGAGTGCTGGGCCTGGCTGCCGGGGAGGCCGCACCGGCGCCCGACGACGACGAGACGTGGCAGAGGGTCTGGGACGACAATTGGACGGGGCTGCCGCAGTACTTCGCGCGGGCGGCCTCCCAGGCGCGCAGCGTCCTGGACGCGGCGGGCGAGCAGCCCGAACTCCTTGATGCGGCCGTGGATGCCGCGTGCCTGTCCGCTCTGACTGAGGAGGCGGGGCATTGCGGCGATCCCTTCGTGGCCGGCTACTTCCGCCGCTACGACACCGCCAAGGGGGTCGAGATGCTCTGGCGCGCCCGTGCGCTCGGCGCCGGCGACACGCTCCGGGACCTGCTCTGCCGCGGCCGCCACGAGCGGGCGCTGTTTTCGGCGCTGGTCCGCACGGAGGACGCCGACTGGCCGCCGCTGCTCAGCGCGGCGATGGATGGCCTGCGGGCGGACCGCTTTGCGGAGGCCGAAGGGCCGGGCCGCATCAGGGGTTTCGTCAGCGCCGCGGACGAGTGGCTCATGGACTACGCGCGCGGCGCAAGGAGCGTTCCCTTCGGCTCCGCGCGCGTCTTCGCCTACCTGGTGGGGATGGATGCCGAGCTGCGCAATCTGTCGGTCGTTGTCGCCGGCCGCGCGGGCGGCATCGCTGGCGAGCTGCTGGCAAGCCGTCTGCGGGCGTGCTATGTCTGAAAGGTCCGAGGCTCGATGGCTAAGGCCAAGAGGATCATCGCTCTAGGCCCCCGCGAGGAGATGGCCTGCCTGCGGGCCGCCGGGGTGCAGCTCGTCCCCCTCGGGCCGGAGGCCGACCTCATGGAGCCGCTGCGCAAGCACGCGCTGGACGCCTCCGTCGGCCTCATCCTGGTCAGCGAGACATTGGCCAAGGCGAAGATGCGCGCCATCTCAGAGCTGCGCCTCGAGACGGGTGCCGTCGTGCTGGTGGTGCCCGGCCCGGGCGGATCGGCGGACAGCACTCTGGCCTTCATGAAGTACATGGTGGGGCGATCCATCGGCGTAGACCTGATCTCCAAGGGCTAAGCCGCTTTGCAGGAGAGCATCATGGCAGAACAGGGCAAACGAACCGGCCAGGGGCTGGCCGAAGGGCGCGTCGTCAGAGTCTCCGGCCCGCTGGTGGTGGCCGTGGGCCTGGCGGGGACCCGGATGTCCGAGCTGGTGCGCATCGGCGAGGCCAGGCTCTTCGGCGAGGTCATCGAGATTCGCGGCGATGCCTACTCGATCCAGGTCTACGAGGAGACCGAAGGCGTCGGCCCCGGCCAGCCGGTCTTTGCCACAGGCGTGCCGCTCAGCGTGGAGCTTGGCCCAGGCCTGATCGAGAGCATCTATGACGGCGTGCAGCGGCCGCTGACCGTCCTGCGGCAGGCCTTCGGCGACTACATCGTGCGCGGGGCTGACGCGCCGGCACTCGACCGCGAGCGGAAGTGGCACTTCACCCCGACTGTCAAGGTCGGGGCCGAGTGCGGCCCCGGCGACATCATCGGCACGGTCCAGGAAACCAACGCCGTGGAGCATCGCGTCATGATCCCGGAAGGCGTGCGGGGGAAGATTAGGTCCATCCTGGAATACGACGCCACCGTGAGCGACACCGTCGCCGTGCTGGCCGCCGAGGGCCGCGACGTGCCCGTGACCATGATGCACCGGTGGCCCGTGCGGCGGCCGCGCGAGGTGGCCAAGAAGCTGCCGCCCGTCGCGCCCCTGGTCACCGGGCAGCGCGTCATTGACATGTTCTTCCCCGTCGCTATGGGCGGCACCGCCTGCGTTCCCGGCCCCTTCGGCAGCGGCAAGACCGTCGTCCAGCACCAACTGGCCAAGTGGGCCAATGCCGACATCATCGTCTACCTCGGCTGCGGCGAACGCGGCAACGAAATGACGGACGTCCTGATGGAGCTGCCGGAGCTGCACGACCCGCGCACCGGCGAAGCCCTGATCAAGAGGACCGTCCTGGTCGCCAACACCTCCAATATGCCCGTGGCGGCGCGCGAAGCGTCCGTCTTCACTGGCATCACCATGGCCGAGTACTTCCGCGACATGGGCTACAACGTGGCCCTGATGGCCGATTCCACCTCGCGCTGGGCTGAGGCCATGCGCGAAGTCTCCGGCCGCCTCGAGGAGATGCCCGGCGAGGAAGGCTACCCTGCCTACCTGGCCAGCCGCATCGCCAGCTTCTACGAGCGCGTCGGCAACGTCATCTGCCTGGGCGAGCCCGAACGGCACGCAACACTGACGGCCATCGGCGCCGTCTCGCCCCCCGGCGGCGACCTATCCGAGCCCGTCGTCCAAAGCACGCTGCGCGTGGTCAGGGTCTTCTGGAGCCTGGAGGACAGGCTCGCGGCGGCCAGACACTTCCCCGCCGTCTCCTGGCTGCGCAGCTACTCTCTGTATCAGCGGGCCATTGACGAGTGGGCCAACAAGGAAGTGGACACGAAGTGGGCAGCCAACCGCAAGGAGGCCATGCAGATCCTCCAGCGCGAGTCCGAACTCGAAGAGCTCGTGCGCCTGGTCGGCATCGACGCCCTCTCGCCCGCCGACCGGTTGCTGATGGAAGTGGCGCGCATGGTGCGGGAGGACTTCCTCCACCAGAACGCCTTCGACGACGTCGATTCCTGCACTTCACTGGAGAAGCAGTTCCGGCTGCTGGGGCTGATCCTGCACTACTATCATCACGCCCGCGAGGCGTTGGCCGGCCATGCTGACCTGGCGAGGCTGACCGCGCTGCCCGTCATGGAGGCCATCTCTCGCGCCAAGCGCATCGCGGAGGGGGAACTGGCGCAGTTCGACGCGCTGACTGACCGTGTGGAGGAAGAGGTCGCCGGCGTGGGCGGGGCGCCGAACGATGTCTCGGAACAGCCGTCGGAGCAGAGGGCCGAAGAGCCCGCCTCCGGGAAACGCACATAGGACCGTCATCCCCCGCCGATCGGCTGTCGCGCGACCGGTCGGCGGAAGGGAAGCCCAAGGAGGGAGCATGCAGTGTCCAAGGAATACCTCACGGTGAGAGACATCGTCGGCCCACTGCTGCTGGCCGAGGAGGTCGAAGGGGTCACGTACGGCGAGATGGTCGAGATCCGCCTGGCGGACGGCGAGACCCGACGCGGGCGCGTCCTGGACATCAACGAGGACAAGGCGCTCGTGCAGGTCTTCGAGGGCACGGCGGGCATCAAGACGGAGCAGACGCGCGTGCGCTTCTTGGGCCGCGGTCAGGAGTTAGGCGTGTCGCTCGAGATGCTCGGCCGCGTCTTCGACGGCTCCGGCCGGCCGATCGACGGCGGGCCCGAGATCATTCCCGACAAGCGGCTCAACATCAACGGAAGCCCCATCAACCCCTGCGCCCGCGACTACCCGAACGAGTTCATCCAGACCGGCGTCTCGGCCATTGACGGGCTTAACACGCTCGTGCGCGGGCAGAAGCTGCCGATCTTTTCGGGATCCGGCCTGCCGCACGCCCGGCTGGCCGCGCAGATCGCCCGCCAGGCCAAGGTGCGCAAGTCCGGCGAGAGGTTCGCCGTCGTCTTCGCCGCGATGGGCATCACCTTCGAGGAAGCCGACTACTTCATCAGCGACTTCCGCCGCACCTGCGCCATCGAGCGCGCGGTGATATTCGCCAACCTCGCAGACGACCCGCCCATCGAGCGCATCGGCGTCCCCCGCATGGCCCTGACCGCCGCCGAGTACCTCGCCTTCGAGCACGGCATGCACATCCTGGTCATCCTCATCGACATGACCAACTACTGCGAGGCGCTGCGCGAGATCTCTGCCGCGCGCCGCGAGGTGCCCGGCCGCAGGGGCTACCCCGGATACCTCTACACGGACCTGGCCACCATCTACGAACGCGCCGGCCGCATGAAGGGCAAGCCCGGCTCCATCACCCAGTTGCCCGTCCTCACCATGCCAGAGGACGACAAGACGCACCCCATCCCCGACCTGACCGGCTACATCACCGAGGGGCAGATCATCCTCAGCCGCGCCCTCCACGGCCTGGGCATCTACCCGCCCATCGACGTCCTGCCCTCCCTGTCGCGCCTCAAGGACAAGGGCATCGGCAAGGGCAAGACCCGCGAGGACCACGCGGACGTGATGAACCAGCTCTACGCCGCCTACGCCCGCGGCAAGAACGCCCAGGAGCTATCCGTCGTGCTCGGCGAGTCCGCTCTCAGCCCCACGGACGTGCTCTACGTGCGCTTCGCCGAGGCGTTCGAGCGCGAATACGTCCAGCAGGCCGAGGACGAGGACCGCACCATCGAGCACACCATGGAGATCGGGTGGAGCCTGCTGGCCATGCTCCCGCGCGCCGAGCTCAAGCGCGTCCACGACGAGTTCATCGAGAAGTACCACAAGCCCCGCGAACAGGGCGAGAACCCGGGCCGGCACGAGACCGAAGAACACGAGGCCCCGCGCGCCGCGCAAAGGTGACGCATGCTGCCCGTCCAGATCAACGCCACGCGCATGGAACTGATGAGGGTGCGCCGCCGGCTGGCCACAGCCACCCGGGGGCACGCCCTCCTCAAGGACAAGCTCGACGGCCTGATGCAGGAGTTCCTGACGCTCCTGGAGAGGTACAAGACGGCGCGCAGGGACTTCGAGCAGGAGTTCCCCCGCATCCTGCGCCTCTTCATCCTGGCCGAGCTGCGCAGCGCGCCGGGCGCGGTTGAGACGGCGCTCACGCAGAGCCGCAGCGAGGTCGAACTGACCGTCGACAGGCGCAACGTGGCGGGCGTCGGGCTGCTCCGCTTCGCGGCCGCGATCCGCCCCGGCGGGGGCTACAGCCTGCTGGACACCTCGGAGGACTTCGACGAGGCCGCCCTGGCTCTGAGGGCGTACTTCCCCAAGCTCATCGAGCTGGCCGAGCTGGAGCACAGCGTCTGGCTGTTCATCGCCGAGATCGAGCGGACCCGCCGCCGCGTGAACGCGCTCGAGTACGTGATGATCCCAACGCTGCGCAATGCCGTGCGCTACATCCGCGCGAAGCTCGAAGAGCTGGAGCGCGGCAACATCGTGCGCCTGATGAAGATCAAAGAGATCCGGCTGGCGCAGTACCGCGCCGAGATGGCCCGCGAGCGTGCATCCCGCTGATCGCGCAGGCGTCAGACCGTTGCGCGTGCGCCTGGTTGGCGGCGGCGCCCATTATTGACCTTCCGCGTCGCTCTCTTGAGACCCTCTTGAGACCGGGGTAGCTGGTGGGGGACGATGCCGGGGCATGAGACACCGAGGCTCCCGCCGTTCCATGACCAGGCCCGCCCGGCCGCAGGCGTTTCACTTGCCTTTCACCCTCGGCGGCATGACTGGGCGGCGTCCGCGCGCCTTGTCCTGAACTCGGCGGTTGCGGGCGAGCCAGTCGGGCATCGTCTCGACGCCCTCGGCCTCGATGAAGCGGCCAACGGGCAATTCGGGGTCGGTGGAAGTGATGACGCAGGAACCCTCCGCGTCGTGCCAGCCGTAGTCGACGCGGTCGCCGTACTTGCGCTTCAGCTCGTCGCCGCGCGTCCAGAGGAACCGCGAGGGCACGATGCGGTAGTCAAGGTCCACCCGGGCGACGGCCACTTCCCTGTCCGCTGCGGCACGGGCGATGACGGCCCCCAGGGGGTCCACGATGAAGCCGGGCGGCCGGTATATGGCGCCCGCAATGTAGTACCCGAACCGGGACGCATAGGAGACAATGGCCGCGATGCACGGCGCCGCCGAGGGGAAAAGGACCAGCTCGGCCTCCTGCGTGGCCAGGGCCTGCCAGCCGTCCTCGTAGGCCGCGTCGAAGCATATCTGGATGCCCACACGCCCGATGTCCAGGTCCCAGACGGGGAAGTGGCTGCCCGGGGTGACGCCCCCCTCCACCGTGCCGTCGGGCATGACGACGGGGAAGACCTTGTGGTAGACGCCGATCGGCTCGCCCCTGCGGTCAAGCAGCACGGCGGAGTTGTAGAACGCGCCCCCGTCGGCCAGGTACAGGGACACCACGGCGTAGGTGCCGTAAGTGCGGGCCTTCTCTGCCACGGCGCTTACCGTGCGGCCGTCCAGGCTCTCGGCCGCGTCCCCGGGTGTGCTGCCGTCCACGAGGGCGAAGTGCTCCGGCAGGGCTACGATGTCCAGGCCCCAGCCCTGTCGCTCGGCCTCGCTGGCCATTCTGTCGATCATCGCCAGGCCGTCGGCCAGGCGCACGCCGGCGTCCTTCACGTTGCGGCCCGAGAGGGCGCAGGTCCCGATCACGGCGGGACGCGGCCCGTCCTTGCGTTCCGTCATTCCATCGTCTCCCATCGAGCTACTGCCGGTCGGGGCAGGCTGAACTGATAGGGCTTCCTGCCAGGACTGCCGGGCAGAGACCGTATCCAGGCCACGGGCGGAAGCCCACCAACACGGGGGGCATTGTAGCGTGGGGCTAGGTGCTGTGCACCTCCCTGCGCACTACCAGGCCGGGACGCTCACCCGTTCGCTCCAGGCAACTCGTGATTGCCCTTGACGTCGTCACAGCGGGGACGTGAGCGGCACTATGGTGACTTGTTGACTTCAGCACTGCGCAGCGCTAAGCTCACAGGCAAGCGGCAGTTGTCGAGCGGGCGGTGGCCGGGCAGGAGGGTTCTGCCGTGGAGATTCCGTTCATCCCCGACAAGGAATACGGCGAGCGCCTGAGGGAAGCCCAGGCTCTCGTCCGCGAACGCGCCCTCGACGTCTTGCTTGTGAACAGCAACGAGGCGGAGTTCGCGAACGTGCGGTACTTCTCGAACTACTGGCCGATCTTTGAGATTGCCGGCGTCGTCATTCCGCCTCAGGGCGAGCCGGCCCTGATCATCGGCCCGGAGAGCGAGGCGTATGCGCGCGATCGCAGCAAGATCGCCAGGATTCACAAGATGGCGGAGTACCGCGAACCCGCCGACCCGGCCTACCCGGGCGTTCCGGTCTCTGGCTTTCGGGACGTGTTCGCTGACGTCGGCGTGCCTGAGCCGCGGCGCATTGGAATCGGTGGGTACCTGGTCACCACCGCGCCGGTGCTGGACGGGCTGAAGGTGGCCTTCCCGAGGGCAGAGGTCGTTCGTGCTGACGACATCATGGTCGCCCTGCGCTCTGTGAAGAGCAAGAACGAACTGCGCTGCCTGCGGAAAGCGTTTGAGATCGCCGAGGACGCTGTTGAGCGGATCCTGGGGGAGATCCGACCCGGCATGACCGAACTCCAGGTCGTAGGCATTGCGCAGAGCGCCATCTACGAGCGGGGGGCGGAATATGAAGGCATGCCCCAATACGTGTTCGCGGGGCGCGGTACCCGGCATGCGATTTCCCGCCCAACGCACAATGTTCTGAAGGAAGGCGATCTGGTTCAGCTCAACATATCGGCCCGCGTCGACGGGTACTCTTCAGGCGTGGGCGTGCCGGTCTGCCTGGGCAAGATGACGCAGAGGATGAGAGAGCTGGTGGCGTTCGGGCTGGAGGCGCACAAGCAGACCATAGGGTGGGTGAAAGCAGGTGCCATAGCGTCGGACATCGCCAAGCGTTACAGACAGCTGTTCGTGGACCGCGGCTACGAACGCAACTTCCTCTATGGGCCCTGCCACGGCTTGGGCATGATCGAGGTCGAGCCGCCGTGGATGGAGGAGACATCCGACTACTTGCTGCAGCCGAACATGACTTTCCAGGTAGACACGTTCATCTGCGGCGACGAGTTCGGGTTGCGTTGGGAGGACGGAGGCCGCGTCACACCGGACGGGTTTGAGCTGTTCAGCGGCAAGTTCTGGGGGATGAACGAGATCGCCTAGAGAGGACTGCGTAGCTGATGTGCCGGCCCCTTGCGCGCTGTCATTCTGAGGAGCGGCGAAGCCGCGACGAGGAATCTCGCCTTGCCGCACGCGGACCGACGGGATTCCTCGGCCGCCTTGTGGCGGCCTCGGAATGACAACTTCTCGTTGCCTCCCTCAGTGGCGGCGGCGCGGGTGGCCGGCGTCAACGCAGGCTTGCTGGCGAGGGCAAGGTCCGGTTGGAGAACTGCCATGCGCTACGAGTTGATGTTACCGCACCAGATTCGCACAGCCATTGACGAAAACTGGCCCTGCGTTCTGCCGCTCGGCGTGTTGGAGTTCCATGGCGAACACCTGGCCGTCGGGATGGACACGCTGGTGGTCGTCCGGACGGTCGAGTTGCTGGAGAAGGAGATGGATCTCGTGATCCTGCCCCCGTTCTACTACGGGGCGGGCAGCTACGTAGTGGAGCCGCCGGAACGCAACGGCACGGTGCACGTAGATTCCAGCGAGTTGCTGCCGTTTGCGCGCGGGCTGTTCCGCAGCCTGCTGCGCATCGGGTTCCGCAACATCCATTTCTTCATCCACCACCAGTCGGAGAACTTCGAGGCCGGGATGCCGACGGACCTGGCGTTCAAGTTGGGGGCTCGCCAGGCCGTCTTCGAGTTCCTCGAGAAGGAGCGCGGCGAGGGCTGGTGGGGGCGGAACAGCATGGCCGATTACTACAGCGCACATGAGCAGGGGGAGAACCCCTTCAACTGGATCCAAGGCCATCCGCTGATGGATGATGCGATCGTCCAGCAGTATCCCTTCGATCACGCAGGCCAGGGTGAGACCTCACTCCTGATGGCGTTGTGCCCCGAGGCGGTTGACAGAGAGCGCTTGACGACAGCGAGTTGGTATCTCAGGAGCGCGCAGGAAGCGAGTCTCGAACTCGGCAACAGGGGAAGGGACCTGGTGCTCGATCACATGCGAAGGGTTCTGGGCGGGGCCTGAGGATTCAGTCGCATGTCCCGCGAAACCGATGGTTGACAACGCACGCGCGAGTCGGCGGGAGAAAGGGGCGTCCATGGTGGCCAGAGATGAGCTGAAGAGCCAGGAGTTGGAGCGCCGGCGGCGGATGAAGTGGTGGCACGAGGCGCGGTTCGGGATGTTCGTGCACTACGGCCTGTATGCGCTCCTGGGGCGGGGGGAGTGCGTGATGTACTGGGAGAGGATCCCGGCGAACGAGTATGAGAAGTTGGCCCGCCGCTTCAAGCCGCGGCCTCAGGCCCCAAGAGAGTGGGCGAGGCTGGCCCAGAAGGCGGGCATGAAGTACATGGTGCTCACGGCGAAGCACGACGACGGGTACTGCCTGTGGGACACGGAGCAGACGGGGTTCAACTCGGTGAAGGTGGGGCCGAAGAGGGACTTGGTGAGAGAGTATGTGGAGGCATGCCGCGAGTTCGGGCTGGGGGTGGGCATCTATTTCAACCTGAACGACTGGAGGAACCCGGACTGTGCACGGGCGCTCAAGGACGTGCGGGCACGGCGACGGTATCTCGACTTCGTGCAGGGATGTGTGCGCGAGCTTATGACAGACTACGGGCAGATAGACATCCTGTGGTATGACTTCCCTCCGGCGCTGGAGACGGCCGAGCAGTGGGAGAGCCGGAAGATGAACGCGATGGTGAGGAAGCTTCAGCCGCAGATCATCATCAATGACCGCTCGAAGCTTCCGGAGGACTTCGGGACGCCGGAAGGGCACATCACTGCGCAGGGCCGCGCGTGGGAGTCATGCATGACGTTCACGGGGCAGGGCATCTGGGGCTGGCGGTCGGAGCCCGAGGAGGACTGGGCCAGCACGCGGCAGATCATCGAAATGGTGAGACAGGTGACGGCGGGGGGAGGGAACCTGCTGCTGGACATCGGGCCGCTGCCGGACGGGTCGGTGCCGGAGATCTGCGAGGAACGCCTGCTCCAAGTGGGCAGATGGCTGAAAGGGAACGAGGAGGCGGTGTACGGGCAGTCTGACCGGGTGGGGCACGACAACTTCCATCCGTGGATACCGTACGGGAACTGGACGCGGAAGGGGAAGGTTGCGTACTTCTGGTGCCGACACTGGGCGGGGAAGGAACTGGTGCTGGTCGAGGTGAAGACGCCGGTGAAGCGCGTGAGCTTCCTGAAGACGGGCAAGGAGGTGAAGTTCCGCTGGGACCCGAGGGAGGGCGTTCTGGTCCTCAGGGGGCTGCCGGAGAAGGACCCGGACCGGACTGCCCACACAACCGTATTCAAGGTGGAGTTCGTGAGGGTTCCGAGGCGGAAGCCTGAGAACTGGTATGCGCTGGTGTGGTGCGGGCAGTGAGAGGCAAGGCCCCGCCCGGCTCCGTCACGGTTGGGCGTCCTGGCTCTGCGGCAGGACATGGCTGAAGCCCTCGACCGCCGCTTCGCCGTTGCCGTCTTTCGTTCGGGGCCGATGTTGAGTTGGCGTAGGGGCGGCGAGAAGTTATACTGATCGCCGGAGAGGTGCCGGAGCGGCCGAACGGGGCGGTTTCGAAAACCGCTGTTCCGCGTTGCGGGACCGGGGGTTCGAATCCCCCCCTCTCCGCCACTTTTCTCTCTTACTCTTGCTCCTACTCGCGGGCAGGTGCTAGGTTCTAGGTGTTAGGTGCTAGGACCTGCTGGCGCAGCTCGCGTCGTTGCTGGCCACTGTCCACTGACCACTCCCTGCTGTCGTTAGGCCACTGCCGTTCCCTCACTCGCCTTCCTGGCGCTTTGCTGGACAACTGGCGGGGAAGCAATCGCTGGACACGCTGTGCAGGACGGGTATAATCCTGGCGTGGGCGTTAGCGGAGGATGTGCAGGGGGGCCAGGTATTGGCAGATTACACGTGCCCTGAGTGCCGTACGCCACTTCGATTCCCGTCGTCGCCGCTAGGCATAGTGAGGCATTGCCCCAGGTGCCGGGCTGCCCTTTCTCTGTCTGCGGATGGCGTCCTTGAGAAGTCCAGGCCCACGGACGACTGGGTGTACTCTCCTGCGGAAGTGGCGAAAGAGAGACTGCGGCTGTTCATGGGTAAGACCCCCGGGTTCTGGCTTGGGGCTTCCTACCTGGCGGCTATTGAGCCAGGTAAATCTAATGTTGTTGGTGCTCATAGGCGAATCGGCAGG
>CAZFSS010000017.1:0-77739 GCA_964521715.1 uncultured candidatus Brocadiaceae bacterium | reverse complement strand
GCCTGCGCGACGCCGGAATGCGGCGAAGGACGCCCGTCCCTTCGGGTTGCGCCTCGGGCCGGCGTCTGCTGTGTCAGGTCTCCTCGCCGTGCCCAACCCTGGCACGGGCTCGGAACCCTTCCTTGCATCCATCCGGCCAGAGGCGCAACGTGGCTCACGCGGCATTCTGTTAGAGGCTCTAAAGGCGGCGAACATCTTATGCGGCCGCCGCTGGATGCGCAACGGCTCGGCCGTGCGGCGGCCCCGTCTTTGCAGCCGCCGGCCCCTTGTGCTAAGGTACGATTACGGGTCCAGAGTGGCACTGAGGGCGGCATGAAGGACATCAACGAGGTCAACGAGAGGGGCTTCGGCGACATTCTCGACTGCATCAACGCCGGCATCTACGTCACGGACACGGACCGGCGCATCGTCTTCTGGAACAAGGGCGCCGAGCGCATAACGGGCCATGCCGCAGAGGATGTCGTCGGGCGTCGCTGCATGGCCAACGTCCTGAGGCACCGGGATAAGGACGGGCGCGTGCTCTGCACGACGGACCTGTGCCCCCTGTACCGCAGCATGGTCCGCGGGGCGCCCAGCACGGCCCCGATCGTCGTCTACGCCACGTCCAAGGACGGGGAGGACCTGGCCCTCTCGACCAGCACCGCGCCGGTCTTCGACCAGCAGGGCAACGTTATCGGCGGGGTCGAGGTGTTCCACGACGAGGGAGACCGGATCCGGCAGATGGAGCTCGCCCGCAGCGTGCAGCAGCGATTGCTGACGCGGCAGATGCCCGAGGACGAGCGCGTCTCGTTCGCCGTCGAGTACGCGCCGGCGGAGCTGGTCGGGGGCGATTTCTACCACGTCAGGCGGCTGCCCTCGGACGGATTCGCGGCCCTGCTGGCGGACGCGGTCGGCCACGGCGTGTCGGCCGCCCTTTCGACGGTCATGATCTACAGCTTCCTCACGGAATGCGAGCCGTATCCGGCCGATCCGGCCCAACTGCTGACCATGTTGAACGAGCGCGCCTGTAAGCGCGCCGAGGGCCTCTACTTCTTCACCGCCGTCGCGCTCACGGTGGACGCCGAGCGCAACACAGCCACCTTCTCCTCTGCGGGACATCCCCCCCTCTTCCATCAGCGTGCCTCGGACGGCGACGTCGGCGTGCTGAGCCAGTCGCAACTGCCGGTCGGCATCCAGCCCGACGCGACGTATGAGAACGTCACTGTGGAGCTGAACGCGGGCGACAGGATCCTTGCGTACTCGGACGGGGCCACGGACATCCGCGTGGGCGAGGAAGAGCGGCTCGGCACGGAGGGGTTCCGGTCACTTGTGGCGAGCTACCCGCCGGACGGCGGCCACGGGCTCGGGCAGCTCTTCGACGCGCTGCTGGAGCGCTGCTCGACAATCGCCCCGGATGACGACATCACGTTGTTGAGCTGTCTGCTGCTCTGAAGGAGACGGTGCATGATGCGCAGACGACGATTCGCGCCGGCGGCCGGCCTTGCCGTGGGCTTGGCGGCAGCCGCCATACTATGGGCAACTTGGCAGCCCCGTGTCAGCGCCGAGCCGGCGCCTCGACGGGCGGCGGCAGTCGCCGGGCAATTCTACCCGGGCTCGCCGGCAGAGCTGCGTAAGGCGGTCGAAGGCTTCCTGGCGGGGGCCAAGCCGGACGTCCCCGCCGAATGGCAGGCAGCAAGGCCGGTTGCCCTCATCGTGCCGCACGCCGGCTATCCGTACAGCGGCCAGACGGCGGCCTTCGCCTACAAGCTGCTGGAGGGCAAGGGGAGGCCGTCGCGCGTCATCCTGATCGGCCCGAGCCATCATTTCGCGCTGGAGGGCATCTGCAGCGTGGCCGATTTCTCCGAGTACGAGACGCCGCTCGGCACCGTGCCCGTGGACGCCGGAGCCCGGGAGGAACTGGCAAAAAGCAAGCCCTTCCTGGCGCTGCGCCAGCCGCACCAGCCGGAGCACTGCCTGGAGGTGCAGCTGCCGTTCCTGCAGGTCCTCTGGCCCGATCCCCCGAAGATCGTTCCCATCCTCGTGGGCCAACTGTCCGACGAGGAGTGCCGGGCCGCCGCGGCCGGCATCGCCAGGATACTGGACGAGGACGCCCTTCTGGTGGTCAGCACGGACTTCACGCACTATGGGCAACGGTTCGGATTCGAGCCCTTCCGAGGGACGCCGGCGGGCGAGCTGCGCGACAAGATACGCGAGCTGGACATGGGAGCGGTCGAACGGATCCTGGCCCTCGACGCCGCTGGCTTCGCACGGTATCTGTCCGAGCACCGTCCCACCATCTGCGGGCGGATGGGCGTGCAGACCATGCTGGAGCTGCTGGTGCCGTGCCGCGACTGCCGGCCCCAGTTCCTGAAGTGGGCCAGCTCGGGCGAGTCGACAGGCTCGTACGAGGACTGCGTCAGCTACGTGGCAATGGCCGTTTACGCGCCGGCCGGGGCAGTGAAGCAGATCAAGGGCGCCCTTGCCTCCGCCGCCGTCGAGAAGCCGGCGGGCCCTGCCGCCGAGGCCGGGACGCCGCCCGCCCTCACCGATGACGACAAGCGTACGTTGCTCGGCCTGGCGCGCCAGTCCATAGAGCAGCACTTGAAAGGGGGCGGCGAGGCGGCACCCCCCAGCATGGACGAGGGCAACGCCTCCGACGCCCTCCGCGCCACGTGCGGCGTGTTCGTGACGCTCAATAAGGACGGGCGCCTGAGGGGCTGCATCGGGCACATCGTATCCGACCTGCCGCTGCCCCGATGCGTCTGGGAGGTGGCTCCGCTGGCCGCGTTGCGGGACCCGCGCTTCCCGCCGGTCCAGGCGGACGAACTCGGCGACATAGACATCACCATAAGCGTGATGAGCCCGCCGAAACGAACGCAGTCCGTCGACGAGATCCAGGTCGGCCGGGACGGCTTGATCATCAGCATGCGCGGCCAGCAGGGGCTGCTTCTGCCGCAGGTGGCGACCGAGTACGGGTGGGACAGAGAGCAGTTCCTGCAACAGACCTGCCTGAAGGCCGGCCTGCCGCCCGACGCCTGGCAGCGCACGGACGCGGCGATCTACAGATTCAGCGCGAACGTCTTCGGCGAAAAGGAGCTGGGGCCGCGCTGAGGAGGGGCTCCGGGAAGGGCGTGAGTTTGACAGGGCCTCAAGCGACCGTATAATCCAGCCCGCCGCTGGTCCGCCGGTGGCCGTCCGGCGCCGGCTTTCACTACCGAAGACGCGTAAGGAGCGACGCAATGGCTGACCCAATCCGAGTGACGGTCTGGAACGAGGGACGGCACGAGAAGACGATGCAGGCGTGCAAGGACATCTACCCCCACGGCATGCACGGGGCGATCGCCGCCTTCCTCAACGCCGAGCCCGACATCGAGGCCAGGACGGCCACGCTGGACGAGCCCGAGCACGGCCTGACCGACGACGTGCTGGCCGAGACGGACGTGCTCACCTGGTGGGGGCACATGGCCCACCACGAGGTGCGGGACGAAATCGTGGCCAAGGTCCATCAGCGCGTCCTGGACGGCATGGGGCTGATCTGCCTCCATTCGGCGCACTTCTCGAAGATCTTCCGCAAGCTCATGGGCACGTCCTGCGGGCTGAAGTGGCGCGAGATCGGGGAGAAGGAGCGCCTCTGGGTCGTGCAGCCCGGACACCCCATCGTCCGGGGCATCGGCGAGTACATCGAATTGCCCCACACGGAGATGTACGGGGAGTTCTTCGACGTGCCGGAGCCGGACGACCTGATCTTCATCAGCTGGTTTGCCGGGGGCGAGGTCTTCCGCAGCGGCATCTGCTACTATCGCGGCTGCGGGAAGGTGTTCTACTTCCGGCCCGGCCACGAGACCTTCCCCATCTTCAAGAACCCGCAGGTCCAGAAGGTCCTCGTGAACGCCGTGCGCTGGGCCGGCCAGCCGGGCGCCAACTTCAAGCCGAGGGTGGATAACGTCAAGCCCCTGGAGAAGGTGCAGGGCTGAAACGTGGCCGCGCCCCCGGGCCGCGGGCGTAAGGCGTCCTTTGAGTCAGGAGAACGGCGATGGGCGGGCGGTTCAGCGAGGAACGTTACGACCGGACTCCGTATCGCCGCTGCGGACGATCGGGCCTGATGCTGCCCGCCATCTCGCTGGGGTGCTGGCACAACTTCGGCGACGCCGACGACCAGGACGAGGCGCGCGCCATGCTGCGGCGAGCGTTCGACCTGGGCATCACGCATTTCGATCTGGCCAACAACTATGGCCCCCCGCCAGGAGCTGCCGAGCGAAACGTAGGCCGCATCCTCCGGCAGGACTTCGCCGCCCATCGGGACGAACTCATCATCTCGACCAAGGCCGGCTACGGGATGTGGCCCGGGCCCTACGGGGACTGGGGGTCCAGGAAGTACCTCATCGCCAGCCTCGATCAGTCCCTCCAGCGCCTGGGCCTGGATTACGTGGACATCTTCTACTCCCACCGGCCCGACCCGGACACGCCCATGGAGGAGACCCTGGGGGCGCTGGACACCGTCGTGCGGCAGGGCAAAGCCCTCTACGCCGGCATCAGCAACTACCGGGGCGCTGCGACCGTAGAGGCGCATGCCATCATGCAGCGGCTGGGGACGCCGGTGACCATCCACCAGCCCAGCTACTCGATGTTCAACCGCTGGATCGAGGGCGACCTGCTGGATCACACCGGCAGGCTGGGCATCGGCGTGATCGTCTTCTCCCCGCTGGCCCAGGGGCTGCTCACGACGAGGTACCTGGGCGGCATCCCCGCGGACTCCCGGGCGGCCAAGCCCACGGGTTTCCTGCGGCCGGAGCAGATCACCGAGGACAGGCTGGAGCGCGTCAGGCGGTTCGCCGAACTGGCGCAGAACAGGGGGCAGTCCCTGGCCCAGATGGCCCTGGCCTGGGTCCTGCGCGACGAGCGGGTGACCAGCGCCCTGGCCGGGGCGAGCCGCGTGAGCCAGGTGGAGGAGAACGCAGCGGCCCTGGACCGACCGGAGTTCTCCGCCGCCGAGCTGGGCGCTATCGACGGCATCCTTGCCTGACCGGCCGGGCCCCGGCGTATGAGCCGCCCGGCAAGGGCCCCATAGGACCGCATTCCCGCCGCTTGGTCAACGCTGTTGACTGTCTCCCTCGCGCGTCTTATCCTGGACGTGTGGGCCGCATGCGCACCCAACGGGGTGCCTGCGCCTCGCGGCAGTTCTTTCCTTAGCGTCAGGGGGACGCGAGATGGACAACAACGTGGACAGGCGTGGTTTCCTGGTTGGCATGGGCGCCGGCACCGTCGCATCAGCGATGGGGATGGGGACGGCCTCCGCGGCGACCGGCCCGGGGGCCGTGGGCATGGCGGGAGCCCTGGACGAGGGAGGGCAATACGCCCTGCCTCCGTTGCCCTACGCAGAAGATGCCCTGGAGCCGTTCCTCGGCCGGCAGACCCTGGCCCTTCATCACGGCAAACACCACCAGGGATACGTCAGCGGCCTCAACGCGACGCTCGGGAGGCTGGCCGACGCGCGTCGGGCCGGGGACTACGGCGCCATCAAGGCGCTGAGCGGCGACCTGGCCTTCCACGGCTCGGGGCACGTGCTGCACACCGTCTACTGGCAGAGCATGACGCCGGGCGGAACCAGGCTGGGCGACAAGCTGGCCGGCGCGGTGGATGGGGATTTCGGCTCCGCAGACGCTTTCCTGGCGCAGTTCGCTGCCGCCACGAAGGCCGTCGAGGGCAGCGGATGGGGCGTCGTGGCATACGAGCCGATCGGACGCAAGGTCCTCGTCCTCCAGGCGGAGAAGCATCAGAACCTGGGCATCTGGGGCGTCGTGCCGCTGCTGGTCTGCGACGTCTGGGAGCACGCCTACTACCTGGACTACCAGAACCGGCGGGCGGACTACGTCGACGGCTTCATGGGCGTGGCCAACTGGGATTTCGCCAACCGCCGGTACGCGGAGGCAACAGGACAGGGCTGAGGGGCGCCCGCGTGAGGCGAGGGGACGTCCGGCAACCGGGCGCTCGGGCGGAGCTATCGGGACAGCACAACGCCCAGCCGCTCCGCGATGCGGACGACCAGGGCGGCCAGGTGGCGTTCGGCCTTCCGTTCGGCGGCCACCTTGTCGACGGCGTGCTTGACCGTGCTGTGCGTTCGACCGCCGAAGTAGCGGCCGATCTCCGTCAAGGAGGCCCCCGTGATCTCCTTGGCAAGGTACATGGCCACCTGCCGGGCCAGGCAGACGGTGCGCGAGCGCGAAGAGCCCTTCAACTGCTCGGCCCCGACGCCGAACGCCTCCCGAGCGGCCTCGGCGATCTGGTCCAGGCCGAGTCGCCGGTCGGCGCGCGGCTGGAGCCCGGCCAGGGCCTCCGCCGCCTCTGGGGCCCCCACAGTGTCGCAGCCATGGACGCTGGCATAGAGGGCAAGGCAGCAGGCGGCGGACTCCAGCCTGGCAAAGCTCTCCCCGTAGGACTCGGCAAGGGACCGGTAGACGTCCTCGGTGGCGCGCAGTCCCAGCCGGGCGCTCAGCTCCCGGGCCATCTCGAGCCGCTCGTCCTGAAGGGGAGGCATCAAGACGGCCGGAAAGGCGCCGCGCAGCAGCGCCCGCAGCTCCGGATCGACCTCGCGGAGTTCCTCCGGATGGCATGCCCCGGCGAGGGCCACGCGCCCGCCCCGGTTCAGGACGTCCTTGACCGTGTGCACCAGCTCCGTCTGGCTCGCCGCCTTGCCGTCTATGAACTGGACGTCGTCCAGCAGGAGCATGCTGCAGGCACGGTAGCGGTTGCGGAACGCGCGCGTGGTCTTCTGCTGGATGGCGTGGTAGTACTCGTTGCACCACGCCTCGGCCAGGAGGTAGACGGGGTCGAGCCCCGCCTCGGGACCGGAGGCGAGGGTCAGCATGGCGCGAAGCAGGGCCGTCTTGCCAAGTCCATAGCCGCCGCACACATACAGGAAGCGGAAGCGCGGGTTCTCCTGCCCGGCCAGTTCCAGCGCGGCCGCAAAGGGCAGCCTGTTGGAGCGGGTGACGATCAGGCGGTCGAAGCTCCAGTCCCGGGACGCCACGGTCCGACGCGGGGCGGACACGGCGCCACGACCGACGCTCCCGTCGGACTGCTGGAGCTGGCTGCGCTGCTCCGCCCTCATCTTGCGGAAAAGCCGCGGCGCCACGTCGAAGCTGACTTCCATGGGCCGGCCCAGCAGGTCGTCGACGGCGGCCGAGACCGCGGCAGCATAGCGCGCCGTCAGGAACTGCTGGATGATGACGTTGGGAACGCCTACGACCAGGTGTCCATGGTCGCCCCCCATCAGCTCGGTCTGGCCGAACCAGATGCTGTAACGCTCCTGGCCGAGCCGGTCCCGGATGCTGCGCTGCACGGCCTCCCAGAACTGCCCGCAGGTCGCATAGTCGGTCTCGGCGCGGAGGAACTGCGACAGGGCGTCATCCCCGAGGACGGACGGCCGCTCAAGCCCTTCGGTGAAGCGAGATTCCCGGTCAGCGGACACGCAGTATCCCTGCACCGACCAGAGGTCGTTTCCGAACAAGCCCACACCGACAGGAGGATCCTGGCGAAACTACGACCGGAGGAAAGTGCCCCGTGGCAGGCGCGCCCCCGCAACGGATCGAGCCCCGTCCGGGCACCGCGCACGCGCCTGCCCCGCGGCAGGAGTGAAACGGCGGCAGTCGGCCACCCCCTCCATCACGTTCTATCTCGGAACGGTATTCGTTCTCTTCGCAGTCGTCAGGACAAAGCGCACATCGTAAGGGACCAGGCGAACTTGTTCAACGCGTTTTTCTAACCGCACCTTAGCGCCTGGTCCCGCCGTCGCGCGTAAGTGTCACCGTGCCAACGGAATCTGGAAGACAAGATTTGCCGTAGTGAAAGCAGCCCGATTCTTGGTCGCGCGACGAGCGGGACAAAGGACCCCGTCCCGGCCGAGTGCGTCGCTGCACGTTGGGCGTTGCGCCCAAACGACTTACGAATCACGGAGCCGAAGCGCGAGGCGAGGCGTTCGCAATCAGCCGTCAGGAGCCCACGGAGCGGCCTCTCAGGCCGTATCGAAGGGGCGTTTGCTTCGTACTACCCTGTGCCCGAATCGTGTTACTGTTTTGGGCGCCGCCGGGCACGCCCTACCGCCAGGCGCCGGAAGCGACAGGTGGTTTTGCGTCGTGCCTTTATGCAAGGGCGCCCGCGGGACGGGCCGGTTTTCCGGGCTTCAAGTCCAGCGCATTCGCCCCGCGGGCCGGCGCGCCAGGCGCGTCCGCGGCGGCCGGCCTCCGGCGGCGTGAGGTTTACGGTTGCGCGGCATCCCGGTATCATGCCCGGGCCGACTGCGACGCCGACTGCCAGGCCGCCCGGGACCTCGCCGGCGTCCGGATATGTAGGAGGACGGGACACGTGAAGATAACCACGCAGAACGAAGGTCCGCTGGCCGAATGGGTAGTGGAGAACGAGTCCCTCTCCGTGCGACTCGCCAGGGACCAACTGGCGCTGACCGTCACGGACAAGAGGTGCGGCAAGCAGTGGCGCATGGAGCCCGAGACGGACGGCTTCATGATCCAGAGGTACGGCATCCAGGTCAGGAGGCCGCTGGCGGAGCTGCCCCTGGAACGCTGGCGCGAGGCCAGGGAAGGCAGCCTGCACGGCATCGAGCTGATCAGCGTCTGCCCCAATCCCTGGATACAGTACAACGTCCGGATCCGCCTGCTGCTGGCCGAGAAGGGGGCCGACCTCGTCATCGTCGTCGCGCCCCACGAGGAGCCGGGTTACGTGGCCGAGCGTTGGATCCGGGAGGTCTACTACCCGAGGTCGTTCGAGCACTCCAGGTCCGCCAACGCCCGCACCGTCCTGCCGTTCCAGCAGGGGACGCTGCTGCCCGGCAACTGGCCCCAGGCCATCGCGGGCGAGGCCGCGATGAACATCTTCCATCCCTGGTGCTGGGAAGGCTGCACGGGGCCCTGGTGGGGGCACCTGGACGGATCCGGACCCGGCTACCTCGCCGTGATTGAGACGCCGGACGACGCCAGCTTCGACTTCCTGCACCCCGAAGGCGGCCCGACCCGCATTGCGCCCCGCTGGCTTCCCTCTTTCGAGGCCTTCCGTTACCCGCGCCGCGTGCTCTACCGTTTCTTCGACCGGGCGGACCACGTCACGCTGGCCCTCGCCTACCGCCAGTGGTGCAGGGCCAACGGCCGGTGGCGCAGTATCGAGGAGAAGCGGCTGGAGAAGCCGCAGCTCGACAAGCTGCGCGGGGCGATCGGCGTGCCCCAGCGGGAGGGCGGCCGGTCCGGCCGCGCCCGGCCATGGGTGCGCGCCCTGCTCACCCACCTGAGGCGGGACGGGGTGGAGCGCCACTTCCGCTCCTTCGCTGAGATCGCGACGCTCCTGGACAAGACGGCGGAGGACCACCCGGGCGAGAACGTCTACTTCTTCCTGTCCGGCTGGCAGACGCTCGGGTACGACCATGCGCATCCGGCGGCCTGCCCCCCCTGCCCGGAGGCGGGCGGATGGGACGGCATGCGGCAGGTCAGCGAGGCAGCCAGCCGCCACGGGTTCCTGTTCGGCGTGCACGATCAGTACCGGGATTTCTTCTACTCCTCGCCTTTCTGGAGCGACGATCTGACGCGGAAGGACTCACGGCGCGACTCCCCGCGCCACACCTACTGGGCCGGCGGCACGCAGTCCATCCTGTGCCCGACGCTGATGCTGGACTTCGTCAAGATGAACGTCCAGCAGTTGCGCGACCAGCACATCCGCCTGAACGCCACCTACCAGGACGTGCTGACCGCCATCCCCCTGGAGGAGTGCTTCGACGCCCGCCATCCGGCCACCCGCGCCCAGTGCCGACAGGCCCGCTACAGCATCTGCGAGTACTACCGCGACCTGGGCTGGCTGATCACTTCCGAGAGTGCCAGCGACTGGGCGGCGCCGGTCCTGGACTCGTTCTTCGTGCACTGGCCGTGCGTCACGCCGGGCCTCAGCGGGGAGCCGGTCGGCATCCCCGTGCCGCTCTTCAGCCTGGCCTTCCATGACTGCGCGGCGCTGATGAGCATGGCGACGCCTGCGCTGATCTGCGCCCTGGCCGGGGTGAACACCCTCCAGCCGGAGGACCGCCTGCTGCGGAGGCTCCACGCGCAGACGGCCTACATGCCCCTGACGGCCCACAGCATCCTCTCGGAGGACGGACAGCAGCAGGAGTCCGTCTTCGGGGACCGCGTGCGCGTCTGGGCGGACCTTGCCAGCGGCGATTACCGCGTGATGGGGCTCGCGGGAGAGCAAGAGGTGAGCGGCACGCTCCAGGACGGCCACATGTAGCGCCGGCGTGCCAGAGGCCGGCTCAGAGCCGCCCGTCGTCCATCATGAGCTGCAGCGGGAAGGCGTCCTGCTCGAGCGGGAGTTCGACCTTCGCGTTCGTCCGGGCGGACTCGTAGGCGGCCATGAGCACCTCCAGGTCCTTCAGGGAGGAATCGCCGGACAGCGGGTGCGGCTCGCCCTGCCGGATCATCCGGGCGAACGCGCGGTAGCTCTCCGTCATGGCCTGGCGCCCCGCGATGTCCGGGTCAAGCGGCGCCTCGCGCCATCCCCCGCCACGCTCGTCCTGGATCAGCACGGGCGGCTCGCCCCGGTCGCCGCGCCGCCACAGCCGCCCCTTCGTGCCGAACACCTCGTAGTCCTGATACTGGCGCCCCGGCAGATGCGCGCCGCCGCAGAGCATCTCGGCCCGCGCGCCGGACGCGAACTCGAGCACGCCGATCGCGCCCGTCTCGATGGGGTGCCCGTAGCGATGGCCCCCGGAGGCCGTGTACCCGCCGCTCTTCGCCTCCGCGGGGTCCGGCTTCTTCCGGTAGACCTGGCCGAGCACCCACGCCACGTCCTCATCCCCGGCGAGCCAGCGGATGGAGTCCACCAGGTGCGTGCCATCGCTGAGCAGGTCGCCCTGGCAACTGGCCCGGATCAGGTGGACGTCGCCCAGAGCGCCTGCCTCGATCAGCCGTCGCATCTGGACCAGGTCGGCGCCCATGCGCCGCTGATGGTTGACGATCAGGCTGACGCCGTTCTCCCGGCAGGCGGCGACCATCTCCCGCCCCTCCCCCATGCACGTGGCCATCGGCTTCTCGCAGCATATGCCGCGCACGCCGGCGCCGGCGGCGGCTGCTTCGATGGTCAGGCGCGCGTGGCTGTCGGTCGCCGTGCACACGGCCACCACGTCGGGCTGCGCGGCCGCCAGCATCTCCTGCATATCCGTGTAGGCCGTCGCGCCGGGCAGTTTCTCCGCGGCGGCGCGGGCCGCCTCCTCTCTCACGTCGCAGACGGCGACCACTTCGAAGTCCGCCGACTCGGCCATCACGCGCGAGTGGGCGCGCGATATGCCTCCGCAGCCGACGATGGCGCTCCTGAGCGCCTGACACCGCCCGGCCATTGCATTCCTCCGTTCGAGCAGCCTGCCTTGCCTGGCCCGCATGACGGGACAGTGTAAACCACCTGTCAAACCGCAGGGGCGCCCCTCGACGAGGCTCGGGACATGGTTCGCGAACCGCCCCTACCCCCCGGCCGGGCCGCGGAAAGCGAGCGTGTAGACGCGCAGCTCACCGGTCGGCGCCGATTGGGCCAGCAACCGCAGCCGCCCCGGCTGGCGCGAGTAGACGTGGTCCGGCCAGTAGTAATAGCGGCCGTCCTCGGGGTCGATCTTCCAGCTCTGCCACGTGCGGCCCATGTCGTGGCTGCGGTGCACCTCCAGAGCGGACGAGATCACCGTGATCGTGCCGGCGTCGTCGATGACGAACTGCCGGCCGGCGTGCGGCGTCAGCATCGGTTCGCTCCAGCCTCCGCCCGGCGCGTGCGAAATGAGGGCAGGTCCCGTGCCCGGCGGCGGGTCCTTCGGCATCACCTGGACCCACGGCGTGCCGTCCGGCATGGCGCCCACGTTCGTGTAACCGCTGAAGTAGCCCTTTTGGTTCGGCTCGCACCAGGTCGGCTGGATCACCACGTCGGCGTGCGCCAGGTCCACGGGCAGGCTGAGCGGCGTGCCGTCCGCTTTGCAGAAGGTTCCGCCGCCGTCATCCGAACGGGCGTAGCACGGGTAGTTGGGTTTCAGGTGGCCCGAGCCGTCTTGCTCGTACTCGGTGTAGAAGAACCAGGCGAGGTGCATCCGGTTGGCCGCGTCGAAGGAGACGCTGCCGCCCTGCCCGCGGAAGCCAAGCTCGGTGGCAAAGGGGAAGACGCCGCCCCCCGGGCCCACGCGCCGCCACGCCTTCGCGCTCGGGTCATACTTCGCCACGCCCAGGGACCACTGCATCCGGAAGTAGTTCGTGCCCGGCGCGGTCTTCAGGGCCTCCCGGTAGCAGACGTAGGGGACGCCCTCGCGGTCCGTCGTCATGAACTGGTAGGTGATGCGGTTGCCGGGGATGGCGGCGGTGCCGGGGCCGGCGATCCAGCCCGACTCGATCACGTCATGCGGGCCGCGCAGCTCCTGGCCGCGGAACTCCCACTCGGAGACGTCCTCAGGCCGCTTCGACACGCTGTAGAGCCAGGGCGAGCTGTGCATGTTGTAGGTCACGTGCACGTAGCCGTCGCGGTCGACGCAGAGCGACGGCTGCGCGTGCCACTCGTCGTCGCGGCTGGCCGGCTCGACGACCGAGAGCTGCCACTCGTCCCCCGACCCTTTCGCGACCACGGTCTGGTAGCCCTCGCCGTCGGTCGGATCGGGCCGGACGAAGGCCACGTAGACGCTGTCCCCGTGTGTGCAGATCGGGGAGTTGAAAACGGCGATGTTAGCCTCGTCCAAGCCACGGGCGACGGTCCAGCGCGTGCACTCCATCTCCTCGGCCCGGGCCCCCGGAGTGCAGACGCCCAGACAGCCGACCAGCAGGCACAGCGCGGCCAGATGATGCGCCATCGCAGCCTCCCCTGGCGTGGAATCCACATTGTAGGAAGTGCTGCGCAATGCGTCCAGCGCTCGGCGGCGGGCGGGGAGCAAGAGAGCGCAGCATCAGGATCGGGCGGGTTTGGTCGACGGCCCTTCACTCCGAGGCGGCGCCTGGCCCGACAGCGCTGCCTTCTGCAGCCGCTTCGGCTTGCGCGCGGGCCGCCTGCTGCGCGGCCTCCTGATGGGCAGCGATCTGGCGCCAGAGGTCCTCATCGAGCGTCGCCCCTCCCGGGACAGAGAAGGCGAAATCCGTGGCTTTCAGATCGGCGTTCGTGCGGATCGCGCTGTAGGCGGTGGTGATGACTATCCGAACGCCGCGATTGGCTGGAGCGCCCTTCTCCACTTCGGCCATTACATCCCGCTTCATCTTCCACAGCATCACTCCACCGACCAGCTTCTGGAGGAGCTTGCCGGGCACCCCCGCGCCCGCACCGATCTTCTCCGCCGTCAGGTCGGGCGGAAACTCGACCCGCCACAAATCCTCCTGCTCGATCACGATCTCCTGCTGCACAACGAGCCATCCGTCCTTCGACACCCACAGCGACTGCCGGTTGCCCTGCGCGTCATGCCCCTCGATCAGGTAGCACTGCCGGCCCTCCGCCACGTCCTCGCCGACCAGTCGAGGTTCGAGGAATCCCTGCAGCCATTCCTTTGGGTCCGACTCAAGCAAGAAGAGCTGTCGGGCCAAGCCCGTACCGCGCTGCTGATCGGAGAGCAAGTCAGGTGGCGCCGCGCCAGTAGGGCCATAGGCGTTCGCGCTGGCGACATAGACATGCTGTCCGTCGCCGCAATCCCATACGGCGCATGGCCCATGCGTGCCCAGGGGATCGCTGTCGTGCCAGATCACGCAGTACATCCCGCTGCGATGCAGCTTCATTGAGAAGCGATGGGTGTCCTTCCAGTGACGGTCGAATACCGTGGAGTCGCAGCACATGTTGCCGTCGACCTCGAGCGACTCCAGCCCGGCATACCTGTCGCAGACCTGCTGCAGTATCTCCTCGGCAGTGACGGGCCTCCTGCTGCGCACGTGGGTACGGACTGCAAGAGCGGCGAGCAAGAGCACGGCGACGATCACGACTGCCGCGCCGACCCGGAACGCCCAACGCTTGCCGCGTTTCGCTGACGGCTCGACTCGGTCCTCAGTCTCGGCCACGTCCGTCCCTCCCATGGCCAACGCTTCCGATAGCCAGGCACGTCCCCTCTGGCGGCCCCAATAAGAAAGGGCCGGCTTGAGCGGCCGGCCCTTCTCAGCGCATTGGTGGAGGATACGGGGCTCGAACCCGTGACCTCGACAATGCCATTGTCGCGCTCTCCCAGTTGAGCTAATCCCCCACGGGTCAACACAATATAGCGGACCAACGGCGCCCCGGTCAAGCGACTCACCGCTCGGAACGCCAACTGCCTACTCGACACGGATCAACACGGATGGCCACGGATACGGACAGGACGAGGCGAGACCGACACGGCAACGGCGAATCCACCACGACGACACAACGAAGACGACGTCAGCACCTGACGACCGTTCCTTGTGCCCGTCGTGCCGTTGTGGTTGCCCTTCTTCCGGTGTGTGCCCTGCGTTCCTAGCGGTGAGGCCTGCTCCGTCAGCGGTAGAATATGCGAAGGATGTCGTTCCGGGTCGCGTAGACCATGAGCAGCACCAGCAGCACCAGCCCCACGGTCTGCGCGACGACCAGCGCACGTTCGCCCAGCCGGCGACCCCGGACCTTCTCAATGAGCAGGAACAGCAGGTGCCCCCCGTCCAGGACCGGAATCGGCAGGATGTTCAGGTAGGCCACCGCTGCGCTGATGACGGCCGTCATGTAGAGCAGCATGCCTATGCCGCGCTTGGCGGCATGGTAGGACGCCTGCGCGATGAGGATGATGCCTCCCATCTGGCTGGGGCTGACCTCGCGGCGGGCGAATCCCCTCAGCGTCAGGAACAGGTCGGCCAGGGTCTGGAACGTGTTGACCAGGCCCGTCCCGACCGCGCCGATGGCGCCGTAGCGACTCACGGTCGACTTCTGCAGCTCCATAAGGACGCCCAGGTGGCCGCCCGACAGGGAGGTGTCCTTGACGGGCCTGAGGCGGGCCTTCAGCAACTCGCTGCCCCTGGTCCACTGGATCTCCTGCTCTTCCCGGCCCGCGCTTGCGCCGGCCACCAGGATGTCCCGCCACGAGTTGACCTCCTTGCCCGCCACGCGCACCATCTTGTCGCCGGGCCGCACGCCCGCGTTCCACGCCGGCCCGCCTTCCCTGACCCACGCGAGCGTCGTGCTGGTCGTAAAGGTCATGCTCTGCTGGAACTCGTCGAGCGTCTTCAGGTCCGGAATCTGGACCGTGAAGGCCAGCTCGCGCCCGTCACGCAGCGCGCTCAGCGTGGTCTGGCCGAGGGCTGCGCGCATGACCTCTTCCATCTCGACGGCGCTGCCGACAGGGCGGCCGTTGACGGCGATGACGCGGTCGCCGGCCTGCAGGCCGAGCTGCGCGGCCATGCCGCCGCCCTCCAGGGACTCGATCGTGGAGGTCAGCGCCGAAATGCCGATGAGGTAATGCGGCGTCGGCTCCGTGAGGACCAGGAACGGAAGCGTCTTGCCGTTGCGCTCGACCAGCAGCGTCACGCGGTTGTGGGGGTAGTTGGCGAGCTCCAGGTAGAGCTCCTGCTCCGTCTGGACCCTCACGTCGCCGATGGCCAGGATGCGGTCGCCGATCTCGATGCCGGCTTCCTGAGCCGGGCACCGGCCATCCTCCCCGAGCCGGGCCAGTCCGGTGACGACGGGCTCGACGGGCGGCTCGACGCCGATCAGCTTCATGCCGGCGGTCTCGTCGTACGTCGGCTCCAATTCGAACGTGATCGCCCGCCCGCCGCGCTCGACCGTCAGATCTACGTTCCGGCTGCTGCCCAGGGCGACGGAACGCCGGATGTCCTGGAAGACCAGATCGGTCTTGTCGCCCATGGCCACGATCTTGTCTCCCGGCTTAAGGCCGGCCTTCCAGGCGGCTTCGCCTGCGGCTGTCTCGCCCACCTCCGCGACGGTGAAAGGAACGCCGATGGCGAAAGCCCCGATGAACAGAACCAGCGCAAGCACCAGGTTCATCGTGACCCCGCCGACGATGAAGAGGGCACGCTGGCCCGGCGTCTTGGACCAGAACTCGTAGGGTTTGCCGGCCCCCTCCTCCGGGGACTCGCCGCTGACCTTCACGTAGCCCCCGAACGGGACGAGCGAGAGCCGGTACTCCGTGTCGCCGATCCTGACGCCGAGGATCCTCTTCCAGAAGCCGATCGAGAAGATCTCGACCCGCATGCCTACAGCCTTGGCGGCGACGAAGTGGCCGAGCTCGTGGACCAGGACGACCACACTGATGGCCGCGATCGTCAGGGCTATGTTCACAAGAGCTCCAAGCACCGCTCCGCCTCCAATCGAGCCCATCGGTCTGCGTCGGCGACCGCCTCGAGCGTGAGGTCGGCCGGGACCTCGTGCCTGTCGAGAACCATCTCAACCAGCCTGGGGATGTCCGTGAAGCGCATCCGCCGGCCCATGAAGGCCTGCACGGCAGCCTCGTTGGCGGCGCTCAGAACGGCGCCGCTCGTGCCGCCCGTCCGCGCCACCCGGTAGCCGAGCGCGAGCGCCGGGAAGGCCTCGAAGTCGGGTTCGTGGAAGTCGAGCCTCCCCACCTGCGCCAGGTCGAGCCGCGCGGCGCAGCCCGGCCGCCGGGCCGGGTAGTTCAGCGCGTACTGTATCGGCAGCCGCATGTCGGGCATGGCCATGTAGGCCAGCACGGAGCCGTCCACCAGCTCGACCATGCAGTGGACGACCGACTGCGGGTGGATCATCACGGCGATCCTGTCCGGCTCCAGGCCGAACAGCCACCGCGCTTCGATGACCTCGAGCGCCTTGTTCATCAGCGTCGCGCTGTCAATCGTGATCTTCGCGCCCATCTGCCAGATCGGATGCTGCAAGGCGTCCTCGGGAGTGACGGCGACGAGCTCCTCCCGTCGCCTGCCGTAGAACGGGCCGCCGCTGGCGGTCAGCACTATGCGTTCCACCTCGTCGCGTCCGACGCCTTGCAGGAGCTGGAAGACGGCGCTGTGTTCGCTGTCCACGGGCACGATGGCGGCGCCGTTCTCGGCGGCCAGCCCGGTCAGCAGCGGCCCGCCCATGACGATGGCCTCCTTGTTGGCGATGGCCAGCGTCTTGCCGCTCCGCAGCGCCGCGACGGCAGCCGGCAGACCGGCCCCGCCGCTGACGGCGCTGACGACCACGTCGGCGCTCCGCCAGGACGCCAGCCGCCGCAGGCCCTCCGGGCCGGACAGCAGCTCTACGTCCAGGCCGTCCAGCGCCTCGGCAAGCGGCCGGATGCCGCCCCCGCCGCTGAGGGCGACGGCTTCGGGGGCGAATTCCCTCACCTGGCGGGCGAGCGACTGCCAGCGGGAGTGCGCCGACAGGCCGACCACGCGGAACCTGTCCGGCATGCTGCGCACGACCTGGAGCGTCTGCACGCCGACGGAGCCCGTACTGCCCAGCACGACCACGTTCTTGGGTCCGCTTTCGGCCATGCCTCACTCCCGAGCGCCGCCGGCTGCCCCGGTCAGCTCGCGCACTTCCTCGATGAGGGCGTCGGCCAACCGGGAAGCCTCGACCTTACGGAGCTTCTTGCCCCGACGGAACAGGTAGCCGAAGTTCTTCCCACCCGCGATGCCGACGTCCGCCTCGGCCGCCTCGCCGGGCCCGTTCACGACGCAACCCATGATGGCGATCTTCACGTGCGCCGGCAGGCCCTGCACCCGGCGGCTGACCTCGTCCACGAGGGCGCTGAGGTCGATCTCGCACCGCGCGCAGGTCGGGCACGATATGATCTGGGGGCCGGCCGGCTCGCGCAGGCCCAGCGCCTCCAACATGGCTATCGCGGCGCGCACCTCCTCGTGAGGCGGCCCCGTCATCGAGACGCGTATCGTGTCCCCGATGCCCTCAGCAAGCAGCGTGCCGATGCCGATCGCGCTCTTGACAATGCTCGTGCGGGGCGGCCCCGCCGCCGTCACGCCGACATGGAACGGATAGTCGCAACGCCCAGCGGCCATGCGGTACGCGGCGATCGTCGTCGGCACGTCGCTCGCCTTCAGGCTCAGCACGATGTCGCGCAGCCCTTCCCGCTCGGCCGCTTCCGCGTAGTCCAGGGCCTCGCCGACCATCAGCGCCGCCGTATCGTCCTGTGCGGCGCCGGGCGTCACCTCCAGCCCCCTGCGGGGCCGGATCGAACCCGAGTTCACGCCGATCCGCACCTTGATGCCTGCGTCGCGCGCGGCCCGGTAGACCCGTCCGAGCCCTTCCCGGTCGCGCATGTTGCCAGGGTTGACGCGCACGCCGTCCGCGCCCGCCTCGATGGCGAGCAGCGCCAGGTTGTGGTCGAAGTGGATGTCCGCAATGACGGGCAGCGGGGAGCCCTCTTTGACGCGGCGCAACGCGGCGGCCGCCTTGCGGTTCGGCACGGCGCAGCGGATGATCTCGCAGCCCAGGGCGGCCAGCTCGTTGATCTGGGCAACGGTCGCGCCGACGTCCTCCGCGTGGGTCTTGGTCATGGACTGGACGCTGATCGGCGCGCCCCCGCCGATGATCAGGTCGCCGACGCGCACGGGACGCGTGCGGCGACGCGTTGTGCCGGAAGGCATCGGCTCGCCCAAGTTCGGGATCCCATCCGAGGCCGCACGAAGACCGGTCGCGGGAGAGCGACGGCGGACGCCGCCCTACTCAGGCGATTATACGACGCGGGCGCTGCGAAATCAAAACCGGCCGCCCGCGCCACGCGGCGTGGGCCGGCTTGATTCGCTTCCCCGCCTGCACTAGAATCCGCCCGGCATGGGTAAGAAGACACGCAAGAGCAAGCGGCCCGCTGTTGACCTTCGCAGGCTCGAACGCCATGTGATCGCCATGGGCAACATGGTGGAGTCCCTGTTCGCCGACGCGGTCGTTGCGCTCATGGACCGGAACTTTCAGGCGGTGCCCGAGCTGCGCGAGGAGGACTACCGGGCCCACGAGCGATGGCTGGAGATCGACAAGCTCTGCGTCGATTTCCTCTGCGACGGCAACCTGGACGAGGACGGGGTGCGCTTCGTCTCGTCGGCGATCAAGATCGCGGGCGCCCTGAAGCGCATGGCGGACGAGTCGCTTCTGGTGGGCGGAGGCATGCGGGCCTGCGGGCCGGAATTGCCGCCCGCTGCCGAGTCGCTGGCGGCCATCTCCCCGATGGTCGAGCGAACGCAGGCCATGCTGAGCAGCGTCATGGACGCGTTCGTCAACCGCGACTGCGAGGAGGCGGCTGGCCTGCACCTGGCCTACCGGGAGCTGGCGTTGCTGGACGACCGGGCGGTCGAGCAGTTGGGGAAGGGGATTATGAGCGGCGGCATCACGGTGCAGCTTGGCACGGAGTTTGTGGGGATGGCGCAGCGGCTTCAGCGGATCGGGCATGAGGTGCTGGACGTCTCCAACCAGGTCTCGCACCTCTACCGCCGCGCGGGGGAGCAGTAGCCGCCTCAATCCGTGCCCGCAGGCGCGGCGAGACGGTCCCGGACGAACTCGACGGCGCGGCGGAAGATGCGCAGGCCCTCCCCCTCCGCCTTGAGGCCTTCGCGCGGCCAGCGCGGGTCGTGAAGGGGCAGGCAGTGCCTCTCCGGGTGCGGCATCATGCCCAGGATGCGGCCGGTCGGGTCGCAGATGCCGGCGATGTCGTCCACGGAACCGTTCGGGTTCCAGGGGTAGCCGGCCGCCCTGCCCTCGCGGTCCGTGTAGCGGTAGACGATCTGCCCGTTCTCGCGGATCTGCCGCAGGACGGCTTCGCTTTCGGTGACGAACTTGCCCTCGGCGTGGGCCACGGGCAGGTAGATGCGCTCGCCGCCTTCGACCAGGACGCACACGTTCGCGGGCGCTTCGAGGTAGGTCCAGCGGTCCTCGAACTTGTGGGAGTCGTTGAAGGTGAGTGTCGCCTGCTGGCGCCAGCGCTCCAGGCCGGGCAGCAGGCCCGTCTTCACCAGCACCTGGAAGCCGTTGCAGATGCCGACGACGAGCTTGCCTTCGTCGAGGAAGCGTTCGAGGGGATCGCGCAGGCTCGAGAGCAGCTCGTTGGCCAGCACCTTGCCGGCGCCCAGGTCGTCCCCGTAGCTGAACCCGCCCGGTATGACCAGCACCTGGAAGTCGGCCATCCGCCCGGGCTCGGCGCGGAGCGCGTTCACGTGGACCAGGTCGGTCTCGGCGCCGGCCAGCCGGAACGCGAAGTCCGTCTCCCGGTCGCAGTTCGTCCCGGCGGTGCGCAGTATGAGCACGTTCACGGACATGGAAGCAGCGTCCTTGCTCGGTCCGACGTTTGGCGAAAAGGCCATTGTAGTGAGCGGCTGCCCCATTGCAAGTACCCGGCCGTCATTCACCGACCGTCACTTTGCCGTCGCCGTCGGCGTCCACCCAGAAGGGATTGGTCACCGCGAACGGCGTGGGCGAGCGCGGCCCGCGGTAGACGGGCAGCATGGGCCGGTCCCCCTCGACGCAGAGGACAAACCAGCAGTCGGCCGACGTGTCCAGCTCCAGCGCGCCTTCCCAGCGGACCGGTTCCTCGGTCGGAGTCAGCTCGAACTGGTGGACCTGCTCGCCGTTGCGGTAGACGGTCGCTCGCCGCACGTCCACCCAGGGAGCGGCCGTGATCTTGAGCCGCAGTTCAGCCACGCGCGCGCGAGGCGTCTGAACGCTCCCGATCGGATGCCCGTCCAGCGCGGCGTCCAGGAAAGGCCCGTTGCTCACGAAGGCGTTCGGCGCCTCCTTCAGGCCGCGGATAGCGGCGATGACGTCCCGGAGCTCGGGCGGACGCGTTTCGGCGGCGCAGTGGACGAACGTCCTGGCCAGACCCGCCACCTCGCCCTGGATGGCGCGCGAGCCGGAGCCTCCCGTGACGATGATGCGGCGGCCTTCGTTGAGCAGACAGAACCAGTACGGCAGGAGCTTGCGCGCGCCTGCCACGTCGCGGCCGGTCAGGAGCTCGATCGCGTCGAAATCGGGGCTGAACCCGGGCAGCGAGCGCCGATGCAGCGTCGGGGCAAAGCCGGAGAGCGAGAAGTACCCGTCTCGGTCATCGAGAGGATCGTCGACCTGGATCAGGGCTGTCGGCAGGGCCTCGCGCAGCTGCCGCAGCACCTCACCCGCCGGCAGGCCGGGCGCCAGCGCGCCGGCCAGGTCCGGCTCCGGGCCTTCGGCGGCCTCGAGCGGAAAGACGCTGAACGAGCCGACGCCGTAACGCTGGAGGCGGAAGCCGGGGACGAGCCGGCAGTCAGCGTCCGGCGGCACCCCGACGACGGCGCTGCGGAAGGCCGGGTCGGAGACCACGGCCGCATCCAGCCCCTCCGCCGCGTCCGTCAGCGCCCTCTCGGCGGGAGTCAGCGCGCAGTCGGGGCTGGCCTCCGTGTGCTGACGGAAGTCCACCGCCAGGTAGGCGCCGGGTTCGACCACGCGTTCGAGCAAGAGATCGACGGAGGGGGTCGCGCCCGGCTCGGCCCGCACCGACGCCACGGCATACGTGAAGAGCGGGCCCTTCGAGGCGACGACGGGGGCCGCGGTTGGCACCACAGGCGGCGCAAGCGCCAGCAGCGCGTGACCCGACCCATCCGCGAAGGCCAACTCCTCCGCAAAGGGCGTCGGGAAGGGCACGCCGAGAGGTTCGGACGCGCCGTACTCCTGCCCGGGACCGCTGCATATGCGCGCGGGGGTCGGGGCGGTGTATGGGCCGATCCGCGCGCGGACCGTGACGCGTGCCTCAGCGCGGGGGGAAAGCATGACGGGGCATTCGTGGCGGAGGCCGGCGCCGCAGTTGACGACGAACGGCACGGGATCGCCCACGGACTCCCTGCCCGCGGCGCGCAGGGCCACGGCGTAGCTGCCGGGGGGCACCTCCGCACCCGCCCTGCCGGCCCGATCCGTGACCATCAGCAGCGGCGAGCGCCCCTCCAACGGTTCGATCCCAATGCGCACGTCCGGGATGGGCTCGTCCGTGCTCTGCTCGCGGACGACGAAGGAAAGGTACGACACCTCGTCCTGCCGCGGCGGAAAGGCCGCCAGCCAGATCCGCTCCGGACCGCCCACGTCGCACATAATGTACCTGCGGCACATGTAGCTCTGGCCGGGCGCGATGTCGACCGTGCGGTAGCTGATCTGCGAGACGCCCGGCAGGTGAACGCAGTCCAGAGCCCCCAGGGGAGCCGCCACCACGCCCCAGACGCGGTCACCGTAGAAGAACGATATCCAGCGAGAGCGGGATCTCTTGTCCGCCGGGAACAGCCCGGCCGAGGGGGCGAAGCGGACGGTCCGGCCGTGATACAGCAGGTCCAGGAACGCGAACTGCGGCAGCATGGAGTCCGTTTCGTTGCGGACGGTCGTCGCTATCTCCAACATGCGCGAGCCGGGCTGCAGTGCGTAGGTCGTCTCCACCTTGACGGAGGGGTCGCCGGCAAGGTGCCCCGTGCTGAGGACGACGGCCTCCTGTTCGACTCCCCCGGGCGCGGAGACCGTCACCTTCTCGTACACGGGCGTAGCCGCCGCGCGCCCCCCGCGCAACGGCAGCAGCAGCCGCATCCTGTCCTCGCCGCCCTGGACGGCGGCGTCTATCAGGTGGCCGCCGAGCCCGGCGGGCCCGGGATGGTCGGCGGCCGCCACCACGAATCGAACGAATGCGTTCTCCAGCAGCAGGTCGCCCGGCTGGCCCTCCGCCCCCGGGCCCTCCGGCAGGGAAGCATAGCCCGCCGCCACGCAGGCGTAGCTCCGGCCGGCCAGATCGACGATGGGCCTGGGCCGCTCGGGGGCCTCCACCTGCAAGCCGGGGCGGGAGCGGCACGCCCACGCCAGAAGGGCGAGGCTCAGCAGAAACGCCATCGTGAGCGCGCGGCGCACGTTCATCCTTCCACGGCGGCCCTCCGGCCGACGATCGCGGCAATCTGCCCCGGCGGGAACTTGGGCCGGCGGTCGTAGGTCATCAGGCCGTTGATCTCCTGCTCGACGTCCGTCAGTTGCGTGTAGCAGAAACCGGCCACGCCCGGGTTGCCCAGCAGCGCCTCCGTCAGGCCGCGGAACCGGGCGAGGAACTCCTCGCGGCTGCGGGGTCTGTCGCCGTAGCCCCACGCGCCTTGCGCCGCCCTGTCCTCCACCCATGCGATGCCGCCGTACTCGCTGACGAAGTACGGCTTCGTGCCGTCATAGGGGAGCTGCCGATCCGTGTTCGTGAAGGCGGCGGCCCAGTCGCCGCGCGCCAGCGGCTCAAAAGCCGCGGCGAATCCCTCGACGTCCTGGCTGTAGTTGTGGCAGTCCCACACGTCCGTCTCGAAGTGGAAGTAGCCCGACGCGTCGACCATCGGGCGCGACGGGTCGACGGCCTTGGTCATGCGGTAGAGCCGCCGCGTCGCCCATTCCCCGTAGGGCGCGGCACCGGCCTGCATGGTCTCATTCAGCGGGCACCAGCCGATGATGGCGGGATGGTTCACGTCGCGGGCAAGCGCCTCCGTCCACTGGCTGAGCAGGCGCTGGACGAAACGCGGGTCCGCGAAGTCGTAGCCCCAGTCCGCGAACTCGCCGAAGACCAGATACCCCATGCGGTCGCAGGCGTGCAGGAACGCCGGCTCGAAGACTTTCTGGTGGAGGCGGGCGCCGTTGAAGCCGAACGAGAGCGACGCCTTGATGTCCGCGTCGAATGCGTCCAGCGACGGCGCCGTGTAGATGCCGTCGGGGTAGAAGCCCTGGTCCAGCACCGTGCGCAGGAAGATGGGCTCGTTGTTGAGATGGAAGCGGTTCCCTCCGGCGTGGAACTTGCGCAGGCCGGCCCATGCGTGCACGCGGTCGGGGCCGCCCTCCCCTTCCAGGTCCACAACGATCTCGTAGAGGAACGGATCGGCCGGCGACCAGGCTCGGGCCTCGGGCAGATCAAGTTGAAGGCGAACACACGCGGGGCCCCGGCCGCGGAAGTCCCGACGCGCCAGGCGCTCCCCGTCCGCCAGCGCCGCGACGGAGCCGCAGAAGCCGCCCGAGCCTTCCACGTGCACTTCCACGGCGAAGGCCCCGTTGTCCAGGTCGGGCCACACGCGCACGTCGCGCACGTATGCAAGCGGCACCGCTTCCAGCCAGACGGTCTGCCAGATGCCCGTGGTCCTTGTGTAGAGGCAGCCGAAGGACTCGTAGCGCGGGCACTGCTTGCCGCGCGGCGCGGCCAGGTTCCGAATGTCGTCGACGGCCCGCACGACGAGTTCATCGCGGCCGTCGCCCTTGATCGCGTCGGTCAGCTCGACGGCCATCGGCGTGTAGCCGCCCTCATGATCGCCGACGCGCCTGCCGTTCAGCCAGACCGTGGTCAGATAGTCGCACGCGCCGACGTGCAGCAAGACGCGCCGCCCCTGCCAGCGTTCCGGCACTTCGACGAAGCGGCGGTACCAGACCGAGTCCATGAAGTCACGGTCGCCGACGCCGGAGAGCCGGCTCTCGGGGCAGAACGGCACGATGATCTGCGCGGCCAGCTCGCGCCCGCTTGCGTAGCCCCGCTCCTCGCCCGAGCGGCTGCGGTCGATCTCGAATTGCCACGTCCCGTTCAGGTTGGTCCACCAGCCGTCGTCCCTGCGCAGGTCGGGACGCGGATGCTCAGGCCTGGGTATGTCCTGCAACGTCCTCCCTCCGTCCGGAGTCTTTCGCCGGGCCGAATCCCGGGGCAAACGGCCGTACTGTAGGCCAGACAGGCGCGGCTGTCAACGCACGCGCGCCCCTTCGCGGCCCCGGGCCGGGGCTGGCATCGCGCCCGGCGCCGCAAGCAGGTCCGCACCAAGCGCACTACATCGTGGCGAGGGACGGGTGCTTGACAAAGAGGGCGCTTTACGCCTATATTGTGGCGCATTTGTTGGACAACGGCGCTGCCGTCGCGAGCTGCGGGCGAGGTCAGCGCCATCGTGTACTGCGGCCCAAGGAGTTGCGCGAAGTGTGTCCTGAAGGCGTCGTAAAGTGGTTCGACAACAGGAAGGGCTACGGCTTCATCGAGCAGGACGACTCCGGTGAAGACGTGTTCGTCCACTACACCTCGGTGCAGATGGAGGGCTTCAAGACGCTGGAGGAAGGAGATCGCGTCAGTTTCGAGATATCACAAGGAGACAAGGGCCTGCGCGCAGTCAACGTGCAGCGTCTGTGATCCGTCAGCGACAGGGACAATCCAGCCCGGCTCCTCATTCGCAGGGGGCCGGGCTTCTGTGTACGGCGCCCGCGTCGCTTTTGCTTGAAGGCGGCGGCCCTCCTTCACTATAGTCAACCGAGCGGCGCCGCGCGTTGACGGGCCCCGCCGGGGGCGCAGGCGGGCGGCCCGCACGCCCTTGAGGCGGCTCGGCTCAGGACCTGACCAGCAACGGCGGGAAGCAAGGTGGCTTACCAGATAGTCGTTTGCGTCAAACAGGTCCCGGACACGGAGAACCTGACCGGCGAGGCCATGAAGGAGGACGGCACGGTGAACCGCGCCGCCCTGCCCGCCATCGTCAACCCGGAAGACCTGAACGCGCTCGAAATGGCCCTCCAGGTCAAGGAGGCGCACGGAGGGCGCGTGACCGTCCTGACGATGGGCGGGCCCTCCGCCGCCAACGAGCTGCGCCAATGCCTCTACCGCGGCGCCGACCGGGCCGTGCTTCTGACCGATAAGCGCCTGGCCGGCTCCGACACGCTGGCCACGTCCTACGCCCTGAGCTGCGCCATCCGGCAGATCGGCGAGCCCGACCTGGTGCTCTGCGGCCGGCAGGCCATTGACGGCGACACGGCGCAGATCGGGCCGCAGTTGGCAGAGAAGCTCGGCCTGCCCCAGTTCACCTACGTCGAAGAGATCCGCGAGATCGGTCCGGACGGCATCGTTGTGAGGCGAGGTCTGGAGCACGGCTACGAGGTGCTGCGCGGGCCGCTGCCGGCGCTGCTGACCGTGACGTCGAGCGCGAACGACCCGCGCCCGCCGTCGGCCAAGCGGCTGATGAAATACAAGAAGGCCAGGGCGGCCTGGGAGCTCGGCGACGACGCGGACGGGCAGGCGGCCGGGCTGCGGGAGCGCGACCTGCTGATCGAGCAGTGGGACGCCGAGGACGCCGGCTGCGACCCGGAACGCATCGGCAGCCCGGGCTCCCCGACGCGCGTGAAGAAGATCGAGGGGGTCCGCCTCGCATCCGAAGAACGCAAGCGCGTCGAGCCGACCACCGAAGGGCTCGGCGCCCTGGTCCAGGAGCTGATGGACGAACACATCTTCGACTGAGCAGGACGAGAAGCATGGAAGAGCCGAGAGACGTCTGCGTCTTCGCCGAGGTCCAGGACGGCCGGGTGGCCGAGGTCAGCCTGGAACTGCTGGGTAAGGCTGCGGAACTGGCGGCCGAGCTCGGCGGGCGGGTCGGCGCGTTCCTGATCGGCGATTCGGTCGAGCCGCTGGCGCAGACGCTGTTCGAGCACGGATGCGACGAGGTGCGCCTGGCCGACGAACCGGCCCTGGCGCACTACGCGACGTTGCCCTACGCGGACGTCCTGACGCGGATGATCCGAGAGGCGCAGCCCGGCATCGTTCTGTTCGGCGCCACGACCACGGGGCGCGACCTGGCGCCGCGCGTCGCTTCCGCCCTCCAGGTGGGCCTGACGGCGGACTGCACGGACCTGCGGATCGGCCCGCACCGCGACCTGGTCAGCGGAAAGACCTACGACAGGCTCCTCTACCAGATCCGGCCGGCCTTCGGCGGCAACATCATCGCCACGATCGTCAATCCCGAGACGCGGCCCCAGATGGCCACGGTTCGCGAGGGCGTCATGCGGATGGGCGCGGCCGAGCGCGGCCGCACGGGAACGCTGCGGCGCTTCGAGGGCGCCGTTGACAGCAAGCTACTCTGCATTGAGTTGCTCGAAGAGCACCGCGCAGAGAAGCTCGTCAACCTGAAGAAGGCCAACGTCATCGTCTCGGGCGGGGCCGGCGTCGGCAGCAAGGAGAACTTCGGGCTGATCCGCCGCCTGGCCGATACGCTCGGCGGCCAGGTCGGCGCCTCGCGCGCCGCCGTGGACGCGGGCTTCATCGACAAGGCCCACCAGGTCGGCCAGACCGGAACCACCGTGCGGCCGAAGCTCTACGTCGCCTGCGGCATCAGCGGAGCCGTGCAGCACCGGGCCGGCATGCAGGAGTCCGGCAAGATCATCGCCATTAACAGCGACCCGAACGCCCCTATCTTCCAGTTCGCCCATTACGGCATCGTCGGCGACCTGAACGCGGTGATCCCGGCGCTGATCGACCTCTACAAGGAACACGCGAAGTGACGGTCGGAGCCGAACATGGCCAACTTCTTGACCGATAACGGGGACATCCTCGACTTCCTGAACAATGCAGACCTCCGCGAGGTGGTCCTGCTTCAGGAGCGCGGCTACGCGGAGGCCGCCGAGTTCGACTACGCGCCGACCGACTACGATGACGCCATGGACAGCTACCGGCGCGTGCTGGAGGTCGTGGGCGGCATTGCGGCCAATTTCATCGCTCCCCGCGCGGCGGACGTGGACCGCGAGGAGGCCCGCTTCAAGGACGGCAAGGTTACCTACGCGACGGGCACCCGGGAGGCGCTGGAGCAACTCCGCAAGGCCGAGCTGATGGGGTTCACCTTGCCCCGCCGGTACGGCGGGCTCAACATGCCCGTCCTCATCTACACGATCGCCATCGAGCTGGTCAGCCGCGGCGACGCCAGCCTGATGAACCTGTTCGGCCTGCAGGACATCGCCGAGACGATAAACGACTTCGCCGACGAAGAGGCCAGGGCGAAGTACCTGCCCATGTTCAGCAGCGGCGCCGTCACGGGCGCGATGGCGCTGACCGAGCCCGACGCCGGCAGCGACCTGACCAACGTGCAACTGCGCGCCACTTACGACGAGTCGGCGGGCGTCTGGCGCCTCAACGGCGTCAAGCGGTTCATCACCAACGGCTGCGCGGACGTGCTGCTCGTGCTCGCCCGCAGCGAACCGGAGGTCGAGGGCGCGCGGGGACTGTCCGTCTTCGTGTGCGAGAGCGGCCCGCAGGTCAGGGTCCGACGCATCGAGGAGAAGCTGGGCATCCACGGGTCGCCCACGTGCGAGCTTCAGTTCAAGGACGCACCGGCGCGCCTTATCGGCCAGCGCAAGCGCGGCCTCTCGACCTACGTGCTGGCGCTGATGAACGGAGCGCGGCTCGCCATCGCGGCCCAGGGCGTCGGCATCGCGCAGGCGGCGCTCGAAGAGGCGCTCCAGTACGCGGCCGACCGGGAGCAGTTCGGCCGCCCCATCCGCCAGTTCCCCGCCGTGCGCCAGATGCTGGGCGACATGCACATGAAGGTCGAGACCTCGCGACTGCTCATGTACGACACGGCCATCGCGGTCGACATGGCCGAGAACATCGAGCGCCTGAAGAAGAGCGGCGAGCTCAGCTCCCTGCCCAACGGGGAGGAGCTCGCGAAGCAGGAGCGGCACTGGACGACCCTCGCCCGCGCTCTCACGCCCGTCGCCAAGTACTACGCCACCGAGACGTGCAACGAGGTGGCCTACGACGCCCTCCAGGTGCTGGCCGGCAGCGGCTACATGCGCGACTACGAGGTCGAGCGCCTCTACCGCGACGCCCGCATCACCACCATCTACGAAGGCACGACGCAGATCCAGCACAACGCCGCCATCGGCTACGTCCTCAAGGGGACGTTCGAGGACCGTTACGGCGAGATGCACGCGCGGCTCGCCCAGGCCGGCGCGGACGCCTCGCACCTCGAGGCCCTCGAAGGCGCTCGGGCGCGGCTGCGCGAAGCAGTCGATTACGCCAACAAGCAGGACGGCGGTTTCCGCGACCTGCACGCGGCGAAGCTCGTCGAAGCAGCCACCATCATCTACAACGGCTACCTGCTGCTTGAGCCGGCCATGCGGTCGGAGCACAAGGCGGCCCTCGCAGAGAACTACATCAGCGAGGTGCTGCCGGGGGTCAGGATGCGCCGCGATCAGGTGACGAGCGGCAGCCGCACCTACCTTGACCGCATGCCCGAGCTGCTCGACTACGAGTGACGGCAACGGCAGCAACGACAACGGGCACGACGTGCACGACGATACCGGAGATGGATTCCAGCCGTTGCTATGGTTCCGCTCTGCCCGCGGTGCCGTTGTCTTCAGCCTTTCTCCCCATCCTCGGCCATAGCTTCTCTGTCGCCGTAGCCGTCCGTTCGTTGTGCTCGTCGTGCCGTTGTGGTTAGCCTCTATGCCGTCCTCCGTGTCCTCCGCGTCCCGCCGTGCGGCGGGCAAGCTCCGTGGTGGTCTGATGGGCCGACGGATCGGTTTCCACGTTTCGGTTGAAGGCGGGCTCGACAGGGCCGTCGGGCGCGCCCTGGAGCGCGGCTGCACGGCGCTGCAACTCTTCGCGGGCAACCCGCGCGGCTGGCGCCTCCAGGAGCGTGACGCTGCGGCTTTCGCACGCTTGCGCGACGCCCGCGCGCGGGCCGACCTGGCGCCCCTCTTCGTCCACTCGTGCTACCTCATCAACCCGTGCTCCGCCGACCGGGGCGTCCTCGCGCGCAGCATCCGGCGCCTGGCCGCCGAACTCGAAGCGGCGGCCGACATGCGGGCCGACTATTACGTGCTCCACCCCGGCAGCCACAAGGGCAAGCCGCCGGCCTGGGGCATCGAACGGGCCGCACAGGCCATCGCCTCCGCGCTGGAGCGGGCGGCGGCCGACGTGCCCGTGCTCCTGGAGGGCACGGCCTCGGAACACGGCCCGGGGGGCGACTTCGGGCGCCTGGGTGCCCTTATCGAACGGCTCGCCTCGGCGGTCCCCGGCGCGCGGGTCGGCATCGCCGTGGACACCTGCCACGCGTTCGGGGCGGGCTATGACTTCCGGGATGGGAGCGAAGTGGACCGGCTCGTGCGGGACGTTGACGGCGCAGTCGGGCTAGACGCGCTCCGGCTGCTGCACGTCAACGATTCCCGGGACGCGCCCGGCAGCAGGCGGGACCGGCACGAGCACATCGGCCGGGGCACGATCGGCAGGCGCGGGCTGGCGAACCTTCTCAACCACCCCGCCCTGTCGGCGCTGCCGCTGATCCTGGAGACGCCGTGGGAATCCGTCGAAGCCGACCGCCGCAACCTGGCCGCAGTCCGCCAGCTCTTGAGGACCGGTTGACGGCAGACCGGACGCCGCATCGGGCGCGATCGCGGCGCGGCTGAGGAACCGGCAAGACAGAACGCGGCGACGCGCCGTCAGCCCCGGATGACGTCGCCCAGAGTCATGGCGCCGCCGCGCCGGCCGGAGTAGGCGGTGTGCAGGCCGAGCAGGATGAGCACGACCCCGCCGAACGCCCACCAGCCCTCAACGTCCGCGCCGGTGCGCAGGGACCAGACGATGCCGAACGCGAGCCCCAGGTACCAGAGCGGGGCGGCCAGCGCCACTTCCACGCTGCCGACGCACTTCAGCCAGAAGACCATCATCAGGCCGACGGTGAACGCGCCGGTGACGGCGGCCGTCCACAGGTGCGCTGGCCGGACGGCGAAGATGCTCCGCCCCATGCTTAGACACGTGACCAGCAGGCAGGCGGCGCCGATCAGGCACACCACGGCCGCCACGGGGAGGGCATTCTCCTCGCGGACGAGCGGCCGGGCCAGCATGGAGAAGGCAGCCCAGCAAGCGGCCGCCCCGACGGCCCGCATGCTGAGGGCCAGGGAGCCGGCCGTCTCCCCCCGCACGATCATTATGCAGCCGAAGAACCCCATCAGGATGCCGAAGAACAACTTCACGTCGGCACGCTCGCGCCCCGGCACGCTGAGCAGCGCCACGATCAGCGGGCCCGCGTAGAACCAGAGGCGAACCTGAGCAAGGGAGGACCGGTCCAGCGCCAGGCCAAGCAGCAGCCCCAGACCGTAGGCGCCCGAGACGGCGAGCACGAGGAAGTGCGTCTCCCGGCGCTTGAAAACCGAGAGCTCGGACAGGCGGCCGCTCAGAAACAACAGCAGGAGCAGCAGAAGCGACGCGAACAGAAGGAAGTAGAACTCCGCCACGAGCAGGGGCACGTCGCCGCGCAGAAGGGACCGCACCATGGCGAAGTGAGGGCTCCACAGGAGCGCGGCCACAACGCCGAGAATCAACCCCCTCTTGCGTGCGCGCTGCATGCCAAACCTCTTCGTCTGACGCCGTGCCGCGCGGCGCGGCACGGGTCTTCGACCCGCCCGATGGCTTGCGAACACCTTTCTAATCCATATCCTGCGGCGCGTCAACCGGCGCGTTGATTGCCCGGGGCCCGGCGGATAGAATGCGGCAAGGACCGATCCAGACCCCCGTGCGATAGGGAAGCCGCAGATGGCCCTCGTGGAATGCGAGCTCGCACGCATCGTGATGAGCGAAGCGCACGACCGCCACGTCGTCACGCTTCAGGAGAAGGGCGGCGAGCGCGCCATAGAGATCTGGATCGGGCTGTGGGAGGTATTCGCCATCCACCGCACGGTGAACAACGAGCCCCCGCCCCGGCCGCTGACGCACGAGCTGTTCGGCAACGTCCTCGACGCGCTCGGCGTGCGGATCGAACGGATCATCATCAGTGAGCTGCGGGGGCGGACGTATTTCGGACGCCTGATCCTGAGGCAGAACGGCGAGACGTTCGATATCGACAGCCGGCCCAGCGACGCCATAGCGCTGGCCGTCCAGAAGGGGGCGCCGATCTTCGTGGACGAATCGGTCCTGGAGCAGGTCTCCGGCGACGCCTGAGCGCGTCCCACGCGCCGGTCAGCCCGAGCACTCGCGCATGGCCTCGATGGCCCGCATCATGTCGTCCGGCACCGGCGCTTCGAACGTCATCTCCCGCCCGAGCCTGGGGTGACGGATCGTGATCCGGCGTGCGTGCAGGGCCTGCCGCTCCAGCAGCGGCTCCTCGTCGGGGAAGTGTTCGCCGCCGGTCAGGTCGGACAGGTAGAGCGCGTCCCGCCGCCCGTAGACGCTGTCGGCCACGATCGGATGACCGATGGACTGCAAGTGCACGCGAAGCTGGTGAGTGCGTCCGGTCAACGGCGAGCAACGCACGACGGTGAAGCGGCCCAGCCGCTCGACGACCTCGTAGATCGTCTGCGCCGGCCTGCCGACGGACTGGCGCACGGCCATCTTGTCATGGTGCCGCGCGTGGGGTCCTATGGGGCCGTCTATCAGGTCGCTGTCCAGCTCGAAGCGTCCCTCACAGATGGCGACGTACTGCTTGGTGACCTCTCGCTCCTCGAATTGACGGGCGATCTCCTCGTGCACGGCGTCGTCCTTGATGACGAGGATCACGCCGCTGGTGTCGCGGTCCAGCCGGTGGACGACGCCGGGACGCAGCGGACCGTAGACGCCGCTGAGCTGCCTGAAGCGATAGACCAGGGCGTTGACCAGCGTGCCCGTCTGATGGCCCCTTGAGGGATGCACCACCAGGTCGGGCTGCTTGTTGACGACCACGATCCAGTCGTCCTCGTAGATGATGTCCAGAGGGATATCCTCCGGCGGGACCTCGTCGCGGCGCTGCATCGGCACGTCCGCCACGACCACGTCGCCGCGCGAAGGCGAGTAGGAGGGCTTGACCGGCCGGCCGTTGACGGTGATGCGGTTCTCCTGGATCAGCGCCTTGATGAACGTGCGGGAGTAATCGGCGAACCGCGCCGCCAGGTAGGTGTCGAGGCGACGGCCCTCATGGCGTCCCTTGACTTCGAAGACGAAGCGTTTGATCTCGACGTCGCCCGCGTCCGACGGGGCGTCGTTCGTCTGCGGATCGTTCATGCGCGGTCGGCCCCCTGCGCGTGGCTCTCAGGCCTTCAGGAGCTCAGCGTAGTAGTCCAGCGTCTGCTGCGCAACGGTCCGGATGTTGAACTTCTCCGTGACGCGCTCCCTGGCGTTCTGTCCCATGCGGCGCGCCAGGGCGGAGTCGACGATCAGGCGCTCGATGGCGGCCGCAAGGGCCTCGACGTCGCCCTTGGGGATCAGCACGCCCGTCTGTTCGTCCTCGATGATCTCACACGCAGTGCCGGTGTTGAAGGCGATGACGGGCCGGCCGTGGCCCATGGACTCCAGGATGCTGAAGCCGGATATGTTCACCAGGGAGTTCTGCACCACCACGTCAAGGGCGTCAAGCACGTCGGCGTAGCTGGCGAAATCGCGGGCCAGCGTGATGTGGCCGTCCATGCCGAGCTTGGTGAGGAGCTTCCGCAGTTCGGGGAGCTGGCCCCCTTCGCCGGCGACGACGAACTGGGCGGAGACACCCTTGCGCACGAGCATGGCGGCCGCTCGGACGAAGAGCTCGTGCCCCCGCATCTCCTCCACGGGGCCGAGCGAACCGACGGCCGGGACGCGGCTGCGAAAGATCGGCGGCGGCTGTTGCGCCCCTGCGCGGCCGACCTCGATGCCGTCGGGGATGACCCTCACTTTGACCCCCTCGATGCCGCACTGGTTCACGACAGCTTCCCGCACGGCCTGCGTCGTGGCGATGATGCCCCGGAGCTTGCGGGCCAGCCTGCGCAACACCCGAGGACGCGGAGGCATCCAGTGCACGGTGAGCACCAGGGGCAGCCCGTCCTTCCCGGCCAGCAGGCCCAAAGCCCCGGCCGCTCTGAAGCTCTGGCCATGGACGATCTGCGGCGAGAGCCCTTCCACCGCCCGGCGGAACGCCTTCCGCTCGCCGAAGTGCCAGCCCATGCACTCCAGATGGTCGAACGTCTGGACCGGGACTCCGGCGCTGTGCAGTTCCGCCAGCATCAGGCCCGGAGCGCAGAAGACCGAGACTTCGACTCCCAGCCGCTGCAGTTCCCTGGCAAGGCCGACGGTGTAGCGCGAAGTGCCCCTCGGCTCGAGCCGCGGCGCCACGAGCAGCGCTTTCCCCACCTGGACCCGCCCTTCAGCCACTTCCGCCCGCTCGACGAATGGTGCAGATGCGTGTGCGGCGTCATGTTACTGCCGGCCACGGGCTTTGTCTACCACCGAAGGGCCCGCCCCTGGTCCACGCCGCAGGCCGGAAACGAATGGACCTGAGCGGCGGCGGCGGCTATGATATACACGGTCAGGCTTTTCTTCACTTGCGCCTGGAAGGCGAGATGGAACCGAAACGGGCATCGGCCGAGATCAAGGGCGTCGTCTTCGACATGGACGGCACGCTGACGATCTCGCCGTTGGACTTCAGTCTGATCCGGGCGGAGGCCGGCGTGCCGCCGGGGCGGCCGATACTGGAGTTCATCGACGCGGCGTCCGAGGCCGAGCGGGCGCGCGTGCAGGCCGTTCTCGACCAGCACGAGGCACGGGCGGCGCAGGAGTGCACGCTGCGCGACGGCGCCAGGGAGGTCACCGAAGAGCTTCGGCGTCGGGGCATCAAGATGGCTCTGCTGACCAGGAACTCGGCGGCCTCCGTGCGCACGGTGGTGGAGCGGTTCGGACTGCGGCTCGACTGCTGCGTCAGTCGCGAGGATGCAGAGCCCAAACCGTCCCCGGCGGCCGTCTTGAGGATTGCCGACGCGCTGGGCGTCCGGCCGGAGCAGTTGCTGGTCGTGGGAGATTACGTTTTCGACGTCCAGGCCGGCATGTCGGCCGGGGCGCGCACCGCATTCCTCAGGTCGGAGGGCGGCATAGACCCGCCGCCCGAGGCCGACGTGGTGCTGGACGACCTGCGCGGACTGCTGGACCTTCTGCCCGGAGGACCTCCATAGGGATATGCCGATGCGTGCTTGCCTGCCGCCAAGATGGGGATTCGCCGCCGCGCTGGGCGCGGTCGCGCTGGCGCTGTGGTTCGGCATCGGCACAGCGATGGCCCAGGAAGGCTCGCCCAACGAAGCAGCGCCATGCGGGGGCGCCGACGAGGCGGCGGCGGTCAGGCAGGCCCTGCCGCCCGAGCTGCAGCACGTGCTGGAAGAGCTGGACGCGGCGAACGAGCGCCTCGAAGACGTCACGGCCAGAGTCACCTACGAGCGCGAGATCCCGCTGCTGGACGAGAAGCAGAGATCCCAGGGAGAGCTCGTCTTCAAGAAGCCGGGCCGCATCGTCCTGAAGCTGGGCAAGCCACGCGGCGAAGACGTCTATACCGACGGCAAGACGTGGTGGCTGGTCAATCACCAGGACAAGAAGGTGGAGATCTACAAAGCGGCCGAACCGGGCGAGGGCAGCCAGGAGACGGCCTTCCTGGACTTCGCCTACGGAAGCAGCTCCCAGAAGCTGCTGGAGAAGTACAGCATCGAGCTGGCGAAGACGGAACGGCGTGAAGAGGAGACGACCTACCGCCTGAAGCTCACGCCTCGACCGAACGACGAGCACCCGGCCATGTACGAGTGCATCGAAGTCGAGTTGAGCGATGGGCTCTGGCTGCCTCACCTGCTGGTGCTCCACGAAAGCGGCGGCGAGATCATCCATACCTATGACCTGAGCAAGGTGCGGACCAACACGGGCGTCAAGGACGAGGTGTTTGAGTACGAGCCGCCGGGCGGCTACGCCGTCGTCCACCCCGAGGAGTTCTAGACGGCACGGTCGGCACCCCGCTTCCTTGCGACGCACGGGACAATCGTGTCCGAGATCGAGACGGCCTTCTACGAGAGCCCGCACGGGAAGGTGGAGTTGTGCGTGCGGGACGGCAGGCTGGTGAGGGCGCGGCTGTGCTGCGGCCCGGCGGGCCGGGACCGTTTGCCGCGCGCTCCCGCGTCGGCCGCGATGTCCGGGTTCCTGGACGCCCTCGACGATTACTTCCGCGGCAAGGATCCCGGCCTGGCGCCGGAGGCGACGGACCTGTCGGGCGCCACGCCGTTCGAGCGCCGGGTCTACAGGGAGCTGCGGAAGGTGCCGTTCGGGGAGGTAGTGACGTATGGAGAGCTTGCTGCGAGGGCTGGTGCCCCCCGGGGCGCGCGGGCCGTTGGGCGGGCCCTCGGCCGGAACCCGCTGCCCATCTTCATCCCGTGCCATCGCGTGGTCGCCGCGCGCGGCCGCCTGGGAGGGTTCGGCGCCGGGCTCGCATGGAAGCGCCGCCTGCTCACCCACGAAGGCTGGACCGTGAGAGAGGGAGCCCTGATGAAGGCGAAGCCAGACGCAGACGCCAACGACACGTGCGTGTACGCCGGCAGCTTCGATCCGCCGACCAACGGGCACATGTACATGATCGAGAAGGGGGCGAAGCTTTTCGACCGCCTGATCATATCGGTCGGCATCAACCCCAACAAGGCGTACACCTTCAGCGTGCAGGAGCGGCTGGAGATGCTGCGGCAGTGCACGCGCGAGCTGGACAACGTCGAGGTGGACAGCTTCGTCGGCCAGTTCCTGGTGCGCTACGCGGAGTCGAAGGGCGCGGGCTACATACTGAGGGGCATCCGAAGCGAGGAGGACTACAGGTTCGAGCACGCCATGCGGAACGTCAATGAGGACCTGGCGCCCCGCGTGACGACCGTCTTCCTGATCCCGCCCCGGGAGATCTGCGAGATCAGCAGCAGTTTCGTCAAGGGGCTGGTAGGCGTCGAGGGATGGCAGGAGGTCGTCAAGCCCTACGTGCCCGAGCCGGTTTACGAGAGGTTGCTGGCCAGGGGCATCCGCTGGACGCAACAGAGCGCCGGAGCCGAAGGTGCCGCCGACTGACCGCCGCGCTCAGAGCCCCTAACAAGACCCCCTGCTGGCTTTGGCCGGCTGCAGCACCGCCCTGCGGCGTCGGGCCGCATCGGCGATGCTGTGCCCCTGCATCGCCTGCTTCGCCCTCCTTGCATGGGGGCGCTTCGCTCGGCCTCGGGCCGACGCGTGGGGTCCTGTTAGGGGCTCTCAGGGGAACAGCTCGGGCAGCAGCTTGGCATTGAACTCCATCAGAAGCTCCGTGGCCGCCTGCACGTCAGGGGTCAGCAGCACCTGTTCGGCGACGCGCCTGGCGTCCTCGTGACTGACGGTGCGGATGATCTTCTTCAGTTCGGGCAGGACGAGGGGCGGCGAGGCGCTCAGGTGGTCCACGCCGAGCCCGAGCAGAAGGACGGTGTAGGCGATCTCGCTGCCCATCTCCCCGCACAGCCCCACCTCCACGTTGTTCTTGTGGGCAGCGTCGATGGTCATCTTGATGAGCCGGAGCACGCCGGGATGAAGGGGCCGATACATGTCGGCCACGTGCTCGTTGGCCCTGTCAATGGCAATCGTGTACTGAATGAGGTCGTTCGTGCCAATGCTGAAGAAGTCCACGTGCTGGGCGAACACGTCGGCGCAGACGGCAGCGCTTGGCACCTCCACCATGATGCCCACCTGGAGGTCGCGATCGTACTCCTCTCCCTCCCTGTCGAACTCCTCGCGCAGGTCGGCCAGCATCTCCTGAAGCCGGACGAGTTCCTCCATGCCGGAGACGAGGGGGAACATGACTTTCACGTTGCCGTGCGCGCTGGCGTGCAGGATCGCCCGTAACTGCTCGCGCAGCACCTCCGGATGGTCCAGGCAGTAGCGGATGGAGCGGCGGCCCAGGAAGGGATTGCGCTCCAGGGCCACCTCGTGCACGCCGCCGAACTTGTCGGCGCCCAGGTCGACCGTGCGGATGATGATGGGGCGCCCCTCGAGCTGGCGGACGGCCTCCATGTAGGCCTCCAGGTGCTCGCGCTCCGTCGGGACGTGGTCGGCCGCCAGGTAGAGGAACTCCGTCCTGTAGAGCCCGATGCCCTCGGCGCCGTGCTCGATCGCCCGCGCGATCTCGCGGGGGAACTCGATGTTGCCCAGGATGCCTATCCTGCGGCCGTCCGTCGTCTGCGCCGGCTGGTCCCGCAGCTCCTCCAGCAGGACCATGTCCGTGCGCATGACCTCGCTGCGCCGCTTGTCATAGGACTCGAGGGTCTCCGGGTCGGGCTCGACGATGAGGAAGCCCCGTGAGCCGTCCACGATGACCCGGTCGCCCCCGCTCAGTTCCCCGGTGATCGAGCCCAGCCCCACGACCGCCGGGATGCCGAGCGCGCGCGCGATGATGGCGGTGTGGCCCGTCGGGCCGCCGCCCTCGATGGCGATGCCTTTGACCCTCTCGGTGTCCAAGGAGGCTGTCTGGCTCGGGTGCAGGTCGTGGGCGACCAGGATGATCTCCCTCTTGAGCGACCCGAGCTCCTCGCGCTTGGCGCCCAGCAGACTGCGCAGGAGGCGGCGCTCCAGGTCGTCCAGGTCGGGCACGCGCGTGACCAGGAAGGAGTCCTCCTGGAACACCTTGCGCCACTGCCGCATCGTGCGGGAGACGGCGAACTCGGCGGCGTACTTCTTATTGCGGATCCGCTCGAAGAACTCCTCGCGGAAGTATTCATCGCGCAACATGCCGGCGTGCGCGCTGAAGATCTCGGCGATGGTGGCGCCGGCCTTGGTGGAGACGCGTCCGGCCAGTTCCTCCAGCTCCGCCAACGCCTCCTTCATTGCCTCGTCCAGGCGTTGGACCTCGCTTTCGACCTGAGAGGAGGCGACGAAATGCTCCGGAATGCGGACCCCCTCGGCCTCCAGCAGGAATACCTCCCCCACGGCTATGCCAGGACTGACCGGTGTTCCTCGCTTGATGTCCATTCCTACTTGGTCTTCAAGCCCCTCTCGACCATCTGGTCCTCGACGAAGAAGGAGGAGCGGACCATCACGTCCAGCACCGCCCGGGCCTGCTCCGCGTCCTCCCCCCGTATCTCGAACCGGGGCTCGCCGGTCGGGACCAACCCCAGTGATCCGAGGGCGCGCAAGTCCTTCGCGTCAGCGGCCTTATCGTCCAGCACGGCCGTGATATCGCTCCTGAAGCACGAGGCCATCGCGGCCAGTCTCTCGATGTGCCTGGACGGCCTCTCCTTGACGTCCATGTTGTCCTCAACGAAGAACCGGTCCTTGGCCAGGACCGTCAGGACCTTGATGCACTGATCGGCGTCCTCGCCGCGGGCCGTTACCTTCATCCTGTCGCCGTGCCGGCCGCCCAGACTCATCAGATTGATGATGCTCTTGCCTGGCACCCTGCCCTTGCGCATTTCCACCTCGACGTCGGCCTTGAACAGGCGTGCAAGCTCCGCGAATCGCTGCACGGGCCGCACGTGAAACCCCATGCGGTTCTCGATGGTCAGCTCGGTGCTGCACTCATTCATCTTGTCCATAACCGCGCGTTCCGTCGGCATCCCTTCCCGCTGGCGGCGCGCCCCCGGGCTCGGGCACGTCCTCCGCCTACAAGTCCATCTCCTCGATCAGGTCGATGACCTCCGAGGGACGACGAGCGCGGCCCACAAAGCGCCGGAAGTCCTGATCCTGGATCAGCCGGGTGATGCGCTCCATCACTTCGATGTACTCCCCCGCGCTTCCGTTGGGGGCCATCACCAGGAAGATCTGATGGACGGGCTCGCCGTCCAGGGCGTGGAACGACACGCCAGCTGAGCTGTAACCGAACGCCACCAGGATCTGCTCGATGCCCTCCAGCCTCGCGTGCGGCACCGCCACGCCTCTGCCGATGGCGGTGCTGCCGACCCTCTCTCTGTCCAGAACCGCCTTGAGCGCCGGCTCCAGGAGCTCCGCGTCAATGAGCTCCGCCTCAACGAGTTGGTCAAGCAACGCACGGATCGCGTCGTCGCGCTGCCGCGACTCCAGGTCCATGCACATCGCTTCCTTGTGGAGGTAATCGGTCAGGCCCACAGCGCCCGCTCCGCCCAGAAGACCACAGGAAACAGACGCAACGCCGGCCGCCGGCACTGCCCGCCGGTCCGCCGCCAGACGGATGCGCAACGCCCACTCGGACGCTTCACGGCGCCGCGCCCACCTCCGGGCCGCGCTGGCCCTGGCGGCCCCGGTGATTGACCAGCTTGTCATGGTAGCGGGTGATCTGGCGCTCCATCTTGGCGAAGGCCTCGTCGATGGACTCGTACATATCGTGGCCTCTGGCCTCCGCCACCAGGTCCGCCCGATGGCACTTGGCAATGATCTCGACAAGCTGATCCCCGGAGTCCACCTCCAGGGTGACAGTCAGGTACTGGATCTTCTCGTCAAGCCGCGGCAGCTTCTCGATGTGCTGCCGAATGTGCCTGTCCATCGCCGCAGTGACCCGGACATGCCTTCCCGTTATCTCGACATCCACGTTCTCAAAGCCCTTTCACCGAGCAGTGCATCCCTCAACACGCGTCACCGGACCCGGTCGAGTCGCCCCGGGTCTGCCCTTCGCCGGACTCGCCGTAGACACCGGCCAGGGCCGGTGTGCCGGAACGCGCCTGCTCGCCGACCAGTATGCCGGCCGTGATGAAACGCCGCCGCTCCGACTGGCCGAACAGCAGGTCTCCCAGGTGCCTTGCGTGCGGGTAGATTGCCTTTATCAGGGGGAGCCGCTCGAAGAACCGGTCAACCGCGCGCATGGCGCGAGCCCCGATGTAGGCGCGCAGCGAGCGCCCAATCAGGTACACAAGCACGGCTGCCGCCACCAGACCCAACAACACCCCCACAAAGCGTGGAAAATGCTGCTCCGCGTAAGCGCGGCGGGCGGCCGCGTCCTCCAACTCCCCGCCCGAAACTCCGGGGAAGACCGCGACGAACAGACTCCGATTGCGTACCAGCACCTCGCGGCACAGCGCGTTGGTCCGCTCCCCCACTGAGACGTCCATCTGGTGATACAGCCAGCTCAGCAGGAAGACCGTTATGAGGACAGGGAAGAGCACGGCCAACGCGGTGAGGAGACTGCCTGTGAAATCGTCAGTGGAATCAGTCCTCGCCATTTACGCCCTCTCGGCTCCCTGCGCCCCTCCGCGCCCGCCGAAACGCAGAGATGGGCAACTCACGATTCTACCGGCCCATCGGAACGCCGTCAAGCAGAACCCCCTCAGCCCTCGCCGGCGCTCCGGTTGCCCTCCGCATCCGGCCGGCCAGCACCGTCCCGCCGCCACCTCGGATACGCGTCGCGGTCGATCAGGACCGTGTGCACGGCCACCGCCAGCCCCCTCTGCCCGGCCCGTATCGTGTCCGAATCCAGCAGCGCCTTGCCGATCCCCACCAGCTCCCCCTTCATCGTCATGGCCGCCACGGGGGCGTCTTTGGCGAACTCGTCCAGCTCGCACACGCCCGGAACGGCCAGCGGGAACCCGTCGCAGATGCTCCGCACGGCGCCGTCCCCCATGCACACCTGCGGCAGGAGCCGGATCACGACGTCCTCCACCGGCCGCACCAGCCGCCGCAGCGCCTCCTCGCGGGCTGCGCCGGCCAGGGCACACGCACCCTCAAGCGCCGCCATGGTCGCACAGTCCTCGAGGGCGAAGGGGCCGGACTGGGTCCGCCGCAGCTCGAACATGTGTGCACCGCAGCCGAGCTCCTGGCCGAGGTCGTGGACGAGCTTGCGCACGTACGTCCCGCCCTGGCAGCGGACCGTGAACTCGGCCCGGCGCCCCTGGCGCCCCGTGATCTCGAAGGCATGCACACGGCGTTGCCGCGGTGCGCGCTTGACGCGGCTGCGTCTGGGCGGCAACTGCTCGACGACGCCCCGGAACCCGCCCAGTGCGTCCTCAAGCTCCTCGTCCGCAACGTCGCCGTGCAGCGCCATCACGCCCGAGTATGCCTTGTCGCAGCCGAGCAGGAGGCCGGCCGCCCGCGTGCTCTTATCCAGGAGGACGGGCAGCACGCCCGTCACCGCTGGATCGAGCGTGCCGCCGTGGCCCGCCCTGGACGCGCCCAGCAGGCGGCGCACGGCGTCCGCGGCCCCGTGGGAGGTGGGACCGGCCGGCTTGTCCAGGATGACAACGCCCCATCGGACGTATTCGTCCAGCTCGCGCTCAGCGGGAGGGCAGCCGTAGGCGGGATCGGTGGTGCACCGGGTCTTTACGTACCTGGCCACGGCATCCCCCGGAGAAGCGGAAAGGCGAGAGCCCGCAGCCGACAGGCGCCCGCCAGCGGCCGGCCTGATGCCAGGAGCGCCCAGCGAGGCTCAGACGTCGATCAGGTCGTACTTGCGGCTGCCGAGGCCGATCTCCTCCGCATAGGAGAGCTGCGCGCCGTAATGCTTGCGGGGCCACATCTCCTCGAACAGATCGCCGCCGTGCGCCTCGTTGACCAGGTCAACGGCCGCCTGGTCAATGGCCACGATGTCCCGTGACGCCAGGATGCCCAGGTCGGCGCAGACGCTTTCGCCCTTCTCCCCCATGCAGTTGCATTGGGCGGTGATCCGATGCATGAAGGTGATGAAACCGACGCGCCCTTCCTTACCCTTGAGGATGCCGCAAGCGTACTCCGCCATCTTCTCGTTGAAGGTCTCCGGCGGACAGTCCCAGTCGAAGCCCACGGCGCCGACGGGGCAGACGGCCACGCACTCCCCACAGCCGATGCAGCGATCGTAGTTGATCTGCGCCTTGTCCTCGACCGTTATGGCGTCCTCCGGGCACCAACGAGCGCACGTGCCGCAGGAGGTGCACCTGGGCTCGTTCACTTCAGGCCTGCCGTCGGAGTGCTGGCGCAGCTTGCCGGCGCGGGAGGCCAGGCCCATCGCCACGTTTTTGATGGCGCCGCCGAGCCCGCCCAGCATGTGGCCCGTCAGGTGCGTCACAACGACGGCGGAGGGCATGAGCGTGAAATCGCCGGCGACGGCCACCGTCTTACAGTGCTTCAGCCCCACCCTGACCTCGACGTGGAGGTTGCCGCGAAGGCCGTCCATGAACAGAAGCGGGCAGCCCATCGTTTCGGGCCCGAAGCCGTGCTCCATGGCCAGGTTGAAGTGGTCCACGGCGTTGTGCCGCTGGCCGCGGTAGAGCGTGGACGTCTCGATCAGGCACGGCTCGCCTCCGGAGGCGCGCACCTCGTCCACGACGGCCTTGACGAATGCCGGAGGCACGAAGCTGTCGTTGCCGCGCTCGCCGAAGTGCGTCTTGATCCCCGTCCGGGCGGCGTGGGCCGTGAAGTCGGCGAAACCTGCCGCACGGAACAGCCCCCGCGTCTTCTTGCAGATGGATGCCTCAGTCTCTCTGCCGCTGAACTTCGAGTAGAAGACTTTGCTGGCCATGCCACATAGCCCCTTCGCATGGGAATGCAGTCAATCCAGTGGACGGCAAGAAGTGGTGCCAGAGGTGGGACTCGAACCCACAGGGGCTTTTAGAGGCCCACCGGTTTTTGAAACCGGCGCGTATGCCCATTCCGCCACTCTGGCACCCGCATGGGCCGCCGGCCGCCAACGCGACCCACTCGGACCCAATGTAGTTGAGCGGCGCGCCGAAGTCAAGGCGTGCGGCCCGGCGGGGCCCCGGTTGCCCTTGGACGCGCCGGCCGGACGCCCTACAATGACGTGCCGCACCGCCGCTCCGCGCGGGAGGCCGGCTCGCACGTGTCCGCCGGTCCGGCCCGGACGCGGAGCAAGGTGCGAGCGCAGGAGCCGCCTCATGGTAGAGCCTATGCTGCCGCCCCCTTTGCCCGAGAGCCTGCCGCCCGAGCAGGCGGTGGGCATCACCACCACGGTGCCCATCGAGGTCGTCTACGCGGCCGGCCTCATCCCCGTCGACCTGAACAACCTGTTCATCAGCCATCCCGACCCGCTGGGACTCGTAGACAAGGCGGAGCGGTCGGGCTTCCCGCGCACGTGCTGCTGCTGGATCAAGGGCATCTACGGCGCGGCTCGGCGCCTGGGCATCAGGACGGTCCTCGGCGTGACCCGGGGCGACTGCAGCAACACGGAGGCGCTCCTCGAAGTGCTGACCGATGAAGGCGTGCGCTGCGTCGCGTTCGACTACCCCCGGCTCCAGGACCCCGGCGAGATGGCGCGAGCCGTCCAAGACCTGGCCGACGCGTTGGGCTGCAAGGTCAAGGAAGCCGAGGCATGGCGCGAACGGCTGGCGCCGACGCGGGCGCTGGCCGCCCGGATCGACCGCCTGAGCTGGCAGGAGGCGAGAGTCACGGGGCTGGAGAACCACCTGTGGCTCGTAAGCGCAAGCGACTTGTGCGCAGCTCCGGAGCGGTACCGGGCGGAAGCCGAGGCGTTCGTTGAGGCCGCCGGCGGCCGGCCGCCGATCCAGCACGACGTCCGCCTCGGCGTGTGCGGCATCCCGCCCATCGTGCCGGAGATGTACCCGTTCCTCGAAGAGATGGGCGCCCTGGTCGTCTACAACGAGACGGAGCGGCAGTTCGCCATGCTCGAGCCCGCCGGCTCATTGGCCGAGCAGTACACCCGCTACACGTATCCCTACGGCGTCTTCCCGCGGATTGCAGACATCCGGGCCGAATGCGGGCGCCGGCGGCTGGACGGACTGATCCACTACGTGCAGAGCTTCTGCCACCGGCGGATAGAGGATCGCATCATCCGGCGGCACGTGCCGGTGCCGGTGCTGACTCTGGAGGCGGACCGGCCGGAGCCTCTGTCCGGCCAGTTGCAGACGCGGCTGGAAGCCTTCGTCCAGATGCTGGCGGCCAGGAAACAGGCAAAGACGCCTGACTGAGCGCAGGATTGCCGGCCCGGCCAGGCTGCCGGCTCGGACCGGCACCGCGTGCCCGTGGCGCACCCCCTCTAGACGCCCCGCAGCGGCTCGATCTGCGCGACCTCGTCGTCCCGCCAGCCCAGCATCGCCAGCTTCTCCCGCACGTAGTACCGGTAGTTATCGTACGAGACGTCCTGCGGGATGCGGTGGTCGCCGTGCGGGATGAAGCCGCCCTCGTGGACCACGTGCTCGACGCGCTTCAGCTCGTCCAGGATGTCCTGCCTGCTGCCCGCCAGCCTGTACTTGGCGATTCCCCCGCGCAGCAGGATCTGCCGGCCGTACATCCTGCGGTACTTGACGGGATCGGAGCCGGGGTGCACTTCGAGCGGGAACATGCAGTTGACGCCGCAGTCCAGCCAGACCGGCACCAACTGCGTGATGTCCCCGTCGCAGTCGGTCCAGATGACGTCGCACCCGTGCTCGCGCAGCAGGTCGCAGACGCGCTTCAGGCGCGGGCCGACGATCTCACGGAACATGGCAGGGCTGACCATCGGCCCGCTGCGGAAGCAGATGTCCTCCCAGCCGGCCGCGAAGTCCACCTCGACGTACCTCAGCGCCTCCTCGATCTGGCGGTAGTAGATTTCAGACAGCGTGTCGACGATCTCCTCGATCAGCGGGCGGTCGTCGTAGACCATGAGCGAGATCTTCTCGAACCCGATCCAGTTGCGCGGGATGCCGAAGTAGGAGCCCAGGCCGATGCCGACCGGCCGATCGGAGCGCAGCAGCCTCCGGCCGAGCGCCTTGTAGTCCGTCTCGAAGCGGCGCGGGTCCTCCGGGTCCAGCCTTTCCTTGAAGCGCCGCCAGTCGTCGCGGCTCTCGATGGGCATCTTGATGAAATGCGGAATGGTCTTGAGGTCCCCCTTCTGGACCTCCTGGACCGTACCGTCCGGCAGCCGCTCGATGCGCGAGTCCTTGCGCTCCTCGATCAGCTCGTAGCCGCCCTCGAACGGCGGGATCAGGCCGTCGCGGAAAGGAACGTACGCCACCGGATCCACGCCGAAGTACGCCTCGATGGACCAGTCGTCATTGAGCCGGGCGGGCAGGCCCTCCGCGTGCCAGCGCTGGACGGTCTCCGCCAGGTAGCCGAACTCCCAGTGCGGGACGCGGTCCACCTTCTGGAAGTGCATCACGCGGCGGAACCGCTCGCGATGGGTCATCTCGCCCATGCCGGGATCGATGATGCTCTCGGGCACAGCGGGCCTCGACAGGCAGTGCAGAGCTATGAATGATGAATGAAGACAGCGGCGACATGCGGCCGCACAAGGCGAGCTTTTATACACGGCCGCGCGGGAAATGCAAGCGGCGGTGGTGCAGCAGAGGGATGTAAGGTGCGCCGCGGCCGCTAGCCGACCCAGCGGCGGATGACGTGCCAGCCGGCGCCCACCAGCATTGCCATGAAGACGGCCGAGCCCAGCAGCCCCAGCGCGGTGGGGTTGCGGAAGCCGGTCCTGACGCATACGTAGACGGAGCCCGCCAGGAACAGAGCGACCACAATGACCACCAGACAGCCGAGGACCTTCCATCCCTCGGGCGTCATGGGCTCTGTGGGAGCGGGCAGGATCATGGTGCCGTCGTTCCTATACGTCCCCGCGGGTCTGCTCTATCCCCCTGAAACGCGCGCGGGCCGGGCGTTATTCGGCCCCCTTGACGCGGAACTTCTTGGTCTCCGGATCGAAGACCAGGTTGTCCTTGTCCTCCTCGAACCAGCGCCCGAGCCCTTCGAGGGATCGTGGCGCATCGGTATGGCGGAGCACGGCCAACCATAGCTCCCACACCTCATAGCTCAGGCGGTTCGCCTGAGGCGTACTGGTCAGGGCGGATACGGCGTACGCCAGCGCGTCCAGGTGGCCCCACTCGATCGCAACGGGCGCCATGCCGGCCGCCTCCCATTCGCTCAGCGAAGAGCGGCGCCATGCCTCGGCCACCGCGTCCGAGAGCTCGATGCCCGGCAGGTCCTTGATAACTCTGTACGTGTCGGGCCGGTCTGAGCCATAGACGAAGTAGTGTATCAGTTCATCGTAGGTGTCGGGATCTTTGAAGGAGGCGACCGCCTCCACCCATTCCGTAGGCAGGTGCCCCGGATTGTACCTCAATCCCTCCACGAGTATCTCCTTTGCATCCTCCAGCCAGCCCCGCGCAATGACTGCCTGCACCAATTCCGGGGCACAGGGAAGCGCTTCGAGGATCAAGTCCTTGTGCTCAGGACGGGCCAGTCGGCAGATTGCCGGGACGATGTGGACGTCAGCCATGAAATCCCCGCCCGCTGCCTGCACGAGCACGTCCACGTTCTCGGGGCCGACCCGGGCAAGCATCTGGACCTGGGGGTCGGTTGACGAGAAGGATCTCTGGTCACGGGACGCGGCCATGATGGCGGCAACATACTCTCTGGCCTGTTCCTTGGTGGGATTCTCCGGCAGCTTGATCTCGGCCAGAACTTGCCAGTTGGCCTGCGAGTCCCACGCGTCGCTCCCCCAGCTCCAGTCCGACCACGCGGGTCGGGTCGGTTCGGCCTGCTTGTCCATCCGCGCCTGGAGCGCTGCTACCTCCCCCTTCAGGTCAGCCACCGCCTTGCGAAGCTCGCGCAGCTCCTGCAGGATCTGCTCTTCCGTGGCCGGCTGGCCCTGCTCAGCCGACGCCGCGACGCCACACATCAGGACAGACAAGACGAGAAACGAGATGAAGGTACGCATGGCCACCCCCCTTCTATCGAGATTCCCATAACTGCCCCGGAAACGGCGTCAGCATCATATCGGCCCGTGGAACGCCTCGCAAGCCCCGGCGGCACGGACGGGGAGGCAGGATCCCGGCGGGTGGGGTGGGCGACGGGCGCCGGCGGACCTACGGAAGCCGGCCGTCCGCGATGGCAGAGCCCCCTTGTGCGCTCTCCAGGCGGCTGATGCGCTGTTCCAGCACGCCGACCTTCTTGCCGAGGCGCACGATCATGATGCCGCCGATCAGCGCGACGATGATCAGCGCAATGCCGAGCAGGAAACCGGCGGATACCTCCCTCTCGACGGGCCGGCCCGAGATGGCGGCCACCTCCTGCTTCTCCGCCGCCTCATCCGGCGGGGCCGGCCGATAGGTTGCGTAGGGGGAGCGAACCTCATCCCTTATGCGCCGGGGGAACTTGATCTTCTTGGGCAGCTTCTCGGGAGGGCGGGTGCCGTCCTGGTTGGGCGTGCCGAACAGCGTGCCGCCCCGCGTCGCCGGCCCGGCCTTCTCCTCCTCCGTCCGGCTCCCGACGGGCTTGGGCTTCAGGCGGGGCGTTTCTTCGATCTCGTCCCCGGGACGGTGCAGCACAACGTCGCCATCGCGTTGAGTCGGTTTTGCTTTGTCTTGTTCTTCCGCCATTGCCGTATGTAGCGTTCGGGTGCCGGAGGGCCGGCACGGAGCAAGCGCCTCAGCCCGCCCTGGACTGGGACACGGCGGCCGGTTGCTCGACCGCCGCTGCCCGCTCCCCGGCCACGCATTCCATCGCCAGGACCTCAGCGGCCAGCGCGCGGTAATCGTCAGCGCCGTGGCAGTCCGGGTCGTACTGCGTTATGGGCATTCCGAAGCCCGGCGCCTCCGCCAGGCGTACGTTCTTCCTGATCACGGTCCGGAAGACGCGTGGGCCGAAGTGCCCCCGGATGTCGTCCAGAATCTCCTGCGCCAGGCACGTGCGCGAGTCGAACATGCAGGCGATCACGCCCGTGATGTAGAGCTCCCTGTTCACGTGCTGCCGCACCAGCGTGACGGTCCGCAGCAGCTTGCTGACGCCGTGGAGGGCGAAGAACTCCGTCTGGAGCGGGATGAAGACCTCCCGGGCGGCGCTCATGGCGTTGACCGTCAGAAGGCCCAGCGAGGGAGGCGAGTCCATCAGCACGTAGTCGAACGCGGCGGGCAGGCGCGCCAGGGACTCGCGCAGGACCATCAGCCTGTCGGCCCGTTCGGAGAGCTCGACCGACAGACCGGCCAGGTCTATGTTCGACGCGATCAGGCTCAGGCCTTCCACGGGGGTGTCGCGGATGACTTCGTGCGGTTCGTGTTCCTCCCGGACCAACGTGTAGAGGGAGGGATCTCCCTGCTGGAGCTCCACGCCGTAGTGGATGGACAGGTTGGCCTGGGGGTCGACGTCCACCATGAGAACGCGCTTTCCAAGCTCTGCCAGGCAGGCGCCCAGGTTGGCGACGGTGGTGGTCTTGCCCACGCCGCCCTTCTGGTTGAGCACGACGATTCTTCTCATGTCCCGGCGCCACCGGCGCTCAAGGTCGGCAGGACGTCCTGCCCGTGCGCACGCAAGCGTACATGAGAGGGCAGGCGCTCCGGCCGATTCAAGCCGACCGGATTGAAACGGTCCCTGCCTTTGCGTTATCCTGTTGGACGTGCAACGGGCGGCGCCGGAGGGGACGGTCGCAGACGCAAGCAGAGGCAGCCCGTATGTGCTTACGTGAGAACGGCTTATAGCTGCAAATGGCGGGCTGGCAAGCGGCTGTCGGAGCGGCCGCGGCCGGCACGGCGGCAGGGCCGTGGGCGAGCTGCAATGGCAAAAAAGGGACCCGAAAAAGGACGCTTGAGGCTGACCGCTGCGGAGATGGCCCTTCAGCAGCGGGAGATCAGCATCAGCGAGTTCTTCACCAAGAACAGGCACCTGCTGGGGTTTGACAATCCGCGCCGCGCGCTGCTGACCACGGTGAAGGAGGCAGTGGATAACTCGCTGGACGCCTGCGAAGAGGCGGGCATCCTGCCCGAGATCCTGGTCACCATCCAGCAGACGAACGGCGACGACCGGTTCCGCGTCCAGGTGACCGACAACGGGCCGGGCATCGTCAAGAACCAGATACCCCGCATCTTCGGGAAGCTGCTCTACGGGAGCAAGTTCCACCGCCTGAAGATGAGCCGCGGCCAGCAGGGCATCGGCATCAGCGCGGCCGGCATGTACGGCCATCTGACGACGGGTCAGCCCGTCGCCATCACCTCCAAGACGGGACCGAACAAGAGCGCCCATTACTATCAAGTCGTCGTCGACACGAAGACCAACGAGCCCAGGGTGCTGAAGCAAGAAGTCGTCGAGTGGGCCGCCGCTCAGGGCACGAAGGTGGAGATCGAACTGGAAGGGATCTTCCAGCGGGGCAACTGGAGCGTCGACCAGTACCTGGAGGAGACGGCGACCGCCAATCCCCACGTCGCCATACGCTACGTGGCGCCGGACGGCAAGGAGCAGGTCTTCGAGCGCGCCACGGACGTGCTGCCCGAGGAGCCCAAGGAGATCAAGCCCCACCCGCACGGGATCGAGCTGGGCACGCTGATCAAGATGCTGCAGGAGACCAGGTGCCACAAGCTCCAGACGTTCCTGGCCACGGACTTCTGCCGGGTCAGCAAGCGGGCGGCACTGGAGATCTGCGGGAAGGCCGGCATCTACGAGAATGCCCGTCCCAAACGCATCGCCCAGAACGAGGCGGACAGCCTGCTCAAGGCGATCCACGAGACCAAGCTGCGCAATCCGCCGATGAACTGCATCAGCCCCATCGGACAGGAGCTCATCGAGAAGGGCATGCGCAAGGAGCTCAAGGCCGACTTCTACACGTCGGTCACACGGTCGCCGACGGTCTACCGGGGCATCCCCTTCATGATCGAGGCCGGCCTCGCCTACGGCGGCGGGATGAAGGAGAACACGTCAGCCAAGCTGATGCGTTTCGCCAATCGCGTGCCCCTGCTCTTCCACGCGGGCGCCTGCGCCATCACCCAGGCGGCGGCCAGCGTCAACTGGCGGCAGTACGGAATCGAGCAGTCCAACGGCAGCCTGCCGACGGGGTCCCTTCTCATCCTGATTCACATGGCCAGCCCCTGGGTGCCCTTCACCAGTGAGAGCAAGGAGGCCGTCGCCCCCTACCCGGAGATCGTGAAGGAGATCATGCTGGCCATACAGGAATGCGCGCGCGACTTGAGGATGTTCCTGAGGCGCCGCAAGCGCCGCGTGGAGGAACAGCGCAAGCGCGAGTACATCGAGAAGTACATCCCCCACATCAGCGAAGCACTCCAGGAGATCCTCGCGTTCCCCGATAGCGAGCGCAAGAAGCTCGACGCCAACCTCACGACGGTCCTCGAGAGGAGCCGCGGCACGTAGGCGTCCGGGGCCGGCTCAGAACTCCTTCCAGGAGTCGCCCAGCCACATCATGCCGGCCAGGTCGGCGTCGACCTCCTGCTTCTCCCCGCCCCAGTCATCCCAGAACACGTTCGTGTCCGTGACGACCCTGAACTTGTTCGCACCGGGCACCCGTTCCTGCATGTGCAGCAGGGGATTGGGGACGTAGGGCATCGACTTCCCCTTCTGCCACGGCGTGCCGGTCCAGTGCACCATGAGCCGGTCGACGTGCTGATCGACGAAGAGGAAGTTGCCGCCTTCCGGGTGGTTGTCGGTGCCGATCCACATGCCGTCGCCCTGCTCGTTGCCCCAGTAGCCGTGCACGCACTCGTCGCCGTAGACCACCCGCATCGAGGGCGCATTGCGCGGAATGGGCGGCCGGCCGGGCCCACCGGGATCGTAGAAGTAACTGGGCGGCATGGGGACTCCCCTGCGGATGTCCTCCACAATGCTGCTGGAGCCCTTGGGCGAAACGCTGAAGTTGCGGCAGTTCCGGAAATCACTGGCGTCCAGCTCGAACGCGACGCGGTCCGCGGTGCTGGGGCACTGGAACAAGTAAGCCTTCGGCGCGTAAGCGGGATACAGCGCGGCCAGCGACCCGGTCGGATCGGGCCAGTCCGGATCCTCCGGACTCACGCTTCGACGCGCCGAGGGCCAGCGGCCCCCGTGATCGGTCTGGTACATCGAGAACGCCATGCCGATCTGCCGCACGTTCGAGAGGCACTTGACCCTGATCGCCTCCGAGTGGCCCCTCTCCAGCGCGGGCACCAGCATGATGGCCAGAATCGTGATGATACACAGGACGACCGCAAGCTCGATTGCTGTGAACCCCTTCTTCATAGCCCTGACCTCCACGCAACGCGACCGGCTTCGTCCCCACTTTCGCCCCCCCATGGTACCGCCCTCAGAATGCATGTCAAGACGAAAAGCGCACACACAGTCCCCGTGGATCCCCCGGCCGGGCCTACTCCCTGCTGCCCGGCTCCGTCTCCGGCTCCGCCTGCGCGAGGCCGAATATGGCCCGATGGTCGAGCGGTCCGCTGCCCCGTCCCAACGGCAATGCTCCCCGGAGGGCAGCCTGCACGGCGTCCCGCGCCCATTCGACGGCCTCCGGAACCGACTTGCCGAACGCCAGCCCCGTGGCAATGGCCGCCGAGTAAGTGCAGCCCGTGCCGTGGGAGTTCGCCGTCCGCACCCTCGGCCGGACCACGCGGTGGAACCGCTCGCCGTCAAACAGCACGTCAACCGGCTCCCCTTCCAGATGGCCGCCCTTCACGAGCGCCCATTGCGCGCCCAGGTCGCACAGGCGCCGCGCCGCCTCCTCCATGCCGCCCACGTCTGCCACCGGCACGCGGGCCAGCTCGGCCGCCTCCGCCAGGTTGGGCGTCACCACGGTGGCCAGCGGCAGCATCAAGTCCCGCATCACGGAGCGCGCGTCCGGCTCCAGCAGCGCGTCCCCGCTCTTGGCCACCATGACGGGATCGACGACCAGCGGGCGGATCCCGTGGTGCCGGACACGTTCCGCGACAGCCTCGATGACGCCCCGGTTGGCCAGCATGCCTGTCTTGGCGGCGTCGACCCCTATGTCCTCGACAACGGCGTCTATCTGGGAGGCGACGAAATCGGGGCTGACCTCCAAGACGGCCCGCACCCCCAGCGTGTTCTGCGAAGTGAGGGCCGTTACGGCGGACATGCCGAAGCCGCCGAGGGCGGTGATCGTCTTCAGATCCGCCTGTATGCCGGCGCCCCCTCCGCTGTCGCTTCCGGCGATGGTCAGAACCCTGGGTATCATGGTCGGCCGGGAGGCCAGAGCTTGACAGGACGCGCGCGACCGGACTAAGATACTCCATCGGGTTTGGTGCAACAAGGATAGATGCTTCTGCACCCGGGGTTGCTCAGCGGACGACGGGGCGCTCTTCGCGGCCGGTTCGCCTGCTGAAGGGCGGCGGGAGCCGCCCTTCGATTTCATCCCGCTTTCCTGCCCGACTTGCGCGCATGGATTCCGGGCAGCAGAACGCGACCCGAACGGCTTCCCTCGAGCCGATTGCAGGGCGACAGATGGGCCTGATCGTGCAGAAATACGGCGGCAGCTCCCTGGCCACTCCGCAGAAGGTCATCCACGCGGCTCAGCGGGCCATCGGCCAGTTTGAGGCCGGCCATAGGGTCGTCGTGGTCTGCAGCGCGCAGGGCGACTGGACCGACCAGTTGATCGGGCTGGCGGAGGAGATCCACGCCGAACCGAGCCCGCGCGAGATGGACATGCTCAAGGCCGTCGGCGAGCAGATGTCCATCGCCCTGATGGCCATCGCCATCCACAAGCTGGGCTGCCAGGCGATCAGCCTGACCGGAGCTCAGGCCGGCATCCACACGGACAGCCTGTACGGCAAGGCCAAGATCAAAACGATAGAGACGGACCGCCTCCTGCGGGAGCTGGACAAGGGCCAGATCGTCATCGTGGCTGGCTTCCAGGGAGTGGACAGCGCCGGCGACATCACCACGATAGGGCGCGGCGGCTCGGACCCGACGGCCGTGGCGCTGGCGGCGGCGCTGAAGGCCGACCAATGCGACATCTTCACCGACGTGGAGGGCGTCTACACGGCCGACCCCCACATTGTGCCCGACGCCCGGTGGATTGAACGCATAGACTACGACGAGCTGCTGGAGCTGGCCAGCCTGGGCGCCAAGGTCATGCAGCCGCGCGCAGTTGAGCTGGCCAAGCGCTTCGGCGTGCCTTTCAGAGTCCGGCCCAGCTTCAACGAATCGGAGGGAACACTGGTGACCGACTTGGGCGGAGAGATGGAGTACGTGGACGTGCGGGCCGTGGCCCTGGACACCGGCGAGGCCAAGGTCACCATCCGGCACGTTCCGGACCGGCCGGGGGTGGCGGCCACCATCTTCAGCGAGATCGCCCGCGCCACCGTGAACGTGGACATGATCGTGCAGAACGTCAGCCAGCGGGGACGCGCGGACGTGAGCTTCACCGTGGTAAAGACCGACCTGTCCCGCGCCCTCCAGGTCAGCCGGGAGCTGGCCGAACGGCTCGGCGCGTCCGGCGTCGAGAGCGACCAGAACGTCGCCAAGGTGAGCGTGGTCGGCATCGGCATGCGCAGCCACAGCGGCGTGGCCGAAAGGATGTTCCGCGCGCTGGCCGACGAGAAGATCAACATCGCCATGATCAGCACCTCCGAGATCAAGATATCCTGCGTCGTCGAAGGCTCCGCCGGCCAGGAGGCCCTGCGGGCCGTGCACCGGGCATTCGGGCTGGATCAACCCCATTCGACGAGCGCCCCATGAGCGAAGACCCCAGGCGCATCCTCATCTACGACACCACGCTGCGCGACGGCTGCCAGGCCGAGGGCGTCTCCCTGACCCTCGAGGACAAGCTGGAGATCGCCCGAAGGCTGGACGAGCTGGGCGTGCACTACATCGAGGGCGGCTATCCCCTGTCCAATCCCAAGGACGAGGAGTTCTTCAGGAGGGTGGGCGCTCTGAACTTGAGGAACGCCCGGATCGCCGCCTTCGGCAGCACCAGGCGCGCCGACACCACGGCCGAGACCGACAAGGGGCTCAAAGCCGTCCTGGACGCCGAGTCGCCCGTCGTCACCATCGTCGCCAAGAGCTGGGATTACCACGTCACCCGGGTCATCCGGACCGACCTGGAGGAGAACCTCCGCATGGTGGACGACTCGGTCGCGTTCCTGAAGAAGGCGGGCCGGGAGGTCATCTTCGACGCGGAGCACTTCTTCGATGGCTGCCGGAGCAATCCCGAGTACGCGCGCCGCGTCGTCCATGTGGCCGCGCAGGCAGGAGCGGATTGCATCGTGCTCTGCGACACCAACGGCGGCACCCTCACGGACGAAGTGGCGCGGGCGACGGCACTGACAGCCGGGGAGCTGGACTGCCCCGTGGGCATCCATTGCCACAACGACTGCGGCCTGGCCGTCGCCAACTCGGTCGCCGCAGTCCAGAACGGCGCCGTCCATGTCCAGGGCACCCTCAACGGCATCGGCGAACGGACCGGGAACGCCGACCTGTGCTGCATAATCCCCATCATCAACTTGAAGACGCCGTTCCGCTGCCTGGCCGGCGAGCAACTGAAGAAGCTGACCGAAGTCGCTCGCTTCGCGTACGAAGTCGCGAACCTGATGTACGATCCGCACCAGCCGTTCGTGGGCGCCAGCGCGTTCGCCCACAAAGGCGGGCTGCACGTCGACGCCATGCGCAAGGCCGACCACGCCTACGAGCACATAGATCCCAAGCTGGTCGGCAACGAGCGGCGGTTCCTGCTGAGCGAGCTGTCCGGCCACGCGACCATGCTCCAGAAGATGGAGAAGCGCGCCGTCACGCAGGACCGGGAGTTCATGGGCAAGCTGCTGGCACAGCTTCAGGGCCTGGAAAACGAGGGCTACCAGTTCGAGGCCGCCGAGGCGTCGTTCGAGCTGTTGGCCGAGAAGGTCATGGGCAAGTTCCGGCCGCACTTCGACGTGAAGGCCTACCACGTGAGCGTCATGAAGCAGGCGGACGGCTCGGTCGTCACGGATGCCTCCGTCAAGCTGGACATCAACGGGGAGCACATGCACACGGCCAGCGAGGGAGACGGCCCGGTCAACGCCCTGGACGGTGCGCTGCGAAAGGCCCTCCAGCCCCACTACCCGGCCATCGGCGACATACGCCTGACCGACTACCGCGTCCGCGTCATCGACCCCAAGGCAGCTACGGCGGCCAAGGTGCGCGTCGTCATCCAGAGCGCCGACTCAAGCCGCATCTGGGGCACCGTGGGCGTGAGCGAGAACATCATCGACGCCAGTTGGGAGGCCCTCCTGGACAGCGTCGAATACAAGCTACTGATGGAAGATCGAGCGTGACGGGTCGCCCGCCACGCCCCTCGTCCGCATTCCGGATCACCGCGGCAAGGTCCCCACAAGATGCCGGCTGAACTGACCACGCAGTACGAACCCGCCGAGATCGAACGCAGGATCTACGGCTTCTGGCAGGAGGGCAGGTTCTTCCACGCCGAGCCCGACCGCCCGGGGCGGCCCTACACCATCGTCATCCCCCCGCCCAACGTCACGGCAGAGCTCCACATGGGGCACGCCCTGAACAACACCTTGCAGGACGTGTTCATCCGGTTCCGGCGCATGCAGGGCTGCAACGCCCTCTGGATGCCGGGCACGGATCACGCCGGCATCGCCACGCAGAACGTCGTCGAGCGCCAACTGGCCAGCGAGGGCCTGCACCGGCAGGACCTGGGACGCGAGCGGTTCATCGAACGCGTCTGGCAATGGAAGGAGCAGTACGGCAACCGCATCATCGACCAGTTGAAGCGCCTGGGATGCTCGTGCGACTGGGAGCGAGAGCGGTTCACGATGGACGAGGGCCTCAGCCGCGCCGTGCTGGAGACCTTCGTGCGCCTGCACCGCAAGGGCCTGATCTACCGCGGCAAGTACATCGTCAACTGGTGCCCGCGCTGCCGCACCGCCCTGTCCGACATCGAGACGGAACACGAGGAGCACGACGGATTCCTGTGGTATATCCGCTATCCGCTCGCCGACGACGGCGGCGGGCACATCACGGTGGCCACGACGCGGCCCGAGACGATGCTGGGCGACACGGCGGTTGCCGTGCACCCCGAGGACGAGCGCTACGGGCATCTGGTGGGCAGGACGCTGAGCCTGCCCGTCCTGGGCCGCCGCATCCCCGTCATCGCCGACGAATGGGTGGACCGGAGCTTCGGCACGGGGGCCGTGAAGGTCACGCCGGCCCATGACGCCAATGACTTCATGCTGGCCCGCCGGCACGACCTGCCCGAGGTGGTCGTGATCGACGAGGACGGCAAGATGACGCTGGAGGCCGGCCAGCAGTACGAAGGCATGGACCGCTTCGAGTGCCGTGAGGCGCTGGTCGAGGACCTGCGCACGCGCGAGGAGCTGGAGAAGATCGAGCCCTACCGGCATTCGGTCGGGCACTGCTACCGCTGTCACACCGTCGTGGAGCCATACCTGAGCGACCAGTGGTACGTGAAGGTCAAGCCCCTGGCCCAGAAGGCCGTCCGGGCTGCGCAGGAGGGACGCGTCCGGTTCCATCCCGCGCGCTGGAAGGACTTCTACCTGAGCTGGCTGGCCGAGTCCCGGGACTGGTGCATCAGCCGCCAGATCTGGTGGGGCCATCGGCTGCCCGTCTACTACTGCACGAACTGCGACGAGCCCGTCATAGCGCGCGACGAGCCGGCTACGTGCCCGTCCTGCGGCGGCTCGCAGTTCCGCCGGGACGAAGACGTCCTCGACACGTGGTTCTCCAGCGCCCTCTGGCCCTTCAGCACCCTCGGCTGGCCGGACGAGAGCCAGGAACTCAAGACCTACTACCCGACCGACACCCTGGTGACCGACCGCGGCATCATCTACTTCTGGGTCGCCCGCATGGTCATGATGGGCATGGAGTTCATGGGCGACGTGCCCTTCAGCGACGTCTACATCCACGGCACCATCCTGGACGAGCAGGGACGCAAGATGTCCAAGTCACTCGGCAACGGGATCGACCCGGTCGACATGATCGAGCAGTTCGGCGCGGACGCCGTGCGGTTCTCGCTCATCACGCTCGCCACCGAGGGGCAGGATCTGAAGCTGAGCGAGTCGAAGTTCGAGATGGGACGGCACTTCGCCAACAAGGTGTGGAACGCCGCCCGCTTCGTCCTGATTAACCTCGCGGACGGCGCGGGGGCCGCCCCGAGCCGTGACGAGGTCGCCGCAGCCAGGACCTTCGAGGACGTCTGGATCCTGAGCCGCCTGCACGGCACCATCGAATCGGTGACCTCATGCCTGGACACCTTCCGCACGCACGAGGCGGCCCAGGCGCTCTACGACTTCTTCTGGCACGAGTTCTGCGACTGGTACCTGGAGGTCATCAAGCCGCGCTTGCAGGGCGGGCCGTCCGCGGGCCGCGCGGCCGCCCGCGAGACGCTGGCCACGGTGCTGGACCGGTCGCTGCGCCTGCTGCACCCCTTCACGCCGTTCCTGACCGAGGAGCTGTGGGGGCACCTGAAGGCAGCCGCTCACGAGGCGTCCCTTTGGGCCTCCGAGGAGATGCAGGGCGAGGCGCTCATCACCGCCCCGTGGCCGGCCGAGGATCCCGGATTGAGGGATAAGGAAGCAGAGCAGCAGATGGCGCTGCTCCAGGAGATCGTGCGCGCCGTGCGCAACGTCAGGAAGACGAAGGGTATCCCGGACAGGAAGCCGGTGAGCGTGGCTATCTCCCTGCCGGATGAGCAGGCCGCCCGGCTGATCGAGGAGCGCATCGGGTTCCTCAGGGAGATGGCGGTGCTCGACGAAGTCGAACACGGCGTTCACATCGTCAAGCCCCCGCACTGCGCCACCACTGTCGTGGGAACCGTGGAGGTCTTCCTGCGCCTGGAGGGCCTGATCGACATCGAGGAGGAGCGCAAGCGCCTCCGCAAGCAGCAGGCGGACGTGCAGGGCCGCATCCAGTCCGTCGAGGAGACGCTGCACAACGCGTCGTTCCTGGCCAATGCGCCCGAAGAGGTGGTCCAGCATAGGATGGACCGCGCGGACGAACTGCGGGCGCAGCTCGGCAAGATCATCCAGAACCTGGCGGATCTCGAATAGGCGGCGGCCGGGGCGCGTCGGGCGGAAGTTGCCAAGCCGGGGCTTGTGGGGTATACTGAGGGTTGACAAAGGTCCTGGCGGGGACGGTGTGCCTTTAGAGCGCGCGGCGGCGTCTAATCCTTCCTCCGAGGCGGTTCTTGGCAGGTCGTGTACCTGAACACGTTATCCAGCAGATCGTGCGGAGCGTGGATCTTGTACGCCTCTTCGGCCGCTACTGCGACCTGAAGAAGAAGGGCAAGAAGTTCTGGGCCCTCTGCCCATTCCACAAGGAGAAGACGGCCTCCTTCTCCGTCGATCCGGAGAGCGGCCTCTACTACTGCTTCGGCTGCAAGGAAGGCGGCAACGTCTTCACGTTCTTGCAGGCCATGGACGGCCTGAGCTTCGGCGAGGCGCTCGCGAAGCTGGCAGCCGAGGCCGGCGTGGACCTGGCCCGCTACAGGACGGCGGATGGCCCTTCGCGGGACGAACTGGCCAGGCTGCGCGAAGTCAACGAGCTGGCGACCAGTTTCTACTCCCGCTGCCTTCAGAAGGCGCGGGGCAGCAAGGCGGCGCGCGATTACCTGGAACGGCGCAGCATAAGCGCCGCGTCGGTCGAGACCTGGCGGCTCGGCTTCGCGCCGGAGGGATGGGATCACTTCCTCAAGTGCGCGACCGGGCGGGGCTACGAGGCGGAGGTGCTGGTCAAGGCGGGCCTCGCACTGCCCCGACAGGGAGCGCAGGGCTACTATGACAGGTTCCGCTGCCGCCTGATGTTCCCCATCGCTGACGCAGGCGGCCGGACCATCGGGTTCGGCGCGCGCGCCCTCAAGCCGGATGACGAACCGAAGTACCTGAACAGCCCCGAAACGCCGCTCTTCACCAAGGGAAGCTGCTTCTTCGGGCTCTCGCAGGCGAAGGAAGCCATACGGTCCGGCAAGACGGCCGCCGTCCTGGAAGGCTACACGGACGTGATCATGGCCCATCAGTGCGGCGCGCCGGAGTGCGTGGCCGTGCTGGGGACGGCGCTGACGGAGGAGCATGGGCGCATACTGAGTCGGCTCTGCGAAAGGGTCATCCTGGTCTTCGATCCGGACGAAGCGGGACGCAAGTCCGCCAAGAGGAGCATCGAGGTCCTGCTGGACGAGGACCTGGAGATACGCGTCGTCTGCCTGCCGGAGGGCAAGGACCCGTGTGACTTCCTGGTGGAGCAGGGCGGCGAGGAGTTCCGCAAACGGCTCGACGGGAGCCAGGGGTTCTTCGAGTTCCGCCTGGCCCTCGCCCGGCAGGAGCACGACACGAGCACCGTCGAGGGGCAGACGGCCGCGTTCCGGGATGTGGCTGAGGTGGCGCTCGCAGTCAAGGACCAGGCCCGTCGCGACATCGTCGTGCGGTGGATCGCCAAGGAACTGGGCCTGAGGGAAAGCAGCGCCTGGGCATACGTCCAGCAGGCCGGGCGCACGGCGCGTGGCCGGCCCGACACGCCGGCCGCCCCGGCAGCCGACCAAGCCAGGCTCTCCGCGCGCAACAGCCTGCCCGGCGAGCTGCTGGGGCTGCTGCTCTGCAATCCGGAGCTCATCCCGGAAGCCGCCGGGCGCGTCGACCTGGAACTGCTCCGCGAGTGCCCGGAGAGGGCCCTGCTCGGGGAGATGCTCCGTCGCAACGGGAAGGGGCGGGCCTTCGATCCCGACGGGTTCGTGAACTCCGTCGGCGATCCGGCACTGGTGTCTGCGGCCGCCAGGGCCATCGCCGAGGAGAGGGCGCGGCAGGAATGCATAACGACCGCCACAACACGGCAGCGATTGGACGACTACATGACCTACCTGGAAGAGATGCGGCTCGCCTCGGCGGCTCCTCCCGGCGGGGATGACGAGCGGCTCAAGGAATACGTGCGCCAGCTGAGGGAGAAGGACAAGAAGTCGGCGCGAACGCGACAGGTTCAGGAGTCGTGAGCCTATGGCCGAGAAGAAAACGGTCGACAGAAGCACCGTAGAGCAGGAAATCCAGAGCTTGGTCGAGAGGGGCAAGCAGAAGGGGTTCCTCACCTACGAGGAGCTGAACGACTTCCTGCCCAACGACGTGGTGAGCCCGGAATACATCGACGAGATCCTGCTGACTCTGGACGAGAAAGGCGTCGAGCTCGTCGACGAGCGCGACCTGAGAGGCGAGGGCGCCGAGCTGCTCATCAAGGAGACGGAGGAAGAGGAGGAAGAGGAGGAGGAAGAAGAGCCGGCCGAAGCCGACGACGAAGAGCCTGCCCATGCCGCGAGCGTCGAGAAGATAGACGACCCCGTGCGCATATACCTCACGCAGATGGGCCAGATTCCGCTGCTGACCCGCGAGGAGGAGATCTCCCTGGCCAAGCGGATCGAGATCTCGCGCAAGCGCTTCCGCGGCAAGATCCTCCAGTTCACCCCCTGCATCGAGCAGTGTATCGAGACGCTTCAAGAGGTGCATGACGGCATGCTGCCGTTCGACAGGACCCTGAACGTGAGCGCCCTGCCGGACATGCAGAAGGAGGCCATGGTCGCCCGCGTGCCCGAGAACCTCGAGACCATCCGCAAGCTCCTCCATGAGAATCGGAAGGACTGGCAGAACTACCGCAGGGACGGCCTCGAAGAGGAGGGACAGGCGCAGATACTGAAACGCCTCTGCAACCGCTGCCGCAAGTGCATGGTCCTGCTGGAGGAGCTCTACCTGCGCATCAAGCGCATCCAGCCCCTGATGAGCCTCGTCAACGAGCTCTACGACCGCATGAACCAGATCCACGTGGAGCTGGAGCAACTGAGGAGAACCAACGGCAACAAGACCAAGCGGCGCGGCCTGGAGGCGGAGCTGAGACACCTGGAGGACCGCATCTGCTGCCCCTTCCTCGTCCTGCAGCGGCGCGTCGTGGCCACGCGTCTCGTGCACGACCAGTACGAGCAGGCCAAGCAGGAGCTGTCCGGCGGGAACCTGCGCCTGGTGGTCAGCATCGCCAAGAAGTACCGCAACCGCGGCCTCAGCTTCCTGGACCTGATCCAGGAGGGCAACACCGGCCTGATGAGAGCCGTCGACAAATACGAGTACCGCCGCGGCTACAAGTTCTCCACCTATGCCACCTGGTGGATCCGCCAGGCCATCACGCGCGCCATCGCCGATCAGGCGCGCACCATCCGCATCCCCGTCCACATGATCGAGACGATGAGCAACATCCGCAACATCGTCAAGCAGCTGGTCCAGGACAAGGGCCGAGAGCCCAGCCTGGAGGAGATCGCCGAAGCAGCCGACCTGAGCATCAGCGAGACCCGGCGCGTCCTGAAGATCTCCAAGCGGCCCATCAGCCTGGACCGGCCCATCGGCGAGAGCGAAGACAGCTTCTTCGGCGACTTCATCGAGGACCAGTCCACCGCCAGCCCCATCAGCATGGCCACCCAGGAGATGCTGAAGGACAACATAGACTCGGTCCTGAACACGCTCACCTACCGCGAGCGCGAGATCATCAAGCTGCGCTACGGCCTGGGCGACGGCTACACCTACACGCTGGAGGAAGTTGGCCGCATATTCAACGTCACCCGCGAGCGCGTGCGCCAGATCGAGGCCAAGGCCGTGCGCAAGCTCCAGCACCCCGTCCGCAGCAGGCAGCTCGAGGGTTTTGTTGACAGCCTGCCCGAGAGCTCGTAAGCTATGCGGACTTCTCGACCCTGACCTCAGAGAGGACCGACGAATGTACGCTGCGCCTCCGGCTTCGGCATCCAAGCGCGAGCGCGCGGGCGGCGTCAGCCCATGCTGGCGCCGCGCGACGCCCCCGAGGCCCGATCTCGACGGAGTTCGGGCCTTTTTTGTTGGGCCCCAATCCCCTCCTCCCTCGGGCCGGACCCCGCTACCGCTGCCATGAAGAAGACGCTCGAAGACATCCGGGCCGTGCAGGAACTGAACGAACAGATGGCGCAGGTGCGCCGCAATGCCGCGGCGGTCTCGGCCAGGATCGACGCCCAACGCAGGATGCTCGAGGAAAGACTGCACCGCGCCGAGCAGCTCCACAAGCAGCGGATGCAGACCGCCAAGGAAGCCGACGCGAGGCAGCTCCGGATCGAGGAAGCCGAACAGGAGATAGAGCGCCTCAAGCGACAACTCAACGTGACCAAGCACCAGAAGGAATACGACGCCATCCAGCACAGCATCCTGAGCCGCACCGCCGACGTCAGCAGATGGGAGGACGAAGAACTGGAGGCGCTCGAGGCGGCCGATGAGCTGGCAGTGCAGGAAGGGCGGCTGGCCGGCGAACTCGACGAGGCGCGCGCGTCGTTCCAGAGCGCCAGGGACCAGGCCGCCGGCGAAACCGAAGTGCACAACCGCCGCCTCCAGGGACTCGAAGGCCAGATGCAGCAACTGCGCCGGTGCATTAACCCCGACGTGCTCAAAGCCTACGACCGGCTCGCCCCCAGCCACGCCAACGACGCCCTGGCCCTCGTCAAGGACCACATCTGCCGGGGCTGCCACACGCGCGTGACCAAGCAGACCGAGAACTTGCTGATGAGGGCCGCAGAGATCGTCTACTGCCACAGTTGCGGCCGCATGCTGATGCTGGCCGAGTGAGCGCACCCGGCGCGCCTCCCCTCCCCTGCGCGCCAGCCCTGCCATCCTACGCCCGCCTCCGCGGCGGCCCTCGAACCGGCGCTTTGGGTTGAAAACCGCGGCCCACCGATTACAATCACGCGAACTCACTCAAGGCTGACACACGGAGGAGGCAAGCCATGACGGTGGAGCTCGGCTTTATCGGAGCGGGCGGCATCGCCCGCGCCCACCTGAACAACCTGCGGAGGATCGAAGGCGTCGCGGTGCGCGCCGTTTCGGACGTGGACGGCTCGCGGGCGGAGCAACTGGCCGTCCAGTGGGACGCCAGGCCGCATGCTGACTGCTCCGCCATGCTGGAGCAGGAGGAACTGGACGCCGTCTACGTCTGCCTGCCGCCCGCCGCGCACGGCAGCATCGAGATCCAGCTCGCCGACCTCGGCATCCCCTTCTACGTCGAGAAGCCCATCCACCTCGACCTGGCGGTCGCCGCCCAGGTGGACAGCATGGTCCGCGAGAAGGAGCTCATCACCAGCGTGGGCTACCAGCTCCGCTACTCGGACGCCCTCAAGGCCATGCGCCGATACCTGGAAGACCGCCAGATCACGATCGCGCAGGGCTTCTACCTCGGCGGGATGCCGGGCGTGGCGTGGTGGCGCCAGAAGCGGCTGTCGGGCGGGCAGGTGGTCGAGCAGTCCACCCATATCTACGACATGCTCCGCTACCTGGCCGGCGAGGTGGAGACCGTCTACGCCGCCGCGTCCACCGGGGCCATGACGGACGTGGAGAACTACGACGTCGAAGACGCCAGCGTTGCGGCGCTGGAGTTCTCCAGCGGCGCCGTCGGGCACGTAGTCAGCTCCTGCGTGCTCACGGACGGCGGCGAGCGCAACGTCAGCGTGCGCCTGGACGGACGGGGCTTCACCGTCAAGCTCCAAGGCAACACAGTGGAAGTCGCCGACGCCGAGGGACAGCGCGCAGACTCATTCGCTGACCCCGAGGGCGGCTGGATGGCGCTTGCGGACCGGGCCTTCATCGAGGCCGTGCGCACGGGAGACGGCTCGGCGATCCTGTCCAGCTACTCGGACTCGCTCAAGACGCTGGCGCTCACCCTCGCCGTCAACGAGTCCATGGAAACGGGCGAACGGGTCAGCCCCGCCGAGCTGCTGCTTGCGGCCGCACACTGAGCGGCCGCGCACTGAGGGGCCACGCACGGGGCGTCTTCGCTTTGCCGCCGGCGGCGCGCTCAGGTTCGGCGCGGACCGAAGATGGCCGTGCCGATCCGCACCATGTTCGCCCCCTCTTCGACCGCCACGCGGTAGGAGTTCGTCATCCCCATCGAGAGCACGTCTATCCGCACGCCCGGCAGGTCGAGCCGCCTGATCTCCTCGAACGTCGCCCACATCCGCTGGAAGTAAGGCCGCGCGTCCTCGGCATCCTCGCAGTAGGGCTCCATCGTCATGAGGCCCTCAATGCGGATGTTTTCCAGGACGGCCACGCGTCGGACGAAGTCCGCGACCTCTTGGGGCGGGACGCCGGACTTGCTCCCCTCGCCCCCGACGTTCACCTCGACGTAGGCGCGCACGGGCTCCTGGGCCCGCCGGCCGATGGCCCGCGCCAGCCGCTCCGAATCCATGCTCTGGATGACGTCAAAGAGCGGCAGCGCCTTGTTGACCTTGTTGCTCTGAAGGTGCCCGATCAGGTGCCACTCGACGCGCCGGGCCGTCTCGCCCAGTTCGCCGCGCACGGCCTCGGCCTCCTGGACGTAGTTCTCGCCGATGACGGCGGCGCCGGCCGCGACCACTTCGGCCACCTCGTCGGCAGAACGCCCCTTGGCGGCCACGACCAGCGTCACCTCGGGCGGCAGCTCATCGCGAATCCGCCGGTAGTTGTCGCCCCCTCCCTGCATCCTGCCCCGACTCCTGCTCTTACTCCCCTGGCCTGCGTAGCCTTGGCGAAGCAGGCTGCTCCTGCTCGGGCACGGCACGCCGTGCCCCTACCGCTGCTCTTGCTCTTACTCTTGCTGTCCCCGTACGGCGACCAAGCGTTGCCCGTTGCTCGTTTCTCGTCGTTACTGGCAACTGGCCACTGGTCACTGGCCACTGCCGTTGCCGCTCCTGCTCCTCCCCCTGCCTGTCCCTCGGTGCGCCGACGGGCCATGGCCTACTTGAGGGCCTGTGCGATCATCTGCGCGGCCTTGCGGCCGGACTCGAGCATTCCGCCGAAGATGGGGCCCATGCGCGGCAGCCGGTAGACAGTGCAGACCGACATGCCCGCCACGTAGAGCCCGGGGTAGACCTCGCCGGCCCTCTCGACCACGCCGCGCTCCGCCGTCTCGACGTCCATGAACCCCTCGCCGATGCCTTCGGCCAGGAAGTCCGGCTGCCTCTCGCGCAGCATGCGGACCAGCTCGGCGGCGTGGCCCGTCGCGTCGATCATCTTCCGGGCAGCCATGCATACGGGGTCCACGTGGAGGTTCGCCATCAGGATGGCCGTCGAGTTGATGACGACGCCGCAGACCGTGCCGTCCTTGACGACGATGTCCTCCACTTCAGTCAGGTTGAAGATGCGGGCGCCGGCCTGCTCGGTGCGGTAGGTGAGCGCGGCGGCCAGCTCGACCGCGCCGGCCGTATAGAGGCCGTCGCGCCGCTGCCAGCGCACGCCGAACTCATCCAGGATCTCGGTCTGCTCGACCACGATGACGTTATGGCCGGTGCCTCCGCCCCATATGCCGCCGCCGGTGCTGAGCTTCTTCTCGAGGAGGACGGTCTTAAGGCCCGCTGCGGCGAGGTAATAGGCGGCCGTCAGGCCGGCCGGGCCCGCCCCGACCACGATGACGTCGCTGTCGAGCGAGTCCAGGAAGCCCTCCGTGTATTGGTCGACGATGGCGCGCGTGATCTCGGTTTCCTTCATCGGCCTGCCTCGGATGCGAGAGGTGCTCCGGTGCGTCCGCGCCCCCTGCGGCATCGCGCCGCAAATTGCCATTATAGTCCGGAGCGGCCCGGCTGTCGACGGAAGGGCGTACGGGCGGCAGAACGCCGGGGACGAACGGCCGTTGGCCCGACGCGCCGGAAAAGTAGGAGCCCTGCCTGCTCGACAGGACTCAAGACAGTGCAGAGCGGCAGGGCCCGAAAAGCGCACTGACAGGGACAACGACGGCGGCGCCGTGCCGTCGGGCGTCCGGTCAGGTCACGGTTTCCTCTTCGCCTTCCTCTTTCCCCGCTTTGGGCTTGGTCGGCCGAGCCGGAGTTCCTCCTCCCCGGGCTGCCCCTCCCTTGCGCGAACGCATGACGATCACAATGCCTACCAAGACGATGGCGGCCACGCCGAAGACTATGGCCCACACACGCGATGCAAACGCGAGCATGTTAGACCCCTTCGCTCGAAAGCTCCGAAGACGCCAGACCGCAGCGCACCGCACTTGACTCTGAGAACGGTCCCCATCGGCCGCACGAACAAACCGGCCTTTGTCGCCACACAATTCTACAGGGAGATTGCGTTTTTTCAAGTCTTTTGTTCCGCCGAAGGGCGGAACGGGCTGGCGGGCCCTGGCGAGTCCTGCCAGTCGCATCCGTCGGTTCAGCCAGTCGCTGACGGGCCCCGGGGCCGCCATTTTTGGCAGTCCCAGAGCGGCCGAGAGGGCTTCTCGACCGCCTTTGAGGGGTCTTCGGGGCTCGGTATTGCGTTGCCCGTCGGCCTTTCCGGACAATTGACCGGCACGGGGAGCGTGTGCCCGTGGTGTCCCACTTCCCCATGAGAACTCCGATCCGGGGGGAAGAGATGGAGTACATGGCGCTGTTCATCTGGCTGAGCCTGTGCCTGATACTGGGCGGGGCGATGCACTTCGTGATGGCCGGCGCGCTGGCTAACCGGCTCGTGATGCTGCTGGCCGCGCCCGGGGTGATCATCCGCAAGTTCACCATGACGCTGACGGCGTTGCTGTGCGGCGGCACGGTCACGAAGGTCAGCATCTACGAGCTTTCGTCGACGGACGTGGAGTTCAAGGGGGAAGGCGTGGCCAGCGTGGCGAAGGTCGTGGTGCCTCTGGCCCCCCTGTTCGGCGCCGCTGCCGCTGTGACGACGCTCAACCGCCTCTTCGGGAGCCCTCTGGACCTGAACTACACTCCCCCGGCGCTTGCCGGGCTCAATTCGGTCGGGCTGGGCGGATACCTGCGCGCCACCTGGTCGCTGCTGACCAGCGTGGCGCGTCAGGCGGCGCAGGCGAACTGGGGCAGCACGAGCCTCTACATCCTCTTTGCCCTTATCTTCAGCGTGGCGGTCGGCGCCTGCGCACCCATGCAGAGGGTCCGGGAGGCCATCATGGGCGCGGCGCTCCTGGCCGTGGTCCTTGCTCTGCTGTCGTCGATCTCGATCCAGCGCGGACCGGACGCGCTGCCCTCCTCGCCGGCGTGGCTCGGGGACGCGCGCAGCATGATCGTCCGCCTCTCCGGCGTGGCCTTCATCATGATGGTTTACGGGATGCTGGGCGCGCTCGTGGTGGGCGTCACCGTTCGCATGTACGAGACCGTGATGCGGTCCGGCACTGGCAAGAGGAAAGCCAAGGCCGCCGACAAGCCCGAGGCAAATAAGAAGGCGGCCTGAGAAGCCGCCCCCCGCTCAGCCGCAGGGCACACGCGGCGTCCCGGCGCAGCCGGCGGATCATCCGCCGGCCCCCAGCCTTTCGTAACCGAACACCTCGAAGTAGCCCCCCAGCATGGCGGCCACCTCGTGAACCCATCTGCGTCGCAGATGGATCAACGGGAAGTGCGCCAGGTGGGGGCCGATCTGACCCCCGAACGCCTCGCGCACGTGCTCAGGCGAGGTGACCTTTTCCCCGAGCAGGCCCTCGGCCACAAGCTGCTCGACGCGGTTGCGGTCCAGCAGATTGCCGACGTTCTGGACCGCATACTCGGCGATCTGGCGCCCCCCGGTCCTCTCGATGCCGGTCCAGATGTTGACCTTCACGAAGCCATCGCCCGGCAGGCTGCCCAGCCCCGCCTGGTCCATGCAGCTCGTGCCATGCAGGACGAGGTTGGGCCCGACGGCCTCGGCTATCTGCCGGGCGCGCTCCGCCCGGTACCGGGCCTTGCCGACGTCAGCGGCGCGGTGCTCGGTGCCGACGTTCGGGACGATCAGGTCGCAGCCGGTCTCTCGCAAGAACCGCTCCGCCTGCTCGGGCGTCGTCAGCGGGAACGCCTCGCCCGCCTCGGACGCCTCCTTCAGCTCGTCGACCGCTCCCTCCACGACGACACGGTCGGAGAAGCGACGCACGTAGTCGGCCGTCCGCGCGATGTTCCGCTCCAGCGGCATTGCGCTGGCGTCAAACATAATCACGGCGAACTCATCCAGGCGACCTTCCAGCAGCCACCGGTCCGCGTCCGGCTGGCCGTGGTCCAGATGCGGGAAGACGAGGCACGAAGCGTACGGCCCGCCGGGCGACATCAGGACCCTCAAGTCGCCCAGCAGCCCGAGCAGCCCCAACTGCGCGTCGCCGCAGGCCCAGTAGTTGTCCAGGTTGCTTCGCCCGGGATAGCCGGCAGTGAAGGCGATGACCACGGGCGGCTCGGCGATGCCGTAGCGCTCGCCGGCGGCCTTCGTCGCCTCCAGCACCGCCTCAGTCGTCCAGGAGTTCTCCGTGCAAAAGCAGGGCACGGCGACCCGGCGCTGCCGCAGGATGTCCAGAAAGGCGCGCGTCTGCTGTGCGTCGGTCACGATGGGCATGGCGGCTCCCAGCCGAAGAAGGGGTGCTCTTGATTTTTCGGTGGCGCTCTGCGAGATTCAGGCCCGCCCGCAGAGGGAGCGCGGCTACATCTGCCGCAGGCGCACAGTCTAAGAACACGCCTTTCGTCCTGTCAACGGGCGGAGGTCGTAGGTGGATCCAAAGGCGCACCAGGGCGCTGCGATACGCACTTTCCAGGACGCGGTCACCTTCCTCGAGCAGGGCATCGACTACGAGAAGACGACCAGGTGGCAGTACGACCACAGGCACATGAACGTGCGCCGCGTCCAGGAGATGCTGGCGGCCATCGGGGACCCCCATCGGCGCTACAGGATCTTCCACGTGGCCGGCACCAAGGGCAAGGGCAGCACGTCCGGCGCCATCGCCTGCTGCCTCCAGCGAGGCGGCCACAGGACCGGCCTGCTCACGTCCCCGCACCTGGTGACGCACAGGGAGCGGATCCAGGTGGACAGCCGCATGATAGACCGCGAGGCGTTCCGGCAGACCGTGTGCAAGCTCCGCCCCTACGTGGAGAAGAAGCGCCGCTTCGAGCCGGAGACCTGCGTGAGGGCGCCGACTTACTTCGAGATGCTCACCGCGCTGGCCTTCGAGTACTTCGCCCAGGAGCAGGTGGACTGGGCCGTGGTCGAGGTGGGCCTGGGCGGCACGCTGGACTCGACCAACGTGGTCCAGCCGGAGTGCTGCGTCATCACTGCCATCGGCTTCGACCACACCGACAAGCTGGGCGACACCGTCGAAGCCATCGCGACCGAGAAGGCCGGCATCCTGAAGGAAGGCGTGCCCGTCGTGCTCGGCCGGCAGTCCTACGAGGGGGCGCTTCTCACGCTGCGGCGGATTGCGGACGAACACCACTGCCCGCGCTGGGAGGTGGGCCGCGAACTCAGGATCACGCACAGCCGTCCGCTGGCGGCGCCCATCAGCGACCCCCACGCGGAAGTGGGCTGGCGCTTCGGGCTCTCGACCCCCGGGGCCAACTACCCCGAGCTCGCCACTCCCCTGCTCGGCCGCCACCAGCTTGACAACCTCGCCGCAGCCGCAGGCGCGATCGAGATGGCCCGGCGTCACGCGGGCCTCCGCATCGAGCCCGAGGCTGTGGCCCAGGCCATTGCCGGGTTCCGCATCCCTGCGCGCGTCGAGGTGTTGCAAAGGCGGCCCGCCGTCGTGCTCGACGTGGCGCACACGGTCGAGTCCGTCGAAGCGCTGCTGGAGGCGCTGGACACGCACTTCCCCGGCAGGCGCCTGCACGTGGTGTTCGGCTGCTCGGCGGGCAAGAAGCTAAGCGGCATGCTGGACCTGCTGATGCCCCGCTGCGTGCGGTTCACTGCCACGCAGGCGAATCTGCCGCGGGCCTTGTCCGCAGAGGAGGTGGCCGAAGCCGCCCGCCAGGCCGGCCGTGCGGCGCCCGGCGGAGCCGAGGTGCGGATTGTCCTGGATCCGTGGCAGGCATTGCAGGAAGCGGTTGCCTCCGCCGAGCCCGACGAAGTGGTCTGCGTCACCGGCTCGTTCTACGTGGCCGGCGAGGTGCGCGCCGGCTGGCTCGCGGAGCACCCCGAGCCCGAAGGCTAATCCCTGGGTTTCCTGGCCTTCCTGCGCTCCTCGAGCCTATCGGCTTTGCGCTGGGCACGGGCCGCAGTCCGCTGGTCGCCGACGGCGGCGGCAGCTTCGGCCAGAGCGCGCCAGGGATCGCGGTCCCCGTCCTGCAACCGGACGGCCTCCTGCGCGGACCGGAGGGCCGATGCGAGCAGCGTCCGGCGCTCGTCGGGCCTCTCCTCGGCGAGCTTGACCAGGCACCGGGCCCGGTAAGCGAGCGCCGTCCAGCACTCCGGGTCGCGCCGCAGCACCGCCTCCACCTCGGCCAGTATGTCCGCCGCGGGAAGGCGCGCCAGGTTGGCGTCGAACAGGAGCGGATTGGAGAGCGGGAACTCGTCCAGCCTGCGCCGCGCAAGCACGTCCTCCCTGAGGCCGACGACGGCTATGTCGTCCCAGTAGACGCAACGCCAATGGTCGCCTGCGAACAGGTGCGTCGGCTCGTTCGTGCGATAGCGCACCAGGAGCATCTCGACCCCCCACCGATCGAGTATGTCCTCCCAGCCCTTCTCGCCGCCCTCCACGTCGAAGGCCTGCCCGATGATGTCGTCACCGTACACGTCGCAGCGTCCGTCGATGAACACGCGATTGCGGGGCCAGAAACGCCAGATGAAGTATCCGCCCCATTCATAGGAATTGTAGGGACGGTACCACAGCCCCTTCTGCTCGATGTAGTCGCACGCTTTGACGGGCAGGACCAGCTGCGACGGCCCGATCACCGGCCAGCCCGATATGATGAAGGGCCGGGCCGCACACACGATTGCCAGGAGAGACGCGGCGCAGGCGTAGACGAAGCCGTCCCGTTTGCGAGCCGCCCCGCCGCCCTCTTGAGCTTTCGGGGCAAGCCAGCGCGAAGCGTCCAGGTGATAGCCCAACACGGACGGCACCAGCAGCAGGAACCACTCCATGTGCCTGACCGCCCGAAGGGCGAGCAAGGCGAACCCGCCCATCAGCAGCGCGTCCGTCACGAACTCGCCCGCAGCGTTGCGCAGCCGCGCGCGCCCGGCGCAGAAGGCCAGCGAGCGAGCCATGATCAGGGCGCCCAGGATAAGGCAGGACCAGAAGATGGCGAAGCCCTTGCTGAACGCAATCGGCCGCCATTCCTGGATGCGGGCCACGAGCTTCACTTCCCGCATGAGCTTGAAAGGGTACATCAGAACGCCCGGGCCATACGGGGTGACGACCGCAGCCGCCAGGCAGAGCACGCCGGCGATCAACAGGGCCCTCAACCGCGCTCCTTCGCTCTCCCGGAGCAGCACTGCCGGGTACGGGCGTCCGTCCCGCGCGGCCCACAGCCGGACCATCTCCCCCGCCCCGAAAGCGCCGATGAGGAGCAGGCCGCTGACGAAGCCCGCGTGCAGGTTCGCCCAGAGCACCGTCAGCATGGGAAGCAGAAGGAGGTGCCCGCCGTCGCCCCACAGGAAGCTGTCCTCCTCGGCGAAGGCCCCCACGCGCTTTGGCGATGCAGCGCGGCCCGTGATCGGCCGAAGGATCAGCAGGAACAGCATGAACAGGACGTAGGAGAACAGGTAAGGGCGCGTGAGCGCGCGCGGCTTGAGCTGCACGCAGGCGGCCAGGACGAGTATGGACGCCACGCCCGGCCCCACTCCCCTGCGGGTAGCTGCTGCCCAGGCGATCATCAGGCTGCCCGAGATCAGAAGGGTCGGCAGCAGCGTCGGGCCGGCCACCCCTCCGGCCTGCCAGACCAGCGTGAGGACGACGCCCGAAAGCCACGACTGGTAGACCCACGGCCGCCCGGCGGCCGTGAATGAGAACACGTCCGTCCTGGGGACGGCGCGCTCCTGAAGGATCAGGCCCCCCGCCTTCAGGTGCCACCAGACGTCGTCCGCAACCAGCGGGCCAAGCAGCGCCAGCGCCGCCCCAAGGAACGTCAGGCCGAACAAGAAGCGCTTATCCTGGACCACCTTGCGAATGGCGGGTGGGATCATCCCGAGTCCTTCGTGCGCTCATGGCGCGGCGGAGAGCGCAGGCGACCCGGACGGGCTGAACTCCATCGCCCGGCCCGACCGGTAGCCCAGCACGCGCGCCTTCGCTCCGTCAAAGGTGACAATGATAGCCCCCTCCTGACCCGTAATCCAGAGGGGCACCCCCTGCTTGTAGCACAGCAGGTCTCGCGTTGCGGGATCGCAGTCGCTCTCCCCGCCGCTGGCGATGGCGAGCGCTGGACGGACCAGCGAGACGAAATCGCCCAGGGCGGGATCGTAATGGCCGTGGTGCGGCATCATGAGGATGTCGGCCCTCAGCTCGTCCCCATACTGGCGGCAGAGGCGCTCCATGGCCCTGCCCTGGATGTCGCCGGTCAGCAGAAAGCTCAGTCCCCGGAACCGGCAGAGCAGCACCAGAGACTTCTCGTTCTGCGAAAGGTCTGGGGCGAGGACGAAGCGGGCGTCCGGGTGCAGGACCTCGCACCGGAGGCCGCCGGCCTCGATGCGGTCGTGCTCACTCAGCAGGCGGACGGGCAGCTCCTGGGCCTCCAGGCCCTCTCTGACGCATGCGGACGCAGGCTTCAGTTCGCCGGCCCTGGGCAGGACGATCCGCGCGATGTCGAACCGCCGGGCCAGGTGCGGCACAAAGTCGCAGTGGTCCCCGTCCAGGTGCGAAATCACGACGGCGTCAAGGCGGCCGACGTGCGCGGCCCAGAGCATCTCGGTCAGCGCCCTTGCGGCGCCGGAACGCACCGAGCCGGCGTCGAACAGGAGCTCCTGCCCGTCCGGAAGCTGGAGCAGGACGGCCTGCCCCGAGCCCACGTCCGCCACGGTGAGCCTGAAGCGGCGGTCCGCGCGCAACGCGACGTCATGGGCAAGGTAGCTTGCGGCAAGCACCACCGCGGCGGCCACGAAGGCCCTTCGCCCATGCGGCAACCGATCCCGCAGCACCCAGATGGCCAGTGCAACGTAGAACAGCCCCACCCACCACGACGGCGGAGAAGGCATGTAGAGCCCGAACCCCGGCAGTCCGCGCACAAGCTCGAGCACATGCTCGATGCAGCCGCTGAAGTACAGGGCCAGCGGCACGAGCAATCCGGCGCCCAGCCCGCCGAGCAGGAGGGCGACGGCCAGGGCGAAACATGTCAGCAGCAGGAGCAGCACCAGCAGCCACATGATAAGATTCAGAAGCGGCGCGACAAGGCAGAGCAGGTTGAAGTGATAGGCCTGGATCGGCGCGGTCGCCGCCCAGACGACGCAGGAGAGCAGCAGGTAGCTCCTGCCCCACCGCCACAGGTCGGCCGCCAGCGTTCTCTCGCCCGGCTGCTGGACGCGCGCCAGCCAGTCCTCCCACGGCCACAGGATCCCGTGCAGTTGGGGATAGATGCAGACGATGGCCCAGACCGCCACGAAGGTGAGCTGGAAGCCCGCCATGAACAACTGCTGCGGCCAGACAAGGAGTATGAGAAACGCCGAACCCGCCAGCGCGGAGAGCGAATCCCGCTGCCGCTGCACGAGCGGCGCGGCCAGCATGAAGGTCAGCATCCATCCGGCGCGCACCGCTGAGACGTGGAAGCCCGTGAAGAGGACGTAAGCCCAGATGAGGGCGATCATCAGCACCGAGCGCAGCCCGGCCCGAACGCCCAGCCACGTGAGCAGCGACGCCACAAACATGCAGAAGATCCCCACGTGCAGGCCGCTGATCGCAAGGAAATGCAGCGTGCCCGATTCCCTCAGCAGGTCCGACTGGTGCTCGGGCAGAGCGCCCCGGTCGCCGAACAGCAGGGCCTCTATCAGGCCGCGGCGCGATGCGGAGCCGGCCTCCGCTGAACGGAGCCGCCGCTCCAGGCGTTCCATCGTGATGGTGCGGAGCCGGGACACGGCCGCCGGCACGGAGCTGTACCAACGCGCCCGCTCGATCACCTTGATGGCGTCCGCGGAGCTTACGGAGGCGGTGCCGTAGCTGCCCGACCGCCCGTAGCGAAACGCGCTGTCCCGCTCGCCAGGGTTGGTCGGCGGCCGGTTCTTGGACAGCGGCGCGAAGAACTCGATCCTATCCCCCACGTTGAGGTCGGGCCGCGTCTCGCTAACGAACACGGCGATGCCGCCCGCCGCCCGCTGCCACCGACTCCCGTCGCCGGAGAGCGCCTCCAGCTCGGCCTGCGTCAGCCAGAACCCGTCGGACCACTCGTCCCCCGGCGCGAACGCATGCTGGCGATAACGCCAGAGGGGCTCGCGGACAACTTCGCCCCGGAGGTAGTAGTAAGCGCCCTCATGCACAGGGAGGTTCTGCAGATGCCAGCGCGGCTTAGTCCGGAAGCGCATGTCATGGCACATTCCCCCGAAGGGGACGAGCAGCGCCAATGCCAGCACCCAGTGCCCCCAGGCCCGGAGGCCGCGCCGGACTCCCCACAGGGACAGCAGGACCGCCGCGCACCCGAGCACAAACCAGACCCACGCGTCCGGTCGCAGCGCGGCGTCAAGCGCTATGCCGCACGCCAGCCCGATCAGGACGGGGACGACGGGCCGATGCCGCAGCGGCTCCGTCCGTCGCTCGTCCTGTGGCGGATCGTCCCGTCCCAAAGGCGGCCTCAACGGTGATGCCCTTCCATCGGAAAGCTTGCACGCCCGGACGTAACATACCGAACCCGCGCACCAGATTGCAACGTGGCCCCGCTATGGAAAACTGCGTGGCCAACGTACCGACCCCATGCGCGCTGTCATTCTGAGGAGCGGCGAAGCCACGACGAAGAATCTCGCCTTGCCGCATAGGGAACGACGAGATTCTTCGGCCGACCTGCTGCGGCCTCAGAATGACAACTCCTCGTTGGCCGCAACACTGTCATTGGCGGCCTCAATAGCGGCGCGGCTCGAAGAAGCCGCGAAGCAACTCAACGGCCTTCTGCTCCAGCACGCCGCCGCGGACGTCGAAACGGTGATTCAGCCGCCGCTCGGAAGGGATGTTGAGGACCGATCCGCACGCCCCGCTCTTCGGGTCGGCCACGCCGTAGACGAGGCGCGCCACCCGCGCGTTGACGAGCGCTCCGGCGCACATGCAGCAGGGCTCCACCGTGCAGTAAACCGTCGCGCCCTCGAGCCGCCAGCGCCCCACGGCCGCCGCAGCCTGTCTCAGCGCCACGATCTCCGCGTGGGCCGTCGGGTCCCGAAGGGCCTCCCGCAAGTTGTGGCCGCGTCCGATGACGTCTCCCTCGTGCACGACGACGCACCCGACGGGGACTTCCCCTTCGGCGGCGGCCGCCCGCGCCTCCTCCAGCGCCAGCTCCATGTAGGCTTCGTCATCCAGCGGCCGCTGCTCCGGTTCCGTCGACGCAACAAAGACAAACGAACGCCCTTGCGGCAGACCGTCCCCCCATGTAGCATATTGTCCGCCTCGAACGGCAGAAGTCAAGAAGCGCATCGTCCCCGGCGCCTCGCGTCCGGAGCGGTCAGGCTCCCCGAGGGGAACATGCCCCGGTTTACGGCAGAGCAGCTCGCGCAAATGGTCGGCGGCAGGCTCGCCGGGCCGGGGGACGTGAGCGTCGAGAACGTCAGGGCGCCGGAGTTCGCCGGCGAGGGCGACCTGGCGTTCCTGCGAACCACGTCCGGGAGGGCCGACGCCTGCAAGTGCCGGGCCGCCGTGCTCGTGACGCCCGAGGAGGTGGAGGACTACGCCGGCACGATGATCGTCTGTCAGGATCCCGACGTGGCCATGGCCGCCATCCTGGCGGCGTTCGCGGAGGAGCGTTTCCCTGCGCCCGAGGGGATCAGCCGGCTGGCGTCGGTCAGCCCGTCCGCAGTGCTGGCAGCGGGAGTGGCCGTCGGCGACTGCGCCGTCATCGGCGACGGAGCCGAGGTCGGCGCCGGCACGGTCATCCACGCGCAGGTCCACGTAGGTCGGAACTGCCGCATCGGCGAGCGGAGCGTCCTCTGCGCCGGCGTGAAGGTCCACGACGGTTGCGTCATAGGCTCCGAGTGCCTCATCCAGCACAACGCCGTGATCGGCTCGGAGGGATTCGGCTTCCTCCAGCGCGATGGACGCCAGCTCAAGGTGCCCCAGGTGGGCACGGTCAGGATAGGCGACCGCGTGCAGATCGGCGCGCTGACGAGCGTGGACCGCGCGACCCTCGAAGCGACGGTCATCGAGGACGGCGCGAAGCTGGACGACAACTGCCACGTGGCCCACAACTGCCATATCGGCCCTGACTGCGTCATCGCCGCGGGCGCTATGCTCGGCGGCAGCGTGCGGCTCGGCCGGGGAGTGATCCTGGCGGGCGACGTGGCCGTCAAGGACCACGTGAGCGTGGGCGACGGCGCCATCGTCGCCGCCGGCTCCGGCGTTCACGCCGACGTGGGCGCCGGCGACGTGGTGTGGGGCTACCCCGTCCGGCCTCTCCGCGAGCAGCGGCGCATCTTCGCCCTGCTGGGCAGGCTCCCGGAGATGGCCCAGAAGCTGCGTCGCCTTGAAGGGCAACTCGACGCGCTGCGCCGCAGACTGGAAGGCTGACCCTGATGCAGCCGGCCGCCGGCTCGGCGGCGGCCATCCGCTTGTCTCGAAGCCCCCGCCCGGGCGTGACGCGTGATTCTTCAGTCGCCCTGGCGCGCAGCTATAATGCTACGCGACGCGTCAGAACTTACAGTCCTGGGAGCCACGCCGGCCCCTCACTTGCGTCCGAGGCACGCTATGTTCCCTTTCAGCGACCCGTCCCGTACGAAGCGCGCGCAATCATCGAACCGCACGGCCCTCTACCTTGAGCGACTCGAACAGCGGCTGCTCCTGTCGGGCGGAACAGGGCAGCAGACGGACCCCTGGGTCCCCGCTGCCGACGACGCCCCGTTGAGCATCCCCCCCACGATCGGATCCCTTTCGGCGAGCCCCGACCCGGTGGAAAGGCCGAACGGGGTGACGCTGACCGCAGTGGACGTGAACGACGCGGACGGGTCTATAGCACTCGTGGAGTTCTACCGCGACGCGAACGGCAACGGCACGCTGGAGACCGCCACCGACGTGTTCCTGGGGAACGACTCCAGCAGCAGCGGCGGGTGGACGTGGAACGGCAGCACGATGGGCTGGCCGGCCGGCACGCAGACGGTCTTCGCCCGGGCACAGGATAACCAGGGAGACTGGAGCGCGGCGGCCGCGACCACGGTGACCGTGCAGAACGCCCTGCCCGGCATCGGCCTCTTCGTGGACGAGCCCGACCCGATCACGCGCCCCGCCGAATTGACGCTCACGGCGTACGGCGCCTATGACGTGGACGGCTCCGTGACAACCGTCGAGTTCTACAGGGACGCCAACGCCAACGGCACGCTCGAAACCGGCGTGGACGCGTTTGTCGGAACCGGCGCCAAACAAGGCGCAAACTGGGTCTGGACGGGTCCCACGGCCGGCCTGCCGTTGGGGATGCAGGCATACTTCGCCCGCGCCCGGGACAACAACAACCAGTGGGGCCAGGCGGCTTCGACACCGGGCACGCTCTACAACGCCGCACCGACGATCGGTTCGCTGTCCGACGAGCCCGATCCCGTCGAACGTCCTTCCGCGCTCACCCTCACGGCGCACGCCGTTGACGACGCCGACGGCGCCATGGCCCGCGTGCAGTTCTTCCGCGACGAGAACGCCAGTGCAGCGCTGGACCCGGGCACGGACCTGCTGCTCGGAGAGGACACGAACGGAGCCGACGGCTGGAGCTGGAGCGGCCCGACAACCGGCTGGGACTTGGCGAGCTACACCTTCTTCGCCCGCGCGCAGGACAGCGACGGGACCTGGAGCGCCCCCGTGTCGGCAAGCGTCACCGTCAGGCCGGCGCCGCTCCCGCCCGCCATCGCCTCGCTCACCGACAAACCCGACCCGACGATCCGGCCGGCCAACCTCACCCTCACCGCCAAGAACGTCACCGACGACGACGGCATCGCCCTCGT
>CAZFSS010000016.1:0-81088 GCA_964521715.1 uncultured candidatus Brocadiaceae bacterium | reverse complement strand
ACCCCGAATTGTCGGAAACTCGCGACCCTACTTTCAATATGCCGAGCTCAATAAGCAGGCGATGCAGGGGCTCAGCATCGCCGATGCAGCCCGACGCCGCAGGGCGGTGCTGCAGCCGGCCGAAGCCAGCAGGGGGTCTTGTTAGGGGCTCTAAGCACGCGGGACGGCGAGCTCGGGCGCGGCGTTCACCTCCGCCAGGCCGGCGCGGCGCCTGATCTTCGCCACGTCCAGCTCGCGCACGTAGTCCCGCAGGTCCTCCCAGATGCGGTGAAATCCGAACCCGCCCTCAGTCATCTCCGCAACGGCCTCCTCCGGCGACCAGCCCTGGACGGCCATGCGGTATGCGGCGCACACGATGCCCGTCCTGTCTGCGCCGTGTTGGCAGTGGACGAAGACGGGCGTCTTCGCGGGATCGGTGACGATGCGCAGGAAGCGCACGGCGTCCTCGTCCTCGGGATGCCAGGCTTTCATGGCGATGTGCTCGTAGGCCAGCCCGGCCTCCGCGACCTCATCCCTGTCCGAGTGGAGCGAACGGAGGTTGACGACGGTCCGTATGCCCATCTCCTTCAGCTCGCGGAACCCGTCGGCCGTCGGCTGCGCGCCGCGGTAGAGATCGTCCGAGACCCTGTGCAGATTCGGAAGGCCCTGGCGCTCGATCGGGACGGCCCACTGCGACGGCCGCTCCGACAGGCCCGCGACAGGGCGATCCGCCTGCAAGGCCCCCGTCCGGCACTCGATGGCGCCGGCGTCCCGCCTGCCGTCGGCGGGCGCCTCCCCGAGGAAATCCCTGAGGAACGGCCCGTTGAACTGCCAGTCGTAGAGCTCCTCAATCGTCGTCTCGGCGTCGGCCAGCGTGCCGCGGGCGACACGCAGGAAATCCAGCGCCCCGGCGAGGTAGTCCCCCCCCGCTCCCTTTCCGACCAGGAAGTCGGCCGTGTTGGCCAGCGACGTCTCGGCCGGCGGCATCGCGCCCGACCAGGGGCCGTCCGCCCGGGCGCCGTCCACGTAGAGGGCGATCCCCTCCGGCGCGCTCCGGTCCACCTCCGCTATCACGTGGTGCCACTCTGCGTCGTAGATGACGGCCGAACCGGAACGGGCGCAGCCTCCGCCCGGCCACTTGAGCGTCAGGCGGGCTCTGCCCGTGCCGTCCACGTCCAGCACGTAGCCCGCGTCATCGGCCTTTGAGACGATCACGCCGCCCGCGCGTCCGGGCTCCGTCCTGAGGACGACCTCTATCAAGAAGTTGTTCGTCCCCATGTCGGGCGTCTTGCGCCTGCCGCCGGGATAGGTGCTCACGCGGTTGCGGCGGCCCCACTCGTAGTCGCTCTTCAGATCGGCGTCGGGCAGCACGCAGTACTGGTCGCGGCCGTTGAGGGCAAGGGCGCCCTGCGTCCAGTCCTCGAGCGGTCCGGCCACGAAGTCGTCCGCGCCCACGTTGTGCGCGGTGAGGTCGTGCCGCGGGATGAACCGGTACATGCCGCGGTCGACGTACTCGTCGGTCATGTACCAGTGCTCGCCGAGGATCTGCGACGGGTCGGCCGGGTGCTTGTAGAAGTGCCATTCGCCCACGACGCCGTAGAGGCCCCACGGCACGAAGAACTCCACGCCGCGGTCGATGACGGCCGAGCCGGGCGTGGGGCGGAAGTCGTGCGCCTCGGCGTCCCGCACGGGCGGCTGCTCCGCTTGCCAGCCGGTCTGAGAGGCGAGCGGCTGGAACGCCGCCAGCGCGTCTCTGAACTCGCCCAGCGTCTTGTGGAAGGCCGTCACGTCGAAACAGCCGAAGTGGCGCGGCGCGCCGTGGAACACGTTGTCCGCGTACGCAAGGGTGTCGACGGCGTAGGACTGCCCGCCCTCCCGGGCCAGGTTGGCGTCCTCGGGCCTGTCGATGTCCGCGTGCCGGAAGCAGATGTCGCTGATGTCCATCCACAGGTTGCCCAGGTAGCAGTTGCGTCCCGCCTCGGGCGAATGGCGCCGGCCGCCCGCGCCGAACTTGTAGAAGGTGTTGTTGAAGGCCGAATTCAGGAACCCGATCACTTCCTGAAGCGCACAGGCGTTGCACAGCGGGCTGGTCAGATCGTTGCTCTTGCCCCAGGCGATGTTGTTGAACACGTACGCCTTGAAGCCGCCGTCCAGGTAGTAGGCGTGTCCGAAGCGGGCCGTCGCGTGGTCCCGCTTCTCAGGATCGCTGCCCCCGAACACATGCTTCCAGTGCCAGTAGCCGCCGGGGTTGCCGGAGACGTTGTTGTAGATGTAGGCCGGGCCGCCCTGCCAGAACTCGACGCCGCCCCAGTCGTTGGTGTTCAGCAGGGGGTCGGTCACCTTGTTGTGATGGATGAGCACGCGCGACAGGGGCTGCTCGAAGAGCTCGCCGCCTCCCTTGCCGCCGAAGATGAACAGGCCCGCTCCGTAGCAGCGGTCCAGCACGTTGCCGGCGATCTCGGGCAGCGTCGCGAAGCTCACCACGAGGGCGTGCCCATGATGGGCCCTCATGGGGCGCAGGCCGATGTCGTACAAGCGGTTGCGCAGCACCTCGACGCGGCGCAGCTCGCCCCCGGACTCCTCCCGGCCCCCGCCATGCGCCAGGTCGATCGCGCCGTAGTCCGTGTGCAGGATCTCGTTGTCCGTGATGGCGATGCCGTCCATCAGGCCGTCGGCCACGGCGCGAACGGCCATGACCACGTGCTCGAATCGGCAGTTCGAGACGCGGATGTCCTCGCAGGAGCCCAGCACCCTCACGCAGGCGGGGTCAACGTCGGGGATCGGCCACCATCGGTCATACCAGTGGACCACGTTCTGGAAGCGGAAGGTCAGGCCCGTCACGTGGATGTGGCTGCGGCCGCGGATGTCCACCAGGGTCAGGTCCCGCGCCGCTTCCAGGGCGACGGCATTGGGGTCGCGGTCCTCCGGCAGGCGCACGTAGAGCCGGCCCGCGTGGGGCCCCCCGGCTGCGTAGTAGTACTCCCCCGGCGCGTCGAGCAGCAGGGGCAGATTCTCAATGAAGTAGCGGCAATGAACGATGGGAGCGTAGCTTGAGGCGTCGCCCCACGGCCCGCCAAAGCGAATCGCATGGCGCTGCGGATCGTAGGCCTCGATCGGGTTCGCATAGGGCGTGCCCATCACGCCCGAGTACTCGGTCCAGACGGTGCCGCCCACGTAGGCGCCGGGATCCCGAGCAGTCAAGTGCTCCACGTCAATGCCGAACGCCTTGACCTGCTCCCTGCCCTCGACCTCGATCGTCTCCTTCTCGACGTTCTGCCATTCGTGCCACTCGCTCTTGACGTCGTCGGGATTGGTGACCTCCCAATTGGGGTCGCGCGCGATGGGGATGCGGGCGATCCGGCCGCCGTCCACCATCCAGAGGGCGCGCGGGACGAACTCCGTACCGATGTCCGCGTGCCAGACCTTCTCCGGCTCGGGCATGTCCGCAGGCGCGTCGCCGGGGCCGCACCGCCGCCAGCCGCCCTCGATCTTCAGCGAACCATGTATGGCCGCTTCGCCTTCGCCCCAGGTCGGGTCGGACGTCAGCCGAATGGGGTTGCCGGGCTCGCCCGAGTCGTCCGCGGCGAGCGTGCCGTGATAGGCGACGCCCCTCTTGAACACGTAGGTCTGGATTCCGCCGCAGGCCGCTGCCCTGCCGGTGGCCGCTGGATCCCACGGATGGTGCTTCCACGGCGCTTGCCTCGTGCCGGGGTTCGCGTCGTCCCCGCCTTCGAAGTCGATGTAGCGGACCGAATCCCCCGCTTTGAACGCGAAGGGCTGGGGCGCCCATTCCAGGTCGCCTTCCGGCGTGACCCGGGCGTGGGCCTCCTGCCAGGACCACGGCTCCAGCGCCGGGGTGCCCGCCGCCCCCCAGCGGCCCGCCAGCAGCGCTGCCACAAGAAGCACCGAGAACGCGCGCAGCGTCCCCGCTCGCATCCTCTTTGCCCTCCCGGCTTCAGAATGCGCGGGGCCGGCGGACGGCCGTCCGCCCGATGACGGGCGGCCGCGGCACCGGCCCCATCCCGCTCAGTCCTCCCAGCGGTCGAAACAGACGGCCTGCTCGAACGGCTTGCGCGACCCGCCGCCGGGCCACTGCGTGGGATAGCCGAGCGGCAGCAGCTCGATGACCTCGACGGAACCCGGGATGCCCAGGACGTCCCTGACCTTCTGCTGGTTGAACGCACCGACCCAGCAGGTGCCCAGTCCCAGCTCGCGCGCGGCCAGCGTCATGTGGTCGATGGCGATGGCCACGTCGATCAGGTGGCTGGGGTGGCCGCAGGACATGATGTGGTCGTGCTGGACGGCGCAGGCCACGATCACCACGGGGGCCTGGCCGACGAAGCCCTGGCCGCTGGCCGCCTTCACGAGCTGCTGGCGCAGCGCAGCGTCCCTCACGACGACGAACTTCCACTCCTGCATGTTGCGGGCCGACGGCGCCAGACGCCCGGCCTCCAGGACCTGCCTGAGCACCTTCTCCTCGACGTCCTTGTCCGCATAGAGCCTGATGCTTCGCCTTGACTTGATCGCCTCGAATACGTCCACCTCTCCTCCTCCTCCCCAAAGAGTCAAGCGCCGGATACGCCTGCGCCGATTCTATAGCCGGCCCTCCGGAGCGTCAACTGGGAGCGGCGCCCGGCTCCGGCGCCGGCGACCGCTTCCATAGCGGCCGCCGCGCCCATATAATCGGGGGTGGACATGGCGGAGGGAACGGCATGAAGCGCTGCATGGCACCGCTGCTGGCCTTCCTCGCGGCGGCAACCGGCCTGCCGGCCGGGGGGCTGCCGGTGCGGTGCCTTCGGGTGGGCGAAGGCGATGTGTCCGGCAGGATAGTCTCGGTGCGGGACGGGAAGCTGACCCTTGCGCACGACGGAGAGGCCAGCGAGCTTCCCCTGGACGGATTCCGCGAGCTGCTGTTCCCCCCGCAGCCGCCGCCGGCGGTCCCTCCGCCGTTCACGATCTGGCTCGAGGAGGGAGGCAGGTTCTCCGCTCGGGCGATTCGCGCGGGAGAGGCGGCGGCCACGGTGCAAGTGGCCGGCTACGGCTGGGAGGGGCAGGACGTGCCGCTGGCCTCCTTGCGGGCCCTCGCCGCCAGGGAGTTCCTTCGCAATGCCTCGGCAGAGGAGCAGGAGCAGTTCGCGCGCCTGAGGGAGGAACCCCCCGTCGGCTTCGACTGGGTGAGCGTGGCGGGCGACGCGCGCAGCGGCACGGTCTCGTGCGCCGTGGAAGGGATCTCGGCGGACGGCCTGCGGGTGGCCGCCGGCGAAGTCGAGCGCACAATTCCGCTGCCGGCAGTGCGGTGGATCGTCTTCGCCCCCGCCCCCCGGGCGGGACGGACGCAGCGCGCCCACGTCATCGAGCTGGCCGACGGGACGCGCATGCGGGCCGACTCGCTCGAACTCGCAGACGGGACCCTGAAAGCGCAACACGGCCAGGCCCGCTACACCATCCAGGCGGACCAGCTCCAGCGGATCCAGGTGGCCTCCGATGGCTGCGTGTATCTGAGCGACCTCGAGCCGGAGAACGTCGACCTCCAGCCGCTCCTGGACGTCGTCTGGCAGCCCCGCCTCGACGGGAGCGTCGCCGGCGGACCGCTGGCGCTTGACGGCAAGACCTACGCCAAGGGCCTCGGCATGCACGCGCGCACGGAGATGACGTTCGCGACGGACGGCCGCTACTCGCGCTTCTACGCCACAATCGGTGTTGACGACGCGGCCGGGCCGCTGGGGCGAGTCGTCTTCCGCGTGCTGGCCGACGGACGGCCCCTGTTCCAGAGCGAGCCCCTCGGCGGCGGCGATCCGGCCCATCCTCTTGTCCTTGACATCGCAGGCGCGAGCCGGCTCACACTGGTCGCCGACTTCGGCAGCTCCGTCGAGGCGAGCGGCAACTTCGCCGACTGGGCGGAGGCCCGGCTGGCGAGGTGATCGCCAGTTCCCGAGCGCTTAGCCGCTTGAGAAACTGGGCCGTCACGGTCCAGTCCGCATCCGCCAGAGCCAGGCCCGGCAATTGACAGAATCGGCTCACCTGTGATATAAAGGGACCCTACGTACGGCGAGCTTCGCTGCCGGAGTGGGCGTGCCCTGCCCGTGCTATCCATCCGCATCGCGAGATTCCAGGGACAGACGCTTTCGCATTCGGGGGCACGGGGGCGCGCCGCAAGAGCCCGAGCGGGCTTTGTACGCTCGTTCGGCAGAACCGGCTTCTCGGTGAGCAAGAGCCATGGAGATTACAGAGATAGAGGCCCGGCCGCGCCAGGAACGCGGCACCCGCGCCTGCAACCGGTTGCGCCACCAAGGCCTGGTGCCGGCCGTGATCTACGGACGCGGCGAGCCCAACGTGATGTTGAGCCTGCGCCGGGGCAACGTGTACAGGCTGCTGGAGGACCGCGCCTTCATCGTCCAGGTCCGATGGGACGGCAACCTGGAAAGCGCCCAGCTCAAAGAGGTGCAGTACGACGCTCTCGGAGACGAGATAGTACACGTGGATCTGGTGCGCATCTCCCTCACGGAGACCATCGTCGTCTCGGTGCGCGTGGAGCCGCACGGGGAGGCGGCGGGCGTGGCTGAAGGCGGCATGCTGGACCTGCGGCGGCACGACCTAGAGGTCGAGTGCCTCCCCACGGCCATACCGGAGAGGTTCCGCATCGAGGTGGGAGGTCTGGCCATCGGCGACGACCTGCGGATCGCCGACATCCAGTTCCCCGAAGGCGTCAAGCCCGTCGAGGACCCCGACACGGTGGTGGTCGTGGTCTTGCCGCCGGCTGCAGCCGAGGCAGAGGCAGCCGAAGCAGTGCCGGAAGAGCTCATGGCGGAGCCTGAGGTCATCGGCCGAGGGCCGGCCGCCGAGGCCCCCGAGGAGGAAGAGGGCCCCGGAACTTCGTCCCGGGCGAAAGAGTGACGCCGCGGCGGCACAGGCCGCCTGCGGGGCCGGCAAGCGCGCAGCAGAGGCCCGTCCTTACGAACACAGTTGGAATCCGTTAGAATCATCGCCGGCTTGGGCAACCCGGGCCGCTCGTATGCGAACACCCGGCATAACTCGGGCTGGATGACGCTCGACGCCCTGGCCGCCCGGTGCGGCGGGGCAGAAGAAGAGCGTTGCGGCGGGCTGGTGCTGCGCTCGGACGACGTGTGGCTTTTCAAGCCCCTCGGGCACATGAACCGGTCCGGGCCGCCGGTGGCCCGGCTTCTCGCCGAGGCGGGCGTCGCCCTGGAGGATCTGCTGGTCCTGCTGGACGACCTGAACCTGCCCCTGGGGACGATCCGGGTCCGCGCGGGCGGCTCCAGCGGCGGCCACAAGGGCCTGGCCTCCGTCATTGAGGCGCTCGGCACGGACGAGTTCCCCAGGCTCCGGATGGGCGTCGGCCCGTGCCCGGCCGAGGTGGATGCGATCGACTTCGTGCTGAGTCCGTTCGAGCCCGGGGAGCTGGCGGCGGCCGAAGAGATGAGCCACCAGGCGGCCGAGGCCGCGTGGTGCTGGGTCCGCGAAGGCCTCCAGGCGGCCATGAACCGTTTCAACAGAAGAGCGCAGAGCGAGGAACAGCCTTAGAGCCGCGGCCCTCACGCGGGGAGACGGTTCGATCCCTGCGGGCTTTTGTGGGGACGCAACGGAGGAGTTGCCTTGTCCACCAATCTTTACGAAGCGATGTTCGTGGTCGACTCCGCCAAGGGCGGCTCGAAGTTCGCCGACACGATCCGCCACATCGCCGGCCTGCTGACGCGGCACGGCGCGGAGATCGAACGGATGGAGAAGTGGGACGAACGCAGGCTGGCGTACCCCATCAAGCACGTCAAGCGAGGCATATACGTGCTGGCCTACTTCCGGCTGGACGGCTCGGCCATCGAGGAGCTGCGCCACATGATAGAGCTGTCGGAAGAAGTGCTGAGGGCCCTCATCCTCCGGGCGGAGACGCAGACCCCCCCGAAGGGAGAGCTCTACAGCCCTGACGGGCAGCTCCTGGCGCGAGAGCCCGGACCCGCCCCAGTCGAGCAGCCGGAAGAAAAGCGGGAAGAGGCGTCGCAAGAGCCGCAAGACGAGGAGTCGGAAGCCGAACCGGCGGAAGTGAAAGGGGACGTGTAAGTCGGATCAGGCGGCGCCAGAAGGGAGATGGCGGGATGGCGAACCTCAACAAAGTGCTCCTGATGGGCAACTTGACCCGTGACCCGGAACTCCGCTACACTCCCAGCGGAACGCCCGTCTGCGAGTTCGGACTGGCCGTCAACAGGACCTTCGCCGGCCGCGACGGGGAGCAGAAGCAAGAGGCCTGCTTCGTCGACGTGACGATGTGGGGCCGCCGGGGCGTCGTCATCAGCGAGTACTTCACGAAGGGCCAGGCGATCTTCGTCGAGGGGCGGCTGAGGTACGACACCTGGGAGACGCCGGACGGGCGCCGAAGCAAGCTGTGCGTCGTGGCCGAGAACTTCGAGTTCATCGGTCCCGCCGCAGGTCCAGCGCCCGAGGGAGGGCGCGCCCGGCCCGGCCGGACCGAACCCCGGCCCGCAAAGGCAACGAAGGAGCCGGAGGACTTCCCCGACGAGCACGTTGACGTAGAGGACGACGAAATCCCGTTCTGAGAGCCCCTGCACGGGCTCGAAGGTTCCAGTCGCAACGAGAGGCCCCCCATGGAAGTACTGCTGCGCCAGGACGTTGAGAAGCTCGGCCGCATGGGCCAGGTGGTTCACGTGGCCGACGGCTATGCACGCAACTACCTGCTGCCCAAGAAGATAGCCGCACCGGTGACCCCGGAGAACCTGAGGCAGATCGACGTCGCCCACAACGAAAGGCGCCAGCGCGAACGAGAAGAGCTGGAGCGAGTGGGCCGCCAGGCCGAGATGTTGGAAGGCTTCCTGTGCTACATACCCATGCGGGCCACCGAGAAGGGGCACCTGTTCGGCTCGGTCGGGTCTCAGCAGATCGCCGATGAGCTGGCCGCAAGCGGCTTCGAGGGGGTCCGCGCCAGCAACGTCAACCTGGACCGGTCATTGGAGGAAGTGGGCGACTACGAAGTCGAAGTCATGCTCCATCCGGACGTGCGGGCCAAGATACTGGTGCGCATCGCCGCCGAACAGGAGGAGGATTAGGCTCCGGCCTTCGTAGCCATGCGTACTGCGGCGGAGTGGGCTCGGCCACATCGCCCCGAGGCGGTCCCCTGCGGGCTGGTTGCGTTGGATGATCCTGTCGGGTGTGCAAGATGCCTGATTCCGATGCCGGGCCACGGACCCCGCCGCATGACCTGAGAGCCGAGACCGGCGTGCTCGGCTCGATGCTGCTCTCGCCGGACGCCATCCACATCGCCAGGGAAAGGCTCTCCGAGTCGAGCTTCTACAAGCTGGCCCATCAGGACATCTTCCGGGCGGTTCTACAGCTCTCCGACGCCCACAACGCAGTGGACCTGATCCTGCTGCGCGACGAGCTTTCCAAGCAGGACGCCCTGGAGAAGGCCGGCGGCGAAAGCTACCTGCTGGAGCTGATGGAAGCCGTCCCCACCAGCGCCAACGTCGAGTACTACGTGGAGATAGTGCGCGAGCACGCGGTGCGCCGGCAGTTGATCCAGACTGCCGGCCGCGTCCAGCAGGACGCCTACCAGAACTCCCACGAAGTGGACGCGCTGCTGGACCAGGCGGAGGCCGACATCCTGGCGGTCAGGCGGCAGAAGGACTCCGAGCAGGTCAAAGAGCTGAACGAGGTGCTCCAGATCATCGTGGCCCGGCTGGAAGAGCTGCATCAGCACCCCGGCCAGTTGACCGGCCTGGCCACGGGCTTTTATGACCTGGACGACATCACCGGGGGCTTGCAGCCCGGCGAGTTCATCGTTGTGGCCGCGCGTCCGAGCATCGGCAAGACCAGCCTGGCCCTCAACATCCTGCATAACGTCTGCGTCGTGCAGCGGCGCCCTGCCGCCCTGTACACTCTGGAGATGTCGGCCGAGCAGATCGCCAGCAACTTCCTGTGCATCCACAACAGGCTGGACACGCACGACTTCCGCCGGGGTTCCCTGCGCGCCGAGGAGTGGGGGCTCCTGGAGTCCTCGCTGGACGATCTGGTCGGTTTGCCCTTTTACATCGACGACAGTCCCACGCTGCGCATACTCGATCTGCGCGCGCGAGCCCGGCGCCTGGTCCGCCACCATCAGGTGCAGCTCATCGTGGTGGACTACCTGCAACTGATGACGGCCAACAAAGCGCACGAGAACAGGGCCTCGGAGGTGAGCGAGATCAGCCAGGGCCTGAAGGCGCTGGCGCGCGAGCTCCGCATCCCCCTGGTGGCCGTAGCCCAGTTGAGCCGCCGGGTCGAGCAGGAGCAGCGCCGCCCCCGCTTGAGCGACCTGCGTGAGAGCGGCGCCATCGAGCAGGATGCGGACGTCGTTCTGCTGCTGCACAGATCGCCCGAAGTCTCCGACGAGACCGACGAGACGGCCGGCAGCGAAGCCGACCTGATCGTAGCCAAGCAGCGGAGCGGCCCGACCGGCCTGGTCCCCCTGGTGTTCCAGAAGCGCTACCTTCGCTTCGAGTCACGAGCCGCCGCCACAACCGGTGCGCCGGCCTACTGAGCGGAGACCCGATGGAAAGAGCGCGCGCGACCAGCCCACGCAGAGCCCTCCTGGCACTGAGCTGCGTCGCGGCAGCCGCCTGGCTCTGGTTCGGACCGCCCTGCGCAGCGGCAGGCGATCCGGCCGCTCCGGAGGTCACGCCGCTCAATCAGCCCGAAGGAACGCGCGTAACGGGTGTCGCGTTCCACGGCAACGACCACTTCTCCTCCAAGCGTCTGACGAAGCTGACGGGCGTGCACCCGGGCGATCTGGTCACGCCCTACGAAGCCGACTCGCTGGCGCAGCAGATAGAGTCCGCCTATCGGGAGAAGGGCTACTCGCTGGCAGCCGCCCACGCCCTGCTCCACGGCGTCGGCCCCGAGCAGCAGGAATTGCTCTTCGCCATCAGCGAAGGGCCGCGCACCTGGGTGGACGAGATCGAGTTCGAGGGCAACGTGCACGTCGACAGCGACGAGCTGCTCGACGAGATGGAGAGCAGGACGCGCGGGTGGCCGGCCTTCATCTGGCCCGCGTGGTTCAAGGAGGAGACCTTCCGCGACGACCCGAAGAAGGTCGAGGGCCTGTACCGGTCCAGGGGCTACCTGGACGCGCGGGCCGGAGGTTACGTCGTCTACAGCGACGACATGAGCCGCATCAAGCTGCGCGTCGTCGTTTACGAGGGCCCCCTTTACCATGTGAGCGGGATCTCGTTCGAAGGGAACAACCTCTTCCGGGACTCCGAGCTGATGGACGCGCTGCCCTTCAGAGTGGGGGACCCCTGCCAGCCGGACAAGCTCGACGAGGCCGCGGCCCGCATCTCGGAGCTCTACGCCTCCCAGGGCTACATGGACGTGACGACGCGCAAGGGCAACCTGCGCGCCGAATGGATCTATCCCAAGGCCGGGACGGAGGTGGCGGTCAGGTTCACGATTGCAGAGGGAGAGCCGGTCTTCATCCGGCGCATCGAGATAAGGGGATTGGAGAAGACGAAGGAGCACGTCGTGCGGCGGAACCTGACGTTCTACCCCGGCGAGCGGGCCAGCACCACGAAGTTCAAGGAGAGCCAGCAGGTGCTGACCAACACGGGCTACTTCGACCGGGCGACCCCGGAGCCGGTCCAGATCTCCCTGGAGCCGGACGAGGGGACCCTCCGCGACGCCATCGTCGAGGTCAAGGAGGGCTCGACGGGATGGTTCATGATCGGCGGCGCCGTCGGCAGCGAATCCGGCCTGATGGGGGAGCTCTCGCTGACCGAGGAGAACTTCGACCTGTCGAACTGGCCCTCCAGTTGGAACGACCTCTGGCGCGGAAACGCCTTCCGCGGCGGCGGACACAAGCTCTCCTTCGTGCTCCGGGCCGGCACGCGACGTTCCTACTACGCCATCGACTTCCTGAACCCGTCCGTCTGGGACAGCGACTACAGCTTCGGGACGGGCCTGTACGCCAAGACGACCTCGCACGACAAGTACGACGAGGGGCGCACGGGCCTCAGGCTGACCGGAGGGCAGCAGCTGTCCAAGTTCGTCCGCCGGAGCATCGCCGTGGGCTACGAGAGCATCGACGTGGACAACGTGGACGCGGATGCATCCGCAGAGATCATGAAGGACGAGGGGACCCACTCGAAGCCCTACGTGACCTTCGGGTTGACCGTAGACCGACGGGACAACCGCTTCGCGCCGACCCAAGGCCATTACGCCAACGCCGAACTGGAAGCGGCTGCCGCCGACGTGGAGACGCTCAGGCTCGACCTCCAGGCCAGGAAGTACTGGACCGTGCACGAAGACCACGGCCACAACAAGCACGTCATCGGCGTGAGCGGCAGGATGGGGCTGGTGGACGCCTACAGCGGAGACAGGGTGCCGGTCTTCGAACGTTACTACGCCGGGGGATTCAACTCGATCCGGGGGTTCGACTTCGAAGGCGTCTCCCCCGTCGACCCGGTGACGAAGGATCAGATCGGCGGGGAGTCCATGCTGGCCGGCTCGGTGGAGTACAGCTTCCCGCTCTCGGAAGAGGATCAGCTCCACATGCTGTTCTTCGCCGACACAGGATACGTGAAGGAAGACGTCTCGGAAGTCCTGAGCGGCTGGGACGAGCTCCGCCTGTCGCTGGGGACGGGCATACGCTGGAGAGTTCCCTTCCTGGGGGGCGCCGGAATCGAGATAGACCTCGCCTTCCCGGTCATGAAGGAGCCCGAGGACGAGACCCGCTACTTCCACTTCTCCCTCGGCGCGCAGCGGCAGTTTTAGAGCCTCTAACAGGACCCCACGCGTCGGCCCGAGGCCGAGCGAAGCGCCGTCATGCAAGGAGGGCGAAGCAGGCGATGCAGAGGCACAGCATCGCCGATGCAGCCCGACACCGCAGGGCGGCGCTGCAGCCGGCCGAAGCCAGCAGGGGGTCTTGTTAGGGGCTCTTAGCCGTTGTGACGGAGGGCGCCTTCGTTTAGACTGAATGGGCCATCCCGACGAGCAGAAGGGCACGACCATGAGCAAAACGACCCGCGTACGGCTTTCCATCGCCCTGTCCCTTGCGTTTCTTGCGGGCGCTGCGGCGGCGCTCGCGCCGGGCCGCATCGCACACGGCGCAGGGCCGGGCGAGGCCCCGCCGCCTGAGGCTCACGGGCTGCGCGTGGGCGTAGTCGACATGGACCGGGTGCTTCAGAGCAGCGGCGAGTGGCGCGACGCCACGGAGGAGCGCGTGCGCATGATGGACACGATGAAGCGCTCCCTCAGCAAGCTGAGTCAGCGCGTGCAGGTGCTGCGCAACGCGTACGACAACCTGCCCCCCGGCGGCGACGAGCAGCGGGCCAAAGGCGCGGAGACGGAGCAGGCGCTCACCGAACTCCAACAGCAGCGCATGGAATACGAGAAGCAGATCGCCGACCATCACAACGAGACCATCCGCAGCATCTTCGGCAAGGTCAGCGCCGCCGTGAGCTCCTACGCCCAGGAGAACAACCTGGACCTGGTCCTCAAGAGGCAGAAGCTCGAGTTCACGGGCCCGCAGACCGTGGAGCAGAGCCTGACCCTCGCCACGGCCGAGGTGCTCTACGCCGATCCGTCGCTCGACATCAGCGACGCCGTGATCGAGAGAATCAACGCCGCCTATTCGGGTCCCATCGAGGTGAAGTAGGGTGGCCCGCGCTCAGAGGACCATCAGGGACGCAGTCGAGCTTTCAGGGGCGGCCCTGTTCTCGGGCCGTCCGGTCCGCGTGCGCCTCTTGCCGGCCGAGCCGTCCACCGGCTTCCTGTTCGTGCGGACGGACCTGCCGGACCACCCCGTCGTGCCCGGAACCACGGAAGCCCAGCAGGAGGACTTCCGGTGCACGGCGCTGCGCTGGAACGACGTCGAGGTGAGGGCCATCGAACACCTGATGAGCGCCTGCACGGGGCTCCAGGTGGACAATCTGATCATCGAGCTGGACAGCGACGAGATGCCGGCGCTGGACGGCAGCGCGGCCGAATACGCACGCTGCCTGATCCAGAAGGGAATCGTCGACCAGAACGCGGAACGCGCCGTGCTCAAGCTGGAGCAAACCGTCACCGAAACCCAGAACGGCGCAACCATCGTCGCCATGCCGGAAGAGGACGGGCTGACCGTCAGTTACGTGCTCGACTTCGACGAGGGCTACGGCCCGACCGAGGCGTTCACCTTCGAGCTGACGCGGGACAACTTCCTGGAGCAGCTCGCCCCGGCGCGGACCTTCGCGCTCGAAGAGGACCGAAGGGCGTTCGAGCGGCAGTCCCTCGGCGGGGGCGTGAACGACGAGAACGCCTTCATCATCTGCCGGGACGGAGTGAGCAAGAAGCCGCGCAGCCTGAGCCCCGCCGAGCTGCGCTTCCCCGACGAGGCCGTCCGGCACAAGATCCTGGACCTGCTGGGCGACATGGCTCTGACGAACGTGGACGTTCACGCGAGAATCGTAGCCGTCAGAAGCGGCCACAGGCTCAACGCCGCCTTTGCCCGCCGGCTGCGCGGCCTGTTGGAGGAGGAAGCGGGCATCGAAGAGTACCTGGGCGTGCGGGAGATCCGCCGCGTCCTGCCCCACCGCTACCCCTTCCTCATGGTCGACCGCATAGTGCGCGTGGAAGAAAACAAGATAGTCGGCCTGAAGAACGTGTCCGTGAACGAGCCCGTCTTCCAGGGTCACTTCCCGGACTACCCGATATTCCCGGGCGTGTTGCAGCTCGAAGCGCTGGCGCAGACGGCCGGAATGCTGTTCCTGCGCAAGCTCGAGCACACGGGCAAGGTGGCGCTGCTGGTGAGCATGGACGGCGTGAAGCTGCGCCGGCCCGTCGTGCCGGGAGACCAACTGATGCTCACCGTGGAGGCCGTGCGCGTGCGCTCGCGTGCCGTCATGGTCAAAGCGGAAGCCACCGTGAACGGAGAGATCTCGTGCGAGGCCGAAATGCGGTTCATGCTCGTCGAGGCCGACGCGATCTGACGGCCGCATCGCCGGCGTCTTTGGACCGAAGAGGTGTCTTGCAGGCGCAGAGGACATGAAGATCCATCCCACGGCGACAGTCGAGAGCGGGGCGCAGATCGGCAGCAACGTCCAGATCGGCCCACAGGCCTACGTCGGACCTGAGGCGGCGATCGGCGACGACTGCGTGATCGGACACGGCTGCCACATCGAGGGCTGTGTCACGATCGGCAGGAACAACATCCTCTCGCCTTACGTCATGCTCGGCACGCCGCCGCAGGACCTCAAATACCACGGCCAGAAGACGGAACTCATCATCGGCGACGACAACGTGTTCCGCGAGTTCGTCACGGTCAATATCGGCACCGTCACCGGCAACGCGGCCACGCGCATCGGCAACCGCAACTACCTGATGATCTGCTCCCACGTGGGGCACGACTGCGTGCTGGAGGACGACGTCATCCTGGTCAACTCCGTCCTGCTGGGCGGCCATTGCCACGTGGAGTCGGGCGCACAGCTGACCGGCGCGGCCGCAGTCAATCCGTTCGCCACGATCGGCCGGCATGCCTACATCGGCGGGCTGAGCCGCATCATCCATGACGTGCCGCCCTTCATGAAGGTGGAGGGCAACCCCTCCAGGGTGCGCGGAGTCAACGAGATCGGCCTGCAGAGAGCGGGCTACGAACCGCACGTCATAGAGGACCTCTGGGAGGCGTACAAGGCGATCTACCGTACCAAGGAGCTAAACCGGGCCGTCATCTACGACCGGATCGAGAACGACCCCGATTCCACTGCCGAGGCCATCTACCTGGTTCGCTTCCTGCGGCGATCCCGCAACTCCCTGCACGGGCGCTACCTGGAGAGCCTCAGGAAGGTCTGACTCGGCGGCGCACTCACCCCACATACGGAATAAAGAGGCAAGACATGAAACTTGAAGAGGCCAGAAAGCCCGGACTGAGGATAGCGATCTTCGGATTGGGCAGGTTCGGCTTCGGGCTCGCCGTTCGCCTGGCGGAACTGGGCATCAGCGTACTTGCCGTCGACTCACGCGCCGAACTCGTCGAGGAAGTGGATCAGCGCGTTGCCCGAGCTGTCTGTCTGGACGCCACAAACGAGTTCGCGATGACGAAGCTCGACCTGGGCTCGATCGACGTCGCCGTCGTGTGCATCGGAAGGGACATCGAAGCCGGCCTGCTGGTGACCGCCGTCCTGCAACGCCTCAGCGTCAGGGAGATATGGGTCAGGGCCATCGACCAGAACCAGGCACAGATACTGGAGGCCATGGGCGTCAGCAGGATTATCAGCCTTGAGAAGGAGATGGCCCGCCAGGTCGCCCAGCAGATAGCCCTGCCCGGCACTCAAATGCTGGCCCCCATCACGACTAGCCACTCCCTGGCCGAAGTCAAAGCCAGGGCCGAGTTCGTCGGCAAAACCCTCCGTCAACTGGACTTCAGGAACCGCTACGGCGTCAACGTCGTCGCCATCAAATCGCGTCAGGTGACCACCGGCCCGGAAGGACCGGAAAAGGTGGAAGTGCGCGTCAACGACCTGCCCCACGCCGACGACATGATCGAAGAAGGGGACCTGCTCGTCGTTATCGGACCGGACGACATGATCGTTGAGCTTCAGACCGGTCATTGACCGGCCCGGCTGCGTTTATCTGTCCCCAAACCCGACTGGGTGCGCGCTGTGCCACTGCCAGGCCGTCCGCACTATGCGTTCGATCTCCGGCCAGCGCGGTTCCCAGCCGAGCTCCCGTGCGATCTTCTCCGGTGAGCCCACCAGCTGCGGCGGGTCGCCGGGCCTCCGGTCGGCCTCTACGACGCCGAAGTCCCTGCCGCTCACGGCCTTGACCACTTCGATGACCTCGCGCACGGAGTGGCCGCGCCCGGTGCTCAGGTTGAACGCCATCGCTCCACGTTCGTCCAGCGCCTCCATCGCCATGACGTGCGCGGACGCCAGGTCGAGCACGTGGACGTAGTCGCGCACGCAGGTTCCGTCCGGCGTGGGGTAGTCCGTGCCGAAGATGGAGATGGCGTCGCGCTTGCCAAGCGCCGCGTGGATGACGAGCGGTATCAGGTGCGTCTCGGGATCGTGGTCCTCGCCGATGCTGCCGTCGGGCGCGGCGCCGGCGGCGTTGAAGTAGCGCAGCGACGCGTGCTTCAGCCCGTAGGCCGCCGCGTAGTCCGCCAGCGCGCCCTCCACGGCCGCCTTCGTCCGGCCGTAGGGGTTGATGGGCTGGATGCGCGCGTCCTCGCGGATGGGCACGCGCTGCGGCACGCCGTAGATCGTGCACGAGCTGGAGAAGACGAACCGGTTCACGCCCGCCCGCCGCATCGCGCGCAGCAGCTTCAGCGTGTTGACCAGGTTGTTGAAGTAGTACTTCTGGGGGTCCTGGACGGATTCCCCCACGTAGGCGCTGGCGGCGAAGTGCATCACGGCCTCGGCCCCCGACTCGGCGAGCGCCGCTTCCGTCCGGGCCTCGTCGCCCAGATCGCCGCGGATCAGCGCACAGCCGCCGACGGATCGGGCGTGCCCTTCGGACAGGTTGTCGAAGACGACGGGCTCATGGCCGAGCCGCCGCAGCTCCATCACGGTGTGGCTGCCAACGTATCCGGCGCCGCCGGTCACGAGAACCTTCATGCCTCACCTCCCCGGGATCGGGCGACACATCTTACCACGCGGGCCCGGGAAACTCAGGGGGAAAGCCGCGGACGGCGGCGCAGCCGCCGCCTATTTGAGGTGCACCTCGCGGTACACGTCGGCAAGGGCGCGAGCCGCCGCGTCCCAGGTGTAACGGGAGGCATTGGCTCGGCCCCGTGCGGACAGGCGCCGCTGGAGCGCGGCGTCCTCGGCCAGCTCCAGCATCTTCCGGCACAGGGCGTCGCCATCCCCGGGCGGGAAGTAGAGCGCCGCGTCCCCCAGGACTTCGGGGAGGGCCGACGCGCGGGCTGAAATGACGGGCACGCCCATCGCCTGCGCCTCCAGCGGAGGAATGCCGAACCCCTCGTAGCGCGACGGGAAGACAAACCCGGTCGCGCCCGCCGTGAGACGTTCCCTCTCGTCGTCGCCGACGAGGCCCACGAACTGCACATCCTCCGTGCTCTGCCCCTCACACCCGATCACGACGAGCCGAAGCCTGCCCTCGGCCGCCTCGACGGCGCGCAGAAGCGTCCCCAGGTCTTTCCTGGGCTCGCGCCGCGACACCGTGGCGAAGTAGGGCCGGTCCTTCACCGGCTGCCAGGAACGTCCGCAGGGGCCCACGCCGTTCGGCACCACGTAGACCTGCTCAACGCCGTAAAGCCGGCGTATCTCGGCCCGCATGCATTCGGACACGGTCACGATCGCGTCCATCGAGGCGACGCGGCCCGCCAGAAGCCGGTTGGCCAGGTAGCGAAGCCGGCCATACTGCCCGGGCAGGACCAGGTACCGGTTGTCATGGATCGTCAGCAACATGCGTGCGCCGGGCACGCGGAACGGGGGGAGGGCGAACAGATGGCACAGGTCAATGCCCAGCCGGTCGCAGCAGCGCGCCACCTCCCTCCTGAGCAGGAGCGCCCGCGCGAGCGTGCCGAGCGTGCCGTAGCTGCCGGACGTCCGCAGAGGCACCGTCGTGACCCCCGGGAAGCTGAAACGCCCGGCCAACCGACGCTGGATCCCGACGTAGAGCTCCGCCTCCGGCAAGTGTCGCGGCAGCCGCTCGAAGATCCCGACCATGTGGCGGTTCGCGCCGCTCGGCAGCTCGCCCAGAAGCACGGCATTGAGGAAGATCCTGATGGCCCGCACCTCCATTCGGGACGCGGGGCGACGGAAGCTTACTCCTCCAGCCCGTCCAGGTAGCCGAGGGCCCTGAGCCGCGCCTTCACCGCTTCCTGCTCGGCCTCAGACAAGGGCCGGGCGGCGGCCCGGCGCTCGAACTGCGGCCGCTGACGGCCCAGATGTTCCCCGAGCAACTGCCGAAGGCGCGGCAAGACCTGTCCTCCGTCGCTGACCGGCTCCGCCTCGCAGGGATCGGACGCCATGTGGTACAGCTCCTCCGACTGCCGCTCCGAGTCGCGGATCAGTTTCCATTCCGCGGTCCGCACGGCCACGCGTCTGGGCGTCTCGGACACGAACGCCCGGTACGCGGTCTCGGCGAACGCGGCCTCCCGCGGCGGGGCGTCGAACATGGGGCGCCCCTCGAACGTCGCGCTTGGCGCCACGCCGGCCAGTTGACACAGCGTCGGGGCGAGGTCCACGAGCGAGGCCACGCCGCGCCTGACCGCATGCTCGCGCCCCGGCGCCCGCACGACGAGGGGCACGCGGATCAACTCGTCGTACAGCAGGTCGCCGTGCAGGCACACGCCGTGCTCCATGAAGGCCTCGCCGTGGTCGCCGGTCAGCGCGATGGCCGTCTTGCCCCAGAGGCCGCAACATTTCAGAAAGGCGAACAGCCGCCCCAGGGCATCGTCCACGCAGCGCACTTCACGCAGGTAGAACTCGCGAAGCCGGGCCAGGTCGCCCTCGGTCAAGCGGTCGGGACGCCGCAGCGCTCCGTTCGATAGCCGCCGGGCCTCGGCCTTCTCGCCCTCGCCGAGGTCCGCGAGCCGGGTCGCGTACGGCCAGTGCGGGTCCATGTAGTGCAGCCACAGGAAGAAGGGCTCCCTCGCCCGCGAGAGCCATTCGACGGCGCGTGCATTGATGCCCTCTGCGGGCTCGTGCGGCGGTTCCGCACGCCGCACGCGGCGGCCGAGCGCCCGGTAGCTCCAACGAGCCAGGCGGAACAGGGGCGGCAGCCGGCGCGCCGCGAACGCGCTAAAGCGATCCACCAGGCGCGGCGGACGCGCTGCGCCGGAAGGCCCTGGAAGCGAGTCCCAGAACGTCTCGAAACCCCTGTCATAGCCGCGCGCGCGGGAAAGCAGCGGGTTGGAGTGGAACGCCGCCGTGCGAAACCCGGCCGCGCGGAAGCACTCGGCCACGGAGACACGGGCGCCGAAGTCCTGCACGGAACCGCCGGTCGTCGGGTAGTTGGAGCCGAGGATGCCGGGGAACGACTGAGTCGTATGCGGGCCGGTGGCGAATGCCCGTTCGAAGACAACGCCCTCCCGGCCGAGCGCGTCGATCGCAGGGGTAGCCGCTGTTGCGCCGCACAGGCCCACGGCGTCGGCCCGCAGGCTGTCCACTGTGATCAGCACCACGCTTGTCGCAGGCTCAGTCATGCCCGGGCTTCCGGTCTGCCAGAAGGGGTCCCAGCGCCCGCAGGAGTTTCTCGAACTGGTACTGCTGGCTGAACTCAGTTGTGTCCAGCCCCGCCTGAAGCTCGCGAATGCCGCGGTCGGCGATCGTCACGAACGCGTCGAGCGCCTGCTCGGCCGTCGCCGCCAGGAAAGCGCCGGGGAACCGCGCCAGAAGCCGGCCCGCCGCCGACTCGGGCGCAACGAATGCGACGATGGGCCGGTTCAAGGCGATGTAGTCGTAGATCTTCACGGGCAGCGATACGTCAGAGATCGCGTTGAGCACGAGGCAGTCGGCCGACGCCAGCTCCTGCATGCCGGCGGCGTAGGTCCTCATGCCTGCCGCCCGAAAGCAGGCAAGCAGGCCCTCCTTCCGGAGGGCCGCCTCCATCTGAGGTTCGGGCAACCCCAGATGCACCACTTGGACGCGTCGCTGCGCGTGCAGCCTGCCCACGGCGAGCGCGAGCTTCCGCGCGTCCTCCGCACAATAGGCGGCAAACTTGCCGAAAATGGCGATGCGGAAGATGTCGTCAACCATCCGACGCACCGGCCTGATCGACGCCAGGGCCTCGCTGTCGTATCCCCATCGGACCGTCACGAAGTCCCGCGCCGGCTTCAGTCTGTAGCGCCTCCGGTACATGCGCGTCTGCACGTCCGTCGTATGGATGACGAGCGACGCGCCTCGCACCGCCCATGCCTCGGCCACGCGATCGAAGGTCTGGCGCAGCCCGGATCGCCGCCCCAGCCTGTACCTCGTCCCGCCCATGTAGAACAGATCAGCGAAGTCCAGGACGTATCGTAGGCCATGCCGCGCCCGGAAGTGCCCGGCCAGGGGGAAGTACCAGAACGGATGCCCGCAGAGGTAAAGCAGGTCGAACGCGGGGGAGGTCCGCACCGCCCGCTCGATGGCCACGGCGTAAGCATGCATCAGCGCCGCGTTCCTCAAGAGTGCTGCCGCTTGCCCGTGCGCCGGGACCCTCCGCAACAGCGCCCCGCACCGCACCTCGAACACATCCAGGTCGCGCCGAACGCCATCGCCGGGGCGGACACGTTCCCCGTAGAACTCCGGGGCGGCAGTCACGACCGTCGGACGAAGCCCTTTGCCCAGCAGGAAGCGCGCCAGCCGGGTCGACCGCAGCGCTCCCGTCTCCGACGAGGGCTCGAAGTAATGGCAGACAATCAGCATCCGTGGCCCGCTCACCGCCCTCGTTCCTCCGTCAGAGAGGCGGGCTCCGCTCTGCGGCGTTCGCCCAGAAGGCCGGACCGCCGCAGCGCGCCCGGGCTCAGAAGCCCTGCGAGCGCGGCGACGAGGACCGCTGCTGTCTGCGGCGTGAGTCCGAGGGCCGGCGCCAGCCGCACGGCCGCGGCCAGGCGCTTCAAGGACGCGATGCATCGGCCGGAGAGGGCTTCCTGCCAGGCGCGCCATCGCAGTTTCCGTCCCTGCTGCTGGGCCAGCGCACGGCGGACGCTTTGCCGCTCGCGTGCCGACAGCACGCGCAGGTGCCTCGCCCGAACTCTGGCCGCCTCCGCCAGGAAGTCCTCGTCGTAGCTCATAGTCTTGCTGGCCGGGTGCAGCCGGTAAAGCGACAGCACGGAGTCCACCCACTCGACCCGGCAGCCGTCGGCAACCATCCGAAGCCAGTACTCATAGTCCATGAGGAGGTGGAAATCCGTCGAGAACGGGCCGATGCGTTCCGCGACCTCCCTGCGCCAGAAGGTGGAAGGCTGAAACAAGCAGTTCCGGACGAACCAGCGCCACCTGTGCTGCCAGGGCTCTCTGGGCCAGTCACGTCGGCCACGGGCGCCCGGTCCGAAGAACAGACACCGGCCGGAGACCCAGTGGACCGCGGGGCCGGCGAACGCCCGCCCCACCTCGCCGAGCGCGCCGGGAGTGTAGACGTCATCGCTGTTCAGGTACGCGAGCACCTCGCCCGTGGCTCGCGCCAGGCCCTTGTTGATCGCGTCGCTCTGGCCGCTGTCCGGCTCACTGACCCACCAGGCCAGCCACGGCCCGTATCTGCGTATGACCTCGGCCGAGCCGTCGGTGGAGCCGCCGTCAACGACGATGTACTCCAGGTCCGGGTATCCCTGGAGGAGGACGGAGCGGATGGTCTCCTCGATGTAACGTCCCTGGTTGTACGACGGGGTGACGATGCTGATGCGCGGCCAGGCGGCGCCGTCCGGGAGGGAATCGGGCAGGCGAAGGCTCTCTTCCGTCCACGGCCACCCCCTCCTCCCGCGAGGGGGTCTCGGGAGCTCATCCAGGCTCGGACAGCGCACGTCAGGTCCTCCTGTGCTCTTCGATCAGCTCCTCGTAGAGCCGGACGTAACGTTCGGCCATCAGGCGAACGTCGTACTCCTCCTCGGCGACCCGTCTGCAAGCAGCGGACATCTCCCGGCGCTTCTCGTCGCTGGCCAGGGCCTCATGCAGGCATCGGGCCAGATCGCGGGCGTCGTCCGGCTCGGCCAGCCAGCCCGTCTGGCCCGGCCGCACCGCGTCCGGGACTCCGCCCACGCGGAAGGACACGCACGGCGTGCCGCACGCCAGGCTCTCCAGCAACACCAGCGGCAAGTTGTCCGCGCGGGTGGGGAGCACAAAGACGTCGGCGGCCGAGTAGGCAGCGACCATAAGCAGATCGTCCCTGATCTCGCCCAGGTCCAGGACCGGGTACGCGGCCAGGCGCTGCATCGCTTCTCCACCGGCGCCCACGATCATCAAGCGCACGGCGCCTGACCCCGATGCCCGCAGATGGCCGAGCGCCTTGACAAGGAGGTCTGCGCCCTTGCGCCGGACCGAGAGGCTGGCGGCGACGAACAGCAGCACCTTCTCCTCGCTGCCCAGGTCGAACACCAGCCGCGCCGCCGCCTTGTCGATCGGTCGGAACACCTTCAGGTTGAGCCCGAGAGGGATGTGCACTGACCGGAAACCACGGGTAAGCGAAGCCGCGCGAGCGTTGCCTAAGAGCCAGCGCGACGGCGCCGCAAGGACCGGGTTAATCCTGGCATAGATCCGCTCGCGCACCTTGTAGAGGAAGTCGGCGGTGTCCGCCTTCATTGCGGGCGCGGAGAACTCGCCGCACCGCTGGCAGCGGTCCTGCCACCTGTCGCAGTCGATCGCGTAGCCGCAATGGCCTGTCAGGGGCCACATGTCATGGAGCGTCCAGACGAGTGGAGCCGCCCTCTGCAGGCGGGGCAGCAGGAACATAGAGAAGTAATGCCAGTTCAGCCCGTGAAGGTTGATGACGTCCGCCCAGGCCGCGTGCCGTCGGTACCCGACCCAGGACGTCACGTCAAGCAAGCCCTCCAGGCCCGAATGGATCTCCAGCCACTGGCTAGTAGCCCGCATCCGGCGCCACAATGCAGAAGGGGACACCCAAGTCTGAAGGTCCTCGCGGCCCTCCACCACATCCCGCGAGACGATCCGAGACGAATGCCCCGCAGCCATCAGCCGCATGTGCAGCCAGTAGGCTGCGCGTCCCGCGCCGCCCGCCATTGCCCGTGTATTGACGTGCAGGACGTTCATGCTCAGCGCTGGCCCCGTGTGATGAGCCCGACCCAGAGGCAGTTCGCCCGGTACCATTCAACGGTCGCCCGCAGGCCCTCTTCGAGGCCCGTCGGCGGCGACCAGCCAAGCGCCGCCGTCATGCGGGACACGTCAAGCACCTTCTTCATTGCGCCGTTAGGCTGGGCGGCGTCCCAGCGCACTTCGCCCTCGAATCCGGTGATGCGGCCGATCAGGTCGGCCAGCTCTCCGATCGACGTCCCGATGCCGGTGCCGACGTTGAGCGGCTCGGGGGCTTCGTAGCGTTCCGCAGCGCGCAGCACCGCCTCTGCGCAGTCCGGCGCGTAAAGGAACTCACGGATCGGTGCGCCCGTGCCCCAGCACTCGACGGCCGGATCGCCCCGCCCGACGGCCCCGACGAACTTGCGGACCAACGCTGCCACGACGTGGCTCTCCTCCGGGTCGAACTTGTCGTGGGGACCGTACAGGTTCGTCAGCACGAGGAAGACGGAGTCAAGGCCATGCTGCTCGCGATATGCCCTGGCGCCGAGGTACAGGGCGCGCTTCGAGAAGCCATAGCACTCGACGCTCAGATGCATGGGACCCGCCAGAAAGTCCGCCTCATTCAACGTGCCCGCCGCCCCGCCGGGATACGCGCATCCGGTCAGGCCGCCTCCGCTGGCGGTTGTGGTTAAGCTCACACGCAGGCGCACGATTCTTCTCGCTTGCTCCTCCGGGCGGCCAGAGCTCGAGCAAGCGCCTCCAGCGGGATGTTGTTCACCCTTTGTATCCGACGTGCGGCTTCGGCGAGGATCGCGCCGTATTCCTTACTGCGCCCCTCCAAGTCGCCAATAAGCCGGCACAGCTCCTCCACGGAACAACTCTCCAGATCAGCGACGGGCACGCGGTTCCGGGTCCAGGCCGCCAGCCCGCGTGCCTTCAACCCGTAATATCCTCCGGACACTAACAGGAGCACCGGCGTAGACTCCGCCAGGGCGAAGACCTGCAGATGGTAGGAGAGCGAAGCCACCCACCGGGCCATCGCGACGAGGCGTCGGGCCAAGCCCGGATCAGTGGGGCACGGAAGGACCCGCAGTCTGTGCGGCGCGTTCATGTGCTGCTTGATGGCCCGGGCGCAGAGCGTGTCTGCGGGCGCGTGGAAACCCCGGCTCATGGGAAGAAAGACCATTTGCGCGGTGTCCAGCCGGTCAAGGACGGCTGCCAGCTTCGGCAGAAGGAATTCGGTGCGGCGCCCGTAGTCCGTGCTGCGGAACTGGACGATGCAGAACGGCACGGAGGCATCAACTCCAGCCTGCTCAAGGAAGCGGACCGCCGAGGCCTTGCTGGCCGGCGGCAGGCTGAACGCCTCGTCTCCCACGTCGGCAAACTCACTGGTGTCGACCCCGGCGCTCTCCAGCACCCGCCTGCTGACTCCGCAGTCCCGGAACGAGAAATGCGTCGCCCGGCGCACGACCTCGATGGTTCTGCGCAACGGCCAGGACTTCCTGAACGGGCCGATCCCCTGAGAGGAAACAATGACCGGGATACCCATCCGCTGCGCCCTGATGGTCAGAAGCCACTTGATGAGGAGCGCACCCCTTCTCGCCCCCTCATTCATGTTAGCCGCCCCGACGCAATAGATAGCGTCGCACCTGCACAGCGCGGCTTGGGCGGCGTGCCAGGCCCGCAGTCCCATACGCTCCACGGGACGGTGCAGGAGGATCTCGCAGCAGACCTGCCAGAGCCAATCCTGACCCCACTGGCGAAACACTCGCCTGGGCCTGCACAGACGCAGGACGGGATTCGCCAGTTGTTCCAGCGCGAGTCGAGGCGTCGCGATCGTGTGGCAGTCCGCGAAAGAGGGGATCGGACTCCCCGGCCTCTTCGGCAGGATGAAGCGGCACGGGCCTATCCGACTTCGGATGCGGCGGACGGCATTGATGAGCATGGCTTCGTCCCCCACGTTTCCGTAGGCCTCCCCATGGTCCAGGTAAATGCAAGGCGTGGGCTGTGGGCCGCCCGTCATTCCGCCCGGCCCTCCATTAGTTTCTGCCAAAGTATCCTCATCCCGCCGGCAACGCCGTGACGGGGGAAGAAGGTCAGTGCCCGCCTCCCAAACGATACGCGTGGGGGCCTTAGGGAAGCGCCTTTCCGGGTGAGTAGTCCCTTCTCGGTGCGAACGCGCGGCCACTCGGTAGGGATCGGCGCATCGGGTTCGTATGACCGGTTTCTTGCCGCGTCCATGCCGTCATAGGCCATCCAGTCCCAGGCGGCGGCCCGTCTGCTGATGAACTCGTCCTGGCGACAGGTTGTGTTGAACTTGGGCGGTGCCGGCAGCGTATGCCAGGGGTGATAGACCCTGTGCGTCGGGAGCCACTTGATCTTCAGCCCCATGTTCTTGAAGCGGACGTAGTTGTCTCCGCCCAGATAGTGATAGCCCGCAAAGAAGGGGAGCTGCTCGTAACCGTTCATCTGCAGCAGCCACTTGCGCCGCACGGTGGTGCACCCGCCGAAGTTGTACGTATGCTTTACTGAACAGGTGGCCTTCAGGTAGTCCAGGTCCCAGTGTTCTCTCCAGCGGTCCCTGGGTTGGTCGAGGCGCAGCACATAGAGTACCAGGTCCTCACACTGCTGGTGTTCCCGCTCGATCTGCTCCAGCAGGTCCGGCTCGCAAGCGACGTCGCCGTCCGGGATGACCAGAATGGCACCTCTAGCCTCCGCAATGCCCTTGTTGTAGGCGTACCCCAGGACTTGGGGCTGGTCCTGTCGGCCCAGACAGAACGACCGTACACCGGCACGACGCTGAACCTGCGGGGCCACCCGGTCGGTGTACTCCACCCAGATGATCTCGTATCTGCCCGGTTCCAGGGTCTGGCGCGAGAAGTAGTCCACGGCGTGGAAGCTCTCGCGGAACCCTCCGTCCACCATGATCACAGAGATCGTGGGATCAGCCATCGACTTATAACCCTCACAAGGAGTCACACAGCATCTCCCCAGCTCCTGCGCTGCGCCGCTGTGTTCGGTTGCTTCGCCATGTTTCTCCGCCCGAGGTGGATCAGTCCACGTAGCCCAGGTTCCTCAGGTGCTGCATGACCTTCGCTCCGTCGGCCTGGGGCAGCTCGATGAGCGGGCCGCGCACGCCGTCTTCCCAATACTGCCTGACGCCCGCCGCCAGGTCCGCCCACGGCCCCGGCGGGACGGCGCTGCCCAGGTGCGTGGGCCTCTCCTCCAGGGGGTCGGCCCGGAGGTCAAAGGCGAACCAGGGCGCGTCCCGCCAGGCGAGAGGGTCCCTCCCGACGAGCTGGCCCACTGCGCCGCGTCGGCCCCGGTAGCGCACGGCCCTCCTGAGCGAGCTCTCCAGGGAGCCGGCAGCCGCTCGCACCGCGTGCGGCATCAAGCGCCTGAGCAAGGGGCGCAGGCGGTCCAAACCGTACAGCGCCGCACGCCTGGCAGAGAGCAGGCGCGCCAGGGCGCGGGCAGCGGGCCGCATGAAGCGCCACACCCTCGGAGCGCCCGGATGCCAGAGCAGCTTGAGGTCGCCGGACCTGACGCACACCTGATAGGGTTCGCAGGGATCGTCGATCTGGCCTCGCCACCAGGCGTCCCCCCCCCTGTCATCCTGGCCCATCGGACTCCACGTCCGCCAGGTCTCCGCGAAGTGAGGCCGCCGTCCGCGCGCCGCATCCCCGTCAAGGCCGAGCAGCGACTGGCCGTCCGTCCGGCCTGCGCGCCCCACGACTGACGCCTTCAACCCCAGGTAGTCCATGACGGCCGGCGCAACGTCGATCAGCGACGCAGCATCGGAGACAGTCCGTCCCTTCAGCTCCGGGCCGTGCAGCACCAGGGGGACGCGCAGCACGTCCTCAAGCATCGAATCCATGTGCGTCAAAGGCAGGAAGTCGCAGTCTGGCAATGCGGCCTCGCCGTGATCGGCAAAGACGACCACGAGTGAGTTCCCGTAGAGACCCGCGTCTTTCAGAGCGCGCACGATGCGGGGCCAGCGCACGCGGTCGAACCAGTTCACTCCTCGCACGTACCACTCCAGGAACAGCCGGCTGGCGCCCCTGCCGTCGAGCACACGCCTGGAGGCCTGCGAGGTGCGGAACATGAACCTGTTTTGCTCCTCGATGCCGTCGTCGCGTGGCGGCGCGATCCCAAGGCGCCTGACTATCCAGCGTTCGGCATCCTTCCGGTCTGCATCTTCACGACAGACCGCGTCGACGTGTGACCAGCAATAAGGAGAATGGATGTCGAATGTGTGGATGAAGAGCAGGCACGGCCCGGACTGCGAGGCGCAGTACGCGCAGGCATCCACTTCGTCGCCGAAGAACCGGTCGAACCCTCTCAGGACGCCGGACCCCGTCTTGAGTGCGGTCTCCTCGCCGCGCTCCTGGACGGCGACCGTCACGTAGCCGCGGTCCCGGAGCTCCTCGGCCAGCGTGCCGACGCCGTCCGCCAGCCCCCATTTGTAGAACGGGCGCACGCCGTGATGGTTCGCGTACAGCCCCGTCATGACGGAAGCGTGCGCGGCCGTCGTGTAGGGCGCGGGCGTCCGGGCCTGCGCGAAGTAGAGGCCCTCGTTGAAGAACGCGTCCAGGTTCGGCGTGCTGAGCTTCCGTCCCAGGCCGTACGCCTCCAGGTGCACCTTGTCGGGACACGCGCCCACGCAGTCATAGCGCAGCGTGTCGAGCGAGATGAGCACGACGCTACGCTTCATCTTCGTCCTTCCTCTGGATCCGCGGCCGGTCAATCGACATAGCCCAGATCGCGCAGTCGCCCGAGGACGGGATCGCCGACGTCCGCGCCGGAGCCCGCCGGCCCGCCTGCTGCCAGCTCCTTCGCGGCAACCAGGTGCGGCCGGAGGTCCAGCCTGAGCTGCTCCAGATCCTCGCCGAAGACCTCCCGCTCCACTGGCCCTTCCTGTATGCGGAATCCCTTCGTCGCGCCGCTGCACGTTTGGATCAGCACTCGCCCGCCGAGCCGGACGGCCTGGAGGTGGCCGTCCAGGGCCGTGGGCCTGACGCGCTCGGCCTCCACTCCGAACTGAGCGGCGACCCGGAGGGCGACGGCAAGACGTTCCATCGCCGCCCCGTCGTGGCTGAAGGAATGCATGGGCGTTCCGGCCGGGCCCGATGCGTCAGGGCCCGTCAGCGAGCCCTGCGCCGGGGCGGCACGCGCTTCGGCTGAGACGCCCGCCCTCTCCACGAGCAGCGACCACGCCCAATGGTTCTGGACCGGCCGCTCCACGCGCAGCCCCACGCCGAGAGCCGGCGACCTGACCAGCAGCGGCACGTGAACCAGGGGCTCATACAGGAACAGGCCGTGGTCGAAAACGCCATACTCCCCCAGGCACTCGCCATGGTCGGCCGTCAGCACGACGTCCGTGTCCTCGGCGCCCAGGCATTCATCAATCGCGCGAACCAGCCGGCCGGCCGCCCGGTCCGCAAGGCACACAGAGGCCGCGTATGCCCACCGGATCCTCGCAAGCTGCTGCTCCGAAATGGGCTCCACTCCCAACAGGTCGAACCAGTAGTCCTTCTGGAAGCGGCGCGGCGCAATCCGTCCGCCCATCCCTTCGGGCCTGGCAAGCCCGGCGTCCCGGGGCTCGAACAGATACGGGTCGTGCGTCACCATCAGGTTGCAGAACAGGAACACGGGCCTCGTCGGCCACTGGGCCCGCAATGTGCGCAGCACCGTCGGGACGGACCTCAGCAGCCTTTCCGTCTGCACGAGCAGCTCGGCGCAGGACGGCCCGGCCGTGGGCCGCATCGAACGCGGCAGGAAGGAACGGACGAGCGCGCGCGCCCTGCGGGCAAGCTTCCTGCCCATGCCCTCCTCGACGGCGAACGGCGCGGGCCGCGTCAAGGCCCCGGCGCTGATCAGGATGTCGAAGTCGCGGCCGAGCGCCGTCGAGCGAGAGATCCACGGGTTCGCCGTGAACGCCACGCACACGTAGCCCCTGCTCTGCAAGAGGCCCACAAGGTGCGGGGCAGGCAACCTGGCGCCCGTCAGTTGCGCCAGCGTGAACAGCTTGTGGTCCGCAGGCGTCCTGCCCGTCAGCAGCGAAACGTGCGTGGGCCCGGTGAAGGCCGCCGGCGCAATCGCGTTCTCGAACGAGGTCGCACCCTCCGCGAAGTCGCTGAGGTGCGGACAGAGCGGCTCCCCGCGAACCGACCGCCACAGGTGGTCGTACCTGAATGAGTCCAGGACGATGAGCGCTATGTTCGGTCGTTCCACCGTCATCTCCTCAGGTCTCGTCATCGCCGCGGCTGAAGCCTTCGCCGGGCCCGGCCTGCCCGACCGATCTCACCTCTTCGACCCCCGCGTCGTCCGCGGGCGCCGCCCAGGAGTGCGGAAGCGCCAACAGGCACCTGCTCGACCGCACCGGTCGGCCCGACCCGCAGATGTCCCGCTCCGCCACCTCGACGTCGCCGACGCTGTCGACGAGATGCAGGAGCGAACCGCGCGGCCTGCTCACGCCGGCCGATAGCACATACGTGCCTGCAGCCACCGGAAACTGCGGGATGATGAGATCGCAATGATGGTCGCCCGGCCCACACCGCACGTGACATCCGTCAACGGCCTCCATCGGGTAAGCGATCAACCGCACGCCGTCTGGGGTGAGGACCCGAAGAAGGAGCGAGAACGGGCCCGCCTCCAGGCACCGGAAGTGCACGCGCGCGCGGAAGTAGCCGCCCGTCTCCAGCCGCGTCGCCGGGGCGCCCTGCTCGTCCAGCAGCTCCACGCGCGTTATGTAAGCGTCCGGCAACGGCTGCGGCGGCAAGACGTCGAAGCTAAAGCCTGCAGCGCCCGGCGTCTCCATGCCCTCCTGAACCGCCTCCAGATAGCGCTCGATGGTCTCGGCCACGTCGCCGGAGGCGATGACGCGGCCCTCCTCCAGCGCCATGCAAGACGTGCACAGGTGCCTGACGGACGCCATGTTATGACTCACGAACAGGACCGTCCGTCCCGTGCGCCTCAGGTCCCCCATCTTGCCCAGACTCTTCTTCTGAAACGCGGCGTCCCCCACGGCCAGTATCTCATCCACCAGCAGTATCTCGGGCTCCAGGTGGGCGGAGACGGCAAAACCCAGCCGCACGCGCATGCCGCTGGAGTAGCGCTTCACCGGCGTGTCAAGGAACTTCTCGATCCCCGAGAAGTCCACGATCTCGTCGAAGCGGGCGTCTATCTCGGCCTTCCTCATGCCCAGGACGGCGCCGCTGAGATAGATGTTCTCGCGGCCGGTCAGCTCCAAGTGGAACCCTGTGCCGACCTCCAGGAGGCTGGCCACGCGCCCGTTCAGCTCGGCCCGTCCCTCGGTGGGGTCGGTGATGCGCGAGAGCACCTTGAGCAGCGTCGTCTTGCCCGCGCCGTTGCGCCCGATGATGCCGAGCACCTCCCCCTGCTGCACTTCGAACGAGACGTCCCTGAGCGCCCAGATGGCGTCTTGCTCGCGGTGTGACGAGCGGCCGAAGCTTCTGAGGCGGCGAAAGGGCGCCAGCACGGCGTCGGTCAGGGCCTCGCGCAGGTTCCGCTCGCGCAGACGGGCGCCGATGTGATAGCGCTTCGAAAGCGACGCGACCGTAATGGCGGGGGCGGACGTGTTCACTTGTCGTTGCTCGTTGCTCGTGACTCGTTGCCTGTCGCTCATGACTCGTGGTGTGCAGCTCGGCGGCAACGGGCTTCAGCCCGAGGGAGGGTCCTCGCCACCGCCATGATCAAAGGCGTCCTGGGGCTCCCACACCTCGTATTCCGCCGGCGACTCCCGGGCTCTGTCATCCCTGTGCGCCAGCTTTGCCTTGAGCGAGCCAAGCATCTTCTCTAAATCGATCACCATCCTGAGCCGCTCTCTTGCCGTGTCTCTGGGCATCAGGCCCGCATCTCTGGCCTTGTAGAGCCAGTTCTCCGCTTCGTTTGCCTCGCCGAGGGCAATGTCCAGGGAGTTGACGAACCTGCGCTGGCTTCTGTTGAACCCCTCGGCGATGTTGGCACAGATCGAGGCCGTGCTCCTCAGTAGCTGATCCCAGACCAGACGTACGTGCAGTCTGTCAGTCGAGCTACCGGCGTCCTCCAAGAGCATCAGAAACAGCTGATGGGCCATGCGCCACACGCGCAGATCGGTGAAGTGTCTTACGTCCGCGGCCACAGCAGTCACCGTTCACGAGCAACACAGAACGAGCAACGAACAACGAGAAACGGGTCGTCAAAGTATGTCCGCAAACTGCCTTTCCATCCGGCGGAAGAAACGCAGCCCAACCAGAAACAGCCATAGCGAGACGGCCAGCGACATCGCCAGCGGGGCGGCGTCCAGGCCCCAGCCAGGCAGGATCGCCCACCGGTAGGCCTCCACGATCCCGCACATCGGGTTCAACGCCGCAAGCGGCCGCCACGCGGGCGGCAGTTTCCTCAGCGCCCAGATCAGCGGCGTCACGTAGAACCACACCTGAAGCATGAAAGGCACAACGTAACGGAAGTCCCTGTAGGCCACGTTCAGCGCGCTCACAAAGGCGCCCACGCCCACGGCCGCCAGCGTCGTGGCCAGCGCCAGCGGGATCACGGCCAGGATGCCCACGCCCGGCGCCACGCCGTAATAAACCATCAGCCCGACGAGGATCAGGTAGCTGAGCGCGAAGTCCACCAGCGACGCGCCCGCCGAGGCCATGGGGATGACAAGCCGAGGGAAGTAGACCTTCTCCGTGAGCGGCGCGCTGTTGACCACGCTGTCGCTGGAGCGCTTGAGCACGTCCGCGAAGAACTGCCACGGCAACAGGCCCGCAAACAGGAAAACGGGATAGGGGTAATCGTGACCGTCAGACCCCATCAGCCGCCGGTCAAGACCCAACAGGCTCTGGAACACAATGCTCAGAATGACCATGGTCAGGAACGGCTGAAGGATCGCCCAGAGCGCCCCCAGCACCGTCTGCTTGTAGCGCACCTTGATGTCGCGCCACGCCAGGAAGTAGAGCAGCTCGCGGCGCTCCCACAGCTCCCGCCAGTTCACAGGCAGCCAGCCCCGGCGCGGCTCGATGACCACGCGATGCGATTCCGGCAGCGCCCTCGTGATGTCCGGATGCGCCATGGCCTTTGTACCCTTGCTCTTACTCCTGCCCCTGCTCCTGCTCTTGCTCAGGTGCTAGTGGGCTGTCAAGGAAGTCGTCTTGCATTTTCGCAGCCACCGCTCGATAGCGGCCGCGACCCTGTAGGGGCACGGCGCGCCGTGCCCCTACGTATCAGTCCGCACATGACACCGGCTGCAGAACGCAAGGTTGCTTGTTGAACAGCCCACTAGCCGTTCGTTGCCCGTTGTTCGTTGCTCCCCTTTCAGCCTTCGCAGCCGAACCTGCTTCGGCGAAGTAGGCTCGGCTGCGTTCAGGGCCTTCGGGTTTCCGTGCGTGGTCGTTTCTGGCCACTGGCCACTGGCCACTGCCCACTGCCGTCACCGCTCCCGCTCCTCCCCGAAGATCCACACCATCCAGGGATCGGCCTTCACCTGATCCGGCAGGAAACCGGGAAACATGGGCTTCTTCGGATCGAACGAGGTCACGATGATGCGCTCCGCCTGCGCGTTCGCAGCCAGCTCGACCGGCTGCACGCGGCAGCCGAAGAACATCCTGCCCACCTTCTGCCGGTCGAACACCTCGACCAGATCCAGGTCCCACTCCCGGACGCCGAGGTAGGCGATCTCCGCCAGCTCCCCGAGACCCAGGAAGGCGACCCGCCTGACGCCGGCCTCCGACAGGTCGCGGCAGACGCGGGCCGAGCGGCGGCGGGCCTCCCGGTAGAACTCGAAGCTGAACTCGATGAACTCGCGCGTCAGCCGCGCCTTCTCGGCCACGCCCTCCGGCGTGAGGAAGTAGCACCAGCGGCGTGAGTTCTCCTTCCTGACGTGCAGCCATCCGCGCTCGACCAGGCCGGACAGCAGCTTATGGGCCAGCTTGACGCTGACGCCGAGCTTGGAGGCGGCCACGCGGCGGGGCAGTTCGGGCCGGTCCTCGACGTGTTCGAGTATCTTCAGCTCGTAGTAGCGGCGATCATCCATGGATGGCGGGCGTGGTATCTGGTAACGTTACAGAAAGTAACGTTATCATACGCCACGACCGGGTCCGTGTCAAGTGGTCACGTGCACGCCATATGGCCAGAATCGTCACTCCATATGGCCATAACGGCCCAGAGGGCTTCTGCAGGTGTTGTAGAGAGCGTACACACAATCAGCGCCCGCGCTTGGCGCTCTCTTTCGTCCAAAATGGGCGCCCCTGCTACGGATAGCAGGGGTCTGTTCCCGTCCTTCAGGCCCCCTGCATGGGGCCTGCATCGCCTCTTTCTCTCGACTCTCCTGCCTGGCCTGTGTCCGTAGAACGACCCGCTGTAGTGCCCTGCAACGCGCGTTCAGCCCCAATGCAGGGCTGTGATGCACGTCGCCTGCATCCGCGCGCCAGAGGGCACCGCATGGCGCCAGGCGACGCCCCGGCCAGGCCACCGCGTCGTTCTGCACGCGCTCTGAAATCATCGTTCACCGCCCTTGCAGCGACCCTGCCGGGGCCGTGCGGATAGACCCGCCGCTTGCCTCTCCATTTTCAACTCGGCTGCGATAGGCACGGAGGACCTCCAACATCCGCTGGGCCAGCGTCGCCCGCGCGCCGTTCTCGCCGGCCTGTTCTTCTGCCGCCCGGATCGCGGCCATGTCTGCCTGGGTCAGGCCATCGTTCGTATCGCCCATCTGATTTCCTCGCATCAAGTACGCCCTGGGCCGTGGTCCCTTCGTCAACTTGGCGGCACTACCCTCCACGCCGTAATGTGCCCCTCCTTGCTGTGCGGTTCACCGACCGTGTAGACGCTGTACCCGAGGTTCAAAAAGAAGTCAGGCAACGGGTGCCAGCGATGCTTCTGCCACTCATTCGCGTCCACGGCGCCCTGCTTGTAGACCCCCCAAGGGCAGCCCAGCAGAATGGCCTTCGTGTAGAGCCGGTGAACCCCTCCGGTCGGCCCAAGCAGCGCACGGGCGGCGTCCATGTCGACGTGCTCCGGCCCATGCCACCACACGAGCAGATCAAAAGGCGCCAGGCGCGCTACCTCCGGCACGGCGTCCGCCTCCAGGACATTGCCCTGGATCACACTTTCCAGGCGGAACGCCGGGCTTGCCCGCAGGGCCTCGACGTACGGCTTGAAGACCTCCAGCACATGGAGAGCCTTACCGGCCAGCAACCCGTAGAGCTGAAAGCGGTCGACATTCGCCCCGACGTACAGCACGCGCCGGTAGGTCTGTAGTTCGGGCAATGCCGTGAGCACACTCAGTTCGGCCGCCGCTTCGGTGTTCACTGTCGGCCCCCCATCCGTTTCGTGGTCCTACCGCCGATGTGCCAGAAGACCGGCTCCGTGACCCATGCAGTCAGGAACCTGAGCCGTTCGGCCCTTATGATGGACTCCCGTTCCGCGCCCGCAGGGGAGAGCAGAAATCGCGCAAGACCCATACGCGTGACCTCGGGGGGATGTGCCCAGTTTGTCCGTCCCACCAGTACCGTCTCGGCCACCGGGAGGCCGGCAATCTTGCGCACGCAGTATGAGGTGGCCGGCAAGGATTCGCATCCTGGACCGGCGGACACGACCCGCGCCTCCCAGTGTTCGCCCCTGGAAGTTGTCAGCCGCCGATTGCCGCGCTCTCGGAACTGGCCGGTCAGGCGCAACGCCCCGATGTCCTCGCACGCGAAAGCTGCCCCGACGACGTTCATCGGCACCGGCCGGACGCTCTCCCAATCATCCTGAAGCAGGAGAAGAAGGTCGTCAGGCTCGGCATGTTCTCCTATCGCGCACACCAACTCGTCCGTGATGCGCGCGATCCCGACGTTCGGCCCGTCGTGTCGCACAAGGCACGAGAACCCATACTTATTGAACAGAGCCGGCAGACGCTCGTCATACCCGCCGTCCAGGGCGTACCACAGCAGGAACTTCGTCGGGCCGTTCCACGCGGCGAAACTCCTCAACGTCCGTTCCGCGTAGTCATATCTCTTCCACGCAGTCACGGCCACATGTATTCTGGCCAGCCCCCGCGCGAGACTCATACCGCGTTCCTGTTCCGCGCCCTTGTGGAGCAGGGCGGCGTCGTAAACGGCGTCGTATGCAGCAACTTGTTCTGCGCGTTTCCTCTCGGCCCAGGTGGCGGCCTGTTTGACCCGCTCCTGATCGACCCGGGGCTTCTCCGCCTGCTCCAGGGCGAGCCGTTCCTTCTCCGCCAGCTCCCGGGCGAGCCGCTCCTTCTCCGCCAGCTCCCGGGCGAGCCGCGCCTTCTGCGCCAGCTCCCGGGCGAGCCGCGCCTTCTGCGCCAGCTCCCGGGCGAGCCGCACCTGCCCGATCCTCTCCGCCTCGGCACACGCCGGTCTCCAAATCCGACCCCGCAGTCGCTCCCTCACGCCCACGTGGTTCTACTCCTGGTCTTGCTCGCCTGGCCTGCGTAGCCTTGGCGAAGCAGGCTGCTCCTGCCTTGCCCGCCGAACCTTCCGCGAAGGCGGATCCTGTTTCTGTTCTAGTTGCTCCCTCAGCAGCTGGCCGATCCGCCGAAACCAGCGCAAGTCCCGAGTCGCTTGCGCAATGAGCCCCCGGTGTATACGAGCTTCCCCCGGGGCGCACTTTTCTGTCCCCGCGCGGACCTGTTTGACTGCGCGGTCGCGCAACGCACGCCACATGTCCCGATCTATCCGCACGTGCCTTGCCATCTCCTCGCCTTCGGCCAGGAGACTTTCTATGCCTTTCTTCGTCATCGCCTTCCTCCCACAAACCCTATCGGATGGCGCCGGGACGCTCGCAACGGACAGGCGCCGTCTGCTGCACCGAAACTCCTTCGCCACGTCATCCCCCCGCCCAAAACTTGCCAGGCATCTGCTCCATGAGGATGGTGCGGGCGACCTCGTAATCCTGCGCCAGCTGCCCACGCCACCAAGCGCCATCCGCCGAACGAATGCGACCCGCAGCTATGGCCTCGTTCACAAGGTGCCCACTGGCGGCCTCCAGCAGCTCAGAGATACTAGTCATGATCCGCGCCTCCGCTGCGTCGCTTGGGAGGCCCAAGGCAATCCTCACCGCCCGAACGATTTCATAGTCGCCCATATCCGTTCCTTACCTTTCCTGGAGGTTGGGGCCGGCGCCCTGGCGAGAGCCCGCCCTGCTCGTCCAGCGCCGTCGCACAAATCAACGGGCGGGGCGCCCGGAAGAAACGACGAGAACGGGCGCCCCACCCACAAACGGCGAGGGGCGGACGAACGCGACCCCGCCGGGATTCTCGCCGGCGGCGATACAAGACGCCGCCGGCCGGAGGCAGCAGGCCGCTGCTGAGCAGCCGGCCTGCCACATGAAGCGCGCCACGGGGGCTGGCCAGACGCTGCAAGGGCCAGGCCGCTCAGCGACATTTCACCGATCGCGCGCATAACTGCTAACCTTTTTTGTCGTCGTCCAGGTTCGCTTCGATCTCGGGCATTCCGGAAGCCGCCACGGTCCGGCTGCTTCCTTCCGATTCCGCTTTCGGCTCTGGGCAAGCACCTTTGAGCGTGCGAATGTAGTAAATGTTGCCGCCGTACCACCCGCCCGTGTGGTGCCAAGCCACTTCAACAGGAACCACTTCCAGCGGCGTGCCGACCGGCCCTTTGCTCACGTCGCCCTCGTGGCAGACCCAGTCGAGATTGTTCAAGCGCCAGTCACATGTCCCACCCGGAGCGATCCCTCGCGCCGTAATCGCTAGCCGACGGCACTCGGCGAACCAGAAGGTCACGTCGTGACGTCCGGCGCCTACTCCCTCCATGCGGCGGAAGCCGAGGAGCGTGAGGACATCCCCGCTCCAATCCTCCAGCCGCTCGATCTGGAAAATCTCTAGTTTGCCCATCACCCCAACGCCACAGCGGCCCGAGTCGGCCAACCGCTCAACCTCCTGCGCGCGAACGCACTCATGGCCGACACCGTCATAAACAACTCGTTCCCGCACCGCTTCCGCCCAGAGACGTTCGACCCCCGCCGAGTTTCCGAGAAGATGATGGAGCTCGGGCAGATTAAGGTACGCCCCGTGCGGCGTCAAAAGGAGCCGCCGCATTCTTCCCTCCGCCTCCTGCATGTCCCGAATGGCCTGTGCCCGAGGCCCTTCCCGCCGCGCTTCATCTTCGCGGAAGCGAACCTCCTCCTGGCGCTTAAGAAGGTCCAGCCTTTTTGACAACCTTCCGCCTGTTCCCATTGCTTTCTCCTCACGCACGCCCGACGAAGGCCCGGCCGAACTTCCGCCCGAGCCACGCCGAGCGGGCTTCTAAAGCCTCAACAAAATCGCAGAACTCCGACCGCCGCGCGGGCAGCCGGATCCCACCACCTGCCCACGCCCTGAGCTCCCCCTTCCCGACGCCGAGCAGGTTTGAGAGTAGCACGATTGCAAGGAACTGTGGCACGCCTAAGCGGTCGGCCACGCAGGCGATTCCATCGCGCGCGAGCCTCGCCGTCCCGGTGCGGATCGGCGCCCACGAGCGCACGAACTCCCCCGGCATGACACCTTCGCGGCGGTCCCGCTCCGTCGGCGGGACCGTCACCGGGCAGGCCTCCCACCAAGCCAGCCGGGGCATGACATCGGACGGCCGCACGGCACTTCCTCCCATCCTGACTACCTCTTCAAGGTCAACCACCAGGAGCCCCTTTCAGAAATGCGAGGATGCTGCCCAGTCCGACCCCGTGCTCGCGGTGCCTATTGCCGAGCCGCCGGCCCGTCCATACCCGCCGCAGCCGGCCGGACCTGACGTAGCGTCCGACGGTGGAGACGGTGCAGCCGAACAGCTTCGCGGCCACCTCATACGTCACGACCCGCGGCACCCGCCTGCGGTTCTCTCGTTCGCCTTCCAGAGCAAGAGCCAGCTTACAGACGACATCCGCCCTGGCCGCCGGCGTGACTCCATCATCATCGACAGCCTCCTGCATCCGCCGCTCAAGCGTTACAATCAGCACGCGCGAGTCGAAACGGCGGTTCGCGTCTCGCAAGCTTTCCCAGTCGAGTCCCATCCCCCTTTCTTCGCGCTGCCAACGGTAGAGCGTCCCCGTACTCACGCCCAGGCGCCGGCTGATGTTCTGGCAGCTGTAGCCCCAGCTGAACATGCGCCGGGCCAGGTCAAGGAACCGCCGCTTCTTCTGTGGTCTACCCGCTGACATAGCCGACCTCCGCCAGCATCGTTCGGTCGCGCCGCTTCAGTTTCGCGCCCAGCGTCGAGCGCAACCCCGCAGAGACCTCCGGCCGAAGCCCCTCGGCCACGGACCGGACGGACTTCGTCGTGACGCCGGCCTGGCCCACCAGCCGCCTCGCCTCCCGGATCATGCGAAGCGCCTCCTCGAAGGCGGCACGCTCCTCGGCCGTCGGCTCAGCCGGAGCGGCCGGCACTTCGGCAGCCGCGTCGTCTGTGACGTCATCGTCCGCATCCTCAGCACCACGACCAGCATCATCAGCGCCAGCAGACCCCTGGGCAACAGCCGTTGCCAGCTCCCGGTTGAGCTCTGGCCCGACCGCCTCGTGGGTGTTCGAGACTTCACCCTCCGGCTCCGCCAAACTGCGGCGGAGCTCACGGATCCGCTGCAGTTCAGGGTCCCGGTCATAGATGGTGAGTTCGCACTCCTCCTCCTCCTTCCGCACCGCCTCTTTGAGTTCGACCTCCGCAACCTGCTGTCTAGCACGGCCGCTCTCCGCGGATGCAATCCCGGCCTGCCGTTCGGCCACCGCCGCGTACGCGCCAAACACATCCTTCCCCGCGGCCGGCGCCGACCCCTTGATCTGCACCGCCCAGGACAGGAGGGCCCGCCGCTGCGCCTTCGCGGCCCGTTTCGCCGTCAAGTTTGCCTCGCCCCATGCGCCGTACTGGGCCGGCGGCAACTCAGGCACGGCCAGACACCGGCCGTCCGGGCCGTAAACGTAGATCGTCTCCAGCCGGCCCGGATCGTAACGGCACGGCAGCTTCAACCCCGAGAGGATGGCGAGCTCCTCCGACATGTACTCGCGATCTCGCAGCCTCATTTTCCCCTGCCGCACAACGAGTTGAGTCTCGCCCTGCAACAGGAACGCCAGACTTTCGCGGCTGACCGCGCGGTCGGGTGTCAGAGGAGGCATCATCTCGATGGGCGGCTTCGGCCGATGCCCAATCGGGCGAAAGCCGTTCCACTCCGCGACGGCCTTGCCGAGCGCGCCGACGTATTCGTCGGCCGTGCAGAGCGTGCCGTCCCGCAACTGAAGGTCGGTGAGTTCCGGCCGCTGCCCTGCCGCCTTCCCCGTGTAGGCCGGAATCAGGCGCTCGAACCGCTGAGCGAAGGCGGAAAACAGCGACTCAATGGGCTTAGACTCCGGCGAGAACGGGATGGCCTTGACGATCCTAACGCCGAGCTGAGCAAAACCGAGATCCGAGGTGATAGTCCGAGCATTGAACTCCGCCCCGCGGTCTATGAGAAGCGCTTCACTCGGCAGCCCGAAGGTCAGGAATGCATCCCGCAGCGCCCCCGCGACAACCGCGCTGTCTGGCTGGACGGACACGCGCACGGCGAGGATGGCCCCGCTGCCGACGTCGATAATCGCCGTCCAGTAGAGCCGCCGCACCGAGCAGCAGCGCCGTCGCTCCTTCCCGCTCCCGCACGGGCACGGGCGCCGACCGTATCTCACCCATCCCTGACCTTCTGCGTCCGCCACCAAACCGTACGTGTCCGGTTTCCTGTGATCCGCGCAATACCAAGATCCCGGGGCTGGAAGCGCACGCCGCACGTGCGGCGTGTGCAGCTCCCGGAACCGCTTCGGCCCTTCCCGCGCGAAGGTCCGCACGATGGGCGGCAGCAGGCCCGCATTCTTCAGAAGGCGACCCAGCGTCGAGATCGAAGGCGGCTTCTGATGGCGCACCTCAAAGTAGGGCAAGACGACACGCTCGTACACGACCGCGACGCCCACCGCGTTGCCGTGGGCGAAAACATCTAAGCAGGCCCGAGCCAGCTCCGTCGGAATGCGCCGCGACCGGCCGCGCTGTGAGAGAGACTTCTTGTTGAGCAGGTGGTGCCAGCCGCCCGTCTCCCTCGCCTTAAGGTACGCCCCGTACCACCGCCGCAACGTCCGGAGGCTCACGTTCGCCTCCTCTGCGCTAAGACCCCAGCCGCCGGCTCTCTTGCCGTGGCGACACCCGTCCAGACGCGCTTCGAGTTTGGTAAGTGTGGCAAGCCGCCGCTCGTAGTCCTCGGCCCGTTTGTGCTGGCCGCTGGCACGGAGCCCCACCAGGTCAACGTGGCCATCGGGCGTCGTCGGGATCGCCGGCCCCGCATCGCCCGGCAGACTGAGGGGATTCGCCGGGCCTTCCGCCGCAACAGCAGCTCGCCGCGACTTCAACGTCCGGGCCGATAGCCCGGGCAACCCGACCACGACTGCCTCTAACCTGCGTTGCACGTCCTGGGCGCCAACTGTCTGAACCGTTCCCATCTCGTCAGCTCCTACAAGGACAACCTCTAACCGTCCCGGTGACCGTTGACCAGCCGAGTCAGTTGAAGCCTGTCCACCTCGACGTAGGTCCGCCCGCCGTACACGCACAACGCTCCGTCGAGCAATCGGAACGTGTGGCCTCGTCCATGGTGGGGGTTGCCGTCGAGGTCGAACGTCAGAAGGTGCGCAGTCGCGCCGCCTCGAAGCTGCCTGAAGAGACTATCGGCCAGCGCCGTATCGGCAGTCGCGCGATCCTGCACAGCCCCCCGGGCGCTTGCATCTGGCGTGGCAGGATGTATGATCGCGGGCACCGGAAGGTCCTCTGAGTCGCCGGTATGCTATCAGACCATGACCCCGGATGTCAAGGCCATGAGTCCAGAAAATCACGACCATGATATCGAGGTCTGCCGGAGGCTCCGTGGCCTCCTTGCGGCCTTCGCCGAGGAGGGCATTCCCCGCAAGGAGGTCGCACGGCGCATCGGAATCAGCGCCGAACATCTATCCCGGGTGGCGCACGGACAGGTCGCCTTCTCCCAACTGGTCACTGAGGGGCTCCTGCGAGAGTTCGGCATTCAACCGCATTGGCTACTCAGCGGAACGCCCCCAATCGCCGCCAAACAGACTGGTCCCGGGGAGTGGCAGACGACCATGCCCCTCTTTCCCGAAGGTGGCCTTCATCATGCCGGACCCACACCGCTGCCAGTTGAGGTGGTGACCATCTTTCGATGCCCCATCTGCAAGGCCGTAGTCACCAGGCCCCAAACCTATTGCCCAGAATGCGGCCGGCGCCTGCTCTGGCCCCAGGAAAAGGCACCTCCGCCACAGGGCCAGGACTAGGGCCAGCCGTAGCGGACCGGAATCTACCGGACGAGAGGCGCCCGGCCCTTCCAAATTGGCCTTGCGCCAGCGGGTCAAATCGGGTATAATGGAGGTCGTCTGAGCCGAGCGCCGCGCCGGTAACGGTAGCGGCCAGCAAGGGATGGCGGCGGGCGCCCCATCCCTTGTTGCTTTGGGGGCGCCGGAGGCCCTGCTGAACGATTCTTGGCAGAATCTCGGCCGTAATCCGCATCCAAGGACCAAGGTGACAGATGTTGTATGCCCTTTCGGGCACTTTCGACCCCTCTGAGACCAACGGCACGCTGTTTGCTGCGGCTAAGCAACTGACGGGGAGTGCGTTCACTCCAAATGGCCAAAACGTCGGAAGCCCTCCCGGCGCCTCTGAAGGGCCTCGGCGACCGTCACCGCGTTACTTGGCTTTCATGGGCGTTGCAAGGCTCTTGCAGCTTTCACGCATAACCCGTTCAATCTCGCAAGGCTCTGGCCACGCTTGGCGCGCGCCCATCCGCCTCCGTTTTCCCCGTAAGTCCCCATCCGCCGCCCCCTTATGATGTTGCTGCCCCTCTGCCCATTGTGGCCATATGGTCTGACGCCCCCCATCAAGCCTGAAAAACGGCCCGCAGCGGCTTGTGGGCACAGGCTTCTCGTGTAGAATACGTTGCGGATTTGGCGCCACGCATCGAGACGCGTGCCGTGGGTGACTACGAGCACAGGCAGTACGGGGGGTGGTGGGTCATGTGCGCCGTCCTGGCCCTCGGCATGTTCGGCCTGGCAGTCCTTCTGATCATAAGCGAGCAGATCGACCTGGGCGTGGCTCTGATGCTGGCGGGCGCGGGTGCGTTTCTGCTGGTCGTGGCGTCCATGGTGGGCTATCTGGACGTGCGAGACGAGGGCGACCGGCTCTCGGCGCGTTTCGGCCCCCTGCCCTTCTTCGGGACGGCGATCCGATACGAGGACATCGAGTCCGTGCGGCGGGCCCGCACAGCGATGCTCTACGGGTTCGGCTTGCAGGGGCTGCCGGGCCTGTTCCTCGTGCTCAACATCTGGGGGTTCGACGCCGTTCAGGTCCGCATGAAGAGGCGTCGCGGGATCTGGCTCGCCAAGACCGTCATCATCGGCACGGACGACGCCGAGAACCTGCTGGAGTTCCTTCAGGAGAAGACAGGGGCCGAGCGGAACTGACGCAGAGCCAATCGACGCCTTGAGAGCTCTTGCCCGCCGGGCTATGCCGCCCCCTGGCGGGGGCTCGGTGGTGTGCAGGGCGCCCATGAGGCCCCCGACTCACGTCGGGGGCTACCCATATGTCGCCCCTGCGGGGCTCTCGTCAACAGCACAACGGACTGACGCAGTGCGATGAGAGCCCCGACGGGCCGAGCCCCCGGAGGGGGCGGCATATCCCTGGCCGGGGGCGCAAGCCCCCGGACCTGCGGGCCACCCCATCCCCCCAGCCCCCGAAGGGGGCGGCATAATCGTCCGCGCCGTGCCGGCGCCCAGCCGGGGGTATAATGGTCCGGGCGGTGCCACCACCACGTCGATCACCGAGGAGGCAACGCGATGCCGGGCAGCTACTGCAAGTTGCTCTATCACTGCGTGTTCGCAACTCAGGATCGTCTGCCCCTCGTCCATGAAGGAGTCGCCCGTGAGCTCTATCCCTATATGGCCTCGATACTGCCGTCGCGCAAGGGGACGATCCTGAAGGTCGGAGGAACGAAGGACCACGTACACGTGCTCCTCGAGCTGTCCAGCGATACACCCGTGGCGGAGGCAATGCGTCTCGTCAAAGCCAACTCGTCGAAGTGGCTCAACGGGAGGGGCCTTTGCAGCGGCCTTTTCCGATGGCAATCGGGGTTCTCCCCGTTCACGGTCAGCGTTTCTGCTCGGGACACAGTGGAGTCCTACATCGCCCGTCAGCACCAACATCACAGGCGTGGCGGGTTCGCCGAGGAACTTGCTGCCCTGCTCAGAAGGCACGGCATCGAACACGACGGCCCCCCTTGACGTTCCCGCCCATCGTGGCCGCCTGCGCGCAAGCCCCCGGACGCGGGGCGAGCCCCGCTCCCAGCCCTGAGGCCTGCCCTCCCCTGTCGCGGGCGCCGGCATGCCGTTCCTCCCGGCGCTCGCGCTGCCCCGGAGCCACTCGAGCACGCACTTGCCGGGCTTGCCCGTTGCCCTATAATGCCCAATCAGAGGACGGACCTCGCTCGCCGGAAGGCCTGCCGGAATCTATCGGGGGGAGAGGGCAATGAACCTGAAGAAGCACGGGACGATCCTGTTGAACGGATTCATCGTCGTGGCGCCCCTACTGGTCACCGTCTACGTCGTGGTGACGGCGCTGCTCGGGCTGGACAGGCTGGTGCGGGCCGCGCTCAAACCGCTCTGGTTCGGCCCCCTGGAGAGGCTGTCCGAGCAGATCCATTGGGAGGGGCCGCTGCCCGGAATCGGCATCGTGGTCGGCGTGGCGGCCATCTACGTCATCGGCTTGGTGGCCCGGAGCTGGTTCTTCGGCAGCCTGATGCGGCTGGGTGAGAAGATCGTCGACAGGATACCGCTCGTCAAGAGCGTCTACGCGGCCGTGCGGGATCTGCTCCAGTTCTTGGGCGGGACGAAGGAGGAGCGCGGCAGGCCCGCCATCTTTACGTCCAAGGACGGCGCCGTCCAGTTGCTCGGCTTGGTCACCCAGGAGCAGCCGGAGAAGTTCCTGCCCGGGGCCGAGGGCCGGGTCGCCGTCTACCTGCCTATGAGCTACCAGATCGGCGGCTTCACCGTCTTCGTGGACCGCGACGCCGTTCAGGAGATCAAGGGGCTCACCGTGGAGGACCTCTTGAAGCTCTCGCTGACGGCCGGCATCGGCACGGCTAAGGCAGACGCGAGCGAAGCGAGCCCGGCCCCCGCCGGGCCGGAACATGGGAAAAACGCAGGCACCGATGCCTGAACCCACACCCCTCGACCGGGAGAGCAGCATGGGACTGACCGAGATCCCCTTCACGAAGAACCTGGCAAAGACGATCGAGACGATGCAACGGCACGGCCTGCTTTTGACCAGCACCGACGCCGACGGGCGCCCGAACGTCATGACGATCGGCTGGGGCAATCCGGGCGTCATCTGGGGCAGGCCAATCTTCATAGTGCTTGTCCGGCCGTCCCGGTTCACGTTCCGGAACCTCGAGGCCACCGGCGAGTTCGCCGTGGCCGTGCCGACGGACGACCTGCATGACGCCTGCATGTACTGCGGCACGGTCTCGGGCCGGGACACCGACAAGTTCGCGGGCGCGAACCTGGCCGCCGCGCAGGCCAAGACCGTCACCGCCCCCCTGATCCAGCAGTGCGTGCGCCACTACGAGTGCAAGGTCGTGCACTATAACGACGTGTCGGACGCGGCCCTCGCCGCCGACGTCCGCTCGGAGGCCTACCCGAAGGGCGATCTGCACCGCCTCTACTACGGCCAGATACTCAGGGCGACCGAACGCACCTGACGCGAGCAAGCGTCCCCGGGCAAGACCGGGCGACGGCGTGGCGCTCCGCCGCCGGCAGACGCCGCGCGGTTGGGCGGGGACAGCGTTCAGGCATCCTTGCGCTGCTTGATGCGGTGGCGGGGCGCTTCGATCGTGACCTGGGTGCCCGGTTTGACGGACTCGCTCAGTTGCACGTTGGCTCCGATCACCGACCCCTTGCCGACCGTGACGGGCCCCAGGATGCTGGCGTTCGAGTAGATGATCACGTCGTCCTCGATGGTCGGGTGCCGCTTGTAGCCGCGTTCGAGCTCGCCCTTTTCGTCCTTGCGGAACCGGAAACCGCCGAGCGTGACGCCCTGGTACAGGCGCACGTTGTCGCCGACCTCCGTCGTCTCGCCGATCACCACGCCCGTGCCGTGATCGATGAAGAAGCTCCGGCCGATCCTGGCGCCGGGATGGATGTCGATGCCCGTGATGCTGTGGGCGTACTCGGTCATGATGCGCGGCAGCCACGGCACGCCCTGCTCGTGCAGCTCGTGCGCTATGCGGTGGATCATGACCGCGCGGAAGCCCGGGTAGCAGAAGATCACTTCGTCGTAGCCGGTGGCGGCGGGGTCGCCCGCGTAGGCGGCCCGCACGTCCTCATCGAGGATGTCCAGCAACCCGGGCAGCTTCTCCAGCAGCCGGAACGCGTGGCGATGCCCCTGCTCCTCGCACTCCTGCCCGTCCCGCTTCTGCCCGTGTTGCCTATCGTGAAGAAGGCAGCGGGAGATCTCCTCGGACAGGAGCTCGTAAGCCGTGTTCATCGTCTCCCCCAGGTGGAAGGGCAGGTTCGCCTGGTCCAGCGCCGCCTTCCCGAAGTAGCCGGGGAAAAGCAGCTCCGCCAACAGGTCCAGTATCCGCACGACGGTGTCGGCGCTCGGCAGGGGGTACCGGCAGACGTGCTCGACGCGGCCCCGCCGCTCCAGCTCCGTCAACATGCCGTCCACCAGCCCGGGCAGGTTCTCCTTGTAGGGGAAAGCGGAGGCGAATCCCTCCGCACTCGCCAAGCCATCGTTCCGCCCTTTGCGATCCTTCTTGCCCATGGCAGTCGCCGCCCCTTTCGAGCCCGCGTGCAGGTTATTCCCGCCAGCAATTCTCGCCGTGATGCTCCGGAAAATCAACCCGGCCCGCGCCGCCAAGTGGGACGGAGTCGCGCCTCGGAGCGAGAAAAAGGCGCCGGATTCGGTGACACAGAATCGCCGGGCCGTGCCACGCCCCGGGAATCCCGCCCTTTTCGGGCCGGAATCTCAAGGTGTCGGCCGCAAGGGCTCCGCCGCCAAACGAAGGCGCCGACGGCGCCCGGAGGCTTCGGTTCCCTCCTAAAGGCGCGCAGTCCAATCCGTTACATGAGGCACGCGCCTCTGTGCAGCATTGGCGCAGCCCTCGTTTTCCCTCAATCTTGCCCTAACGAAGGACATTGGCCTTGACTGACAAGATATGGCGTGATATCATACCGGACTGTTCAACATGTAGCACGGTGCGGCCGGCTCCGGCATTGGCCGTATCGCTTTCTGCCGCCCGGACTTACGGGGAGTGAGCGCGTTCAGGGGGTGTCGAGATGCAGTGCCCGTTCTGCCACCAGGAGGATGACCGCGTGGTCAACTCCCGGCCCGGCAGCGACGGCACCTACGTGAAGCGACGGCGGGAGTGCAACGGCTGCGGCCGTCGCTACACGACGTACGAGCGCATCGAGATGAGCGTCCTGCGCGTAGTCAAGAAGGACGGGAAACGCGAGGACTTCTCCCGGGAAAAGCTGCTGGTCGGGCTCAACAAGGCCTGCTACAAGCGCCCCATCCCCGCCGAGCACGTAAGCGATCTGGCCGACGAAGTCGAGCGGGAGCTGCACCGACATTACGAAGGCGAAGTCCCCTCGCAGGCCGTCGGCGAACTGGTCATGGCCAAACTGAGGGAACTGGATCACGTGGCCTACATCCGGTTCGCCTCGGTCTATCGCGAGTTCAAGGACGTGACCGACTTCGTCGAGGAAGCCGGCGCAGTGCTAGAAGGCAGGGATTCCGGCCCGAAAGCGCCGTCCGCCGCGGCGCACGGCGCCAAGAGGCGCAAGGCATGACGGAGCCGCGAGGGCAAGACTTTGTCCCACAATGGGACGAGGTTCGCACAGCGCAAGCCATGACGGAGCCGCGAGGGCAAGGGTCGAGCGGAGAACCCAGACATCAAAGACGGGCGGAGGACACGGATATGGCCGTAGGGACGGACGGCGTTGAGGACCGGAGCCGCAAGCCCCGCATCAGGCAGGTGAGGAAACGCGACGGGCGGCTGGTCCCCTTCGACAAGGGCAAGATCGCCGACGCTATCTTCAAGGCAGCCCAGGCCGTGGGGGGCCAGGACAAGGTGCTGGCCGAGGAGCTGGCGGCGATGGTCGTCATGCTGCTGGAGCGGGATTTCGAGGAGAGCCCCCCGGGCATCGAGGAGATCCAGGACGTAGTCGAGAAGGTGCTGATCGAGACCGGCCACGCCAGGACGGCCAAGGCCTACATCCTGTACAGGGATCGGCGCGCGCGCGCCCGCCAGTCCCTCCAGGTGCGCAAAGCCGTAAGCCAGCCCGAAAGCTCCACGGACATCGCCCTTCTGGTCAACGCGGAGCGCCAGGCCGAACTGGCCGCCTGGGACAAGAGCATGATCTCGCGCGCCCTCGAGGTCGAGGCCGACCTGGCGCCCGAACTGGCCCGCCAGATCGCCTCCGACGTCGAGCGCCGCGTCATGGACAGCAGGCTCACCCGCATATCTACCTCCCTGATCCGGGAGCTGGTGGACAACGAGCTGTTCGAGAGAGGGCTGACCGCTCGCCTCAAGAAGCAGGCCGTCATCGGCATGCCGAAGTACGACCTCGACCAGATCATCCACAGCAAGAGCAAAGAGAACGCCAACATCGCGCAGAACAACCCCGAGGCCATCAACCTTTCCGTCGCCGAGCACACGCTCAAGCAGTACGCCCTCCAAGAGGTGTTCAGCGAGGACGTGGCCGAAGCCCACATGCTGGGCATGATCCACATCCATGACCTCGGCTACCCCACGCGCGTCTACTGCTCCAGCCATTCGCTGGAGTACCTGAAGAAGTACGGCCTGCACCTGGAGAACCTGGACACGTCCAGCGCCCCCGCCAAGCACGCCCGCACCCTGACCGGACACCTGAACACCTTCGTGGCCTCCATGCAGGCGTACTACGCCGGCGCGCTCGGCGTCGGCTACATCAACATCCTCTACGCCCCGTTCGTGGAGGACATGTCCTACAGGGACATGCAGCAGGAGGCGCAGCATCTGATCTTCAGCTCCTCGCAGAACGCCTTCAGCCGCGGGGGGCAGACGCTTTTCCTCGACTTCAACGTCCACACGGGCGTTCCGCGCTACCTGAAGGACGTGCCGGCCATCGGCCCCGGCGGCCAGTACACCGGACGGACCTACGGCGACTACGAGAAGACGGCCCAGCGCTTCTGCAAGGCGATGCTGGACGTCTGGCGCGCCGGCGACGAGCACGGAAACATCTTCGCCTTCCCCAAATGCGACCTGCACATCAGCGGCGACACGTTCGCGGACGCGGCCCAGCGGGAGTTGCTTGAGTACGCCTGCCAGATAGCCAGCGAGAACGGCGTGCCCTACTTCATCTTCGACCGGGACGAGGTCACCCTGAGCGCCTGCTGCCGGCTGCGCACCACCATCCGGGACGACTACATGATCCGGCACCCCGAGAGCATGCGCTTCTGTGGCTTCCAGAACGTCACCATCAACCTTCCTCAGGCGGCCTACCGCGCCGGCAAGGGCAACTTCGAGAAGCTCTACGCGGAAGTGGACCGGATGATCGAGCTGGCCATGGACGCCCACCTGCAGAAGCGCCAGTTCATCGGCTCGCTCATGACCGATCCGAGCCAGCCCCTCTGGCAGATCGGCAAGACGGCCGCCGACGGCCGGCCCTACGTCGACCTGAGCAAAGCCACCTACATCATCGGCCTGATCGGGCTCAACGAGTGCCTGCTCCACATGACGGGCAAGGAGCTGCACGAGGACGCGGAGATGGTCCGCCGGGGCCTTCACCTGGTGCGCCACATGCAGTTCCGCGCCAGGGAGGCGGGGGCCAGGCACGGCATAAGGGTGGCCCTGGAGGAGTCCCCCGCCGAGAGCGCCGCCCGTCGGCTGGCCAAGGTGGACCTGCGCCGGTTCCCCGAGGCCAGGGACGTCGTGCGCGGCGACATCGCCAACGACGAGACCTATTACACCAACAGCATCCATGTGCGCGCCGACGCCCCGGTGGACCTGCTGACGAGGATCAGGCTCCAGTCGAAGTTCCATCGGGCGATCGAGAGCGGCGCCATCATCCACGCCTTCGTCGGCGAGGAACGTCCGCCGGCCGCCAGCATCCTGAACTTGATCGAGAAGACGTTCCGCAAGACCCAGGCGGCCCAGTTGACCATCAGCCCCGAGTTCACCATCTGCAACGCCTGCCATCGCTCCACGCCGGGGCTGAAGGAGAAGTGCGGCAAGTGCGGCAGCGCCAACGTCTACGGCATGACCAGGGTGGTCGGCTACTTCAGCCGGGTCCCCAACTGGAACAAGTCCAAGATCGGCGAGCTGAAGGACCGCCGTCGCGGCCGCTACAGCGTCGCCCTGACGTAAGACAAGGTGAATCCCAAACAGCGCTCCGACGATCATGACGGAGAGTGAGATGATCATCGAGATCTACGGCAAGCAGGACTGCGAGCTCTGCGAGAGCGCAAAGAAGAAGGTCGCGCACTTCCTGGAAAAATGGCGGATGAATGACGCCGTCCAGGTAGTCTTCCACGACATGGAGACCGTCGAGGGGGCCGCTCAGGGCGACTTCTTCGACGTTTTCGAGGTTCCCACCGTGCTGCTCAAGCAAGACGCCGATTCCGTGCTCGCCCGTTGGGACGGCCAAGTGCCCCCCAGCGACGAACTCCAGAGACGCCTCAGCGCCTGAACACCGACCTCTCACCACTGAGACACGGAGATCACGGAGAACGGCACGGCCAGGGCTCAACCACTACGGCACGACGAACGTAGCGAATGACAGAGGCCGGGGCGACAGCGCGGCACATTGTGACGTGGTGTTCGTTGTGCCGTTGTGGTCAGGTCTTCGCCGTGTCTTTGTCTGTGTCTCCGTGGTGAGACGTGAGCAAGATGGAGATCAAGGGCTTCATTGAGAACAGCCTGCTGGAGTGGGAGGGGAAGATCGCGTCCGTCGTCTTCCTGCCCCGCTGCAACCTGCGCTGCCGCTACTGCCACGCCGGCCACCTGATCATCCGGCCGGAACGCCGCGAAAGCATCCCGCGCGAGCAGGTCCTGGGCTACATGCAGCGTCAGAGCGCCTGGCTGGACGGCGCCGTCATCACGGGCGGCGAGCCGACGCTGCACGGCGAGGAGCTTCTCGACCTGATCCGCGACATTCGACGCATGCAGCTCCAGGTCATGGTCGAGACCAACGGGACGCGTCCCGAGTGGGTCGGACGTCTCATCGACGGGGGCTTTGTAGACGCCCTCGCGATGGACGTCAAGGCGCCGCTGACGGCCGAGGACTACCGCCGCGTCTGCGGCGTGGACGTCGAGGTGGCGGACGTGCGGCGCTCCATCGGCCTCATCAAGGACAGCGGGCTGCCCCACGAGTTCCGCATCACCCTCGTGCCGGGCCTGGTGGGCGAGGACGAGCTCCAGCGCATGGCCCCCGACCTGGAGGGAGCCGGGCAGATAGCGCTCCAGAACTTCAACCCCGAGCACTGCCTCTCCCGGGAACTCCGGGGCGTCATCCCCTACGAGCCCGAGCAGCTCACCTCCTTCGAGCGCATCATGGCCTCCGCGGCGGAGCGCTGCCTGGTCCGCGGGCGCGAGCACGCCGCCCTGGCACGCAGCCGACAGGGCTGAGGGGCCCCGCGCAGGCGCCGCCTATTCCTTCCCACCCGCTCGGGCCTGCTCCCTGTGCAGGGCCGCGCGGGCGCGCAGCCCGTCGTGCTCGAAAGTAAGGCCAAGCTCGGCGCGCGTTACGGCCCGCACGGCCGCGGGCCACGCCGCGTCGTCGCCGGACCGCGCGGGGCAGCCGTACACGGTAGACTCCATCGTCCGGAACTCCTCGTTCCACCTGTAAGTCCCGCCGCCCGGGCACAGGAGCCTTGTCCCGAACGCTCTGCGGTGGACCTCCACGGGGTCCATGTCCGGGAACGCGCGGCGCCACTCGGTCAGGATGGGAACGCTGCCCCAACTGCGCCTGCACATGGCCTTCTGATAGGCGTCGTCGCCAAGAAGGCGCAAGGCGTCCAGCACCCGGCTGCGCACACGCAGCGCCATGCTCTCGCCGAGCCACGGAGCCACCTCTTGCGCCGCAGCGCCCGCCCCCCGGTCAAGGGCGCGCTTGAGGAGCTCCTCGTTGAGAGTGACGACCAGGCCCTGCGGAGCCACGCAGTAGTAGACGGCGTAGTCCTCTGCCTGTCCTTCCTTGCGTGCCTGTTCCGAGGGCGTCACACGCACGTATTGCCGGCCTCCGTGATCGAAGGTTTCCCAGAGCGTCATGCCCGGCGCCGTTGCCTCCACGAAGGTCCGCATCGCCGCCAGGAAGGCGGCTAGGCCCAGGCCGTCCTTCACCTCCGCGTAGAGCGCGACGGGCAGGCGCCGGAGCACCTCTTGCTGCGGCTCCTTGTCATTGCGTACAGCCTCAACCACCTCATCCCAGACCGGCGAATCGTCCGCGTAGAGCGCGACACACTCGCCCAGCCAGCTCAGGAGCGAGACGCCCGCGCCCATGGTGGCCAGGAACGAGCCGGCCTCTCTCACCGGGCGGCTCTGGCCGTCCAGCGCAATCACGAAGTGCAGCACGGCATCGGAGTGAGGGTCCCCTCCGCCCGGCGGGACTTTCACCCCGCCGATCGTAGCCATAATCTCGCGGTACTCGCTGCCTTCAGTGAGCGGCATCACGGTCACATCCGCCGTGACCAACTCCGGCCGAACGGTGAACCGGACCGCGATGGGGTCGAAGGCTCTCCGCCAGCCCCTCTCGTAGCCCCACAGCCAGGCCCGGTAGGAAGCGCCTTCTGCCGCCGTCGCCCTCGCGAGGGAGAGCTCAGCTATGGGGGTCATGAACCCAAGGCTGCCGTACGTAGCCGACATGACGCCCCGCGACGTTAGTGTCAGATTGTCGCCGCCCGGCAGGCGCATCTCGGCCTCGAGCAGACGGACTCCCGCCGTCTGCCGCACCAGCTCGTCAAGGTGCTTCGCGTGAAGGTCGGCCAGAAAGGCCGCCGCCCGCACCCGGCGCGAATGCGCGATGCGCCAGCGAGCGCTGCCCCATTTGCGAATTGCCGCGTCGGGCACGATCACGAAGGCGGTCTCTTCGTCCGCGCCGCGCCCGTAGCGGCTGCGCATGAATGTGTACTCCGGCAGAGCGGCCAGCGCCGGCCGCTCTCCCTGCCAGGCCTCCACGAGCCGGGAGAGCTGGACGAGCGAGTTCGTTACTACCACGGCGTCGCCGACGGTTGCTACGTAGGAGCACACTGACCTGTCCGGGGAGCGCCAGACGGCGTAGGGCACGCCCGCCGCGTCGCCCTCCCGGCGCTCGACCCCGGCCGCCTGCGCAGCCGTCGCCACCCGCGCCATCACGAGGGGCCCCAGCACATCCGCCTGAGCAGCCTCGAAGATCACCGCCACGTCCGTCCCCATCCGCAGGAAGGGGTCGCAACCCGTCAGCGCCACGCTGCGCACAAGGCGCGGGCCGAGCGCCCGGGCCAGATCATCCAACGAGAGGCAGAGCTGCCGTTCGTAGCGTTGCTGCGTAAGGCTGTCCTCTGAGCGCACCTCAAGAAGCTGCAGCACGGGCGTGCCGTGGGCGCGCGCCTCGTCCAGCACGGTCGCGAAAGCGCTAAAGTCCGCAAAGAACGCCGCGTACTGGTCTGCTGGTACCAGGCCGGCCAGGGGGTCGCGCTCCGGCGCCAGGCCCGCCGTAAGGGTCGCCCAGTCCATCTCAGGCACCGTCACACCAGGCAGGGAGTCGATGTCCACTCCGTCGTCGACTGCCTCCGGCGCCTGCAGCATTCTATCGAGCGCCAGGGTCTCGCTGACAGCCCGCCACCCCGTGAACGTTGCGTAGGTATCCTCGATCTCCGTTGCGCCGCTCGTGGACCAGCCGGCTGTCTGCGGCGGCGCTGGCGCGCCGGCCTCCAACCCGAGCCGCTCCCTTGAGCGATTGGCCTGGTAGCGGAACCACGCTGAGCCGGGCAGGCGGAAGCCGACCAGGCGCTCGTAATGCTGGAGCCTTGCCCGCCAGAATGCCTGCTCCGCACCGGCCGGGGCGTGCGCGGCGGACAATCCGAAGGAGCCCACCAGTGCGTCCGCGCCGTCCTGCCCGGGCACGAACAGCCGGCCGCTCACGTCCTGCCCGGACGGCGCGCGGACGGCGAGGGCGTCGTAAGGCCCCGGCCGCGGCTGGTCGGGCTGCGCCTCCGGCTGGCAGAAGTAGGCCTCGCCATCCTCCACCCACACGTAAGGCGCCGACGACCAGTCCCGCACCGAGCGCGAAAGCACGGCCGAACGGACAGGGTCGGGAATGTTTAGCTCCCGCACATCGATGTTGTAGAAGGCATCCTCGGCCTGAGCCGCCCCCGCCAGGAAGCCCACGAGCACGATGACAGCCGCCCCTGCGCGTTTCATGATCCGCCCCTCCCATCCAAGCTTACACGAATACAGCCCGAGGCCAGCGTTCAGCGCCTCCCAGCACGGTCGGCCTCCGGCCGCACAGATGGTACACCGGCACGGCCGGACTGTCAATCCGGACACATCGCTCGGCGGCGCACAGCAGCAGCCTGGCGCAGGGCATTTTCCCCGCGCTTTTTTGCATCTCGCCACCCCATTTCCCCATCTTCGAGCCGCGGCGGACCCTCCGCGAGCCGCCCCACGAACGTCCAGCCCCTCACGTAAGTTACGCCTGAAAAACGCTTTGCGCGCCAGAGCGCCGCCTCCGGCGCTGCCGCCGATGCCCGCGTCGCACCGATGGGTGAAGGGCGCCCCAGAGGAGCCCGCGCACGGTGTGAATCTGCCCGGCGCGTTTGTTTACAATCCCCGTTCCACTGCCGTGATACTGCCCACACGGGCATGCAGAGCTTGGGCAGGACGCCAGGGGCCGGGTCTCCTGGCGGTTTTCATGGAGCGACGGAGCGATGCAACCACACCGGGGCGACGTCCTGCGCGTTCGGCGCCCCGGCTGGCGGGCAGTCTGTCCCTCATCCTGGCCGCCGCCAGCCCCACCTGACCCGAGCGGCGCCACGCGCGGGGTTCCGGAGCGAAAGCCGTGAAGCTGAAGAAGCTGGAGCTGCACGGGTTCAAGTCCTTCGCGGACCGCACTGTCTTCGAGTTCGAGGACAGCTTCTCGGCACTCGTCGGCCCGAATGGGTCGGGCAAGAGCAACGTCGTCGACGCGATCAAGTGGGTCCTCGGCGAAAGAAGCGCCCAGAAGCTGCGCGGCGCGGAGATGACCAACGTCATCTTCGACGGAAGCGAGACGCGCAAGCCCGCCAGCTACGCCGAGGTGAAGCTGACGATCGACAACGCCGATCGCTGGCTGGACGTCGACTATGAAGAGGTCTGCATGCGCCGCCGCCTCGACCGCACGGGGCAGAGCGAGTACTTCGTGAACGGCCAGCAGTGCCGGCTCAAGGACATCCGCGCCCTGCTGCTGGACACGGGAGTCGGCACGAGCTGCTACAGCGTCATCGAGCAGGGGCAGATCGACCGCATCCTGCGCGCAAGCCCGAAGGAAAGGCGACAGGTCTTCGAAGAGGCCGCCGGCATCAACCGCTTCCTCGAGCAGAAAAAGGAAGCCGAGCGTAAGCTCGAGCGGGTCGCCAACGACCTGGCCCGGGTCAGCGACATCATCGAGGAAGTGCAGCATCAGCTCCGCAGCGTCAAGTACCAGGCCGGCCGCGCCAGGGCGTTCAAACGCCAGAGCGAGCGCCTCCAGCGCCTGCGCCTGGCGCAGGCCCTTCACTCCTACCGCACCCTCGGCGCCGAGCGCGACGCATGCGGACGGGACATCGCCGCCGCCCAGGCAGAGAAGGGGAAACTGGCGCAGGCCGTTATCGAGCGCGAGCAGGAACTCGAAGCCGCCCGGGCCGAACTCCAGAACGCCCAGAACGAGCTGTCCGAGTCCCGCCAGGAGCTCGCCCGCGCGGACGCGCGCGCGGAGAGCCTGGCGCGCGAGATAGACCTGAGTCACACCCGGCAGCAAGAGCTGGCCGTACACCTGGAGGAGCTGGAATCCCGGCGCACTGAGGCCGAAGGGCGCGCCGGGGCCCTCGGCCGCGAGTCCGAAGAGACGTCGGCCAAGCTGCAAGACAACCAGTCCGTGCTGGACGACAAGTCCGCCAGGTTCGACGGCGCCCAACGGCAGGTGGAGAGCATCCGCGAGCAGGCCCGCCGCGCCGAACAGGACCTGGAGGCCAGGAAGGCCGGGATCTTCGACCTCTTCCAGCGCGAATCGCAGCTCAGAAACCAGGTGCAGGTGCTGGCGACCGAGGCGCGCACGCTCAGGAACAGGCTGGAACGGACGAAGAACCGCCAGGAGGAGATCGACCGGCAGTTGAGCCGGATCGAGGGCGAACGCAGCACCACGCAAAGCAGGCTCGAAGAACTCCACGAGCAGGGCCGGGGCCTGGACGAAGCCATCCAGCAGGTCAGAAGCGCCCTCGCAGCGCAACAGGACCAGTTGGCGGAAACAACGGCCAGGGAGGCCGACACCAAGGCCGAACTGAGCAGCAAGGTCGGCCGCCGCGACGTGCTTCAGGACCTGGAGGCCCGCGCCGAGGGGCTCGGCACCGGCGTCAAGAAGGTGCTGGACGCCGACCTGCCCGGCATGGTGGGCCTGGTGGCCGACCTGCTTCAGGTGCCGCTGGAACGGGCTGCCGCCATCGAAGCGGCCCTGGGCGACCGGGCGCGGGCCGTAGCGTTCGAGTCGGCCGAGGGCGCCCGGCAGGCCCTGCGACTCCTGACCGAGGGAGAGCGGGGAAGGGCGGAACTGCTCGTGCTGGAGCGCCTGGCCATGCCGCAGCGGGTTGACCTTCTGTCAGCGCGCGGCGGTTGCGGCCGCCTGAGCGACCTCGTCGGCTACGAGCCGCGCGCGGGCGCCGTCGTCCATTTCCTGCTCGGCAACGCGTTCCTCGTGGAGGATGCGTCGGCCGTTGCCGATCTTCTGGCGGCGGGCCTGCCGGCGGGCGTGCGGCTCGTCACGCCGTCCGGCGAATGTTACGACGCCGACGGCGTCTGGTCCGCCGGGAAGCCCGAGACGCCAAGCCTGATAAGCCGGCGCAGCGAGCTGGCCGAGTTGGGGCGGCAGATAGCCGAGTTCGACGTGCGCCTCGGCGCCCTGGCCCGCACCAGGGAAGACTGCGCACGAGGGGTCAAGACGCTCACGGCGGAACGGGAATCGCTCGCCGCGCGCGCCGAGAAGCTGGGCCGCGACGCCGGCGACGTGCGCAGCCACCTGCAGGTAGCCAGCAGCCGCGCCGCCGAGCTGCGGGAGGAGCTGAACCTGGCCCGGGCGGAACAGGCGGCTGTCGAACAGGACATCAAGGAAGTCGAGGAACGCGGCGCGCGCCTGGAGGCCGAGTGTGCCGCGGCCGCACAGGAACGCGCCGAAGCGCAGAAGGCCGTGGCCGCCCAACAGGAAGCCCTGCGTGCGCTCCAGGAGCAGCAGCGGACGCTCGCGGACAGCATCAGCTCGCTCGGCAGCGAGCTGGCGCGCGCTCGGGAAGAGCAGCGCGGGCTCCAGTCCCTGCTGGAACGGCTCCAGGCCGACAGGCAGCGAACCGAGTCGGACCTGGCCGCCCTGCGGGCCGAGCGTGAGGGCACGGTCAGGCGCCGGCAGGAAGCAGAGCAGGCGGCCGAGTCCGCCGAGGTCGAAAGGCGCAACCTGGAGGCCCGGAGGAAGTCACTGGCCGAAGCCCTCGCAGGCGGGTCCGAGAGGCTCCAGCAACTCCGCGACCGCATCGGCGAACTCGTGGAGTCCTCCAAGCAGCTCACGCACCAGCGCGAAGAGGTCGACGAGCGCCTCCACGCGCTGCGCATGGCGGAGAACGAGACCGCCGTCAAGATGCAAGACCTGCTCGAGCGGACCGCCGAGGCGGACGGCGTCCATCTGCTCTCGCTGGAGATGGAACCCGAGGCGTGGCGCGAGAGCCCGCCCTTCGCGGCCAAGGCCATCCGCGAGTTCTCCGACTACGTCCCGGAGCCCGAGCCGGCCGAGCCGGCTGCGGCGTGGTATAGGGAACTCGAAGACGGGGGCCGCGCCGAGCAGGAGGAAGAGGAAGAGGGACCCGAGCTCATTGGCCTCGATGAGGCAACCGAGCTGTGCCGAGCGGTCCTCGAGCTGGCCAACGATTCCGCAACCAACTGGGAAGCCGTCAAGACGGAGAGCACCAGGCTGAAGGCCAGAGTCGACCGCATCGGGAACGTGAACGTGGGCGCCATCCGGCAGCAGGAAGAGCTGGGCGTGCGCCTTCAGTTCCTGACCGATCAGAAGGAGGACCTGGAGGCCGCGCGGCGGCACGAGCGCGAGATCATCCGGGAGCTGAACAAGAAGAGCCGGGACAAGTTCCAGGAGACCTTCGAGCAGGTGCGGCAGAACTTCCAGGCGCTCTTCCGAAAGCTGTTCGGCGGCGGCAGCGCCGACCTTCTGCTCGACCAGCAGGAAGAGGACGCCCTGGAGGCCGGCATCGACATCATGGCCCGGCCGCCCGGAAAGGAGGCCAACTCGATCACGCTGCTCAGCGGCGGCGAGAAGACGCTGACGACCATCGCCCTGCTGCTGGCGATATTCCAGGCCAAGCCCAGTCCCTTCTGCCTGCTGGACGAGGTGGACGCCCCGCTGGACGACAGCAACGTCGAGCGCTTCCTGATGTTGCTGGACGAGTTCCGGCGCGGCACGCAGTTCATCGTCGTCACGCACAACAAGCTCACGATGAGCGTGGCGCAGGTCCTCTACGGCCTGACGATGGCCGACGGCGTGAGCAAGAAGATATCGGTCAAGTTCGAGCAGGTCGACCGCGAACTGGCCGAAGAGGTCCCCCGCGCCAAGGCCGGCTGACGCCCGCCGGCCCGCGCGACCCCCGCGTCCCGGAGCTAAGGGACCGGGCCCACCGGCAACGTGAAGCCGAACGTGCTGCCCCTGCCCGGCTCGCTTTCGACCCAGATCCGCCCGTTCGACTTCGCCACGATCTCACGGCAGATGGCCAGGCCGATGCCCGTCCCGCGCGGCTTGTTCGTCAGCCCGCTGCCCACCTGAGTAAAACGCTCGAAGATCCTGGACTGATCGCGCCGCGCGATGCCCACGCCGGTATCCGTGACGAGCACCCTGACGAAGCCCCCGTCCTCCGACGCGGACGCGTCGCGCTCGGCCGTGACCCGGATCTTGCCCCCGTCCGGAGTGAACTTGAACGCATTGCCCAGCAGGTTGCTCAGCACCCGCGTGACGCCCTTCTCGTCCGCGAAGACCTGCGGCAGCTCGTCCGGCACCGCGTGGCCGAAGCCAATGCCCCGTTCCTCGGCCTCCTGGCTGAACAGCTTGCAGCACTTCGCCACAAGCGCCCGCAGGTCGAAGTAGTCGGGGAGCAGCTCGGCGTTGCCGTTGGCGATCTTGGCCAGGTCCAGCATGTCGTCGATCATCTCGGAGAGCCTCTCGCCCTCCTGGCGGATGATGGTGGCGAACTCCCGCCGCTCCTCCGGCTCCAGGTCCTCGTAGCGCTCCAGGATCTCGCCGAAGGAGCGCACGCTGGTCAGAGGCGTGCGCAGTTCGTGAGAGACGGCGGACACGAACCAGTCCTTCATGGCGTCCAGTTGCCGCAGCTCCTCGTTGGCGGCGGCCAGCTCCTCGGCGCGGCGCTGCGTCTCTTCCAGCAGGCGGGCCTTCTCCAGCGCGACCGTCAACTGGTTGACGCTCAGGTTAAGCTGGCTTACGAATCCCGCCGACATGGTCCACCGGCTGAACACGCCGAGCAGCCCCAGCATCCTCTGGCCGAGCTGAAGCGGGAAGCCCACGAACGACCGCATGCCGGACTCGGCCAACCAGTGCCAGCCCCATCCCTGCGCCTTGCCCGCCAGGTCATCCAGGGCCGATAGGCTGTGCCCCTGAAAGCAGTCGCCGACGAGCGGGTTGTCGGACCGGAGGACCTGGAGCGGCTCCGGCCTGCCCAGGTCTTCGCCCGCCTGCTGGGCCAGAGGGAACACTTCCGCTCCCTCCCGCGGGCCCGGCTCCGCGCCCAGAAGCTGCGCGTCCAGCCAGAGCCAGACGGAGTCCACGTCGGGCAACATGTCGCAGAGGCTCTTGGTGAACGCCAGGGTCATGTCCTGCAGGTCCATCTTCTGGGTGATCTCGTAGCTGATATTGTGGAACGCGTTGAGCTGCTCCCACATGGCGCTCAGGTGGCGATTGCTCTCTTCGAGCGCGTCGGTCCTGGCCCTGACCAGCTCGTCCAGGGACTCGGCCCGCGTGGCGATCTCCCAGGCGAACGCCGTCACGACGAGCACCCAGGCGAGACCGAAGATCGTGAGGGTCCAGTCGACGTGCCGGAAGCGCCACATCAGCGAGAAGGTGCCCAGGCTGACAGCGAACATGGAGGCGACGTAGAAGAACTTGGTCTGAAGGACGCTGCGCCCTTCGGCACTCATGGATCACTTCCCGGATATCTGACCGAAGCGGACGACCAGCACGGTCACGTCGTCGGCGATGGGGCCGGGACCGGTGTGCTGGCGGGCGGCGGCCACGATGCGCTCCGCCATCTCCTTCGGGGCCAAGGACAGGGCTCCGAGCGCCGCCTGCCGGATGCCGTCGGAGCCGAAGAACCGGTCCTCGCTGTCCCGCGCCTCCAGCAGCCCGTCGGTGTAGAGCACGATCGTGTCTCCGCGCTCCAGGCGGATCGAACGCTCCTCGAACTGGCCATCTTCGCCGACGCCGAGCAGCATGCCCTCGGTGTCCAGCCAGCCCTTCTCCCCGAGCTGCATGAGCAGGGGCTTGGGGTGGCCCGCCCGGCAGAACGTCATCAGGCCGGAGGCGAGCTCGATCTCGGCGTAGAAGCAACTGATGAACAGCTCGGAATGCACCAGGTCGTCGAACAGCGCCTGGTTGACCCGGCTCATCAGGCCGGCCACGGAGCGGCGATGCACCGCCTCGCTGCGCATGACGCTGCGGAAGGCCGTGACCATCAGGGCAGCCCCCATGTCGTGCCCCGACACGTCCGCCACGACCAGGCAGACGTGATCGTCCTGCAGCCAGTAGTCGAACAGGTCCCCGCCGGCGTGCTGGGCCGCCTTCGAGTGGCCGCCCAGCACCACGGCGCCGGCCTCCAACGGGTCTGCCGGCAGGAGGCTGAGCTGGATGCGGGCGGCCAGCTCCAGCTCGTGCTCCAGTTGCTGTCGCTCGCGCTCGGCGTTGATCAGGCGGCAGTTGTGGATCTGCGTCGCCGTCGTGGCAGCCACGGCGCTGACCAGCTTCAGGTCGCTGGCAGTGAACATGCTGCCCTCTCGCTTGCGCGTTAGGTTGAAGACGCCCAGGATCTGCTCGTTGCGATCCGGTTGGGAACCGATCTTGAGCGGAACGCTCAGGAAGCAGTCCGACTCGCGCAGCTCCCGGACGTTGAGCGAGTCGACCGGCATCGGATCGCCCTCGTTGACGATGATGCCGTGGCCGCTCTCGAAGACCTTGCCGCTGATTCGCTCGCCGGGCCGGACGGCCACTTCGTCCGCTATCTCGTCCGACAGCCCGACGGCGGCGCGGATCCTCAGCTCGCCTCCGCCTGGGTCGGCCAGCATGATCGAGGCGCGCTCGCAGTTCATCAGCCAGGCGGCCTCCTCAACCACGAAGTGGCAGATCTCGTCCTCGTCGAGCAGTCCACCCACGCGGTCGCCCATGTCGTAGAGGAAGTTGAGCTCCTCGTAACGGTCCGCCAGCTCCATCGCCAGGCTGGCCATGTCCTGCTCGGCGGTGAACATGCGGGTGACGACGTCCGCGGCGACGGCGGCCGCGCGCCGGCAGGCGTCCGTGGCTTCCTGCCCGGCAACGCCCCAGCCGGACCTTCTTCCGCCGATGCGAACCGCGAAGTAAGGCAGATCGGAGCGCTGGCGGCTCTTCTCGGGCGCAAGTTCAAGCGCCGTGCCGCACGTCTCGCCCAGCCGCCCCAGCACCTCCTTGTACTCGGCCGGATCGAATTCGGCCCGGGCATGCCCCTGCACGGTCCCGTCGTCCCAGAACAACCTCGCCACGTCCGACCCCTTCGCAAACAAGCCCAGGTAAAGACCTGCCCGCCACGATTATACCGGAGCGAAGCGAAAAGGGCCAGACTCGAACTACGGGTAGGCCCGCATAGAGGATCACGCGGCCGCGTTCGCGCGGCGTCAGGGAATCCCTCGCAGCGGCCGGGGTTCAGAACTCGATGCCCCGCGTGGCGGGCCGGCCGTCCTGGTAGGCGTGCTTGACGCACCGCATGACGGTGATCGTGTCCGCCAGGTCCGCGAACGCCTCGTAAGGGCCGTCGCCGGTGAGGATGACGTGCACGCCCAGGCGCCGGGCCTCAAGCGCCTCCCGCACGTCGGCAGCCTCCAGCACCCCCCGGCCGACCGCGAAGAGCACCTCGTCCAGGACGACCAGACCGCAGTCGCCCTCGGCAAGCGCCCGCCGAGCCACGCCCAGCGCCCCACGTGCCGTGGCCGCCGCTGCCGCCATGGCGGCCGGATCGTCCTCGTCGAGGAAACCGGTGCCAGCCAGCCGTATCTCCAGCGCATCGCCCAGGCGCCCGGCGGCCCGGTGCTCGCCGCACGCGCGGCGCTTGACGAACTGCACCACGAGCGCCCTCATCCCCTGGCCCACGGCGCGCAGGGCGGACCCCAGCGCGGCGGTGGTCTTACCCTTGCCGTCCCCGGCGAAGATCAGCAACCTGCCCTGAACGTCCCCCTCATTCGCCATTCTTCCCTGCCGTTCACGCCCTCGGGTGCGCCTTCTCGTAGGTCTTTTTCAGATGTTCGTGCGAGAGGTGCGTGTAGAGCTGCGTCGTGCTCAGGTTCTCATGGCCGAGGAGTTCCTGCACGGCCCGCATGTCCGCGCCGTTGGTCAGCATGTGCGTGGCGAAGCTGTGCCGGAGGGAATGCGGGCTCAGATCGGGATTCAGACCGGCCAGAACGGCGCACCTGTGCATCAGGCGACGCACGCTTCGATCGGTCAGGCGCCGGCCGTCCCTGGCGTTCACGAAGAGGGCGTGCGGGTCCCGTCGCGGCGGCGCGTCGTCGCCCCCGTCGGACAGGTAGGCGCGGATCGCCGCCACGGCGCAGCGCCCTGCGGGCACGACCCGCTCCTTCTTGCCCTTGCCGCGGACCCGCAGCATGCCCGTGGACAGATCGACGTCGTCATGGTCGAGCCCGACGAGCTCCCCGACGCGCAGGCCCCCGCCGTAGAGGGTCTCCAGGATGGCCAGGTCCCGCCGGCCGAGCCACGTGCCCGCATCCGGAACGGCCAGCAGACGTTCCACTTCCGAGACGGTAAGGAACGACGGCAGCTTCTGCTCCCGGCGGGGCGAGCGCAGGGCGGCCATGGGATTGGTCCTCTTGACGCCCTGACGCACGAGGTACCTGTGGAATGACCGCACGGCGGCGGTGCGCCGGGCCAGAGTCGCGCGGGACAGACCGCGCGCCTGCAGCGACGCCATGAAGGCGCGCACATCCTGAACGGTCGCCTCCGTCAGCCCCGGCCCGCGATCCTTGAGGAACCGCGCAAACATGCGCAGGTCTGTGGAATACGCACGCAGCGTGTTGGTCGAATAGCCCTTCTCGACGGCCAGCCGATGCAGAAAATCGTCCAGCAGCTTGCCCATGCGTCACCTCCATTGCGATGGTAGCGGGCGCCGGCGGCGGACCGCAAGGGGAATCGCGCCCACCGTACGGGATGATGTCGCATGTTGCCGGCAAAGCATGAGATACGACAGCCGCCCGACGAGGGCCTGCCCCCATCCGCCCGGCGCAAAGCCGGCCCCAACACTTGACAACAGCGCGGCGAGCAGATACGTTGGCCGCTTCGGGGTAGGCGGCTTCCCTTCCTTTCCCAGACGCCGGGCACAGATGGACATAGACTCCCTGGAGACGGGCCAGCTCGTTGCCGACGAGGTCCTGCTGGTAGCCGAGGCAAAGCTGCTGGTCGACCGCCGCGGCCAGAACTACTACCACCTCGTCCTCAACTGCGAGGGCGGGCGGCAGGTGACCGGCAAGGTCTGGGCGGACAACATTGCAGCCCCGATCCACCCTGGCCAGGGCCTCGAAGTGCTGGCCCGCGTGGACGAGTACCAGGGCAAGAAGCAACTGAACATCCAGCGCTACACCGTCCTCTCGCCCGAGCAGCACGACCTGTCCGCGTTCGTCCGCAAGACGGAAATCGACGTGGACGCCGCGTTCGAGACGCTGTTTGACTGGGACCGGGAGGAGTTCGCGGACGCCGACCTGAAGCGGCTGATGGCGGAGTTCCACGACAACGCGACCTTCGCCGCGCAGTTCAAGGAGAGCCCGGCCGCCAGCCACCACCACCACAACTACACGGGGGGCCTGGTCGAGCACACGCTGGAGGTCTGGAACCTGGCCGACGCCATCGCCCGGACCCAAGGCGGGCCGTTCGACAGGGAGCTGCTGCTCTGCAGTGCAGCCCTCCACGACGTGGGCAAGGTGAACGCTTACCGCCTGGTCGCCGGCGTGAGCGAACGGACGGAGGCGGGCGAGCTGCTCGAGCATGTCTTCATCAGCGGCTCTATGGTCAGCAACGTTTGGGACAACGCCGTCAAGCCCCAGGTGCCGAAGGAGCAGGCCGACAGGGCCGCCCGCCGGAAGGCACTGCTCGTGCACATCATCCTGAGCCACCACGGCAAGATGGAGTGGGGCTCGCCCGTCCTCCCCCGCACCCCCGAGGCGCTCCTGATCCACTACTGCGATGTGCTCAGCGCGAGCCTGCACAGCTCCTTCAAAGCCATCAAGGACACGCCCGAAGGCGAGCTGTGGTCGGACAGCGTTTACATCATGGACCAGGCGAGGCGCCTGTTCGTCGTCCCGAGTGACGACGTGTGACGCGTTCGCGCGGGGGACATCCACAGGATCTGAGGTGAAGCCGCTGGCGGCGTGGGCCTTGTGCCTCCCCGCGGAAAGGACGGATCCGGCTGATGGACGACCTGAAGGAAACGTTTGGGAATCCCGGATCGGCCTACCGGGGCAAGCCCTTCTGGGCCTGGAACGGCAAGCTGGAAGCGGACGAGCTGAGGCGTCAGATTCGCGTGATGCACCGCATGGGCCTCGGCGGCTTCTTCATGCATTCGCGCGTCGGGCTGGCCACGCCCTACCTGTCTGACGAGTGGTTCGAGATGATCCGGGCCTGCATAGACGAGGCGGACAAGCTCGGCATGGAGGCCTGGCTCTACGACGAGGACCGCTGGCCCTCGGGCGCCGCCGGCGGCCTGGTCACCAAGGACCCCCGGTTCCAGCACAAGGAGTTGCAGATGGTCGTCTGCGACCCGCGAAGCGCGCGGTTCGAACACGAGCCGCTGGCGCTCTTTTCCGCGCGGGTCGACGGCGCCCGCGCCGCGGACGTGCGCAGGCTCAGGGGCGACGCGACGATATCGCCGGCCGACGTGAAGGTGCTCGCCTTCCTCGTGACCGCGGACCGGCCGAGCTCCTGGTACAACGGCGCCACGTACCTGGACACGATGAGCCACGAGGCGGTCCGCAGGTTCATCGAGGTCACCCACGACGCCTACAGGGAGAGGGTCGGCGAGCACTTCGGCGGGCTGGTGCCGGGCGTGTTCACGGATGAGCCGAACCACGGCGGCCTGTTCGGCCGGTCGCCCTTCGAGGGCCCGGGCGCGCGGGCCATCCCCTGGACTCCGAAGCTCCCGGAGGTCTTCCGGGAGCGCTACGGCTACGACATCGTTGACCACCTGCCGGAGCTCTTCCTCCAGGTGGACGGCAGGGAGGTATCTCAGCCGCGATACCATTACCACGACTGCAAGACGTTCCTGTTCGTGGACGCTTTCGCGCGGCAGGTCGGCGAGTGGTGCGGCCGCAACAACCTGCTGTTCACGGGCCACGTTCTGTCCGAGGAGAACCTGCGCTCGCAGACGAGCGTCGTCGGCTCGGCCATGCGTTTCTACGAGTTCATGCAGGCGCCCGGGATCGACATCCTGACCGAGAAGCGGCCCGAGTACAGCACGGCCAAGCAGTGCTCCAGCGTCCTGCGGCAGACGGGCCGGCGCTGGCTGCTGTCCGAGCTGTACGGCTGCACGGGCTGGGACTTCCCGTTCGAGGGCCACAAGGCCATCGGCGACTGGCAGGCCGCCCTGGGCGTCAACCTGCGGTGCCAGCACCTGTTCTGGTACACGATGTCCGGCCAGGCCAAGCGCGACTACCCGGCCTCCATCAGCTTCCACTCCCCCTGGTGGGAGCACTACCGGAAGGTGGAGGATTACTTCGGCCGCGTGGGCACCGTGATGAGCCGCGGCCAGGCCGTGCGCAACCTGCTGGTGGTCCATCCCATCGAGAGCGTCTGGGCCCGCGCCACCGTCGCCTGGTATGAGGACGAAGCGATCCAGCGGCTGGAAGAGCAGTTCGACGACCTGACCCACTGGCTGCTGGATGGGCACGTGGACTTCGACTACGGGGACGAGGAGATGCTGTCGCGGCTCGCCGAGGTGCACGCCGGCGGGGGACCAACCCTCAAAGTCGGCGCGGCGAAGTACAACGCCGTCCTCGTGCCGCCCGTCGATACGCTGCGCAGTACCACGGTGGACCTCCTCGAGGAGTTCGCCGACGCGGGCGGCACGGTCGTCTTCTGCGACCCGGCGCCCTCGTGCCTCGACGCCGAGCCGTCGGACCGGGTCGCCAAGGTTGCGAAGGCGTGCTCCCGCGTCGACTTCGACAAGGGGCAGATCCTTTCGGCCGTCGAGCCGGCGCGCGTGGTCAGCATCCGCGACGAGGCTGGAAACGAGAAGCCCGGCGTGCTCTACCTGCTCCACCGCGAGGGCGAGGAATTCCACCTCTTCACGTGCAACACGGACCGCGTGAGCGCCACGGGCTCCCTGACGGTCGAGGTGCGGGCGGAGGGGAACGTGCAGCTCTGGGACGCCGAGACCGGCGAGCGCTATGCCGTCGAATCCGAGCGGGCGGACGGCGCGGTCCGCTTCGCGGCCGAGATGCCGCCCAGCGGCAGCCGCCTATTTGCCATTGCGCCCGAGTCGGAGGAGCTGCCCCCCGTCGAACGGCTCCAAGAGGTCACGTCCGTCGAGCTTGCGGCCGAGGCCTGGTCTGCGGAGCTGACGGAGCCGAACGTGTTCGTGCTCGACATGCCCGAGTACAAGGTGCATGAGGGCGACTGGAACGGGCCGCTCGAGATACTGAGGGCAGACACAGAGATCCGCAAGGCGATCGGGCTGCCCACACGCGGCGGCTCGATGGTCCAGCCCTGGGCCAGGGAGAAGAAGGAAGGCCCGACGGGCCGCATCGCGCTCCGCTATCGCTTCCAGGTCGACGACCTGCCCGACGGGCCGGTCTTCCTCGCCCTGGAGAACCCGACCTGCTTCGAGATCACGCTCAACGGCAGCGCCATTCCGACCGACGCCGAATGCGGCTGGTGGGTCGACCCGGCCATCCGGCTGCTGCCCCTCGACGAGGCGGCCCTCGTGCGCGGGCGGAACATGCTGCTTCTAAAGGGCACGATGCGCGACGACTGCCAACTGGAGATGTGCTACTTGCTGGGCGGCTTCGCCGTGAAGGCGGACGGCGCGCAGGCGCGCATCACGGGCCCCCTCGGCAGCGTGGGGATCGGCGACTGGCGCGAGCAGGGAATGCCCTTCTACAGCGGATCGGTCGTCTTCCGCACGCCGATCAGCGTGAAGCCTGGCGACGGCGAGCGGCTCTTCGTCGAGGTGCCGGAGTTCGCCGGCGCGTGCGTTCGCGTCCTGGTGGACGGCCGCCAGGCGGGCATCATCGGCTGGCAGCCGCACGAGGTGGAGATCACCGACCTGGTGCGCAAAGCTGCCGATGTCGAGCTTGCCGTCGAGGTCATCGGCCATCGGCGCAACGCTTTCGGCCCGCTGCACACGGTGGAACCGCGGCCGCGGTGGGTGGGGCCGGGCGAGTTCGTCACCAGCGGCGACCGGTGGCAGGACGCCTACAACCTGCTGCCCGTCGGCTGCATGAAACCGCCGCGCCTCAGCGTGCGGCGAAGCACCTGACGCAGATGCGCGAGGGTGCAGGGGCGCTTCGTGAAGCGCCGATACGGCGCCGTGCGGGCCCGCCGGCTATTACGGCTTAATCAGATCGTGCCAGCGCCGTTCGGCCTCGGACGCATCGACGGGCTCGCCGCCGGTCTGGAAGGTGGCCGTCTCGCCCGCCGCGATGCGGCGGCTCTGCCCGCCGGACTTGACGTCCACCTCGCCGTCGAAGACCGTCACCGTCAGCGTGCTCGGCCGCGGAGAGCTGAGCTGCGCCCGCGCGCCCGCAACGATGACCGTCGCAGGAGCGCTGTGCACCGTGATCTCTGCGCTCCCCAGCGGGATCACAACCAGGCTCTCGCCGCCCAGGAGAAGGACGCTCTGCGGCCCGTTGACCTGAAGCCTACCGTCCTCCGCCAGGAAGACCTCCCTGACACGCTTTCGGCCGAAGGCGATCCGGGCGGCTGAGTTCTTGCCGGTGCGGCAGACGGCTCCGCGTCGCACTTTGGCCGGCCGGCCGGCTTCGACCGGACTGTCCCCAACAGTCACGGCGCCCTTGAGCACACTCGCCTCAGCCACCGGCCAGAACGCGCGCCAGCTCACCAGGCCCGCCCCCAGGACCGCCACAGTCCCGGTGAACTTGAGAAAACCCTTCACGGTCCCTGCGCTTGGCGCCGCGAAGAGCCCGCCCAGGTCGTAAAGGACCATGAGGGTTACGGCCATCATGATCTGCGTCACGGGATCCGGACCAGGCGTCAGGATGGCGCCGAGCACGAAAGCGGCCAGTATCACGGCCTTGCGGTTCTTCTGCAGGCTCTGAACGTCCAGCACGCCCCAGCGGATCAGGCAGAAGACCACGACCGGCGTCTGGAACGCGACGCCGAGCCCGAACGTCAGAAGGAAGAACAGCGACAGGTACGAGTCGATCATGAGCACCGGCTCCATAGCCGGTCCCGACAGGCTGAGCAAGTAGCGCAGCGCAAGCGGCACGAAAAGGAAGTAGCCGAAAAGGACTCCCCCGGCGAAGCAGGCCACGCAGGCCGCTCCGAGCTTCACCGTCTTGTGCCTCTCGTGGGGGAAGAGCCCGGGCGCGACGAAGGCCCAGGTCTGGTAGATGATAATGGGCGCGGTGATCACAAGCGCGACCACGATGCAGGCCTTCAACTGCGCCATTATCGGTTCGAGGTAGCTCCTGAACTTCAGCGTCGCGTCCAGTTCGAACACCCGCATGGCGCTCACGTGCGGCCTCATGAGGATCACCATCAGCTGCACGCGGAATACCCAGCACAGGATGAAGGCCCCCGCCAGCGCCACAAGGCACTTCATGAGCCGCGCCCGCAGCTCCTCCAGGTGCGCGCCGAGCGACATGACGGCCATGTCGGCCTCCGTGCGCCCGCTCTTCTTTTGCTGTTGCTCGCTCATAACGCCGGGAGATCGCAAGAGGCCCGGGAAGCAGCCCATTATACTGGCCGGCCCCGGAACCGTAAACAAAGCCGCGCCCGCCGCCTGGTTGACCGCTCACTTCGGCATCGCTATACTGTGCCGGACCCGTGCGCATGGAAGCGCCCGGCGGCATGAGGAATTGGCCGATGAGGGCTCCATTCGCCTGAGAGCTCCTAACAGAACCCCACGCGTCGGGGCGAGGCCGAGCGAAGCGTCGCTATGCAAGGAGGGCGAAGCAGGCGATGCAGAGGCACAGCATCGCCGATGCAGCCCGACGCCGCAGAGCGCCGCTGCAGCCGGCCGAAGCCAGCAGGGGGTTTTGCCAGGAGCTCTAAGGAGGGGCGGCAAGCATGAAGGTCCTCGTGGTCGGCGGCGGCGGCAGGGAACACGCACTGGTCTGGAAGCTGGCTGACTCGCCGATGGTCGACCGCTTGTTCTGCGCGCCCGGCAACGCGGGAATCGCCGAACAGGCCGAGTGCGTGGACATCAGCGCGACCGAAGTGCTTCAGCTGCGCAGGTTCGCGCGCGAGAACGCCGTGGACCTGACCGTCGTCGGCCCCGAGGCGCCCCTCGTGAAGGGAATCGTCGATGCGTTCGAGTCGTCCGGCCTGAAGGTGTTCGGACCCAGCCGGCAGGCTGCGAGGATCGAGGGCAGCAAGGTCTTTGCCAAGCAACTGATGGAGCGGCACGGCATCCCCACGGCGGACTTCCGCGTCTTCAACGCGCCCGAACGGGCCAAGTCCTACCTCGACATGGTGGGCGCGCCGATCGTCGTGAAAGCCGACGGCCTGGCGGCGGGCAAGGCCGCGATCGTCTGCGAGACGCTCAAGGACGCCTATGACGCCGTCGACCGCATCATGATCCGCAAGGAGTTCGGCGAGGCCGGAGCCCAGGTCGTCATTGAGGGCTGCCTGGTCGGCGAGGAGGCCAGCATGATCGCCCTCACCGACGGCCGGACCATCGCCGTGCTGCCCTCCACACAGGACCACAAGGCCGCCTACGACGGCGATCAGGGGCCGAACACGGGCGGCATGGGCGCCTACAGCCCCGCGCCCGTCGTCACGGAGGACCTGGCCGCCCAGATCGAGCGGGAGGTGCTCGTCCAGGCCGTCCACGCCATGAACCGCGAGGACAAGCCCTACCGGGGCGCACTTTACGCCGGAATTATGGTGACCGGCGACGGGGCCCAGGTGCTCGAGTTCAACTGCCGGCTCGGCGACCCCGAGCTCCAGCCCCTCATCATGAGGCTCGAAAGCGACCTGATGCCCATCCTGCTCGCCACCATTGACGGCACGCTGGAGGACGCCGACATCCGCTGGGACCCGCGCCCCACGCTGTGCGTGGTGATGGCGTCAGGCGGCTACCCGGCCGGCTACCAGAAGGGCGTCCCCATCGAGGGCCTCGAGGACGTGGCGAAGATGGACGACGTCATGGTCTTCCACGCGGGCACGGCCCTGGAGGAGGGCCAGGTGGTGACGGACGGCGGCCGCGTGCTCGGCGTGACCGCCCGCGGGGACACCATCCAGCAGGCCCGGGATCGCGCCTACGAGGCGGTCGCCAGGATCCACTTCGAGAAGGCCCATTACCGGACGGACATCGGCCAGAAGGCGATCGACCGCCTCGCCGCCGATCAGGAAGCCTGAAACGCCCGGGCCTCACCGCGCAGCATCTCCCAGATAGCATCCGCGTGCGACTCTGTCGCTTGCCGTATCTCGATCACGGGTGCACCTCCACGCTGCCCACGCGTGGCAACAGCGACAGCTCGGCACACACCGCATAGTGATCGGACCCAACGTCTGGCCCAATAGCAAAGCTCTTGACCCTAACCCCACCCGACACCAGGCATTGGTCGATGGGTATCCACAGGAACGGCAAGCCGGCTGGCCAAGTGGGTTTGAGGCCGTGGCCTTTGCGTCCATCCTTGAGCTTGCCCTCCCTCAGGAGGTCCCGGAAGAGAGGAGACCACGGAGTGCAGTTGAGGTCCCCAAGCACGACCACCTCATCGGTCCAGGACCCCGCAAGGTGAGCCAGAGCGCGCAGGTGGTCCCGTCGGTGCGCGGCATTGGCAGCGCCCAACGGAGGAACAACATGAGTGCCGACAAGCCACAACCGGCGCCCGTGCACGTCCACTTGTGCGACGATTGAAGGGACTGGGATGTCGCCGATCACGCGGACGGCGCCGGTTACGGGCAGGCGGCTCAGGAGCGCGATCCCAAAGTTGTCGCTGCGCGGCGACTGAAGCCAGAAAGGGTAGTCCTCACGGAGTGTCCCCAGTCGGGTCAACCAGCCCTCGTCCACCTCCAGAAGGATGATAAGGTCAGGCGAAGCCAAGGCGATGTAGTCCGCGACCTTCTCGTACTGCCGGTTGGAAACGTTGACGTTGATCAGCAAGGCCCGGACATCCGGCCCACCGCCGGCAAGGGGAGCAGGACCCAAGTATAGCGGAGCCACCAGGAACAGGTTGACAACGGCGAACGCAGCCGTGACGGCAAAGGGCAACCACTTCCTCCCCACGGCGAAGGCGGTTCCACTCAGAAGCAGCAAACACAGGTACTGGGCGCGGAAGTGGCTCGCCAGTTCGAGGACCCAGGACACTCGACCAAGGAAGCCCGCCAGCGTGGCAACACAGGCCAACATCGTCGCGACCAACAGCAACCCCCACAGACGGACCACCGGACTTAGAAACCGACGCGCCACAGGCTCTCGCTCGGGCCGGCAAGACTCGAACCATTTCGGGCCGGCAAGGACGACGGACGTCTCGACCTGCCGGTCGGGGATGGACCAGTACGTGCGCAGCAGGCGGCCCTTCTCCTGCGGCGCCACGAGCCGGAAGCCGTGCTTCTCGTAGAAGCGGATGGCCCATTCGGCGTCCGCCCACGTGCCGACCAGGATGGGCTTGTCGGTCAGCCCGCACAGATGCCGCAGCAGCTCTCCCCCTATCCCCTTCCGCTGCCAGGCGGGACGGACGTAGGCGTGCCGGATGAGCGTCACGTCCTGCACGTCCTGGATGCCCATCACGCCGACCAACTCGCCGTCGGCCGCGTAGCCCCAGAAGACGACGCCGGACTCGATCTCGCGGCGGAGTTCCTCCGGCGGCATGTAAGGCTCGTGCCAGCGGTCGGCCGGGATGACGCCCCGGTAAGCCTGCGCCGCCCCGTTGACGATCTCGTAGACCGCCTCGAAATCGCTCTCTATGCAGCGCCGGATCATCGTGCGCCCCCGCCCCTACTGCCGCCGCTCGGCGGTCTCGATCACGTAGAGGTCGGCGAAGCGGTCGGCGAAGAGGCGGTAGATCCAGCCGCAGAGCGACTTGCGGTTGAGCCGCACGCGCTCGTCCTCGACGTTGACGAAGACCTGCTCGAAGAAGTCGTGGACGAGCCGCGCGAAGGCCTCGCAGTAGCGCTCGGCGGCCGCCACGTAGCGGCCCTCCTCAAGCATCGCAGCGATGGCGGCCCGGTTCTCTTTCAGCGTCGCGGCCAGCTCCACCTCAAGCGGCTCGGACAGCAGCCCGTCTTCGACCTCGGCGATCCGGTCGAGGTCGCGCTGAATGCGATAGGTCCGGTCCACGAGCTCGACGAGCGCCGGCCACCAGTCCTTCTGCCCGCACTCGGCGAGGGCCTCCATCCTGCGCCAGAAATCCCGGACGTCCTCGCAGCCGGCCGCCAGCACCGCCCTCACGAAGTCGTGCCGCAAGCCTCGCTCGATGGCTGCGTGGTAGAGCCGATCGCGGAAGAAATCGAGGATCTTCGCGGCGGTCCCGTCGTCGCACTGGACCTGGTGCGCGGCCGCCACTTCGCGCGCCATTCCGAGCAGGTCGTCCAGGCGCAGCTCCAGCCCGCCCTTTTCGATGATGAGCAGGATGCCGAGCGCGTTGCGGCGCAGGGCGTAAGGGTCCTGCGAGCCGCTGGGAAGCAGCCCGAGCGAGAAACACCCGACGATCACGTCGAGCTTGTCGGCCAGGGCCAGCGCGCTGCCCTCGAGCGTTGACGGCAGCGCGTCGTCCGCGCCGGCGGGCAGGTAGTGCTCCGCGATGGCCGCCGCGACGGCCGGATCCTCGCCCTGCGCCAGCGCCAGCTCCCTGCCGACGATGCCCTGGAGGCCGGGGAACTCCCCGACGAGCCCGGTCAGAAGGTCTGCCTTGCACAGGCGCGCGGCGCGCCGCACGTGGGCCTGGCGGACCCGCGGGCCGAGCTTCGCCGCTATACGCGCCCCGAGTTCCGCCAGCCGCTCGGCACGCTGGAGGTTGTCGCCCAGCCCGCCCAGGAACACTACGCCCGCCAGCCGCGGGGCCAGCTCTTCGAGGCTGCGGCGGCTATCCTCTTCCCAGAAGAACTTGGCGTCCTCCAACCGTGCCAGCAGCACGCGCTCGTTCCCCTCGCGCACGAGGTCGTCCTGATCGGCGGTGCGGTCGGAGACCGTGACGAACCGGGGGACCAGCCCGCCCTCGGCGTCATGCACGGGGAAGTAACGCTGATGCTCCTTCATTGCCGCGCTGAGCACGGGGGCCGGCACGCCCAGGAAATGCGCCTCGAACGACCCCTCGACCGCGTGCGGCCACTCGGTCATGTTCGTCACTTCGTCCAGCAGGGCCTCGTCGGTCAGCTCGGACCCGTGCCCGGCCAGGATCGCTTTGATCTCGCGACGGATGATCTCCCGCCGCTCCTCGATCTCCACGATGACGAAGCGCTTGCGCAGCGCGTTGCGGTACCGCTTGAAGGAGGCATCCCGCAACTCGACATGGCCGCCGTTCAGGAAGGGATGGCCTCGCGTGACGCGGCCGGCGGCAACGCCGGCTATGGTCAGGTCGAGCACTTCCTCGCCGAGCAGCACGACCAGCCACCGGATGGGACGCGCGAACTGGAAGCCGTCCGCCTGCCAGCGCATCGACTTCGGGAAGGTGACGGCCGCCGTGGCCTCGCGCAGGATGCCGGGCAGGATCTCGGCAGCGGCGCGGCCGGCCTGCTCCACCTGCGCCACGACGTAGGGACCCTTGTCCGTCTCCTCGACGCGAAGCGCCTCAACGGGCACGCCCTTGCTGCGGGCGAAGCCCTGCGCGGCTGCCGTCGGCTTGCCCTCCTCGCTGAAGCCGACGCTGGCCGGCGGGCCGACGCTCCTGACGGTCAACGGCGGCTGCCGATCGGTGATCCCTCCCACCGCCACCGCCAGACGGCGCGGCGTGCCCGCTGCATGGACGCTGCCAAAGCCGAGCCGGCTCTCTTCCAGCCGCGCCTTCAGCCCGTCGCTGAGCTGCTGGAGCGCCGGCTCGATGTAGCCGGCCGGCAGCTCTTCCGTCCCGATCTCGTAGAGTAGGTCCGCCATCTCTGTTTCCGCTGAATGGAGCCCGAGTCTCCCGGCCGCCGGGGCGGCGCAGCTTCACATCGGCATGCCAACGATGGTCGCCTCGAAGACCATGTTGTCCCCGACGAAGCCCTGACAGCTCAAGGTGGCGCGGCGAGGGCGGACGTCCACTTCCTTGGCAATCAGGATCAGCCGGTCGCCCGGCACTACCTCGCGCCTGAACTTGACGCCCTCCATGCCTCCGAAGCCGATGAACCTGGCCAGCTTCGCAGCCTTCTGGAAGTAGAAGCTGCAGAGCTGAGCGGCCGCCTCGCACATCAAGACTCCAGGGAACAGCGGCCGGCCCGGAATGTGGCCGCGCGCCCAGAACTCGTCGCCCCGCACGTCCTTGAAACCTACGGCGACGCCTTCCTCCACGTCCAGGTGGATGATCCCGTCGAGCTGCTCCATCTCGTATCGCTGCGCGTTGTGCCGGCGGATCTCCTCCTTGTCCGCGACGACTCGCGACAGGTCAATGGCGCTCAAGTCGACGAGGGGCTTCGGCGGCATCCGCTCCTCCCGTCTGAGGACATCATCGCGGCCGCAGACCGGCGGCAGCGCAGGAATTCTAGTCAGATGCCATCGGCGATGCAAGCGGCTCGGCTCGCAGCGCGGCTCCGCCGGCCGAAGCCAGCCGGGGTTCTGTCAGGGGCTCTTAAGCTTGCCACGCCGGCCCGGTTGGTGTAGAATCGGGCGGGTGGTTGTCTGTTCGTACGTGTGTCCGGGCGGGGGGAACGTCCGGTGTCCGAGGCTGCGTCGGCGCGGATGGCTGTCCCGTTGCCGACTTGCTGGTTGAAGGGCTTCGGAGCATTCGGGCCGGCGGGCTGCCGGGATTCCCCCTGGACTGGAGCTTAGGAGGCGCCGGCAGGGGTTGCGGAGGGGACTGGATGACAGCCCCCTTCGGATGGAGGGGCCTCGCCGGCGCCCCTTTCCTTGCCGTTGACGAGCCCTGCCGCCGCCCCGCATCCACTCGCCAATGGGCACGACAGCGGGTAGTCCCGTGTTCGAGCTGCTCAGCAAGGAAGAGATTGCGCCCGACATCTACCGGATCTCGATCCGGGCGCCGCGCATCGCCGTGGCCCGCAAGGTCGGGCAGTTCGTCATCGTGCGCGCCAGCGAGCGCGGCGAGCGCATCCCCCTCACCGTGGCCCAGGCCGATCCGCAGGCGTTGTCCATCACGCTCGTCTTCCAGGCAGTCGGCAAAAGCACGAAGGACCTGGCCGCCATGGAACCGGGCGACCAGATCCCCGACGTGGTCGGCCCGCTGGGCACGCCGACAGAGATCGTCCCCGGCCGGCACGCGGTTGCCATGGGCGGCGGCGTCGGCATCGCCCTCATCTGGCCCATCGCCGGGGCCCTAAGCGTGCACTGCGAGCGCGTGACCGGCATCATCAGCGCCCGCCGCGCCGACCTGCTCATACTCGAAGACGAGCTGGCCGAGATCTGCGATGAGCTGAAGCTTTGCACCGACGACGGCTCGCGCGGGCACCACGGCTTCCCGACGGAAGCGCTGCAAGAGATGATCGACTCGGGCGAGGCGATCGACGCGGTCTACGCCGTCGGGCCGGTGCCGATGATGGGCGCCGTCAGCGAGGTGACCCGCCCATTCGGGATCAAGACCATCGTCAGCCTCAACCCCATCATGGTGGACGGCACGGGCATGTGCGGCGGATGCCGCGTCACGGTCGGCGGCGAGACGAAGTTCGCCTGCGTGGACGGCCCGGAGTTCGACGGGCACCTGGTGGACTTCAAGGAGCTGCAGAGGCGCCTGCAGCAGTACGGCCGCGACCCGGCGGCCAGGCTGCTGCCCCGCTACGAGTCCGCCCACGGCTGCGACCAGGAGCACACGGCCCTCCTGGAGGCCATGATCCAGGCAGGGCGGCAAGCCGGCAAGGCGGTCGAGATCCCCCGCCAGCCGATGCCCGAGCAGCCGGCCGAGACGCGCACGCGCAACTTCGAAGAGGTGCCGTTCGGACTCCGGCCGGAGCAGGCCGTCCTGGAAGCGCAGCGCTGTCTCCAGTGCAAGAAACCGAAGTGCGTCGAGGGCTGCCCGGTCGGCGTAGACATCCCGGGGTTCATCAAGTGCATCGCCGAGGAAGACTTCCTCGGCGCCGCCCGCAAGCTCAAGGAAGACAACCTGCTGCCGGCCGTCTGCGGCCGCGTCTGCCCGCAGGAGGTCCAGTGCGAGGCCACCTGCGTGGTCGGCCGACGCGGCGACCCGGTCGCCATCGGCAACCTGGAGGGCTTCGCGGCGGACTTCGAGCGCGCACGGGGCAAGGCCGAACTGTCGCCGATGCAGGCCGCCCGCGGGATCAAGGTGGCCGTTGTCGGTTCGGGGCCGGCCGGCCTGACGGCCGCCGCCGAACTGGCGCGCCGCGGCTACTCCGCCACCATCTTCGAGGCCCTCCACGAGACCGGGGGAGTGCTGACCTACGGCATCCCCGCCTTCCGCCTGCCGAAGGAGATCGTCCAGCACGAGATCGAGCTGCTCAAGCGGATGGGCGTCGAGATCGTCCGCAACTTCGTCGTCGGCAAAACGGCGACCGTCGAAGGCCTGCTGAACGAGGGCTACGCGGCCGTCTTCATCGGCTCAGGCGCCGGGCTGCCCATCATGGCCGCCATCCCCGGCGAGAACCTGAACGGGGTGCTGAGCGCCAACGAGTACCTGACCCGCGCCAACCTGATGCGCGGCTACGACCCGGACTACGCGACGCCCATCATGGTCAAGGACCGCGTGGCTGTCCTGGGCGGCGGCAACGTGGCGATGGACGCCGCCCGCACGGCGCGCCGGCTCGGCGCCTGCGAAGTCCGCCTCGTCTACCGGCGCACGATCGAGGAGGCCCCGGCGCGCAACGCCGAGCTCAAGCACGCCGAGGAGGAGGGCATCCGGTTCATGTGGCTGACCAACGCCGTCGAGGTGCTCGGCGACGACGCGGGCTGGGTGCGGGGCCTGCGCTGCGCCAGGATGGAGCTGGGGGAGCCGGGTCCGGACGGCCGGCGCCGCCCCCTCCCGATCGAGGGATCGGAGTTCGAGTTCGACACGGACCTCGTCATTGCCGCTTACGGGAACCGGCCGCACCCCCTGGTTCCGCGCACCACTCCGGGCCTCGCCCTCACCAAATGGGGGACCATCGAGGCGGACGAGGCGACCGGGCAGACCAGCCTGCCGGGCGTCTTCGCGGGCGGGGACATCGTGAGCGGAGCGGCCACCGTCATCCAGGCGATGGGCGCGGGCAAACGCGCGGCCGCCGCCATTGACGAGTATCTCAGGGGCCGGTCGTAGCGCCGTCAGTCCCCCTTGGGCTGACTGCCCTTCCCATGTGCCCGGAGCATCCCGGCCGCCTGCCCCTGGCTGGCCTGTCCGCCTCAGCAGGCAAGACCATCCCGGTTGCTACCGCCCCCGCATGGCGCGGATGTAGTTCATGCAAAATCCGTCGCGGCCCGCCAGCGCCTCCGCTGCGCGCACCGACTCCATCAGCCCCTCTGCCGTCGGGTCGCAGATGGCCGAGTCCAGCCCCGCCATAACCAGGCACGCCAGGTAGGTCCGGTTGATGAGGTTCCGGTTCGGCAGGCCGAAGCTGATGTTGGACAGCCCGCACGTCGTGTGCACGCCCTCGAACGCCCCCATGATGCGGAACACGGCGGACACGACGGCGATCCCCTGCTCCGCGCCGGTGCTGATCGGCTGGACGCACGGGTCGACGTAGAGGCGCTCTCGCGCGATGCCGGCATGCTCGGCGGCCTCGACGAGCTTCGCCGTGATCTCGACGCGCCTCTCAGCGCTGGCGGGCAGTCCCCGGCCGTCCATCGTCAGCGCCACCAGCAGCGCCCCGGACTCAGCGGCCAGCGGAAGCACCTGCGCCATCCTGTCCTCCTCGGCAGTCACCGAGTTGAGCATGACGGCGTCGCCCTCGATCAGCTCCAGGCCCTGGCGCAGCACGTCGGGATTGGAGGAGTCCAGGCAGAGGGGCAGGTCGGTGCTCTGCTGCACCACTTCGACGGCCCACTTCAGGTTGTCCGCCTCGCGGGCCGGGTTGCTGCCGGCGTTGACGTCGATGAAGGTCGCGCCCGCTTTAGCCTGGAGGCGGGCCTCGCGGGCCAGCAGGCCGGCGTCGCGCTCGGCCATGGCGCGCGCGATGCGCTTGCGCGTGGCGTTGATCCTCTCGGCGATGACCAGCATCGGGACCCCCACGAAACGGCCGAAGGAAACGGCGAGAAGCCCTGTCCCTGCGCCGCGGAAGTAACGGAGACGGCTGCCGAATATAGTGGCGCCGAGCCGGCAAGTCAAACGCGCGGCCGGGCCAGGGCAGCCGCGGGCGGTAGGGTTTTGGTTGCGCGTCCGCAGGCGGTATGGTACCTTACGGGTTGGCCGTTGTCGGCCGGTTGAGGACGCGTCCTGAAAGAGCGAACGAGGGCCGTGCTAAGCGGGGCGCTAGCGGTGCCCTGTAACCTGCAAACCGCTTCAGCAGGGCTGACCACTTCGCGAGGAGCGGGTCCGCCGGTGGTCAAGGGCCGGGGGGACGACGTTGACGGACAGGTCCCATGGAGTCGGGCGGCTGTGAACCTGGTCAGGGGCGGAAGCCAGCAGCCATAAGCAGTACCCCGACTTGCCGTGGGGTAGCTTGCCCCGAGCCGTTCACCGGCTGCTGCCCCGGCAGGCAGCCTCGGACGAAGCGCACGGCCCTTTCCCCGCCTGCAAGCGGGGGCGGCGCGGCCGGGCCGGCCTATCCTCCAGATGCGAGCCAGGGCATGTACGTCGTATTCGCCCGCAAATACCGCCCGCAGCGCTTCGAGGACGTCGTCGGGCAGGAACACATCGCCCGGACGCTCCGGAACGCCGTCCGCACGGGGCGCGTGGCGCACGCTTACCTCTTCTGCGGCTCCCGCGGCGTCGGCAAGACGACCGTGGCCCGCATCCTGGCCAAGGCCCTCAACTGCAAGGACGGCCCCACCCCGGAGCCCTGCGGCGCGTGCGAATCCTGCCGCCGCATCGCCACCGGCGACGACCTGGACGTAATGGAGATAGACGGCGCCTCCAACCGGGGCATCGACGAGGTCCGGGACCTGCGGCAGAACGCGCGGCTCGCCCCCGCCCACAGCCGCTTCAAGGTCTACTACATCGACGAAGTCCACATGCTGTCGGACCCCGCCTTCAACGCGCTGCTGAAGACGCTGGAAGAGCCGCCGTCCCACGTGAAGTTCATCTTCTCCACCACCGATCCGCAGAAGCTTCCCGAGACGGTCAAGAGCCGCTGCCAGCGGTTCGACTTCCGCCGGATCTCGGACGCCGACATCATCGGCCACCTGCAAGCCGTCTGCCAGAAGGAAGGGCTCCACGTCGAAGAAGGCGTCCTGGGCGTGATGGCCAGGGCGGCGCGGGGCAGCATGCGGGACGCGCTCAGCACCCTCGACCAACTGGCCGCGTTCGGCGACAGCATCCGCATGGAGGACACGCTGGCCGTGCTCGGCGCCGTGGACCGCCGCGTGCTGGCCCACATCGTGGACGCCCTGGCGCAGGAGCAAACGGCCGAAGCGCTCAGCGCCGTCCACGAGGCCCTCTTCGGCGGCACAGACGTGGAGGACCTGGCCGACCAGGTCAGCCAGTACCTGCGCGACCTGCTGGTCGCCTCCTATTGCGGCGCGGGCGACCCCATGCTGGCCGGGGCGGCGGCCGACGCCGAGACCTTGAAGCGCCAGGCCGGCCTCTTCTCCCCGGACCAGCTCACGTACATGATCCAGTTGCTCCGAGAGGCGAAGCTGCGGGCCCGCCGCGACACGACGGGGCGCATCGCGCTCGAACTGGCCGTCGTCAAGATGAGCAGGCTCTCCGAGCTGGCCTCAGTGCAGGAGGCATTGAGCGGCTTGCCGGGCCCGGGCGGGCCTCGCCAGGCCGCGGCAGGCGCGCCGGCCGCAGCGGCGCCCGCCGCAGCGGCGGCCGCCGCACAGGAACCGGGCCCGAGCCCCGTGGGCGTGCTGCGGCGCATGGGCGACCGGCTGAAGAGGGACGCCCGCAAGCCACCCGCGGCCCCCGAACGGCCCGGGCCTCCCGAAGGCGTCAGCGAGGAGAAGTACCGGCGGATCCTGGCCTCAGCGGACAATCCGGACGCCGCGCGGGAGGCGCTCCAGGAGGAGCCGCTGATGAGGGCTTTCATCGAGGCAGACAAGAGGCTCGGCCTGGAGCCCGTCCGCCTGCAGCGAAACGTCGTCCCCCAGCAACAGGAAGAGCCAGACGAGGAGGAACCGGCCGAGGAGGAGACTGAGTAGGCCGGCCCGGCGGGCGTGCGCGTTTCATTCTGTGGAGATACGGAGAGGGCAAGATGAGAGGCTCCGGCGGCATGCAAGACCTGGGCGGGATGATGAAACAGGCCCAGAAGCACCTCAAGGACCTGCAGCGGCGCATGCAGGAGGTCGAGGAGGACCTGCGCGAGCGGGTCGTCGAGGGAAGCGCCGGCGGCGGGATGGTGCAGGTCATGTTCAACGGCCTCCAGGAGCCGCTGGACGTGAAGATAGACCCCGTCGTGCTCCAAGAGGAGGGCCCGGAATTCCTCCAGGAGATGATCCTGGCCGCCATTCGGCAGGGCCTCAAGAAGTCCCAGGAGCTCGAAGAGGCCGAACGGGCCAAGGTCACGGGCAAGCTCAACGTCCCCGGGCTGGACGGGCTTA
>CAZFSS010000015.1:0-83309 GCA_964521715.1 uncultured candidatus Brocadiaceae bacterium | reverse complement strand
CCCTTCCTTGCATCCATCCGGCCGGAGGCGCAACGCGGCTCACGCGGCATTCTGTCAGAGGCTCTAAGGAGCCAGGAGCTCCCGCACGAACGCGGCGTTCTCCGCCACCTGGTTCTTGTGCTTCTGGAACATGCCGACGACGACGGCGTCGGTCGGCTTGATCAGGTCGAAGGCCCATCGGAACGTCTCGCGGGCCCTGTCGCTCGTGGGGCAGTTGCGGCTGGCGGCCATGATCTTGAAGGCGAGGCACGGCTTTTCGACCTGGCGCATCACGCCCGCCATCGCCTCCGGATCGCCAGCGGGGAACCGGTCCGCCGCGTAGGCGTCCTGCTCCACCGCCGGCGCGGACTTGTAGCCGCGGGCCAGGTTGTAGAAGCAGCACATGTAGAAGTCCGTCTCCCAGCCCTTGTCCTCGGCGTAAGCGATGACCTGGGGGATGTGCGTCCCAACGCCCGCCGGCAGCCCCGCGTCCTTGATGCATTTCACGGTGTCGGCCACGACGTCGATGTTGCCTGCGTGCCAGCAGTTGTCCGTGTGCGTGCCGTGGTGGTAGATGGCGACGGGCTCGTAGAAGGCGATCTGGCGGATGTTGGCGGGGATGTCCGCGAACTCGGACGCCGTCTGCGCGATCCACTGCATCCGGCCGCCGCCGTCGCGGTGCTCCATATACGCCCGCATCTGGTGACGGTCCCCGCGCGACTGGAACGTATTGATCCCGTGATGCCAGCACTCGTCGAGACACTGCTGGAGCCGCGGCATGGAATAGTAGTGCAGCATGTCCACGTCCATCTCGTGAGAGACGTGGGAGATGCCGCTGAACGGGTTGCCGCCGCATATGAGGCGGCTGACGTCCGCGTGACCCAGCTTGATTGTCGGCAGCATGCCGCCCCCCCGCTACTCGTCCCCGAAGCAGGTGCCGACGGATCGCGCCGCCTGGAGGACCTGCGAGTCGGGCGTGACCAGGCGCTGCCGGCCGGCCACGTCGGCCAGCGGCACGGGCACGATGTCCTCGCCCTGGACCCCGACCATCACGTCGAACCTGCCCTGGGTGGCCTGCACGACCGCCTCCCGCCCGAGGCGCGTGGCCAGCACGCGGTCGAACGCCGTCGGCGAGCCGCCCCGCTGCACGTGACCGAGCACGACGGCGCGGCTCTCCACGCCCGAGCGCTCCTCCAGTTCGTGCGCGAGCCAGATGCCGACGCCGCCTAGGCGTATCTTCTCGTGGCTCTCCTCAACGCGCTGGCGCACGACGTAATCGCCTCCGGGGCGCTTGACGCCTTCGGCAGCGACGATGATGCTGAAGCGCCTGCCCCGGCGGCTGCGGCCCTCCACGGCATCGCACACGACCTCCATGCTGTAGGGGATCTCCGGGATGAGGATGATGTCCCCGCCGCCGGCGACCCCTCCGGTCAGCGCCAGCCAGCCCGCATACCGCCCCATCGTCTCGATCACCATCGCCCGGTGGTGCGACATGGCCGTCGTGTGCAGGCGGTCGATGGCCTCGGCGACGATCTGCACGGCGGTGTCGAACCCGAACGTCACGTCCGTGCCCCACAGGTCGTTGTCGATCGTCTTGGGCACGCCGACGACGGGCAGTCCCTTCTGGCCGAGCTGGTGGGCGATGCTCAGCGTGCCGTCCCCGCCGATGCAGAACAGAACGTCGAGGCCGGCCTCCTCGAAGTTCTCCACGCACCGGTCGGAGACGTCGCGGGCGTCTTTGGACTCGCCGCCGTGTTCGACGTACTCGAACGGATGCGCCGTATTCGACGTGCCGAGTATCGTGCCGCCGACGGTCAGTATTCCGCTCACGTCCTCGTAGGCGAGCTCGATCATCCTGTTCTGGATGAGGCCCTCGTAACCGTCGAGTATCCCGACGGCCTCGAACCCGTAGTCGTGCAAGCCGGTCTTGACGACGGCCCGGATGACGGCGTTGATGCCGGGGCAATCCCCGCCCCCCGTCAGGACGCCGATCCGCTTGATGGCGGGCGATGCAGTCATGGATGGACTCCCCTGGGCTGAGGCCGGCCGGAGCTACTGGCCGGACTCCACCAGCACCTTCAGCCCTTGCTTGCTTTCCGCCGTGTCTATGGCCTTCTCGATCTGGTCCAGGCCGAACCGGTGCGTGATGATCTTCTCCGACTGCACCAGGCCGGAGGCGATCAGTTGCAGCGCCTTGTAGTTCTGGTAGGGCGTCGAGCCGTGGTTGCCGACGAGGCTGAGCTCCTGGTAGTGCAGGCGGTTGCTGTCGAATGCGATGGTCGAGCTGCCGCGCGGCAGGCCGCCGAAGAAGTTGATGCGCCCGCGCGGCCCGGCCAGGCCGACCGACTGCTCCTGGGCCTCGCCCGACGCGCAGGAGACGATCACGACGTCCGCCCCCCGTCCGTCGGTGACGCCGAGGACGCGCTCTTTCAGGTCTTCCTCCGAGGTGTTGACGTAGTAGTCGGCCTCGACCACGCCCGCCAGATTGAGGCGGTGCTCGGACCGGTTCGCCATGATGATGCTGGTGGCGCCGAGGGCGCGCGCCAGCATCGCGTTCAGGCAGCCGATGCCGCCCGTGCCGATCACGAGGACCGAGTCGCCGGGGCCGACCCGGAGCATCTCCTGGGCGTTCACGCAGCAGGCGAGCGGCTCGGTCAGCGCGGCCGCCGCCGCGCTCACGCCGTCGGGTATCTTGTTGACGCACGCGTTGCGGACCGCTGCCGCCGGCACGAGCAGATACTCGGCGAAGGCGCCGTTCCAGCTCGATCCGATGTCGAGGATGTTCTCGCAGACCGTGCTCTGGCCCCTCTGGCAGTAGCGGCACTTGCCGCACGGCACGGCAGAAGCGACGGTGACGCGCTCGCTATCGTAATAGCCCTGGACCTGGTCCCCGACCTCCACGATCGTGCCTGCCAGCTCGTGGCCGAGCACGATCGGCGGCTTCACCATCTGGTGGCCGTGACGCAGCGCCTTGACGTCCGTGCCGCACACTGCGCACGCGTTGACGCGAACGAGGATGGTGTCCGGCGCGCAGGCGGGCGTTTCCATCTCCCGCAGCGCAATCTGGTTGACGCCCTCCAACACAGCAGCTTTCATCGCCGCTCCCCTGCTAGTTCGGATGGTTGTGAGCGAATGGAGGCCCGGCGAGCCCATCAACCCCTCAACAGATGCGCTCCGTCCTCCAGCAGGTGCAGGACTTCGTCCTTCAAGCCCGGATCGTCCTCAAGCCCTCGTATGACGAGAGGCACGACATGGGGCTCGGGCCGCACGCTCTGCGCGGCCGGCAGAAGATCGGTAACGTAACGAGCCCATGCTCGCAGGTCAAATCGCGACTTGTGGTCCCGGCTCAGCACCATGGCGGGCCTGCCCTGCAGACGGCAGAGCGACAGCTCGGCGCCCGACTCCTGGCGGGCATACTCGCTGATCTCCGCCCAGAACGGGTGCTTGGCGGGCGGCAAGCTCACGAAGACCAGCTTCGCCTCGCCCATCCGCCGGGGCCTGTCGGCGTGCGTGCGCGCGCAACAGCGGTTGTCCTCTTCGGCGCGCTCGGCCAGGTCGGTGTGGCGCTGTATCAACTCCTGCAGGTTCCCCTCCATGAGCATGCCGACGGCGCCCGCCATCGCTGACGTGCTTGCCTTCAGGGCCGTGAGGACCCGGGCAAGCTGGCCGCCCCATGTCTCGCGTTCCCGGTCCGTCAGATCGCCCGCGCCGAAGCGCGCGAGCGACTGCTCGTATTCGTCGTCGGGGCTGAAATGGGCCTCCGCCACCAGCATGGCGACCGAGCGGGCGTCCTCGCGCACCACCAGGTTCTCCTCGCCCGCCAGGTGCTCCACGGCGCGCAGATCCTCGGGCTCCCATCGTCGCCGGCTGTACCAACGGACCGGACCGACGAAGGCGCGGAGGGCGTCCATCAGGCGCGGACGGACGAGCCTGCCGTCCCAATCATAGTGACACACCTCCAGCCCGCACAGCACCAGGTCATAGGCGCGAGGCAGCTTCTGCTGAATGTCGGGCTCGAAGAAAGAACCCAGCCGCTCCGAGTCGAAGACCATCACCTCGGTCCGGCCCTCGGCCGCGCGCCCGACCAGCGCCCCCGCCGCCAGTGCGTCCGCGTCGGGTGCGCACAGTGTTACGGTGAAGTTCTCAGCCATTCACGCCGGCCCTGCAGGATGGAGATTGGCCCCGGAGCAGGCGGGCGAGGTCCGTCCATTCTAGGCCATCTGCCGCATCGCTTTCAACCGGGGCGCAGGCGCGCCCGGGCGCTTCGCTATGCCCCGTGCCGGCCGCCAGCCCGCGCTATCGGACGCGCTTCGCGTAGTCGTGGACCGCCCTTTCCTGGCTCGGCGTCTCGATGGAGCCGGGGCGCAGCCGTCGGATCTCCCGTATCGCTTCCTGCGGATCCATCCCCCGGTGGACGAAGTAGCAGGCCATCAGAGTGCCGGTGCGTCCCAGCCCGGCCACGCAGTGCGCCGCCACCGCCACGCCCTGCGCGATCCGCTCGTCGCAGAAGCTGACGAACCGATCCACCTGATCGGGCTGCGGAGGCGCGAAGTCGGGCACCGGCAGGTGGACGTAGGCCAGGCCGCTGCCGGCCACCATGTCGGCCGGCCATCCCCCCTCGCTCAGGTCCACCAGCGCTCCCACGCCGCGGTCCTTGAGCTCCTGGAAGTCGGCGGGCCTGCCATCGGGCATCGCCATCGCCGCCAGCTCGCCCTCGATGACCCAGCTGAAACGGTAGAGGCTCACTCGCCCTCTCCGCATCCCGAGTAAAGGCCGCAGACCAGGTCCCGCAGCTCGTCCAGAGGCAGGCCCATGACGCCTGTGACGCTGCCCCGCAGCTCCTCCACGTGCGGGTCGTCCGGCTGAAGCTCGTATGCGCCGGCCTTGCCCAGCGCGTCGAAACCCTCCAGGTAGTCCTCGATCTCCCGGCGCGTCATCGGCCGCATGCGCACATCCGTGGCGACGCAGCAGGAACGCTCCCTCCCGTCCGGCGCAATCACCCAGACGGCCGTGATCACCACATGAGGGTGCCTGGTCAACCGTTCGAGGATCCGGACGGCGTCCTCGCGGTCAGCCGGCTTGCCTATCGTCCGGCCGCAGCAGGCCACCAGGGTGTCCGCTGCTATGACCAGGGCATCGGGGCGTCTGCGCGCCACGTCGCGCGCCTTCGCTTCGGCGAGCCCGAGGGCCAGCTCTCGCGGCTCCTCTTCTGCGACGCTCTTTTCGTCCACGCCAGGGCTCAGCACTTCGAAGTCCGGCAGGAGCCATCCTAGCAGCTCGGCGCGCGTAGGCGAGGAGCTCGCCAGAACGACGGGGACAGGCAGATCAGCCAGCTTGCGTCCGTCCGGCCCGTGATTCCTGCTCATGCTCGCTCGACGCTCCGGTCTCTTTTGTGGAGCCGAGGCCGGCCGCCCCGTCCGATTCCCCGCCGGACGGGCCAGCGGAGACGGCGTCGACCCGCCTCTCCAGCTCCAGAATCCGTGCGCCATACGTGCTCTGCCACCGACCATGCTCCGGAGCGCAGGCGAGGGCCTTCTGGTAAGCCTTCAGCGCCAGCGCCGGCTTGTCCAGCGTCAGGTAGGAGCGCCCAAGCTCCTCCCAGACCGACATCGGCACGGCGTTGAACGGCTTGGCGACGAAGAAGCTCCGCCCGTCGGCGATCCCGGCGCCGTCCGGCACGAAAGCGGTTCCGTCCGCCTCCATCACAACCATGATGTTGTGCAGCGGCGACTTCCGGTAAAGCTCCAGCGAGCGCGTGAATTCCTCAAGCTCCGCGTCGGACCTGCTCGCCATCAGATACTGCCAGAAGTAGACGACGCGATGGGGCAGCCTCTGTTGGCGCGCCATCTCGCCCAGGACCCAGAGCGCGTCGTCCGCCCATTCGCTCCGCGGGTCCTCCTTGACCAGGCGGATCAGTATGTGCGCACTCTCGGCCAGCGGGACCCCTTCCGCGAAGGCCCCTCGGAACTCCGCCCCCGCGTCCTCGGCCGGCACTTGATCGGCCGCCATCGCGGCCGCGGACAACGCCAGCACGGCGCTCAGGATGGCGAACGTCCTGCGCGTATCCATTACACGTGCCTTATCTTGCGCCAACCGATGGGACCCGCATCGGCCTTGGCGTCCCACTATAACCGGTCGGAACGGCAGCGTCAAACCGTGGCGACCCCGCTCGCCTCAGCCCCCGGACCATGCCGCCAGGGGCGTGATCGTCGGCACGCGTGCTTCTGCGCCAGGCCGGCGGAAGAGAACGACGATCCGAACAGGGCCGTTGCCGTCAGCCGCCGGCACGCTGAAGGCGACTCGCCGCGTCCCCTCGTTCTGGTTCTGCGGCTCCGCGGCCCGGGTGGACTCCAGCTCGAGCCGGACGCCGGCCGGCTCAAGGACAGCCACCTCCAGCTTCTTGCCGTCCCTCTCCAACAGGGCCACGCCGCCGTCGAGCCCGACCTCCGCCTCGGTCACGAAGCCCCACCGAAGGTCGGGCGCGCCAGCTCTGGGCGCTATCTCATCCTGGACCAGCACACAGGGGCCTTCCAGCAGCGCCACGCCCCGCCGAGCGCTCTCCGCGAACTCGGAGTAAGCCTGGCCGAGGTCGCACACGGCGAAGGCCGTACCCCCCGAGCCGTGGTAGGCCGTGATGGGCGCCGTCGCCTCCGGATCCTGGTTGCGGCCGCCGAAGCAGAGGACGTTGTGGCTCTCGGTCCGCATCCGGTAGTAGTCCCACCTCTGACCGCCGAAGTAGCCCGGCAGCGCGTAGTCGTCGGCGCCGAGGTCCATGGCCCAGCGGACCCCGTTCGCGTCCAGCACGAACGTGCCCAGGTCGAGCTGGCCGTGGTTGACGCGGTTGTCGCCTCCCTTGAAGCCCACGAAGACGGCGTCGCCGTCCCATCCGCTGCGCATGAAGGCCACGTTGACGCCGCGGAAGGGGGCGTAGCGCGGGGGCTCTTCCACGGCCGGCATCTCCTCCGGCAACACGAACCATATGAGAGCCATCGGGTCGCCCCGCCCCCATTGGCCCTGCTCATAGGTGGTGTACGCAGGCTTGTTGAAGCGACGGGCCAGCCAGAACATCTCGGGCGCGCTGCCCGCCCACTTCCCGGCATCGGCGAAGTTGAACGTGAAGCCCGTCGGGCCCACGCACTGCAGGCGGAAGTCGCCGGCCGCCGAGAAGCCGGGCAGCTCCGACAGCCCGAAGTCCGTCCCCAGCGCCGTGTCGAGCGCGGCCAGGAAGCAGACCGTGTAGTCCGTCGCATAGTGCCAGTAACCCGGACCCTCGCCCCATCCGCCGTCCGGCGCGTAGCTGGCCATTGCGATGGGCAGGCCGCGCAGCGCGTTCCGCAGCGCGGCTTCGGCCACGTCGGGGCGGTCGCGAGCGATGGCCAGGGCCGCTATGCCGCAACCGCCGTGGCAGACCTGGTTCCAGTTGTACTCCGTCCTGGACCACCACGCCTTCTCCTTGCAGCCTTCCAGGTAGGGTTCGAGCCCCTTCTGCACGATGGCAGAGACGATCACGTCCCTATCGGCCGCCGACAGGCGCGGATACAGCCAGTCATAGCCGACGGCGAGAGCGTGCGACATCTCCGCCGTGTCCAGGAAGTGCGCGGGGTGCCAGTCCGTGAATGCGGCGGCGGCCAGCATCTCCTGGGTGGCGCGGTCGGCGTAACGCTCTTCGCCGGTCAGCAGGTAGAGCAGGCTCAGCGCCCGGACGCGGTCCAGGCACCGCCGGCTGACGCCCAGTATGGTCGCCCTCTTGTCCGGCTTGCGTTCGACGGGCGGCTCGCCACAGATCCGTTCGCCGCGCTCGCGCAGTTTCTCGAACATGTTCCGCAGCGTTTCGGAACCGGCGATGCGGCTCTTCAGTCGCGCAACGTCGTCTGCGGTCACAAACAGGTAAGGATGCTGGGGGCGGATCGTCTGGAGCGGCGCGGAAATCGGTTCTGGCATGTTCGTACCCTCGCAAGCCGCGTCTCGGACGCCGATTGCGGCGAGAAGCACGGCGGACGCCACTGCCATCAAAAGGGGACAGGGCAGCTCTCCTGCCCGGGGGGACGCGACGAAATCAGCCATGGGTTCTGCTCCCGATGCCGTGCACGGCGGTCAGGCCTGCACGTGAGTTTCGGCCATCCTAGCACAAAGGCGACCTCGGGCAAACCGCCGGCGCTGCAGCCGGCCGAGACCAGTGGGGGCCCTGTTGGGGCGCCCAAGGCTTGACCGCCCCGCAGCCGATTGTATATCATCCCGGTGCTCGCAAGGGACGGCGATCCTCCCTGCAGGAAGGAGGTCCGCAGTGAAGCGCGGCGCGTTGGCTCTCATGGCGGCGTTGATGGTTGGGGCTCTTGGTTGCGCCGGGGGGCCCAAGCGTCCCTCAGGGGAGCAGCCGGCCTGGGTCGGCGAGCCGGCTGCGGCCGACCAACGGGCCAGGTTCATCTCGGCGGTCGGCGCTGCGGCTCCCGGTCCGGGCGTCCAGCAGGCGGACGCCGAAGCGGCCCGGATCGCACGCCAGGAGCTGGCCTCCTCCTTGTCCGGGTACGCGGGGGAGGTCCTGACGGCCTTCGTGGAAGGCCAGCCGGACTACCCGCCGCCTTCGGAGCCGATCTGCCAGGAGTTCATCGCAGCCCTGGCGGAGGAAGTTGCGGCGGACATCGTGCGACGCGCCGTCCCTCAGGACTCGTGGGAGGGACCGGAGCAGAAGGTCTACGTTCTCTACCGCCTTCCCCTTGCGGTCGTCAATGACGAGATACTGCATCGGTCGCGCGCCAACTTGGACTACCTTAATCCCTTCGGGGCGCCGCCGGAGGAGGTCACGGCCCAGATGGGCGCCTTCCTGGCCCGGAGGCTGCGCCAGAACCTAACAGAGGCAGCCCGCACGCAAACTGTTACGGAGGAGACCCCTGCCGAACAGCGCCCGCCGGCATGGCTCGAGGCCGGGCGGGACGAAACCTACCCGCCCGAGGGCTTCCTCTGCTCCATCGGCGTGGGCGCGGATCAGCTCGAGGCCGAACGCTCGGCGCGCGATGAGCTGGGCGCCCTCATCCAGGGCGCCCTTGCCCGCACGGTCGGCGAACTCACCGAATCGCCAGATCAAGGCCCGCTGGCCCCGAACGCGCGGACCCTCGACGCCCGGGAGCTCAAGTTCACGGCCGGGGATCTGGTCGCCGTGCGCACGCCCACCCACTGGCAGGACCCCCTGACCAAAACCGAGTACGTCTTCGCCGTGGTTGACCGGAGCACCGCCGGGATCATGTGGCGGCGGGAGATGGCCGGCGCCTTGAGGCAGAGCGACGGCCTGACCACGTCGGCGCGCAACCATCGCAAGGCGGAGAACTACGCCGCTTCCCTGAAGGACTACCTCGACGCATTGGCAGCGGCGCGGGAGGCCGTCGAGCTGCAGTTGCGGGCCGTGACCGTGGCGCCGGCGCAGAGCGCAGCAGAGCTGCGCGAGGCCGTGCCCGGCCCGGTGCTGGTGGACCTCAGGCAGGAACTGGAGGAACTGCTGGCGGGCCTCACCATAGAGAAGACGGCCGGCGACGGCCAATGGGTGCCTCCGGGCGTGCCGCTGAGGGATCCGCTGCAGGTGAGGGCCGTCGCGGGCGAGGCCCGGAAGCCCGTGGCGGGGTTGCCCGTGCGCCTGCTCGCCGGAGGGCCCGAGGGCCGGCAGATCGGCAGGGCCATCACGGGCCAAGACGGCGCCGCCGAATGGCGGCTTCAGGAGCCGGCCCCTTCCGCCGGGGGGGGCAACGTGCTCGTGGCCGAGCTCGACCTGGACTACCTGTCAGCGGGCGCGGCGCCGGCCAACTTGAAGCGGCCGCAGGCGGCCTTCAGCTACGTGCTGCGCTCGCGGTCGAACACTTTGTTCGCGTTCTACGTGCGCGAGACGGCAGCAGACGGTTCACCGGCGCCCCCGGTCGTTACGGAGCGCGTGAAACAGGCGATGACGGAGAATGGCTTCCGGCTGGTGGACGAGGCAGAGGCGCTGAAGTACGTGAAGGCGGGGGAACTAGGCGTGGACTCCCCCGAGGCCGACGTGCTGGACGCCTTCTCGCCGTTGCGCCGGAGCCTGGCGCCCGGGCAGTTCTTGCTGGTCGTGATCGGCGAGGCGCAGACGGAGCTGACGGACGCCGTCCAGACCACGGAGGGCAAGGTGTTCATCGTCTCCTGTCCGGTCCGGTTCAAGGTACTCGACCCCGACATGCCGGAGGGGAGCCGGACGGTCCTGACCGCGCAGGGGAAGGGCCAGGGCGCCTACACGGACAGCGAGGCCGAAGCGATCAAGCGGTCACGCGAGGACGCGGCCTCGGCGGCCGTCCGCCAGCTCCTGGGCACGTTGCAGGGGAAGCTCCGGTGAAACCCGTCTAGTACAAGGGTTTCAGCGGAGCTTCAATGCCTACCGAAGGTCAGGCCAGATCCCTGGCGCCGGGACCCGGCGGGCATGGGCCGGCTGAGCCGGCCGCTTGATTTCTGAGATCGTTTTCCGTACCATGTCCGTTTACTGTTCCCCCATTGCTCGCTGGAGATGGGGGTTGGGCTCTTTGCACGGAATGCAAGCAAGGAGACGCACGATTCAGGGCTACCGGACGAACGAACGCATTAAGGCGCAAACCGTTCGCCTTGTGGGATCCGATGGCAGCCAACTGGGCATTGTCTCCCGAGAGGATGCTCTCCAGCAGGCGCGGGAGATCGAAGTAGACCTGGTTGAGGTCGCGCCCAACGCCGATCCGCCCGTCTGCAAGCTTCTGGATTACGGGAAGTTCAAGTACCGCCAGAAGAAGAAGAAGCAGGGGCACAAGCAGCACCGACCCAAGCTGAAGGGAATGCGGATCGGCTTCAGCAGCGAGGAGCACGACCTGACGTTCAAGGCGGAGCAGATCAAGGAGTTCCTGGGAGAGCACGATACGGTCGAAGTCTTCATGGTACTCAGGGGCCGGCAACGGGCCCACGCCGACCTCGCCGTTGGGCGCATGACCGAATTCGCCACCAGGTTCGAGGGCGTCGCCAAGCTGGAGCGTCCTCCTCAGAGGTCCAGTATGGGTCGCGTGAGCATGCTGCTGGCGCCCAGGTAGAGATGCGCCTTGCGGCCGGGCGCTCCGGCCTGATCCGCGGTAACGGGGCCGGGCATTCCGCTGCGTCGTTTCTCTGTCACCGCTTTCCTTCTGCTTTCTGCTGCCATGTCCGCGAAAACAGCGAAAACACACAAAGGGATACAGAAGAGGCTGAAAAGGACCGCCACCGGCAAGCTCCTTTACAGAGCGCGCGGGAGGCGCCACCTGTTGAGCCACAAATCGTCCCGAAGGCGCCGGCGCCTGTCGGGGTGGCGCGAGCTCGATAAGGGCCTCCGCAGGTCCTTCAGACGCCAGTACGGTATCACGTAGCCTTCCCTCCGTTACCCGCAGCGCAGGCACGTCGACCAGAAATGAGAACGAAGACAGGATTCGTCCGCAGACGCCGCGCCAACAGATTGCACAGAGCGGCGAAGGGCTACCGCGGCAGCCGCAGAACGCTGCTGCGCGTCGTCAAGGAAACCGTGAGGCGTGCCTGGTGGTACTCCAGGACCGACCGCCGGGCCAAGAAGCGCGATTTCCGCAGGCTCTGGATAGCCCGGATCAACGCCGCGGCACGCATGAGGGGCATCAACTACAGCCGGTTCATGGCCGGCCTGAAGCGCGCCAACGTGGAGCTGAACCGGAAGGTCCTCGCCAACCTGGCCCTGACCGACGAACACGCGTTCGACCAGTTGGTGGGCCTGGCCAGGGAGGCGCTCTGATCCACGCCGCCGCCGGCCCTCGACCTGACGCGCAGGTTCCCGTACGGCGCCCCTCCTCTCGCGCCCTCAGTGAAGGCAGACCGGCATGAGCGAGACGCCCGACCGCATCCTGGCTGAGGCGCGCCGCGTGCTCGAGCAGGCCGAGACGGAGCAGGCCGTAGGGGCCGCGCACGTCGAATTCCTTGGCCGCAAGGGCAAGGTCGCCCGGCTGATCGCCGAGATACCGACGCTCCCCCCCTCGGCCAGACCGTCCGCAGGGCGGGCCGCCAACCAACTCAAGCAGGCCCTCACCGAGCTCTTCAATCAGGCGCAGGACCGCGTCCACAGCAAGGCGGCGCGGACCGAGGTGCGCCCCGACCCGACGCTGCCTGCCCTTCGTCCTCCGCACGGACACGTCCACCCCGTCTCGCGAACGCTGGAGGAGATGCTGGACGCCTTCCGCACGCTCGGGTTCGAGGTTGTCCGGGGGCCCGAGGTCGAGCTGGACTGGTACAACTTCGAGGCACTCAACATCCCTCCCGACCATCCCGCGCGGGACGAGTGGGACACCTTCTACATCACCGACGAAGTGCTGCTGCGTCCCCACACATCTCCGGGACAGATACGGGCCATGGAGACGCGTCAGCCGCCGCTGCGCATCGTCGTGCCGGGCCGCTGCTTCCGGCGCGACACGGAGGACGCGCGCCACTTCTCGATGTTCCACCAGCTCGAAGGCCTGATGGTGGACGAGGGCGTCAGCTTCGGCGACCTGAAGGCCGTGCTGCACATCTTCCTGCGGCAGTTCTTCCGCGAGGACGTCGCGGTGCGGTTCGAGCCGGACTTCTTCCCCTTCACGGAACCGAGCGCGCAGGTGCACTGCACCTGCGTGGTCTGCCACGGCGAGGGCTGCCGGACCTGCTCGTACACGGGATGGGTGGAGGTGCTGGGAGCCGGCATGGTCGATCCCAACGTGTTCGAGGCCGTGGGCTACGACGCCGAGCGATACACGGGCTTCGCCTTCGGCCTGGGCGTGGACAGGATAACGATGCTCAAGCACGGGATACCGGACGGGCGCCTGCTCTTCCAGAACGACCTGCGCTTCCTCAGTCAGTTCTGACCGCAGCACAGATCGACGGGACCGATGAAGGCGAGCTACAACTGGCTGAAAGACTACTGCGACTTCGACCTGCCCGCCCGCGAGCTGGCCGAGCGCCTGAGCCACAGCGGCCTGGGAGTGGACAGCTACGAGCCGCACGGCGACGACTGGATGCTGGACGTGGAGGTGAAGAGCAACCGGCCGGACTGCCTGTGCCACCTGGGGATCGCGCGGGAGGTGGCCGCCGTCACGGGGGGGCAGGCGCGGCGCCCCGAGTTCGACCTTCCGGAAGACCGCGCGCAGGCCGTCGCCGAGGCCGCGTCCGTGGAGGTGACGGCCCCCGACCTGTGCCCCCACTACACGGCGCGCGTAATCAAGGGCGTCCGCGTGGGGCCCTCCCCCACGTGGCTCCAGGAACGCCTGACCGTCTGCGGCGTGCGTCCCGTGAACAACGTCGTGGATGCCACCAACTTCATGATGCTCGAGTGCGGGCAGCCGCTGCACGCGTTCGATCTGGCCCTCATCCGCGGGGCCAGGATCGTTGTCCGCCGCGCCCGCGCCGGCGAGGTCCTGACGACCATCGACGGCACCGAGCACGAGCTTGCCGGCCAGGAGTGCGTGATCGCCGACCAGTTCAAGCCCATCGCGCTCGGCGGCGTGATGGGAGGGCTGGACTCGGAGATATCCGAGAAGACGAAGGACATCCTGATCGAGGCGGCACGGTTCGCGCCCACCAGCATCCGCAGGACTTCTCGGGCCCACGGCCTGGCGAGCGACTCCTCCTATCGCTACGAGCGCGGCGTCGATCCCGAGATCACCGACTGGGCCTCGCGGAGGGTCTGCGGGCTGATCCTGGAACTGGCCGGCGGCACGCTGCTCCGGGGCGTCGCCGAGGCGCGCACGGACTCGACCTCGCTGCCCGAGGTGACCTTGCGCCTGGCGCGGCTGGCCCTCGTGCTGGGCATCGAAGTCCCCCGGACCAAAGTGGTCGGCATATTCGAAAGCCTGGGCCTGGAGGTGCTCGGCCAGAGCGACGAGGGCGTGACCGTGCGCGTGCCGAGCTGGCGCAGCGACCTGAGCCGCGAGATCGACCTTATCGAGGAAGTCGCGCGCATACACGGCTACGACAAGATCGGCGAGACGACCCAGATGGCCGTCCGCTGCGTGGCGCCGGCCGTGGCCGAGTTGGCCGAGAGGCGCGCCCGCCGAATGCTGGCCGGCGAAGGCTTCAGCGAAGTGATGACCTACAGCCTGATTGCCCCCACTCCCCTTCAGCTCGCGCAGCCATGGCACGGCGGCGAGCCGATCTGCATCCGGAACCCCGTCAGCGTGGAAAGGACTCACCTGCGACTGACGAACATGGCCAACCTGCTCCTGGTCAAACAGGTCAACCAGTCCCTGGGCACGTGGCCCGTCGACCTGTTCGAGCTCGGCATGATCTACGTGCCCCGCCGCGGCGAAGACATGCCCGAGGAGAAGCTGGCGCTCTCCGTCCTGACGGACCGCGACGACGGCGTGCGCGTGCTCAAGGGCGCGCTCGACAACCTGCTGGACGAGCTGGGCGTCGAGGCTAAGCTCTCGGAGGCGCCCGGCTGCGCGGGTCCCTTTGAGGCGGACAGCGCGGTGACGCTGCTCATGGACGGCGAGCTTCTGGGATGCGTGGGCCTGACCGCCCCGGGGCACGCCGAGGCGCTGGAGCTCAGGAACCCCCCCGCCCTCATGGAGGTCGACTTCCACCTCCTGGCCGACCGCTGCCGCCTGGACCAGCCGTATCGCCCCGTGCCCGCCTACCCGGCCACCCGGCGCGACGTCGCGGTCGTCGTGGATGAGAACGTGCTCTGGGCGCAGATAGACGAGTGCGTCAGGAGGAGCGCTCCCGAGACGCTGGAGCAGGTCGAGTTCTTCGACGTCTACCGCGGCGAGCCCGTGCCGAAGGGACGCAAGAGCGTCGCCTTCTCGCTCACCTTCCGCCGTCGCGACCGCACCATAACGGCCGAGGAGGCGGAAGACGCACGCAGCGCCATCTTGTCGGCGCTCGAGCGCGAGCTGGGCGCCGTGCTCCGCTGATGCATGGCCCTCTTCCCGCCGCCGATCCCCGCCGCGAGCGGACCCGAGCTTCAGTTGACAGGATTCTTGGGCCGCACTACGATACCGTCGGCGGCCGCTTCCGGGGGCCGGCCTCTCTCCTTGGCAGTTCGGTGACGCTTGCTGAGTTCAGGAGCCTTTATGTTCAACAGGGTGGCGATAGTCGGGCCGGGCCTGATCGGCGGTTCGATGGGTATGGCGCTGCGCAAGAGAGGCCTGGCCGAGGCGGTGGTCGGAATCGGCCGGCGCCAGGAGTCCCTGGACAAAGCGCTGAAGGTCGGGGCCGTTGACGAGGCGACGCTCGATCTGGAGGAGGGCGTGTCGGGGGCGGAGCTGGTCGTTCTTGCCAGCCCCATCGGCACGTTCGGCGAGCTGGCGCCGCGACTGGCCGCCTCGCTCAGGGCCGAAAGCCTGCTCACCGACGTTGCCAGCAGCAAGGCCAGGGTCGTCGAGACGATCATCTCCGCCTTGGACGGCCGGCCTGACGTTTCCTACATCCCCTCCCACCCTATGGCGGGAAGCGAGCAGAGCGGCCCGCTGGCGGCAAGCGCCGACCTGTTCGAGGGCTGCATCTGCATCATCACGCCGCTGAGCAATACCTTCCCAGAGACCAAGAGCGAGATCGTCCACCTGTGGAAGGCCCTGGGCGCCACCGTGGTCAGCATGAGCCCCCAGGCCCATGACCGTGCCGTCGCCAGGATCAGCCATCTGCCGCACCTCGCGGCCGTGGCGCTCGTGGAGGTCCTCAGCGAGCAGGACATGCGGCTCTGCGGACGGGGACTGCTGGACACGACCCGCGTGGCCAGCGGCAGCCCCGACCTCTGGGTGGACATCTGCCAGACCAACCGCGAGGAGATCCGCGACGCGCTGAACAGCTACGTGGCCTTCCTCCAGCAGCTTGCAGACCACTTGATGGCCGGCGACGTGGAGGACCTCCGCAGCGCGCTCGTGTCCGCCAAGCAGAAAAGGGACCGGCTGGTCGAAGTGCGCGAGACCCCAAGGCCCAGGACGTAGATCGCCCCCCATGCAATACAGGATCGAAGTAATCCACAAGCAGGACTGCCGGGACCCCGCCGGGCTCAGCGCCCTGGCGGACATCCGTGACCTCGGCATAGACGGTGCTCGCGACGTGCACGCAGTCGGCGTGTTCCTCGTTGACGGGCAGTTGGGACGCGATGAGGTGTGCGCCCTTGCCGAGAAGCTCTTCCTCGACCCCGTGGTGCAGCAGTACCGCATCTGCGGCCCCGATCAGGAACGATGGCCCTGGGCGGAGGGGCCGGGCGTCCACAGCATCGAGGTGAAGCGAAAGCCTGGCGTGATGGACCCCGTGCAGCAGAGCGCCCTGAAAGGAGCGGGCGACCTGGGTCTGGCCGACAAGGTCGAGGCCATCCGCACCGCCAGCAAGTACCTGATCCGCGGCGACCTGACCGGCGAGCAACTGGAGCGGATCGCCTGGAGAGCGCTCGCCAACAACACGATCGAGGAAGTCCACATCGACCAGCCGCAGGTCCAGTACCCGCTCCGTTCCGTAGGTTACGATTTCCAGCTCGTCACCGTGCCGATCCTGGAGGCCGGGCACGGGGAGCTGCTCCGCATCAGCCGCGAGGGGGTCCTCTCGCTGTCCCTGGAGGAGATGAAGACCATCCAGGAGCACTTCCGGCAACTGGGCCGCGAGCCGACCGACGTGGAGCTGGAGATCCTGGCTCAGACCTGGAGCGAGCACTGCGTACACAAGACCCTCAAAGGCCACATCACCTACGAGGGGCCGATCCCGGACGGCTGGGACGACTACGTGGACGACCAGGGGCGGCTCGTTCTGGACAACCTGCTGGGCCAGACCATCGCCCGCGCCACGCGGGAGCTGGACAAGCCCTGGTGCGTGAGCGTCTTCGAGGACAACGCGGGCGTCATCGAGTTCGACGAGGACAATCACGTCTGCTTCAAGGTCGAGACCCACAACCACCCCAGCGCCATTGAGCCGTACGGCGGCGCCAACACCGGCATCGGAGGCGTCATCCGCGACCCCCTCGGCACGGGCCTGGGCGCCAAGCCCATCCTGAACACGGACGTCTTCTGCTTCGGCCCGTCGGACATGGCCGAGGAGGACGTTCCGCGCGGCGCCCTTCACCCGCGCCGCGTGATGAAGGGCGTCGTGGCCGGGGTGCGCGACTACGGGAACCGCATGGGGATCCCGACGGCCAACGGCGCCGTCTACTTCGACGAGCGCTACACCGGCAACCCGCTCGTCTACTGCGGCAACATCGGGCTGATACCCAGGGACTGCGTGCGAAAGGCGGCCCGCCCGGGCGACCTGGCGGTCGTCGTCGGCGGGCGAACGGGCCGGGACGGCATTCACGGCGCCACCTTCTCCTCCGTCGAGCTGACCAGCGAGAGCGAAGAGGTTAGCGGCGGCGCCGTGCAGATCGGCAATCCCATCACGGAGAAAAAGGTGGTGGACACGGTGCTGAAGGCGCGCGACCTCGGCCTCTACACCGCCATCACCGATTGCGGCGCCGGGGGGCTGAGCTGCGCCGTGGGCGAGATGGGCGCCGAAACAGGCGCCGAGGCGGAGATACGGGACGTCCCACTCAAATACGAGGGCCTTTCATACACCGAGATATGGATCTCCGAGGCCCAGGAGCGCATGGTCCTCTCCGTGCCGCCCGAGAAGCTCGACGCCCTCATGCACGTCTTCGAGAGCGAAAACGTCGAAGCCACCGTCATCGGCCGCTACACGGACGACCGCATGCTTACGGTCAGGTACGACGGCAATACGGTGGCGCAGCTCTCGATGGACTTCGTCCACAACGGCCTGCCGCGGTTCAGGGGCCAGGGCCGGTGGGAGCCGCCCACGTTTCCCGACCCCCTCGTCGACGGGTCCCTGCAAAGCGCGACGGCCCAGGAGGCCGAGGCGTGCCGCCGAGCGCTTGAAGGACCGGACGACTGCGCGGAGGCGCTCGAGCGGATACTGGCGGCGCCCAACGTCCGCTCCAAGGAATGGATCATCCGCCAGTATGACCACGAGGTGCAGGGGCAGACGGTCATAAAACCCCTGGTGGGCGTGGATTGCGATGGGCCCGGAGACGCCTGCGTCGTCACGCCCGTGCTGGGCTCGCGCAAGGGCCTGGCCGTCGCCTGCGGGCTCAATCCCAGGTACGGGGACATCGACACTTACCACAGCGCCGCCTGCGCCGTGGACGAGGCGCTCCGGAACCTGACGGCCGTCGGCGCCTCCATCGAGCGCGCGGCCATCCTCGACAACTTCTGCTGGGGCAACACCCGCCGGCCCGAGCAACTGGGCACTCTCGTGCGCGCGGCCCTGGCCTGCTATGACTGCTCCATGGGCTTCGGCGTGCCCTTCATCAGCGGCAAGGACAGCCTGAACAACGAGTTCAACACGGGCGACGAGACCATATCCATCCCCCCGACGCTTCTGATCAGCGCCATGGCCGTGATGGACGACGTGCGGCAGGCAGTCACGATGGACCTCAAGGCGCCGGGCAACCGCCTCTACCTGGTGGGCGCGACCCGTCCGGAGCTCGGCGGCTCCCACTACCTGGAGCTGTTCGGGCTGTGGGGCGTCACGGTGCCCCAGGTCCGCATCGAGTCGGCCCGCGGGATCATGAACGCCCTGAACGGCGCGATCCGGCGGGGCCTGGTGCGCTCGTGCCACGACCTGTCCGAGGGCGGGCTGGCCGTGGCTGCGGCGGAGATGGCCTTCGCGGGGGCTGTGGGACTTCACGTCCGGCTGGACGCGGTCCCCTTCGACGGCCCGGAGGAGCAACGTCTGGATCCCGTGCTGCTGTTCAGCGAATCCGCCAGCCGCTTCCTGGCCGAGGTCGAGCCGCAGCGGGCGGCCGACTTCGAGGCGGCCCTGGCCGGGCTGCCGGTGGCGTGCGTGGGGGATACGAACTCCTCGGGGGCGCTGACGATCCGGGGGCTGGACAGGCGTCGGTTGGTCCAGGCGCCGCTGGAGCGGCTCAAGGCGGCGTGGCAGACGCGGCTGGTCTGACCGCCAAGGAAACCGGTCGGGGCCGAGGCCGCGGACCCCGGGCCCCAGAGGCGCCCGCTCGGGCTTGAGGGGCTGCCGGAGGGCCGGCTCAGCCTTGACAGGCAGAGGGCGCGTGGGGTACAATAGAGGCCTTGCCTGCCGTCTGCGCGTCGAGAGGGCCAGCAGTGGTGTAGAAAGAGTGCGAGCAGGCACGGCGCAGATTGCGCCGGTGCCGGAAAGTGCTGGTGCGTTACCCGTTTGCTTCGGCAAGCGTTGCTCGAGCTTGGTGGGCAAGGGTAGAGCACCTTTTTTTTGGCCTCCGGGTGGGCGCCTTATGCAGGGCAAAGAGATACTTCGCCTGGTAGACAGCCTCCACCGCAACAAGGACATCGATCAGGAGGTGATCTTCCAGGCCATCGAGAGCGCGCTCCAATCGGCGGCCCGCAAGCACTTCGGCATGGAGGAGGACATCACCGTCCACATCGACCGCCAATCGGGCGAGCTGGTGGCCGTCAAGGACGGCCAGCGCATCGAGCCGGAAGCTCTGGGCAGGATCGCCGCCCAGACTGCCAAGCAGGTCTTCATCCAGAAGACGCGGGAGGCCGAAAGCGAGACCATCTACAACGAGTACATCGACCGGATCGGCAACCTCGTGATGGGCGTGGTCCAGCGCTTTGAGGGCGGCACGATCATCGTCAACGTCGAGAGGACGGAGGCCGTCCTGCCACGCAGCGAGCAGATCCCGGGCGAGCATTACCAGGCCGGCGAACGACTGCGCGCCGTCATCCTGGACGTGCGCAAGATGAACAGCCTGGTCAAGATCATCCTGTCCCGGACGAGCTTCGATTTCATCCGACGCCTGTTCGAGCTCGAAGTCCCCGAGGTCGCCGAGGGCATCGTGCAGATCAAGAAGATCGCGCGCGAGCCCGGCCTGCGCACGAAGGTCGCCGTCGAGAGCCTGGATCCCCGCGTGGACTGCATCGGCGCCTGCGTGGGCGTCCGGGGCACGCGCATCAAGAGCATCATCGACGAGGTCAAGGGAGAGAAGATCGACATCATCCCCTGGAGCGAGGCGCCCGAGACCCTCATCGCCGCCAGCCTGCGCCCCGCTGAGATACTTCAGATCACGCTCGAAGAGGGAGAAGAGACCAAGCGCGCCGTCGTGGTCGTCCCGGAGGACCAGCTCTCGTGGGCCATCGGATGGAAGGGGCAGAACGTCCGCCTGGCCGTGAAGATGACCGGCTGGGACATCGACATCGAGCCGCCCGAGCCTGTGGAAGAAGAGGCGCCCCCGGAAGAGGGCGAAGCGGATGGACAGCCCGAGGTACTAACCGAAGAAGGCGCCGTCACCCCAGCCGAGACGGGAGGGGAGTTGGAGCAACCGGAGCCGGTGGCCCCCGAGGGCGAGCAGCCAGAGGTGGCCCCCGAGCAAGGGGACGCCCTGGCCGCCGAGACGGACCAGCAGGTCGAGCGCGCAGAGGACCAGGAACCGGTCGAGATCGTCGCACAGGTGGAGGCGCCGGAAGAGGCCGATCGGGCCGGGCGACTGGACGCAGTGCGATTGACGGATGATCTGAGCCGCGACTCAGGAGAGATGGACTCTACTGAAGCCTGAGCCTGCCGCGCACGGCGCGGGTGTGGCCGGCGCGGCCTGACAGCCAGTTGTGCTCTTGCCGTGGAAGCAGCCAATGCCCGATAAGGTAAAGATATACGAGATAGCCAAAGCCATCGGCATATCGAGCGCAGAGCTGGTCGAGATATGCCAGAGGGGCGGCTATTCCCACATTGCGCACCACTCGAACGCCGTCTCGCGCGAGGAAGCGGACGAGATCCGCAAGACGGCGATCAAGCTTTACAAGCCGAAAGCGCCGCCCGTCCCCAAGGCGAAGCCCAAGCCTGCGCCGCCTCCGAAGGCGGAGAGGGCCGCGCCCGAGGCTCCGAAGCCCGCGCCCGAGGCCCCGAAGCCCGCGCCGAAGGAGCCCGTTCCGCTGACCAAGGAAGTCAAGCCTGTGCCGCCGCCCAAACCACGGGGCGCGACTCGGGCGGTCCAAGAGGAGGAGGAAGTCGACGAGGACGTGTCGACGCCGCGCCGGAGGCGCCGGGTGCCGAAGAAGCGCGAAGATGACGAGCACATAACCACGCGCACGATCATCTTCAAGCAGCAGCGGAAGGTGCCGGAGAAGAAGCGCGAAGAGAAGGTGCAGATGATGCGCCCTGTCTCCGTGCGCGAGCTGTCCGAAAGGCTCGGCATGCCCGTCAACGACATAATCAAGAAGCTGATGTTCAACCACAACGTGCGGGCCAACATCAACGAGATATTGGGCGACGAAGTGGTGGGGCTTCTGGGCCTGGACTACGGGGTCGAGATCACCCTCACGGAACCCAAGTCCGCCGAGGACGTGCTGCTGGAGTCCCTGCCCGAGGATTCCCCCGAGGATCTGGTGCCCAGGCCGCCCGTCGTTGCGCTGCTCGGCCACGTCGACCACGGCAAGACCTCCATACTGGACCAGATCCGCAATACCCACGTCGCCGAGAGCGAAGCAGGGGGAATCACGCAGGACATCGGCGCCTGGCAGGTGCAGGTCGGCGGCCATACCGTGACCTTCATCGACACGCCGGGCCACGAGGCGTTCACCGCCATGCGAGCGCGCGGAGCCCGCGTGACGGACGTGGTCGTCCTGGTGGTTGCCGCGGATGACGGCGTCATGCCTCAGACGATCGAGGCCATCGACCATGCCCGGGCCGCTGAGGTCCCCATCGTCGTCGCCATCAACAAGGTAGACAAGCCCGAGGCGAACCCGCTGCGCGTGCGGCAGCAACTGGCCAGCCGGGGACTCAATCCGGAAGAATGGGGCGGAGACGTCGGCTGCGTGGAGCTCAGCGCGCTGACCGGCCGCGGAGTGAGCGACCTGTTGGAACGGATAACGCTCGAGGCCGAGCTCCTGGAGACGAAGGCCAATCCCAACCGCAGCGCAACGGGCGCCGCTCTGGAAGCCAGGATCATGCCCGGCCGGGGCGCCGTGACCAACGTCATCGTGCAGAACGGGACGCTCCGCAAGGGCGACATCCTCGTGTGCGGCAATGCTTACGGCACGGTGCGGGCCCTCTACAACGATCGCGGCGAGGAAGTCCACGAGGCCGGGCCGGCCCAGCCGACCGCCATCAGCGGCCTGAACCGAGTGCCGGAAGCGGGCGACACCTTCGTCGTCGTGGACGACCTGGAGATCGCCCGCAACGCCGCCGAAGAGCGCCAGCGCACGCTGGAGGCCGTGCGCCTGCGGCCGCGGCGCCACGTCACTCTGGAGAACCTGTTCGAGAGCCTTCAGCGCGGCGAGACGCGGCAGCTCAACGTCATCGTGAAGGCGGACGTGCAGGGATCGCTTGAGCCGCTCCTCAACAGCCTGGCCGAGCTGGGCAACGAAGAGGTGTCAGTCAAGATGATCCACAGCGGCGTCGGCAAGGTCAACCGGAGCGACGTCCTGCTGGCGGACGCTTCCGATGCCATCATCCTTGCATATCGCGTCGCCGTGGACGAGAAGGTCCAGGAGATGGCTGCCTCAACCGGCATCGAGGTCGCCCGGTTCGAGGTCATCTACAACGTGATCGAGCAGGTCCGCGCTGCCCTCGAAGGGCTTCTGGAGCCGGGGGAGAAGGAGGAACACGTCGGGTGGGTGGACGTCCGGCAGACCTTCCACATCAGCCGCTACGGCACGATTGCGGGCTGCCAGGTGGCTGAAGGCGTCGTGCGCCGCAACTGCCGCGTCCGGGTCACCCGCGGCGGGCGCGCCATCCACGAAGGCACCATCGCCTCCCTGCGGCAGGAGAAGAACGACGTTCGCGAGGTCCAGGCCGGCCGCGAATGCGGCATCAACATCCAGGGATTCAACGACATCGAGGTCGGGGACCGGATAGAGTGCTTCAACGTGGTTGAGGTCAAGCGTACCCTTTCGTCCAGGGCCGCAGGGGGGCCCGTTAAGCCCGCAGGCGGCACCGGCGCGTCGGCAGAACGATGATCGTCGGCACGGTGGAGATCCGGCTGTCACTTCGCGAGGCCCAGAACTTGAAGGACAAGAGGCGCGTCCTGTCAAGCCTCAAGGAGAGGCTCCGGCGGAGCTTCAACGTCAGCATCGCAGAGATAGGCAACCAGGACATGATTCAGAGCGCCGTCATCGGCGCGGCGCAGGTCTCCAACGACAGCCGGTACACGAACGGCTCGCTCGACAAGCTCGTGGACGCCGTCAGGAGGTTCCCTGCGGTTCAGCTCGTGGACTATACCATCGAGATCCTGTAGGCCATCCTCTCGTCCGCGGTGACAGGCAATGAACCCTCGCAAGCAGAGACGAATCGAGGAGATGCTGCGCCGGGAGCTCAGCAACATCGTCCTGTATGAGATGAAGGATCCCGGCGCCGGCTTCGTGACTCTCACGGGCGTCGAACTGAGCGCAGATCAGCGCTCCGCGAAGGTCAAGATCGTCGTGCACGGCTCGGATGAGCAGAGGGACCGTACGCTCCGCACGCTGAGGCGGGCCAAAGGCTACATCCAGGGTCTGATCGGCGATCGCCTTAAGCTGCGCTATACGCCGGTCCTCGAGTTTGCGGAGGACGTCGAACTGCATAGGGCCATGCGCGTCGAGAAGCTCATCGACGAAGCGCGGCGGGAGGACCGGGAGTTCCGGGAGACTTCTTGACCCCTTGCGGGGAACTCAGACGGCGAGCTATCGGTGCTTTCGAAGAAAGAACGAACCAGACGAGCGGCCAGGCTGATCCGCGTCGCCATCGACAAGCATGGTGAGCTGAAGAACCGCAAGGAGAGGCCCCCGCTGGACCAGCTTGTCCTGAGCGTCTTCTACCACCTGACCAGCGTGCGCAGGGCCACGCGCGCCCTCAGCGAGCTGAAGCACGCCTTCGTTGACTGGAACGAGGTGCGCGTAAGCCATCCGGCGGAAGTGGCGGCTGCCCTTTCGTCCGCCTCGTGGGCGCGGGAAGGCGCCGAACGAGTCGTCTGGCTCCTCGGCGGGCTCTACCAGCTCTACAACAGGACGAACCTGAACTTCCTGAGCGAGCTGACGCCGACACAGGCCCGCAGCTGCCTGGAAAGCCTGCCCCTGGTGCGCCGGGAGCTCGCCGACGAAGTGCTCCTGCTCAGCCTGGCCGTCGATGTGCTGCCGTGCTCGGCCGCCGTTGGCCGGATGTGCCACCGCCTCGGCCTGCTGGACAACCCTCGTCCGACCCTGAAGAACCAGCGCGCCCTGGCCAAAACCTTCGATCGCGCGTACTTCCCGACGCTGCATATGTTCTTCTGCGACTACGCTGAGGACGTCTGCCTGCCCGAGGATCCTCTGTGCGATAGGTGCCCGCTGGCAGCCCTGTGCAACGGCGGGAAGTGACGGGCCGGGGCCCTGCGCGGGCCGGGCCCAGCGCTTCAGCCGCCGGAGACAACGATGAACAAGCTCGTCCTTGGAATCCCAACAGGAAGCCTCCAAGAAGCCACCGTCCAGATCATGCTCAAAGCGGGCTACCGCGTGGAGGCGAGCGGCCGCTCCTATTACCCCGCTATCGACGACGACGAGATCGAGGCGCGCCTGATGCGGCCCCAGGACATGTCGCGCTTCGTCGAGAAGGGAACGGTCGACTGCGGGCTGACCGGCACGGACTGGGTGGCCGAGAACGAGAGCGACGTCGTCACCGTCGTCGAGCTCGTCTACGCGAAGCAGCGACTGATGCCCGTCCGCTGGGTCATCGCCGTCCCCGACGGCTCGCCCATCCAGCGCGTCGAAGACCTGAACGGCAAGGCCGTCAGCACCGAACTGGTCAACGTGACCCGCAAGTTCCTCCAGCAGCGGCGCGTGAAGGCCGAAGTCGAGTTCAGCCACGGCGCCACCGAAACCAAAGTCCCCGACCTGGTGGACGCCATAGTGGAGCTGACCGAGACCGGTGAGAGCCTGCGCGCCAACCGCCTGCGGATCGTTGACACCGTCATGGAGAGCACGACCGAGCTGATCGCTTCGCACGAGGCGTGGGAGGACCCCTGGGAACGCACGAAGATCGAGAACCTGGGCATGCTGCTCAAAGGCGCCGTGCTGGGCCAGAGCAAGGTAGGCCTCAAGATGAACGTGCCCAACGGCGCGCTGGACCAGGTGCTCGAGCTGCTGCCCGCCCTGCGCAGGCCGACCATCAGCAACCTGGCGGACGAATCGGGCTACGCCGTCGAGACGGTCCTGGACGAGAGCGTCGCCCGGTCCCTTATCCCCGAGCTGAAGCGCGCAGGCGCCGAAGGCATCATCGAGTACCCGCTCAACAAAGTGGTGCTCTGACGCCCTGTCAAGAACCGAGCCGCGACGGTTCCTCCATCAAGCCCTTCAGCGTCCGGAAGAACTCCGCCACCTCGGCGCCGTTAACCACCCTGTGGTCGGCGCTCAGCGACACCTTCATGATCGGCTCGACGGTGGTGCCGCCGTCCCGGGGGATCACCTGGTCCGCGATCGCCCCCACGCCGATGATGCACGCCTCCGGCGGATTGACGATCGGCAGGAAGTAGTCCACCCCGTAGGTCCCCAGGTTGCTGATCGTGATCGAGCCGCCCTCGTACTGCTGGGGAATCAGCTTGCCCGCGCGGGCGGTCTCGGCCAGGGACTTGAGCTCGGCCGAGATCTCTGCCAGGTCCTTCCCGTCAGCGTTGCGGATGACGGGCACGAACAGGCCGTCCTCAACGGCCACCGCCACGCCCACGTTGGGCGCCTCGTTGAGCACAATGGCGTCGCCGTCGAACCGGGCGTTGATGCGCGGATGCTCCTTCAGGGCGAGGGCCACGGCTTTGACGAGCAGCGCCGTCACGGTCGGCTTCTCGCGCCCTGCGGCCGCCAGGTCCTCCCGGAGCCGCATGGCCGCGCCCATGTTGACCTGCCCCACCAGGTAGAAGTGCGGCACGGTCTGCTTCGAGGCCGCCATGCGCTCGGCGATGGTCCGCCGCATGGGCGTGAAAGGCACCCGTCTGCCCGCCGCCTGCCGCTGCCGCCCCCCCAGGCCGACCTCGGCCGCCGCCAGGACGTCCTCCTTGCGCACACGCCGGTCCTTCACCGTCTCCGCGACGCGCCGCAGATCCACGTCCGTCTCCTGCGCAAGGCGCGCAGCCGTGGGCGTGAAGCGGATGCCTTCCAGGTCAGTCAGGTAAGCGCGCACGTCGCGCTCGACGATGCGTCCGCCAGGGCCGGAGCCCGCCACCGCCCCCAGCGGCACGTGCTTCTCAGCAGCGATCTTGCGCGCACGCGGCGAAGCGAAGGCCCGTCCCGGAGCCGGCGCCTCCGCCATGGCAGCAGCCGGCTGCCCGGCGCGCACGGGTGCCCCCACAGCGGGGACCCGGGGCCCGGCACCGACGTCTGACACCGCCGGCGCCTCCGCCCCGGGCGCGCCCAGATCACCCGGCAGCTCGTCCTCCTCATCGCCGATGATGGCGATCAGGTCGTTGACCGGGACCGTCTGCCCCTCAGCGACGACGATCCTCTTGAGGACCCCCTCGGCAAAGGCCTCGACCTCGAGCGTGGCCTTATCGGTGGTCAGCTCGTAGAGCACCTCGCCCTTGCGGACCCTCTCTCCTTCCTGCTTGTGCCACTTCTCGATGGTGCCCTCCTCCATCGTCTGGCCAAGCTGGGGCAGCAGCACGCGGTGCAGCATGGCAGTCTCCGGATCGAACGTGTTGCCGTCGAGAGCGCCTTGCCCGGCGCTCGGAGGCATTCTAAGGCGCACCGGGCAGCCTTTCAACCGGCGCCCTACCAGCCCGGCTCGTCACCCTCGAACCCGACGCTCCGGTGCATGCGCACGCTCGCGGCCAGCCCCAGGCCGGCGTACGTGCTCACCAGCGAGGACCCCCCGTAGCTGATCAGCGGCAGCGTCAGGCCCGTGATGGGGGCAAGCCGCAGCGAGATCGCCATGTGCAGCAGGCTCTGCACGGCGAAGACGATCATGACCCCCCCTATCAGCAGGCGCCCGAACGGCTCACGGGTCGCCCGCGCCAGCCGCGCCAGCAGGAACACAAGCAGCAAGTACAGGAAGATGACGCCGGCCGTGCGGACGAATCCCCATTCCTCCGCAATCACGGGGAATATGAAGTCCGTATGCCGCTCGGGCACGCGGCCCAGGCGATTCAGTACGCCCTGCCCCCAGCCCTGTCCCCTCAGACCGCCGGCGCTGATGGCGATCGTGGCCTGCCGCGCATTGTAGGCGGCGCTCGTGTCCGGATTGCGGCCCGGATCGACGAAGCTCATGACCCGCTCCCTCTGGTAGTCCCTCAGGGCGCCAGGCGTCAACCAGACCGCCGCGAGCAGCAGGCAGCCCCCCGCCGCAAGGATCGCCAGGTTGCGCACCTTCACCCCGCCCAGGAACGCCATTCCGAACACCACGGGAGCGAAGATCAGCGCCGTCCCGAAGTCCGGCTCAATGGCGATCAGCAGCATGGGGACGACTGTCAGCGCCAGCGGCGCCAGCATGTCCCTGAGCCGGTCGCGCCGGGGCCGCAGCCGGAAGTAGTCCGCCAGGGCGATGACCAGCAGGTACTTCATCGGCTCGGACGGCTGAGCGTGGAACAGCCCCAGGTCGTACCACCGCCGCGCGTTGTTGACCACCACGCCGAACAGCGGCAGCCCCGCCAGCGCCAGCATCCCCGCCCCGTAGAGCAGCAAAGCGATCCCGCGCAGGTGCCGGTAGTCCAAGAAGGACAGCCCCACGAACGCCGCGCACCCTATCCCGGCGAACACGAGGTGCCTGTAGGCGTACGCGGCAGAGTGCGCGCTGCGGATGAAGGCCGCCCCGATGCACGTCAGCGCGAGCGCCAACGCCAGCACGTGCCAGGGCATCCGCTTCGGGAAGACGCGCCCCGTGATCTCTCGAATGGTCCTCATCGGGCGGCGTCCCGATCGAGCAGCCCGGCGCCGTCGGCCGGACGGCAGAAGTAGACCTTCGCCTCCCCTTCCATGTCGGGATGCGCCTCCAGGTAGGCCGAGAGCGCCGTCTGCGCGATCCCTCCCTCGCACTCCGGCCGGGCCAGCCCGACGCAGCAGCCCCGGAAGCCGGCTCCGCTGAAGCGCGCCCCGTAGACGCCCGAGCAGTCGCGCAGCACCTCGTAAGCCGTCCGCAGGTACTCGTTGCCGCACTCGTAGTTCTCGATCGAGCTGCGGCCGGATTCGTTGACCAGCCCGCCGAACGCCTCCAGGTCGCCCTGCTTCCACAGCTCGACGCCCCGCCGCACGCGGTCCTGCTCGCCGAAGAAGTGCGCCGCCCTCCGTCGCCACTGCTCGGGCAGCAGGCGGGCGTGCTCCTCGAACGCCTCCGGCGGGACGTCCCGCAGCTTCGGGTCCGGGTGCACCTGGATGCCGGCCGCCTCCAGCAGCACGGCCGCCGCCTCGTCGCACTCGCGCACACGCTTGTTGTAATCCGTGTCGGAAAGCCTTGCGCGCAGCCCGCTGAAGAGCACGGCCACCGAGAACTCCTCGGTCCCCCCGAACGGGACGAGCCGGCTCTCGCCGCTCTCGCAGTCGACGTGGGTCAGGTGGCCCGCGCGGCTCAGCAGGATCGTGGACTGGTCGAGGATCCCGTTGTTCAGGCCGATGTAGTCGTTCTCGATGACGCGGTCCAGTTCGATGTTCTCGGCCGACGAGGCGTCCAATCCGTTGGCCGCCTCCAGGGCCAGGAGGTAGGCGACGCCGGCCGCCGCGGAGGAGCTCAGGCCGCCCACATCGTCGTGCCCGTCCACGATGGCCGTGATCCCGCGTCCGAGGCGCGACCGCCTCTCGAGGGCGAAGGCCGCGCCCCGCGCGTAGTCGGCCCAGTCGCCGACGGCAAACGGGGGCAGCGCGTCCAGCGGGATGGCTTTCACGCTCGGGAACTGGTGGCTCTTGAGCACGAGGCGCCGGTCGTCACGGGGCGCGAACGCAACAAGGAGCGTGCGGTCAAGGGCCATGCCCGTCACCATGCCCAGTTGATGGTCCACGTGCGCCCCGAGAGGGCAGACGCGGTATGGGCTCCGCACGACGCGCACGTCCTCCGGCCGGAGGCCCGCCCATGCGGCGAGCTCCCCCCGCAACGTGGCCACGCGTTTGTGTTCCTTTGCGCGTTGGTTTCGCTGTTCCATAGTGCGCACGCTGCACGCCAGGGCGGGTCGGGGGCGTCCAGGCACAGCTTAGCCCTCGCACGCCGCCCAAGTCAAGACTTGCACACGCGGACCGAGGTGGGGGCACGGCGGCCTACTCCGCCGAAACAGCTTCGGCTGCGAAGGCCGGACGCCGTGCCCCTACGGGAGCGGTTCGGCCCCACGAGCCGCGCTTGGCGCCCGGGGCGGGAGCCCTCGAGGATCGAACCGGCCTTGACGGGGCCATTCGCCATCACATACAATCGCCGGCGTTATGTCGCAGGGCTGAGGGGGGGTCGGGGCATGGCCGGCGCCGTCTGGCTTGCCGCGGGCGCAATCGTCATCGGGCTTATCGCCATCTCGCCGGCGACCATTCTGTTTGCCATGAACAGGGCGGCAGCCCGCAACGGACGCGTGAGCCGGAAGCTTCTCCTTGCCTTGCTGGACCTATTCCTGCTCCTCGAGTTGTTCGTCGTACCCGGACGGAACTCCGAGGGGCGTTTGTGGGCGATTCTGGGCGTCTTCTGGTTCGGGTTCGTTGCCCTGTGGCTGGCAGCCAGCATCTTGTTCGCGAGTAAGACGACGGGGGCGCGGAATGCGCGCGTGGCACGTGAGGGGCTGCTTGTCTGGCTGATCGTCCTCGCGGTCTCCGTCATCTTCGCCCTGCCCGGGGGCATGGAGGCATGGCTGACCACGGGAGCCCGGCTCTTCGTCAGCGAGGCGGCGGCCCGCCGCATCGGAGTGGCCGGTTTGTTAGCCGTGTGCAACAGCGCTATTGGGCTATGTTGGTTCTACCTGGTAAGGGGGGGGTACGTCATGCGCCCGGTCTTCATGTGTCCGCTGAAAGCCGACGCCGGCGAGATCCAGCGGCGGGTGGACGAGCTGTGGGACAAGCCCCCCGGGGGGAGAGTGCCCCTGGTCCTCGCCGCCGCAGTCGCGCTCCTGTACGCCGGCGCGGGCTTTTACTCATCGTGGGACCAGGCGCGCACGATGGCATATTGGGAAGAGCAACACAGGAAGGAATACGAGCAGTGGTTCCGGCGATCAGTGCGCTCGGGCAGCCCTGAGGGGCTGTCCTGGTACCTCGACCTGGGTGTCCGTGTTAATGCGGCCGGCGACAATGGCTATACGGCCCTGCACATTGCGGCCGACGAGGGCCACGCGAACGTCGCCGAGTTCCTGCTGGCCAACGGCGCCGACGTGAACGCAACGAGCAAGAACGGCTACACGCCCCTGCACCTCGCAGTTCTGGAGGGTCATCGGGACGTCGTGGAGGTCCTGCTGGCCCACGGCGCGGACGTCAACCCGCACGACTGGGAGGGCAAGACTCCCCTGCGCCTCGCCCTGGACAAGGGCCACAACGAGATCGCCGACCTGCTGCGCGAACACGGCGGAACGGAGTAGCCGCCAGGCATCTGCCTATGGCAAGGCTCAACCGGAAAGCTGGCCCTCCAGCCGCCGAAGTCAAGACGTGGGCAGGCGGACTGAAGTAAGGGCACGGCGCGCGCCATCCGCGAGGTGCAACGATTGACAGCGGGGTCCCGTTTGCTAGAATATGGGAGGTCGGTCCAGAGTCGGCGGGCGCGATAGCGGGGAGGAACGGAGATGGGGAAGGTCATCCTGAAGTGCCCCAGTTGCGGGAAAGACGTGGAACTGGGGGATATCGAGTGCAAGCACTGCGGCGTGAACCTGAAGAGCGGCGAGGCCTTCGAGTCGAGAGTCAAGAAGGCAAAGGGCAAGGACAAGCACCCTGAGCACTTCGGCGGCGGCCTGCTTTTGGGCGTGACGCTCGGCTTCGCGGCCTTCGTCTTCTCCGGCTACATGTACCAGGGGGCGGTGGAGAAGACCTTCGCGCAGAAGCCGGATCTCTTCAAGTACCCCGTGCAGAGAATGCGCGAGATCGGCGACATGATTCTCGCCGGCGACGCCCTGGGGGCCAAGGGCGAGTCGAAGCTCGCGCGGGCCAAGTACGAGGAAGCCCGCGACGCCACCACGGAGCTTATGAAATGGCTCCAGACGACGGCCGACCAGGTCAAGCCCGAGCAGCCCTACAAGAAGGAGCACGAGTCGATTTACGGCCGGCCACAGGAGCCGAACTACAACAAGCGGGTGGCCAAGCGGCAACTGACCAACCTGAAGGTGAAGGCGCAGGACATGCTGGAAACCATCCCTTCAGCGTAGCGCAGGCTCGGCCAACCGGCCGGGGAGACTGAAGCTTGAGCGGAACGGCGCTGGACGTGACCGACAAGACATTCGAGGCCGAGGTTCTGAAGTCCGGCCTTCCGGTCGTGGTGGACATGTGGGCGCCCTGGTGCGGGCCGTGCCGGATGGTCTCGCCCACCATCGAGGAGCTGGCGAAGGAGAACTCCGGCAAGGTCAAGACCTGCAAGGTCAACGTGGACGAGAGCCCAAACGTGGCGGCCCGCTACGGCATCAGCGCCATTCCCAGCGTCTTGTTCTTTAGAGGCGGCGCCGAGGTGCAGAATCTGCGCATGATCGGCGCCCGGCCGAAGTCCGAGTACCAGAAGGCCATCGACAAGCTGACCGGGGGCTAGGACACCTTCAAGGTCAGATCTGGGGGAGCCAGTCGCTGGGCATGCCGTCCCCGCCTGAGGCACGCGCGGGTCCCCGTACGTGCGCTGCTACGGCGTGGGCTGTCATATCTGGGGGAATGTCTGCCCCCGAAGCGGAAGCGGACCACCGTCTGGTGGTCCGCTCTCTCATGCACGATGGGTGACTCAGCCTACGCGGTCGGTTCGGCCTCGTCTGCGGGCTCTTCCTCGGGTGCCTCCTCTGGTTCGGATTCCTCGACCTCCTCCGAGACGGTAACGGCGGGAGCCACCTCTTCCTCCGCCAGGGCCTTGCGCTTCTCGACGAGCTCGAACAGGACCTGCGGCGCGTTGTCGCCGAGGCGGTTGCCCGTCAGTCGCAGCACCCTCTCGGCGCCGGCGATCTCATAAGGGAGCTCAGGGATGTCCCCCACGGTTGTGCCGACGGGGACGCCGAGACGGCTGCCCGCCAGCCGGACGATGCGGGTATAGCCGCCGGGCCTGTCGGCGTAGCGCTCGGCGAGGCACTGCTCTTCCTGCCGCCAGCGGCCTTCGCCGAACAGCTTCTGCACCATCTCTTTGTTCTGGAGGCGCTGCAGCGCCTGGCGGTAGTTGTGCAGGTACTTCGCCCTGTCAACCGGGTCGCCGGTGTCCCTGAAGGGCAATGCGCGCCGGGCGAGCGTGATGAGGCGCTCGACGAACGGGCGGACTTCCTTCGCCTTGGCGGGCGTGGTGATGATCCGTTCGCGGAGCAGCAGCGCCTGGGCCATGTTGCGGCGCAGGGCCAGCCGGTGGCTGCTTGACCTGCTGAGGTTGCGTCCCTTTTTCCTGTGTCTCATGTTCGGTCACTCGGAGTTCTGCGGAAGCGCCGTGGCAACGGTCCGGCGTCAGCCTTCCTGGTTGGCCAGCAGTCCGACCTCGAGCCCATGCTCGGCCAGCTTCTGGGCCACCTCGCTCAGGGACACTTTGCCGAAGTTGCGCACGTCCAGCAAATCCTTTTCGGATTTGGCGAGCAGGTCCTCGATGGTCTTGATGCCTTCGCCCTGGAGGCAGTGGGAGGCCCGGGCGCTCAGGTCGAGCGCCGAGATGGGCATCGAGAGCGTCGATTCGGGTATGTGCGGCCTGTCCAGGTGCTTTATCTCAGCGATGGGCTCGGGCTCCTGCTGGGGGAGCTGCCGGCTCAGCTCGAAGTATTCGACGAAGGGGTTGAGGTGCTTGCGCAGGATCTTGGAGGCCTCCACGACGGCCATTTCGGGGTCGACGACGCCGTTGGTGTGCACCTGGAGGATAAGGCGGTCGTAGTTGGTCTTGCGTCCGACGCGGGTATCTTCCACACGGTAGCTGACGCGCCTGACGGGCGAGAACAGGCCGTCGACGGGGATCATGCCGATGTCTTTCGGCAAGTTCTCATGTTCCTCGGAGGGGACGTATCCCCTGCCCTTCCTGACGGTCATGTCGCAGAGGAAGTCGGCGTCGTCCGTCAGGGTGGCGATGACCTGGGCGGGCTTGATGATGTCCACGTCCGGGTCGGGGTTGATGTCGCCAGCGGTCACGACGCCCTTCTTGTGGGCTTCGACGCGGAGCGTTTTCTCATCGTCCGGGTGGAGCCTGAACACCAGCTCCTTGATGTTCAGGATGATCTCGGGCACGTCTTCCAGGACGCCCTTGATGGCGCTCAGCTCCTGCTGAACGCGCCCGAACTTGACGGCCACGACGGCCGAGCCCTCGATCGACGACAGCAGGACGCGCCTGAGGCTGTTGCCGATGCTGTTGCCGAATCCACGCTCGAACGGCTCCGCGATGAACTCGCCGTAGGTGTCCGTCAGCGTGTCCCGGCTGACCCGGACCTGAACGGGAAGCTCCAGCCCCCGCCATCTTGCTCTCATAGCCATCTATTCGCCTCCGATCGCGTCTTGGAGGAACAGGGCGTAACCGCCCTCGTTTCCCGGGGAACTGCGCGGACCTCAGCGAGCGCAGAACTCGACGACGAGGCCCTCTTCGACCTGAGCCGTCACGTCTTCCCGCACGGGCATCCTAACCACTCTAATGGTCAGGTCCGCGTCGTTGACCTCGCACCAGCCGGGCTGGGGGTGGCCCGTCTCCTCGCGCCTGGCCCGCACGGCCTCCAGGATCGCGTCGTCCGGCACGGGCCGGATCACGTCCCCCTCTTCGACCAGGTAGTTGGACACGTTGACGGGCGTGCTGTTGACCTGGACGCGGCGATGCGCCACGAGCTGCCGCGCCTGAGCCCTGGACAGGGCGAAGCCGCAGATCGTCAGCACGTTGTCCAGCCGTCGCTCGAGCAGGCGCAGCAAGGTGTCGCCCGTGTTGCCCGCGATCTTCTGGGCCATGGCGAAGTACCGTCGGAACTGCCTCTCCAGCACGCCGTAGTACCGCTTGCACTTCTGCTTCTCGCGCAGCCGGATGCCGTATTCGGTGGGCCGCTTTCGCCGCCAGTGCATCCCCGGCGGCTTGGGCCGCCCTTCCATGGGGCACTTGGCAGTATGGCAGCGGGCTCCCTTCAGGTAGAGCTTGACGCTCTCGCGGCGGCACAGCTTGCACTTAGGTCCAGTATGCCTGGCCATGCTTTGTGTTTCCTCAACAGCGGTGCAGTTCGCAGCCTGCGCCCGGGCCACGGTGCGGCGCAGGGCCGTCTCCACGCTCAGACGCGCCTCCGCTTGCGCGGCCGGCATCCGTCGTGAGGCAGAGGCGTCACGTCCTCAATCGATTGTATCGACAGGCCCGCGGCTTCCAGGGCCGTGATCGCCGATTCCCTGCCCGAACCGGGCCCTTTCACCCTCACCTCGAGTTCCTGTACGCCCATGCGCTTGGCCTTGTCGGCCACGCGCTCTGCCGCCCGCTGCGCGGCGAACGGCGTGCTCTTTCGCGAGCCCGTGAACCCGCACGTGCCGGCGGTCTCGAAGCAGAGCACGTCGCCCTTCAGGTCCGTAATCGTGATGCGCGTGTTGTTAAACGTGGCCTGCACGTGAGCCACGGCCCTGCTGCCCGCCCGGCGGGTCACTGCCTTGCTCTTGGCCATTGCGTCGGATCCTCTCGTCTTCGCGCTCCAAGCCGCCGTCGCCGGCGGCAGCATCACTCCCCGTTGCTGATAACGCCCGGGCAGAACTGCTCGACCTTCGGCCGGACGTCGAAGAACTCCTTCAGCATCTTGTAGCCGCTGTCGCGTCCGGCCCTCGCGGCGCGCTTGACCTTTCGGGCGCAGATGCACAGGTTCTTTGGGGTCAACCGCGGAGAGCCAATCTCAAGCATCTCGACGTGGTAGCCCGCGCTGTGCAGGAACTGCGCCCGCAGCACGTCCGTGAGCAGATTCGCCAGATGATACCGGATCGGGCCGAACTCCGTCATGGCCGTCAACGGATGGCCGGACTTGATCTGCCCACGTATCTGGTTCTGGCAACACGGAACCGCCAGGATCAACGGGGCGCCCAACTGGATGCCCCTGGCGATGGCCTCGTCCGTGGCCGTGTCGCAGGCGTGCAACGCAACGACGACGTGGACCGCCTGGTCCGTCCGAAACTCCAGCGTCCGGCTGGCCGCGAACTCCGCGTCCTCCAGGCCGGCCGCGGCGGCCACCTGCCTGCACTTGGCCACCAGATCCGGGTTGACGTCCACCCCGATCAGGGCCACCTCCTTGCCCAGCAGCTCCCGCAGCAACAGCACCAGGACAATGCCCAGGTAGCTCTTCCCACAGGAGAACTCAACGATCCGTACGAAATCCTGCTTGGCCAGGCACGCGCCGACGTACCTGAGTATCAGCTCGCAGAAGCCGCAGACTTCGCGCAGCTTCTTGGACTTGCGAGTGTCGCTCTGCCCGTCCGGCCCCAGCAGCTCGATCGCTTTGAGCAGGTCCTGCCTGCCGAGCAGGCGGTTCAGAAGTGCGCCATGTTCCACACGCTCACCTGCCGTGTTCAGAAGACCCACTCAGGGCGACGACGCCTGCGCTTGGGGGCCTTAGTGGCCGAGCTCCTTGACGCCCTTCTTGCCGGCCACGGTGCGCTTCTTGCCCTTGCGCGTACGGGCGTTGGTGCGCGTTCGCTGGCCGCGGACGGGCAGGCCCTTGCGATGCCGTATGCCCCGGTAGCAGCCGATGTTGCGCAGCCTTGCAATATTGGCCGCTTCCAGCCGCTTCAGTTCGCCTTCGATGATGAAGTTCTGGTCCACGTAGGAGGCGATGCGGCTCAGCTCGTCCTCGGTCAGTTCGTGCGCGCGCTTATTGGGATCGATGCTCAGCACATCGCAGATGTGCTCCGCCGAGGTGTTCCCGACCCCATAAATGGTTCTAAGCGCGATCACGATGCGCTTCTCCCCAGGGATGTCGACTCCGACTACGCGCGGCATGTCTTCTCTCCCACCTCACGCTTGAGCCAACGCGCCGGACCGGCGTCATCCTTGCCGCTGCTTGTGCTTCGGGTTGCGGCAGACGACGCGCACGACGCCTTTGCGGCGCACTACCTTGCATTCCTCACAAAGCCGCTTGACCGATGACCGGACTTTCATCTGAATCACCCGCCGCTCTTCTGATGCATCCGCAACCGCCGCAACGTTCGATCACCTCCGAGGGCCGGGGCGGCGCTTCCCGGTCCTCCGGAGGGAAGGCCCTAATCCCGCCAGACGATCCTTCCCTTGGTCAGGTCGTAGGGGGACATCTCGAGGGTAATCATGTCGCCCGACAGGATGCGGATGAACCTCATCCTCATCTTGCCAGAGACGTGAGCCAGAACCTCATGGCCGTCTTCCAGCTCCACGCGGAACATGGCGTTGGGAAGGGCCTCCTTCACCCTGGCCTTGACTCTGATCGGTTCCTCTTTTGCCATGCCTAGCTCAAAATTGCCATTATATCAGCGGTTCCTCGTCGCTGCAAGTCCCTTACGGCAACGTCAGTATGACGGGCCCAGTCTGCTCGACGGCCACGGTGTGCTCGAAGTGCGCGGACAGCCTGCCGTCCCGCGTCACCACGGTCCAGCCGTTGGCCAGGAGCTGCGTGCGGTGCGTCCCCGCGTTGACCATAGGCTCGATCGCCACCGTCACGCCCTTCTGCAAGACCGCGTCGTGTCGCAACAGGCCCGCGGACACGAAGTTAGGCACCTTCGGGTCCTCGTGCAGTGCCCGGCCGATGCCGTGGCCCGTGTACTCGGTCACCACGCGGAAGCCTCGGCCCTCGGCCGTCCTCTGGACGGCTGCCGAGATGTGGCTGACCTTCACGCCGGCTCGCACGGCCGCGACGCCCGCATTCAGCGCTTCCTGCGTGGCCGCCATCAGCCGGTTCGCCTCCTCACTCACCTGGCCGACGGGCACCGTAAGGGCGGCGTCGGTGAAGAGGCCTTCCCAGACGACGCCGACGTCAACTTTCAGCAGGTCGCCTTCCTTCAGCTTACGGGAGCCCGGGATGCCGTGGACGACCTCCTCGTTCAGGCTCGTGCAGATGTTCGCCGGGAAGCCCCTGTAGCCTTTGAAGGCCGCTCTGGCACCGTGTTCCTCGATGTATCGCCCGGCGGCCAGATCCAGGTCCCCGGTCGTCGTGCCGGGCTGTGCCATGGTTTCAAGGAGCCGGAGCACCTGCGCCAGAAGCCGACCGCCCTCGCGCATCCTGGCCAGTTCAGGGGGCGACTTCAGGGTGATCGGCGTCATCCCGCCTCCTCACGCGGCCGGGGCAGCCTGCGGCCGCCGTCCCCGGGCTCAGCCTTCGGCGATCCCGCTCAGGACGGCTTCCGTGCGCCGGGCCACCTCATCCGGCGGCGCCGAGGCATCGACTTGCTCGATCAGCCCGCGCTCCCTGTAGAACTCCACCAGCGGCCGAGTCTTCACGTGGTATTCGCGCAGTCGCTTCCGGACGACGTTCTCCGCGCTGTCGCTCCGGACGGCGAGCGCGCCGCCGCACTTGTCGCAGGCCCCTTCGACCCGAGGGGGCATGAACTGCCTGTGGTAATTCGCTCCGCACCCGGTGCAGACCAGCCTGCCCGTCAGGCGCCGGACGGCCTCCTCGTCGCCAATGTGGAAGTAGAGGACCGCATCCAGCCGCTCGCCGCGCTCCCGCAGCATGCCATCCAGATCCCGCGCCTGCTGGAGCGTGCGGGGATAGCCGTCCAGGATGTAGTCGTCCGTCCTGGCGAGCACCATCTCGCCGACGACGCGCGAGGTCACCGCGTCCGGCACGAGCCTGCCACCGTCGAGGTAGTCCTTCACGGTCTTGCCGAGCTCCGACCGCTCGGCCACGGCCTGCCGGAAGATGTCTCCCGTGCTGGCATGCACGAGGCCGAACTGCCCGCCCAGGCGCTCGGCCTGCGTTCCCTTGCCTGCGCCCGGAGGTCCCAGGAAGACGAGTTTCACGGCTGTCCATCCTCCGGCCGGGGCAAGGGAGCGCTCGCCGCTCAACGCCGCCTGCTTCTGCGCCGGCCGCCGACGCCGGCGGCGAACCCGCTGTAGCGCCGCATCTCGAGGTGTTCGTTTATCTTGCTCACGAGGTCCAGCGTCACGCCGACGACGATCAGGATGCTGGTGCCGCCGTAGAAGGCAGCGATTCCCCAATTCACTCCGAGGGCGGACATCACCATCATGGGCATGATGGCGATGATCAGCAGGAACGCGCTGCCGGCCAGCGTGACGCGGTTCATGATGCCCTCCAGGTAGTTGGCCGTGCGCTTGCCAGGCCGGATGCCGGGGATGAAGCTGCCGTAGCTCTGGAGGTTCTCGCTCATCTCGTGCGGGTTGAACATCACTGCCGTCCAGAAGTAGCAGAAGAAGAAGATCAGCAGGCCGTAAAGCGTCACGTACGTGATCGTGGGGCTCTGCCGGGAGATTGCGTCGCTGATGACCACGAAGAACTTGTACCAGAAGCCGTCGGGATTGCCCGACAGGGCCCGCTCGGCCGAGCCGGCAATGATCTGCGGGAACATCAGCAGCGCCGAAGCGAAGATGATGGGCATCACGCCCGCTTGGTTGACCCGCAGCGGCAGATAGTGCTTCTGGCCGCCGTAGACCCGGGGACCGCGCACGTGCTTCTGCTGCTGGACGGGGATCCGGCGTTCCCCCCGGGTGATGTAGACGATGGCCATGACGACGCCGATGAAGAGGGCCAGCAGCAGCACCACCTTGAGGATTGCGTTCTGCTGGCTCTCGGCGTTCCTTATCTGGAGCGCCAGGCTCTGTATGCCATTGGGCAATCGGGCCAGTATGTTCACCGTGATGATCAGCGATATGCCGTTGCCGATGCCGTGCTCGTCGATCTGCTCGCCAATCCACATCAGGAACATGGTCCCCACCGTGAGCAGGAAGCCGCTGGTAACCATGAGCTTGAGCGAGGCAAGCCAGCTCTCGGCGACGGCTTCGGGGATGACGCCGAATCCGTAGAGACCGCGTATCACGACAGCGCCCTGGAACAGGCAGATGAAGACGGTGGCGATGCGCGTGTACTGGTTGAGTTTCTTCTGGCCGGCTGCGCCTTCTTTGCGTATCGCTTCGAGGCTTGGGACGACGTTCGCCAGGAGCGTGAAGATGATCGAGGCGCTGATGTAGGGCATGATGCCGAGGCCGAAGATGGCGCCCTGGTACAATGCACCGCCGGCGAACAGGTTGATCAGTCCCATCACGTGGCCGCCCGCCGTGTCGCTGATCCTGCCCAGGAACGCCCTGAGCGCCTGGACGTCAATGCCGGGCAGCGGGATGTAGACGCCGACGCGGCAGACGGCGAGCAGGGCGGCGGTGATCAGGATCTTCCGGCGAAGGTCGCGAATGCGCCAGAGGTTCGCCAGGTGTTCCAGTACGCTCATGTGCACGTCCTCACGCGGTCGGCGCGCGAGTGCCCTTACGAGGTGACGTCCCGAGCAGGCTTCTTGGCCTTCATCTTGTGGCGCACGGGCGGCCGGGGCCCGGGTATCCTCTCCACGGCTCCGCCGGCCCCCTCGATCTTCGCGACGGCGCTGGCGCTGAAGGCATGAGCCCTGACGGTCAGAGGCCGGTCCAGCTCGCCGTCGCCGAGGATCTTGACGCCGCCGTCGGGCATCTGTTTGGCCATGCCCGACTTACGCAGCTCTTCCGGGGTGACGAGCGAGCCGGGGGCAAAACGGCTCAACTGGCCGACGTTGACCACGCTGTACGTCGTCTTGAAGGGCGCGTTGGAGAAGCCCCTCTTGGGCAGGCGGCGCCACCACGACCCGACGCCCCCGGTCATCCCGCGGGAGGTCCAGCCGGTGCGCGAGCGAGCGCCCTTGTGACCTCGTCCGGAAGTGCGTCCGTGGCCGCTGCCCGCGCCGCGTCCAACGCGCTTCTTGTTCGGGCGCGGCTGCACGCGCCGTTTGGCTTCTGAGATGTCCATCTGTTCTCTCCGCCCCGATCACGCCAGAGGGCTTTGGTCACGCCCGCGGCTCGGCATCCCTGCCACGGGGGGCGGTCTCCGCCGCCCGCCGGGGGGTCGCCGGGCTCTGCGGGTGGAACAACCGAACGTCAACGCCGCGCAGCTTGGCCACTTCCTCGGCCGACCGCACCTTGCGCAGCGCGTTCAGCGTGGCCTTCGCCACGTTGACCGGATTGGTGTTGCCGTACACCTTGCTGAGCACGTTGTGAACGCCGGCCACCCGGAGGACGGCCCGCACCGTGCTTCCGGCCTTGACGCCCGTGCCCGGGCTGGCGGGCTTGAGCAGCACGCGTGCGGCGTCGTGTTTCCCGACGACGGTGTGGCCCACGGTGTCGCCCACCAGGCACACCTTCTTCATGTTCGCGCGGGCTTCCTTGACGCCCTTCTCGATGGCCATGGGGACGCCGGTGGCCGTGCCATAGCCGAGCCCCACCTTGCCCTGACCGTCGCCAACGGCCACGAGAGCCGCGCAGCTGAGCTTGCGGCCGCCTTTCGTTACCTTGGTGTGAAAGCGGATGGAGATGACCTCATCCTTGAGCCCGCCTTCTTCGTGCCTGTCCGACATGTTGCCTCCGTGTGCTCGCTGCTTCCTGCCGCGCCGGGGCTCAGAAGCCTTCGGCGCCGGCTTGCCTGAACTGCTCTCGGGCGGCTTCCGCCAGGGCTTTGACCCGGCCGTGGTAGCGATAGCCGCCGCGGTCAAAGACGACGGCCGCTATGCCCTTTTCGATGCACCTGCGGCCGATGAGCGCGCCGACTCTGGCGGCCGCCGGGACGTTGCCGCCGTGCTTGCCTTCCTCCCTCAGCTCCGGACTGAGAGAGCAGCAGCTCACGAGCGTGTGCTGAGCCCAATCGTCAATGACCTGGGCGTAGATATGCTTGTTGCTGCGGAACACGCACAGGCGCGGCCGTTCCGAGGTGCCCTCCACCTTCTTGCGCACGTGGCGATGGCGCCGCTCCCTGCGCAGGATCTTCTCTTTGGTCTTGCTCATGTGTCGCTGGGCCTCGTGTGCCGTTCAGAGGGGTCAGACCCCGTGCGCTATCGCTCCAGTCCGGTGAACGCCTTGCCTTCCTTGCGACGGACGTACTCGCCCTCGTACCTGACGCCCTTGCCCTTGTAAGGCTCGGGAGGCCGGACGGCGCGGACCTTCGCGGCGAACTGGCCCACTACCCCCTTGTCGATTCCCCGGACGACGAACCGGGCGGGGCGGTCCACCTGGGCGGCGTTCTGCTCTATCTGCACCGTGACGCCCTCAGGCAGGTCGAACGTGACCTCGTGGCAGAAGCCCACCTGCAGGACGAGCGTGTTGCCCCGGAGGTTCACGTTGTAGCCGGTGCCGTATATCTCCAGGCGCTTGGAGAAGCCCTCGGCGACGCCCTGCACCTTATTGGCGATCAACGCCCGATGCAGCCCGTGCATCGCGCGGATGCCGCGGGCCTCGCTCTTGCGGGTGACCTCCAGACGGCCTCCACCATCCGCGAAGACGACTTCCAGCCCTTCCGGCAGCTCGTGCTCAAGCTCGCCCAGCTTGCCCTTGAGCTTCAGGCGGTTGCCGTCCAGCTCGACCTGGACGGCTCGCGGCACGGTGATCGGTTGCTGTCCAACGCGCGACATCTCTTCTCGCTCTCCTCGCCTTGGGCCGAGCCGGCGGCCGAAGCCGTCAGAACACGGAGCACAGCACCTCGCCGCCGACGTTGAGCTTGCGGCACTCGCGGTCGCTCAGGACGCCCTTGTTGGTCGAGACGACGTAGATGCCCAGGCCGTCGCGCACATGGCCAAGCGTCCTTGCGGACCGGTAGACACGCCGGCTGGGCTTCGAGACGCGCTTGACCTCCTGCAGGACCTTCTCGCCCAGCGGACCGTACTTCAGGTAGATCTTGAGCAGCCGGACAGGTTCTTCACCGGCCGCCCGGTAGTCTTCGATGAATCCCTCGTCCCGGAGCACGCGCGCAATGCTCTCCTTGACCGTGGACGACGGCATCTCGAGCGACTCCTCGCCGATCTGAATCGCGTTGCGCAGACGGGTCAGCATGTCCGCAATGGGGTCTGTCATCATGTCTGGTCGCCTCTGTAGCCCCGGCCGAAGTCCGCGTGCCTGCCCGGGCCGGCCGTCGGCCCCGAGCCGCCCGCCGGCGCGGCCGGGGGGGACGCCTACCAGCTGGCCTTCCTCACGCCCGGTATTTCGCCTGCGCTGGCCAGCTTACGGAAACAGATCCGACAGATGCGGAACTTCCGCAAGTAGCCACGCGGGCGCCCGCACAGCCTGCACCTGTTCCGATGGCGCACTGCGAACTTCGGCTTGCGCAATGATTTCTCTATAAGCGCTTTCCGAGCCATATCAAGGTCCGTTCCGTCTCCTCCGCCGGCGACCTCGCGGGCCGCCCTACTGCCGGAAGGGCACGCCGAGCAGACTTAGGAGTTCGAAACCTTCCTGGTCCGTCCTCGCCGTGGTCACGACGGTGATGTCCAGGCCGTAGATCCTTTTCAGCTTGTCCAGGTCCAATTCGGAGAACACGGCCACCTCGGCGATTCCAAGGCTGTAGTTGCCGGAGCCGTCGAAGGCGTTCGGGGACAGGCCCCGGAAGTCGCGCACTCGCGGCAGGACGATGCTGACAAGGCGGTCAAGAAACTCGTACATCCGGGTGCCGCGCAGCGTAACCTTACAGCCGATCGGCATGCCGCGGCGCAGGCGGAAGCCGGCCACGCTGCGGCGCGCGCGCGTCAGGACCGGCTGCTGGCCGGTGATCGACCGCAGGGCCTCGACGGCATCCTCCATGAGCGTCTGGTCGCCGACGGCTTCGCCGATGCCCATGTTCAGCACGATCTTCTCAAGCCGCGGCGCTGCCATGGGGTTCGAAAGCCCGAACCGCTCCATCAGGCGCGGCACCACCTCGCGCTTGAAGCGGTCCTTCAGCCGGGGCTCGTGCGCATCCGTCGCCGTGGTCTGGCCTGTTTCGCTCATTTCACGTTCCCGCGGTGCTTACGGCGGGCCGGCCGTGGCCGGGCTACTCCGCCGTGGGTATCTCCGCGCCGCACTTGGCGCACACGCGCACCTTCCGGCCGCCCTCGTTGACGACCTTTCTGATGCGAACGGGCTTGTCGTACTTCGCGCACTCCCTGTTTGCGCAGATGAGGGCCACGTTGGATACGTGTATGGGCGCCTCGATCTGTATGCGCCCGCCCTTGGGATGCTCGCGGCTGGGGCGGATGTGCTTCCAGACGAAGTTGACTCCCTCAACCACTACCCTCCCCGACGAGGGGATGGCTCTAAGGATCCTGCCCCGGGCGCCCTGGGCGTTTCCGGCGGTCACTTGCACCGTGTCGCCGCTCATGACGTGCAGCTTGGGCTTCATTGCTGTCCCGCCGTCCTAGACTACCTCGCTTGCCAGGCTGATGATGCGCATGTAATTCTTGTACCGCAGTTCCCTGGGGATGGCGCCGAAGATGCGCGTGCCCCTGGGGTTGCCGTCCGGCTGCAGGATCACCATGGCGTTGCGGTCGAACCGCACGTAGCTGCCGTCTTCCCTTCGTATGGCGGCCTTGGTGCGGACGATGACGCCCCGCACGATCTCGCCCTTCTGGATGTCGCTGCCGGGGATGGCCTTGATAACGCTGCCGACCACGACGTCGCCGACGGCACCGTAGGTATGCCGGCTGCCGCCGAGCACCTTGAAGCAGCGCACGGCGCGGGCGCCCGTGTTGTCGGCCACGTCCAGGACTGTCTGTTCAGGGATCATCACACCAACCCTCAGACGACGTATGCCATCACGCTTCCGGCTCGGGCACGTTCTCCTGCGGTTCCTGCACGGCCACAGTGCCCGGGAGCGTGCCGGCGGCGCGCCGCACTATCCGCACCAGGCGCCAGCGCTTGTTCTTGGACAGGGGCCTGGTGCTCTCTATCTCGACCACGTCGCCTTCCCTGGCCAGGTTGTGGGCGTTGTGGGCCATGAAGGTGCTGTTGCGCCGGACGTACTTGCCGTAGCGCGGGTGCTTCACGAGACGCTCGACGGAGACCGTGACGGTCTGATCCATCTTGTCGCTCTTGACCACGCCCTGGGTCCTTTTCCTGGCCTTACGGATTCTCTCGCTCATCCTGGGCACCTGACACCTATCCGGAAACCTGGCCCTGCGACTCAGCGGCTGCCTGCTGCTGCAGTTCCATTTCGCGCAGGACGGTCATGTATCTGGCGATATCTCTCCTGAGGCGCTGCCGCCGGCTGCTGTCGGGATTCTCCTCGGCCTGCCACTGGAACCTCAGGTCGAACAGCTCCCGCTGCAACTGGCCCAGCTCGCGCCGGAGGTCCTGGGCATCCCTGCCTCTGAGCTCCTTGGCCTTCATACCTGCACCCTCCGACGGGCCAGCCTGGTCTTGACCGGCATCTTGTGCGCGATGCGCGCGAACGTGGCGACGGCAAGGGCCTCGGGGACGCCGCTCAGTTCGAACAGGATCGTGCCGGGCTTGACTTCCGCCACCCAGTGCGCCGGTTCACCCTTGCCCTTGCCCATCCTCGTCTCGGCGGGCCTGGCCGTCACGCTCTTGTGCGGGAAGATGCGGATCGTCAGCTTTCCCTCGCGCCGCAAGAAGTGCATCACGGCCAGCCGCCCGGCCTCTATCTGCTCGCCGGTGATCCAGCCCCGCCCGAGCGACTGCAGGCCGTAGTCGCCGAAGACTACGCGGTTGCCGCGCGTGGCCTTTCCCTTCATGTTGCCCCGCTGGAACTTGCGGTGCTTGACCCTTCTAGGCATTAAGGCCATCGTCACGCTCCTGCTGGTCGTACAGCGTCTCGCCTTCGGGCAGCAAGCCGCGGTTGATCCACACCTTCACCCCGATGCTGCCGTACTTGGTTCGCGCTTCGGTGAAGCCGTAGTCGATCTGAGCGCAGAGCGTGTGCAGCGGGTAGCTCCCTTGCTCGACCTTCTCCTTGCGGGCCATCTCGGAGCCGCCAAGCCGGCCGGACATCTGGACCTTGACGCCCACCGCGCCGGCCATCATCGTCATCTCGGCCGCCCGGTGGATGGCGCGGCGGAACGAAGCGCGCCGCTCGATCTGCTGGGCCACGTCCTCGGCCACGAGCTGCGCGTCCAGCAGGGGGGCCGTCACCTCCTGGATGGCCACTTCCACGTTGCGCCCCGTCAGCTCCTCCAGGGCGTTCTTGAGGCGCTCAACCTCCACGCCCCTCCGCCCGATGATCAGGCCGGGCCTGGCGCAGTGAATCCTCACGTGCACGTTGTCCCTGATGCGTTGTATCTCGGTCTTGGATATGCCGGCGTAGTAGTAGTGGTGCTTGACGTACGTGCGGATCCTCACGTCCTCGACGACGTACTCGCCGAACATCTTCTTGTTGGCGACCCAGTGCGAACGCCAGTCCTCCGTGATGCCCAGTCGGAATCCCGTCGGCCGGACCTTCTGTCCCATGGGACCTCCCGTTACTGCCCGTCGTCCAGGACGATATTGATGTGGCACGTGCGGGCGCGCTCGATCGCCGAGCGCCCTCGGGCGCTGGCCCGCCACCTCTTGCGCATCGCCGCGCCGTCGACCCACGCCCTTGAGATCCGGAGCTGCTCCATATCCGCCTCCAGGCTCTGGTCGGCGTTCGCCATCGCCGAACGCAGCACCCTGTCGACGAAGTATGCGGCCCTCTTCGGCGTGGCGCGCAGGATGTGCAAGGCGTCGTTGACGTGCTTGCCACGGATCATGTCAACGATCAGCCTGGCCTTCCGCGCCGAAAGCGGCGCGCCTCTGTGCCTTGCCACGAATTCCATTGTCCTCTCTCGCACGCCCGCAAGCACCTGCCCGGCGGCCCGCACTCTTGCGCCCCTCGGACCCGGCCCGGCTAGCGTCGTCGCCCGCCGTGCCCGCGGAAGGTCCGCGTCGCCGCGAACTCACCCAGCTTGTGCCCCACCATGTCCTCGCTGATGAAGACCCTGTCGAAGCTCTTCCCGTTGTGCACGAGGAAGGCATGCCCGACAAAATCAGGGATGATGGTGCAGGCCCTGGCCCAGCACTGGATCGGCTCCCGCTCGCCCGTCTCCTTCTGGCGCATGACCTTGCGCAGGAGCTTCTCGTCCACGTAAGGGCCTTTTTTGAGTGATCTGCTCACGAGGCGTTACTTTCTCCTCTTTCTGACTATCAGGCGATCGCTCTGCTTGCGTCGCTTACGCGTCTTTCCGCCCTTCGAGAGCACGCCGGTCGGGCCGACGGGATGGCGGCCTCCTGCACGCCGGCCCTCGCCGCCGCCCATGGGATGGCTGACCGGGTTCATCGCCGAACCGCGTACGCGCGGCCTGCGGCCCTTCCACCGCGAGCGGCCCGCCTTGCCTATCTTGACGTTCTGATGCTCGATGTTGCTGACGCGCCCGATCGTGCACTTGCAGGGCGACGAGACGCGGCGAACCTCGCCGCTGGGCAGGATCAGGTGCACGTACCCGCCCTCGCGGGCGCTCACCTGCGCCGCAGCGCCGGCGCTGCGCACGATCTGGGCCCCCCTGCCGGGCTCAAGCTCCACGTTGTGCACGAACATCCCGAGGGGCACGCGCCCCAGGGGCATGCAGTTGCCGATCCTGGGCTCGGCTTCCGGCCCGCTGACGACCTTGCGGCCCACCCGGAGCTTGTCCGGCGCCAGGATGTAGCGCTTCTCCCCGTCCTCGTACTCGAGCAGGGCGATGCGGGCGCTGCGGTTCGGGTCGTACTCCACGCTGACCACCATGGCGGGCACGCCGTCCTTTTTCCGCTTGAAGTCTATCAGGCGGTAACGCCGCTTGTGCCCGCCGCCGCGGAAGCGCGCCGTCGTCCTGCCGTAGTTATTCCGGCCGCCGCTGCTCTTCAGAGGCCGAAGCAGCGACTTCTCCGGCTTGTCCCGCGTGATCATGGAGAAGTCGGACCTGCTCATGCCCCGCCGGCCGGGAGTAGTCGGTTTGTACTGCTTAATGGGCACGGTCTGCTGCTCCTTGCGGTGGCCTGCCGCTTAGTACCCGATGTCTATGGCGTCGCCCGTCCGCAGCCGCACGATGGCCTTCTTGCGGTCCGGCGTCCGTCCCACGTTGAAGCCGACGCGCCGCCGCTTGCCTTTGACGAAGACGGTCCTGACGCCGACGACCCTGCGGCCCGGGAAGAGCTCCTCGATGGCGTGACGAATCTGGGTCTTGGTCGCCCGAGGGTCCACTTCGAAATGGTACGTATTGTTCGAGCGGATGTCTGCTACACTTCTTTCGGTATGCAGGGGCCGAATGATAACCTGCTGGCTATCCATCCTCGCCGACCCCCACTTCTTCGGCAGCGGGCTGCTCGCTCTCTTGCGCGCCAGACGCATCCGCCAGGAAGTCCTGGATTGCGCCCAAAAGAAAGATGACCCGATGCGGCCGGATCATCTCGTAGGCGTTCAGGTCGCCGCACGTCATCATGGCGGCGCCCTGGATATTCCTCGTACACCGCCACAGGTCGGGGCTGCCCTGCTGGAGCACGATCAGGAAGGTGCGCTCAACGCCCAGGTTCTTCAGGACCTTCGCGACCTCCCCCGTCTTCATCCGGGGCAACTCCAGCCGGTCCAGGACCAGGACCTGGCCGTCCAGGGCCTTGGCCAGGAAGGCCGAGTGGAGGGCGCGCCGCCGCGCAGTCTTCGTCATCATCTTGCGGAAGTCGCGCGGTTTGGGGCCGTGCGTGACGCCGCCGCCCACCCAGAGGGGGCTGGTGCGGGTCCCGTGCCGGGCCCTGCCCGTATGCTTCTGACGCCAGGGCTTCTGTCCGCTGCCGGACACCTGGTGGCGGGTCTTCGCCGCGGCGGTGCCCACGCGTCTGTTGGCCTCGTACATCACGATGGCCTCGCGAATCAGCGTCCTGTTGGGCCTGCCGCCCAGGGCCGATTCGTCCACCGCAATGTGGTCGATGACCTGCCCGGCCATGCTGTAAACGGCAATGTCCATGACGCCTCAATTCCGTCCGATGCTAAGCCTCGTCGGGCCGGCTGGGTCGGCGGGGCGGGGAAACCGCTTTGCGGACCAGTACGTAACTGCCGTTGCTGCCGGCCACGGAGCCCTTGAGGAGCATCAGGTGCCGTTCGGGCTCCAGCCTCAGGACTTCGAGGTTGCGTACGGTGACCTTCTCGCAGCCCATGTGGCCCGCCATCCGCTTGCCTTTCCAGACGCGCGCGGGAGCGGTGCTGCTGCCGATTGAGCCGGTGCGCCGGCCGAAGCGTCCGCCGTGCGTCTCCGGAGCGCCGGAGAAGTGGTGTCGCTTGACGACGCCCGCAAAGCCGCGTCCCTTGCTCACGCCCGTCACGTCCACATGAGACACGCCCTCGAAGACCTCCAGCCCGATCTGCTGTCCCGGCTGGGGAACCTGATCGCCGTCCGGCTGCACGTCCCTGAGGATCCGCTTGGGCGACGTGCCGGCCTTGGCGAAGTGGCCCGCCAGCGGCTGACGCGTGTTCTTCCGCTTCCGCTCCTCGAAGCCGATCTGCACCGCGGGGACGCAGTCGGTCTCGGCGGTTTTCACCTGCGTGACCGTACAGGGGCCGACCCGCAGGACCGTCACCGGCAGGCGCTTGCCCGACGGGTCGAACACCTGGGTCATGCCGATCTTCTTGCCCAGCAGCGCTTTGACCATGAGTCGTTCGTTCCTTGGTCCGCCGTTGGCCGACATGTCCGAATCAGTCAGCCTGGACGCTCAGACCGCATCCATTCAGCCGTACGCAGGCACAAATCCCCCGGGCCCTAGATTGGGGAGAAGACGCATTAAAACATACGCCCCGCGGGATTTGATTGAGGGCACGCCGTCCCACGCCACGAGGACGAACCTTCCGACCCGTCAGCCCGGGCCCGGCGGCATGCCTCACAGCGTAACTGCAACGGCTGACGGCTGCAGCCTGTCACACCTTGATCTTGATCTCCACTCCGGCGGGCACCTTCAGGTTGTTGAGGGCATCCACCGTGTGGACGGTCGGTTCCGTTATGTCAATGAGACGCTTGTGCGTGCGAATCTCGAACTGCTCCCGCGACCGCTTGTCGATGTGCGGCGACCGCAGCACCGTGTAGCGCTCGATGTGCGTCGGCAGCAGCACGGGCCCGCTCACCTTCGCGCCCGTCCTGGTGGCCGTCTCCACGATCTGCCTGGCCGAACGGTCGAGCACGCGGTGATCGTACGCTTCCATCCGAATCCGTATGCGTTCCTGAGCCAAATGCTTTCTCACTGATTGCGGACGCGAGAGACAAGATGGTCCGGAAGGCACGAATTCTACGATTCTAGCATATCCCAAACGAAAGTCAAGCGATTCCGGCCGGCAGGCGGCCGTTTTTCGGTCCGGAACCGGACATGCCGGCCCGCTCGGAGCTCGTTTCTGGACAGCCGGACGGCCGCCGGAGCCCGCCCCGCCTGCAGGCCCTCACACGAGCATGCCGGCGTAGCAGGCCGTCATAAAAGCGGCAAGGGTTCCCGCAATGAGCGCCTTGATGCCGAGGCCGGCCACTTCGCCCCGCCGGCCCGGCGCGACGCCGCTCAGGCCCCCTATCAGGATGGCGACGCTGCCGAAGTTCGCGAACCCGCACAGCGCGTACGTGGCTATGATCCTGGCCCTTTCGCTCAGGACCATCCCCTGCATGCGCTGATAGGCCAGGAACTCGTTGAGCGCCGTCTTGATGCCCAGCAGTTCGCCGACCTGGAGCCACTCGCCCCTCGGCACGCCCATCACGGCCGCGAATCCCGAGAAAGCATAGCCGAACAACTGCTGGAGCGTGCAGCCGGTGGCCCAGTCCAGGACGAAGTTGACCAGGGCGATCAGCGCCACGAACGCGATGAGCATGGCACCGATGTTGATGGCCAGGTTGACGCCGTCGGCGGCCCCGCTCGCAGCGGCGTCGACGAGGTTCAACGTCTTGACCTCCGGCTCGAACTCGACGCGGCCGGCCGTCAGCGGGACCTCCGTCTCCGGCACCATGACCTTAGCGATGACGATGGCGGCCGGGGCGCTCATCAGCGAGGCCGCCAGCAGGTGTCCGGCCGATGCGCCGAACTTCACGTAAGCGGCCATCACGGAGCTGGCGATCGTGGCCAGAAACGCCGTCATGACCACGAAGATCTCCGAGCGGGTCATGCGCCCCACGTACTTCCCGATGGCCGCAACGCACTCAATGCCCATGAAGACAAGCAGCGCCGCCGCCACGGCCTCGGCCCCCGAGACGCGCATGGTCCGCTGCATCACCCGGGCCATGCCCCGAACGACCGCCTGCATGATCCCCAGGTGGTAGAGGATCGCCGAAAGCGATGCGACGAATATGACCACGGGCAAGACCTGAAAGGCGACCAGCGCCCCGTAGGTCGGAACGCTAACGGCCAGGTCCCCGAACAGCAGGCCGGCGCCCTCCGTGCTAAACGCCAGGATGCGGCCGAACAGCCGGTCCACCCGCCCAAACAGCCACGCGCCGGGCCCCGTCTTCAGCACGAAGACGGCCAGGACGAGCTGGAGCACCAGCCCCCACACGACGGGCCGCAGCTTGATGGCCCGGCGCTTCTCGCTCAGCGCGTAGGCCAGGCCGAGCATCACCAGCAGCCCGCAGAAACTGACGAACCTGTAGCGCATAGAGCCCACCGCATTCTGCCCGACGGCCGGCGCGGCCTCCCGTCCGGCCACGGGGAAGGTACCTGATGGCTCGGACGCCTGTCAAGGCTGTCGGCCCACGACGAGCACCCCTAACTCCACCTCTGTCAGTCACATATACGCGAACAGACACGGCGCGGCCGCGCCCGACCTGCTGTTGACACGCCGCGCCGACGGGCCATATCATGGGCTTTCCGGCGGGAGCTCTCTGCCCTTTCCTCACCGGTCCTGGCCGCCTGCGGCTGCACAAGCCTACTGGAAGGCCCTTTGCACAATGGCGAAGACGAAGGGGAAAGCGCGCGTCCCGGACGCGCGGGGCTACTTCGGCGAGTTCGGCGGCAGGTTCGTCCCCGAAACGCTGATGCCGGCGCTCCAGCAGTTGGAGCAAGCCTATGAGGAAGCCAGGCAGGACGAAGCCTTCCAGAGGGAGCTGGACTACTATCTGCGGGAATACGTGGGACGGCCCACTCCCCTTTACCTGGCGGAGCGGTTCGGCGGGCGGCTCCGAGGCGGGAAGGTCTACGTCAAGCGCGAGGACCTGAACCACACCGGCGCCCACAAGATCAACAACACGCTCGGGCAGACGCTGCTGGCCCTGCGCATGGGCAAGAAGCGCATCATCGCCGAGACGGGCGCCGGCCAGCACGGCCTGGCCACGGCGACCGCCGCCGCCATGTTTGGCCTCCCCTGCGACGTCTACATGGGCGACGAGGACATCCGCAGGCAGAAGCCGAACGTGCTCAAGATGCGCCTGCTCGGAACCCGCGTCGTCCCCGTGCACACGGGCGCCAGGACGCTGAAAGACGCAACCAACGAGGCGTTGCGGGACTGGATGGCTTCCTTCGAGGAGACGCACTACATCCTGGGCAGCGTGGTGGGCCCTCATCCCTTCCCGATGATCGTGCGCGACTTCCAGTCCGTGATCGGGCGCGAGACGCGCCGGCAGGTGCTGGAGAAGGAGAACCGGCTGCCCGACGCCCTGGTAGCGTGCGTCGGCGGCGGCAGCAACTCCATGGGGCTGTTCCACCCCTTCCTGGGGGACGAGTCGGTCCGCATGATCGCAGTCGAGGCCGGCGGCCGGGGCAGCGCCCTGGGGGAGCACGCAGCCACCCTGTGCCGGGGCCAGCCGGGCGTCCTGCACGGCTCCAAGAGCTACGTCCTCCAGGACCAGGACGGCCAGACCAGCCCCGTGCACTCCCTGGCGCCGGGGCTCGATTACCCCGGCGTCGGGCCGGAGCTGAGCTACCTGAAGTCAACCGGCAGGCTCGAGTGCCACTCGGTCACGGACCAGGAGGCGCTCGACGCCTTCCGCTTCTTCGCGGAGACGGAGGGCATCATCCCGGCGCTGGAGAGCGCACACGCCGTGGCCTGGCTGATGAGGGAAGGCAACCGCACCGGGCCGGACGAGATCACCGTGATCTGCATGTCAGGCCGTGGCGATAAGGATCTGTTCGAGGTGGGCGAGATCCTGGGCCTCTACTCCGACGATGCGGGAGAAGGGCGCGCATGAACCGCATTGACGCCCGCTTCAGGGCCCTGGCGGACTCGCACAAGGCCGCCTTCATCCCCTTTCTGACCGCCGGCGACCCCGACCTCGAGGCAACGCGGCGGGTGCTCGAGAACGCGGCGGACGCAGGGGCGGACCTGATAGAGCTCGGGTTCCCCTTCTCCGACCCGATCGCGGACGGCCCGACCATCCAGGCCTCCTATCAGCGGGCGCTGTCCAGGGGCCAGACCGTGGCGCAGGTCCTGGAGATGGTCGAGGCCGCGCGCAGGGCGTGCACGCTGCCCATCGTGGCGATGGTCTCGTACAGCATCGTGTTCAAGTGGGGCTTCGAGGGATTCCTGGACCGCGCCCTCAAGGCGGGTCTGGACGGGGCGACGGTGCCGGACCTTCCCATTGAGGAAGCGGCTGCGTTCTTCCGGGTGGCTGACGGCCGGGACTTCCGCCTGATCTGCTTCGTTACGCCGGCCACAACGGAGCCGCGCCGCGCGATGGTCGCCGAGCATGCGCGCGGGTTCATCTATTACATCTCGGTCCGCGGCATCACGGGGGAGCGGGCCGGGGTCCCGTCCGACCTCGTGCAAAACATCCGGGAGCTGAAGTCGCTGACGGACGTCCCCGTCGCGGTCGGCTTCGGCGTCTCGACGCCCGAACAGGCGGCCTCGGTCGCGCGGGCGGCGGACGGCGTGATCGTCGGCAGTGCCATCGTCAAGCGCATGGCCCGGGCGGCCGAGCAAGGGGCGGACGCCGCCGAAGTGGCGCTCTCCTTCATCCGGCAGATGGCGGCCGCCGCCAAGAGTGTGCCGTAAGAGCAGGCGGGGGCGGGCCGGGCTGCCTTGTGGCGCTGCGGGCGTTCCGGGCGGTATAATCTGCCCGGCGCTTCCGACCTCCTTCAAATAGGCGCGCCGCAGACATCGCGAGACTGACCGGTGTATGTCGTATGCCCCCATTGTCGCTCGGTGCTGCAGGTCCCGGCCGGCTCGGCCACGGTGTCATGTGAATCCTGCGGGAAGTCGTTTGCCGTAGACGCCGAGGCCGAGACCCTCGCCGAAGGGGGCCGGGCCCCCGTCTTTGCCCCCGAGGCCCGCACGGTCCGCGCTGCGAAGCTCCGCGTCAATTGCAGGCAGTGCGGCAAGGAGTTCACGGTTCCCGCCGACCAGCAGAGATTCGTCTGCCCCGAGTGCGGCACGTCCATGGACCTGGAGCAAGCCGGGCCGGGGTCCGGGCCCCCGGCCGTGGACGTCCACACGGCCAAGACGTCACCCGAGGGCCCCCAACCCCAGGCCACCGAGGCCCAGATGGCCGACCTGAAGTGGATGCAGGCCCAATTCCAGGACAGCTACGACATAGTCGGCTTCTTGGGCCGCGGAGGGATGGGCGCGGTCTACAGGGCCCATCAGCGGCGCCCGTCGCGCGACGTGGCCCTCAAGCTGATGCTGGGCGGCGCGTTTGCCTCGAGCAGGCATCGCCAGCGCTTCGAGCGCGAAGCGCAGGCGGTGGCCATGCTCAAGCATCCGGCCATCGTGCCGGTCTATGAGTACGGCGAAGCGGGCAGCCAGCCCTACTTCACGATGGAGTTCGTCGAGGGGGTCGACCTGCTCACCTACGTGCGACGGAACGAGCTGAGCCGACAGGAGATCTGCCGGCTCATGGTGCGCGTGTGCGACGCAGTCCACTACGCGCACGAGCACGGCGTGATCCACCGCGACCTGAAGCCGGGCAACATCATGGTGGACGGCCTGAACCGGCCGCGCATACTCGACTTCGGGCTTTCACGCACGTCGGTAGAGGGTGAGGAGGGTGCGGCGGGCCTGACCGTGACGGGCGAACTGATGGGCACTCCCCGCTACATGAGCCCCGAGCAGGCCCTCGGGCGGCCCAAAGACGTGGACGAACGCACCGACGTCTACGCGCTCGGCGTGATCCTGTATGAGCTTCTGGTCGGCGTCCTGCCCTACCCGATCGAGCACGCGCACGGGCTGGGAGTGCTGGAGCTCTTGCGCGAGGCCGCGCCCTTGAGGCCGTCCGCACTGCACCCCAACCTGCCCCGCGACCTGGAGATCATCCTCCTGAAGGCCATCCAGAAGGACAAGGTGCTGCGCTACCAGAGCGCGGAGGCGCTGACACGCGACCTGGAGAGCTTCCTGGCCGGGCGGCCCATCAGCGCTCGTCCCGCCACCCTCGGCTACAGGCTGAACCGCTGGGCGTGGCGCAATCGAAGGGTCCTGATCCCCATCGTCCTGGCCGCCATCGTCGTTGCGGCCCTTACCGTGATCTTCACGAAGAGAACCGGCAGGCTCGTCGAACAGCACACCCAGGTGGCCCAGCAGCTCGAGACGGAGCGCCAGGAACTCGACAAGATAATGGGCGACGCCAAAAGGGCCGCCGAAAAGGTCCAGCAGCTCATCGTTGAGGGGCAGTGGCAGAAGGCGAGCTGGCTGGCGGAGATGGCCGGCCAGTTCATGCCGGATGAAGCCGGCGTGGCCGGCCTGCCCGACGCCGTTCGCCAGGCGGCCGAGGACACCGTGACGGCGGGACAGGAGGCGTTCGCGGCCGGCGTGAGGGATCAGCGCTACGCAGAGGCCGGGGACGAGGCACGGCGCCTGGCCGCCCTTGCGCCCGACCTCCCCTACGACGACCTGAGCGAGCAGGCCGCCCAGGTCGAGCCGGACTTCGACCGCTACTGCTGGCAGGACCTGCAGGACGCTGTGGACGCCGCTTACACGCGGTCCGAGACGCTGGACAGGATACGGCGGTTCATCGAGCTCCTGCCCGAGAGCCCCTACGCCCCCGACGCCCGAGAGCTTCTGGCGGAGCTGTCGGCGGCGCCGGACGGGCATTACCTGCGCCAGCATGAGCGCGCCTTCGCGCGCGCCATGGACGCCCTTAGCTGGGAGCGGGCCGAACAGATCCTGGGTTCGGCGCAGCAGCTTCTACAAGCCGGACAGGTGCAGGACGCTGAAGCGTGGCGGGGCAAACTGCCCGAACTGCACCGGGAGCTCGACTCCGTCATCAGGAGGGAGACGCTGGAGAACCTGGCGCCGGTCTGCCCGGGGTGCGAGCACGGCGGACCCGTCAAGTCCGTCGCGTTCGCCCCGGACGGCAGCTTCGTGGCGGTCGGCGCGACGGACGGCATCGTCACGCTGCACGACCCGGCCGACGGGGCAGTGCTGGCGAGCTTCAGCCGCCAGTCCGACGTCAGGGCGGTGGCCGTCTCGCCGGACGGCCGGCTGCTGGCCACAGGTCACGAAGACGGCTCCGTGGTCATCTGGTTGCGCCAGGACGGGACCGTCCTTCACGAGCTGCGCGGCCACGCCAGCCGGATCAGCTCGCTGGGCTTCTCCCCTGACGGCACGCTGCTCGTCTCGGCCGACGCGTATCACGTCTGCCTGTGGGATCCGATAGCGGGGCAGCCCGCGGGTCTCGGGCCCATCGAGGGCAAGCGGCCGGCTGCGTTCTCGCCCGACGGACGGTGGCTTGCGGCCGCAGTCGAGCCGGGCTGCGTGGGCTTGTGGTCCACCTCGGACGGCCAACTGATGCGCAAGATCGAATGGTCGCGCATGCCAGCCATGCTGGCGGTCTCTCCGGACAGCCGCGGGCTGGTCACGTCCTACACCGGGATGGGCGGCCGGAAGGTCCGACTGTGGAAGCTGTCGAATGAGCCGGACTGGGACCAGGGCTCCCTGCCGGTCGGGGAATCGGCCCTGGCGCTGGCATTCTCGCCCGACGGCAGGCTGCTGGCGATCGGTGGCCGGGACAGGACGGTTACGCTGTGGGACTTCCGGACCAAGGCGCAGCTGCGCAGCCTGCCGGCGCACGGCCACTGGGTCACGGCCGTGGCGTTCAGCCCTGACGGACGGCTACTGGCGACCGGCTCCAACGACAAGATGCTGCGCCTCTGGGGCATACGCCGGCCGGCGCCCGAAGAAGGCGCGGCGCAAGAGGAGCCGTGACCCGCGCCCTCCGGGCGTTTGAACGCTTGCGCCAGCCGGGCTATAAGTGAGGGGGTGCCTCTTCGCGCATGAGTCAAAGCGGCCGTACGGCATCGCGCCCGCCAGGCGGGCCGGCCGCGCCGAAGACGTGCGCGCTTGCCTCCTGGAGGGGATCTCTCAGATGGCTGCGAGTTTCAGCGCTTACGAAGTGTTCGAGATGGCGGTCCAGATCGAGCGGAACGGTCAGCGGTTCTACCGGGAAGCCGCCAAGAAGAGCCGGGACGGCCGCCTGAGGGACTTGCTCCTCAAGCTGGCCCAGATGGAAGCGGATCACGAGCGTACGTTCGCGAAGATGCAGGGGAAGCTCTCCGGCGAAGCCGCCCCCGAGATTCTGTTTGACCCCAATGACGAAGTCGGGCTGTATCTGCGGGCGGCCGCCGACACGCAGGTCTTCAACGTCTACCGCATGCAGCCCCGGGCCGTGGCGGAGATGGCGGACAGCCGCGAAGTGCTCCAGGCGGCGATCCAGCTCGAAAAGGATTCCGTCGTGTACTACCTGGGCATCCGGGATGCCGTTCCGGAGCGCCTCGGCAGGTCCGACGTGGAGACGATCATCCGCGAGGAGATGAGCCACATCAGGTTGCTCAGCGATGAGCTGAGAGGCCTGGGGGCCGGCTGACGGAGGCCCGCCGCTCACTCGGGCACCAGTCCCGGGACGCTTTGGGGCAATTGCTCCGAAGCCCGTTGCCCCTCGCGCGGCTGTTCGAGCTGGACCTCGACGAAGCGAGACTGGTCGAGGTTGCGCACCTTGAGCGTCGCCGACCGGGCCCCGCTGGCCGCGAGTTGCTCGAGGATGGCCTGGAACGCCCCGATGTCGGGCACCGGCCTGCCGTTGATCTCCTCGATGAACTCCATGGGCGTGATCTGACCGACGGCTGCCGCGGAACCGGGCTCTACCTCGTAGACGATGACCCCCGCGAATCCTGCGGGCAGCCTCAGGATGCGTCGCACCTCGTATGTGACGTCCTTGGCGGTGAGGCCGGTAGATACGCTCTTGTACTTCTCGGCGCTGCTGAGGTCCGGGGGAGCCTTCTCGATCGTGAACTCGGCGGTCCTCACCTCATGCCCGTGGCTGAAGGTCAGGATGAGGTCCGTGCCGACGCCGAGACCGGTCAGCAGCTCCGTCAGGAAGTTCCTTCTGTTGAACCAGCCGCGGGCAGCGAGGGACGCGCTAGCGGGCAGGGAACTCGCGTACCGGAGGCTGTCCAGGCTGCCCCGGTAGTAGCGGTCCGCCTCGGCGCGGAGCAGATGCTCGCCCGCCTTGCCCTTCTCCTGGACTTTCAGCAGCACGTCGCCAGGCTCAATGCCCAACCTCTGGGCCGGCGAGTCGTCGTACACGAGGTTCACAAGCAAGCCGTAGAGCCCATCCCGCGTCTCCTTCTCGACGTCCAGTTCCTTGGCCAGCTCGGGCGTTATGGCCTGGAACTCCACGCCCAGCCATGCCAATTCCTTCCGCTCCTGCATCCTCTTCACCTTGATGCGGGGGTCGAGGTGCCGCTGGGGATTCTGGAACTGCTCTTTCGCATCGGCAAAGCTGAAGCAGCGGACGTCTTCCCCCCCTGCGGCGTAGTAGGCAACGGAAGAGCCGTAGCCCGCCCGGAAACGAAGCGCTTCCTGTTCGGCCACGCTCTCGTAGCGCTTCTCATAGGTGGCAAAGCCATACAGGCGCCCGTCCTGCGTAAGCACAAACGATCCGGCCAGCAGCGGACGCTCCGGATCGCGGAATGCCCTGTCTTTGTAGCCCTTCTGCGTGCCAAAGAAGCGGTTGTACTTGGGCAGCGCGTCCTTTGACCCGAAGCGGTGCTTGACGGACACGTCCACGAATACGGTCAGGTCGTCGATCGGCCTGGACTCATAGAGGTCCGGCACGAAGTCCATCGGCTCGGACGGCGCCACGAGCATGCCCCCGAACTCCTCGAACGCGCCGGCGAACTCCGCCGGCACCGGCCCGTGATCCGTCAGCACCTCGACGCGCTCGATCCTCTCGATCCTTTCCCGGTCCAGCTCATAGGGAACGAAGATCAGGTCGGCGCTCACCGACAGGCCGTAGGTGATCCATTCGTCCTCGGGCACGTCCTCGCGGCCGCCGCTGCGCGCGTAGTAGGATGGGCGGCCGGCCTGCTCCTCCTGGCGGAAATGGAACTTCACGCCGCGCGTCCAGCGGTCCACCTCCCTGACCGCGCCCGTGATCGTCTCGCGAAGCGCGCCCATCGACAGGGCATCCGCAGGCGTCGGCCAGCCGGCGAAGTAATTCGCCCGGTCCCCCATCCGGATCAGGACGGGCCAGACGACGATGGCAGCCACCTGGCCCTCCCTGTCGAACAGCAGCCAGTTGCTCACCGGCCACTCGTCGCCCTGGAGCTGCTCCACGCCGCCCCGGCCAAGGGGGAACATCTCCAGCTCGTCCCCGTGGGTCAGGTAGCTGTTCAGGGTGAGCGCCCGGACCCTGACGTCTTTCCGCCCGGCGAATCGTGTCACGTCCGTCAGCAGCACCTTCTGGCCGTCCTGCACCGCGTCCGCTGCGAAACGGGGCATCGTCACCTGAAGCTTCAGGCCCGAGGCTTGCAGCAGCCAGGCGCTCTGCTGGGGGTATAGGCCGACTACCTCGACGGGATGCGTCTCGCCCGAGTCCGTGACCAGCTCAAGGGATGCCACGGAGTCCAGGTTGATGTCCGGGTCGGCCATGACGAACAGGCCCTGTTCGGGATCGACCAGCATAGCGTCAAGCGTCACGGTGCGCTTGTCGATCGCCAGCCGCATCGCCAGGTTGTTGACCCAACCGTAAGCGAAGTGCTGCTCGATCTCGCGAACGGTGCTCGGCTGGAAGTCCGTGAAGGTGAGGCGCACGTCGTAGAAGAGCTGAGACGCCATCTCCCTGGCCCTTTGCACGGCCTCCCTCTGCGCCTCCTCTTCCTGGACCTGCTCGGCCTCCAGCGCGCCCACGTCGGGCTCGGCCCGGCAGGCCCTGACGGCGGGCCACCATAGCTGGACGGCTGCCAGCGCCAACGCGACGAGGACGACCGGCGTCTGCTTTGCGGTGTTCACTTCTCCTCCTCGTACTCCGCGTCGCGCTTGTTGTAGTCGAGCACGACGAGTTGGGGCACGCCGACGCGCAGCACCTGCAAGAGGACCTTCCTCTGCCCTTCCGGCCTCTCGTTCAGCTCCTCGTAGGTCCGTCGCGCCGACTCCAGCGAATCAACGTCCCGCCCGCCGACCTCGATCACGATGTCCCCTTCCTGCAGGCCGCTGCCCCACGCGTTGCCGGGGCGCTTGACGCCCTGCACGTAGACGCCTCGCTTGCGGAAGTAGTAGATGGCCCTGTCGGCGAACTTGTTGATCTCCTTGATCGTCATCTGCCACTCTTTGCAGTCGAAGTCCGCGCCTTCCACTTCACCTTTGATGATGGGGGTCAGAGTCACCGTGGCGGGCTGCCCGCCCCGTTCGACGGACACGGTCGCGGGCTCGCCGGCGGGCAGACGGGCGAACGCCGTCCTTACCGCCGGCAGGTCCTCGACGAACGTGCCGCTCACCGGCTCGCCGTTCAGCGCCACGATCAGGTCCTGGGGCTGGAGTCCTGACTCCGCCGCCGGCGAGTCCGGTTCGATGTGGGCGACCAGCACCCCGCGCTCGGCCTCCACAATCGTGTTGCTCTCGAAGTCCTTGAGCGCCTGGAACGTGATCCCCGTCCACACCCTCTTGACCTCTGCGTGCTCCCTCAGGTCGGCCACGACCCTCTCGACCACGTCCGAGGGAATGGCGAACCCGATGCCCTCGTACCAGGACGTGCCCAGGGTGGTGATGCCGACGATCTCCCCCTTCGTGTTGACCAGCGGCCCGCCGCTGTTGCCGGGGTTGATGGCCGCGTCCGTCTGTATCCACAGGTTATAACGCGAAAGATCCTCGCCCAGGTAGCGCTTCGTATTGCTGACCACGCCGAAGGAGACGGACCGCGTCAAGCCGAGCGGGCAACCCATGGTCATCACAAAGTCGCCCTCCTCCAGCTGCGAGGAATCGCCGAACTCGGCGTAGGGCAGCGGCCCGCCGCCTTCGGCCGCGTCGATCTTCAGCAGGGCGATGTCCGTGTCCTGATCCTGGCCGACGACGGAGACCGTCACCTGCTCCTCGTTGGACAGGACGGCCCTGATCTTGGTGGCCTTCTCGGCCACGTGGTAGTTCGTGACGACGTAGCCGTCCTGGCTGACGATGACGCCGCTGCCAATCACCTGGCGCTCGGCCTGTTCGCCCTCTTCGAAGGTCTCCTGGATCGGCTTGAGGTAGACGATGACGGGGTAAACCTTCCGCTTGGCGGCGTTTATGACGTGCACGAAGTCGGTCCGCTGCTGGACCTGCTGAAGGTGCTCCACCTCCGCTTGAAGGCGTGCCACACGCGCGTTGGACGCGCAGCCGGACGCAAGGAGCGCGACGAGGACCACGAACAGCATTGCAGGCACTCTAAGAGCCTCTAACAGAATGACCCGTGGCCGCGACGGAGCGGATTTCGCCGCAGGCCAAGGAGCGTCGGGCGCCGGCGCATTAGGGGTCCGATGCGCCAAGCCTGCGCGACGCCGGAATGCGGCGAAGGACGCCCGTCCCTTCGGGTTGCGCCTCAGGCCGGCGTCTGCTGTGTCAGGTCTCCTCGCCGTGCCTGACCCTGGCACGGGCTCGGAGCCCTTCCTTGCATCCATCCGGCCGGAAGCGCAACGCGGCTCACGCGGCATTCTGTTAGAGGCTCTAAGCGTCATCTGTCTCCTCGCTTCTCGGTTGTAGACGGGCACCACAGGGGCGCGCGACATTGCCATCCCGATTCTACCGGGCGTGGAACAGGCCGTCAAGACAGCGCCCCGCGGCGCCTCTGCGCCGGCGTCCCATTGACAGAAAGCCCCGCCCGAAGTTAGAATCGCAGGTCTTGTAAGGAACCGGGGGGCGCTGTTCCCCGAACGGCTCTCCTGGCAGCTGGGCGTGCCCGATCGCCTTCGTGGCAACGTTCCGAAACCGAAGCGCTGCTTGGAGCGGCTTTCCTCGCGTCCCTTCCGCGATGTCGCTCCAACGATTACTCCGAGAGGACACGAAAGTGGCGGTACCCAAAAGAAGACACAGCAAACAGCGAAAACGCAAGAATCGGTCTCACCTGGCCCTCACCATGCCGAACATCCCCAAGAGCCAGCGCGTGAGGGCCGAGGGGAGCCGGTCCAGGAGGTTCTTCTGCAGCAATTGCAGCCAACCCAAGGCCCCTCACGCAGTCTGTCCGAACTGCGGCTACTATCGCGGCCGATCCCTCGTGGAAGTGGAGAGATAAGGCACCGAGTGCAACTGGGACTGAGCGCGAGGTGCGGGGCCTGACTGCTTGCCGGCGACCACGGACCATGGCAAACCTTCCATCGGCCGACGTCCATGCACGTCCATACGCCGCCCGGGTGGCTCTCGACGCCACCGGCGGGGACGCTCCCCTCGGGGAGAGGCTGGCCGGAGCCGTCAACGCCGCCTGGCTCTACAGCGACACGGAGGTGATCCTGTGCGGCGAGCCCGACCGGATGGAGCAGGAGATCAGCGACCTGGGCGGCAGGCCCGATAACGTCATGCTGGTGGCCGCGCCCGAGCGCATCGGCATGCACGAGTCCCCCGTCCAGGCCCTCCGGGAGAAGAAGAAGAGCTCCATCGTGGTCGCCCTGGAGATGCTGGCCGACGGCCGCGCGGACGCCTTCGTGAGCGCGGGCAACACCGGGGCGGTCGCCGCCGCCAGCAGCCTGAAGCTGGGGCGGCTCAAGGGCGTCCTTCGGCCCGGGATAGCCGCCGCCATGCGGGTCATCAACTACCCCGTCGTCGCCATCGACGTCGGGGCCAACGTCGACTGCAAGCCCAGGCACCTGCTCCAGTACGGCATCATGGCCACCGTGTTCGCCACGGAGGTGCTGCGCATCAAGAACCCGCGGGTCGGCCTGCTGAACGTGGGCGAGGAAGCCGCCAAGGGCAATGACCTCGCCAAGCAGGCGTTCGAGCTGCTCTCGCGGGCGGACCTCAACTTCGTCGGCAACATGGAGCCCCAGGCGCTGTTCCGGCATGCATGTGACATACTCGTCTGCGACGGCTTCGTCGGCAACGTGCTCCTGAAGTCGAGCGAAAGCCTCGTGATGCGGCTCCTGGCCTGGATGCGCGAGCAGGTGGAGGGCAGCCTGCGCTACAAGTTGGGCTTCGTCCTCTGCAAGGACCTCTTCATGCATCTGCGGCAGTGCGCAGACTTCAGCGAGTACGGCGGCGCCCCGTTGCTCGGCGTCAACGGCGTCATCATCATAACTCACGGCACTTCGGACAGGCGGGCCATCCAGAACGCCATCCGGGAGGCCCGGGCGTTCGTGGAGCTAAGCGTCAACGAACACATCGAGGCGGCCGTGCAGAAAAGCGCCACGCCCCGGGACCTGTCCGCCTGACCGGTTGCCCCCTGTCCGTTTCCATCGGCAACGGAGCCCCGCGAGACACTGACATGCATACCCGCCAGCACTTGCCCGTAGAGATCGCCGGCCTGGGCAGCTACCTGCCGGAGCGCGTCCTTACCAACTCCGAGCTGGAGCAGATGGTCGACACGTCCGACGAGTGGATCTACCCCCGGACCGGCATCAAGGAACGCCATCTGCTGGCAGACGGCGAGGCGACCAGCGACATGGCCCTTGCGGCCGCAACGGGCGCGCTCGAGGCGGCGTCAATGAGCGCGGACGAGCTCGACGCCATCGTGGTGGCCACGTCCACGCCGGACCACTTCTTCCCGGCGACGGCGTGTCTGGTGCAGGCAGCCCTGGGCGCGCGGGATGCCATGGCCTTCGACCTGGAGGCCGCGTGCAGCGGATTCGTGTTCGCCCTTTCCTGGGGCGCCGGGGTCGTGGCCTCGGGCGTGGCGCGCCACGTCATGGTCATCGGCGCGGAAGCGCTCTCCCGATTCACCGACTACGCGGACAGGCGCTCCTGCATCTTGTTCGGGGACGCCGCCGGCGCAGCCATCCTCCGGCCCGCGCAGAACGGCGGCGAGGTGATCTACAGCGAGATGGGCTCCGACGGGTCGTGCCCGGAGATACTGATCCTGCCCGCCGGCGGCTCCCGCGAGCCGGCCTCGCACGAGACCGTCGACGCCCGAGGGCACTACATGAAGCTTCAGGGGCGGGAAGTCTTCAAGCTCGCAGTGAACAAGATGACCGAGCTCCTGCAAAGGGTGCCCGAGCTGGCCGGCGTGTCGCTGGACGAGATCAAGATGGTCATCCCCCACCAGAGCAACGTCCGGATCATCAAGAGCGCCTTCGAGAGGGCCGGGCTGGACCTGGAGAAGGCGTACATGAACATCGAGCGGGTGGGCAACACCTCGGCAGCCTCGATCCCGCTGGCCATGACGGAAGCGGTCCAGAACGGGCAGCTCGAACGCGGGGACCTGGTCCTGTTGCTGGCCTTCGGCGGCGGCCTGACCTGGGCCTCGACGTTGATCCGGTACTGAGGCGGGGCTTCGCTTCCCCGGCACGGGCACGCGACAATGAGCGGCACAGCGCTTCTCTTCCCCGGCCAGGGGGCCCAGGAGGTGGGCATGGGCCGGGACCTGGCCCAACACTACCCGGCCGCCGGGGCCGTCTTCCGCCAGGCCAACGAGGTGCTTGGCATGGAGCTCGCCAGGCTCTGCTTCGAGGGCCCGCTGGAGGAGCTCTCGCGCAGCGACGTGGCCCAGCCCGGCATCCTCACGGTAAGCCTAGCCGCGTTGCGGGCCATGGAGGAGGAGGCCGGCTCCCCATTCGCACCGGCGGGCACGGCGGGCCTCAGCCTCGGCGAGTATTCGGCCCTCGTGGCGGCCGGCGCTCTGGACCTCCCCTCCGCCCTTCGGCTCGTGCGCAAGCGCGGCCTCTACATGCAGGAGGCCTGCGAAGCGAACCCCGGCACCATGTACTCCATCATCGGACTCGAAGACGGTCAGGTGGAGCAGGCCTGCCAGTCCGCCCGGGAGCAGAGCGGCGGAGGCGTCTGGCCAGCCAACTACAACTGCCCGGGCCAGGTCGTCGTGAGCGGAGAGGAGGAGCCCGCGCGCATGGCGGCCGACCTCTGCGCCGCGATGGGAGCTCGGCGGGCCATCCGGCTCAACGTGGCGGGCGCATTCCACACGGAGCTGATGCGGCCCGCAGCCGAGCGGATGGCGGCCGAGCTGTCCGAGGCGCCCATCCGTGCGCCCCGGTGCCCCGTCGTGGCCAACGTGACCGGCCGGCCTGCGGCGGACCCAGACGAGATACGCCGCCTGCTGGTGGACCAGATCGTCAGCCCCGTCCGATGGGTCGACTGCATGCGGTGGTTCATCGCGCAAGGGGTCGAGCAGTACTGCGAAGTGGGCCCCGGCCGCGTTCTGCAGGGGCTTCTCAAGCGCATAGATCCGTCGAAGACGTGCTCGACGATCAACCGCGCGCAGGACGTCCGGACACATGCAGAAAGGAAAGGCACATGAAGCCGCTGGAGGGGAAAACGGCCGTAGTCACCGGCGCCGCTCGCGGCATCGGCAGGGCCATCTGCCTGAAGCTCGCCGAGCAGGGCGCCAACGTCGTCGGCATCGACGTGATCCCCGAAGCCCTGGAGGAGGCGGGGTCGCTCGTTCGCGAGCAGGGCGTCGAATTCCTGGCCCTCCAGGCTGACGTGTCCCGGTCGGATCAGATGAAAGACGCCGTCGCCAGGGCGGCCGAGGCGTTCGGCAGCATCGACATAATGGTCAACAACGCCGGCATCACGCGCGACAACCTGCTCATCCGCATGGACGACGAGGAGTGGGACCAGGTGCTGGCGATCAACCTCAAGGGCGTCTTCAACGGCATCAGGGCCGTGGCCCGGATCATGTCGAAGCAGCGCAGCGGCCGCATCATCAACATCGCCAGCGTCGTGGGCATCAGGGGCAACGTCGGTCAGGCCAATTACTCGGCCAGCAAGGCGGGCGTGATAGGCCTGACGAAGACGGCCGCGCGCGAGCTGGCCAGGCGCAACGTGACGGTCAACGCCGTCGCTCCGGGCTTCATCGAAACGCCGATGACCGCCCAGCTCAGCCAGGAGGCCCGCGAGGCCAACCTTGCCGCCATCCCGAGCGGCCGGTTCGGTCAGCCCGAGGACGTGGCGGCGGTCGTCGCGTTCCTCGCCTCGCCCGACTCGGGCTACGTCACGGGGGAAGTCATCCGCGTCGACGGCGGCATGGCCATGTAGGGCCGTTCTCGCCCTGCTGCGCTTGCAACGCCGACGAGGCCGTGACTACAATTCCCGCATGGGCAACGGGGCGGCTGCACAGCTGACCTGATTCAAGGCAGGCAACTGACAAGAGACATACCAGTCCATACACGCGGAGGGAATGAAGTGCCTGATGAGATAATGGACAGGGTCGTCAACCTGGTGGCAGAACGGATGGGCGTCGAGCCGGACCAACTGACGGCGGACACCCACTTTGTCAACGATCTCCAGTCCGACTCGCTGGACATGGCCGAACTGGTCATCGATCTGGAGGAGGAGTTCGACCTGACGATCAGCGACGAGGAAGCGCAGAAGATCGAGACCATTGGCCAGGCCGTCCACTATATCAAAGAGAGCCAGAAGCAGGGACAATGAGCCGCAGACGTGTCGTCGTCACGGGCGTAGGGGTTGTGTCGCCGGTCGGCTGTAGCGAGGAGGTGGCCTGGCCCGCTGTTCGCGATGGGCGAAGCGGGATCCGGCGCATCGAGTCGTTCGACACCTCCGGCTACGACGTGCACATCGCCGGCGAGGTCAAGGGCTTCGATCCCCTCCAATACTGGTCCAAGCGGGAGCTGAACCGGCTGGACCAGTTCGTGCAGTTCGCCATGGTCGCGGCCGATCAGGCGATCGCGGACGCCGGCCTGGATCTGGACGCAGAGGACCGCAGCCGGTGGGGCGCGTTTGTCGGAACCGGCATCGGCGGCCTCCACGAGATCGAGGTTCAGCATCAGCGCCTGCTCGAAAGCGGCCCTGGACGCACCAGCCCGCTGATGATCCCCAAGCTCATGACCAACGCCGCTGCCGGGCAGGTGGCCATGAAGTACGGCCTCCACGGCCCCAGCATGTCCGTCTCCAGCGCCTGCGCTTCGGCCTCCCACGCGATGGGCGAAGCGCTGCAATGCATCCGGGCCGGCATGGCCGACGCCGTCATCTGCGGCGGCGCCGAGGCCGCCGTCACGCCCATGGGGCTGAGCGGCTTTCAGCAGGCCAAGGCGCTCTCGACCCGGAACGACGACCCCGAAGCCGCCAGCCGGCCCTTCGACCTGAACCGGGACGGCTTCGTCATGGCCGAAGGGGCCGCCATCCTGGTGCTGGAGGACCTGGGGCGCGCCCGCAAGCGCGGCGCCGAGATCCTGGCCGAGCTGGTCGGCTATGGCGCCAGCAGCGACGCGCATCACATCACCCTGCCCGACCCCAAAGGTGGAGGCGCGGCCCTCGCCATGAAGAACGGGCTCCTGGACGCCGGCCTGGCCCCCGAGGACGTGGACTACATCAACGCCCACGGCACCGGCACGCGGGCCGGCGACGACGTCGAGGCCAGGGCCATCTGCGCCGTCTTCGGCGAACACGCCCGGAAACTCGCGATCAGCTCCTCCAAGAGCGTTTTCGGCCACCTGCTCGGCGCATCGGGCGCCCTGGAGAGCGCCGTCTGCCTCTGGGCCATGCGCGACAACGTGTGCCCTCCGACCATAAACCTGGACGACCCCGATCCCGAGTGCTGTGGCCTGAACTTCGTGCCGAACCAGGCCCAGGAGCGGCCGATCAACGTCGTCCTGAACAACTCCTTCGGGTTCGGCGGCCACAACGTCTCACTGGCCTTTCGCAGGTTCACCGGCTGAAAGCTGCGACCTCAGCGCCTGTGATCCTCGCCGGGATATGGCATGGGAACTGCCCCCGTCCGTGTCGCCCACGTCATCACCAGAATGATCCTGGGCGGGGCCCAGGAGAACACCCTCCACACCTGCGACATCCTGCACCGGCGGCCCGAGTGGGAAGTGCTGCTCGTGACCGGTCCGCCGATAGGCCCCGAGGGGGAGCTGCTCACCGAAGTGCGCCGCCGGGGCATCCCCTGCGTCGTGGTCCCGGAGTTGCGCCGGGCCGTCCGCCCCTGCCGCGACGCTGCAGCTTTGCTCAGGCTCGTGCAAGTGCTGCGGCGTTTTCGACCGGCCATCGTGCAGACGCACAGCTCCAAGGCCGGCATCCTCGGCCGCTTCGCCGCAAATCTGCTGCGCGTGCCCGCCGTCATCCACACAGTCGAGGGGCTGCCCTTCCACCCCTATGCCCCGGCTCACGTCAACGCCGCCTTCATCCTGGCGGAGCGAGCCGCCGCCCGCGTCACCGACCGCATCGTGTGTGTGGCGCAAGCCATGGTCGAGCAGGCCAGGCAGGCCGGCATCCGGCCTCGCGGTGGCTTCACCGTCATCTACAGCGGGATGGACGTGGACGCCTATCGCGACGCCGACCGCACGAGGCAATCCGTCCGGCGCCGGTTCGGGTTCGGGGCGGACGACGTGGTCATCGGCAAGATCGCCCGCCTGTTCGAGCTGAAGGGCCACGAGTTCGTTCTCAGGGCCGCCCCAAAGATCGTCGCGCGATGCCCGCAGGCCAGGTTCCTGTTTGTCGGCGACGGCGTCCTGAGGGACCGGCTGGCCGCCGAGGCCGCCGAGCTCGGAATCGCCGACCGGGTGGTTTTCGCCGGGCTCATTCCGCCGCAGGACATCCCCGCGATAATCGGGGCCATGGACGTCCTGGTCCACGCCTCCCTGCGCGAGGGGCTGGCGCGCGTGCTGGTCCAGGCCCTGCTGTGCGAGCGGCCGGTGGTCACCTACGATCTGGACGGAGCGCCGGAGGTCATACTGGACGGTGTGACGGGCCGGCTGGTGCCGCCGCAGTCCGTGGACGAGCTGGCGGAAGCGGTCGTGTGGACGATCCGGAACCCCGAGGACGCGCGGCGCATGGCGCGGGAAGGGCGCCGCCGGTTCGCCGACCAGTTCCGCATCGAGACCATGGTGGACCGGACCGAAGCACTCTACCGCGAACTGCTGGCGCAGAGAAGTGCGTGACGGGCCGCGTGGTCCGGGCTACCAGGCGTCCTCACCGATCAGCTTCACGAAGACGCACTCGCAGACCTCCCTCTCCCGGATCGTCCCGTCCGGCTCCTTGCGATAGTGAGTCAGCATCTGCCAGTGTTGCCCGCCGACGGGCACGACCGCCTCCCCCAGCGGCGCAAGCTGGTCAACCAGCCGGGCGGGCCGGTGCGGCGCCCCGGCCGTCACCATGATCCGATCGAAGGGCGCCTCCTCGGGCCAGCCCAGCGTGCCGTCCCCCACCCTGAACGAGACGTTCGCGTAGCCCAGCTCCTCGCAGAGCACCTTGCGCGCCCCCTCGCTCAGTTCCGCGATCCGCTCCACCGTATAGACGTGCGCGGCAAGCTCCGCCAGGACGGCCGCCTGATAGCCGGAGCCCGAGCCTACCTCCAGCACCCGCTCAGTGCCCGTCAGATGAAGGGCCTCCGTCATCAACGCGACCATGTAGGGCTGCGAGATCGTCTGCCCCAATCCGATCCCCATGGCGCCGTCGCAGTAGGCCCGCGAGCGGCTGTCCGGCGGCACGAACCTCTCCCGAGGGACGTTCCCCATCGCCGCCAGCACCCCCTCGTCCTTGATGCCCCGGCGTCTCAACTGCTGATCCACCATGGCCTTGCGAGCGCCGTCGTAGTCCGTGCGGTCGCCGAACATCGTCCCTGCTCGCCTGCGCCAGGGGATTTTGGACTTCGCATTTTGCCTGCCGTCACGGTATCATAGCGCAGTTAGTGGCGAATACAACCCAAAAGGCGGAAGGCACACAGATAAGATGACCGTAGAGACCAGGACATTCGTGTTCAGCACGGAAGCGGAGATGGACGTGGTGGACATCACCAAAGACGTGTCCGACATCCTGGCCGACAGCTCCGTCTCGGACGGTGTCGTGACCGTCTTCGTCCCCGGGTCAACCGGCGCGGTGACCACCATGGAGTTCGAGCCGGGACTGGTCAAAGACATGGAGGAAGTCTTCGAGAAGCTGGCCCCGCACGATCATTACTACCACCACGAGGAGCGATGGCACGACAAGAACGGCCACAGCCACGTGCGCGCGAGCCTGATCGGCCCGTCCGTCACGATCCCTTTCCGGGACAGCCGGCTGATGCTGGGGACGTGGCAGCAGATCGTGTTCTTCGACTTCGACGTGCGGGCGCGCGAGCGCGAGCTCTTCGTTCAGATCATCGGGGAATGAGACGCGCGTTTCCTTGCTTGGCGGCGAAGGCGCGCGCTTTCGCCTGAAGCTTGATTCCTCCGAGGGGCAGACTATAATAGTGCCGACGGTCGGGGCGTGGCCCAGCCTGGCTTAGGGCGCTAGCATGGGGGGCTAGAGATCGCGGGTTCAAATCCCGCCGCCCCGACCATCCTATCCTCTTGCTCCTCATAGACTTGCGCGCCTACGGCCATCCGGCGTACTGCTCCCTGTATGCTCTCAGGGTAACGTACGCGCCCCCGCGCAACCTCCCCCACGACTGCCGCCAGTTCCGCAAGGCGCTCCTCTGAGGCCCGCCCGTAGACGTTCCAGGTTAGGGCGGGATCAGCATGGCGCGCCAAGGTCTGTGTCTCCTTTACGCTGCCGCCAGCCCCGTCCAACAGCGTCACGAAGGTCGTCCGCAGCGCGTGAAAGTCTACTTTGCCCCCGAGCTTTCGCTTTGGGATACCCGCCGCCGCACAGTCTTCGTCGAAGCTCCCCGCCGGATGGGAAGGGACGAATAGCAAGCGCCCAGCCGGCGCCTCCGTTACCGCGTGGGCCTGCTCGTACGCTTCCCGGTAGGCCGCCGTCGCTCTGTCCCTGGTGGCGTAGTCGGCCAGCTCCCGCAAGAGCCACACAGGCAACGGCTGGAAGCCGCCTTTTCGGTTCTTCGTCCATTCGGGCCGAAGCAGTAGTCCGCCCTTCTGCGTGTCCAGGTCCGCTGGCGTGAGGGACCTCAGTTCATTCGCCCGCAGCCCCGAGCAAAGGGCGACCTGATACAGTATGCGCCGATCCGGCGGGGCAACTTCCAGCAGGCGCCCGATCTCCTCGGGCGTGAGCGCCCGCCTCCTGTGGCCCGGCGTGGTGTCGAAACCCCGCAGGCCCCTCAGCGGATTCTCGGTCAGATACCCGCGCATGGTGCCCCAGCCACAGAAGGCCATCAGCGCCTCGGCGTAGTTCCTGACGGTCTTGTTGGAGAGGCCCTTGCCCTGCAAGTCACGCAACACCTTCTCGACGCGCGGCAGACAGCCTCCAAGGTCGCCTAAGCTCGTAAGGTGCAAGCTATCACGCCACCATGCCAGATAGGTCCGCCGCATCCGGGCATGTGTTGCACTCCAGGGCCGGCCACCACGCCCGCCCTGACTTTCGCCCCACTCGCAGTACTCCGCTGCAAGCTCCGAGAAGGGACGCCTCTTGTGCTCTGCATGAGGATCCGGCGCAGGCCGTAGCCCTTGACGAATAAGTCGGTGCTCCAGGTCGACCTCCTGGGCGAGCTTCTCGGTCCGCGTCTTTGAGGCACTGGCGGTTGCTGTCCGGCGTCGCCCGGTCCAGTCGGTGAACTGGAAGCGCCAGGGCCCATACGGCGCGCCATCCTTGCGCTTGCTACGGAAGACGTAGGCCACGCCAGCCTCCTACGGCCTTAGTGCCTTGTATCGCCGGATCTCCGCCGCCGCCCTTTCTGCTTCCCGCTCGGCTGCTTCCCGCATGTAAGTTCGCAGGACCCCCGCGACCCAGTAGACCCGCCGGCCCATCTGGATCGGCCCCGGCAGCTCGTTGCGCACAACCATGTTGCGCACCGTCCTTGCCGTCACGCCTAGGACGTGGGCTATGTACGCCTGAGTAACAAGCGCCTCCCCCGGCAGTTCAGCCAGGTCGGTAATGATGTCGCCAGCCGTCGCAAGGACCGGCCCTGCCATTCTCCTTCCACCCTCCATGCCAGACACCTCACTGGCCGATCAGACATTGCGTCGGCCATCCGCTCCCCTCCTTCCCTTTCCTCCGTTTGCTACTTCAGACGACCCGCCTCTTGATACTGTTTGATACCAAAAATCTCGACCTGTGACACGTTTTCGGGGCACAGCCCATCAACCTGCCGGCTGCATTTCCCTTTGAAAGGACCCAAAGGGGGGGGGGGTACTCTCGCCCCCTCCGCTGCCATCATCTTCCCGCTCGTATGCTAACCCCTGATCCGGTGGAAGTCAACCCGGACGGAGCCCGTCTTTACTTCTCAGCACATGCCGGCGAAAAAGGCGCGTCATTCCGCTTGCGCTGCCACCGCCCGCCGGTGTTCATGTTCAGAGGAGCGCCGGTACTGGTCTTCCGCATCCTGATCGGTTTGATACTCGACAACCTCGATTGGCACCAGGATGGCCGCCGGGCCGATGAACTCCTGCGTCGCCACGACCTTCCCGCGGCGCCATACGACGACTTGCCGCGTGAGCCGCTGGAAGCCGCTGTCCGCCCGCGCTTCGTAGATGCGCCACTCGTCAAACAGCACATCCAAGGCAGGACCATGCAGCTCCGGCACCAGACACCTCTCCTCCCTCGTCAACGTACCCATCGCCGTCTCCTTTCCTCCCGTGGCCGGTTCGGGTTTTCTCCTCCGATCCGGCACCAGGCTCTACCCTTCCCGGCCTGTTCTGTGCGAATAGGCCGCCTTCCACACCGAAACTTGCCAACTCCTGAACTTCCCTCTCCATGCGCGCAGCCACGGGGCCGGCAGTGCCATTGCTGGTGGGGCCCAGCCGCCGGCCCCGGGCGTCGCGCTCCTCTGACCTTGCTCCTTTCGTACAAGACTCGGGCGTCAGGCTGTGAACGGCTCGGCTGAGCCGCCGGGACAGTCGCCTGCCCCGGAACCTGACGCCCGACATGGAAACGCCCCGACACACACACGGGGCGTTGCAGTTCCGCTTGTTCTGACTGGCCGATTCTTCACACCCACGATCATACTCCTTTCACGCCGTCCTTGTCAAGCCCTTTCTACTCCTTGCCTCCTTGCCGCCAGAATCGCGCCTGCACGTCACCAGAGCCCCGCTACGCCACAAAAGTCCCGCCATGCGACCTTGCCCCCGCCTCTGGGGGTGCGATTCTTGTGGCACGCGCACCTGACACCCTCCGCCAAATTGGACACATTGTCCAATTTCAGCTGTCCTCAGCTTGATCCGGCCTGCGCTCAAGCTCCCTGATCCGCGCTTGGACCCGGTCGTAGGCCATCCCCTTCGCCTCTTCGACGGAGAGCCCGCGAAGGATGGCTTCCAGCGCCGTGCGTGGATCCCCGCGCAATGCCCGCTCCAATTGCCGCGCCCGGTCCCGCTCTGCCGCCGCGCCTTCGCCGCGTGCCGCTTCGATGATCTTACTGATGGTGCCCGGGCAACCCCGACGCAGCTCACCTACCTCCAGTTCGGCAACCAGATCAAGCGCCCTCTCCCGCGCAAAATCCAGCTCCTCCTCTTCGCGCAGCCCCTCGTCATTCATGGTCAGTCCTTCGACTTGCGCAGATAGACCCGCACACTTCCGGCCTTCGCGTCGCCCGCGTTGCTCACCACCAGCGTCAAACTGCCGTTCACATAGGGCGGTGCACTCGGATTCACGCTCTCTGGCGTTGCCTCGTCACGGTTCGCTCCGGCGCCGGCCAGAACATCCGCCCCGTCGCCGTCGTGAAGCTCCACATCGTAATCATCCGCCGGCACTGCAACCGCATCAGGCACCGTGACCATGCGCATCACGTAGCCGCGCAGTTGTGTGGTATCCGCAACCGACGCATCCCCCGAACCATCCGACAGCCACTCGTAGACTACTTGCCATCCTCCAAGGTTCTCGCTCGCCGTCACCGACATGACTCATCTCCTCCACGCCGGAAGTCGGGCCGTACCTACAAGAGGCCCGGCCCAACCCCGGCGTACCATAGACGCTGTCGCCGGCCGCGTTACGAGCGCGGGGGGGCACTCCTCGGCCAGAGCGGCGACGTGCCCCATGATCAGAAGTCGAGGGTTGGGCGGATTCACCCCGCCGACCCCACGGCGCGCGGGACATGCCGAGGTCCCCCGCAGCGAGCCCGTTTCCCACGGGCCGGCGCCGTTCGCCACGTTTCGTCAGGGGGGCAATCCATCTCAACTTAGCTTACCGGCTTGTGGAGTGCTTCCCGGATCTGGGCGCGTTCATTCGCCACTGCCGTGTAATGCTCGACATATGCCGACTGCAAGTCCGGCTCCTGCGCGGCGATTTCGCGCATCGCCTCCGCCGCGCTCCAGTTGTGCTCCTTGCGGAGTTCCGCCACGCGCGCATTGAACCGCTCGACGGCCTCCGGCCTCCGCTTTGCCTCCAGCGGATCAAATCCCGCCGCCGGCTCATTGACCGCCGCCAGGTAGTTCCGATGCAAGGTAGGCTGGGCCGCCACTACGGCGCGGATGGCTTCGCCCCGCGTGCAACCAGTGCCCTCTATGCGCGCGGTGACGGCAGCCTCCCACTCCGCCTCTGCCGAAGTCATTCTTGCTGCCACTCTCGTTACCTCCTGCCCCGCCGAACTGAACACTTCCCCAGCTAGCGTCACCATCTCGCTGCGCCCCGACAGCGCCTCGCCGGACGTGTTGCTGTCAGCTCCCAGAACGCACCAGCTTGCCTCGGAGACCTCTGCCTCCCGCCAGATCATCGCCGGTCCCTGAATGCTCTGCCCGTTGACTACCGCCTCCGCGTCCTTCGCCAGTTGTTCGACGCGCCTCGGGCGCGCCGACATGCTCGCCTGCCAGGGGAATCCCTCCCGCGCCAAGGCCCGTACCTCGGCCGCGTCCTTCGTGGATTCGCTGAACTTGCCGTAGTTCACCCAGCCGTCGCGTTCTATGCTATGCCGATTCGCCATGCCGACCACGCGATCCCGCAGATGCTCCCGCAGTACGGGCCACTCGCCCTTGGCGGGCTTGATGCCCTGGAGGTCGAATGCAATCCTCCCCCAGAAGGGATGGTCCAACACCTTCCCCGACGCGACCACCAGCCGGAACTCGCCCCCCGTCGCCTGCGCTTCGCCGAATATAGAGCACGTGCCCGGCCCGGCGTCGAATCGCAACGCGCCCGCCGGCACCTGCGCCGAACCGTCCGGGCCGAAGTTTACGTTCAATACTCCCATCGTAGTTCTCCTCTAGACCCTCACGGCGTCCAGCGCCTTGCTCAGTCTGGAAAGCGACATAGCCGCGCGCCACCTATCCGGCAGGTTCCTTGCCACGAACTCTGCCCCGTCCTTGTCGTCGTGTGCACTGCCGACATGCATCGCATTGAGCAGGAGCACCACGCCGCCCGACTGCGGAACCTCAAAGAAGCCCGCAGACATCAGCGCGTCGCGCAATCCCTTTGCCGCCACTTTGGGAACCTCCAAGGCCCGCGCCCGGTCCCCACGTAGCAAGCCCAGGGTAGCCGACCCCCCATCATCGCGGATCAACGCATAGACCACGGCGTCCGTGTTCAGTAACATGCGCGTGTTCTTGTCGTTCACAATGTCAAGCCAGACCATGTTCAACCTCCGTTGAGTTCTCTACCGACACGACGGCCTCCGTCAATTCCTCAACGCCGTCCTTGCGCCCGGCCGATTCATGCAACCACAGTTCCTCCGGCAACACGGGGACGGCCCCATAACCCCATAGCGGCGCCCCATCCCACTGGTACTGTCCGGGTACCTGACCCGGCAGACGGGCCTCGTCGCCTCCAGGGAGAATCACCACCCGTGCATCCCCGGTGTAGAACTCCCCCCAAGGCCGCCCAACTTGCTCGAATAGTGGCGCTGCCGTGTAGTCTATGCGCCCACTCTGCTTCCGCGCGGGCTCCGCCGCCGTCCGAAAGAACACATGGAGGCGGCCTCCTGGATCAAGGACACGTGGGCACGCCTTCAGGTCCACTCCTGCCGCCTCCAGTGCCAGGTTGAATTCGCGCCGCTTCCGAATGACCGCCACCACCCACCACGGCCCAGGCACGGTGGCGAGGAGGAATGGCAAGCTAAGGACGGTCGGCGCGGCCATACCTTTTGTGTTGTGCGCCATGCGGGCCAGATGCGCGCCGCGCGTGCACAGCCCGTCTGTACACAAGCGGCGCAGGTGTTCAATCCGGTCCCGGGCTTTCTGCCAGCGGCTCGCCAGGTGGCCCTCCGAGCCCGTTATGCTGGTCCCGTCCGTCCGCACCGCGAATACTCGCAGCCCCAGCGCCTCCAGGCCCGCCGCAGCGTCCAGAATCTCTTTCAGACTGTGCAGATGCTTCATATCCCCTTCCCCCAGTCTTGTGTTATTCAAACTCCCGTCCGGGCACGGCGTTGACTGGCCGAGCCTCGTCCCGAATCACACGCGCCGGAACCGTCTCAATCACACGCACCGGGACAGCTCCATCCGCCCCGACTGCTGCCCCCAACGTGCCACTGCCGGGCACGTTCGCCGGCCCCGACCACCCCACGCGTTCATCGCCTGCTTCTTGTCCCCCCGCCTGCGCGCCGGTTCGCCGCTGGTGCTGTTCGGCGGTTTGTGGCTCCAACTCGAACCTCAATGGCAGGTCGCCGCCGCGACCACCACGCCCTTGGCGTCTCAGGAGTTCCCCAAGCTCTATCGCCTGCCACCAGGGAGGCGGCGTCCGCACGGCCGGTTCCTCCGCTGCCGGCCGCAGGGCCTCCGCGCCCCAGACGGCGCCCCCGAAAGGCCGTAACCCGGCACCGGCACGCTCGCGGTTCAGGCGTTCAAGGATGGCCTCCGACGGCTCGGCCGCCCGCCCTGGTACAATCCGCGTCGGCTGCCTGAGCAGCTCTTGCGGCACGGCCTCACCGGGATGTTCAAGGCTCCACCTCATGCGCGTCTCGATATCCCGGGCGATGTCCTCCAGGTCGATCCCGAATCGCGCGCCGGCCGCCATCTTCGCGCCCAGCCAGGGGAGGCCGATCTTCGCCCGGCCACTGGTGAGTCGGCCCTCCTCCGGCAACTGAATGAACGCCTCCAGCCCCACTTTTACGGCCGCCTCCGCACGAGCCCTCTCCCGCAATTCTAAGCCTTGCGCTGCCGTCAAGAATGCTTTGGCTTCCGGCGTGGTGGGCAGGCCTTTTTCCCCCCGGAAGCGTTCCTGTGCTTCCCGCGCGACCCGCTCAAAAGCCAGTTCAGGGAAGCCGCGTTCCGCGCCCCCGCGTTTCCGTTCCAGAAGGTCCGGCAGCGCCGCGAGTTCACGTACCCGCTGGCCCATCTCTTCGGCCTCCGGGCCAGCAGTCAACATATCCATCAGAGCCTTCTGTTGCCGGACCTCCCCCAGGCCGAGGCGCTCCAACTGTTGTGTTGTCCCGATCTTTTCTTTCCGCATCTCGGACAACATCTTGTAGAAGTCACCTTCTGCGGCGCCGGGCAGCCCGCCGACGAATTTGCCCCATGTGCCCTCGCGAGTTGTCATCGCCCGGCCGAACGCCCGGGTGTACGTCTCCAACTCCCCGGCAGGAACGGTGCGCGATAGGATCGCCCCAACTTCGTACGCCCCCGCCGCCCCGCCTTTGAGGCCCTGGTAGAACGCCATCGCCGGCGCCACATCTGCCAACTCGGCCGGCGTCAAAGCAGAGACCTCGCCCGCGGCATACGGCAACCGGGCGGCCAGGCCCGCCGGGAGGCCCGCCCCCAGCCCCATAACGACCGCCCCCTTTGCCTTTTCGGGCGGAACCGCCGCCCAGCCGGACAGCTTGAAGACTTCAACCGCGGCGGCGATTCCCGTTTGCCAATCGCCCGCCCGCTGTGCCTGCATCGTCGCAGCAATGTCGACGGCCTGGGCCCGCTCGACTCCGAATCGCGCGCCGGCCGCCATCGCCTCGGCCGCGCGCTGCCGGCCTGTGCCAGGTTCCTGCTGCATGGCCAGCGCCGCCAGTTCGCGGGCCGTGACCTGCGCTTCTTTCCCGACACGGCGCATGGACTGTTCCCACTTCTCTGAGAGGTCCAGGATCCCAGAAACGGTACTGCGCAGTCCGATATAGCCGCCGGCGATGGCGCCGATCTGCGTGGCCAGCCGTCCCGCGCCGGACCGCCACGAATCCATTTGTTGGCCCACCTTCGCCGCGCCCTGCGATAAAGTATGGATCTCTGCATATGCCTTGTGGAGTTCGCGGATCAAGTCGTCCGCATTTCCGCCCAAGATTAGTTCGCCTTTCGCCATCGCCTTAACCCCTTACCTCGACTTTGTGGCCGTCCTTCTCCAGCTCCTCCAACGTCACGTCCGCAAGGTGCTTGCAAAGAACCGCGACCTCCTGGTGGTTCATCTCCACCATTTCGCGGAACGGCTCATAGTACCCCCGCCGTTGCAGCGCCGTTATGTACGACGGAACCGTAAAAGTCCCGCTGGCCCCGTGGCTCGTGCCGTGCACAGTAATGGCCTGCAATGCCTGCCGCATAGTCCCACCACTCTCGTAGAGGGGGCGCCGATCCGGCAAACGCCACTGCCCGCTGGCCGGGTCCATGTACCGCCGCCGCCCATGCCGCATCTTGTAGACATCCGGGTATCTCGTGTATGCAGCCATGCTGAAATGGAACTGTAGGTACTCCTTGTGCCACTTCGCGACGCAGGCCTTGAACGCCGTCTTGGCAGCCCGATTGAGTGCTCTCTGGGGCGCTACAATCCACTCGGGGAGGCGTAAGAAAGCCGTCATGAACCTTCGCGCCACGTCATTCCTCCCAAGCTACGTCGTCATCCACGAGCACCGCCGTGACCTGTAGCGTCCCAGCCACGGCTTGAAGACTTCGACCGGTCCCGGCCAGGCCCTCCAGCGCCATGCTCAACTGCCCCAAGTCGTGCCTTAGGTCCTCGAGAGCCTTCAGTACGTCGGCCACGTAGCCCCCGGCCCGCTGTGCTGCTTGCTCCACTGCCGCGCCGCCCAGTTGAATCGCCTCCACGGGGTCCAGTGCCGGCGCCGCGACCTCCCCGCCCGCAGTCCCTTCGTCCCGGATCACATCATCACTCAGCATGTGCCGCCTCCCTTCTGCATTCTCAAAGCCACCACGCGCTCGTCGTGCTCGCCCTGCTCGTCCTGCTCGCCGTGCTCGTCGTAGGCCGTGCCGCGTGTTACCGGACCCGCCGCCATCAACATCCCCTCGTCAAGCACCCACTGCCACACCGACACGTTCCCACCGGCACAGCAGGAGCAGCAGTCCCGGTGCAACCTCAACACAAGCCCCAGCGGATTCGCTAGAGGCTTGCCGGCTTCCGTGCGACGCCGACCGTCCCGAACTATAGGATACGCCTCCGCAATGCGCGCCACCACACCACGAAGAACTTGCGCGGCCTCCAGGCCCGCCGCATCCGCTTGGAGGTTCAGTTCCTTGACGACGTTTGTGAGGTGGTCGCCGTCCATGTCGGCAAGTCTCGTGTCAAGGTCACGCAGCACCCGCGCGGAGACGGTGAGGGCTTGCCCCTCACCGGCGTGCGCGGAACTCGTCGTGAGTGTACTCGTCTTCTTCTGTCTTCTTTTAGTGTGTGGGCTTCCCTTACAGGTGCTGTGTGGGTTTCCCTTACAGGTCGGCGCCGGGGCTTCGTCAACTTCACCTGTAGGGGTTTCCCTTACAGGTTCAGATAGTCGAACACGGTAGCGGCCGCACCGTCCGGCGTGGCGCTCAGCTTCGAGGTCCCCGCACTTCTCCAAGTAGTCGAGCGCCTCCACGATCTGTTGCCGTCCGTAGCGCTTTGTCCCCTCGTATCCGGCGCGTTCGCAAATCCGCCTGATGCTGACTTTGACCCAGGCCCCTGCACCATCAAAGGATGCGAGCGCAATGTATGTTCGCAAGTGCGCGGGCACCTGCGCCAACCGCGCCAATCGCGGGCCAGTCGGCGCTTTCCCCCAAAACCGCTTGTCCACTTCCCCGAGCCTTGTGTCATTCATCGCCCCGCCCCCTTGGAAAACAATGGGGAGCCGAGAGCTGGCTTCTCGACCCCCCAGGTTGGGCGGCGGACATGACGCCCACTCCGTTCTTCGTTCGTCTCATTCTCCGCATCATGTCCGCCTCCACAGGGCCGCTGCCAGCCGCCCCGACACCATCTACTCCGTAGTCCTTGTACTGGCTTTGCCCGTTGTGGCCTTGCGCGCGGCCTGAGCCTCTTCTCGGAGCCAGCGCTTCACGGCGCCCAAGTCAAACCTCGGATGACCCGCCCGGCCCGGGCCGCAATCTTCCCGAGCGAAGGAAAGCATCGCCTGGGGTCCGCCGGATTCCACCATTCGCGGATGGCGACCCACGTGACGATGATCTCGGGACAACCCCGGCCTTCCTTCGTATCGAGGATGAAGTGAAGCCACTCGGCGGTCACCATTGCAAACTGTCGTCTCCGCGCACGTTCGGTCCTCATCTCGGCCCCCGCCCCAAAAACGAAAGAGAAGGGACCCACCTGGTGCCGAGGTGGGTCCCCTGCTGCGGGCGAAGGCAAACAGACGCCCGATACGCTTGCTGCATGTCTGCTGTTCTATCTGTTCTATTCACGTCTGCTTGCCTTCCAACACCAGCCCAGTCGGCACCGGGCCCAAACACTCCCGTCACCCCACCCCATTCTTCCCCTTGCCCGTACTGGCCTTCCGCTCGGCCAGGGCCTCCTTGCGCAGCCACTTCAGGACAGCCGCCACGTCATATCTCGGATGCCCCGTCCGCCCGAGCCGCACATAGGGCAAGCCGCGCTCGCGCAGATTTCTAACGCTGTCCGGGCAGATCCCCAGCTGTTCGGCGAGTTTTCCGGTCCCCACCATCGCGCCCCCCATATCTTCACCTCTCTATTGTGCATTATACCGGCGAGCCCCTGAATCCTTTCGCTGTGGGCGTCAAAAATCGCAGATTCCTCCCTCTCTATTATGCATTGTACGCACAGAGCCCTGTTTTGTGACGCTGCCCTCCAGAAAAACCCATATTTCGGCCTGATCATAGCGCCGAAGCCCGATTTTGTCTCCCTGTGCCCGTCAAAAATCTCAGATTTCTACCCTCCATGCGGTTCGCTCACGCGTACCCGGACGAGAGACCCCCCCTAGGACCTTCAGGTCCCACGTACTTTCTGTACACTCGCATCTTGCGTTCCTCCCATTGCTTGATGGACCAGTTGCATGGCGTCGGATAGGCGGGCACGAGCCCACTCTCCAAAGCCGGTCATCGAAGCCATGCGCCTCAGGATGCGCGCGGCCTCCTCAATTAACTGGGCGGCCTCCTCGACGGCTGCCCTTTCCTCGGCGAACGTTTGTCCCGGCAACCTCACCTCAGACAGAGGCCGTAGGGGCAGTGATTCCGGCGGCCCAGTTCCGATCTCCTCTGGCTCCTCTCTTGTTGGGGCTGCCGCCGTTCTACGCGAAGCTTCCCGCCCGGCCTCAATCGCCCTCGTCTCCGGCCCCGCCAGTATCCCGATGGCGCGATAGGCGTCGGTCAAAGTTCCACATGGTGGAAGTTTCTCTCGACCTTCGTAAACAGCCATGTACTTGTAGGCTGTACTCTTGCCAAAGGGAAGATTGCCCTCGACCCACGGCAGCCATCCGTCAAATTACGCACCGTGCGTAATTTCAACACCGCCACTATCCCGAGCGCGCGGTAGGCGTCGGTCAAATACCGCACGTTGCGGTTTTCCAAGAGTCCCCGGTCATTGAAAACCCGCATGTAGCGCTGCGCCGTGTCTTCTGTGAATGGCAAGTTCGCCTCCACCCACGGCAGCCACTCTCCGTGCTTCAACTCCGCCTTCTGCTCCCCCAGCAGCTCCCCGATCCGCACCGCCTTCTCGACGCTCGTCCGCAGGGCCCCTTCGATCTCGCCGTGCAACAGCTTGATCTCATCCGCCCTGCTGTGTCTCCTCATGCCGTACCACGAGGCCATACCATCTCTCCCGCCTGACGCCTTCAACCAGTGCCATGACCTCGGCCTTGACGTGGTCCGGTAAGTCGGCGGCCTCCACTATGCGCAGGACATCCTCCACGTCCGGCGCGCCGTCCGCCGTACTGCTCCCTGTGTGTTCCTCGGTTGTAATCGTGGGCTTCCGCGACGCGACCGTGTGATTCCGCCTTTCAACATGGGCGCGCCGTAAGCGAAGTGCGGGGGGCTGGTTATGGCTTTCAGGGGGCTTCTCGCGCCTTTCGGCTTTGGCTACCGCCGTAGGTTCAAATCCCGCCGCCCCGACCATCCTCCATAGCTCGCAACGGCGAGCGACGGAGGATGGTAGAGTAGGAGAGCAGTAGAGAGGGGAGAGTAGAGAACAACACAGGACGGACGCACGGCCAAGACACCTCAACAGGGCAGAAGGCCTGCTCTCCTGCGGTCTCCTGCCCGCCCCGAGCCTGTCGAGGGGTCTACTCTCTACTTTCTGCCGTTGTTCGTGCTGCCAGGGTCGGGCCATGAGCTTTGCGCTCGAGAAACTGCTGGTGTACCAGAAGTTTGTGGACTTTGCCGACCATGTGGCCGCGCTCACCGAGAACTTCCCCCGCGGCTACGCCTTCCTCGCCTACCAGCTCAACCGCGCCGCGCTTTCCATCGCCGCCAACATCGCCGAGGCTTGCCCCGAGCGAAGTCGAGGGGCAATGGGCGCATTACGAAGGCCGACCGCAAGAACTTCTTCGGAATCCCGCGCGGCTGTGTCCAGGAGTGCGTGCCGCTGCTGGAGCTTGGCCGGCGGCGCAGGCTGCTCGATGAGGCCGCGCATGCCCGCCTCCAGGACAACCTGGAAGAGATCGCCAAGATGCTCAGCGGCCTGATCAGCGGCCTGGACAAGCGGGCCAGATGACGTTATGCTGTCGCAAGGGATGGGGGGTTGACGGGTTAGACGGAATTCCCGGTTAGGACGGCCGGCATGTTAGGGGCAGAAGCCGGGCCGACCACCCCGCCTTGAAGGCAGGAGCGCAGAGGGGTAGGATACCTGCATGAGTCCAACGGTGTTCCGCTGGAAGGCTTACCGCTTCTTCTTCTTTTCGAGGGAGGAAGAGCGGGTCCACGTTCACGTTTACTGCGCGGACGGCGAAGCGAAGTTCTGGCTGGAGCCAGAGGTATCGCTGGCCAACAACTACGGCCTCAACAGCTCGCAGCTCACGGAAGTCGAGAAGGTCGTGGAGGAACGCAGAGATGAAATCGCAGAAGCTTGGCGCAAGCACTTCGGACGTTGAGGTGACTGGCGTCAACATCCACGGTGTCTGGCTGTTCGTCAAGGGTTCGGAGTACTTCCTGTCCTACAAGGACTACCCCTGGTTCAAAGAGGCCAAGGTAGCCGATATCCTCAATGTCCAGTTGCTGCACGAATCACACCTCTATTGGCCGGCCTTGGACGTTGACCTGTGCCTGGAATCACTGGGGGACCCCCAGGCATTTCCATTGGTCTACACGTGACGAAGCAGGCCCACGAGGGGGTCCACGGCGAGGACATGCGGCCCCGTGCAGGAGTGCGTGCCGCTCCTGGAGCCTGGGCGGCGGCGCAGGCTGCTCGATGACGCGGCGCATGCCCGCCTCAAGGACGACCTGGAAGAGATCGCCAAGATGCTCAGCGGCCTGCTCAGCGGCCTGGACAAGCGGGGCAAGGGAATGTGCTGATCCGCGGGGCGGGGAGCATGGTAGCGATGCGCGTCCTCGCAGCCGCGACAACCCTCCCTTGCCCCGCCTTCGGGTTCTGGATATCGCACTGGCGCGGAGCAACAAGGATGGAGCGTCTGCCTAGGAATGCAACCTGGTTGCTTAGAAGGGCCGTAAGGGCGGCGGCATCGGGGCACCACCGGACTGCAGCGTGGTTGTGCTGGCTCCGCTTACGCGGGAGCGCAAATCCAGAGGATTACTTCACCCTGTGTTGCTACCCTCAGAGCCTATACCTGCTGGGCAGGCACAATGACCACAAGGCCGCAGACCTCTATAAGCGCGCCATACGGCTGAACCCTCAGCACGCCCTTGCGCATGCGGGCCTCGGCACCATTCATCACTCAAACGCGTCGCGCATAGCACAGGAGGTGTGGGGCTTCCCAGGTGAACCGCAATTGACCCTTCTCGACGGCATCTCACCCGAGGACCTGTACGCGGACGGCGAGAGCACGCAGGCTCTGATCCCGGGTGTCGCGGATGAGGAATGCGCTAATGCCAAGATTGCCACGTACGAGCTGGAGCGAGCTGCCAAGCTCTGCAAGGGCAAGGACGAGAAGGCACAACTGCTTTTGATGGCTGCACAAGTCCACGCAGTCTTGGACAAGGAGCGGGGAAGAGTCGCGGTGCAAGCAGTGCTGGTAACCGTTCACGGATTTCCTGAAGGCCTGATGCTTTTGCCCTGCGGCTCCGGG
>CAZFSS010000014.1:0-84760 GCA_964521715.1 uncultured candidatus Brocadiaceae bacterium | reverse complement strand
GGGCCGCCAATTCGACCAGGAGATGATCCCGGCCGCCATTCGGCAGGGCCTCAAGAAGTCCCAGGAGCTCGAAGAGCCCGAACGGGCCAAGGTCACGGGCAAGCTCAACGTCCCCGGGCTGGACGGGCTTATCTGACGCATTGCGAAGCCCGGAACCGACGTGTAGAATGGGCGCGGCTGGACCGGACTGCGGCGGACACGGAACATGGCAAAGGCATACACGGAATCGATCGGGCGGCTCATGGAGCTGCTCTGCCTCATGCCGGGCGTGGGTGAGAAGACGGCCGAACGGCTGGCCTATCACATCCTGCGCCTGTCCGACGGCGAGAGCCGCGCCCTGGCCGACGCCATCCGCGAGGTCAAGGAGAAGGTCAAGCAGTGCTCGGTCTGCTACCAGTTCGCCGAAACGGACCCGTGCGGCGTCTGCGGCGATCCCCGGCGCGACCGCTCCGTCATCTGCGTGGTTGAGGACGCCAAGGACGTGGTGGCCATCGAGCAGGTAGGCGACTATCGCGGACTCTACCACGTGCTTTGCGGCAGGCTGGCGCCCCTGGAGGGGTTCACGCCCGAGGACCTGACGGTGGACAGGCTGATCGAGAGGGTCCGCGGCAACGAGGTCCGCGAGGTGATCCTGGCAACCAACCCGGACATGGAAGGCGAGTCGACGGCGCTCTACGTCCTGGAGGCGCTGGAGGGGCTGCCCGTGCGGGTAACGCGCCTGGCGCGGGGCATCCCGAGCGGCAGCCACCTGGAATACGCCAACGCCGCCATCCTGGCCGACGCGCTGGCCGGCCGCCGTGAGATGAGAAGGGGCAGCCGCACCGAAGAACAGCAGCAGGCGGACAGAAAATGAGGCTCGACGCAAACCTCCAGCTCCGGCAGGAAATGCGGCTCAAACTGGCGCCGCAGATCATCCAGTCCATCGAGATACTGCAATTGCCGCTGCTGGAGCTGCTGGACCGCATAGACCAGGAGATGCTTGAGAACCCGACCCTGGAGGCCGGCCTCGCTGAGGCCGAGCCGTCGGAGGAGGCGGAGGAATCCACGGCCGAAGAGGAGGAGTCCGGCCCGGTGGAAGCCGTGGAGGAGGAACAGGAGACCGAGCCCGAGCCCATCGCCGAGGAGGACTACGAGGCCGCCGAAGAGCTCATACGGGATGACGAGGAGTCCTACAGGTGGGACCGGCCGCCGCCCGCCTCCGGAGAGAAGGACCCCAAGCGCGCGGCCATCGAGAACTCGCCCGCGCCCGAAGTCTCCCTCGAGGATCACCTGACCTGGCAGCTCACCTACTTCGACCTCGACCCGGAGATGCGGGAGATCTGCGGGAACATCATCGCGAACCTGGACTGGCGCGGCTACCTGGAGTATCCGCTGGACGAGATCGTCGCCTCCATGGACAGGCCCGTCTCCATGGAGCGAGCCGAGGAGGCCCTCGCCGTCGTCCAGCAGCTCGAGCCGCCCGGCGTGGGCGCCAGGGACATCAGGGAATGCCTGCTGCTCCAGCTCGACGAGCGCGATGCAGACCACGAGTTCCTGCACAGGGTCATCCAGGAGCACTTCGACGATATCCTGAAGAACAGATACCCGAAAGTCGCCAAGGCGATGGGCTGCGACATCGACGAGCTCAAGGAGGCCGTCGAGAAGATAGGCAAGCTGAACCCGATTCCCGGCGCCCTGTTCGGCGAAGTGGCGGCTCCCCACGTCATCCCCGACCTGCGCGTCGAGCTCGTGGACGGCCAATACGTGGTCATGTTGGAGGACGCGAATCTGCCGTCGCTGCGGATCTCCAGCTACTACGCCCGTCGCCTTCAGCAGAAGGACCTGGACCCCAGAACGGAACGGTACCTGAAAGACAAGCTCCAAAGCGCCCGGTGGCTCATAGATGCCATCCAGCAGCGCCGGAGCACGCTATTCAACATCAGCAGCGCCATCGCCGAGGACCAGAAAGAGTTCCTCGATAAGGGAGCGATGTACCTCAAGCCCCTCAAGATGCAGGACGTGGCGGACCAGGTCGGCGTCCACGTGTCAACGGTCAGCCGAGCCATCTCGGGCAAGTACATCCAGACGCCGCGCGGGCTCTACTCGCTGAAGCACTTCTTCACCGGCGGCGTCGAGAAGGAAGACGGCGAGATGGAGTCATGGGAGGTCGTCCGACAGAAGCTGCTCCACATCGTGGAGAACGAGGAGAAGTCCGACCCCCTCAGCGACGAGCAGATCGCCGCCGAACTGGCCAAGCAGGGCATCGACATCGCGCGCCGCACCGTCTCGAAGTACCGCAAGCTGCTGGAGATCCCTTCGTCTCGCCGGCGCAAGGAGTATTGAGCGCCCGGCGCGCCCCCGCCGCCCGACCGCGCTCATCACGCGCGCAATGCCCGTCCCCTGCACCTCGGGACCCCAGCGCCGGATCACGTAGGCAACCATCAAGATGACCAGTGGCGGATAGTGCAACGCCCCAGGCAAACACAACAATTCGATGCAACGCCGCATTGACGCCGCGGCCGGTCGCCACTAAGATGATCAGGGCCGCAGCCGGGAGGCAGGCCGCTATGGCCGCAGCAGCGTCCGCCCAGCAATGCCGCGTGGGCACGTCGGGCTGGAGCTACACGCACTGGCGGGGGATCTTCTACCCCGAGCAGGTGCCCCAGCGCGAGTGGCTCGCCCACTACGCGCAGCACTTCGACGCGGTCGAGGTCAACAGCACGTTCTACCACCTGCCGCGCGAGTCAACCATGGAGTCCTGGCGCGGGCAGGCGCCGGCGGGCTTCGTCTATGCCCTGAAGGCCAGCCGCTTCATCACGCACACGCGGGAGCTGAAGGGCGCCGAAGACGCAGTCGAGGAATTCGTCCGAAGGGCCAGGATGCTCCGGGAGCATCTGGGGCCGGTGCTCTTCCAGCTTCCGCCACGCGTCGAACGCGACCTCGAGACGCTGGAAGCGTTCCTGACGCTGCTGCCGGACGGCCTCGCCAGCGTCTTCGAGTTCCGGAACGAGAGTTGGTACTGCGAGGAGACGTTCGAGCTGTTGGAGAGCCGGGGGGCCTGCTTGTGCAGCCACGACATGCCGCGCCTCTACACGCCCCGGCGCGGCGTCGGCCCCGTCGCCTACGTCAGGTTCCACGGGCCGTCCAGGCGCTACACGGGCGCCTATCCCGACGAAACGCTGGCCGAATGGGCCGACTGGATGCGCACCCAGTGGCAGGCGGGTCGCAGCATTCACGCGTACTTCAACAACGACATCGGCGGGCACGCAGTCCGCGACGCAAAGCGGCTGCGCGAGATGCTGGCGGCTGTGACGGGCTGATACCCCATGCGCGTCCACCACATGGGCAAGTCCGATCCGCTTTCGTAGGGGCACGGCGCGCCGTGCCCCTACTTCACAGAGCCGAAAGGAACCGACCCCCGAATTCGGTGTCGAAGCCCTGTTAGTACCCCGCCGCCTGCAAGATGCGGCCGACCGAGCGGCTCGCCGGCGAATCCTCCGGCAGTTCGAGCAGCGACTTGCCCTCCCAGTCGAACCGCTCGACGTCTGCATCCTCCTCCACCCGGCCGAGGTACTTCGCCCCGTCCAGCCCTTCGAGCCGCTGCCCGGCCTCGTCGCTGAAGCGATGGTTGCCCACCAGGTACAGGTTCCCGTAGGAAACGCCGATGGCGTCGGCTATCTCGATCAGGCGCCGAACGTTGCGCAGCGCCTTGGCCGAGGGATCGAGCATCACGAAGACGTCGTCCACCTCACGGACGATGCGCCGGTTGACGTGCTCCAGTCCGGCGGGCGAATCGACGATCGTGCAGCCGTAGTCCCGCGCGAGCGCCGGCACGACGCTCTGGAGCACGTCGTTGGGCGCGCAGTAGCAGCCGCGCGTCCACTTCACGCCCAGCGTCACCAGGTCGAACTCGGATGACTCGTAGACGCACGAGACGCTCAGAAGGTACTCGATCTTTTCGGGCAGCGGCATGGCGCCCAGATCTTTGTAGTCCTTCGGATCCTGGAGCCTGTAGAGGACGTCGGAGATCGTGTTCACGTCCTGCTCGGCCAGGTCCACGCCGAGCAGTTGCGCCAGGCTCTGGTCGGCGTCGGCGTCTATAAGCAGCGGGGCCGACGGCAGATGACGGACGGCAAGCGCCGTGAAGGTGCTCTTGCCGGCGCCTCCCCTTCCGGTGACGATCGCCATTCTTCCCATGGTTCGCGCAGTCGGCTCGTGGAGTTCAGACTGCCCGGCCCCTGCCTGGGGACCGGAAACGTCCATTCTAACCAGCCCACGCAGAACGGCCAAGTGAAGGAACCCGATCGTACGCCCGGCCTATGAGGCAGCCCGCCAAGCCCAATAAGGCAGTCTAATGTTCAGGCCCACGCCGTGCCGTCCACTCTCCCCTGTGATTGCGGCCGCCAGGTCCGTCCTGCGCCTCCAGAAAGAACCCTCTCGCTCATCTTGGCCGCCACCTAGCGCCGAAGCGCCCATGAATCAGTCTCTGTGGACCCAAGCGTATGCCATGGCACCCAGACCGCCTTGACCCCAATGCGGCGATGATGTAAGCTCTGTGTGGGTCCCTCGCGCGGACCTCGCACGGTACAACCATTCTAGGCGCCGAACTCCCGCTCAACGGGACTCCTAGGCAGGGGGTAATAGTTGCAGATTACGGACTTCACATTGCGAATACTTTTGGTGTTCTTCCCAGGGATCATCTGCGCCATGCTGGTCGACGCTTTGACAGTCCACAGAGAGCGCAAGGCATGGGCGTTCCTCCTTAACTCATTCGTCTTGGGCATTGGATCATATCTGCTGTATTACGGACTGGTGCGAAGCGCAGTTGCCATGCTGAATGCCGTCGGCGTGGAAGCCAAGGGGGAGATTCATCTTTTCCAGTCTCTGGTGCACGCCGATGCCGAGCTTAACGTCATGGAAGTACTTTTGGTGGGCATTCTGGCGCTTCCCTTCGCGCTGGCGATCAGCGCCGTCACGAACCATAAACTCCTCCACCGCTTGGCCTGCAGCATAGGCGTGACCAAGAAGTTCGGTGACGCCGACGTCTGGAGTTACATGATGAACACCCGTGATGTGGACTGGGTCGTCGTCAGAGACTTCGCGAATGATCTTGTGTACGAGGGGTGGGCGGCCGCGTTCTCTGATATCCAGTCTCCACGCGAACTACTCCTCCGTGATGTGAGTGTGAGGCGAAACAGCACACGAGAGGAGCTTTACAAAGTTGGAGGCCTTTACGTTTCTCTTGGGGCCGGTGATGTCACTCTGGAGGTCCCATCGCTGGGAGATTACGAGGAGAGGTTCGCAGCAGATGGGGGTGAGGAGACCGTCCATGGTTGAGAAGGAACTGAGAGAAGGTCAAGTTAAGAAGGGGGGCGTCAATCCGCGTCCTGTGAACCCGCGGCCCACCACGCCACCGCCACCCCAGCCGCCGCCCAGGCGCCCGGACCGCTCTCCCGCCCAGAGATCGCCTTCGAGCGACTAGAGCTTGTCCGCACACCCGGCCAGTCAGTGGAGGCCATCGTAGTGCTGCCAGGCCGGCCCAGCCAAGGGCGTCACGGGCAGCCGCCCACGCGATCCTCGAGGCCCGTCTTCCGGGCCGCCGCCCTCACGCGCACGCGCAGGTCCTTCAGGTAGGCGGCGCGCTTCTCCTTGTCGTGCAGCATCCGGCTGTAGCCCTCGTGCAGTTCGGGGAACTCGTCCCGCACGAGCTGCCCGACGGACGGCCAGACCCGGGGGCGCGGGTTCATCGCGTCCACCCATATCAGGTCCACGTCCGCTCCGGCCGCGCGCTCGAAGAGGGCGTCTATCGAGTCCTGCCCGTCGGAGAGATAGGGCAACAGAGGGCCGAACATGACGGAGGTCTCGAGGCCGGACTGCTTCGCCGCCTTCAGGATGCCCCAGCGCTCCTCAACGCTGCTCGCCTCCGGCTCCCAGAGCTCCGCCAGCTTGGGGTCGAGCGTAGTGATCGTGGTGCCGACCCGGGTCAGCCCGGGCTGGAAGATATCGAAGTCCCGCAGCACGAGGGCGTTCTTGGTCAGGGCGTTGACTTTGAAGCCGTGCTCGATGAGCAGGCGGCAGCACTCGCGGGTCAACTTCCAGCGGCTTTCCACCGGCTGCCAGGCGTCGCAGGCGCTGCTGACGAAGACGCCCCCGGGCTTGGCCCGCCTCAACTGCTTCCTGAGCGCTTCCGCAGCGTTGACCTTGACGTCCACGAACCGGCCCCACGGCTCCGGGTGAGGCCGGAAGCGTTGCATGAAGCGCGCGTAGCAGTAGATGCAGCCGTGCTGGCAGCCGGTGTAGCAGTTCATGGAGTACTCGCCGATGCTGCTGCGGTTCAGCACCGTCTTGCACTCCACCTCCCGCACGGCCAGGTCGCGCGGGATGGCGACGCCTTCAGTTCTGGCGGCTCTCTTTGCCATGCGGCATGATGCTCCGGCGCGCGCCGGGCGGCCCCCCGGGGCAACCGGCCCCGGAGTCAGTCCGCCCCCTGTCCTCGCATCCTCTTCTTCCCAGTGTAGTCGCCCTCGGGAGACAGGTCAAGGCGTGGATCAGAGCGGTCACCTCGCAGACGCGGGCGCTGCCGCGCCACACCGCAAGTGCCTGCCGAGCCACGGAGCCTTTGACGGCCCTGCGGCCGAGCGCCTATAATCGAAAGTCTTGCGCAGGCGAGCCACCCCCGCCAGTCCCTGCGGCCTTTGCGGCGAAAGGCTGGGAGTCCAGATGGGCAGGTACACGTACGGACCCGTGCCGTCGCGCAGGCTGGGCCGCTCGCTCGGCGTCGACCTGGTGCCGCTGAAGACGTGCAACTTCAACTGCGTCTACTGCCAGCTCGGGCCGACGCCGCACACGACGATCGAGCGGGCGGACTACGTGCCCGTGGAAGAGATCGTGCCCGACGTGCGGGAGCAACTGGCCGCCGGCCCGCGACCCGACTTCGTGACCCTGAGCGGCTCGGGCGAGCCGACGCTGAACGCGTCGTTCGGCGAGATCGCGTCCGCCATCCGCGGGCTCACGGACATCCCGATCGCGCTGCTGACGAACGGGGGGCTGTTCCACCTGCCCGAGGTGCGCGCCGCATGCGGGGCAATCGACCTGGTGCTCCCCTCGCTCGACGCCGGGGACGAGGAGACGTTCCAGCGCATAAACCGCCCGCATCCGTCCCTTTCCCTGGACCAGGTGGTGAGCGGGCTCGCGCAACTGCGCGCGGAGTTCGACGGCGAGATCTGGCTCGAGGTCTTCATCGTCGACGGACTCAACTCGTCCGACGGGCACGTAAGAAGCATAGGGGCCTGCGTTGACCGCATCGGCCCGGACCGGGTCCAGATCAACACGGCGGTCCGGCCGCCCGCCGAGCGGGACGTGCGCGCGCCGTCCGCAGAACGGCTGGAGGAGATACGCCAGATGCTGGGGCCGCGCGCCGAGGTGATCGTGCCGGGGCGCGCATTCGAGGAGACGACCAGGGCTCACGCAGAGAAGCAAGAGGTGCTGGCCATGCTGCGCCGCCGCCCCTGCACGCTCGAGGACATCGCCAACGGGCTCGGCATCCACCCGAACGAGGCCGTCAAGTGCGTGCGCGCGCTCCTGGACGAGGGGGCCGTCATGCGCCGCCAGCGCCGTTACGAGACCTACTACGAAGCCGTCCGGGGCCAGTGAAGGCGCCGGGCGGACGGTCCATCACGCGCCTTCCCCTGCCAGCGCGGCGGCGGCCGACAGCTCGACGTCCCGCGGTTCCTTGACGGCCAGCAGGAGCCAGAAGAACCCCAGAACGGTCGGGATGAGGGTGAGCCCGATGCTGGTCCTCATGCCGGCCTGCGCGATGAGCCAGCCGGTCACGGGCGGCGCCAGCGCGGCGAAGGGCCCCAGCAACGTGTTGCTCAACGTGAGGTGGGCGGCCCGGCTGCCGTGGGGGCAGGTCTCAAACAGCAGATTGTTGTGCGAGACCCAGCCGGCGGACCACGAGACGCCCAGCACGGCGAAGCACGCGGCGCAGGCAAACCAGCCCCGCCCGACGTAGGCCGTGGCGATGGCGGCCGTCTGCGCCAGGAATCCGATCGCGGCCGCCCTCCGGTGCCCGGCCCGGTCCCCCACTCCCCCGAGCATGTAGCTCGACAGGGCCTGGGAAAGGGCCGTGAGGGCGCCCAGCTTGATGACGGTGGCGCCGCCCAGCGCGCCGCCGCCGGGGCTCCTGAAGTGAACGGCATAGAACGCCGCGGCGCCTCCGCCGACGGCAAGCAGCACCTTGCTGGCCATGTAGCGCCGGAAGTTCGTCTGGCGCAGAGAGAGTCCAGCCAGACGGACCAGGTCGGCTGCGCGCAGGGGGGCCTCGCCTCCAACGACGCCTTCGGGCTCCCGCACCCGCCAAAGGAAGTTCAGCGCAGCCGAAAAGAGCAGGCTGGCAGCCAGGAACAGCACTGCGTAGTTCAACGGGAAGAGCAGGTAGTCCTGCACCTTGCCGGCGGCGAGCGACCCGACGCCCGCCCCCAGCGCCGATGCGCCGGCGATCAGCCCCAGAGCCCGACCGCGGCTCCCCCGACGGAACAACGACGCCTGCCAGACCGTCCAGAGAGGCACGATCATCCCGTCCGCCAGCATCAGGAAGGCGAACAGCGCCAGAATGCCGTACCGACACAGGCGGGGATGCACCGGCCCCAGCCCGTAGACAAGGGCCGCCATGGCCAGATGGCTGGGGACCCAGATGGACAGCAGCCAGAACGTGAAGAAGCGCCTGCGGCGCGGCCGGCGCCCGAGCACAAGCAGCCCGACCGGCTGGCCCGTGAACCAACCCACCGTCCCGATGCTGAACAGCAGGCCGAGCTCGACCGTCCCGGCCCCCAGCAGGCTGAAAAGCAGCGGCAGCACCGTCAACAGGGCCACAAAGCCCGTGCCCACGCCGTAAAAGCCGTCACAGGTGGCCAGCTTCAGTGCGTTGCCGCGTTCTTCAGATTCCATTGGGTGGGCCCCCGGGCGACCCGCCGGCCGTCACGAAGCCACGACCTCGTCCCTGGCGATCTGCATGTCGCGGGGCTCCTTGACGACCAGCGACAGCCAGAGGACGCCGAGCACAGTCGGGATGAGGGTAAGCCCGATGCCGACCGTGCGGTCCGCCACGTGCTCCATCATCCAGCCGGTCGCCATGGGAACGAGGAAGAGCACCGGCCCGAGCACCAGATTGCTGACCGTGATGTGGGCGATGCGGCTGTCGTGGGGGCAGGTCTCGAAGAGCATGTTGACGTGAGAGACCCAGCCGGCGGCCCACGCGATGCCGGTAAGCAGGAAGCAAACCGCGCAGGCGATGGCGCCGCGGCCCAGGAAGGCCACTGCGATCGACGCGAGCTGGGCGGTCGCGCCGACTACCACGCCTCCCTTATGCCCCACGCGGTCGCCCCAGCGGCCCAGCGAGATGCTGGCGACGCCGTGCGCGATCATCAGGGAGACGGCGAGCGTCGTAATCAGTCCCTTGCTCAGGCCGCCGCCCTCCGGGCTCTCGAAGTAGACGGCGTAGAAGGCGAGCGCCCCGCCGCCCATCGTCATCAGGATCCTGCCGACCAGGTAACTCCGGAAGTTCTTCTCTCCGAGCGAATGGGCGAACCGGCGGAACAGGTCGCGCACCATCGGCGGCTCGTAGGAGTCGCCGAAGGACGCCGGTTCGCGCACCGTTGCCAGCACCGCCAGGGCCGCTACGAAGCAGAACACCGCGCCGACGAAGAGTAACGAGTAATTCAGAGGGAATGGCAGGCCGTCCTGAGCCCTGCCCGCCGCGACGAGGGCCAGACAGCCCCCGATGCCCGAGGCCGCCGATATCATGCCGATGACGCGGCCCCTGATCTCGCGCCTGAAGATCGTCGCCTGCCACTCGAACCAGAAGGGAGTAGTGGCGCCGGCGCCCAGCACGCGGACCGCGAATACCGCAAGCAACAAGGCGGCGCAGAGACGAGGCCGAACCGGGCCCAGGAAGTACACCAGGGCGGCCATGCCCAGGTACGTGGGCACGCAGAACGCCAGGCTCCAGGGAACCAGGAAGCGCTTCGACCTGCGGCGACGGCCGAACAGCAGGAAGCCTACCGGCTGGAGTAAGACCCATCCGGCCAGGGCAATGCTGCCCGCCAGGCCCAACTGGAAGTCGCTGGCGCCCAGCGACGTCAGAAGAAGCGGCAGCACCGTGACCGGCGCCACCAGGCCCATTCCGGCGCCAAACAGGCCCTCCCCGCTGACGCATCTGCGTGCATTGCTGCGTTCTTCCGGAAGCATCGTCGAGTCCACAGCTCCGAGCCGGGCTGAGCGTCAGTGCCCGATGGCCTGCCTTGCGGCAAACAGCGGCACAGGATAAGCAGGCATGAACGGGAAAGGCAAGGTAAACGTGACCAGGGCCGTGTCCGACCGCCCTGGCTGGCGGCCGACGCGTCCAATCAGCCGAAAAAGATGGGACGCTGGCTGACCATGCGGGGCAGCGGCAACTCCCGGAACGGCATCCCGCGGGTCTTGCCGTGCACCTCCGAGACGAAGCTGTCGAGCTTCACCGTCTTCTGCCTTCCGACCCCCCGCGTGCGCACGGTGAGCAGCCCGGACTCCTCCTCCTTCTCCCCGACCACCAGCATGTAGGGGATCCACTCCGTTTCGGCGTTTCGGATCTTCTTGCCGACGGTCTCGTCCCGGTCGTCCACGTCGACGCGGACGTTGCGCCCGGCCAGCCTCTCGGCCAGGTCGGTTGCGGCACCCAGGTGCTTGCCCGAGACGGGTATGACGCGCGTCTGCGTGGGCGCCAGCCAGAGCGGGAAGGCGGGCGTCTGGCCCCTGGCCGCGCTGACGGCGATGTTCTCCAGGATGGCGCAGAGCGTCCGCTCGATGCTGCCGAAGCTCGACGCGTGGATAATGACGGGACAGGGGTGCTTCCGGCCGTCCTCGTCGATGAAGCCGATGTTGAAGCGCTCCCCGTCCTTGACGTCCCACTGCACCGTGCTGACCTGGATGTTCGACTTGTCCTCGGTAATCGACTGGAACTCGTTCTTGATGGCGTAGTAGTGGCTCATCCTGGGCGAGAGCTTGAAGAAGGCCGGGACGTTCATCTTCCGGCCGATGCCGATGAGCCAGTCCCGGTGCTCCTCGAAGAAGTCGATCGTCCCCTCCCAGCCCAGGACCCACCGCGCGCTCGCGATGACGTCGTTCATGAGCTCAGCGAACCTGAGGCACAGGATCTCGAACTGCTCCTTGGCCTCCTCCACGCTGGCGCAGGCGGCGTGCATGTCCGTCATCATGAAGCTGCGCACGCGCTTCAATCCGCTGACCTCGCCCTCCTGCTCGTTGCGGAAGCAGATGGCCTCCTCGTAGGCCTTCAGCGGCGACTGCTTGTAGCTGAAGAGCACGTTCTGCATGAAGGGGAAGGCGAGCGGATCGGACGCGTAGCGCAGGTAGCAGACGCCTCGTCCGCCGTCCACGATGTAATCCCGCTCGTGGAACTCGCCCATCAGCTCGCCAACCACGTTGTGATCGCCGCGGATCACCAGCGGGTTCTTCATCTCGAAGGCGCCCCACTCGCGGGCCAGCCGCCCCGCGTAGTCCAGGATGAGCTTCTGCATCAGGAGCCCCTTCGGGTACCACTTGTAGTGCCCCTTCTCGGACGCGTCGCAGTAATCCACCAGCTCGTGGCGGCGCATGTAGCCGATGTGCTTGGGCACACCCTCCGTGACGACGCCCTTCGTGAGCTCGTTCGAGACGAACTGCTTTAGCAGTCCGTAGACGGGCTCCGGCCTCGCAAGGACGGGGCATCGCGCGAAGTCCTCAGGCGTCACCGCGAACGCCTCCCCGTCGAGGTCGACGACGACGAACCGCGTGAACTCGCTCGGCCTGCGCTTCTCCTCCGCTTTCCGCGCGACGGACGCGACTTCCTCCCCGGGCCGGTAGCGGCCGCTCCATTCCGAGAGCGGATGGCCGAGGCAGGAGATCTCGAAGGCCTTGTACCATCCGAACGGCGCGCGGACGACTTTGACGTGGCCTGGGGCCGGTGCCGTCTTGCCGGGGGCCGCCGCTGCCGGGCGGGACAGGCGGGCTTCCACCTCGTCCAGGACCTTCAGCGCCACCCGCGGCGTGCTCGGGTCGTCGGTCAGGTGCACGTAGGGGTAAAGCACGACCGTGTTCACGCCGAGCTGCCTGACCCGCTCCAACGTGTCGTCGGCAAGCTGCGCGGCAACCGAGATCGGAGAGGGCTCATCCTCTTTCTCGACGGAGATGAAGATGACGAGACACTCCTCGTCGACCTCCGCCTTGTGGCGATCGGCAGGGACGGGTTCGGCGGCGCTCGAAGCCCTGTCCTTGCTCTCGAACCGGAAGAACTTCGTATGGATTCCCAACGTCCTCAAGGCAACACCTCCTTGCGGCCCGCCGCCGGGTAACGCGCCAGTTCCGCCGGCGTAACCCCCGGCGCCCGGTTCACGGCGATTCCGTCCGGCAATGCGATCGACACATCCGCAAGAGTTCACCGGAAGGGCCACAACCGGTCGGAAGGCGCCGAGCGCGACCCTCCCACAAGGGGGACTCCAGGACCCCGAAGAGAGCGAACGGCAGATGGCAAGGGGCAGGCGCGCCCGGACGCGCAAAACTGCATTATAGGACGCCCCGAACGCGTGTCAAGGCTCAGCGCGGACGCCCGGGCCCTCCGCACGCGCCGCCGGTCCGGCGGGGATCAGGTTGCACGCAGCAAACGTCAGGACCGCCACCCCTCCCGCCGCGACGAACACCCACCTGTAGCCCATTGTCTGCCACAGGATCCCTCCCAGCATGGCGATCGGGATGCTGACGGCGTGGTCGACGCTGGTGCTCAGACCCAGCGAAGCCGTCACGTCCCGCCTGTCCTGAGCCATGCGGGACAGGTAGACGGTCCGCGCCATCTGCACGGGGAAAAGGAGCTGATCCACGACGAAGGCCCCGCACACCGCCAGCAGCGCGTAGCCCTCCGGCAGGAAGTCCCGGGCGAAGCCGTAGGTCAGGCACACGCACAGCAGCAGCAGGGCGTCGGCCATCAGGACCAGCCGCTCCCCCACGCGGTCCACCATGCGCCCCACCCAGGGCACCAGGACCACCTGCAGCGCCATCGAGGTCATCCACAGCTTGGCGATGGTCTGAGGGGGCTGGTTCAAGATGACGATCAGCATCCAGGGCCCGAACGTGATGAACACCTGCTTGCGCGCGCCGAAAAGGACGCTGAGGACGTAGAACAGCCAGTAGCGCCGCCTGAACACGAACTTGGGCCGCCGACCGTGGTGGATCGGAGGGATGACACGTTGCAGCCGCGTGAAGGCCATCGCGGCGGCGATCGCCACGCCCGACCCGATCAGGAAGGCCAACGAATAGCCGGTCGGGAAGACCGTGAAGTTCAGCCACACGAGCCCGCAGCCCAGGATCGTGGCCATCGCGGTGACCGCCCCGAGCCTGCCCAGGTCCTCCCCCGTGCGCCCCGGCCCCACGAGACTGAGGGCGATGGACTGGCTGGTCGGCATCATGAGGTGGGCGCCCGTGCTCCACACGATGATGAAGACGAGCATCTGAAGGTACTCGTGCTGCTCCTTGGCAAAGGCGGCCAGGCCGAACATGCCTGCCGCGATCAGACTTGCGGCGAGGATCGCCAGGTGGGATTCGGCCGCGAAGAAAAGGACCCCCGTCAGCACCGCAACCATGAACCCCGGGAACTCCCGCGGCAGTTCCAGGAAGCCCCTCTGCTCCGGCGTGATCTCGAAGGTGTACCTCAGGTAGTTGTTGAACGTGGTCTCGAAGACGCCGCCGGCCGCGGCCAGCAGGCAGGCGCCGGCGACGAACAGGACTATGGCGCGCTTGTGCGACATGCTTGCACCCGAGGAATCGTGTCCAGCCGTAAGGGCCAAGAGACTACCCCCGGGGGCCGCCGTGATGCAACGACACGCCGCCCCCGGCCGCGCGCTGACTGGTCCCCAGCTTCATGAGGCCCCCGGGGCGGCGTTGAGCCGGCCGCGCGAGGTTGCAATCTCGGGGCGGGGGGAGTATAAGCGCCCTGCGATTCCGACCTGCCGCAAGGAGTGGAGACCATGGCTCAGCTTCTGTTCGCCTTGTGCATGACGTTGGCCGTGCTGGCGTTCTGTTCCTCCGCGCAGGCGGCGACCGGCGGCGTCGACCTGGCGGCGCTGGGCGACTGGGAGATCGCCGTCGCCGAAGACGCCCTGCCTTCCGAGCTCTACGCCGCGGAGGAATTCAGGGACCACCTCGCCCTGGCCTCGGGCGCGAGCCTGCCCATCGTAAAGACCGGCAAGAAGGGCCGCCGCCAGGTGCGGATCGGTCCCGGCGCCGTGAGCTTCGACACCGGCGACCTGGGGCCTGAGGACCTCCGCATCGTCGTGGGTAAGGACGCCATCGAGATAGCCGGCGGCCGTCCGCGCGGCACTCTCTACGGCGTCTACACGTTCCTGGAAGACTACGTGGGCGTGCGGTTCCTCACCGCCGACCACACGCGCGTGCCGATACTGAAGTCGCCGCATCCCGTCGGGCCGCTGGACCGCTCCTACCACCCGCCCCTTTCCTTCCGGTGGTCCTTCTACGGCGAGAACAGCGCCAACCCGGCCTTCGCCACGCGCCTGCGTGTTAACACCATCACGGACGATCCGCGCCTGGGCGGCAAGACGCCGATGGGCCTGGTCAGCCACACCTTCGGCCGCCAGATCCCTTCCCAGGAATACGGCGCCGAGCATCCCAAGTACTTCGCCGAGAGAGACGGCAAGCGGCTGGCGCCGGTCGAGAACGACTGGTATGAGACGGAGCCCTGCCTGACCAATCCCGACGTGCTCCGCATCGTCACGCAGAGCGTCCTGGAGGGGCTGGACAGGCATCTTGAAAGGGGCAACATCTCAGTCAGCCAGAACGACAACGACAAGTACTGCCAGTGCGCCGAGTGCCGCGCCATAGACGAACGGGAGGGCACGCCGATGGGGACGCTGCTCACGTTCGTCAACGCCGTGGCAGACGAGGTGGCAAAGGAACACCCGGACGTCATGGTCGGCACGCTGAGCTACTGGTACTCGCGCAGGCCGCCCAAGACGATCAGGCCGCGGCCCAACGTGCAGATCCAGCTCTGCAGCATCGAATGCTGCCTGATCCACCCGATCAACGACCCCGGCTGCCCGAAGAACGTCGAGTTCTGCCGGGACATGGACGCCTGGGGCAAGATCTGCGACAACATCAGCATCTGGAACTACAACACGAACTTCAGCAACTACCTGCTGCCCTGCCCCAACCTGCGCGTCATCGAACCGAACATCCGTTACTTCGTCCGGAACAACGCCAAGGGGATCTTCATGCAGGCCGCCGGCAACGCGCGGGGCGCAGAGCTGTCCGACCTGCGCAACTACATCATCGCCAACCTGCTGTGGGATCCGACCCGCAGCGGCCGCGCGCTGATGGACGAGTTCCTCGACCTGCACTACGGCGCCGCCGCCGGGCCCATCCACCGGTTCATCGACCTGGTCCATGACAACGCGGAGGCCAGCGGCCTGCACCAGAACTGCTTCGGGCGGGCGGCCGACTACGGCGTGGACGAATCCATCGCGCAGGCGGGGCTGGACGCGTTCGCGGAAGCCCTCGAACTCGCCCCGGACGACGCCGTGCGCGCCCGCGTGGAGAAGGCGTCCATCTGCGCCTACCGGGCGGCGCTGGAGCCGGTCTGGTACCTCGAGGACAAGAAGGAACTCGACCCGGAACTCGCCGAACGCATGCGGCCGCTGGCGGCGCGGCTGTTCGAACTGTGCGACCGCTACGGCGTGACCAACGCATGGGAGAACGGCAAGATCGAGGAGGCCCGCGCCCGCGTCTGCGGCCTGCTGGACCTGGGGAAGTAGGGGCACGGCGCGCCGTGCCCCTACGAAAGCAGGTCGGACTTGCCAGCATGGCGGACGCGGCGTGCCCCTACGAAAGCAGATCGGATTCGCCAGCATGGTGGACCAGCAATGGCCTCGCGGCAAGTCCACAACGCCGCCTCGACCTGACAACCGCCAGATCCAACGCTGAAGCTCCGCTATGCCAGTGGGGGTCGCGTCAGGGGCTCTCAGCCCTTGCCCGCCTGGCCGAGCGTGAAGTCGAGGGGGAAGCCAAGCTCCCGGTAGAGCCGCGCGCGGCTCTTCTGATCCTGCTCCTGAATCCGGCAGGCGATCGACAGAGCGTCGCCGATCTTGTCGGCGGGTATCACCATGACGCCGTCCCCGTCGGCCGCCACCAGGTCGCCCGGCCTGACGTAGACCCCGCCGCACTCGATCGGCGCCTGATAGGCGTCGACTTCGACGCGGTTGGGCTGCGTGCCGCGGCAGACGCCGCAGCAGTAGACGGGCACCTTCTGCTTGATCAGCTCATCGGAATCGCGCACCCCGGTGTTGCTCACCACGCCGACGGCGCCCCTGGCCAGCCACGTCAGGGAGTTCATCGAGCCCACGAAGCCGGTGTCACGCGTGTGCGTGCCGTCGAACACGATCAGGTCACCCGGCTGGAGATGGTCCGCCCACCTGGGCTGAGCCCCGTACCAGTCCCCCTTCTGCTTCAGGAAATCCTCCACGTCATGCGCGACGATCGTGCGGTTCGCCGGCACGTAGCGGACCGTGAAGGCGAACCCGACGATGCAGTGGGCAAAGCCCTCGATGTCCCGCCACAGAGGGCGTACGTCCGGCTTCATGAGGCCCCGGTCGAACAGGCCGAGCGCGTCGACGGCGTCGTGCCAGTCGGTGACGCGGATGCCCTTGCACTCGTCCAGCAGCTTGCGTCGTTCGTCTGCGTTCATCGTCAGGATCCCCTCTCCTCGTTGGGGGTGCTGGGGGCGGGATTCTAACACCGCGTCGGAGAGCAGGTCAAAGGAAGCGCTTGAACGGCTGCGTGACGCGTGAGATGATGGCGCCACCGCCAGGATCAGCCGCAAGGGAGGAACGCGATGTCTTACACATTGTTTCCGCAGCCGAAGAAGGTCACTTTCCGTGAGGAGGCCCTCGACTTCACGCACGGGGCCTGGATCAAGGTCAGCCCGGACGTGTCGGCGCGACTGACGAAGCACGTCGCCGCCTTCGCCCGCGACGCGGCGCGCCTGCTCCCAAAGCCGCCGCAGGTGACGGCCGGCGAGCCCGCGGCGGGCCAGGTGCTGCTGACGCTCAAGCTTGAGGACGTCGGGCTCCTGCCCCAGGGCTACGTGCTCTCCGCCGACAAGCTCGGCATGACGCTGCGGGCAGCCGACGAGGCCGGCCTCTACTACGGCCTGCAGACGCTGGCGCAGCTCCTGGGGCAGACAGGCGCCAAACCGCCGTCCTTCCAGATCGCCGACGAGCCGGACTTCCCGAGCCGGGGCGTCATGCTTGACGTGAGCCGATGCAAGGTGCCGAAGCTCGAAACGCTGTTCTCGATCGTCGAGACGATGGGCAGGCTCAAGCTCAACCAGCTTCAGCTCTACACGGAACACACGTTCGCCTTCTCGGAGCACGAGGCCGTCTGGCACGACGCCTCGCCCCTGACGGCCGAGGACATCCTCCTGCTCGGCGCCCACTGCAAGGACCATTACGTAGAGCTCGTGGCCAACCTGAACTCGTTCGGCCATTTCGAGCGCTGGCTGCGCCACCCGGAGTACCGCCACCTGGCCGAGTGTCCGGACGGCTTCGAATACTCCTGGGGCGGGCGGTCGCGATACGGCTCGGTCCTCAAACCGAATCGGAACAGCCTCCGGTTCCTGGACTCGCTCTACGCGGAGATGCTGCCCAACTTCGCCTCCGACCTGTTCAACGTGGGATGCGACGAAACGTGGGAGCTCGGCAAGGGCTGGAGCAGGAAGAAGTGCGAAGAGAGAGGAGCGACGCGCGTCTACCTGGACTTCCTCCTCGGCATCCACCGCCTGGTGCGCAAGCATGGCCGGAGGATGATGTTCTGGGGGGACATCATCCTGCACGAGCCGGAGCTCATCAGGGAGATCCCGGAGGACGTGATCGCACTGGAGTGGGGCTATTCGGCGGACCACGCCTTCTCCAAGCGCTGCCGGCTGTTCAAGGAGGCCGGCGCCACGTTCTACGTCTGCCCGGGGACGTCGAGCTGGAACTCGCTGGTCGGGCAGACTCCGAACGCGTTGGGCAACCTGTCGAACGCCGCCAAGAACGGCATAAAACACGGCGCTATCGGCTACCTCATAACGGACTGGGGAGACGGGGGGCACCATCAGTACCTGCCCTTCAGCTATCCCGGCTTCTGCGCAGGCGCCGCCTACTCCTGGTGCTTCAAGGCGAACGCCGAAGCGGACGTCGCCGCAGCCATAGACGCCCTGATCGTGCACGACGACGCGAAGAAGCTGGGCACAATCCTCATGGAGCTGGGTGGGGTCTACCAACTGGTCCCGAAGCACGTCGGCAACAGCACGCTCTTCAACCACCTGCTGTTCAACAAGATAGGGACGCGACACCTCCTCGAAGGCGTCCCGGCCGTCAGCCTGAGGAAGTGCGTGAGGCGGTTCGATGACTTGGCGGACCGCCTCGCCGAGGTCCGCCTGCGCGCCCCGGACGGCGAACTCGTGAAGGCGGAACTCCGCAACGCCATCGCGATGGCGCGCCTCGGGGCCGAACGCGGCCTGGCCGGGCTTGACCCGGAGCACCGCGACGACGGCGCCCTGCGCCACGGCCTCCAGCACGTCATCTGGCAGCACGAGCAATTGTGGCTGGCGCGCAACCGGCCCGGCGGGCTGAACGAAAGCTCCGGCCGCCTGCGCAAGCAGCTCGAAGCGACGGAGTGACTTCGGCCCGTCGGGACAGGGCGGCGCTGCGGGATTGCGTTTGACTCCTGGCAGCCGAAACGTCAGAATCCCTATAGGAGGGGGACGCGGCTTGACGTTCGTTTGCCAGGGGAGTGCGCCGACCGGTCAGCCGAAAGGGAACGCGAATGAAACACGTGCACTACGAGGACGTCAAGGCCCAGAAGGCCACTGAAGCCGGTGCTGAGGGCTGCCGCGTGCGCTGGTTGATCTCTGACCAGGACGGTGCACCCAACTTCTACATGCGCCGCTTCGAGCTCGAACCAGACGGGCGCACGCCTCGCCACGCACACCCCTGGGAGCACGAAGTCTACGTCCTCGAAGGCGAAGGAACGCTGTTCTGGCGGGGGGGCGAAGAGGCGTTCCGGCCGGGGGACGTGGTCTACATCCCGGCCGGGCAGGCCCACTCATTCACCGCCGGACCGAAGAAGCCGGTCGCCTTCCTCTGCCTCATCCCGAAAGAAGGCAAGGTGGGCTGAGCGCCCGGCCTTCGCGGGGCAGCGAAGGGGCAAAGCTGATCCGGCCAGGGGCACTTCTCACCCCTCCTGCTCCCAACGGAAGAGGCGCACGCCGATGGCGAAGCAGAGGGCGCCCGCCCCGACCAGGATGGCGCAAGGGATCAGCACTTCCCGCACGGAGAACCCCCGCCAGATCGCCCCCTCCAACGCCAGTACGCCCCACTTCAGCGGGCTGAAGGTGCTGGCGGCCCGCAGCCAGCCCGGCATGAAGGCCAGAGGCACCATGCCGCCCCCCGTCATGGCCATGACCATGAAGATGGGCCATGCGAAGGCGTTCGCGGACTGCTCCGTGCGCCCCAGCACGGAGACGACCATCATGATGCCCACGAAGCACACGGACGTCGCGAGGACGGCCATGAGCAGCACAAGATAGGAGTCGGCCCGGATGCCGAAGGCGACGATCCCGATCCCGAGGATCAGGGCCGAGACGAGGCACATCGTGAGGAAACACGCCAGCGCCTTGCCGCCCAGGATGTGGGCCCTGCCGAGGGGGGCCGCCTGGAGGCGGCGGAGCGTCCCCTTTATGCGCTCCCCCACGAGCGAGATGCCGAACATGGCCGCGCAGCAGATGAACCCCCAGGCGAGGCCCTGAGGGAAGGTGACCTCGAACGAGGACCTCGGGCCCTCCTGCTCGCGGACCACGTCCGTGGTCGCGATGTCGAAAGCTTGCCATTCCGCCATGTCCATGCCGGCGGCCTCGGGCATCTGCTCGAAGAACTGCTCGGTCGCGGTCAGGAACTGCATCAGGACCGTCCGCGCCAGCGGGTCCATGTCCGTCGCCTGATCAACCTGTTCGCGCGCCTTGGCCATCTGGGCGTGCATTCGGTCGGGGTCCGTCCAGAGATCCTGCATGGAACTGAACATGTGCTTCACGAGCACGCCCTGGAGCATGCCGGCTTCGGCCTTGCGGGAGGGGTCTATCCCGATCTCCATGCGCGCGCCCTCGCTCCAGAAGGGGTTGTCACGGGTCTTTCCGAAGCCCGGCGGGAGCACGACGTAAGCCGTCCATTTGCCGCGGCGCACGTTCTCCGAAGCCTCGGCGCGAGTGGTCTCGATGACGGTCAGGTCCCCCGACTCCGCCAGGTCCCGAACGAACGCGCGGGAGCCGGGCGTCTGGTCCTCGTCCGCGACGGCCACCTGCATGCTCCAACTGTCCGATCCGCCGGCGGAGAACATGAGCCCGAACAACACGGCGATCATGACCGGCCAGGCGATGGCGAAGAACGCGGCCGCCTTGTCTCCCAAGAGCAGGCGGATGTCCTTGATGGCAATGAACCAGATGGTCTTCATCAGTCCCTCAGATGACGCCCCGTCAGTGCCAGGAAGACCGATTGCAGGTCGGGCCGGTCCACGCTGAAGCGGATCAGGTCCCCCTGCGACTCGAGGCGCCTCAGTTCGGCCAGCGGCTCGTCCGTGTCCACGCGCAGTTCCCTATCGGCGAAGACGGCGTGGACGACGCTCTTGCCGCCGTGCGCGACGATCAAGTTGTCCACGCTGTCCAGCGCCAGCAGGCGGCCATGGTCCAGGATCGCCACGCGGTCGCAGATGCGCTGGGCCTCTTCCATGTAGTGCGTGCAGTAGACGACGGTCTTGCCGGCCTGCGCCAGCTCGCGGATGCGGTCCAGGATGGCGCTGCGCGACTGGGGGTCCACGCCGACCGTGGGCTCGTCCAGCAGGAGCAGGTCGGGGTCATGCACCAAGGCCGCGGCAAGGTTCAGCCGGCGCTTCATGCCGCCGCTGTAGGTGGAGACGCGGTCGCGCCGCCTCTCGGTCAGCCCCACCATGTCGAGCATCTCCGCCAGGCGCTCGGCCAGCCTCTGTCCGGACAGGCCGTACATGCGGGCGAAGAAGCGGAGGTTCGCCTCGCCGGACATATCGTCGTAGAGGGCCAGCGTCTGCGGCGCGATGCCCATGCGACGACGCGACGCCAGATCGGACGGCCGACCGCTCCCGTCCAGCTCGACCGATCCGCTGTCGGGCTCCAACAGGCCGATGGCCAGGTTCACGGTGGTCGTCTTGCCGGCGCCGTTCGGGCCGAGCAGGCCGAAGACCTCCCCGCGGCGGACCTCGAACGACACGCCGTCCAGGGCGACCACGTGGCCGAACGCCTTGCGCAGCTCAGTCAGCCTCAACATGGCGTGCCCACTCCCAGCCAGCAACCAGCCCGATGTTACGCCGGCACCGCTCGCGCCGCAAGAAACAGACGCGACGAAGCAAGCGCCTCGATGCGGACCTCAAGCCTACCCGGTGCAGATCACGCGGACGTCACGGCCGTGTGACGTTCGTGTCACGCTTCGCGGCCCGCCTGAGGCCCAGACGACCGGCGCCCCTGCCCGCACGGAGCAAGCAGGATCAGTAGTTGTCGCCGAAGTACACGAAGGGCCAACCTGTGGGGAACAGGGTCTCCATCACCGGCATCAGGTCCGCCGGCACGGAAGCGCCCTTCATCGCCGCCACGTGCCGCACCGCGTGGTAGCCGGTCAGAAGGCCCGACAGCAGTCTCTGCGGGATGCGGACGACGGGTCTCCCCGTAGCCTTGCCGACCTTGACGCTGCGGCCGGACAGGGCGAGGCCCACCTCGCCTATCTCACTGGCCAGCGTGAACGTCACGCCCCGCACGCTGCTCCTGGCGCGCCGCCAGCGCTGCGACAGAAGGGGCTCCAACCGCTGGATGAGGCCCGGGAAGTCCACCACCTTCAGCAGCGCGCCGCCGGTCGGGTTGCTCCACATCCTGAACTCGCCGCCCACATGCTGGCGGATGAAGACGGCCATTGCGTCGTCCCAGGGCATGGATAGCACGATCTCCTTCCGTTCGCGGCGACGGGCGTCCCTGGCGAGCGCGCCCAGCGCGGCGCGGCAGCTCGCTTCGTCCGGCCGGACCACTATCTCCCCCCGTCCCGGCTCGGTCTCGCGACCCGCGGTCACGTAGCCGCACAGGCGGCGCCGGCCGTCCAGTATGACCTGGGGCTTTCGGAAGAGCCACGTCCGCCTGCCCGGCCCCATCAGCCAGTCCCAGACGTCCTTGTCACGGGCGGCAGCGCAGATGCGGCCTGCCGCGGCTCTGTCATAGAGCCTGCGCACGGCCGGCACGTCCACCTTCGTCATGGCCCTGAGCGTCCCGGGGCGCGCCTCCCTCTTGGCGTCGTCCCTGCCAATCCTGACGTGGCCGGGCGCCATGTAGGGGTAGTACCCGAACCGGTAGTAGTAGTTCGGGATGCCCTGGAGGTACGCAACCAGGTAGCCGTTTTCCTGCATGTAGCGGGAGGCGTCGTGCATCGTGGCCGCGCCGTAGCCCCGCTTGCGGTAGGCGTCGTGCGTTCCCACGGGGCCGACGGTCATTGCCGGGACCTCAACAGGCCCGAAGCGAATCACGCGGCGCCCCATGGTGACGGCGCTCACGACTCGGCCGTCTGCAACGGCGACGCGCGTATGCTGGGGGTCGAAGACCGGCCTCTTGAACAGGCCCCGGTCCATGTGCTCCTCCATCCAGGCCGGACTGGCGAACGCGCGGACGAAGACCTCGAGGACCTCACGCCGATCCTTGGCATCCCTTATGCCGCTCAATCTCTCGGGGGCAGCAGCGCCCCTCTTGTTCCGGCTTCTTGCCATTCCCGTAAAGACCTCCGACGCAGGGGCTTTCAGTGACAGGAGCGCCGGATTCTACGAGGGCGGGCGCACGCAGTCAAGCGCTCTACACGTTCGGCCTGGACTGGGCTATGGAGAACTGCCTAGCTAGTGTACCGACCCCGTGCCCGCTGTCATTCTGAGGAGCGGCGAAGCCGCAACGAAGAATCTCGCCTTGCCGCACAGGGAAGAATAAGGTTCTTCGGCCGCCCCGCGGCGGCCTCAGAATGACAACTCCTCGTTGGCGGCAACACTGTCATTACCGGCCTCAATAGGCCCGGGGGGGCGTTGAGCCCGCAGACGAGCTTCAGGAAGATGCCGACGGCGCCGCGCGCTGCTCCGTCTCCTCGATCGAGAGCTTGCAGATGAAGGCGCCCCCGACGAGCAGCCCGCACGCGATCCACAGGCCGCGAGCCGGCCAGACCTGCAAGTACAGGCAGCTGACCAGCGTCGAGAACAGCGGCGTCAGATACGAGAAGGCAGCAACCAGGATCATCCTGCCCCTGCGCATCGCGAAGTCCCAGAACACGTAGGCCAGCAGGCCGGGCACCAGCGCGATGTAAACCAGCACGACGTATACCGTCAGCGGAAGGCCCTCACGTGCCCAATCAGACGACTCGTGGAACACCGGGCGCAGCAGGGCCATCACCACGCCAGTAGCAAGAAGGAAGAGGGGCACGCCGACGCCCTGCGCGTTGGCAGCCCACCTGCGGCTGAAGTTCGAGTACAGGCCCCAGCAGATGGCACCGACGAAGGCCAGCAGGTACGGAAGCAAGCGGCCCCGCCCGCCTGCCGGCAATGACGCCCACGAGAAGGACTCCCTCTGGGCTGCCGCAAGGAACACGCCCGCGAAGGCCATCAGCATCCCGGGCACCAGCCAGGGGCGGGCTCTCCTCTTCAGGATCGGAATGGAGAAGGCCAGCGTAAGCCCCGGCCACAGGTAGTTGATGATCCCCACCTCGAGCACCTGCTGGCGGCTCGACGCCAGGCCGATGGCCACGTACAGGCAGAACTCATAGACGACGAACAGCGCCCCGCAGCCCACCAGGTAGGGACGGGGCAGCGACAGCAGCTTGCGCACGCCCCCCCGCGCCGCGACCAGGACCGCGCACCCCAGAACGCCGCTGACCAGGAAGACCAAGGCGGCGGCCGTCACGGGACCGAACGCCTCAGTGAGGCGCCGCGAGAAGCCGATCGTCGTGCTCCAGAACACGATGGCCAGAAAGCCGAGGACGGTTTCCACCGTCGAGCGCCTCGTCAGGACAGGAGTTCGCTAAAGCCGCCGCGACCGGCCAGCAGTGAACCAGGGCGAGGCGTGATGATACAGGGATGCGGGGGGCGAGTCCAGCAAGCCGTGGGGCCCCCGGAAGGGGCTACTGGTTCAGCCTCCGTTCCCAGTCGTACTCGCGGGCGGTCACCAGGTCCTCCATGCGGCGGATGCGGCGGTCGAGCCGATCGAAGGTGCGCTTGAGCCGCTGGAAGGCCATGTGGCGGGAGCTGGTGAGGGAATTATAGAATTCCTCGTCGGCCTCGGTCTCGAACGGCAGGACGGGCTCCGGCTTCATCAGCAGCGCCGCCAGCAGGTAGATGCCCACGATAGGCCAGATGCCGGTGCAGATCAGGACGACGACGGCGATGAAGCGCAGCCAGAAGAGGGAGAAGCTGAAGTACCTGGCCAGCCCCTTGCAGACGCCGAATATCATGCCGTCGCGCGCCCGGTAGAGCCCGCCGCGCCGCCTTTCGGAGTGAGAGCGTGTCATTGCCCGCCTTCCTTTCTCTTGCGATCTATGCGATCTATGAGCAGAGCCTCGAGCGCTTCGATGCGGTCCTCCATCTGCGACAGCTGATGGTAGATGGCCTGAACCATCTTTGTCTCCTCGGCATCCTGCGCCCTGCTCCGCTGACCAGCATCGCCCTTGAGTATCTTCAACGCGCCGAGCATGAAGCACCCGATTATGGCGGCCAGCGGGATGCCGAACACCAACAGGATCGTCAGTTCCGGCAAGCCCAGTCCCACGGTTTGGTCCTCCCTCGTCTCAATCGGCCGCTCAGTCCAGGCGGCCCGCCGGCTTCCCGATCGCACTCCCGGCGCGCTCGATCAGTATCGTCTCCAACGCTTCGACGCGCTCCTCCAGATGCGATAGGCCCTGGTAGACTTCCTGCATCATCCTGCTCTCGCCTGCCTCGGCTTGCCTGTGCTTGCCGGTCCCCTCGTGCGCCAGCACTCGCCATGCCACGAGAACCAGGCACAGCAGAAAGCACAGGAGCACAATGGGCCCCACGATCATAGAGAGACGCGGGATGGCCGTATACATCACGTAGTGGGCATCCGCAGGCAGAAACGGCACAATGATCGGCCCGACCATGCCGAGCCCGGCCACCATCATCAGCATGGCAAAGAACAGCGCGGCAAGCAGAAGAACCACTTTTGCCAGGAACCTCAGCATCTCTCACTCCCCGACCACAGGTGGACCAGAGCGTCTCAGTCCGCCTTCTTGCTGACGGATTCCTTCAGCGCCTGCAGCTCCTGCTCGATCTCCTCGTCGCCTTCGAGCTGCTTGAACTCCTGCTCCAGGTCGGACTTGCGCCTGAAGTTGACCAGGTCGGCCTCCGCCTCCATCCTCTCGATGCGGTTCTCGAACTGCTCGAAGCGGACCAGCGCGTCGGAGGTCTCCACGCGCCTGATCTCCTTCTCCGCGCGCTTCTTGCGCCGCGCGTGGATGTGGCGCTGCACCAGGAGTCGCTGCCTCTCCCGTGCACCGGCCAGCTTATCCTCGAGTTGCATTATATCGTCCTGGTACTGCGCGACCAGTGCTTCGCACTCGTCGAATTCGCGTTCGAGCGCGTCGGCCCGCTCGCAGTAGCGGCGCTTCTCCAGGAGGGCTTCCCTGCCCAGGTCGTCACGCGCTTTGGAGACGGCCAGCTCCGCTTTCTCCGCCCACTGGTCGGCGCGGGACCGGGCCTCCTGCGCGGCGCGCTCGACCTTCTTTTGTGCGGCCATCGCGCCGGCGCACGACGCCTTGATCTCGACCAGCGTGTCCTCAATCTCCTGGATCATCAGCTTGACCAGCTTCTCCGGGTCCTCCGCCTTGTCCAGCATGGCGTTGATGTTGGAGCTGATGATGTCACGCATCCGGGTGAAGATACCCATCTTCCTACCTCCTTACGCAAAAGGGATGCTGCTTATTCGCCGTGGCCTAATGCAAGCCGGGTGCCGACAAAGGGGGTTCTGCCTAAGTCCTTTGCAAGCAAGGAGCTAGCGTTCGGGGCCTTGGGATCCCTCGTCGTCTTGCATGGCGCGACTCGCTATAACGCGGGCGATCAGGCTCAATTCGGGTGAGTCCCGCCATGAAAGACAGCGCCGCGCGCTTGCCCGACGCCGGCCGAGAGCGCGTGGAAGAAGCCGTGGGCGAGTCGGAGGAGTTCCTGGCCTTCCAGGAAGGCGTGTCCCGCGCGGCCAGGGTGGACCGTCCTCTCCTCATCGTCGGCGAGCGGGGCACGGGCAAGGAGCTGGCCGCGCGTCGCCTGCACTACCTGTCCGGCAGATGGCGCCATCCGCTGGTCGCGCTGAACTGCGCGGCGCTCGCGCCCACGCTGATCGAGTCGGAGCTGTTCGGCCACGAGGGGGCGCCTTCACGGGCGCTGCCGGGCGCCGGGCCGGACGTTTCGAGGCGGCCGACAGCGGGACCCTGTTCCTGGACGAGATTGCCAACATACCGCTGGAGGTTCAGGAGAAGATCCTGCGCGTCGTCGAGTACGGCACCTTCGAGCGCGTCGGCAGCGCCGAGAGCGTTCAGGTCGACGTGCGCATCATCGGCGCGACCAACGCGGACCTGGCTGCGCTCGCCTCTGAGGGCAGCTTCAAGCAGGACCTGCTCGACAGGCTCTCCTTCGAGGTGCTCTTGGTGCCCCCGCTGCGGGAACGGGAAGGCGACGTCCTGCTGTTGGCCACCCGGTTCGCCGCGCGGATGGCGCTGGAGCTGGGAAGGGCGGACGTGCCACAGTTCAGCGACGAGGCCGTCGCCGCGCTGGAGGCCCATGCCTGGCCGGGCAACGTACGCGAGCTAAAGAACGTCGTGGAGCGCGCGGTCTTCCGAGCCGATTCGGCCGTGATTACGAAGATCGAGTTCGACCCCTTTCAGTCCCCGTTCGGGCGGCCCTCCGCGGCCGAGAAGCCGCCGACGCGTCCCACGCCGGCGCCGCCAGCCGAGCCGGAGCCAGTAGGCAGTAAGCCCTTCAGAGAGGCCATGCGCGAACTCGAAGCCCGCCTGCTAAAGGGCGCGCTCGAGAAGGCCAGGTTCAACCAGAAGAAGGCGGCCGACATCCTCGGCCTCACCTACCACCAGTTCCGCGGCCTGTACCGGAAGCACGGCGATTGCCTGTAGCGCGGCGCGGTCAGCAGCAGGAACACGTCGGCCGGCATTTGCAGGATCTCCGGCTTGAGTCCCCCAATGTCGGGGTCCACGCGCCGGGCCTGGAGCGACTTGCGTGGGCGCCCTCAGATCCACCCTCTCCTGCGGAAGTGGAGCAGCATCCCAACAGCGATGGCAAGCATGAGGACCAGGACGGCCGGGTATCCCCACCGCCAGCCGAGCTCGGGCATGTGGGCGAAGTTCATCCCGTAGACGCCGGCGACGAAGGTCAAGGGGATGAAGATGGTCGCGATGATCGTCAAGACCTTCATGACCTCATTCATCCTGTTGCTGACGCTGGACAGGTAGAGGTCGACCATTCCGGCGATCATGTCGCGGTACATCTCTATGGCGTCTATGACCTGGATGGTGTGGTCGTAGACGTCCCTCAGGTAGAGGCGCGTCTCCTTCTGGAAGAAGGGCACCTCGGCCCTCTCCAGTCCGCTGATGACCTCCCTGAGGGGCCAGACGGACTTGCGCAGGGACAGGACTTCGCCTTTGAGGACGTGGACCCTGTGAAGCACCCCGGGAGATGGATCGCCCACCAGTGTTTCCTGTACCGGCTCTATCTTCTCGCCCAGCTTTTCGCAGATCACGAAGTAGTTGTCGACTATCGCGTCCATGAGCGAGTAAACAAGGTAGTCAGACCCCATCTTTCGTATGCGGCCCTTGGCGGCTCGGATCCTTTCCCTGACGGGATCGAAGACATCGCCCCGCCGTTCCTGGAAAGAGATGACAAGGTTGCCGCCCAGGATTATGCTGACCTGTTCGGCCTCGACTTTCTCGGTCCGCGCACTGTACGAGAGCATCCTGAGCACGAGGAACAGATGGTCGTCGTACTCCTCCATCTTCGGCCGCTGTCCGGTACTGGCAATGTCTTCCAGCACCAGGGGATGCACGCCGAACTGCTCGCCGATGCTCTCAATGATGCTGATGTCGTGGACTCCGTCCACGTTGATCCACGTCACCGTGGGCCTGGCTTTGAACGTGGCACACTCCTCGACTGACTCGAGTTCCTTCTCAACCAGCTCCGTCTCGTTGTAGTCGATCACGGTGATAAGGGCCTTGTCAGCCCTCCTCTCCCCCACGTGGACGGGAGTTCCCGGCGGCAGGCCGAGCTTGCGTGCGCGCCCTCTGAACAGTCTGGCCATCTGCGCGCCTCCTTTCTGACCCGTTGAGAGGAGCAGCGCCGGCGCAGGCGAACGGTGCAGGTCCGCCGGTCGGCGGCGTCCGTCAGTCCGCTTCCAGGGCCTTGACGGCCATGAGACGGCCAGCCATCGTCGACGGGGAGATGACCTCGTCGGCGCCGATCCGTTCGGCCTTTCGGACGTTCTCCTCGTCCTCCACGCGCACGATCACGCGGCAGCGACTGCCCTTAGAGGCTTCCCGGCACTGCACGGCCGTGATGGCGATCAGAAGGTTCTCCGAATCGCTGTCGCGGACGGCAATGAGGGCCCGGGCCTGGCTCAGATTGGCCTCCTCCAGGACCTCCTTGCGGGCGGCGTTGCCCTGGAAGACCTCGTGGCCCTTGCCCCGGAGGGAGAGGACGAGATCTTCCCTGTCCTCAATAACGACGTAGGGTACGCCCCTTTCCTGCAGCTCATCAATGGCGCTCTCGGCCACGCTGCTGTAGCCGCAGATGATGACGTGATCGGTGAAGCTCTGAAGCCTGCTCATTATCCTCAGCACTCCTTTCATGCGTCGTTCAAGGGCCGGCCCGAGCAGCACGCTGAAGGCCGTGATGAAGGAAGTCAGGCCCATCGCGACCATGGACACGGTGAAGAGCTTCGCGTTGTCGGTCCGGGGCAGTATGTCGCCGTAGCCGAGCGTGCTGTAGGTGACGAACGTGAAGTAGGCCGAGTCCGTCCACGTCCGAACGCCGGTGAACTCGGCCCGCAGCAGATACGTGCCGACGATGCCGTAGCCGAGAGCGAACACGACGCTGGCCAGGGCGACGACCTGCCCGTAGGCCACGCGCGCCTCCGAGCGGATGCTGAAGTGCTTGCGGAACGCGAGCAGGCCGACGAGCAAAGCGCCCGAAAGGACCGCCGTGTACGGCGTCCTGGCCCGGTAGAGGTTATTGGCCATCAGGAGGACCAACACGACCAGCGCAGCGATCCAGGAGCGTCTGCGGCGCTCATACAGGCCCTTGCCGAGCACAATCAGCACGATGCCCAGGAAGACGGACAGCATCCCGCTCGTGCGCTGCGCAGGGGTGATCTTCAGATACTCCGGCACTTCCGCGACGCGGAAGGAGAGCCCGAAGACCGGCGCCAGGCCGGTCGCCAGGTTAACGAAGCCATTGAAGGCCAGGACGCCGGCGATGACCGTGGATATCCTGATCCTGCGAAGGTTGTGGCGCATCGCACATCCCTGCCTGCCTGAGCCGGACGCGCTCCCGCCCCGGCCGGACCGCTTGACTCGGACGGGTCCTGCGGCGCCATCGGGGGCGGCGGTTGATCCGGCGACCTTGTCACTCTGGCGACGCTGCCCGGGAAGCACGCGTCCCGTGCGGAATTCGCAGAACGCCCGATGATACCGGCGAGTATATCCCGCGCTTGGAATGAGTCAAGGACAGGCCGCTCAGTCGAGCAAGCAGCCGGTCCGGCGGACTGCCGGCGCCCTTGGGGCACGGGGACGCCGCTCGACAGGACCCGCCTGCGGCGGCGCGCGGGCCCCGCACAGCATGCAAAAAAGAAAGGCTGCCTGGCGCGCTCGGCACCAAGCAGCCCGTGTAGCCCGTCCGTCGGGGGTGAGGCCGGAGCTCAGAAGGGGTATATCAACTTGAGCCAGGCCGCTGTGCCTTCCGGCCTGTTCTCCGCGTCGAATTCCCTCTGGACCTTGACCTCGACGTTCAGTTTCCCCGCCTGGTAGGAGACCGTGGGCCCGATGGCGGCTACTCCCTCCTCAGAGCCGTCAAGCCGGTGCCCATGGAGCTCGTCCTCTTCCATGCTCTGCAGGAAGTAGCCGCAGAGGCCGGCTTTCCACTGCCCGTTCTCGCCGAAGCCATAGCCAACGTTGTAGTCCAGGTGAAACTGCTCACCCTCTTTGTAGTTGGCCGTATGGTCTTCGGTGTGGAAGTCGTACATCAGCTTCGTCGACGCCGAGAACCCGCTCTGGCCGATGTAGCTGATGGCGAAGGCCGGCTCGAAGGTCCAGTGGTTGTGGCCGACGGTCGTGATGCCGCGGCTGTAATGGCCGGTCGGCGTGATAACGTCCAGCCCGGCGACGTAATGCCATGGCGGGGTGTGCCACCCGAGGATCAGCGGGCTGACATAGACGTCCCCCAGACCCTCCGTGACGTCACTCCAGTAGTCCGTCCTCTGCCGCATGGTCATCACGGGAATGATCACGTGCCAGGCCGGATTCGCGCCGAGTATGGTCTTGTCGGAGACGTAAAGCGGACGGATGCAGTCGGCGACGACCCTGGCCTCGAAATCCGTCAACGGGAAGGCGCTCACGTGCCCCCCGTGCTCCCCCTTTAGCTCATGCGCCGAGTAGTAAAGCATGTAGTTGAGCAGGTACATCCCGGGTGGGGGAAGCGCTCCCGCGTACCAGCTCTCAGCGCCCAAAACGGCCGACGACCACGACGCCGCGCCCATCGTCGGCATATCATCCGCCGCGACCGGCCCCACCAGCGCGAACAGAGCCAGGACTCCCAGCATTACAGCCAGTCTCCACCGCATGCGAATGCCTCCTTCAGAGAGCCATGTTCCCTGTTGCCGAAGCTGTGGAGTTCCAGCGCCCGGCGGATCCGGAAGGCCAAACCGCCGCGAGCCGTCAGCCCCGCGCGAAGGGGGAATAATAGCCCATTGTTGCGCCCGGCGTCAAGGCCTTTCCTTCGCGCCTCCGCCGACCGGGACCCACTGCCGGGAGGCAGAAGGTCATCCTCCCGTTGCGTCACTTCGCACGTTGCCGCTGTCATGCAGGTGCCGGCGGATGAGCTCGAACGTCGAAGGGGGCTCCGCAGCCCCGTCCAGGACCCAGATGCAGATGCCCTGGAGATCGTCGGATTCAGCCAATTCGAGCTTTGCAGCCAGGGACTCATCATCCTCATACCAGCCCTGCACCCAGTGATCGCCCTGCTCGTACCGGTACCAGGGGACCTGCTGCTCGGGGTGGAAGAGCCTGCCGTGTTCCCCTGCGTTTGCGCGGGCCTCCTGAGGGGTCAGCCTGCGGGGCTCGCCGATGATGGGGGAGAACGCCTGGTCCGTCCGGCAGGTCCACTCCGTGCCGCCGCGGTCGTTGGCTATTCCGAGCAGGAGCTTATCGTTCCTTCCGCCCGTGGCCCGCAGGTAATCCTCGATGCAAGTGGCGTAGTCCCGGGCGTGTCCGGAGACCTTGCCGCCGCCCCGGACGGGCTGGGCACCGGTGGTCCAGCCAATGGTCGGGGGATTCATGCAGTAGCTCATGATGGCAAAGGCGTCGACGAGGTCCGCGACGGCCCTGTAATCCACCCAGCACTCCCCCCACCGGTCCTGCGTGGCGACGACCGGCGGCGAGGCCCACGTGATGTGGCAGCCGGGGCGCACGTCGTCGAACGCCTTTCGCAGACGCTTGAAGAACTGCGTGATCAGCTCCCGGTTGGAGCCTTGCGTCTCCGTGTTGATCTCGCGCCAGGTCTCGTCGTCCAGGTTGATCCCGTCCAGGTCGTTGGCCTTCACATAGTCGAGCAGCGACTCCACAGCCCGGTCCCGGTGGTGGGCCAGGTATTGCGAGCTGCCTTCGGGCGTGGTGCCCCAGACCAGCACGGCCACCTTCACGCCGTTCGAGTGCGCCTCCAGCACGAGCTTCCTGACGTCTGCGCGCGCCACGGGTTCACTGAGCGTGCCATCCGCCTGAAGGATCACCGACCGGTAGCAGATGTGAGTCAGCGCCGTCCAGTCGATGGCGGCGGTGTTCCAGTTGTTGAAGTCCTTCGGGAACCATGCGTAGACCGTGCGACCCGGCGGCCGACTGCCCAGCAGGTCCGCCCCGGCCGTCGCAGACATCATCATGGTGCCGACAGCCCCGAGCAAGAGGGCAAGCAGGATCCCCCGCTTCATGGTCGTTGCTCCTCGAGGCGTTGCAGCGCGCACATGAGTAAGGCGCGCCCCATTGCGCGCAGTGCCCTGGCGCCGGAGAGCCGGGCGCTCAGCGCCCCAGCCGCTTCTCGACGCCGCCCTCGGCGACGGATTCCTTCGCCAGCGCAAGCGCCTCGATGATGTCCAGCGTCTCCCCGGGCTGCACGGGCGGCTGGCCCGTCTGAACCATGTCCAGGAAGGCCGACAGCATGTTGGTGTAGAAAGCGGCGCTGTCCGCGACGGGGATGCGGACGTGCCCTTTCGTACCGTGAACCGTCAGCTCGAGCGTGTAGGCGAAGCCCTTCTCGTAGACGATCAGCACTCCCTGACGCCCGTCTCTGAAGCGGACGCGGACGATGGCCTCGCCCGGCCGACCCACGTTCCGCACGGACTCGATGCCCGCGCCCATCAGCGTCACCATCGCCTCCAGCGGATGGATGCCGTAGTAGATCAGCTCGTTCACCCCCACGCCGCAGACGGACGTGATGTCGCCGACCTGCTCCGCGAGCGCCTTCGGATCGCCCAGCTCCTTCGCGAAGCGCAGCGCGGAAGCGGAGAAGAACGGCGCGCCATGCGCTCGCGCCAGTTCGACGATCTGCCGCGCCTCAGCCGGGTCCGTCGAAAGCGGCTTGTCGATGAAGGTCGGGACCCCGGCCTCCAGGAAGGGAATCGCGGCCTGCTGGTGGGCAAGCGTGCCGTCGTCGGCAATGAGGACGCCGTCGACCTGCCCGATGGCGTCCTCCGGCCGGTCCACGACGTGGTCGATGCGGGCGGCCGCGGCCAGTTGCTCAGCGGCGGCCCGGTCGGGGTCACAGACGTGAGTGACACGGGCGCGGTCTGCGAGGGCCGACGGGAAGGCTGGCCACTTGCGCTCCGCGTAGAGCTTTGCGTCGTAACGGTTGATGATGCCTGCAAAGGCGCGGCCGTGATAGGCCTTCGCGCCGCGGACGATGGCCACCTTGATCATGGCCGACTCCTCCTGTGGTTCTGGAAAGCTCCTCATTGGGCCCAAACGACACGTGCGTGCCCGCGCCTACGCCTCGGCCGGGGCATCGCCCACCACAACCTCCCTGCCGCCGCCCTGGACGCTGGCCCAGATGGCCTCGCCGATCTTCAGCGCCTCTGCGCAGTCCTGGCTCGTCGCCGTCGGCGCACGTCGCGTCAGACAGCAATCGGCGAAGTCACGTATCTCCCCGACGTAGCCGGCGCGGTCCAGCATCTGCACCTCCAGGTCAAGGGACGGTTGCCAGGTGAACGTCTGGTTCTTCAGGCCGGCCTGCTCGGTCCAGCCCTTGAGCGGATGATAGCGCAGGTGCAGCATGTCTTCCACGTCGAGCCAATGCTGGAAGCCGGAGACGCGGACGTACTCGTTGAAGTGCCAGGTGTCGGACTCGAGCATGTTCAGGTCCATCAGGCCGAGGCCGCCGTCGGCCAGCGTCAGGATCACCGCGAAGGCGCCGTAGTCGCTTCCGGGCTCGGCTTCATAGAGCTTCGCCGTGACAGAGCGCACGTCCCCGGCCAGGAACCTGGTCAGGTCGAACAGGTGCACGAACTGCCCGACAAGCGAGGAGCGCATCGGGCTCTTGATCCCCCAGATGGCGGCATACGGGCCTTGAGTGAAGCGGATCTCGATCATGCGGACGGGGCCGAACTCCTCGCGCTCGATCAGCGAACGCGCCGCGCGGAAGGGCGCGCTGTGGCGCTTCATGAAGGCGCACGCCGCGATCAGCCCGCGGCTCCGCGCCGCCTCGGCCAGCTCTTCCGCCTGGCGCGAGGTGTTGGCGCAGGGCTTCTCCGTGTAGAGGTGCAGGCCCCGCTCCAGCACGCGCATCCCCAGCTCATACTGCATCGGCGCAGGGCCGATCACGCAGACGCCGTCCGGCTCCACGGCGTCGAGCATCGCGTCCATGTCCGTGTAGTAGGCGTCGGCGCCGAATGCCTTGGCGGCCTCAGTGGCGCGCTCCTCGACCAGGTCGCAGACGCCGACCAGCCGGATGTTGCCGGCCAGCCGAATGCTGGGATAGAGGCGCGAACGCGCGAAGCTCCCACAACCGATGACGGCCAACCGTGCCACGTTCTTCGACATCGTCTTTCCTCCTGTGCCAGGATGCCGGCCGCTCGGGCTCACCCCGTCGGCGCGCTGAAGGGGACGGGCTCCCGAACGAGATCCGGAACATCATACTGAGCGATGGTGACATCCAGCCGGCGCAGACGGCCGGACCCCGGGTTGGGCATGCAGTGTCTCCATTCACTCGCGCCTCACAGCCATTCTTCGTGCAGTCGGGGCACGTCCGCCAGCAGACGGCGCGTGTACTCGTGCCGGGGGCTCTCCATCACCGTCTCGACGGGCCCGCTCTCGACGATCCGCCCCTTCGACATGATGTAGAGCGTGCTGGAGACGTAGTAGGCCAGCCCCATGTCATGCGTGACGAACAGGATGGACGTTCCCTGCTCCTGGCGCAGGCGCATCAGGGCTTCCAGGATGCTGGCCCGGCTGCACGCGTCGATCATCGAGGTGGGTTCGTCCGCTATCAGCACGGCCGGGTTGATGAGGAATATGCGGGCGATCATCAGGCGCTGCGCCTGTCCGCCGCTCAGTTCGAACGGGTAGCGCCGCAGGACCTCTTCGGCCTTCAGGTTGACCAAGTCAAGCGCCTCCTCGATCCGGCGGCCGCGTTCCCGCCGTGCCGGGCGCGCCGGCCACAGTCTGAACGCGTCGTTGAGTATCTTGCGGACGCGGAAGAACTGGTTGAACGACGAGTAGGGATCCTGGAAGATGCCCTGTACATGGCGCCAGTAGTCGAGCCGGGCGCGCGAGTCGAACGTCGAGATGTCCGCGCCGCGGTAGAGCACGGCGCCCGACGTCGGCGGCAGGAGGCCCAGCATCATGCGGGCGAGCGTGGTCTTGCCGCTGCCGCTCTCGCCGACGATCGAGGCGATGGTGTTCGGCGGCAGGTCGAGCCGGACGCCGTCCACGGCCGTGACCTTGTGGCGGCCGCCGCCGAAGGTCCGGCTGACGCCCTCGACCCGGATGACGGGTCCTTCGGTCGAGGCGCTTGCCTTGTTCCCGGTCTCATTCATGGTCGCGACGATGGCGCGCCCAGGCGCCGAATGCTAGGTGTCAGGTCCCGGTCGCGGCGCCGCGGCCGCGCGCGGGCATCTGACCAGCCTGCCTTTCACCATCTCGAGTTGTCCGTGCTGCCGGCGGCAGACGTCGTCGTGCGCAGTGCAGCGCGGGCCGAAACGGCACCCCGGCGGCAAGTCGGACAGGTCCGGGGGACGGCCGGGGATGGTGGGCAGCCTGCGCCGGCGCACGCCCGGCTCAGGCACCAGCACGGAGCCCAGCAGCGCCTGCGTGTACGGGTGCACCGGATCGAACACGATCTGCTCCGTAGAGCCGACCTCTACGAACTCCCCCGCGTACATGACGGCGATGCGGTCGCAGACATGGCGCAGCGTGACGATGTCATGCGTGATGAAGATCAGGCTGCGCGCGATGCGCCGCTGCACAAGGTCCCGCAGCATGCGCACGAGCGCCTTCTGCGTGCTGACGTCCAGGGCGGAGGTCGGCTCGTCGGCGATAAGCACCGCGGGGTCCAGGATGCTGGAGATCATGATGACGGTCCGCTGCTGCATTCCGCCGCTCAGCGCGAAGGGATAGCTGTCCAGCACGCGGTCGGGCAGCGAGAGGGAGCGCAGGCGCTCGCGGGCGCGGCCCAGGACGGCGCCGCCGTCCATGCCGGGGTAATGCGTGCGCATCACGTCGCGCACGAACTTGCCGACTTTGCGCGTCGGGTTGAGCGCGTTCATCGCGCTCTGCGGCACGTAGGATATGCGCCTGCCGAGCGCCTCGGTGCGCAGGGCCCTGGGCGTCATGGCGTAAAGGTCATCGCCTTCGATCAGGACCTCGCCCCCGACCCGATAGAGGGGCGGGTCGAACAGCCCGCTCAGGGCGCGCGCGAGGGTGGACTTGCCGCAGCCGGACTCCCCGGCGATGCCGACCGCTTCCCCCTCCGTCAGCGTCAGCGAGACGCCGTCAACGGCCCGCACTTCGCCGCCGGAGCGGGTCCGGTAGTAGGCCCGAACGTCCTCTGCCCTCAGCACTTCCTGCACGGCGCCTTACCTCTGGAGGTGATAGGTTCTAGGTTCTAGGTGATAGGTGATAGGTGATAGGTGTTAGGTTCGGCTGATGCCTCACGTGCGGCGCAGGCGCGGGTTGAATACCTCGTCCATGCCGCTGTTGATGTACTTGAGCGAGAAGGTGATGACGGCGATCAGCAGCACGGGCGGGATGAAGGCCCACCAGGCGTGCGCTCGCACGGCCTCGAACATCAGCGCCCAGGACATCATCGTGCCCAGCGAGACCGCGTCATACGGCCCGAGCCTCAACATGCTCAGGGTCGCCTCGGTCAGGATGCCCGAGGCCACCTGAAGCACGAACGCCATGACGATGTAGGACAGTATGTAGGGCAGGATCTCCCGCACGATGATGGCAGGCGTGCCGAATCCGCTGATCCGCGCGATGTCCACGTGGCGCCGCGTCTTCAGGCTGTAGACCTGCGCGCGGACCGAACGCGAGACCCACGGCCAGCTCGTCACACCGATGATGACGGCCAGCACGGCCACGCTCCTGGTCCTGAGGCTGATGGACAGCAGTATCAGCACCACGAACGGCGGTATGACGAGGAACAGGTTCGTCACGGAGTTCAGCACGGCGTCGGGCAGGCCGCCCTTGTAGCCGGCCACGGATCCCATTGCGGTGCCGATCAGGGTGGCGATCAGGCCGGCCAGCAGTCCCACCGCCAGGGAAGTGCGCGTGCCGTAGGCGAGCTGCGTGAAGACGTCCCTGCCGAAGTTATCCGTGCCGAGCCAGCGCTCCATCGAGGGCGTCTCGTAGAGCTCCCCCACCATGTCCGTCGGTTTGGCCTCGAGGCAGAGCGGACCGACCAGGCCGAAGGCCAGCACGAAGGCGAAGACGACGCACCCGGAGCGCGCCTTCGGCGACGTCAACACCCTCTTGATCAGCTCGATCATGCGGCGGCCTCCTCCATCTCGGCGGCCCGTATCCGCGGGTCGATCAGGCCGTAAGAGATGTCCATCAGGAAGTTCGCCCCGAGCACGGCGAGCGTGATGAGCAACGTGCATCCCTGGATCAAGGGGTAGTCCGACTGGCGGATGGCCGTAAACAGCAACTGCCCGATCCCGGGGTAAGAGAAGACGATCTCGGTCACGAGCGATCCGCCCACGACCATGCCGAGCGAGCTGGCGAAGCCCGTGATCTGCGGCAGCACGGCGTTCTTGAACACGTACCGGATGATCCTGCCGCTGCCCAGGCCCAGGCTCCGGCAGTAGAGCACGTAGTCGCTGTTCAGCTCGTAGATGGACATCTCGCGCATGCCGATGGCCTGGCCCCCCACCGTGACCAGGACGATCGACGCGAACGGCAGGATGTAATGATAGGCCGCGCTGCCGATGAACCGCGCCGAGAAGGAGACGGTCAGGGCCTGGTCATAGCCGCCGGCGACGGGGAACCACTCCAGAGCCACGGCCACGAAGTACAGCAGCAGGATGCCGAGGGCGTAGTGTGGTATCGAGTTCAAGAAGAGCGACAGCGGAAAGAGCACGTGATCGAAGACGCGCTTGCGGTATGCGGCTATGGCGCCCAGGACGTTGCCCACGATCCATCCCACGACGAGGGCGGGCAGTTGCAGCGCGAAGGACCACGGCAGGGCCTCGGCCAGGATGTCGCGCACGGGCTTGGGGTACTGGCTGAAGGACGTGCCCAGGTTGCCCTTCAGCAACATGCCGAGGTAGTTGAGGAACTGCGCCGGCAGCGACTTGTCCAGCCCGAACTCCTGGACGTACGTGTCGTACAGCTTTCGCATCGTCTCGCTTTCGACGCCGCCGACTGCGATCTGCGAGACGATCTGGCTGATGGGGTCGCCCGGCACCAGGCGCGGCAGGTAGAAGTTCAGCACCAGCGCGAACACGAAGGTGAGCAGGTACCAGCCGAAGCGCTTGCCGATGTAGGACGCAAACCGCCGCAATGCCGATATCCGGGCTGAAGGTTCGCAGGACAATCTTCCGAAGGAGCGCCGGCCCCGCAAGGCAGATCCGCTCGGGCGGATGACATTCTACCGGGTTCCGACGCAGGATGGTAGGAACGCGCCGCCCCCGGCCTATGGCTGCCGGACGGGCGTTATCCGGTAGAGGGCCCTGACGCCTGCGCCGTCCGTGCATATCTGGGGCGGGGCGTAGGGATCGTCCGCCGTGGGGAAGTTGCGCCAGTGGGCGGTGTTGAACTCGTAGAACAGGAACGGCCGATACTCCAGCGGCAGGACGGGGATGTCCCGCATGAAGATGGCGTTCAGCTCGCGGTAGAGGCGCTTGCGTTCGGCCTCGTCGGCCACGGCGGCCGCGCGGGCAAGGAGCGGCTCCGCCTCCTCGTTCTCATACCTCCCCCAGTTCCAGAACGCCGGGCCCTGCCCGACCGCCGGGACACCGCGCGAGGACATCACGTTGCGGAACTTCAGCCAGGGCTGCGCGGGCGAGTAGGAACCGGCCGGGTTGTACATCACCATGTCGAAGTCGCCCTGCTGGAGCCGGTCGTAGAAGGGCGGATACTCGGGGAACTCGGCCCGGACCTCCAGCCCGATCTGCTGGAGGTTGGCGGACACGATGTCCAGCGAGCTCATCCAGTCGGTCCATCCGTGCGGGCATTCCATCTTGAGCGCCTGGATCGGCGAGCCGTCGGGCATCAGCCATCGGCCGTCCGTGCCCCGGGAGTAGCCGGCCTTCAGCAGTATCCGCTGGGCCTCGTCCGGGTCGTAGCGCCAGCCCTGCTCCCGCGCCAGGTCCTCGTCGAAGCACTCGCCCTCGCGCCCGAACTTGCTGATCAGCCCCGGGACCATGGTGGGCGAGTAGCGCGTCATGGCCAGCTCGGCGACCTTCCCGTAGTTGACCGCGTGGGCGAACGCCCTGCGGAACGCCGGATCGTCCAGGGGCTTGCGGTGCAGGTTGAAGATCAGGGACGGCATCGAGCCGCTCACGTAGAAGTAAGGGGGCTGCCTCAGCCACGTGCCGACCGGCTTGCCCCCCTCCCACATCTTCCATATCTGGGGGACGAACTGCTGCGAGAGGTCCACGTCACCTCTCTCCAAGGCCAGGTTCCCGGATTCGTTGCCCTTGTAGATGACGTGCACGATGTAGGTCGGCGCGGGCACGCCCCATATCTCCTTGCCCCAGTAGCCGTCGAACCGCTTGATGACGATCCTCTCCGGCGAGAAGTCGTGGAGCCGGTACGGCCCCGTGCCGACGGGATCTTCGTTCGTCCACTGGCGCAGCCTGGTCGCGTCGCCGCCGAACTCCGCTTCCTTCGCGCTGAACACCGAGCGCGGCAGCATGTTGGTGTGGCAGAGGTACTCCAGCGCCATCAGGCGGTTGGGCCGCTCCGGAATGAGCTTCAGCGTCACGGTGTGCTCGTCGGAGGCGGTCACCTCGCTGAAGTAATCCCAGAACGCACTGTACGGAAGCTCGTACCGGCGCGCGAGCTCGTAGGTGTAGACGACGTCGGCGGCCGTGAACGGCTCGCCATTCTGCCACCGGGCCTCCTTCTGCAGCGCAACCTCGAGGGTCAGATCGTCGACCCATCTGTAGCTCTCGGCCAGCAGCGGCTCCAGCTCGCCCGTCACCATGTTGTAGGCGAACAGCGTCTCGTAGATGAGCTCGCGGTGCGCCTCGCCCACGGGCCAGTCGGGATCGGCGGAGATGGGGCTGAAGGTCGAAGGCGACCCCCATTGCAGGCCGGCGACGTAGAGCGTCTGCTCGCGGGGCAGCACAGAGACGTCAGCGGTCGGCCTTCCCTCGTCCTTCCGCCCGCAGGACGCAAGGCACAGGACCGCACCGACCGCCAGCAGCGCCGCCAGACAGCGCCCTGCCCTGGGAGGTAGCGTCCCCATCCGAGAGGCCCCCTGAGTGCGATGCAAGTGGGCGAAGTGCAGCCCGCCCGGCAGCGTCGCGGGCCGCCGGGCGGGCACGATGATCAGCCGCGATGTCACGGAGTCTGCTCGACCGCCGCCGGCGCCGGCACCGGCGCCGGCGTCGCGACAGCCTTCTGTATCCCGGCCACGATGGGCCGCACGGCGGCGACGGGGATACGGCACTGCTTCCGAACGACGCCGTCGGCGACCCAGCTGGCGCCGCCGATTGCCGGGCCGGCATCGAACTTCATGGCGGCCAGCTGCGGCGGCACCTGTCCGGCCTGCTGCGCGACCACGGCCTGCACGACCTTGACCATCCAATTGGCGAAATCGCTGAGCGAGAAGTAGGCGACACTCCTCGGACCGGACGGCATGCCCATCGTCGCCTCAGCGAGCCGGTCGGAGCCGGCCGCCGGCCGGATGGCGCCGTCTATGACCTGCTTCAGGCAGTCCAGCGCCCCGTCGCCCTGCACGTAGACCAGATTGCCGTCCAGGTAGGTCCAGTAACCTTTCATCTCCGGACCATACATGAGCTCGATCATCTTCTGCTGCATGGCGGCCATCTGTTCGCCGCCGGGCATCCCCGCGACGGGCACGAACTGTATGCCGAAGTCGAGCTCGGTCAAGTCATGGCCGCCGTAGGAGAGTGCGTTCGGCGTGACGTTGAACGACATCTTCATGCCCATCTGCTCGTAGCGGGCCATCAGGCCCGGCATCTGCTGCACGGCCTGCTGGACGAACTCCTGCATCGCGGCAGGATCGGTGATGGCGGCCGCCTCAACGACTCTCAGATGGCCCTGTTCGCCGATGGCGAAGCCCAGAGCCAGTTCGTGCCCCATCAGTGAAGCGCTCTTTCGCATGAGATCCACGAACGCCGGCATCGGAGTTCCCTCGCCCGCCGTCGGCATGGTGGCCTCCATGAAGCCGGCGTACCAGTTCATGAACGGCCCCAGGTCCCCGATCTTCAAGCCCACGACGGCAACGGAATCGGCGGGCACGTAACGCAGAAGCTCCAGATCGCCCTCCGGAACGCTGGCCACGTAGTTGGCGAGGCCGCTTCCGGCCACGGGACGCATGTAGGACGTCACGACGATGGCGTCCGGCTTCAACGCGATGGCGAGGTTCAGAGCGTCCACCTGCCCGGCGATCGCCTCGGCCGCGTCCAGCTCGGCCTTGAGCATCTTCATTCCCTGCTGTGCGTTCATGCCTACGCCAGGGGCCATCGAGTCCGGGGAAGGCAGATTCTGACGCACCTGCTCGAAGGGGTTCTGCCCCATCGCGTCGAGGGCGTCGAGCAGCTTCTTCACGCGGACCGCCGCGCCCAGGTCGCAGTCCTCAAACAGGGGCCCGGCCGGCAAGCTGCCGCCCTCGATGAGGCCGACCACGGTCTTGACGGCCTCAACATCGTTCGAGACGGCGACCTGGGTGCCCGCCGTTCCCACGACGAACTGCTGGCCCCCGTCGGCATAGATGTGTACGTTACCCTCATCTGCTTGCTTCTGCAGCATCGTGCCCTCCAGGCTGCTCAGGTACCGGCCGGCGTCGGGGACGCTGCAGACAAGAACCGGACTCGTATGGCGCGGCGGCGCGAGCACAACCACCCGGAAGGGCTGCTGCATGTCCACGCTGAGAGGATCTCCGGTCTTGAGCGCCTGGGCGACCAGCATCATGCCTATTGGCGGGACAAGCGTCTCAGGCGAGACCTGCTGCACGAAACCTGCCAGGCCCTGTTCAAGGAGCGTCAGGTTGGGGCTCTCGATGACGGCGACCACCCCCTCCGGCAGCCTGTCCACAGGCGGCGTCTGACCATATGCCACGGCTGAGGCCATCAAGACGGCAACGACGCACAAAACGCTTACCCTCTTCATTCATGGGCCCTCCCAAGAGTTACCGATCCGCTCCGCAGACAGGCGAGCGCTCCGCTCCTATTCTAACCGGAACCGCCTGCAAGCTCGAACGCACGCCGACCCGTCTCCGGCGCTGACGACATGGCCGGTCTCATGCTCCTGTACGCCCGGCAGCAAGCGGATATTCGCCGCGGCGCAGGCAAACGGTCGGAATTGCCACCGCGGCGTCCGTTGCCGCCCTCGGCCGCCGCTCAGGGGCCCTGCCGCTGCCGGACGAACATCAGGCGCGGCGTGCCCGTGGCCGCGACGTGGAGCGCGCCGCCATCCGCCAGGACGGGCACGTCCTTCCCGCCCGACGCATCAAGCGCCAGCTCCACGCAGCGCATCACGGTGAATCCGCTCAGGCCGCAAGCCGCCAGATCGAGGCCGCACTGCCGCTCTTCGCCGTTCCGCGTGGGGCTCCAGACGGCCACGCAGGCCCGCTCCGCGTCCGCCTCGAACAGGTAGGCGTAGACGCCGCCGGGGTCGGCCGCCAACACCCGCGCGAACGCGTAATCGCCCAGCTCCTGCTTCAGGGAAGCCTGCGCGTAGAAAGCGGGTTGCTTGACGCCCTTCGAGATCAGGCCGTCCGCGTTATGCAATCCCTTCTCCGGGCCTTCGTCCTGGTACCAGAACATGTAGGCCCGATCCACGCCGAGAGCGGCGAAGAGCAGGTAGCCCCTCGCCAGGTACTGCGCCTGCTGAAGGCGCCCGAACTCGGATGGGCGCTCGGTAATGGGCACGCCCTGCTGCGGCGGCACTCCTTCGGGGCCGTGCGCGTCCCAGCCGAACTCGGTCACCCAGACCTGCTTGTCGGGAGCATTCCCGTCCCGCCAGGCGATGACGTCCCGGACGGCTTTCAGGAACCCGCACTCCGCGTCTTCCGGATGGGTCCGGACCTCGTTCGGCCACTCGCCCTTGATGGCGTAGGTATGCACGTTCAGGATGTCAACCAGGTCCAGCCAGCCGTCGTAGCAGGCGACGCTTTTGGCGTAATCGCCGCTCTGGCCGACGGTTACGGAGGCCGTGGCGATCCGAAGCTTCGGATCGCCCTCCCGAAGGCCGCGCGCGAGGGCATGGGCGATCGTCCGGTACTGCTCGTCCGAGTACTTGCCCGGCTCGTTGCCCAGCTCGGCCGCGGTGACCAGCGCCTTGCCGGACGGCCCGAAGAACCGGGCGAATGCCTTGCCGTATCCGTAGGCGCTCTCGGCCGGCGAGACCCAGTCCTCCGGCTTGAAGCCGCCGATCATGATGCATGCGTCTATCTCGAAGCCAGCCTGCCGCCACCCCCCGTAGAGATCCTCCCAGTTGACCCGGTTGAGGGCGAACGGATACGGTGGGTCCTGATAGGGCTTCGCGACGTCCAGGTCCCAGTTGAGCGAGTGGTAGTTGCGGACGTGGCGAGCCGCCGGCGCGAAGGTGGGGCCGTCGAAGTAGTAGTGGCCGCAGACGCCGATGAGGTCCCTCATCCTGGGGCGCTCCCGAGCTTCCCCGGCGCGCGCCGCGGGGCCCTGACACGCCAGCAGCGCCGCCAGCAGCCAGATGGTCGCAGCCTTGCCCGTCCTCATTCGACCCTCTCAGCCAGAACGACCTCCAGCAGATCCTCGATCCGTGCCGTCGCCAGGCAGATCGAGGAATCGCACGCGCCGTAGTAGACCCACAGCTCGCCCTCCCGGACGAATCCGCCGCAAGGGAAGACGACGTTCGCCTGGTAAGGGAGGTCGTGCGTCGAGATCAGCGGGTTGCACTCGCTCCGCTTGAACAGCTCGGGCACAGGCATCCTCTTCTACGTCCGAGACGACCGTGCGGCCGCGTGCGTCACAGGGCATCCTCCTTCCAGTAGCGCACGAGCGACCCGTCCTTGAACTCGAAGCAGTAACGGGCCAGGCGGGTCGCTTTCGTCTCCCAGTGGATCAGGAGAAGCACCGTGAAGTCGCCCCTGTCCCGTCGTTCGCATACGTAGACGAGCACCTCGCTGCCGCCCTCAAGCTTCATCGTCTGCGTGGGGGCGCCGAAGGCACGCACGATGTCGTCCCGAGTGGTGACGCCCTCCTGGGCGGCGCCCAGGCCGCCCGTAAGCACTGCCTCCCCCGTCACTTGCGTGTCCACGGAGCGCGAGACGACGCAACACGCCGAGCTGACCAGCACGATGGACAGGCCCAGCGTAGCGAGCAGACGTCGGCACAAGTGAGCCATGGCCCTCCTCCCAGTCATCGGGGCAGTCGGTCCGCTCTCGCTCCAAAGCATGGCGGACTATCGGGCTACGAAGATAGCACAGGGGGCGCGGGAAAACAACTCGGCCCGGGCCCCATGGCAGCCGATTGTTGCCTCAGGCCGCATGTTTGCCCTATAATGCCATCAGTGGGTCCAGGAGGCGGGGCATGGCGGAGCAGGTTCCGGACAAGTTCGGCAAGTGCAAGGTGCTGCGCAGGATCGGCCGCGGAGCAACGGCCGTCGTGTACCTGGCCAAGCACGAGGGGCTGGACATGCCCGTTGCGGTAAAGGTCCTGCGCAAGAGGCTTTCCGAGAGCAAGCCTCAGTACGCCGAGCGCTTCCTGCGCGAGGCCCGCATGGCCGCCTGGTTGCAGCACCCGAACATCGTGCGCGTCATTGACTGCGGCGTTGAGGGCGGCTTTCATTACATGGTGATGGACTACGTTGACGGGCCGAGCTGCCGCCAGCAGATCCGGGACCACAAGAGGGGCCTGCACTGGCGCGAGGCGGCCGAGATCGTCCGCCAGGCCGCCATAGGCCTCGCCTACGCCGCCGCTCGGGACGTGATCCACCGCGACGTCAAGCCCAGCAACCTCATGATAGAGAGCTCGGGCCGCATCCGGGTGACCGACCTGGGGCTGGCGAAGCTGAGCATCAAAGGCATGGCCGAGCTGACCCAGGAGCTGCACACGGTCGGCACGCCCAACTACATGAGTCCCGAGCAGATACAGTCCGCGGCCGATCTCGACCTGCGCTCGGACATCTACGCCCTGGGCGCGACGTTCTACCACCTGGTCACGGGGCGGCCGCCCTTCCTGGGCGATACGGCCATGGAGGTCATCGCGCAGCACCTCAGCGCCCCACTGGTTCCTCCGCGGGAGATCCGCTCCAGCCTGCCACGGGACGTCTCCTCCATCATCTGCAAGATGATGGCCAAGCAGCGCGAGGAAAGATACCAGAACTACGAGGCCGTGATTGCGGACGTCGAGCAAGTCCTCGAGGGCAAGGAGCCGGCCGCAGGGGGATTCAGCGACGTAGGGGCAGGGATCGAGAACGAGGACGAGCTGCGCCGGGTCCTGGACGAACTGAGCTTCGCCACCGCGCTCAAGATCGAAGACGACGAAGAGTCGGAGTCCGCGGTTGACGAAAGCGGCATGCTGGTCGAGGAGGAGCGAAGCACCAGCGAGATAGAGCTTTTCGGACCCGACGATTTCGTCGTCTACCAGGAAGACGACACCGAGGAGAGGGAACAAGCCGAGCTGATGGACACGCTCCGCCGACGCCGCCACCAGGCCACGGCCATCATCCTCGGCCTGGTGATCGTCGGAGTCATCGCCCTCATCGTCGTGGCCGTTCTGGCGGCGAGAGGCAGCCCATAGGCAGCCCCGTGCCAGCCGGGGCCGGCCCCCTGCCGTCTCCCGGCCGACAACAGGAGATGACGCGCGCCATCGAGAGCCCCGCCGCGACCCGCGGCACCATGAACTGCGAGGCGGCAAGATGAAAGTTGTGGGCGTGAACGGAAGCGGAAGAACGGACGGCAACACGGCGGTCCTCATCAACGCCGTGCTCCGCGGCGCGGCGGGGGCGGGATGCGAGACCGAGCTGCTGCAGCTCGGGCCGATGCAGATCGCCGGGTGCGGCAGCTGCTACGCCTGCAAAGAGAACCAGACCTGCGTGACCCGGGACGACATGTACCGCTTCTACGACATGGCGCCCAAGGCGGACGTGCTGGTGCTCGCCTCGCCCATCTACCTCGACCACATCACCGCGCAGATGAAGGCGTTCTTCGACCGCCTCTACTGCTACCTCGGCCCGAACCTGGAGAACAACTACCCGAACCGGCGGGCCCGGGCGGTGGTCGGCATCACCTATGGGGCTGGCGGCGAACATAGTTACGACTACGTAACCGACTGGATGAAGGCGCGGCTGAAGTTCTACTGGGGCATCGAGACGATCGCCACCCTCGCCGTGAACTCCACCGCCCACAAGCCGTTGATCCGCAGGTCACATCCCGTCGTGCAGGAAGCCGAGCGGCTGGGCGGCGCGCTCGGTCGATAGGCCGGCAGCTCGCACATGGGGGGACTACGGATGATCGAAGCACACGTCATCCTGGACAGGGACTTCGCCGTTGGCCGGGTCGACCCGCGGCTGTTCGGCGGCTTCGCCGAGCACCTCGGCCGGTGCGTCTACGGAGGGATCTACGAACCCGACCATCCGAGCGCGGACGCCGACGGCTTCCGGACGGACGTGCTCGAACTCGTCCGAGAGTTGAGCATGCCCGTCATGCGCTATCCGGGCGGGAACTTCGTGTCGGGCTACAACTGGGAGGACGGCGTCGGCCCCAAGCAGGACCGCCCGCGCCGGCTCGACCTCGCCTGGCGCAGCCTCGAGACGAACCAGTTCGGCACGGACGAGTTCGTCACTTGGTGTCGCAAGGCCGGCACGGAGCCGATGATCGCCGTCAACCTGGGCACGCGCGGCCCGGAGGACGCCCGGAACCTGGTCGAGTACTGCAACCACCCCGGCGGCACGCGGTGGAGCGACCTGCGGCGCCGCAACGGCTATCTGGAGCCGCACGGCGTCAAGCTCTGGTGCCTGGGCAACGAGATGGACGGGCCCTGGCAGATGGGGCACAAGACCGCCGCCGAGTACGGGCGCGTCGCCTGCGAAGCAGCGAAGCTCATGAAATGGACCGACCCCTCCATCGAGCTGGTGGCCTGCGGTTCGTCCGGCCGGGGCATGTCCACTTTCGCCGCCTGGGAGGCGGAAGTGCTGGACCGGACCTTCGATCACGTGGACTACGTCTCCATCCACACCTACTACGGCAACGCCGACAACGACACGCCCAGGTACCTGGCCAGGCCCGACGAGATGGGCGACTTCATCGAGGAGGTCGCGGCCACCTGCGACCACGTGGCCGCCAGGAGGCGGTCCGCGAAGCGCGTCATGCTCTCGTTCGACGAGTGGAACGTCTGGTTCCACTCCCACAAGGCAGACAGGGAGATCCCGCCCTGGTCCGAGGCCCCGCCGCTGCTCGAAGACTGCTACACGATGGAGGATGCGCTCGTTGTGGGCGGGATGCTGATAACGCTGCTCAACCACTGCGACCGCGTCCGGATCGCCTGCCTGGCCCAGGTGGTGAACGTGATCGCGCCCATCATGACGGTCAAGGGCGGCCCCGCCTGGCGGCAGAGCATCTTCCACCCGTTCGCCCACGCGTCGAACCTCGGGCGCGGGACGGTTCTCCGCCCGGTCGTCCGGTGCCCCGGCTACGGCGTCGCCGACCGCAAGGAAGTGCCGTACCTCGCGTGCGCGTCGGTGCTGGATGACGAGTCGGGCGGCCTGACCGTCTTCGCCCTCAACCGCAGCCTCGACAGCCGGCTTGAGCTGACGGTGGAGCTGCGCGCGTTCGGGGCGCTTCGGGTCGACGGGTGGACGACGATGCGCCATGACGATCTCAAGGCCGTCAACACGGCAGAGCAGCCGGACGCCGTCAAGCCTTCGGAGGCCGCCGGGGCTGCGGTTCGCGAAGGGCGGCTGACGGCAGCGCTTGAGCCCGCCTCCTGGAACGTGGTGCGCCTCCGGCCGGCCGCCAGAGCCTGATGAGGACCGGCACCGAAATGCAAGACCTGAAGCGCGCGGCGCGCGGGCTGATCGGGCAGTTCAAAGGCGACGCCTATGCCTTCGGGCCTGGCGCGATCGCGCGAGCCGGCGAACTGGCATCCCGCCTCGGCTCGCAGTTCCTGCTCGTGCGGGGACGCTCGTGCCTCGAGAACGACATGCTGGCGGGATTGTGCGACGCCTTCGACCGGGCGGGGCTCCACATCTCGGAGGAATGCCTCGGGGCGGCCCCGAATTCTCCCATCGGGGACGTCGAGAGGGTCCGCGACGAGATAGCGGCGCTAAAGCCGCAGGCCGTCGTCGGACTGGGCAGCGGCAGCCTGATCGACGCGCTGAAGGGCTCCGTCGTGCTCGCGTCGCTGGGCGGGAGGTGCGAGGACTACTTCGGCCTCGGCAAGGTGACGGACAGGTTGCACGAGACAGGCAAGGAGCTTCTGCCGCTCTTCGCGGTCATGACGGCCAGCGCGTCGGCCGCGCACCTGACCAAGTACGCGAACCTGACCGACATGCGGACGTTCCAGAAGAAGCTCTTCATCGATCCGGCCGTCGTGCCGCCCGCGGCCCTGTTCGACTACCGCGCGACCGTCACGATGTCGGCGGAGTTCACCATGGTCGGGGCTTTCGACGGCATCTGCCACCTGCTGGAGGTCTACTTCGGGATGCCGGAGGACGACCCGCAATTCGGCCTCGTCACCGGCATCGCCCTGACGGGGCTCGAGCTCATCGTCGCCTCCCTGCCCGGCGCCGTCAAGCAGCCCGGCTGCGAGCCGCTGCGCGAAGCCATCGGCCTCGGCACGGACCTGGGCGGCTACGCCATCATGATCGGCAGCACAAACGGACCGCACCTGAACAGCTTCTCGTTGGTCGACCTGATGGACCACGGGAAGGCGACGGCCCTCCTGACGCCGTACTACGTCTGCTTCTTCGCGCCCGCCATCCGGGGGAAGCTCGCGCGCGCCGGCCGCATATACCGGGACTACGGCTACATCGACGCGGGCAAGCGCCTGGACGAGCTCTGCGCGCGGGAGCTGGGGCTGGCCGTGGCGCGCGGCATGGCCAGGCTGGCCGAGAGCGTAGGCTTCCCGACGACGCTCGACGAGGTCGAAGGATTCGGCGACGAGCACATGGAGCGGATGCTGGCGGCGGCGAAGGACCCCGCCCTCGCCTCGAAGCTCCGCGCCATGCCCATCCCCATGACGGCCGGCGACGTGGACCGCTACATGGGCCCGATCCTCGAAGCCGCGCGCACGGGCGACTTCGGCCTCATCGTCCCCCACGCCGACTTCGCGTGAGCGGCGCGGCCCCTGGTCCCTCACTCAACCGCCCCGGGCCGTTGACACGCAACGCCGTTCTTGTCATAAAGTCAGACTCCCCGTTCCGCCACCACGTCGCGTCGGGCAAAGGTCATGGCAGCAAGGGACTTTACGAAACCCGGATGGTGGATGACGGAGGTCATCCGGCTCGTCCAGACGAACCTGCGCGAGACGGACGCCAACCTCGACCCGGACGAGCTGGTTCGCCAGGTGCGTGACCTGGGCGCCAACGCGCTCCTGTTCAACGCCGGCGGCATCCTGGCCTGGTATCCGACCAGGATCAAGTACCACCGGATCAATCCCCTGCTCACGGGCGACCTGCTCGGGGCGGTCCTGGAGCGCGCACACGCGGCCGGCGTGCGCGTGATCGGCAGGCTCGACCTGTCCAAGTGCCCGCAGCCCGCGCTCGACGAGCGGCCTGAGTGGTTCTACCTGAGCCCCGCCGGTCGGCGCGTGGACTACAACGGCCAGTACCACACCTGCATCAACGGCGGCTACTGCCGCGAGCAGGGCGTCGCCATCGTGCGCGAGATACTGGGCAACTACCCTCTCGACGGCGTCTTCTTCAACATGTTCGGCTTCCAGACGCGGGACTACGGCGGCAACTACCACGGCATCTGCCAGTGCGAGGGTTGCAGGACGGCCTTCCGGGCGGAGACCGGCCGGGAGCTGCCCGCCTCCGAGGAGCCGGGCACGCCTAACCTGGACGACTACTACCGCTTCCGAGAGCGCAAGGTGCACGAGACCGCACAGTTGATGCACGACACCGCGCGCGAGTTCGGCGAGCACGTCGCGGTTTCCACGTGGCGCTTCGACCCCGCCATAGACGTCATCCGGATGGAGTCGAGCCGGTCGCTGGGCGCGGCATATCCGGAGTTCCATCATCTGCACTCCGCGTGGGCGGCGAACCGCGTCCGGACCTCGTACGACGACCGGACCATCTGCTGCTGCGCGAACCATTTCCTAGACATCCCCTACCGTTTCGCCTCCGAGCCGGCCGGACTGACGGCCGCCCGCATCGCAGGCAACCTGGCGGCCGGGGGCCACCTGGACTTCTACATGCTCGGCACGTTCGACCAGCCGGACAAGGAAGGCTTCGCCCCCGTCCGGGAGGTCTTCAGGCACCAGGAGAGGCACGAGCGCTACTACGAAGGGCTCAAGTCCCTGGCGCGGGTGCTGCTCATCGAGGACACGCCGTACAGCGACGCCATGCGGGGCTTCTACCTGGCGCTGCTGCACAAGCACGTGCCGTTCGACGTGCTGGTGGCGGACGAACTGGACCGTTGGGCGTCCGAGGGCAGGCTGGGCAACTACGCCGTCGTCGTCCTGCCGGACAATGCCGGTCTCGCTCCGGCCACGGCGGAGGCGCTGGACGAATCAGTGGCGGGCGGGGGCCGGCTGCTTGCGGCGGGCCGCACGGGCTTCGCCGCATCCGAAGGGGCGCAGGCCTGGGGCGAGTGCCGCCTCGCCAGCGTCGGACTGAGGATGGCGGACGCCGTGCTTCAGGACACGCGCGCCACTTACTGCATGCTGGACGAGGCGCCGCTCGATGAGCTGCCGGACACGAGGATGTTCCTCGTCTACGGCTACCTGGCGGCGGGGCCGGCACGGGGCAGGGCGAAGGCGATGTATCCGGTCCAGCGCGGCATGTACGGCCCGCCGGAGCAGTGCCAGTGGTGGGACGCCCCGCCGGACGATCCGAGGACCGCTGGCGAGTACGGCGCCTACCGGATGCCGTATGGGGAGGGCGAGACCATCTACTTCCCGTTCGACCTGGGCGGGCTCTACTGGCGCCACTACCAGAGCGCGCATCGCGAGCTGATCGGTCACTGGGTGGGTCGCTTCCTGGCGGGCGACGAGGGCCTCCCTCGCATCGCGATCCGCGGCGCACCGCTGGCCGTGCAGCTCACCTGGCACCGCATCGGCCAGAGCCGCGACGCGATCGTCCACCTCCTGAACTACACGGGCTGCCAGAAGAACCACTTCGAGACGCCGATTCCGTTGCGCGGCATCGAGCTGCACGGCACAGGCTCGCCGAGGAGGGTCTGCGCCCTGAAGGCCGAGCGGGAGCTGGCGGCAGAGCGCGGGGCCGGCGGCTGGTCCGTCCGGGTACCCGAACTGGGCCTCTTCGAAGCCATCGTCATCGAGGGTCTGCTATGAGGATCGCGAAGATCGAGAGTTACTTGAAGGACGACATCCCGGTCTGCCGCGTCCACGCCGATTCCGGCGAGACCGGCACGGGCCAGTGCTCCACCTACGGCGGCGCGATCACGGTGAAGGTGCTGCACGAGATGCTGGCGCCGATGGTGCTCGGCGAGGACCCGCTGAAGATCGAAGCTATCGTGGACAACGTGATAGACCGGACGATGAAGTTCCCCGGCTCGTTCGTCCGACGAGCCCTGAGCGGAGTGGACACGGCGCTGTGGGACCTGAAGGGGAAGCTGTTCGGCCAGCCCGTGGCGAAGCTGCTGGGCGGCCCCGTGCGCGATCCGGTCCCCATGTACGCGTCCAGCATGCGCCGCGACATCAGCCCCGAAGACGAGGCCGAGCGCCTGTCCCGGCTGGTGCGGGAGCAGGGGTTCGGCGCGGTCAAGATCCGCATCGGCACCGGTCCCAGTGCGCCTATGGGCAGCGACGGCGACATGTACCCCGGCCGCACGGAGGCGCTGGTCGAGACGGTTCGGGAGGCGCTCGGCGACCGGGTGCGCATCAACGTGGACGCGAACAGCAGCTACACCGCGCACAAGGCGATCCGCGTGGGGCGGACGCTGGAGGAGTTCGGCGTCTTCCACTTCGAGGAGCCCTGCCCCTACCACGACATCGAGTCCACGCGCGAGGTGGCCGATGCGCTCGACGTGTACGTGGCCGGCGGCGAGCAGGACAACGTCCTGCACCAGTTCCGCCGCATGGTGGCGATGCGGGCCGTGGACATCGTCCAGCCGGACATCCTCTACATCGGCGGCGTCTGCCGCGCCCGCCGCGTGGCCATGCTGGCGCACGAGTTCGGCCTGGCCTGCACCCCGCACGCCGCCAACCGCGCGATGGTGCAGCTCTTCACGCTGCACTTCGCCTCCGCGATGCCCAACTGCCTTTACGAGCAGGAGTGGACCATCGAGTCCACGGCACGGTCGGACGGCCTGCTGGAGCGGCCGCTCGAGATCGAGGGCGGCGCCGTGCAGGTGCCGGAAGGGCCGGGCTGGGGCATCGAGGTGAGCGAGGACTGGCTGAGCGAGGCGGAGCGCCGCGTCTCCGCGCTTGACCAAGAGCCTCTAACAGAATGACCCGTGGCCGCGACGGAGCGGATTTCGCCGCAGGCCAAGGAGCGTCGGGCGCCGGCGCATTAGGGGCCCGATGCGCCAAGCCTGCGCGACGCCGGAATGCGGCGAAGGACGCCCGTCCCTTCGGGTTGCGCCTCAGGCCGGCGTCTGCTGTGTCAGGTCTCCTCGCCGTGCCTGACCCTGGCACGGGCTCGGAGCCCTTCCTTGCATCCATCTGGCCGGAGGCGCAACGCGGCTCACGCGGCATTCTGTCAGAGGCTCTAGAGCCCGAGGAGGCACAATGAAGACCGCTGCTGATCTGATCGCGTTCGTCGAGGAGTCCGTGGGACACCGGCTCAACTCCGACGAGGGAGTCCAGCGCGGATCGCCCAAGGACGAAGTGCGCTCCGTCCTGGTTTGCTGGATGGCGACCCGCCAGGCGCTGTCCCGTGCGGGCGAGGTTGGCTCCGACCTCGTCATCGGCCACGAGAGCCTCTACTACCCCTACAACGTCGTCAACCGGAAGGACGGTCCGGCCGGCTGGCAGGACTGGGCGACCAACCGCGGGCGCCGGGAGCTGCTGGACGCGCACGATCTCACGTTCGCCCGCATGCACGGGTCCGTGGACGAGCTGTGCATCTTCGACGTGTTCGCCGATCAGCTCGGCCTGGGCGAGCCCGTCGAAGCCGAGGGCCTCGCCAAGGTCTACGAGGTCGAGCCCTGCACCGTCCGCGAGCTGGCCGACCGCGTCAGGCGCCGGACCGGCATGGAGCACATGCGCGTCTCGGCGCCGGGCGGCCTCGACCAGGTGGTGCGGCGCATCGGGCTGCCGTGGGGCGGGCTCGGCCTGTTCGTCAACGTCGGCTATCAGCAGAAGCTGCTGGAGATGGGGTGCGACGCGCTGATCGCGGGCGAGGCATGCAGCTACGGCTTCCGCTTCCCCGCCGAATGCGGCGTGCCGATGATCGAGACCAGCCACGAGGGGAGCGAGAACCCGGGGCTGCTCCGGTTCTGCGAGATGCTGCGCGAGCGGTTCCCAGACCTCGAAATCGAGTTCTTCGAGGTCCCGCCCGCGTGGGAGTGGCTCTGACCAGGGCGCGCGGCCGGCATCGGCGTCAGGCGTCGCCGAGGCGGCGGCGTATCTCCTGCTCTTGCAGCTTCCCGGCGTAATGGACCCATTCGCGGGGCACGAGGCCCATGATGCGGATCCGGTCCTGGTCCGTGATGTCGCGCTGGACGATCCGGGCGGGCACGCCCTCGGCGATGCAGTTCGCCGGCACAACGGTGCCGACGTAGCAGGCGCTGCCGTCGGTGACGATGGCGCCGGCGCCGATCCGGCAGTCGTAGTCCAGCGCGGCGTTGAGGCCGAGCACGGCGCCCCGGCCGATGCGGCTGCCGTGCATGGTCGCGCCGTGGTTGATCCAACCCTCGTCGTCGATGACGGACTCGTCCGGCACCTCGGCCGCCGAGCCGCCTGCCTTGGCCGGCCTGCCCTGCTCGATGCAGACGGAATCGTAGATGTGCACGTAGTTGCCGATCGCGTTCCTGCCGCGAATGACGACGTTGCACTGGACCAGGCTGTGATGGCCGATGGTCACGTCTCCGACGATGACGGTGCCGGGGCCGATTACCGTGTACTCGCCGACGGTGACGTTGCCCCTCAGGATCACGCTTGGATCCACGTCGGCCGTCCTGTGGATGCACACGCCGGACTCGCTTGCAGTCATCTCTGGTTCTCCCCACGCAGCAGGATCAAGGGCAGCCCGCCCCTCACGGCACCGTCGCGTCCGGATGCTCCTGCAGCGGGTGCGTGCGGACGACAATCGAGAAGATGTAAGGGTAGCGCTGCCTGAGGTGCTCGCAATAGCAAAGCCATTCCGCCATCAGCCGGGAGCTTGGAACGAAGCGCCGCGCAGGACGACGACGCACGCTCCCTGGACCGTGGGCAGGGCAACGCGCACACGCCCGCCCGAGTGCTCGAACGCGAGCTCTGCGCCGGCCGGCTCCAGCGTGACGGCCTGCGGCCTGCGCTCGACGCGCACGTCCAGCTCCACGCCGACGAGGGCCTGCGCCTCCTCGATGATGTCTATGCCGATCAGGTGGCCCCGCCGCTGCGGGCAGTAGTGGAGCAGGCAGGCCATCAGGTCGCCGCCCTTGCGCCTGAGAGTCAGCTCCGCCGTGGTCGGGCAGTTCGTGCGAATGATGGGGTCCGGCAGCAGCCGCCCCAGCAGGTCCAGAACGACCGACTTGTAGACGGAGTATGCCGTCTCGCGGTACGCGCGGAAGATGTCGTTGGCGACGTAGGCCACGCGGTCGTTCACGCACACGGCGGGCCAATCAGTGTCTGCCCTGACCGGCGCATGCCGGTGAGAGCAGAAGTGCTCCGGCGTCCGGTTGAAGTAGGGCTCGGCCAGCACGGCCAGGACCTTCGCCCCCGGCCGCGCCTTCACTTGCCAGGAGCGCTGATAGAGGGCAAACTCGTAATCCCACAGGAAACCCTCGTCCGTGCGGTGCATGTAGGCCGGCTTGTAGGGGAACTCCTCGGCGCCCTCGACCGGCCAGGCGTCGAGCCCGAGGCCCGAGACGCCGCTGGCGATGACCTTGCCCCCGTCGGCGACGAACCGCTCGACCTTCGCCGCCCGCTCCTCATCAAGGTGGACGTGGTCCGGCAGGATCATCACGCGCACGGGCCAATCGTCCTCGAAACCGTCGAAGATCCGGAAGGGGATATGGGACTCCAGCAGCATCCTCATGGCCCCGGTCTCAGGGTTGCTGTCCCAGTCAAAGGGCGCCGCGGGATCCGTCCCCGTGCCGACGAGGATGCCCACCTCATAGACGGGCTCGGCGTCGAGCAGCAGGTCCTGGAACGGCACGAGCTTGCTGAACGCGCCGGCCAGCAGCTTCGCGGTGTAGGGCTCTATCGCGCCGGTCGGGTGAAGCTGGTCGCCGACGGCCGTCTTGACGCCGTAGGCGGCGTGGCGCAGGCACTCGTACTCGAGGGCGGCGGGATTCTTCAGGCCGCCGAAGTCGCCCCACGCCGTGTGGAACCGGCCCGTGTGCGAGTAGATGTCGAGCCCCTTGTGGACGTAGTAGGCGGCCTGGAAAGGCAGGTGATCGTAGCCCCAGCCTCCCGAGGGGAGCGACTCGATGCACATGTAATGCTGGTGGGGCAGGAAGCGGTCTGCGCGCGCTTCCCGGTTGCCCGAGACGCGCCACGGATTGTTGTAATAGAGGGGGACGTCCGGCCTGAGCGAGGCCGCCACCGCCGTCATCCGCTCCATGAAGCGCTCACGCACCAGGAAGGTGTAGGCGCGGCGGTCCTTCCGGTCGCCGGGCGCGAGGCCCTCCTTGCGCATGCCGTCCAGGCACCACTGGCACGAGCACCCGTCGTCGCTGTACATGACGATGTCCAGGAAGAGGCGGTCCGGGTCGTAGAGCTCCAGCACCTCGCGCAGGATGGCCTCGAAGAAGTCCGCGTAGGGCGTGTTGAAGCAGACGTAGCGCCACCCCGCCTGATCGGGCGGCGCGCCCACGTGGCGTCCGTCGGGGTGGCGCTGCAGCCATTCCGGGTGTTCGCGGGCCGTCTTCTCGTCCCAGCCCACGGTGATGTAGACCAACGGGCTCATCCCCACGCTCCGGCCTGCGTCGATGATGCCGCCCACCAGGTCCGGGCACTCCAGGTGCGGATGCGGCTCGCCGACCCTGGTCGGGTAGTAGCACCAGCCGTGGTGGCAGCGCGCCTTCGCCATGCAGCCATCGGCGCCAGACTCCTTGAGGAGGCGGGCGAACTCCCCGGGCTCGAACTTGCTCCCCACGCCGGGGATGTGCTCGCTGGTGTGGAAGTCCATGAACCATTCGCGCCGTGGAAGCGGTCGCATTGACAATCTCCTCCTCGCCAAGGGCTGCGGCATCGCGCAGCCGGCCATGACGTCAGACAGTGGGAAGCTCGAGCAGAGACGAGTCGGCCCCCGTTCCGATCAGGGCGTTCTCCGACCGCTCGGGGTAGATTTCGCACCGGGGCGCATCGCTGCCCGCGACGACAAGGCGCACGCGGTGGCCCGCCTTGAACGTGTTCGCCAGGGGCCAGAACGGGATGCCCAGCCTGACGGGCTCGTTCGGCCGGAGCGGCACAGCCCCGCCGTGACCCTCGCGATGGGCGGCGCGCAGGCGTCCGAAGGAAACCTGCCGGCTGCGCCCGTCGGGGAAAACGTCCGCCAGCTTGAGCATCACGTGCGCGTCGGTCGAGCTTGACCGGAACCAGAGCCGGGCCACGGGCGAGCCCGCGACGGTCAGGTCGGCCGGCAGGGGCGCCGACGTGTAAGTGAGGGCGCGTTCCTCGTAGGCGCGGATGTCCAGAGGCGACTCGATGGACTCCAGGGGATCGCCGGGGTCGTGCACGAACGCGTCCTCGAACGGCCTGGACTGCGCCTCTTCGACGAGGAGTCCCCTCTCGGAGAGCGCAAGCACGATGCGGCCGTCCGCGGGGGGCCACCGGTCGAAAGTACGCCACTCCTCCTCGCCCATCACGAACGCCTTGACGGGCGGCTCCTCCATCACGCCGTTGCGGATGCCCTTCAGGTGATGGTCGAACCACCGGAGGCGCTGCTCAGGGCGGTCGATGTCCGCGTGGGCGCCGTGGGTCCTCTGCTCGCCGGGGCAGAGCAGCAGGTTCTTAGGTCCCCGGTGCAGCCGGTAGGCCTCGCACGTGGCCCGCACGAAGTGGTCGTACCAGATGCCCAGGTAGCAGGTCGGGACGTCGCACTCCTGCACGGCACGGCTCAGGTCGTAATCCTGCCAGAACGCGTCCAGCTCCGCATGTCCCCGCATCCTCACGTACCAGTCCTGCGGGGTGGGGCACTTGCCCTCCAGGGCGCGCCGTTCGCGGGCCTTCAGCCGTTCGAGGGCCACCGCCTTGCGCAGCCCGGCGCCCTCGGGATCGATCTCGCCGTCCACGTCTCCCAGGGGTGCCGAGGGGCCGACGTTGGCCGTCATGCCCTCCAGCCAGCCGGTCCGGCTGGCCGACTCGAACATGCCGCCCACGAACCAGTTGTCGTGGTAGAACTGCAAGGGGGCCACCTCGACAAACATGGCCTTCAAGGCAGCCGGCCTTTCGGCGGCCGCCAGGAGCTGATAGGCGCCGAGGGCCGAGCCGCCGAAGGTGCCGACCTTCCCGTTGCAGAACGGCTGTTCGGCGAGCCAGTTGACTACGTCCGCCCCGTCGCCGAGTCCGGCAGGGATGTTGTAGTAGGTGAACTCGCCTTCGGAGCCGCCGGTGCCTCGGGCGTCCACCACGCACAGGGCGTAGCCCCGCCTGACGTAACGCTCGGCCTCGTCCCGGCCGAAGCCGTTCTTGTTGTAGGGAGTGCGCACCATCAGGCAGGGGAACCGGCCCTGGGCCGCGGGCCTGTAGACGTCGCAGGCCAGGCGGGCGCCATCCCGCATCGGGATGTAGAGGTAGCGCGTCACGCGCATCGCAAACGGAGCGTCGAACGCCGAGGGTGTCGCCATTGCACTCATTCTCCCGTCGCCGAGGGTCAGCCCGCGGCCTCAGCGCGAGCCTGCATTGTAATGACAGCGGGGGCACCGTCAAGGCCACGGTGCGGTGCCTTTGCCGCCCCCAACGGTTCTGGTATACTGAGGCGGCCGCGCCGGGAGGTCTGCGGGCTTGGTGCACAGGGGGAAGGTCACACATCATGGCCGCTCGGGGACAGAGGATTCGGGTGCACTTCCTCATAGCCTTGACGCTGGTCGTGGCGGCGTTCGGCACCACCCGGCTGCTCCGGACATACCGGCGCGAGCAGGTGGCCACGGACTACGTGCAGACCGAGCAAAGGCTCCGCGAGTATGCCGTGGCCGCGTTCCAGGCCGAGCACGAGCAGCTGGCGGAACTGGCCATGGAGGAGCGCGGCCGGGCGCAGCGGGACGCGGCGGCTCTGTTCATGCAGGTGCGCTATCTGCTGGAGCAGGGGGGCAGCGCCCGGCTGTTGGTGCGGGACGTGGCGCAGGCCGGGGCGCTCGCAGAACTGAAAGCGAACTTCAGCAGGATCCTGGCCGGCGAACCGGCGCGATTCCCTACGGGCCAGCCGTTCCTGCGCGGGTACCACTCCGATGTCGACGGAACCATTCAGCCCTACGGCCTCTGCCTGCCAAGGGACTACGTCCCCGGCCGCCCTTACCCTCTGATCGTCACGCTGCATCCCGCCGACGGGCCGAGCCAGTTCAGGTGCCGTGGGGCCCCCTCTTATGACGGCGCCATCTCCGTCAAGCCGGAGGGGCGGGGCGTCACCGATTTCATGGACCTCGGGGAAGACGACGTCCTCAACGTGCTGCAGGAGGTGGACCAGCTCTACGGCGCGGACGGAGAGCGCGTCTACCTGGTCGGAGACCGGATGGGGGCGACCGGCTGCTGGCAGCTCGCCGTGCACTACCCCCACCTGGTCACCGGCATCATTGCCGTCGACGGGAGGACGGATGCCGGCGCGTGGCTCCGCTATGCGGCTGGCGGGTCCAGGCCGGAAGCCTGGCATCAGCAGGTGCGGGCCTTCCTGAATGCCAGCCTCAGCCCCCTCGCGTACGCGGAGAACCTGGGCCACTGCCACGTCTTCGCCGCCCATCGCGCGGGCAGCCAGGGCGCGGACCTGCTGGACACCCGGGCCATGGTCGAGAGGCTGCGCCAGCTCGGCTTCGCGCCCGAGTACCTCGAGTTCCCCCACCAGTCCGCAGAGGACGTGTCCGCGTGGCGGGAGCAGTACGCTCTGCCCAGCATCCTCGGTCGCAGCCCGGCTCGCACGCCGTCGCAGTTCCGGTACAAGACGGCCCACCTGCGGCACAACGGCGCGTGGTGGGTCAGGCTGGACCGGCTGGACCGCCCCATGCAGTTCGCCTCCGTCGAGGCGGAGGCTAAGGACGGGCGCGTCGAGATTGCCACCGATAACGTCTCGGCGCTGACGGTGTTGCTCAACGAAGTGCCCGGCACAGTCAGCGTCGTGTGCGTGGACGGCACCGAGTTCCCCGTGGCCGCGAGCGCCGAAGCAGACACGTTCAGGCTCGAGAGATGGCAAGCGCGCTGGCGCCCGGCGGCGGCGGCCGGCCTGCTGAAGCAGAAAGGACTCTCGGGCCCGTTCTCGGACGTGACGCGCGACGCGTTCCTCGTCGTATACGGAACGGCGGGCGAGTCGGACCTGCCTCGCGACCTGAGCCGCTGGGAGGCCGAGCACTTCGCCGACACATGGAAGAGGCGTTACGGCGAGCCGCCCCGCCTGAAGGCCGACGGCGAGGTGAACGCGAACGATGTCAAGCGCCTGAACCTGCTCCTGTTCGGCGGGCCGGACGTAAACCACATAACCAAGAGAATCGCCGGGGAACTGCCCGTCGGCTTCGGCGATCGGTCCTTCACCCTCGCGGGCGAGAGCCTCGAAGGTCCCGACCTGGGACTACTCCTCTGCTATCCGAACCCGCTCAACCCGCGTCGGATGGTTGCCGTGGTCGCAGGCGCCACGCCGGAGGCCCTGTACCAGGCTCACGACAGGATCGGCATGTGCCTGAACTGGCATCCCTATGCCGGCTACAAGTGGTTCGACTACGCCGTCTTCGACGCCTTGACGGCCGGAACCGAAACGGTGGTGGCCGCGGGGCTGTTCGACAACCAGTGGCACCTTCGGCCGAAGGGGGACGGCCCGGCCGGAGGCGGAGCGGAATGGCGGGGCGACCCGGCTGCTCGGAGCGCCCTCTTGCCTCAGACGTTCCCGCACCTGGGTTCGGCCGCCGAGTCCGAGGAGAACGAGGTCCTGCTGTGCGACGTGCGTCCTTTGGCCATCGAGCAGGACTGCGGCGCCGTCAGCTTCGGCCGGTCCTGCGACGGCACAGCCATCAGGCTGGGGGACGAGGAGTCCAGGAAGGGACTCGGCGTCAGGCCGCCGTCAGCGGTCCGCTTCATGCTGGGTGGGCAGTTTCGCAGCTTCAGCGCCACGGTCGGCCTGACAGGCGGGGATCCGGCGAGCGCCTCTCCCGGCGCTCCCGCAGAGGTCGTCTTCCAGGTGGAAGGCGACGGCGTTCGCCTGGCCACCAGCCCGCCCCTGAGCTGGAAGGCCGGCGGAACCTCGTCCGCCGCCATCTCCGCCGACGTGCGGCGGGTCCGCGTTCTCACGCTGGCCGTCCGACCGAGCGCCCCGGGACCCGGGCCCGGCATTCCGTGCGCCTGGGGCGTGCCCACCGTGACCAGGTGAGCGACGCGCCGCCGCCCATTGCGCCGAGGATGACCCCCACGTTGTCCCGCCACATGGTTGCCGCCGCGGCGAGGGCACCACGATCGCAGGGCAGCCGGCACCCCGAAGCGGCTCATCCGCTCAGCTCGGCCACGAACGCCTCGATCTTGTCCGCGGCCCGGCCTTTGCGCACTTCCTTCGTCGTCAGGGCCAGACGGGCAACCGGCGGCTTGCCGCACAGCTCGGCCATCTGCTCGAACGTGCGGTCGGCCCCCGTGCCGCCCGTCGTCAGGAAGAAGGCCACGCGGGGCAGACGGTCCTTGCATTGCGCGATGTAGGTCCGGATGGCGGGCGTCACGCTCCAGGCCCACACGGGCGTTCCGAGGACCACGAGGTCGTACGCCGAGGGGTCGCTCCGCACCTCCCGGATCTCGGTGAGCCTGCCCAGGCCCGCATCCTTCCCCGCCACCACAAAGCCAAGCATGCCCTTGCGGTCCCTGCTGTCGATGACTTCTTCCACGTCGGCCCCCAGGCCATCGGCGATTGCCTCGGCGACCCGCTTCGTCGTCCCCGTGCGCGAGTAGTAGACCACGAGTGTCTTGCCGCCACCCATGATTATCCTCCGTAACTCCCTGCCAGCCCGCCGCTTTGCCCGCGCCGTCAAGACGCGAGCGCATGGAGTTTACAACGGCCGCTGGTCCGCTGCAACGCAGCTCTGCCGGCTTTCCCACGTCAGCGTAGGGCCCCGCGACGTTGATCCCATCGGGGGCCGGTGCTAGACTTTGACCGTCCGGCGGAGCGCGGGCCGGATGTTCTCACCAGGTGTCATGGAAAACGGGGCGCGTCTCAGAATGCCGGCTCCAGGACCCGAGGCGCCGGAAGGCGCCGTCCGCAGACTCGCAGCGGTCGTCTCGTCCGTGCTCGTGGCCCTTCTTCTATGCGGAGCAGGAAACGTCGGCCGGACAGCCGAGGAAGGGAAGCCTATGGCAATCCATGTCGCGCTCGACGGGAACGATGACTGGTCCGGGCTGCCGGCCGAGGCGAACGCGGCCCGCACGGACGGGCCGAAGGCAACGCCCGCCGCCGCACTGGGCGCGGCCCGGAAGGCAGAGACCCCCGCGCCCAAGTGCATCGTCCTGCGGGGCGGGGACTACTTCATCGAAGAACCGCTCCGGCTCTCGAACCAGGACTCCGGCCTGACGGTCGAAGCCGCGCCGGGCGAGGCAGTCGTGCTCTACGGCGGGCGCCGCGTGACCGGCTGGCGCCCGGATGGGGATCGGTTCTGGGCGGCGGACCTTCCCGAGGTGAAGAGCGGGGAGTGGGACTTCCGAATGCTGGTCGTCAACGGCCGCTTCTGCGAACGCGCGCGCCTGCCGAAGGCCGGCTTCTTCACCCACCTGAGCGAATGGGACGTCCGGTGGATGGGCACCACCGGCGGCGGATGGCAGCGCAAGCCCACGGAAGACGAGCTCACCACGATGAAGTACCGCCCCGAAGACCTGGGGCCGTGGCTCGACACGAAGAACGCCGAGGTGAACGTCTACCACATGTGGGACGAGTCCGTGGTCGGCGTGGCCTCGATCGACACCGAGCAGCGCGTGCTGAAGTTCGCCAGCCTAGCCGGCCATCCGCCCGGCGCGTTCGGCGTCAAGAACTACGTCGTCTGGAACGTGCGGGAAGGCCTGCAGGAACCGGGCCAGTGGTACCTGGACCGCACCGCCGGCAAGGTCGTCTACTGGCCGCTGCCCGGCGAGGACATGCGCGGCGCCGACGCCGTCGCGCCGGTGGCCGAATCCATCATCATCGTCCAGGGCAGCGAGAGCCAGGCCGTGGCGGGCGTGACGCTCCGCGGCCTGACGCTTTCGGTCACGAACACGCCGCTCGCGGCCGGCGGCTTCGGCGCGGGCCGGTTCCCGGGCGCCGTCTCGCTCGTGAACACGCAGGACTGCCGCCTGCTCGGCCTGAAGCTCGTCAACGTCGGCGGACAGGGCGTCAAGACCTGGAGGTGCGAGGGGCTCCAGATCGGCAACTGCGAGGTGCACCACACGGGCGCCTGCGGCCTCGTCGTCAGGGGGACGAACTGCTCCGTCGAGGACTGCCTCGTCCACGACGTCGGCGTCAGCTACCCCAGCGCCATCGGAATCACGTGCGGCGGCAAGGGCAACCGGATCGCCCACAGTGAAATACACGACACGCCCTACAGCGCCGTGACGGCCGGCGGCGACGACCACGCCATCGAGGACAACCTGATCTACCGCGCCATGCTCGAGCTGCACGACGGCGCCGGCATCTACATCGGCTTCTGCAAGAACGTCGCGCTGCGGCGGAACTTCGTGCGCGACATCGTGGACACGGGAGGCTACGGCGCCTCCGCCTACTACCTGGACGAGCAGGCGGAGAACTGCATCGTGGAGAACAACCTGTCGCTCCGCGTCGTGCGCCCCTCGCAGAACCACTGGGCCACGAATAACACCATCCGCAACAACGTGTTCGTGGCGGACGGCGACATGAACCTCACTTTCGCGCGATGCACGAACTACCGGATCGAGAGGAACGTCGTCCGCGCCGGCGGCAAGATCACCTTCAGCAACGCCCAGGCCATCACCGCGATGCCGGACAACCTCCTCTACAGCGCCCAGGGACTCATCGAGAGGACCGACCTGGACAACTACCGCCAGGTGGCGAAGTCGGCTTACGAGCCGTCGGAGGGCACGGTCGTCGCCGAGCCTGGGCTCGAAGGCGTCGAGACGGGCCGGTGCCGCTTCGCCGCGGAGTCCCCCGCGCACGCCCTGGGCATCGAGCCGGTAGACGTGAGCGCCGCCGGCCGCCGCCCAGGCTAGGCGCGGACGGCTGCCCCCAAGGGATCATGGAAGAACTGACCCCGCGAGAGCGCTACCGCACGATCGTGCGCCACGAGCAGCCCGATCGCATGCCCTACGTCTTCGGCCACCCCCGTGCCAGCACCTTCCAGGCCTGGCGCAAGCAGGGCCTCTCCGAGCAGCAGCTCAAGAGTTGGAGCAGCTTCATCGGCGCCGAGGGCCACGTCGACATCGGGATGCTCTACACGGGTCCCATGCCGCCCTTCGACGAGGTGGTCCTCGAAGAGAAGGACAACAAGCGCATCTGGATCGACAGCATGGGCGTCAAGCGCATCGACGCCGTCAATCAGCCCACCGACGGCTTCGCCACGCGCCGCTACCTGGAGTTCCCCGTCAAGACGGTCGAGGACTTCCGCCGGCTCAAGGGGCGCTACGACCCGCACTCGCCGGACCGCACCCAGCCGGCCGAGAATCCTTCAAGATACGCCAGCCTCAACCCCGACGCCTACCGGCAATACCAGCCCGGCGCCTGCTGGCGTGACCGCGTCCGGGAATGCAATGAGAGCGACCTGCCGGTCGTCGTGAACACCTTCGGCCTCTACTGGACGGCGCGCGATTGGTGCGGCTTCGAGGGGCTGTCGGTCATGTTCAAGGAGCAGCCGCGCCTGGTCCACGAGATGATGGATTACTGGACCTGGTTCCTGACGGAGCTGCTGGACGAGCCACTCCGCCACATCAAGGTGGATCAGCTCACGCTGAGCGAAGACATGGCGTTCAAGACCCAGCCGATGATCTCGCCCGCGGACATGCGCGCCTTCATGCTGCCGAGGTACGAGCGGCTCTACCGCTTCTTCAAGGACCGCGGCGTCGAGTGCGTCTGCATGGACAGCGACGGCCACAACAGCCAGATCATCGACGTCTTCCACCCGTCGGCCATCGACGGCATCTGGCCGATGGAGATCGCCGCCGGCAACGACCCGGAACGCTACCTGGTGCGCCATCCGCGCCTTTTCATCACGGGCGGCGTCGACAAGCGCGAGCTGCGCCGGGGCAGGGAGCGCGTCCGCGCGGAGGTCGTGCGCCGCTACGCGACGGCCCGGCGCTGCGGCGGATACATCCCGGCAGTCGACCACGGCGTGCCGCCGGACGTGCCGCTGCGCAACTTCCTCTACATGGTCGAACTCATCAAGGGCTTCGCCAAGGGCGAGGAGCTCGACGCCTACGAGCCGCCCGGCGAGTTGGAGGCGCAACTGGGCGAGGTCGAGGAGATGTTCGACGCCACAAAGGCCATCAAAGAGGGCTACGCCCACTGAGCGCAAGCCGCGTCCTGCAAAGGGCACAACCATGAGGCGTCTCTGTGCCCATCACTCTTGACACTCATCCAGCGACGTCTGGCGGTGGCCGGGGTTGCCCTTGGCCTTCGGGCCCTTGCGGAACGTGGCGCTCGTGCGCGGCGGATACTCGAGCCGCTTGCCGCGGAGGATACCGCCGACCGTCAGGAGCTGAATGCGGGGGAACTTCCTCTCCCACCAGGGCGATTCGTAGAAGCCGGCCGCTGCCGCCTCCGTCCGCATCGGCTTGGTCGGCTCCTGGAGCGAGATCAACGCCCCCATCCGCGCCTTCTCCCGCTCGACCACGGCGATCAGCTCGCGCACGTCCTTGACGCCCACGTGGCCGGACTTGACCTGGAGGATGATCTGCTTCGTCTTGCGCGTGTCCTTCTCATCGTGGAAGTAGAGGCGGCCGTCAATGCCCCGGTCGGCCCCCCTCTTCTCCTCGACGGGCCGGGCGCCCACCAGGCCGAGGGCCCAGAACTGGAACTGGTAGGGATCCTGCTGGGCGAGCGCGGCCGCGCCCTTCACGTCCGGCGGCTCACCGATCACGTCGTACTCGACGCCGCGCACAACGCGCTCGTCCTCGATGACCTTGTCCGGGAAGGCGTCGCGGAGGCGGTGGCGGATGAGCGTGATGGCCAGGTGCGTGATGTCAATGCCGATCCACCGGCGCTTGAGGCGCTGGGCGACGACGACGGCGGTGCCGCAGCCGCAGAAGGGATCGAGCACGAGGTCGCCCTCGTTGCTGCTGGCCCGGATGATGCGCTCCAGCAGCGCCTCCGGCTTCTGCGTGGGATAGCCGAGCCGCTCTGCAGCTTGCGCGGACACAGGCGGGATGTCAAGCCAAAGCGAGTCGACCGGAACCCCCTCCTGCTCGTCAAGGTAACGCTTCAGCCGTGGCACAGCGCCCGGGTTAGTTTGGACGATGAGGCCTTTGTCGTACGCTTCCTTCATGCGTTCTTTCGTCCACCTCCACACTCGCCTTACCCCCAGGAACTCGTACTGGAGGTTCGGCCGGTCCTTGTTCGGATTCGCAAGATTGTCTAGCGTGTAGCGCCGCCCATCCGGATCACTGTGCCTGTAGAACTTCTCCACGTATTCGCGGTCGTGCGGCCTGTATTGGCGATTCCATACGAACTCGTCGCCTTTCACGTAGTAAAGGATAAGGTCGTGGTTGTTCGGATAGCTCCTAAACGCAAGACCTTTGGCGCTCGTCCGCTTCCAAACGGTCTCCGTCCGGAAGTTCTGTGTACCAAACACGGCGTCCATGAGCAGCCTCAGGTGGGCGCTGGCCGTCGGGTCGCAGTGGAGGTAGATGCTGCCCGTGGGCTTGAGGACACGGTGAAGCTCGACCAGGCGCGGCGCCATCATCGCCAGGTAGGCCATCATGTCGCTCTCATGGAGGATCCCCCTCATCCCCTGCATGAAGCGCGAGACGGCCTCGCCCGCCTCGACGACCTCCGTATACGCCTCCTCGGCGCCAAGGTCCCAGGTCCAGGTGTCCTCGAATGCCTTGATCTGCGCGGCCGAGCGCGAGCCGTTCCGCTCCTCGAACAGGACGTTGTAGTCCTGGTTGCTCTTGAACGGCGGGTCGAGGTAGATCAGGTCGACGGACTCGTCCTCGATGTATCGGCGCAGGATGTCGAGGTTGTCGCCGTAGTAGAGCTTGTTCTCGGCCATCTGGCGGTGCCCCTTGGTCAGCGCATGGCTTGCCCGACCATGATTATAGCGGGGTGCATGGGGATGTCCAGCGCGCCCCCCGGCGTCCGCCCTGTCCTCAGGCGCGGGAACAATCGCCGGAAACGGCGGCGCCTCGTCGGCCGCCCGCGCCGATTCTGCGCCCGCGCAAGCAGCCGGCGGCCCTCCCCGCTGCGGCGCCGCAGCCGGCCACAGCCAGCGGAGGTTCCGTCAGGAAGGACTTAGGGGAAGAACACACGGCAGCTCTTCATCACCCGGATGAGGACCACCCACGCCATCACGCCGATGATGCCGGCGTAGAGCAGAGCCCTGAGCACCCTCTTGACCACGGCCCGTATCCTCTTCCAGGTCCTCGGCGGTGGGACGCCCCCGTCAATTCCCCCTCCGCTCGTCGCGGGGGCTGTCCAGCCAGCTCTTGCCCACAGCCCGCTCGAGCTGACCGAGGGCGACGTACCAGTCGAGCCGGACGGTGACCTTCCGGCTGAGGGCCCGCGTCAGGTTATTCTGGGCGTCTATAAGCTCGACGATCGTGGCTCGTCCCTGCTCGTACTCGCGCTCGGTCACGCTGACCGTTTCGCGGGAGCTCTCCAGGAACGTCTCGGCGGCCTTCAGGGCTTCCTCCGCGCGCACGAGCCCGGAGTAGGCCTCCCAGACGTCCAGCTCGACGTCCCGCAGCTCACTCTCATAGGAGGCGATGGCGCCCTTGAGCTCCGCCTCGGCCTGGCGGATCCTGTAGCTGCGCTGGAAGCCCGTGAAGAGCGGCACGCTGAGTGTCAGCGAGGCCGAGTACTCGTCGGAGGCCTCGGGCACCACCGTCTGCCAGCCGGCCCATCCGTAGGAAACGGCGGCGTTCAGTTCCGGCCAGCGCTGGGCCTTCTGGGCTTCCAGGGCGTGCCTGGCGCGCTCCACCTCGGAGATGGCGCTTTGCAGCGTGGGCCGGTTGAGGGCGGCCTGCTGCAGCAAGCGCTCGACGTCCTGCTTCTCCACCTCGTGGGCCTCGTCCGGGACCTCCACGATCTCGATCGGCGCGGACACCGGCAGCCCCATCACGGAGGCGAGGCGGCCACACATGATGCGGACCTGGTTGCGTCCGTCCACGAGTGCCAGCTCCGCGTCCGCCTTCTCGGAGGCGGCTTGCAGCACTTCCACCTGCCTGCCCCTCCCGGCCTCTTGCTGCCTCTGTGCCATTTCCAGGTGCTTGGTGCGCTGCTGGACCGTATTCTCCGCGACCTCCAGCAGGGACTGCGTCGCCAGGAGCCGGTAGTAGGAGATCTCGGTCGCCAGCGCCAGGTCGAGAAGCAGCGAGTTGTGTCGGAAGTCCGCGCTGCGCAGGCCGGCCTCGGCGGCCTCAACCTGAGCCCGCCTAAGGCCGCCGTCCAGCAGCAATTGGCGCACGCCGAACGACGCCGCCTCTCTGGTGCGGAAGTAGACGTTCTCGAATCCGACGTCGGTCTGTGAGAGGAACTTCTGCCGCTGGGCCGAGTAAGTGAAGTCCGCCTGGGGCAGGTAAAGGGCGCGCGCCTGTCCCACAAGCGCCGCTGCGGCCTGAGTGCTCTGCCACGAGACGCGCGTGCGCGGGTTGTTGGCCATCGCTATCAGGATGCAGTCCGCCAGGCTGAGCGGTCCTTTCTTGAGGTCGGGCACCGCGCGCACAGGCTCCGGCGGCGGCGGATAGGCCGGCGGCGCCCAATGCCTGGACGCAGACTCAACCGGAATCCCCGTCTCCACTTCGAAGGGGTCCACTTCTGCGCAGCCGGCCGCACAGACGCACGCTCCGACCAGCAGACACAACAGGGATCTGTAGGCGGAAATCATCATGTCTCCACTTCGCAGGATCTGTCATGCGTCCCAACGCGGCACGGGCCGCCCAGGCCATCGCTGCGCAGTTCGCCGCTCATGAGATGCTCTGGAGCCTGAGCCTGAGGGCCCTGACGAGGCGGCCGAAGAGGAAAGTGCCCGCCGGACCCCGGCCGTACGTGATCAACGTCTTGCCGGTCAGGCCCCACGGCAGCCCTTCTTGCCCCGCCAGGAGCTGGCTGCGCACCATGTAGAGCGTGATCAGGGGCTCGCTGCGGCCGTCGGGGGTCGGCTTCACCGGGATGTAGCCCACGTCCGCCAGCGTGATGCCCACGTTCTCGATCTCCTTCACGTCGACGGGCGTTACAGACCGAACGCAGGACGTGTACAGCCCGGACGGATTCGAGGCCACTATCGAGACCATCTCGTCACCGGGCGAGAGGGACGAGATGTCGTGCTCGTAGACGAACGTTTCGAACAGGAAGCCGCCCGGCGCGGCCACGCCGAGGATGCCCGTCCCGGCCGGGACGGTCATGCCTGCGAAGTGGCTCAGGTCGGCCACGTCGTCCGAATCGGGGAATTCCACGAATCCGTGCTGCGGCTTGACGGCCCTTACCTCCAGCTGGTGGAGGTTCACCACGGTGCCCTCCCGGGGAGCGCGAACCACCAGCCTGGCGGCCTGCTCCTGCAGCTCCTCCAGCTCCTCAACGAGCTTGGCCCTCTGCCGGAGCTCCATCTGGTAGCTGGCAGCGTCCAGGGCGAGGGCACCCCTGAGGCGGGCGTCGCTTTCCTGGATCAGCGCCGCGATCCTGCGGATGCTGTGCGTCAGCTCCGGATTGCTCATCCGGGCGACCGGCTCCCCGGCCGACACGCGCTGGCCCGGGCGGACGACGATCTCATCGATCGTCCCCCGCACGCCCGTCCGGACGACGGCCATCTCGGGCGCGGCCACCACGCATGGGGCCCGGATCGTGTAGTCCATCGGCACGAACCACAGGGCGCCGAGCACGGTGATCACCGCGGCGATGACCAGAATGTAGCGGATGCGCACCTCGCCGGCGCTGTACTGCCGGGCCAGCTCCTTGCCCCGCCTCCACATCGGCATCACGACCATCCCGTAGATCGAGGTGACCCACATGAAGATGCCGAGAGGCTCGAAGATGCTGTAGAGGAAGAGCCCGATTGACAGGACAATCAGCATCCTGAACAGGAACCGGGCGATGCCGTAGACCAGGTGAATGGTCCGCTCGCCCGGCTGCAAGTACGGTTGGGTCGCCTTGATGCCCAGCACATACCGGTCAAACAGGTAGCCCAGGTAACGCGAAGTTTTCTGGCTCAGGTTGGGGATCTCCACCAGGTCCGTCAATACGTAGTAACCGTCGAACCGCAGCAGCGGGTTGGCGTTGAACACGATCGTGTGGATGCTGCACGCCATCATCGTCGTGTAAGCCACCTGCTTCAGTACCCCCGGGTCGGACGAGATCCATACGAGCGCCGCCACGGACGCCAGCAAGACCTCCGAGATGATGCCGGCGGCGGTGACCAGGACGCGGTGCCACGTCTCGGGGAAGAGCCAGGCGTCTGTCGTGTCCGTGAACATACAGGGCTGGAAGACCAGGAACGCGGGGCCGATGGCGTGCACCTCCCCGCCGTAGTACTTGCACGTGAGCGCGTGACCCATCTCGTGGACGAACTTCACGCTGAAGATGACGGCGCTCAGGATCAGCAGGTTCCAACCGCTAAGCAGGGAGAAGGCGTCGGCCACCAGAACCTTGAAGTTGTCCACGACGACGTAGAACGCGGCGCCGGTCACCAGGACCGCCAGCACCAGGAAGAAAGGCTTGAAGAGGAAACAGAAGTAGGGCAGCAGCTTGCCCAGCACCCGGTCGGGGTCCCACATTGGAATCGTGATGAAGAGGTAGTTCGAGATGAACTGCTTGAACCTGGCCTTCCTGACGCGGTCTCGGTTCTTGGCCAGCCGCCCGACGTCCTCCATGCCCTTGCTCTTGAGCAGGTCGGAGCCGCGAAGCTGGTTGGCGAACTTGTAGATCTCGACGGCCGATATCTCGAAACCGGTCTTCTTCTTCACTTCCCGCTGGATCTGCTCCACGTTCATCCCCTGGCGGAAGCATTCCAGCACGATGTACTCGGCCTCACGAAGCCGGTAGTAGCGCAGCGTGACGGGGTCCTTCGCCACGTAGCACAGCTCGCCCCGGTAGTACTGGGGGACGATCTCCAGATCGTTGCGAATGGGAGGCGGCTTCTGTTCGGATATCGCCATTTGCCGCGCCTTTTCGCCGTGGGCCGGGCAGCCCGTCCCACCGCACGGAGACTCATGCCTGCCCGCGCGCCACGAACCTGACTTTGCAGCCCATGCCGGGCTTGACGGCGTCCGTCCCCGGCGCTGCCAGCACCTTCACCATGAAGGTGCCGCTGCTGCTGTCGACGTAGGGCGAGACGATGTGAACGGCGCCGGGGAACTCCGTGTCGCCTGCGGCCGGGAACTCCACCATGGCCTGCTGCCCGCAGGCCACGTCCTTGACGTACTGCTCCGGCAGGTGGACCCGCACCTCGATGACGTTCGGGTCGATGACTTCGACGAGCTGCTGGCCCTGCTTGGCCATTTCGCCCTCTTCGACCCAGACCTGAGAAACGGCTCCGTCTATGGGCGAGACGATGACGTAGTCCTTCGCCTGCGTCTTGTAGAGCTCCAGGCTCTGCTCGGCCAGCCGCTTGGACCGTTCGAGCTCCTCCCGATCCAGCTTCGCCATGTCCATCTCGAAGCGGGCTTTGTTGAGGTCCGACTGCGTCACGCCGCCGCTGTCAAGCAGGCTCGCGCTCTTCTTGTGCTCCTCCGCGAGGTACTCGTACCGGACCGTTGCGGCTTCGAGCCGGGAGGTGAAGTCCGCCTCGATCTCCGCAACGGCTATCCTGTCGTTGATCAGGCGGGCGTCGAACTCGATCAGCACGTCGCCCTTCTTGACCAGTTGCCCCTCTTCGACGGCCACGCGGACGATGTTCTCGTTCAGCTTCGACGAGAGAGTCACCTCCGTCTTGGAGCGGCTCGCGGCGGGCCATACGGCGTCCAGCAGGCCGTCGCCGGCCATCTGGCCGGACCGGCCCTCTCCCCATATCCCGGCGGCCGACGCGCACAACAGCACCAGGGCCGCTGCAATGCTTGCTGTCTTCATCCTTTGCCCCGTCGTGGTGTAGGGTCTCGAGGATACGAGCGGGTGAACCAGCCGAGCGTAAGGACGCAGAAGAGATGCGATTCAGAAGAATACGGATTCTACGTCAAAAGCGCAAACTGCGTCAAGAAGCGAGGGCCTGCCCCCATCCATCAGCCGATGCGGCCGCAGCCGGGCGCGCCGACGCAGCGTCAGGCCTCGCCGACCCACGCGCGGATCCTGTCGTTGTTGAACCACTGGTCGGTCGCGCTGTCGATGCCGTAATAGGCCGGGCCCACCAGCAGATCGAACCGGCCCGTCAGCGCGTGCACTTCGTGGTACGCGCCGGAGCTTGAGAGCCTGTGTCCCACGGCCACGCGGCCCAGCGACCCCGCGTTGATGTCGCTGTCCGTGTAGTCCCAGCCGACGAGGGCATTCCACAGGGCGTGGTCGACGTCGACGCGACTGCGCACCATGTCTCCCAACGTGACCAGGCTTGCCAGGCTTCCGGACACGTCCACCTGCGTGTCCACCACACTGCCGAAGGCGAACACGCTCGAGGCGTTGCCGGTCACGCTGACGCGGATGCTGTTCAGGCCGCCCGCCGTATAGAGCAGGTCGAGCCCGTTGCCGAAGGACATGTCGCCCGAAATGTCATCGAAGGCGTAGAGCCGCCCTCCGTGCCCGAGCGCGGAGACGTTGCCCGAGACCGCCTCCAGGGAGTAGAAAAGATCAATGCCCCTCTGAGACGTCACGTTGCCGACCACGCCGGAGGGACCCCGGAGCACGGCTACGCCGATGTCCCCGGCGACCAGATCGCCGGTCAGGTCGGCCAGGAGCCCGAGGTCCAGCAGGTCCAGAGCACCGCCGACCGTCATGTCGCCCAGTTCGCCCCAGGCCATGTGGAACTGGCCCAGCCGGCCTCCCACGTAGACGTCCCCGCCCTGGAGAGCGTCGGCGCCCTGCAGGCTGGCGAAGCTGAGGCTGCCGTTCACAACCAGGTCACCGCCGACGGGTGCGGTCGAGACAAACGCGCCCACGTCGCCCAGGCCGACGAACGCCACGGGATCGTCGTGGCCGCCGTCCCCGTCAACGTCCAGCGGCAGCACGACGCCGCGGCCGAGCGCGGCGCCGTTCAGGTCCATCCCAAGCAGGTCCGTCATGACCGACACAACCGAGACGTTAGACGCGGCAACGATGTAGTCGATCCCGTAAGGGTGGAAGGTGCGGTCGTAGATGGCCACAGGCTGGCTGGAACCGGCCTTCTGCTCGACGACCAGACCGAAACGCGAGTACTGCGGCAGCAGGACGATCTGCGTGATGCCGACCGCGCCATTGCCCGAGACAATAGCGGCCGGGCGCACGTCCACCTGCTCCGGCGATTGGGCGTCCGTGTCGTAGAAGGTGATCTGGCCGCCGTAAAGCTGGACGACCTGCGGCGCCAGAAGGCCGGGCAGGGCGAAAGAGTACTCGAAGACGCCGCCCGCCACGCCGTCCCCGTCGCCGTCCAGCGCGTTGGCCCAGTTGTCGGCCACGCCTCCGCTGGCGATCGTCAGCGTGTAGGTCTGGCCCGGCACGAGGGCCTGCTGCACCTGCAGCAACGACCTGTCGACCTCCACGTCCACCACGCCCAGCGGTATTACCGCGTGCGACTGGTCCCGGAGGGTGTAATTGGCCGTGTTGATGAGGGGGTACCGGGCCATGCCTTCCGTGAAGCGGACCTCCAGGCGGACCGCCTCGGGACCGGCGTTCGAGATCAGAACGACATTCTCCACCTGGGGCGCCGCCGCGTCCGGCGTCAGCGCGCCGATGACCTGAACGTCGTCAACGTTCCACCCCGAATAGCGCGCCCACGTGTCCGTGGGTCCCATGCCGAAGCGAATGCGGAACTGGTCGTTGCCGTCCGCGTAGTCCGAGACGTCGTACTCCATCAACTGCCATGCGGCGTCCGCACCCTCGTCCTCGTTGACGAAGACCTGATGCCAGCCCTGCCCGTCGAAGACGTCAAGCTCAGCCTGGTCGAACAGGCCGTCTTGGACGTTCAGCCACCGCTCGAACCGCAACGTGACGCCCGTCAGGCCGGTGCAGTCGATCAAGGGCGACGTCGCCCAGATGGTGTTGACCACGGAGTTCTGGTAGTCCCCGCCGACGTTATAGCCCAGCAGGTAGTTGTCGGCCGTCGGGGTGGCGTCCGAAGCGGGGTCAGGGTTGCCGTACTGCCCGCCGCCGGCCATGGCCGCGCTGCGCGACCACCTGCCCAGAACGTCCAGCGTCCAGCCCGTGTCCGTGCTGAAATCATCGTAGAAGGCAAGGCCCCGCTCCCATCGGATGGGTTCGGCCCGCACGTTCTGAAGGGCCATCGCCGGCACCTCGGCGGAGAGCAGCACGTAGTAGCTGTGGTCGGTGCCGAAGGGGTCGCCCTGCGGGAAGTCGGTCACGTCGATCGAACCGGCCAGAGTGCCGAAGCCCGACATGCCGCCCGGCACCGTGGCCGAGCCGACAAGCCAGTCCGTCCCCACCTCCAGCGTGTTGTTGTCCGACAGGTAGACGCTGACTCTCACGTCCTGCGAGAAGGCGGCGCTCCCGGCGTTCTTGACCGCGTACTGGACGTCCACGTTGGAGGTGCCGAACAGATAGTCGGGCGTGAAGGCCACATCGTGCGCGCGCAGGGCGACGCCCTGGATGGGCAGGGCCAGCTCATCCATCGCGCTCAGCACGTTCAGGCGCCCCCCCGTCAGCACCAGGCCGTCCAGGCTCGCCACGGGGTCGACGCCGTCCAGGATGGCGGCCTTGATCGCAGGAGATATCTGGTCGGCCCCCGCGGGAGGCACGGGGTTGTAGGCCAGCAGCAGGGCGACGGCGCCCGTCACGTGCGGCGCCGCCATCGAGGTGCCGGAATACCAGTCGTAGCTGTTATTGGGGGTGGTGCTGTAGATCTGGACGCCGGGGGCGGCCAGGTCCACGCTGGAGCGGCCGTAGTTCGAGAAGTAAGCCAGGTCGTCGTCGTCGTCGGTCGCCGCCACGGAGATGACGTTCGGCAGGGCGTAGCTGCAGGGGTACTCCGGGAACGCGTCGTTGTCGGAATCCGCGTTGCCGGCTGCGGCGACGAACAACTGGTCGTGATCCCCGGCGAGCTGGATGGCGTCGTAGAGCGCCTGGCTGTAACCTCCGCCGCCCCAGCTGTTGTTAGTTACATCGAAGCCCATCATGACGGCGTACTCGAGCGCCTCGACGGCCGCTGACGTAGGCCCGCCCCACACGCCCATGAACTTCAGCGCGGCCAGCTGCACGTCCCAGTTCACGCCGGCCACGCCGCGGCCGTTGTTCCCCACGGCCCCGATCGTGCCGGCCACGTGAGTGCCGTGCCCCACGTCGTCGAACGGGTCGCTGTCGTAATTCACGAAATCCCAGCCGTAGTAGTCGTCGACGTAGCCGTTAGCGTCGTCGTCGACGCCGTTGTTCGGGATCTCGCCCGGGTTGGTCCAGATGTTGGCCCTCAGGTCGGGATGCCAGTAGTCAATGCCCGTGTCAATGATGCCTACGATGACGTCCGGGCTGCCCGTCGTGCGGCCCCAGGCCTCGGCGGCGTCCGTGTCCGCGTCGTCCGTGCCGCCCGTCTGGCCCGTGTTGTACAGGCCCCAGAGCTCGTCGAAGCCGGGGTCATTGGGGATGACCTGGTCTGTCGTCACGATGTAGTCGGGCTCGGCGTAGGTTACGCCGGGCAGTTGGCCGACGGCCTCGACGCCCTGCGCCACGGACAGGCCCTGCGGCAGGCCGATGAGGACGGCCCCCGTGTAGCCGTAATGATGCAGAAGCGTCGCGCCCGGCAGCATGGCGACGAGCTCCTCGGCGGAGCCCGCGGCGGCCGGGTCGAGGCCGGCCAGGACCCTGCCCGGCACGACGGGCACCTCCAGTCCCTCGCCCCCCGGCAGGGGGAACAACTCCGGATCGCTGAAGTCCGGAGGAGCAGTCAGCGCAGACGACAGGAGAAGGCGCGGTTCCAGCGCCTCCAGCTCGATAGCGCCGTAACGATTACGCTTCGTTCTCTTGCTCTCAGGGTGGCCCATCCGCATCGTCAGTCCCTCGGTCGGAAACGCACCTTATGCACCTTGTTCTCTCGGCACGCCGTCGGCGCCCGTCCGCCCCCGATCCGCCGACCGACCGGCAGGATCAACCCACGAAGACCTGGACTCCGTTGATCGTCTCGCCCGGGAATCCGTCGATGTGGTAGTGGACCCCGCCCGCGAACAGGTCGAAACTGCCGCTCCTGGCGCGGATCTGGTGAGGGGGCGCCGTGCTCGCCACCTGGCCGTTCACTGTCACACGGCCCAGCGAGCCCGCGTCGATATTGCTGTTGAGGTAGTCGCCGGTGACCAGCACTTCGTCCAGGCTGCCGCCAGTCACCGTAATGTCCGAGTTCTCGATGTTGGCGCTGACCATGACCCGCAGCAGGTTGCCGGCCACGTTCACGTCCCCGGAAAGGTTCCCCCCGCTGACCAGAAGCTCGTCCAGGCCCGACCCCGGCACGCCGGAGCGGTTCACCCTGATCTGGCCGCTGGCGGACACGCCGGCCCGAGCCACAATGCGGCCGGCGTGGTGGAAGACGTCGACGGTCGCGCCGATCGGCCCGAAGTTCACCGTCAGTTGCCCAAGGTTCCCCTCGGACCGGAGCTCGTTCGTGATGCCGTCGGGCGTGTTGAACAGGATGTTGCCCATCGTCCCGGCGTGCAGGCTGCCCGCGAAGGCGCCGTCCGCCACCAGGAAGTAGCCGAGCGCGTCGCCGACCACGACGTCGTCATTGATCATGGGGCCGGCGCCCGTGTAGCCGAACACCAGGAAGTTATCCGCGTTGCCCGTGATCCTGATGCGCGGATCGGCGGTGCCGTTGGCCGTGACGCGGCCGCCCATGATCAGCAGCGAGCCGACGTCGCCTTCGATCTGCACGTCGCCTTCCACGTCGCCATTCAGCATCACCAGCCCGGCGCCGTCGCCGAGGTTGTCGTCACCCAGGCGGATGTCTCCGTCCATGTCGCCGAAGATCAAGACCTGTCCGGCATGATCGCCGACGAAGAGCGAACTCCCCATTGCCGTCTGGCCGGGGTTGATGATCTGGAACAGGCCGACGTTCCCGTCCACGCTGATGTCGCCGGCCAACTGGCCGCCCGAGATGAGCAAGCTGTTCACGTTGCCGTCTGTGACCGTGAAGGGCCCGCTCAGGTCGGCGCCGACGATGCTGACGGCGCCCACGTTGCCCGTGATGCTCACGGGTCCGGCCACGGGGCCCATCGTCTGCAGGCGGTCCAGTCCCGCCCCGGCGGTGATCGACCCGCCGGCGCTCGTGCCCGCGGGCACGATCAGGCGCCCGATGTGGCCGGCAACGTTGACCGGCGCCACGAGTCCGGCCGGCCCGTTGATGTACGCGTTGTCCATCGCACCGGCGCTCACGTTGCCGAGCATGTCAGCTCCGGGAGCCAGCCACAGCATCCCGAGGGTGCCGTCCACGGCCAGGTCGCCGGCGAAGTTCGCTCCGCTGACCAGGATCTGGGCCAGGTTCCCGCCGACGTCGACGGTGACCGTATCCGCAATGGCAGCCGTCACCCCGGGGCGGGCAATGACCATTATGGTGCCGACGTTGCCGGCGGTGGTTCCGACCGTAAGGTTCTGCCCGGGCGTGACGGGCCTGATGGCGCCGCCCTGCACGAGTATCTGCCTCACGTTTCCGCTGACCTGGACGTTGCCGTTCAGCTCCCCGCCGATGACTACCAGGACGCCCAGGTCTCCGCCCGGATCATTCGGGCTGAGCGGGTTGTTCTTGACGGTCATGACGTCGCCCGCCACGTCGCCGATCACGCAGATCGTGCCGATGTCGCCGCGGATGCGATTGCCCCGCACGGGATCATAGTAGCCGGTGGCGGTGATGTCGCCCAGCACGTCGCCCGCGACGAAGACGGACCGGATGGCCCCGCCCGGCCTGAGGGCGGACAGCTCAGCCGTGGTGGCGATCCCGCCGATCAGGTCCCCGTTGGCAACGGTGACGGACCCGATGGCCACGTTATCCCTGTTGCTGCCACCGGCGGAGATGGTGCCGACCACGTCGCCGGACAGGACGGTGACGGAGCCGATGTAGCTGAAAGCCGAGAAGTTGCCCTGGATGCCCCGGCCGACCACGGTGGTGTCCACGTGTCCGTGCGGACCGACAAGCCCGAAGTCGCCCGCCAGCGCCCCGCCGACGCTGAGCAGGCCGACGGCTCCGTCCACCTCGACTTCCGCGTCCACATCCTGCGCGACCGTCAGTCTGCCCAGGCTCGCCGCGCCAATCCGCAGGTTGCCTCCGCCTGCAATGGCGCCGGCCGTGATCGATCCGATGCCCAGGTTGCCGACCAGATTCGAGGCCGTATCGGCGACGATGTCCCCTGCGACGGCGATCGAGCCGATCGACTTGAAGGCTTCGATGTCCATGTTGACCATGTCGCCGTCCCACACGCCGATCGTCCGGATGTTCTGGTGCGTCGAGATGCCGACCACCCAGCCCTGGAAGGGGAGCGGCTCGGTGCCGTCCATCCCGCCGCCCAGGATCGTGATGCTGTTGATGCCCTCGCCGCTGGCCGGGTCGCCCGTGCTCCAGATATTCGAGTTGACGAATCCGTCCCCGAGGGGTCCGAGGAAGAGGCTGCCCAGCACGCCGACCTCGATGATGGAAGATTCGATGCCGGAGCCGGGTCCGGTCAGGATCAGGCTCTCCAGCCTGACGGACTGCGTGGCGAAGCGCGTGGGCACCCAGATGGGCCAGTCGCTGAACTGCGCGCCGACGCCGATGACGGTGTCCTCGATGCGCGTCGCATAGCCGCTGAAGGAGCCGATGCCCCCTGCGGCGAAAATGGGCCCGGCGACGATGGCGTTGTCGGCCGAGATAATGGAGATCTGTCCGCCCGCGAAGACTCCGCCCACGGGCCGCCCTCCCGTGCCGCCGTACAGGCCGCTGCCGAGTCCGAGGGTGAAGATGTCGCCTGCCGCGTACACCACGCCCGCTATGCCGTCCCACGAGCGGGCGTCCCTGTGCTTGCCGCGGAAGTTGAAGGCCGTGCCGTTCAGCTCACGGTCCGCATTAGCACGCACGGTCTGGATGGCGCCGCCCACGTAGACGTCGCCGATGGAGCCGTTGGCGATGATGGTGTTGACGTCCCCCGCCACGAGCACGCCGTTGAAATAGAGCGCGCTGTCATCCCCGCCGGCGGCGGCCGTGGACAGCACCTGATCGACGCTCACCGCGGGAACCGCAGGCGGAGCGAACGTCGCCGGGGTCGGATTCGGCAGGGCGCCGCCCTCGGGCGCGAACCGCTCGGTCAGCCCGATGTGCCCGTCGGCGAACAGCACGCCGACCGAAGCCGCGTTCACGTTGACTATGTCGCCCTGCTCCGTGTAGTTGACGACGGCCGCGACCCGATACGCCGCGGCCGGCGCGCCGCCAGGCGCCGCGCCCACGTAGTAGACGTCCAATTCCGCCAGAGGGTCGGGACTGGCCAGGCCAAGGTAGACGCCGTTGCTGTCGCCGTCGCTGTCCAGAGTGACGTAGGAGATGTCCGCCCTGCCTCCCTCGATGCCGATGATGACGGAGTCGGTCGAGGTGATCTCCGTGATGACGGCCCCAACCGGGCCACCCCCGGGACGGCCCACCGGCAGGTAGCGGTAAGTCAGCGAAGCGGGCACTTCCACCGTCGTGGTCGCGTCCACGGTGAAGACGCCCTGCTTGGTGGCGTAGATCGCCTGCCCGACAGTGGTGATGGTCGTGGTGGAGACGGGGTTCAGGTAGAGTTCGCTGCCGCCATCATCCGTGAAGACATGGCCCCACTCGTTCACCACGACGGGGTCGACGGTGGTCGAGACACCGGTCACGTCCCTGTAGTAGATCTCGCCCACGACGTGGGCGAACGCCACGTCCGCGCCGGCCGCCATGTCGAGGCGGGACACGGCATTAATGGCCCCGAAGTTGCCGCCCACGTACAGCAGATCCAGGCCATCCCGATGGATGCCCATGCCGACGGCAAGCTGTGCGTAGAAATCCGCCCCCGTGATGATCGACCCGACGTGGCCGTTGACCCTGATCGGGGGCGTCCCGAAGGGGCTGCCGCTCACGCGCAGCACGGCCGGCTGGCCGAGGGTGCCCGCCACGTAGAGCTCACCCAGGTTGCCGCCGATGGTGATATAGCCGCTGTAGTCGGCAGCGTTCGCCCCGTCGCCGAACATGAAGTCGCCCGAGCGGATCTCCAGCTTGTCCAGGTTCCCGCCGATGTTGAAGTAGGGGTAATCCAGGTCGTTGCTGGTGGCGTTGTCCGCCGTGATGTAGCCCACGTTGCCCGAGACGGCCAGGTTTGCGTCCACGTAGTTCCCGGCGTTGCGCACGTCTATGAAGCCGACGCTGCCGCCCACGTCGATGTAGGTGTCGCTCATGTCGTCGGAGAACTCGAGGGTCGCGGTCGTGTCGGCTGCCCCGAACACATTGGAGCCGGCCACGATGCCGCCCAGGCTCACTGGCGCCGTCCCGCTCACGGTGATCCGGTAGTCGACCGAACCGACGGTAAGCAGCTCAAGCGTGCTGTCCCCGACCTCGCCGACCATCAGGTAGTAGTTCCCGCCCTCGTCAGCCATGAAAGTAGCGGGTTCCTCCCCGACGGCCGCCACAGCCACGAGCCTTCCCGAGGGGGCAAAGACGCGCATGGGGGCGCCCAGGCCCTCGTCTACCTGCACCGTAACCTGCCGCCCGAGCCCCGCGTTGAAGACGTACCAGTCCTGAGCGTCCGCCTGATCGCCAACAAAGGCAAGGCCTGCAGGCGTGATGTGGCCCTCAATCGTGAACGTGCCGGTCGGCGAGCCAACCACAAAGGCCGCGTCCGGAGAATCGTTGCTGAGGCCGGCGTCGCTTCGGGCCGAGTAAAGCTCCATGTACTGATCCGGAGGGAATGGATACGGCCAGGGCGGACGCGTGTCCCGCGGGTCGGGCGGCCACAGCGCGGCATCTGCCTCGCCGTTGTCGCCCCTGAGGTCGAAGTCGAAGACGGGCTGATCGCTCGAATTGCCCCCGACGGTAATGTCGGCGTTGATCGTCCCGCTGCACTGGAACTCCATCAGATACCCGCCGACGTAAATGCTGGCCGCCAGACCGAGGTCGTAGTCCCCCATGACGTTAGTGGCCGGCAGCTCCGCCACGGTGCTCCGGACCAGCAGCCTGTCCACGTTGCCTTCGGTGTAGAGGCCGCCGGTGGTCACTCCCTGGAAGTCGATCTGCACGCCGTGGATGTAGCCGACGCGTATCTCATGGATGGTCTCGCCCGGACCGAGCGTGGCGCCGGGCATGCCGATCGAGCCCTTCAGGGAGCCGTCTACGGCCAGGGTGCCGAAGCCTGTCGAAGGCCCGTCGAAGTAGATGTTGCCCGTGACGACCGCCCCGCCGCTGACGGCCGGCGCGTTGGCCGCCGTGGTCCCGTAGGTATCCATCCAGGGCATGGCGGCGGCGTTCCACCAGTCATACGGGCCGGTGCTGTAGACGTTATAGGGGGCAATGACGACCGGCGTCGTCATCACGTCCAGCTCGCCCGGCCCCATGTCGAGTGTGAAGCTCCAGTTCGTCAGGCTCACCACGTCCATCCAGACGGACAACACGCCTCCCGTGCCGTTGTAGAACTGCCTGTCAGTCTGCAGATCGGCGAAGAGGTTGCCGTTCTGGTCCGAAAACAGCACCGCTTGCGTGCCGACGAAATCCGAGGCAGACACAGTCGCCTCTGCCGGGATGGTGAAGTTGAACCAGTCGCTGTTGGGAGGCCCGCCGGCCACGACCGGCCCGTTACCAAACAGCGTGAACTCCGGCGTCCTGGGGCCGAAGCCGGTCTGGTTCGCCTGGTTGTAGGTGACATTCATCGGCAGAACGAGGGTCGGCGGGAGGTCCTCCTGGGTCTGAACGGGGTTGTCGGGGATCCGATTGAGCTCCACCCGGTCCACAAGGAGCGTGTAGGGGATGCCTGAGGTCTGCACGTGCAGATAGGCCGTAAGGGTGTCGAACGAGTCGTTCTGCGGATCCAGGTCGAGCAGGCTGCTCCCGGTGTCATTCCCAGGGAAGGCCACCAGGCCGAGGATCGGGTGGTTGACGACGATCTCCAGGACCGCCGCGCCCGAAGTGGCCGTCACGAAGATGCGCTCGGCCTCCTCGGCAGTGAAGCGGTACCAGTCACTGCCGTAAGTGTACGGCCCGCTCACCTGCCCCAGGCCGGCGACGATGGCCAGCCCCGTGGTGTACGTGATCCCGTCGCCCTCGGGGACGATGATGTCCAGCGCAGTCCCGATCGTGTGGTTGCCCATGTCCATCAGGGGGGCCGCAATGTCGCCGAGTGTGAAACCCGTGAGGAACTGGCCCGTCTGGATGAACAGATTCGAATCCTCCGTGACGCCGTGGAAGTACACGTCGCCTATCTTCGATCCGTTGACCAGGAAGGGCTGACCAGAGACGTTCTGCGTGTCGAGGGAATCCCAGACCTCGACATAGCCCGGCCCCTCGAAGGTGGCGATGACCACCGTGGCGGCGTTGCCTTCGCCATCGGAGGACGTGCTGCCCTGCGCGAAGTAGAGCCGGTCGCCCGAGTAAAGGACGGACGGCTCGCCCGCGTTGATCGCGCTGAGCAGGAGGCGAGGCTCCAGACGCTCCAACGACAACCCTGTGACCCGGGATACGGCACGTTTTCTGCGTTTCATTGCCCTGTCCTGGCAAGCATCATGGGAACGCGTCGGGCGCCGGCGCGGCCCTCGCGGCCATGGAACCACCACGTGCAGGGCCCGCCCCGCCAGCCCCGGTTCTCCAGAAAGTCCCCCCTATTATCCACGCGTAGCCAGCGATGTCAAGAAAAACACCGCCCCCCGGGCCGCCCGTCGCCGCCTCTGGCGCCCGGCGAGGGCCTCTGCGCCTCCCGGACGTTCACCCGCCGCTGGTCGCCCCTTCTGGACGCGCCTGGCGCCCGCCCCGCGCAGCTTGGCTTTGCCGACGGATGTTGGTACAATCGTGGGACGCTAATATCTGGAATAGCCTTCCCCCGACGGGATGAAGGTCGTCCCCACGGCCCCGGCGGATCTGATGACACCTCTTGTTGAGACCCTCAGACACGCGCACTACCGGCGGCAGACCGAGCAGGTGATCAAAGCCGAGCCGGAAGTGAAAGCACTGCGCGACGAAGAGATCGCCCAGCGCATGATCGGCCTGAGGCAGCGCCGCCGCAAGGGCGCCGAGCTGACGGACCTGCTGCCGGAGGTGTACGCGCTGGTCAGGGAGGCCTGCCGGCGCGCCATCGGCATCCGCCAGTACGACATCCAGGTGGAGGCCGCCGCCGGCCTGGCGGGCGGGTGCGTCATCGAGATGAACACAGGGGAGGGCAAGACCTTCGTCGCCCCCATGGCGGCCGCCCTCTACGGGCTGGACCAGCGCGGCGTGCACGTGCTGACGGCCAACGACTACCTGGCCGGCAGGGACACCCGCATCCTGAAGCCCGTCTACGAGATGCTTGGCCTGACCGTGGACGTCGTGCTGGCGGACACTCCCGCAAGGGAGCGCGGCCGTGCCTACGAGGCCGACGTGACCTACACCACGGTCCACCAGCTCGGGTTCGACTTCCTGCGGCAGTACTTCCAGCAGGCGGCGGACACGCTCAGGCAGCAAGACATGTGGCAGTACATCCACAGCGACATAGACGGTTCCAACCGGGAGAAAAGGTGCCTGAGGGGTCGGTACTTCGCCATCCTGGACGAGGTGGACAGCATCCTGATCGACTACGCGCGCAGCCCCCTCTCCATCAGCGTCCAGGCCGACGTGCAGAGGCCGCCGGAAGCCTACCTGGTGGCCCGCCGCTTTGCGCGAGAGTCCCTCCAAGAGAAGACGGATTACAAGCTGGACCTGGTGCGCCGCACCGCCGAGCTGACCGACAGGGGCAAGAAACGGGTCGGCGAATTGCAGAAGGAATACGGCTACTTGCACCTGATGGACGCCGAGTGGGAGGAGAGGCTCGAGGAGGCGCTCTCCGCTGACCATCTGTTCAACCGGGGCGAGCACTACGTCGTACAGGGCGGGCTGGTCGTGCTGGTCGACCAGACTTCGGGCCGCCTCATGATCGGCCAGAGGCTGGGAGGCGAGCTGCATCAGGCCGTAGAGCAGAAGGAGGGTGTGCCCATCCAGCCGCGGCAGACAGTGGCCAAGAAGATCACCATCCAGTCCCTCATGCGCCCCTACGAGCACCTGGCCGGCATGACGGGCACGGCCTGGGAGGAACGCAAGGAGTTCCGGGGCGTCTACGGCATGAAGACCCTCCGCTTCGAGCCCCGGCTGCCGCTGCGGCGGCACCTACGGCCCGACCGGTTCTCCGCCGATGCCGAGGCCCGGTGGGAAGCCGTCGCCGAGGACATCGCCGCCGAACACGCCAGGGGCCGGCCCGTGCTGGTGGGCACGCGCTCAGTGGAGAAATCCGAGGAACTCAGCCGGATGCTGAAGGCCAGGAACGTGGATCACCAGCTCCTCAACGGCGTCAACCACGCCCACGAGGCGGAGATCATTGCCGAGGCAGGCGACAGGGGCGTGGTGACCGTCGCCGCCAGGATGGCCGGACGCGGGGTGGAGATCAAACTCGGCGACGGAGTCGAGGAGCTGGGGGGCATGCACGTCGTCAGCACGGAACGGGACGTCCTGAGCCGAGTGGACCGGCAGCTGGCCGGACGATGCGGCCGCCGGGGTCACCCCGGGACCGTGCAATACTTCGTCAGCGCGGATGACGACGTGTTCCAGGTGCTGCCGGAGGGGCGCCGCAAGCGCATGAAGCGCAGATGCGAGAAGCTGGGCTCGGGGGCGCAGTCCTCCGATTCCCTTGCCCACGCGGTGCAGAGCGCCCAGTCGATATTCGCCCACCGCTTCGCCCAGATCAGGCGCGCGTTGCTCGTCCGCGACCTGGCGCAGGAGGAAACTCAACGCATCCTTTTCGGGCAGGACAGGCTTTGAGTTCTCCGCTCACGGGCCTGCCGGCTTAGAGCCTCTAACAGAATGACCCGTGGCCGCGACGGAGCGGATTTCGCCGCAG
>CAZFSS010000013.1:0-85403 GCA_964521715.1 uncultured candidatus Brocadiaceae bacterium | reverse complement strand
CAGTCGTTGGCACGAGCATAGAGCGGGTAGGCAGCGACACGCAGCGGTTCACCATGGAGGTGGGCAAGTAGGGGTGCGGTGAGAACTGGATTGGCGCCCTGGGAGAGCTCGCGGTGCTTGCTTGTCCTGAACGATACCTGCCGCTTCTTCCGCTGGTGAGGACTGGTATGCGATGAGAGGAGGTGGGACGCGCTCATGAGCGAATCCGAACTGCTGCAACGTTACAGAGCGGTCCGGCTGCCGGACGTCTCCGATGCACTGGACTGCCTGGGCTTTCTGGACCGCTACATCATGTCGCCGCAGATGCGGCCCATGTGGGAAGGCGCCAAGTTCGTGGGCATCGCGCACACAGTCAAGCTCCTTCCGTCTGCGCGCGTTCTCTCCGCAATGCCTTATGAGGACTACAAGCAGAAGGGCGGCGAGCTGACCGACGGCTGCTACGGTTTCGTCGGGAACGCCAAGCAGGACGAGGCGGTGGTGGTCGACGCCGAGGGGATCAGCGCCGGGCTGTTCGGCTCTGACGTGGTGATGTCGCTCATGCAGAAGGGCGTGGTGGGCATGGTGATAGACGGTGGCTGCCGCGACGCGCGTGAGGTGCGGCTGGAGCGGGCGCTGGTCTTCGAGCCTGGCGGCCTGGGCCTTGCGCATGGCCTGGATCCTGGCCAGCAAGCTGAAGTCGCGCCCATAGACGCTGCACATAGCGATCACCTCCTGCGGCCCTCTTGCGCCAGCGATCCATCTCCGTTGGAGCCGAGACCGTACCTACCCGCATTCCCAAGCGGTCGGCTTTGCCGACCGAAACGGGAGAATGAGTAAGCTGGCGCCACACAGCAGGAGGTGATCGGCCGGGGGCAGCGTGCGCGTGACGGACAGCTTCTGGCTATGTCGGCCCGTGCGGCAAGAGAACAGACGCACCCGCCGCAGGGCAAGGTAGATGTCCGGAGAAGGCAGCCGTACCGGCCAGACCTACCAACGCCGAGCGCCACACTCGGCAGCCTGAACCGACGCGGGCCGATCAGACAAAGGCCTCATGTCAACTTCATGACCCCTTTCCAAGCAGCTTCTGAACCTTTTCCGTGTTCGCTGCGCCTTGTAGACTGGAGGCCATGAGCAAAACCCTACAGCCCAGTGACGAGTCCCTCGTTCGGCGATCCGCAGGGGGCGACTGAGACGCCTTCGTCCAGCTCCTTCGCCGCCACGAGCAGCCACTGGCTGCACTCATTCGGTACAGCATCGGCGGCAGCCATGACGCGGAGGATGTGCTCCAGGAGGCGCTCCTGCAGGCCTGGCTCGGCGCGGGCGCTCTGCGCGATCCCGCCAAGGTCCGCCCGTGGCTGCTACAGATAGCCAGAAACCGTTGCCGTGACTTCCTCAGGTCCCCACAGCGCCGCGACCGGGCAACAGACCCGCAACGCTTGCTTCTGTGGCTCAACCAGCACGGGCGAGCGGCGGCCGCCACCGGCCAAGCAACGGCCGAGGCACATGAAGCACTTCAGCACGTCCCTGAGCCAGAACGGGAGGCCGCCAAGCTCTTCTACCTGCACGGCTTCACCATCGCCGAGATTGCCAAGAGAAGCCGCAGTCCTGTGGGGACCGTCAAGCGCCGACTCCATGACGCGCGGCACCACATGCGCCGTGCGTTTGGGTTACTGCCAGATGAGACACGGAAGGAGAACGACAATGCGTAACCAAGAGGTCAAGAAGCGAGTCCCACCGTTCCCGCTGCGCCGTCCTGTGATCGCAATACGCGCTAGCAGGGCCAAGCCCTTTGCCGTCGACTGTCGGGAGCTGCGCTGGTGGTTTGCCATTCCTGAGGTCGGTCGGGCCGCGTCAGCGGCATGGTATGATCCGCCAAACTGGGAGCTGAGCAGCTTCCAGGAAAGCCACGCCGTGCGCCCAGCCCGCATCCACGATCTGGACTGCGTGGAAATCGAAGTGAACGAATGGCCCGCAGCAGAATCCTCGACGCGCGGCCCGGCACACTGGCTCATGTACGGACGACTCACTGACAACAAGGCCCAGTGGCTGGCGACCCTGCGGGTCGCAGATGGGAAACGGGTCCTCTACACCTTCCTCGACGAGGGTTTCGAGGAAGACTGGGGTGAGGCGCCGCGGAGACTTGAGGATCGCGGCGTCTACGTGCGGCAGCAGGACGGGTCCTTCAAGCGGGCGCGCCGTCGGGCTTCTGCCGAGGCGACTGGTGCGGGTGTGTTCCGCCTCAGGATTGCCGACCGTACGTTCACGTGCCTGCGCGTCCTCGATGTAGGGGCCGCACCATCCGAGACCGGAATCCTCGTGGAGGCCTACATCAATAGAAAGGGCCGCACGGTGCTCTTCCGTCGATACAATGGGCGACTATGGGCAATCGGAGGCGGGTCCGGCTATGACGGGGCTCCGTGGGATGAGCAGTTCCCTGCCCATCAGCATATCGTGCTTGATGGAGTAACCTTCGTTCACTGGTACGACTGCCTGACGGATGTTGCCTGCGGGATCTCTCCCAATGGGAAGAACAAGTAGAATCCGGCCGACGCCCGCCTTCGGTCAGTCTGATTGTCAAGTGCTTCAGCTGGCCGCGTGCTCTCCTGCAGGCGTTGAGCCACGGTCGAGTGGAGAATGCGTCCGGCCGTCTTCACACGGCGGTGATCGGGCCGCCGGCCACTGGGAAGAAGCTGCTGACCGAGGCCGCCCGGCTCCTCAATCCGGCGTTTCAGCAGTCTGGGCACAAGCTCAGCCTGGCCGGGCTCGTGGGCGCCGCCGCGAAATCGAAGGGACGCTACGCCACTCAGCCAGGACTCCTTACGCTGGCGCACAGGGGCACGGTCGCGCTCGAGGACTTCCACCGGCTCACGGGTCGGAATGCGGGCCAAGTCCTGCCTGTACTGCTTCAGGTCATGGAGGACGGCCGCGTCCATGACTCGACGGCGAGCATGTCCTCGCTGGACGCAAACACCTCACTGCACATCGACCTGAACAGGATGCGGGATGTCGAGCTTCGGATCGCCCAGGACGGCCCGGGCCTGAGCAGTCTCACCATGGAACTCATCTCGCGGTCGGACGTTATCGTCGAGATCGACGGTGACCCCACGACGCCATTTGCGGTGGCCCGCGAACGCGCGGCAGAAATCGCGGAGGTGGGGAGGGCCGCGGTGGACTATTCCTCCACCCGCAGCCGGATGCTCAAAATCGTGGTGGCAGTGCTGCGTGAGGAGCTCCCCGAGATACGCGTTCCAAGGGATCAACGACTCCGAGTTCAAGCGTTTCTGCAACAGCTTGAGGACGATCATGAGCAGGGGACTTTGGAGCTACTCGGACGCTGCGTCAATCGGATGACCAACAGCATTCTCAAGATCGCTGCCGCCAGCGCGAGGGGCAACTGCCGAGACTTCGTGTCCGGCGAGGACCTGGAAGTCGCCTTCCGCCTGATGCGCCTGAAAGCAGATTTTCTCCGCACCCTCGCCGCCGAGCTTCAGGCTGAGGGAAGGGGGCGGATGACGAAGAAGGAGAGGCGACAGGCCGACGTGGTATCAGAGCTCCGTGGCCAGGTTATAGACCTTGACGAATACCGCAAAACGGCCAATGAGCTCGGCTACGCGATCTCGCCGGCCACGGGCCACCGTGACGTTTCGGACCTTGAAGAGATAGGGATGATCGTGCGGAAGCATGGGGAAATCCACGTGGTGGGATCGCCAGAGGAAACATGGCAGGAGGGCACCGTAGCTGCGGAGTGAGCCGCGGGGCTCTATGTGAGTGAGAGTCTCCTTCGGCTATTGGAACAGGTTACTATGGCAGACTTTCAGGAAACCATCTTGTGCCTCCCCCAGAACCGCGACACCGGCCTCCTTGCGCCATCTCTGACCAGCACGCTTGTCCTTGAACTAGGACCCGAGACCCAGCACCTCCTCGCGGGCATCGAACGCCAGCTGAGCAGGATCGCAGATGCCGTGGGCAGGCAAGGCGGCACGGGGCTCGGATCTCCGAAGGCAACCTACTCCGTCAAGGAGGCGGCTCAGATGCTGGGCAGGTCGGAGTCTACGATTCGCAGGTGGATCCGGGAGGGCGAGTTAGAAAGCACCAAGTCCGCGGCCAGCCAGCAGGGCAGGCACATGATACCCTACGGAAGCCTCCGGAAGTACCTGGGTAGCGGCTGAGGGCTCCGGCAACGGAATGAGGTCGCCCCAGTTGCGGATATCGCTCAGAAACCCAGTTGCTTGATGGCCTCATGCTGCTGGTCGGGGAAAAGGTGCTGATCGTGCCGTCGCATGGCCTCGGTCTGGTGCCCCATCCGGTGATCGATGAGCCGTTCGTCGACACCTTGCCGGGCAAGGTTGCTGGCGAAGGAGTGCCGAAACGTGTGGAAGCGGACGCCCTCGAACTCTGTGCCGTCTGTCAGCTTTTTCAGGTGGCAGTGGTAGTAACCCTTGTCGCTCGTGAACACCGTTGCGCTGGAGCTTTGCTCCCTGTGCTTCGCAAGGATGTCGGCCAGGTTCGGGTGCAAGGTTACGTACCGCGGGGACTCGCGTGACTGGCGCGATCCCTTGTGACCCCGCGCGAGGATCCGCCCGTTGTCGAAGTCAACGTCGGACCACTTCAGCCTCAGGATCTCCGAGAAACGCATGCCCGTGTAGGCTGCCGTCGCGACGAAGGCGTACGTCGGGCTCCCCCGAAAGAGCTCCAGCAGGCGCTGCACCTCGTCGGGCGCCAAGTAGCGGAAGCGGCGTATCCGGGCCTGCTCCTCCTCCGAGTAGCCGCCTTGGGACAGCACCGCGTTGACCTCCGCTCCGGTCCGGAATCTTTCGAACGTGCTCTCTTCTTTGAGCCAGCTGACGTCGTCGAGCGGGTTCTTCTCCAGCATCCCGGACTTCACGGCTACGTTCACCATGTGGCGGAACGTGCTGAGCTCCTTGTTGATCGTGACGTTGCGCGCCCCCTGTTCGTGGCGCCAGCGTTTGAAAGCCTCGAAGAAGCCGCGGCCGAGGCCACCGAGTTCAGTCACCTGTTGCTCCTCCGCAAAGCGGAGAAGATGGCGGATGTGGATGCGTTCAGTCTGGTGGGTGGACGCTGCCTTGGCGGGCGGTGCCGATTCGCGGAGATACTCGTCGACAAACCGGGGGAGATCGCACGGCTGATCCTCTGCTTCGGGTTCGGTCCTGCCATCGAAGACAAACTGCGGGAGGGATACTCCGGCGGGCACGTTGACAAGGCCCGCCTTGAGCTGAGCTATTCTGCCGTCGATGATTCTCTGCGCACGTCGGGCTGCACTGAGGTCGAAGCTGCCCGTGGACCGTTTGTAGCGCCGCCCCATGTGTGAGAAGCTGACGAAGTAGTTCCCGCTCTTTGGCTCGCGGAATGGGTCAGGCATCGCCTATACCTCCTTGCTGTGCCGGCACTCACGGGTGGTCCGGGCCCGTGAAGTGTCCGAAAAGTGTCCGAACACAGACACCAGCTATGCGAGCAGGCGGGGAGGCGACTTTCAAGGACTTCGGAAGGCAGGGCGTAAAGGTTTGTGTGTCAGGAGCTTACGAGGGAGGGGAGTGGTGCGGATGGGGGGATTCGAACCCCCATAGGCTTTTGGCCCACTAGGTCCTGAACCTAGCGCGTCTGCCTGTTCCGCCACATCCGCACGAATTGCCATTCTATATCAACGCCGCAGGCTGTCAAGCAACTGCGCCCGGCAGCCCGCCATGCGGTCTGCGGGTCCCCGCACGTCACTGTGCGGCGGCGTCGGTCATTTGAGGGAGCGCCTCGTGTCGGGTGTGCGGTACTTCGACATCGCGCTCAGGACCGATTCGATGTTGCGCAGAGGTGTTCCGGGGTAGATGCCGCACGTCAGCATCAGGCCGCCCCGGGGTGAGCAGAGCGTCTCAACGCAGCGACGGATATGGACATCTATCTCGGCCGGCGTCTTGCGCGGCACTATCCTCTGCCGGTCTATGTCCAGGTCGATGCAGACTTTGCCTTTGAGCAAGCGGCGGACGTTCTCCAGGCCATTGCACAGATCCTGGGGATTCAGGATGGTCACGCCGCACTCGATCAGGTCCGGCATGACGTCGACGATGTGGCCGTCGGAGTGCAGATAGACGTGCGTTCCGCCTTCGCGGCACATGCCGAAGAGCCTGGCGTACGCCGGCTTCACCCAGCGCCGCCACGCAGCCGGGGAGATAGTCAGCCGATCCTGCATTCCAAGATCATCGCCGAAGTACATCACGTCTACGCCGATGTCGAGGTAACGCCGCACGAGCCCTTCGTTGAAGGCCAGGACCATCTCGCACAGCGTGTCCAGGCGCGGATCTGCGCGTCCGACGTCCTCCATGAGTCCCTCGAAGCCGCGCAGGTAGTAGAGGCGCTGAAAGAAGAACCCGTGGTCTACGGCGCCCCGCGTGAGTACGCCGGCTTCGCGACCGGAGCGGATGATCCGTTCCTCATGCTCCCAGTCGATCGGGTCGAAGTGGCCGGTCTCGGCAGGGGAGGGCGGCCCGTAGCCGTCCATGGCGTCCCAGTCAGCAAGGGGATTGCCAGTGACCTGGCCCACGATGCCATCGTGCAGGTTCTCCCACACGCACCCCCAGGCATCGACGAGCTGCTCCCCGGCCCTCTCGCCGGGCGCAAAGCGCTCGTCGTCCTCGAACGGGGCCGAAGGAATGACGTCCAGCTCAGGATACCGGGCGCAGACCCGCTCGAGCTCGTCGCCGTAAAGACGCCGGACGGCGGCGGACAGGTACACCAGACAAGGTATGGCGTCGCACCCGCGGAGCTCGGCGTTTCTCAGCCATTGTTCTCGGTCCATGTCTCACCGGGAGGGGACTGCGGCCGGTCCAGCCTTCGCGACAGGACCCTCAGCAACTGCTGGCGATGGATGAGCGTGAACTTGACGAGGAACCCGAGCGAAGCGCCTGTCATGGCGACGGCCGCCCAGAAGACGAGCAGCCGCCCGCCAGGAAGGCCACGGCCCACGTCCAGCGCGACGCCGGCTGCGCTCCGGCTGTAGGACAGCACCGCGATGGCGGGCACGGCCGCGAGACGCAGGAACGTGATGATGTTGGGTAGGATGAGCAGGGCTACCTCCTGGGGTTCGGCTGAGACGGACAGGGCAGAGCGGTCCCTTGCCGGATAAACTGAGGGCCGCGACGTGCAGGCTCGGGACGAGCCGCCCGGGCCGGCCGGATAGCTACTCCGTCTCAAAACCGGGCAAGCCCTCCAGGTCTTCCCAGGTGATCGACGCCTGGTTCTTGTACTTCCACAGCCACCCCCGGTCCCACTGCCCGTTCCGATTCGCGTCAACGAACTCCTCTCCCGGATCGCCCCGGCCGTTCTGATTGAGGTCCCCTGTGACCGGCTCGTCCTGCAGCAGGAAGGGCGTGCTGCCGCCCATCCGCTCTTCGGCGTACTTGTAGTACCGGAGCATCATGGCGCCTGTGTCCAGCACCCCCGACTTGATCTGCAGGCGGCCGTAGTCCCCCGGGATGTACTTCGCGAAAGGGAGCATTGACCAGGCGATGAGCAAGAAGCCCGTGACGACCACGCCGTTGAAGACCCCGATGACGGGCCCGCCGATCCTGTCCGCATACTCGGTGCACGGGACGTTCGGGACCGTGTACTGCACCTTGAGCCAGCGCCCCAAGATGAAGACGGCGGCCATTATGAGGGCCAACGATATCAGAAGGAAGTACTTGTGGGCCATAGGAGTGTCGGAAATAAGGCCCTCGAATACGCGCGTCAACGCCTCGTAGAAACTCATGGCGCACAGGAAGCCGATCAGGTTCCGCATGAGGGCGTAAGCGGTGAAGAAGATGCCGTCCCTGTAGCCCGCATACCCGCTGAAGCCCACCACGACCAGGATGACAAGCACGCCAATCGTCGAGGTCATCTGCTTCCTCTCACATGGCGGTGTGCAGCGCGCTAGCCGCGCCTGAGCGCACGTCGGACTTCCTCTATCGTCGTGATTCCGGCGGTGACCTTCGCCACTCCGTCCTGGTACATGGTCCTGAACGCAGCCTTCCCGGCCACCTTCTGGATCGCGTCGGGCGAGACGTCCGACCGCGTCAGCAATTCCTTGATGGGCTCGGTCACGATGAGCATGGCGAAGATTCCCGTCTGGCCGTGATACCCGGAGTTCAGGCACGCCTCACAGCCGACCGGCCGATACCAGAGGCCGGGCTCATTGGCATTGACACCCAGTTTCTGCAGCATGGCCGGGTTCGGCTCGATCTCCTCTCGGCAGTTCGTGCACAACTTGCGGACCAGCCGCTGGGCCACCGCGCACGTAACGGCTCGGTTGACCAGATCCGGTCCGCCCGCTAGTTTCACGAGGCGCAGGAGGGCATCCGGCGCGTCGTCGCTCTCGAAGGACGTGAGCAGTTCGCCCTCCTGCACGGCGAACGTCAACAACGTCCGTGCGTGCTCCTCCGTCTCGATCTCCCCGAACATCAGGACTTGCGGCCCTTCGCGCACGATCTGCTGATACACCTGGGCAAACGGCCGTTCGGGCGCCATGGTCCAGCGCCGAATGTGCTCCAGTTCGAACTCTTCCGTCGCCTCGAGCGTCACGATGTCCGTGGCGAAAACGTCCAGCGTTCGGCAGACGGAGTACAGGGTGGTCGTCCTGCCGCTGCCGGGCGGTCCGCTGACTATGAGGGCTCCCTTCTTCTGCTCGATGGCGGCTTTCACCCTCTTGACGAGCACCTCGTGCATGCCCAGCGCTTCCAGCCCGGAGCGCTGGAGGCCCGCCGTCCAGTTCGGCAAGCCGAGCTGCAGGACGGGTTGCCCGCCGGAGGCGGAGACGGCCACTTCGATCTCGACCTGTCCCGTTCCGGCCAGATCCGCCGTCATCTTTCCGGAGCCACGCTTCATTCTTCCGTCCTTGGCGAGCCCGACGAAGCGCGAGGCGCAGCCTATAACCTGCTTTGCCGTGTCGGACTCGAAGCCCTCCACGTTCTGCAGGACGCCGTCCAGGACGTACTGCGCGATGTACTGCTCGCCTGCCGGCTGGAGACGTGCCCTGCGGGCCCCGGTTGCTGCTCCCCGCACGATCAGGTCCATCAAGATGCCCGCAGGCTCGGCCAGCGAGGCGTCCTCCTCGAGCAAGTCGTCCAGGCCCTGACCGGATTCGTTCCGGAGCGGCACGGACGCCCTGACCGTCCGGACCCTCGCTTGCAGGGACGGCAGGCCTCTCAGAACCGGTATGGCAGCCAACAGCCGTGCCCGATGCTCGCGACCCAGGAACTTGAACTTCTCCGGCACGGTCTTGTTCCTCACGACGATGTAGAAGCTGAACGCGCCCAGGACCAGGGCTATCGTCAGGAATCCGAAGGCCGCGTGCACCAGCAGCGTCAGGATCATCCCGAGTCCGCCTGCAGCCAGAAGCAGGGCGGAGTACTTGAAGAAGTCAAGGTTCGTCCCCCGGGCGTCATCGCCCACCCAGGACGTCACGTAGAGCCAGAAGCAAACGCTGATAATGATCAGAGCCAGCCAAAGGGGGTTGACGTACATGGGCACGCCGGCCGGCCGCGCTGCCGGCATTCCTGGAGGCATGCCGGCCGGTTGAGCCGGCGCCGCTTGCGCGTCCGCGGGCGGTGCAGGCGCCGCCTGCTGGGCCATTGCGGGCCCGGCCAGCACGGCCGCACCGAGGATGATCGCCGCCAGAACCGCCGCCCTTTGTCCGCCTGTGCCCGACATGAATGCTGAAGCCATGCTCGCAGGTCCGTTCACGTTCTAGCCGATGGCGCGATGAGCGATGTCGATGCCCTTGAGTGCCATTTCAAGCGCGTCTCTGTTCGGAGCGAAGCGAACCGCCACCCTCTTCTCGACCAGGCCCTTGTGGACCATGTCCACAAAGGAATCGGTCCAGGTCTGCATTCCTTCCTCCCTGCCCACGGCTATCAGGTCGGTGATGTGGGCGTCCTCACCGTCCTCGATGGCCTTGCGGACCGGCGGATTGACGAACATCAACTCGACCACGGGGACTACGGGGACGTCCGCACAGGAGGGAATGAGCTTCTGACATACGATGCACTTCAGGTTGAAGCTGAGGCTCTGGCGGATGAGGGAATGCTTATCGGGGGGGAAGAGGTCAAGGATACGGGACAGAGTGCTGGCCGCGCTGGACGTGTGAAGCGTGCCGAAGACGAGATGGCCTGTCTCCGCTGCAATGAGGCCCGCCTGGAACGTCTCCACGTCGCGCATCTCGCCCACCAGGATCACGTCCGGGTCCTCGCGGACGGCGGCTCGCAAGGCATCCGCCCAGTCGCGGCAATCGATGCCCATCTCGCGCTGGTTGATGATGCACTTGCCGTCGTGATGCAGGTATTCGATGGGGTCTTCTATGGTCAGGATGTGGAGGCGGTGCTTGCGGTTGATCATCTCGATCAGGCAGGCCAGAGTCGTCGACTTGCCCGAGCCCGTGATGCCGCAGACGAGGACGAGCCCTTGTTTGACGTCGACGAGCCTGGTCAGCGCAGGAGGCAGGTGCAGGTCGTCCAGCGAAGGGACGTCCTCCTTGATCATGCGCGCCGCCAGGCTCAGCCGGCCGGTCTGGTGGAAGATGTTGACGCGGACGCGCCCGCGTCCGAAGTCGTGGCCGATGTCCAGGCTCCCGCGCTCCTCGAGTTCCACCATCTTTTCCTTGCCCAGCCATTCCTCCACCAGGGAGTAGATCTGCTTCTGCGTCAGTGGATCGGCTTTGGCGCGGTGCAGCTCGCCCTTTATGCGGTAGATGGGCGGGTTGCCGACCTTCAGGTGGAGGTCGCTGGCCTCCAGGTCTGGCAGTTGGTTGAAGAGCACATCGAGCTTTATGGGCCTGGGTTTGTCTTCCATGGCGCTTCCCTCATCAAGCGGTCAGAAACCCGGGCCTCCGGGCAGATGAAACGGCCAGTCGACGGCCCGGTCAGTTCTCATAGCTGAGGCCGCGCCGGTACTTGGCGTTGGACAGGCGATCCTCAACGTCAACGTCGAATGCCCTTGCCAGAGGCTCCAGCACCTCCGGGGCGCTCTCCCATACCTGCCTGGCCGCCGCAACGACGACGCCGAGCCCGGACGGCGTCATCTTGCCCAGCGGCCGACGCACGGGACCGACCGGCATTCCGAGCAGGCGCATCAACGTCTTGATCGGCAAGGGGTTCCTCGCCTTGCACAGGCGTTTGCCGTAGGGGCTGTCTTCCTGGGTCTTGACCGTCACGATGTCGAAGAGCGGTTTCAGCGCGCCGGCCAGCCTCTCGCCTTCGTCCCGGTCACCGGCAAGGAATGCTTCGGCCATCTGCCGCACGGCGGCGGGCGCCACGTTGGAGGCGACGCTGATGACGCCGCAGCCGGCGATCACGTCGTCGGTCATCATCGCTTGCGTCAGGCCATCGTCGCCGCTCAGGATGTCGAACTCGGGTCCGCAGACTTTCCGCGTCTTGCGCATGTTGTCCAGGCTGCCGCTGGCCTCCTTGACGGCGCTGACGTTCGGACAGTCGTCCTTCAGGATGGCCAGGTCTTCCGGCAGGAGCTGCGTGCCGCTGCGGCCGGGGATGACGTACGGTATCACCTGCACGTCAGGGAACTCCCGGGCCACCGGTTCCATGTACTCCTTGCGGATCTCGATGGAGCTGGGCCCGTTATAGTAGGGCTCAACCAGGAGGATCGCCCCGATCCCGTGATCCACGACGTGGTGGGTGTTGGCGAGGGACTCCGCGGTGCTGTTCGAGCCGGTGCCCGCGATGACAGCGCACCGGTCGGCAGCGAACTGGGCCGTCCTGACGATGGCCTCGGAATGCTCCTCCCAGTTCAGCGTGGGGCTTTCCCCCGTCGTCCCCACGGCGAGGATACCGCTGACGCCTGCGGCCACCTGGAACTCGATGAGCCTTTGCAGGGCTTCGTAGTCGATCGCCTCGCCGCTATCGCCTGTGAAGGGGGTGACAAGTGCCGTGTAGCACCCCTGGAAAAAGTGGCCCACGCCGGCGCCTCCGATGCAGGGGAAATCATCATCCCCGCAAGGCGCTACTGAGTCACCTCGCGGACGGGGAAATCCCAACCTCTGCGCACGCTATTATTGAGCAGGGACCGCCCAAAGTCAACGAAAAGGGCAGGGGGGCTGAAGAGCCCTGAGGGAAGCCCGCAAACGGCGGCGTGCGGCCCCGGTGGGGCTTGAGGAAGGGCCGTGTGCGGCTCCTGCGCCGGGGCATGTGAGAGAGGATGGCGCTGGAGGCGCCCAGAGGAGAGAGGCGACTTAGAGGTACGGTAGCAACGCCAGGAACCTTGCCCTCTTGACCGCCTGTTTGACCATCCGCTGGTGGCGGGCGCAGTTGCCCGACCGCTTCCGACTGAACAGCGCCGCCTGGCTGGACGTAAGGCGCTGAAGGCTGTCCAGTTCCTTGTAGTCGACTGCCTCGACCTTGTCGCGGCAGAAGCGACAGCGGTCGCCCGTCGTCCTGCGTTTTCTCCTACGTCTTAGCACGTGCAGTTGGCCTCCTGATTGGCGTGGGGCTCGGCGCCTCGAATCCTGTCGGACACACCCCCATGGAAAACCACCATGCTAATCGGCCGGGCCGCCGTTGTCAATCAAACGTCTGCTCCATGCCGGGCCCCGAGCCTGTCTACGTGTTCGCCTGCTCGATCGGCGTCAGGTCTTGCGCCGGCGCCGACCGCCGGAGCTCCGCCACGACGACTTCAGGTGGACAGAGCAGCCGGTACGGCGTCGGGCGCGACGTCCCGAGGCCGCTGCTCACGACGAACACGGTCTCTCCGGCCCGGAAAGTGCCCCTGGCCAGCCGCCTTGGGAGGCTGGAACGTGTGAACACGGCTCCGATGACGGGGAGACGAACCTGCCCGCCGTGCGTGTGGCCGAAGAATGCCAGGCGGGCGCCGCGAGCGCGCACGTCCGACAGCACGTCCGGGCTGTGCGCGATGACGATCGTCGGCAGATGGTCGGCCACGTCCTGCCACGCCTGCCGGATGTCCGGCTCGAAGACGAAGGCGTCCCGCAGGCCTACGACGGCGAACTCCCTCCCGTCCCGCGCCTGGGCTTGCGCGCTGGCGTCATGCAGGACCTGCACGCCTTGTCCGGCGAGCCCCTGAGCCAGCCGGTCTGCCGGATTCTCAGAGGTGAAAGCGCTCCGTGGATCGCCGCGCAACAGCCGCACGTAAGTCTGAACGAGCCCGATCTGTGCGTAGTCGTGGCCGCCCAGCACGGCGAAGCTTCCCATCCGCGGCCGGAACAGCGCGGCGGCCTGGGCCGCGCTTCCCAGACCGCCAGGCGTGTCGATCAGATCGCCCGTGAAAAGCACGAGGTCGAAGCGCTCGGCTGCCGCTAGGTCAGCCAGGAATCGCAGCGCTGCCCCGTCCCGCCCGTCGAAATGCGTGTCCGTCACGTGCAGGATCTTCAGCTCGGGCAGGCCGAGCGCGTCAGCGTCGAGCACCACGCGGCGCACGCGCAGCAACCGTGGCTCGACCAGCAGCATCCACGCTGCCAGCAGGAGCCCCGTCGCCAGGACTGCGCCGATCACGTAGGTGGTCCAGATCATCGCGCCCCGCTGCGGCTGACATGGGCCCGGGCATCGTTTACAATGGGCAAGAGCCGGACCGATGCGGAGATGCGCCAATCTACCCTTCGCTTGGCGATCGTGTCAAATAGGGCGGAGCCCGCCCCGAGGCCGCCGTGCTGTGGAAACTGGTACTGCTCCTGACGCTGGTGCCGCTGGTCGAGCTCTTGCTGTTGGTCAGGCTGACGCAGTTGTGGGGCAGCTTCTGGCTGACGGTCGGCATCATCCTGGGCACGGGCTTGCTGGGCGCGGTGCTGGCCCGCCGGGAGGGACTGCGCGTGATCGGTCGCGTTCGCGACCGGCTGGCGCACGGCGAACTGCCCGCCGATGCCCTGCTGGACGGGCTGCTCGTCCTTGTGGCAGCCGCGCTCCTCATCACGCCCGGCCTGCTGACGGATGCCGTCGGATTCCTGCTGCTGATTCCGCCGACCCGGAGCCTGGCCCGCGCGCTCGTGAAGCGGTGGGCCCGCCGGAAGATAGAGGCCGGCACACTGAGCGTCTATGACGCGGGGAGCTTCGGTCCGATTCAGGAGACCCCGCCCCCCGGCGCGCCGCCGCTGGAGGACGACGCTTCGGAGCGGGAACCGCGCCCCCGAACGTAATCGCCGAGCTACTTGCGCCCCTTGCCGGCGACCCTTATCCGCACCGAGCGTGCGTGCCCGTCGAGTCCCTCGGCCTGGGCCAGTTGCTGGATGCTTTGGGCGTCTTCGCTCAGGGCCGCGGCCTCATACGAGATGACGCTGGAGCGTTTCAGGAAGTCGTTGGCCGTCAGGCCGCTGGCGAACCGGGCCGTCCTGGACGTGGGCAGGATGTGCGACGGACCGGCAACGTAGTCGCCGACCGCGACCGGCGACCACGGGCCGACGAACATGGCGCCGGCGTGCCGCACGCGATCGGCCACCTGCCAGGCGTCGCGGGTCAGGATCTCGAGGTGCTCCGGCGCCAGTTCATTGGCCAGCTCGATGCATTCATCCATCGAGCGAGCAGCAATGAGGGCGCCGTAGGCTTCCAGGCAGGCGCGCGCGACGTCGGCCCGCGGGAGGTCAGCCAACTGCTTCTCAACGGCTCCGAGCGCCTTCTGCGCCAGGTCCTCACTGTCCGTCAGGAGGACGGAGGAGCCGGGGTCGTGCTCGGCCTGCGCGATGAGGTCGGCGGCCACGTAAGAGGGGTCAGCCGAGCTGTCCGCTACTATGACGACTTCGCTCGGCCCGGGCAGCATCTCGATGCCGACCTGACCGAAGACCTCCCGCTTTGCCAGCGTCGTGTAGATATTGCCGGGCCCGGCGATGAAGTCTACGGGCGCGACCGTCTCGGTGCCGAACGCTAAGGCCGCGATGGCTTGGGCGCCGCCGATCCTGTAGACCTCGTCGGCGCCGGCGATCCGGGCAGCCGCCAGGCGGTCGACGGACACGGCACCGTCGCGCTGCGGGGGAGTGGCCACGGCGATGCGCGCGACGCCGGCGACCTGTGCCGGCACGACAGCCATCAGGACGCTGGATGCCAGCGGCGCCGCGCCGCCGGGAACGTAGATGCCCGCCGAGTCGACGGGCCGATATCGCAGCTCCAGCGTCCGTCCCCCGTCCGTGAGGGGCCGCGGACTGCGCAACAGGATAGCTTCCTGGAACGCGCGTATCCTCTTGACGGCCAGCCGCATGGCCTCAAGCAGCCCGGCGGGGCACCGCTCAGTCGCCGCCTCGATCTCGTCGGCGCTCACCCGGATGTCGGCGGCCGCCAACCTGCACCCATCCAGGCGCTCGGTGTGCTCGATGAGCGCATCGTCCCCACGGGCGCGCACGTCGGCGATGATCCTGCGCACCGCCTGCACGGGCGGCTCCTGCGCCGCAGCCCCGGCGGCCCGCAGGCCTTCTTCAAGGCCGAGCTTCCCGACCAGTTCGGAGAGCCGTCGCCGGAAGCCCGGCTCATCGGTCCTCCACACGCACAGTGGCATGGCGCGCCCCAGCCTGTGGCGACACGAGAGATGGGAGCAGCTTGAGAGGGAAGGTCGAGCTCGGTACCGGCGACGTCAGCCGACAGGGGATGCCGAGTCGTCGTCCTTCTTGTCTTCGACCGACTTCGTGGCGGACGTGACCTCGTCCTCGGCCTCGTGCAGCCCCTTCTTGAACTCCGTGAGGCTCCTGCCCAGCGAACGCATCACCGAGGGCAAGCGGGACCCGAACAGCAGCAGGGCGACAATCAGTATGACAAACCACTCTCCGCCGCCAGGAAGCCCAAAGAAAGCCAGCATTCCTTCGCCTCCCCAACGTGAAGACAACCCCACTGGCCCGGTGAGGAAGGGCCGCGAGCCCGCCTCGCTCGAGCTGCCTCGATTATACGCGCTCTCGCCGGGCATTGCAAAACATTCTCAGCCGGCCGGCATCCCGCTTTTGATTTCGCGGACTGGACGCGATACGCTGGATCTCACGCCTGGCGGACGGCTCCGAGGCATCGCTTCCCCCTTGCTCTGACTCCAGTGGCGCATGGCGCTTTCGACCGCAGAAATCGAGGCCGTGGTGCGCGACCTGAAGCCGAAGCTCGAAGGCGGCAGGATAGAGCGCATCGACCAGCCCGACCAGCACAAGCTGATCCTGAGCGTGCTCAAAGACGCGGAACGCTACTGGCTGCTGCTGTGCGCCCACCCTCTTTTCAGCCGCATCCACCTGCTCACGTCACGGCCGGAGGGGGGCAAGCCCGCCGTGGGGTTCTGTAACCTCGTCCGGCAGCACCTGACGAACGCGCCCATCGAGGCGCTGCGTCAGGCGCCCGGCGACCGCGTCGTCGTTATCGAATCGATCGAACGCGACAGCTTGCTTCGGCCGCACCGGGTCGCGCTGGTCGCCGAGCTGACCGGCACGGGCAGCAACCTGATCGTGCTCGACGAGTCCGACAGGATACTGAGCGCGCTGTGTCGGCGGGAGTCGGGCAGCCGACCCCTGATCCCCGGCGCGGAGTACGAACCGCTCAAGCCGCCGGCGGGGCGGCCGGAGGCGCGCGCCAACCGCTTCGCGCAAGCCGGGCTGGAAGGCGATCCCCTGGCGCTGAGCCGGGCCATCCAGTCCCACTACGCCCGCCTGGAGGCTAAGGAGCAGGTGGAGAGCCTGCGCCTCGAACTGACCGGCGCCTTGAACGCCGCGCGTCGCCGAGCCCGCAGGCGACTGCGCAAGGTGACGGCGGACCTGGAGCAGGCACGGAGCGCCGAGTCCCTCCGCCGGCAGGGGGAGCTGCTCATGATAGCGCTTGCCGAGCTGAAACCGGGCTCCCGGCAGGTCGTGGTGGAGGATCTGTTCGAGCCCGATCGTCCGGACGTGACAATCGAGCTCAACCCCGCGCTGTCGCCGCAGCAGAATGCCGACCGGCTCTTCGCTCGGTACAAGAAGGCCAAGGCCGCGCAAGGCAAACTGACCGCCAGGGCCGATCAGACCCGCCAGGAGCTTGCGGCTCTGGAAGGGCTGATGGAACGGGCGGCTGCCGCGCAGGGAGTCGACTCCCTGTCAGAGATGAAGCAGCAGGCCCGAGGGCTCGGCGTGCGGTTCGCAGAGGACCGCGCCGAAAGCGCACGAAGGAAGCGCGTGTCCGGCCCCCGCACTTTCCGGTCGGCGGATGGCTTCGAGATACTGGTGGCCCGGAGTCGAGCGGAGAACGAGCGCCTTACGTTCAGCATTGCGCGCGGGAACGACTACTGGATGCACCTGACCGACTGGCCCGGCCCTCACGTCGTCATCCGAAAGCCGCCTGACAGAAGCGTGAGCCAGCAGGCCCTGCTGGACGCCGCGCACCTGGTCGTCCACTTCTCGAAGATACGCGGGGCCGAACACGCCGAGGTCGTCTACACGCAGTGCAAGAACGTGCGCCGGCTGAAAGGCTCGGGGCAAGGCACAGTGAGCTGCTCCAACCCCACCAACATGCGGGTCCGCATCGAGCGGGAACGGCTCCAGCGCCTGCTCAGCCGCGACGGGGAGGAGAGCCTGCGGGACGCGCGCTGAGGGCCCTCCGGGCTTTGATTCCGCCGGCCAAGCTGCTAATATGTCATCGCGGGCCTGGGAGGCCTGTGCCGCACCCGGCAAAGGGGGGACCCGACATTGCGAACAGACGGCAGAATGCCCGACGAGGTGCGTCCCTTGGCGATCCGCCGGGACTACACCTGCTACGCCGAAGGCTCGGTGCTCATCGAGGCGGGCAAGACCCGCGTGATCTGCACGGCCATGGTGGAGGACCGCGTTCCACCCCATTGCCTGGCCGAACAGAAGGGATGGGTGACGGCCGAGTACTGCATGCTGCCCGGCGCCAATCCCGAACGGCAGAGCCTGCAAGGGCGGATCAGCGGGCGGGCGCAGGAGATACAGCGCTTCATCGGCCGGTCGCTGCGCGCTGCCGTGGACCTGCACCGGATGCCGACCTGCACGATCTGGATCGACTGCGCCGTCGTCCAGGCGGATGGCGGCACGCGCACCGCGTCCATCACGGGGGGATTCATCGCGCTGGTGGATGCGCTGTGGAAGATGAAGGAACGGAAGCAGATAGACGGCATCCCGCTGCTGGCGGGGGTCGCGGCGGTCAGTGCCGGCATCGTTGACGGATGGCCCATGGTCGACCTCTGCGCTGAGGAGGACCGGGCTGCCTCCGTGGACATGAACGTAGTCATGACGCACGACGGCAGGTTCATTGAGGTGCAAGGCACGGCCGAAGGACAGCCCTTCGGCAGGCACGAACACGACGAAATGGTCCGCCTGGCCGAGGCGGGCGTTCAGCACATGGTCCGGGCACAGGTTGAGGCCCTCGGCGACCGCCTGGCCTTGTGAACCGCGCCACGCCGCTGGGGCAATCGTCCCATGCATCCTCCTCAGCCGCATCGCACTCCCGTCATCTCTGGCAGGACCGCCCGACGGCTCGTGGATGCCGACAGCGGCGTCCTGGAAGTCAGCCTGGATCTGGGGCGCACCACGGCCGACGTCTCGGTGGGGGGGGCCGAGATCGTCCTGCCGGACGGCCAGAAGCCGACCAAGAAGGACCTGGCGGCCTGCTTCTCCTCGCCGGAGGACTGCATCGAGATCCGCGCAGGCGGTTGCCAGAAGGTCTACCTCTACAGCGAGGCGGACCGGAAGTACTACAAGCTCTTCCAGCCCTACGAAGGCCGCGCGCCGACCATTGTCATCAACGGCGCCGCCATGCACGCGATCGTAGGCATGGACCCCTGGCAGGATGAGGCGGAGAAGGTCGGCGTTCTGCCGGCGCGCCATGGCGAGTGCCTGGACACGTGCTGCGGGCTGGGCTACAGCGCCCAGTTGCTGGCGCAGATGAGCTTCGAGCGCGTAGTCACGTGTGAGGTGGACCCCAACGTGCTGGAGGTCGCCGCCGTGAATCCCTGGTCCGAGGGCCTCTTTACGGCGCGGAACGTCGAGATCGTGCAGTCCGACGTGCGGCGTCTGGTGCAGGAGTGCGCAGGCGGGCGGTTTGCCTGCGTCTTCCACGATCCGCCGACGGTTTTCCACGCCGGGGAGCTGTATGCAGAGGCCCTGTATGCCCAGTTCGGCCGCGTCCTCTCGCCGGGAGGGCTGCTCTACCACTACGTGGGCGAACCGGGAGCCAGGGCGGGCAGGGACTACGCGCGGGGGGTGATGCAGCGCCTCCGGCACGCGGGCTTCACGCACGCGCGGCGGGTCGCCCGGGGCGTTCTGGCCGTCAGGGGCCCCGGGGGGTAGGTTCCTAGATCGCGTCTTTGCCGCTGAGCAGGTCCGCCAGCGTCACCTGCGACAGGAATTGGTGCCGCTTGCGCTCCGCGTCGGTCCACAGGCGGCTGACGATCTGCTCGTGCGAGTCCTCGGTGCGGTCAGAGCGCCCGCGCTTGCGGCTTTCCTGCACTGCGGCGATCACCTCAGCCACGCTGATCAACTCGGGAGGGCGCACCAGCCAGTAGCCGCCGCTGGGGCCGCGCGTGCTGTTGACCAGGGCCTTGCGCTTGAGCCGCAGGAGGATGTGAACCAGGTACTTGGCGGGCGCGCCGGTCCGCGCCGCTATCTCGCGCGCCTTGACAGGCTTCTTGGGGCTGTGGTGCTGTGCGAGATCCAGCGTTGCCAGCAGCGCGTACCTCGTCTTGGCATCGAAGCTGCTCATGGACGCCTCCGTCGGCAGGGCGGCGACCTCACGAAGAACGCTTCGCCGATCAAGGGGACCCGGGCGGCACCCGGATCAGGAAAGCGTTGCCGCGGCCCTTCCGCCTCCGTAGGTCAGGGATTCCTCTGTCTCGGCGTCGAAGATGTGGGCCTTGGTCATGTCGAATGCTAGGGAGGCGTCCTGGTTGACGCGCAGCTCGCTTCGGCTGTCAAACTTGGCGACGATGTCCTGACGGCTCTGATGCGCGCGCAGGTACACCAACGTTTCCGCGCCGAGCGGCTCGACGACCTCGACGTGCATCGTCTTGACGTTCTCCCGCGGCGCTCTGGGCATGAGGGCGCTGTCGTGGATGTCCTCCGGCCGGATGCCCAGGTGCACGGACTTGCCCACGCGAGAGGCCACGGCGGGCGCGACATCCCGATCGAGCTTAAGCTCCAGCTCGCGGCCCACAAGCCAGATGCCCCCGGCACGCTGCTCCAATCTGCCGTTAATGAAGTTCATGGGCGGGCTGCCGATGAAGCCGGCCACGAACTTGTTGATGGGACGGTTGTAGAGGACCAGCGGCTCGGCAACCTGAAGGACGTAGCCGTCCTTCATCACGGCCACTTTGGTGCCGAGCGTCATGGCCTCAACCTGATCGTGCGTGACGTAGATCATCGTCGTGCCGAGGCGATCGTGAAGGCGCGCTATCTCCACGCGCATCTGCACGCGCAGCTTGGCGTCCAGGTTGCTCAGCGGCTCGTCGAACAGGAAGACCTTGGGGTGCCTGACGATGGCCCTGCCGACGGCCACGCGCTGGGCCTGCCCGCCCGACAGCTCCTTCGGGCGCCTGCGCATAAGCGAGCTGATCTCCAGCAGCTCGGCGGCCTCGGCGACGCGCTCCGCGATCTCCTGACGGGGGTACTTGCGCAGCTTCAGGCCGAAGGCCATGTTGTTGTAGACGGTCATGTGGGGGTAGAGGGCGTAGTTCTGAAAGACCATGGCGATGTCGCGGTCCTTGGGAAGGACGTCGTTGACGCGCTCGCCGCCGATGTAGATGCTGCCACTCGTGATCTCCTCCAGGCCCGCGACCATTCGGAGCGTGGTGGATTTGCCGCACCCCGAGGGGCCGACCAGGACGAGCAGACTGCCGTCCTCAACCGTCAGGTCCACATCGTTAACGGCGCGCACGTCCCCTTCGTAGACCTTGGAGACGTCTTCGAATCTCACTTCGGCCATGTTTCCATCTCCAAACTGCGTCTCGCTTCAGCCCTTGATGGCGCCCTCGGTGATTCCCCGGATGAAGAACCTCATGGTGAACGCGAACAGGATGACCAGCGGCACCGCCGAGATGAAGTAGGCCGCCATCAACGGACCCCACTGCTTGACGTATGCTCCCTGAAGGCGGTAGAGCCCGACCGCCAGGGGCAGCAGCTCGGTGTCGCGGATCGTGATCAGGGGGAGGATGAAGGAGTTCCACGCTCCGACAAAGCCCATGATGGCGAGCGCCGAGATGATGCCGCCGGACTGCGGGATCACCACGTGGATCACCTGCTGCAAGTGAGAGGCGCCGTCAATACGGGCGCACTCGAAGAACTCCTTCGGCATGTCCTCGATGAAGTTGCGCAGCACGTAGAGGCAGAAGACCTGGCCGCCGGCTGCGGACACGATCGAGAGCCCGAGAAGGGAGTTGAGCAGGTCGAGCCGCCGCATCAGGTTGAACAACGGGATCAGGTGCGCCACTCCCGGCATGAGCATCAGGATGATCAGGCCGGCCCAGAACAGCTCGCCGAACGGCACGCGATACCGTCCAAACACGTAGGCGGACAGAACGCCCACGACCAGCGTTACCAGTGTCGCCGTGACGGCCAGGAACACGGAGTTGGCGATGTAGACGCCGACCGTGTCCCATGCCTCCGCCCAGTTCCCCCAGTGCAGGGGCCAGGTGGGCAGCCAGGTCTGGTTGTAGAACTGCTTGTTGTCTTTGAAACTGACAACGAGCATGACGTAGAAGGGCAGGAAGACGAGCGCCAGCATGGCCCACAGGTAGCCGTGCTTCAAGACGCGCGCTATCGGGTTCTCCGATGCCCTGCTCATTTCTCCACCCGGACGAGCTTAGTGTTGATGAGCGTCAGTATCAGGATGACGAAAAAGAGCAGAACGCCGATGGCGCAGGCGTATCCCGCCTCACGCCGCACGAAAGCGTTGTAGTACATGTACAGGCCCGGCACCATGGCCGCTCCGCCGGGGCCGCCCGACTCTTCCAGCAGGACCAGTATCAAGTCGTACGCCTGCAACACTCCGATGATCAGCAGCACCAAGTTGATGCGCACCTGCGTCGCTATCAGGGGCAGCTCGATGTAGAGGAACTTGCCGAACCAGCCCACGCCGTCCAGTTCGGCGCACTCGTAGACCGACCGCGGTATCCGCTCCAGGCCCGACAGGTAGATCAGGACGCCGATGATGCCGATCCACGGGAACCCCCAGAAGATCAGGGCCGGCAGCACGAGCGAGGAGTCGCCGAGCCACGCCGGGTTCATGCCGGCCTTGAAGAGGGGCTCGCCCGTGGCGATGCCCGCCTCGATGAGCCATCCATTGACGGCGACCAGGAGGGCCATCAAGTGGGTTCCGTTGAGGAAGCTGTTCAGCAGGCCGACCACCGGGTTGTAGAAGAACTTCCACATCAGCAGGACGACCATCCAGGGGATGACCATCGGCACGACGAAAAGCAAGCGGTAGAGGTAGCGCATTTTGTCGCTGGTCACGCGGTGGATGACTACGGCGGTGAGGATCGACGGCACCATTTTGAAGAGGCTGGCGACGAACAGGATCCCGACCACGATGAAGGAGCGCCCGAGTGTGGGGTCGGTGAAGGCCCTGGAATAGTTCTGGAACCCGGTCCACGTGGCCAGCTCGTCTCCGTCCCAGCGATAGAAACTGTGGTAGATGCCGCTGATCGCGGGCCAGTACATGAAGACGGCCACCAGGGCCAGCGTCGGCAGCATCATGACGTAGAGCGGCCAGTACCTGCCTATCTGCCGGAATCTGACGCGTTCCCTTGCCATGGCTCCCGCCGGTTAACGTCCGGTGCTTGCGAGCCGCTTCACGTTCTCGGCCCAGATTCCGATCTCGCTGTTGCGGACGCCGAGCTGGGCCACGTAGGCTTCTATAATCCTCTTGTACTGCATCTCGCTGTCGCCCGTCAGCACGGCCGTCGCGCCTTCGGCGCCCGCGATGGCCGCCCGCCGAAGGGCGGCGAACCGCATCTGCTGGTCCAGCGTCTGTTCGTTGTTCTTGAAGTACTCGTCGACGCCCAGCGGGCCATCACGATGGTACGCCCGAACGAGTTCCTCGGCGAGCTCTTCGTAGCTGATCTTGCCCGACAGGTAGTCCGGCGTTGCCTGGCTGTATGCCAACTCCGCCCCCGGACCCTCGTACTCGATGGACGGTGAGAAGCCCTCTATGCGCGGCGCGAACGGGCGCAGATCCTCGCGCGGCTCCGCCCCCTTGATGACCGGCAGCCAGTACATCGCCCTGTTGAGCTCCTCGTTCTTGCGCAGCGACGAAGCATACTGGAGGAAGTCCAGGGCCAGGTCCGCATTCTTGGAGATCTTGGTGATGGCCATGGGGAAGCCGCCTTCAAGGCCGGCCTCGGTCTCCGGACCGGCCACGTACCGGCCGTAGCGCGGATCATCCTTCGAAGGCAGCGGGATGTCCGCCACGGCTATCTCGAACTCGGACTGAACGCCCAGGCTCTTGTAGTCCCAACTGCCGGTCGTGATCATGGCGGAGTGGCCCTGCAGGAACAGGAACACGGCCTCGTCCCGGTCGAGCGACGTGTAGCCCTGGGGGAAATAGGCCGAAAGCTCCCGCACGAACTCGAAGTTGGCGCGGATCGGCGGCTCATCCATGCTCACGGCGCCCGAGTAGAGGGGACCGGCGGACTCGATCCTGCTCACGGTGCCGTCGTAGTCCTTGTCCAGCCGATCCAGGTAATCGGCCGTGAACGCCGTCCGGTAGGCGTCAAAGAACTGGCGGAAATTGTAGCCCGACCCGGCTATTGGGACGAGTTTCCTGCCCCTGTCCTTGCCGTACTGAACCAGCTTCTCACAGAGCTTTATGAACTCCTCGTAGGTCTGCGGGAAGGAGGCCCCCCAGACCTCCTCGATCAGCCCCTTGTTGTAGTAAAGCCTCACCGTGAACGCCGACAGCGGCACGCGGTAATAGCTCTGGAGCGACTCGTCGTAGCCTCCGTCCATCTCGTCGAAGTAGGTCTTCCGCCACGGCGTCTGCTCGAACTCCGTGCCCTTGTTGTAAGGATTCGGCTGGTCCACGTAGCGGTCGAGCGGCATGAAGTATCGGGCGTAGAACTTCGGCCAGAGGGCCCAGGCCACCGTGCCGCCCAGGCCGCACTCGATCATGTCCGGAGCCGTGCGCCCGATGAGCTGCGTGTTCACCCAGCGGAAATAGCCTTCCTCCGGGATCAGTATCTGCCGGACCTCGATGTCGGGGTGGAGCTCCTCGTAGTCCGCGATCAACTGGTCCAGCGCGCTGCGTATGCCGGGCTCGAGCTGCCAGTGGGCGAAGCGCAGGACCTTCCTCTTCTCTTCGCCGGGGCCGCCGCCGGACCCGCGGATGACGTTGCCCACGACGACCAGGCAAGAAATGACGTACACCGCCACGAGCAGCAGAAGGGCAGGATATCTCCTGAGCTTCGCCCATAGCTGACTCGCGTCGCTCATGACCCCTCCTCCGCCTTCAGTGCGCGAACGCGATCGAGGCTCCTGCTCGCCCTGTAATAGAGGGTCGTCCTGGGAAACTCCTCAACGTACCTGGCGTAGTACTGCTCGGCCAGGCCGTAGTCCTTCAGCTCCATCTGCGCGATGCGGGCGATGCGCCAAAGGTTCACGCTCTGCATTCTGACTCCGGCGATGCCCTCCAGCTCGGCGGCCTGCAGGTGCTCTACGGCTTTCGCGAACTGCTCAAGCTCGATGTACTCCACGGCCAGCATCAGGTGCATCGCAGCGGCCAGGGGATTGTGGGGATAACCCCTCAAACGCTCCTCCAGCATGTTCAACCCGCGATCCACCATCGCACTCCCGGCCAGCTCGAACTGGCCCGGCTCCCCGCCCTTTGCGCTGGGCCTGAGGAGCGAATCCGCCACGTGTATGACGGCCTCGTTCGCCTCCATGCTCTCCGGGAAGTCCTGTATCAGCCTGACGAGCTTCGTCTGGCCGGAGCCGCCCTTGCCCTGGGCCAGGTCTATAAGCCCGAGTCCGAACAGGCTTTGCCGCTTCGCCTCACCCGCGGGCAGTTCTCCGAGACGCTCGTACCATGCGCGCGCTTGTTCGAGGTCGGGATTCGACCGGAGGTGATAGGTGGTGGCGACGCCGAGCAGCGCTGAGAAATGCTGCTCGGGCGTCAGGCCCGGCTTGCGCTCGGCAGACTCGAAGGTCTGGACGGCGAAGTCGAAGTCACCCGTCGAGTAAGCGCGCCACCCCTCCTCGAGGAGGTCTTCGACACTGCCCTGTTGCGCTCCGCCGCCGCAACCCCCGAGCAGCACGGCCAGGAAAGCCACGCAGACGATGCAGATTGGTCTCAAACGCACGGAACACTCCGGACGGGTCGGATTGACGAGGGGCAGTCCGACCACTACTTTAGCCGCACACCCGGCAATGTCAAGCAGAAGCCGCCCGGCCGCTGCGGCCCGGCGGAGCTCACAGGAAGATGGGATTCGCCCACGCGCGCTTGCCCCGGGCGTTCACGATCTCGGCGCGAATGTACTTCCAGTCGGAGTCCACATTGACGTGCGCCTCGGTCAGCGGCGGACCGTCGCCCGCGTAGAGGCTGCATCCGTGCCACGCCGACGCCATCAGATGGATCTCCAAAGCGTCCTCGCAACGGAGCCTCGCCATGCCTTCCGTGACGCAGAAGTCCAGGATCTCCGCCCCCGAAGAGGAGTAGTAGCAGCCCGTCCGGAGCGCCTCCAGCACGGCCTGGGGGCTGAGTTCCTGCATCTTGAGCATCGTCCACCCGCCGAACAGGTCCAGGTAATCGCCGGCGCTGTGCACGTCGTCCACCGCGATGGCCAGCGCCTCCACTCCGGCCTCCAGCATGTCGTCCCAGTGCACGGAGCTGTACGCCTTGCCGATGTTCTGGCATCCCGCGTTGAAGACCTCTATGCCGACGTGTCCTTCCAGGTACAGGAGCTCCGGCAGCGTGTTGCCGCTCCAGTACGGATGCGCGATGAGGCATTCGGCGCCCTGAGTCTTCAGGTGGAAGATGAGGAAGTTCGGGCTCAAGTCCCCCGGGAACGACAGGTCCGACGGCGTGTTGATGCAGAGCAGGTGGTAGAAACGCCCATTCTCGAAGGGCGTGACGGTCAGCTCGACGCCGTCCAACACCAGGAAGTCGTCCGTGCCCAAATGGGTCGCGTCGGAAACGACGCCGTGATCCGTGATGGCCAGCACGTCGTAGCCGTTAGCACGGTACTGCTCGACGCGCTCCTCCAGTTCACACTTCCCGTCGGACGCCGTCGTGTGCGTGTGGAGGTTGGCCTTGTACCACTTGCCTTCGGCTTCGAAGGGGTTGACGAGCACTTGGCTCTCCTTCCGTGACAGGTCAAACCCAGAGCATACTTGCCCGCAGAGGTCGGATTCAAGCTCGGAAGAGCTGGCCCATGCGACGGCCCAGCAGGATGCTGGCCGTCACGAGCGAGACGGCCAGGAACGCCATCGCCCACACGCCGAGCGCGCTCGCTATGTAGGGACCGTCCTCGATCCGCTGGATCAACTCGTAGATAGCCTTCGTAATGGGGAAGAACCGCTCCTTCATGGCCAGGATGAGGCTGTCGCTCACCTCCAGCATGGCGAAGGAGAAGACCAGGATGCCGCCCGCGATGAGGTTGGCGCTCAGCAGGGGGGCCGTGATCCGCCGCATGGCGCGCAGGGGAGGGGAGCCCAGGTTGATTGCGGCTTCCTCGAGCTGGACGTTGAGCTGCTGGAAGCCGGCATAAGCGGCGCGCACCATGTAGGGGAGCCGCCGTATGGCATAGGCGATGACGAGCAGGGGCACCGGGTTCTCCCGAGGGTCGAGGGCCGTCCCTGTGAAGGCGGCGACGTAGCCGAAAGCAAGCACCAGGCCCGGAATCGCCAGCGGCAGCATGACCACGGCGTCCAGCAACGCGGCCCCGCGGAACGTGTGCCGCACCAGCAGGTAAGCGATTACGGTCCCGAGCCCAAGGTCCACCACCGTGCTAAGGCTGCTGTAGAGGATGCTGTTGCGAACGCTCGGCAGCGTCAGCTTGTGGCCCAGCGCGTCGGTGAAATGCCGCGCCGTGTAACTGGTCGGCAGCACCGTCATGAACCATTCCTCCTTGAGCGCAGTCAGGACCACTGCCACGTGCGGCAGGCACGCGACCGTGACGACGCCGAGGATGAAGGCCGCCATCAAGCCGCCGGCCAGAACGCCCGCGCGCTTCTCTGAGCCCTGCACGGGGCCGCGCGTCAACGACTGGTACGCCTTCAGCCCGAAGAGCCTCTTGGACGTCATGAAGATCAGGATCGTCAGGGCCAGCACGCCGACCACGAGCGCGTAGGCGCGGGGATTGTTCTCCAGGTCCGTCACCTGATTGAAGATCTGGACGGGCACGACGTTGCGGTAGCCGAAGACGAGAGGCGTGCCCAGGTCCGTGAAGGCCCAGATGAAGACGATGACGGACCCCGCGAACACGCCCGGCATCATCAGGGGCAGCGTGATCCTGCGGAAGAGCCGCAGCCCGCTGGAGCCGAGGTTCACCGCGGCCTCTTCCAGCGAAGGGTCCACGTTGGCGAGCGCGGCGACGAAGTTCAGGTACATGATCGGATAGAGGTGCAGCACCTCCATGATGGCCACGCCCCAGAAGCGCGCGCCGCCCAGCCAGTCTATGGGAGAGTGGGTCAGGCCCGCGTCCATCAGCAGCAGGTTCACCGAGCCGAACCGGGCCAGGATCTGCCGCATGCCGATGGCTCCGACGAAGGGCGGCATGATCATCGGGACCAGCAGCATGGACGTCAGAACCTGCTTGCCCTTGAATCTATAGCGCACCACGATCAACGAGAGGGGCAGGGCCACTGCCGCCGTGATGACGGTCACGATGCACGCGAGGGCCAGGCTGTTCATGATGGAGCGGCGCGTGAGCATGTCCGTGTAGAGGTACTTGAAGAACTTCAACGTGAACGCGCCTTCCACGAAGAACGCCTGACGGCAGGAGTAGTAGAGGGGGTAGAAAAGGAACGCCAGCAGGAAGGCGGCGACGATCAGCACCAGGACGGTGCGGGTGCGCCTCAAGGTCGGTCCCTCACTGCTCGTACGGGAGGATCACGGCGTCGTCGGCGCTGAAATGCACGGCGATCTCGTCCCCTCCGGCCGGGGGTTCCGCCCCGGGGTTGGACTGCACGGCAAGAAGCTCCATCCCGCCCGCCGAAAGCACGAACTGCTCCACCTCGCCGAGATAGACGGCGCTCTCGACCCGCGCCTTGAAGGCATTGCGCTCGCCGCCTGCGAGTCTGAGGCATTCGGGACGCACGATGCATATCGCTCGGTCGCCCGTCTTCAACCCATCATCGGCCACGACGCCGTCCAGCCGTCCGAGCGCCGAATCGAGCGTGCCGCGGTTCCCATCGCGACGCGTCAGCGTCCCTTCGATCAAATTGGCTTCCCCGATGAACTCAGCCACGAACCGATTGCCGGGCCGGCGGTAGAGCGTCCTCGGAGTCCCCACTTGCTCCAGTCGCCCCATGCCCATCACCGCAAGCCGCTCGGCCATGGAAAGGGCTTCCTTCTGGTCGTGCGTCACGTACAGCATCGTGATGCCCGTCTCGTCATGGATGCGGCGGATCTCCCTTCGCATCTCCAGTCGCAGGCGCGCGTCCAGATTGGACAGCGGTTCATCTAGCAGAACGGCGTCCGGCTCGATCACCAGCGCGCGGGCAAGCGCGATGCGCTGCTGCTGGCCGCCCGAGAGCTGGTTGGGCATCCGGTCGCGGTAAGCGGCCATGCGCACCGTCTCCAGGGCCGCCGCCACGCGCGCCTCGCGTTCGTGGCCCATGACCTTGCGCTCTCTGAGTCCGTAGGCCACGTTCTCAGCGACGGACATGTGCGGCCACAACGCGTAGCTCTGGAAGACCATGCCCGTGTTCCGTCGGTGAGGCGGCACGTCGTCGATGGGCCGCCCGTCGAACAGCACGGCCCCCCGATCGGGCCTGAGGAAGCCGGCTATCAGGCGCAGGATGGTCGTCTTGCCGCAGCCCGAAGGCCCCAGCAGGAAGAAGAGCTCCCCCTTGCCGACCTCGAAGGACACGTCCTCCACAGCGACCGTGTCGCCGTAGCTCTTGCTGACGCCCCTGAGCGAGATGCTGACCACTACTTCTCCTCGGCCGCTTTGCGATACGTCTCGCCTGCCTGGCGGGACCAGGCGGCAGTCGTGTCCGCCCGGAAGCCCGGATCCTCCCACTTCCCGCGGGCCATCTCCAGCAGCCCGTCCTCCGAGACAGGCGGCGCCAGGAGAAGCCGCACGCGCGGATCGTCCTCCGGCAGCGTGCGCACGGCGTCCCAGGCCCTGGCGAGCTCCCTGTGCATGTCGATAATGCAGGCGCCGAGCAGGTCGTTGAGTATGCCCCAGCGGTTGTTCTTCTTCTCCATGTCGAATGCGAAGCCGGGCTCGGATCCAAAAGGATCGATCCGCACGACCGCGTCCTGCGCGTAGCGCTCGATCATCCCGCGGATGACGGGCAGGCGGTATAGCTGGTGCTCGGTTGGCCCGCCCGGCGCTCCCTTCCTCAGCATCCAGAGCCGCTGCCCGCGTTCGGACAGGACGAACTGGACGAACCGCTCCGCCAGCCGCATGTTCGACGCGCCCTTCAGAACGCCGATGCCGTCCGGGTTGAAAACCGTCAACTTCCGCGGCAGCAGAAACCCCATCTTCTCCTCGCCCGCCTCCGCCACGGCGCGCAGGGCGTAGTAGTCGATCGCCATTCCGCATGCGGCCTCGCCGATGGCGATCTCGTTGGGCACGTCGCTGGCCGCCCGGCTGAACGCCCGGCAGTTCCCCCCGATGCGCACCACGTGCCCCCAGCCTTCATCCCAGCCGTAGGCCTGCAAGATGATCTCATAAAGCATGTGCATGCTGCCGCTCTGCCTCGGATCGGCAGCGGCCACCCACGTGAAGTAATCCGGCCGCCCCAGGTCAGCCCACGTCTGCGGCTCCGCAAGGCCCAGCCTCTTGAGCAGCTCCTTGTTGTAGAGGATCCCGAAGCTGGACATGCAGGCCCCGAACCACCGCTGCTCTTCGTCGTACACCTCCGTGCCGGCATAGGTGCGCGGGATCTGCGCGAGGATGTCCTCCGGTATGTTGCAGCGATGCAGGAGCCCTTTCCTGCCGAACAGGAGGAAGGGGTCCTCGCCCCCGCCGAAGAAGACGTCCACGTTGATTCCGTCAGGACTTCGCTCGAACTGATCCTGGACGAACTTGATTGCCTGCGTCGTGCCGCCCAGGTCGAGCCACTCGATGTCGACGGTGAACCCCTCGGTCTCAGCCGTCCACGCCGAGAAGGCCCGCTCGAACTCGTCCTCTATGCTCTCCGAGTGGGGCGAGATAATGACGAGCTTCCGCGTCTGTTCTGCCTTCCCCCGCCGAAGCAGGAACGGACCAGCCAGAACCAGCAGGAAAGCCACAACCAGCAGGAGGGCCAGTGCCTTCCGCCACCCGATTGCCCTGAAATCGGTAGCCATATGCTCCCTGGAAGAAAAGACCCCGGCCGCTGCCGCGAAGCATGCCACGACCTGGCACGAGCGCGCAACACGGCGCTTCGCCACTTTACCAGATTCCCCGGCGGTTTTGAAGTATGGCCCGACATGGCCGGTCGGCCGCGCGGGCGCTGCAAGGGGGCGGCGGATAGCCCAAGCAGTGAAAGGACGCCCCGGCCTTGGGTGCCGGGGCCGACCAGCGACGCTTTCGCAGTCGGGGGGGCGGGCCGTATAATGTAGGCCCTCATTCATGACGGGCTTCAGTCAGCGGGGAGCGACCGATGGACGATTGTGTGTTCTGCAAGATCATCGCGGGGGAGATACCAGCGGCGGTACTTGTCGAAACCGATAGGGTCATCAGCTTCCTGGACGTCAACCCCGTGAACCCGGGGCACGCGCTCGTCGTCCCGAGGCGACACGTCAGCAGCTTTCTGGACCTGCAGCAGAACGAGCTGCACGTGATGATCTTCGTGGCCAGGCGGGTGGCAGCGGCCGTGATCGAGGCGACGGGCAGCCCGGCCTTCAACATCCTTCAGAACGACGGCGGCCCGGCCGGACAGATCGTGGACCACTGTCACATGCACGTGATCCCTCGTCGGGCCGACGATGGCTTCTCTCTGGGCTGGCGTCAGCTCTCCTACAAGAAGGGCCAGCTGCTGGCCCTTCAGGAAGCCATCCAGCGAAGGCTCTGAGCGGAGGAGGGACCGCTGAGACGCCGGGCGGTCACGGCACCTCCGGGCCAGGCCCGGCCGTCGTTGCCCGCGTTGGCTTTGGCATATCCTGGCCTCTATGCACCGGGATGAAGAAGGGCTTCATGCCATGGCAGAGAAGGTGGACGTGATCATCATCGGCGCCGGGCCGGCGGGGCTGGCCGCCGGCCTCTATTGCGGACGGGCGCTGATGAAGGCCGTCGTGCTGGAGCGGCTTGTCGTAGGTGGCCAGATTGTCGAGGCTTACGACGTGGATAACTATCCGGGCTTCCCCGAGGGCATCGCTGGCCCGGACCTCGTTGAGAGGATGAAAGCGCACGCCGAGAAGTTCGGCGTCGAGGTCGTCAGCGGCGCGGTCAAGGACGTCGTGGCAGAGGGCCCGTTGAAGCGCGTGCAGGCCGAGAGCGGCGAATACGTGGCGCCCATCGTCATCATCGCTTCGGGTGCCGACCACAGAAAGCTGGGCGTGCCGGGCGAGAAGGAGCTTGCCGGCAGAGGCGTAAGCTACTGCGCCACGTGCGACGGGCCCTTTTTCCGAGACAAGAGGCTTGTCGTCGTCGGCGGGGGGGATGCCGCCATAACGGAAGGCGTGTTCCTGACTCGCTTCGCCTCGGAGGTCAAGCTGATTCATCGGCGCCAGGGCTTCCGCGCGCGGGCCGTCCACGTCCAGGAGGCCCGGGAGAACGGGAAGATCGAGTTCGTCCTGGACACGATCGTGACGGGGATCCACGGCGAGAGCAAGGTGGCCGGCGTCACGACGCGCGACGTGAAGACGGGCGAGGAGTCCCGGCTGGACTGCGACGGCGTATTCATCTTCATCGGGCACGATCCCAACACGCAGTATCTGAAGAACCTGCTGCCCGACTGCGCCGGCGGCGTCATCCCCGTGGACTACAACATGGAGACGGACGTGAAAGGCGTCTACGCCGTCGGCGACGTCCGCAAGGGCTCCTACCGGCAGGTCGGGACGGCCATCGGCGAAGCCATCACGGCCGCCATGCACGCCGAGACCCGGATCAGAGAGCTGACCGCGCACTCCTGAGGCGCAACGGCGGGGGAGGGGGCCTAGCCCAGAAGCAGAGATCGGTTCTCGGGCCGGTTCCATAGGTCCGTGCGCCGATGCTCGAGGAAATCCGTTTTGACCAGAGACCGGTCCAGGTCAGCGAAGATCATGGCTTCCTCGTTCTCGGGAGCGCTTGCTAACTCCTTGCCGTCGGGGTCGTAGATCGCGCTCACCATCATCTGCGGGGCGCGTGCGTCATTGGCGCTGGCCACGAACATGCCATTCTCCGCCGCGCGGCTCCGCACGGTGCCGGCCAGCACGGGCACCTTCCACGGCGCCGAGCGGGATGCGTTCGACAGGTGGATGACCAGCTCAGCGCCCTTGCGCCGCAGAATGCGCCAGTTCTCCGGGAAACGCATGTCGAAGCATACCTGAATGCCGACCGTCCACGCTCCGGTCCGGAAGACCGGAAGCGCGTCGCCGGCCGCAAAGGTCTCTTGGTCGTCGCCGGTCAGGTGCGTCTTGTCGTAAACGGCCGCGACCTGGCCGGCGGGGGAGTAGAGCCGCACTGCGTTGAACCATTCCGGGCCTTCGCTGCGGGTCGTCCCCAGCGCCAGCCAGACGCCGGCCTCCGCGCCGTGAGAGGCCAGCTCACCTTCGGCCTGCCGCAGAGCATCGAAATCCAGGTCGGGCTCGGGCAGGTAGCCGCTCAGGGCGCATTCGGGCACCAGGAGCAGTTCGGCCTCCTCGTCGCGAGCGCGGTCCAATGCGGCGTGTATCTTCCCGGCGTTCTGTCCGACGTCGAACGCCGTCTCCATCTGAAAGACGGCGACCCTAAGCGAGTCTCTCACGATTGCTCCTCGGCGCTGGCAGCCGCTTCTTCGGCGGAGGGGCTGTCGGCGGTGACGACCACTTCGCCGCGCTCCGCACTCACCACTGCGGTGCCCCCTGGCAGCAGGTTTCCCTCGAGCATGGCCTCCGCCAGGGGGTTCTCGACCTTCCTCTGGATGGTTCGCTTCAGCGGCCTGGCGCCGTAGATGGGGTCGTAGCCCTCGGCGGCGAGCAGGTCCTCGGCAGCCGGATCGACCCGTAGCGAGATGTCGCGCTCGGCCAGCCGCTGCCGCACTCGTTCGAGCTGGATGTCCGTTATCTCCTTGACCAGCTCGGGCGAAAGGGAGTCGAACACGATGATCTCGTCTATGCGGTTGAGGAACTCCGGGCGGAAGCTCTCCCTCAGGGCGAGCATGATGCGTCCCTTCAGTCCAGCGCGGTCGCGGACGGCGGCCTCGTCGGCAATCCAATGGCTGCCGATGTTCGACGTCATGACGATGATCGTGTTTTTGAAGTCCACGGTGCGCCCCTTGCCGTCGGTCATCCGGCCGTCGTCCAGCACCTGGAGCAGGGCGTTGAACACGTCCCGATGCGCCTTCTCGATCTCATCGAACAGCACGACGCTGTAGGGACGTCTGCGGACGGACTCGGTCAGGCGGCCGCCTTCCTCGTAACCCACGTAACCCGGCGGGGCGCCGATCAGCCTGGCCACCGAGTGCTGCTCCATGAACTCGCTCATGTCAAAGCGGATCAAGGCGTCCTCGTCGTCGAACAAGAACTCGGCCAAAGCCTTGCATAGCTCGGTCTTGCCCACGCCCGTCGGGCCCAGGAAGATGAAAGAGCCCAGCGGCCGGTCAGGGTCCTGAAGGCCGGCGCGCGCCCGCCGGACCGTCTGCGAGACCGCACGTATGGCCTCATCCTGGCCGACGACCCGCTTGCCCAGTTCGTCCTCCATGTGCAGCAGCCTCTGCCGCTCGGTTTCCAGCATGCGCTGGACGGGAATGCCGGTCCAGTGCGAGACGATCTCGGCGATGTCCTCGCTGTCGACTTCTTCCTTGAGGAGCTGCTGTCCGGACTGGATCTCGGCGAGCCGCTCCTGCTGTTCTTGGAGCTCTTTATGGAGCTCCAGCATCTTGCCGTAGCGGATCTCGCCGACGCGCTGGAGGTCGCCGGCGCGCTGGGCGGCCTGCTCTTCGGTGTGGGCCTCGTCGATCTGCTGGTTGAGCTCGCGGATGCGGGTGATGATGCGTTTCTCGTTCTCCCACTGCGCACGCAGCGCATGCTCTTCGGCCTGCAGATCCGCCAGTTGCTTCTCGACCCGCTTCATCTGGCTCCTTGCGGCCTCGCTGTCCTCCTTCTTGAGGCCCTCCGCCTCGACCTGAAGCTGGGTGATCCGCCGCCTGACCTGGTCCAGCTCGACGGGAACGCTGTCTATCTCCATGCGCAGCTTGGAGGCGGCCTCGTCCATCAGGTCGATCGCCTTGTCCGGCAGGAACCTGTCCGTGATGTAGCGGTGGCTCAGGGTGGCGGCGGCGACCAGAGCGCTGTCCGTGATGCGCACGCCGTGGTGGACCTGGTACTTCTCCTTCAGGCCCCGCAGGATGGCGATTGTGTCCTCCACGGTCGGCTCGTCCACGCGCACGGGCTGGAAGCGGCGCTCCAGCGCGGCGTCCGCTTCAACGTGCTTCCTGTACTCGTCCAACGTGGTGGCGCCGACACAGTGCAGCTCGCCGCGCGCCAGCGCCGGCTTGAGCAGGTTGGACGCGTCCACGGCTCCCTCGGCCGCCCCGGCGCCGACGACGGTGTGGAGCTCGTCAATGAAAAGTATCACGTCGCCGCGCGCCTCGATCTCGCGCAGGACGGCCTTCAGCCGATCCTCGAACTCGCCCCGGTACTTTGCCCCGGCCACCAGCGCCCCCATGTCTAGGGCGAGCACGCGCTTGTTCTTCAGGCTCGTCGGAACGTCGCCGTTGACGATGCGCTGCGCGAGCCCCTCGACGATGGCCGTCTTGCCGACGCCGGGGTCGCCCACCAGGACGGGGTTGTTCTTCGTGCGGCGTCCGAGCACCTGTATGACCTTCCGGATCTCGCGGTCCCGTCCGATCACGGGGTCGAGCTTGCCCCGCCGCGCGATCTCCACCACGTCGCGCGCGTAGCGTTCCAGGGCCTGGTACTTCTCTTCGGGGCTCTCGTCAGTGACTCGTTGCGTGCCGCGCACCTCCTTCAGGGCCGCGAGCAGCCCCTCCCGGCTCACCCCGTGCTTCCGGAGCGCCTCGCCGGCGGCCGAATCGCTCTGCCCCGTGAAGGCCAGCAGCAGGTGCTCCGCGCTCACGTACTCGTCGCGCAGCTGCCGGGCCTGCCGCTCCGCCTCGTCCAGGGCCTGCGCGAGGTCCGGCGCCAGGTAGGCCTGTCCCGCTCCAGCGCCGCGGACCTGCGCCAGCTTGTCCAGCTCGGCCTCCAGGTCGCGGCCGATGGCCTCCACGTTGGCGCCGAGGCGCTGCAGTATGGGCCGCACGACGCCGCCCGACTGCGAAAGCAGCGCCTGGAGCAGGTGGGCGCTCGTGATCTGCTGGTGGTTCTTGCTCCTGGCGGCGGACTGCGCCGCTTCCAGAGCTTCCCGCACCTTTATGGTGAAGCGCTCGGCGCGCATTGGCGTTGTCTTTACGGGCTAGGAGTGAACGGGATCGCCTCTGGCTTCCGATGCCGGCCCGGCAGAGATTGCTGCGGCACCGGATTCCCGCGCAATGCCTGCTGGCACGTCGGGACGCCAACGATGCGGCTACTCCTTGACCTCGAAATCCGCGTCCACGACGTCCTCGTCGTTGCCTCGCGCCGCCTCTTGCTCGCGTGCGCCCCCGGCGGCGCCTGTTGGCCGGGCCTGCTGCTGGGCCCTGGATTGCTGGTAGATCGCCTCTGCCAGCTTGTGAGAGGCCGTCTGGAGGGCCTCCATTTTCTGCTGGATCTCTTCCCTGTTGTCGCCGTTCTTGACCTTCCGCAGCCCTTCGAGGGCGTCTTCGACGGTCTTGCGCTCTTCCCCGCGGAGCTTGTCTCCGTGCTCCTTCAGCGTCTTCTCGGTGGTGTAGACGAGCTGGTCGGCCATGTTGCGTGTTTCGGCGAGCTCGCGGCGCTGCCGGTCCTCATCGGCGTGCTCCTCGGCCTCCCCACGCATCTTGTCGATCTGATCCTCCGTGAGGCCGGAGCTACTCTTGATCTCGATGTCCTGCACCTTACCGGTGCCGAGGTCCTGCGCCTTCACGTTGAGGATGCCGTCCGCGTCGAGGTCGAAACTGACCTCAATCTGCGGCATGCTGCGGGGGGCAGCGGGGATGCCCGCAAGCTGGAAGCGCCCGAGCGTGCGGTTGTCCGCCGCCATCTGGCGCTCTCCCTGCAGAACGTGGATCTCCACGCTGGTCTGATTGTCCGCCGCCGTGCTGAAGACCTCCTTCTTGCTGGTGGGGATCGACGTGTTGCGGCCGATCAGCACGGTCGTCACGCCGCCCAGCGTCTCGATGCCCAGAGAGAGGGGCGTCACGTCAACCAGGACAACGTCCTCGATCTCGCCCCCCAACACGCCGCCCTGAATGGCCGCGCCGACCGCGACCACTTCGTCGGGGTTGACGCCCTTGTGCGGTTCCCTGTGGAAGATGTCCCTGACGATCTGCTGGACTATGGGGATGCGGGTCGAGCCGCCGACGAGGATGACCTCGTCGATTTCCTCGGGCCTCAGCTTCGCGTCCTCCAGGCACTGCTTGCACGGGCCTTTGAGCTTCTCGAAGATGGGCCCGGCCAGCTCCTCGAACTTCGCCCGGTTGATGGTCATGTGCAGATGCTTCGGTCCGCTGCTGTCGGCCGTGATGAACGGCAGGTTGATCTCCGTCTCCGTGGACGTGGACAGGTCGCACTTGGCCGCCTCGGCGGCCTCCTTGAGCCGCTGCAGCGCCATCTGGTCCCGGCGCAGGTCTATGCCCTGCTGCTTCTTGAACTCGTCGGCGATGTGGCGGATCAGGTAATCGTCCAGGTCGTCGCCGCCCAGATGCGTATTGCCGTTCGTGGCTTTCACCTCGAACACGCCTTCGCCGACCTCCAGGATCGAGATGTCGAACGTGCCGCCTCCGAAGTCGAAGACGGCGATCTTCTCGTCCTCCTTCCTCTCGAGCCCGTAGGCGAGCGAAGCGGCCGTCGGCTCGTTGATGATCCGCTCGACTTTGAGCCCGGCGATCGTGCCCGCGTCCTTCGTGGCCTGGCGCTGGCCGTCGTTGAAGTAGGCGGGGACGGTAATGACGGCCTTCTCGATTTCCTCGCCCAGGTAATCCTGCGCCGCTCGCCTGAGCGCCTGCAGTATCATGGCCGAGATCTCGGGTGGGGTGTACTCCTTGCCCCCGGCCTTCACCTTGACCAGCTCCTGCGGCCCGCCCACGATCTGGTACGGCACCATCTTCTCTTCGGCCGAGACCTCACTGTGCCGGCGCCCCATGAAGCGCTTGATGCTAAACACCGTGTTCGCCGGGTTCGTCACGGCCTGCCGCTTGGCCTTGACCCCGACCAGCCGCTCTCCGTCCTCGGTGAACGCCACGACCGACGGCGTCAGGCGGGCGCCGTCTTCGTTGTGGATCACGGTGGGCTTGCCGCCTTCCATGACGGCGACGACGGAGTTGGTTGTTCCAAGGTCTATTCCTATGATGCGCTCCCGAGCCATTGCCATCGACCTTCCTTTCGCTTACAGTCTCTTCGAACTGGCAAACCCCTCAGTGTAGTCCATATCAAGCGCAAATGCAATACCATGCCTGCGGCGCGGGACCCTAAGGCCTTTCTTCGCAGCGTCTTAGGAGTTCAGGCGCCGTTGCGCCTTCCGAAGGCGCGGTGCAGCCGTTTGGGCGAGGCGATTCCGCCTGCCATACTGGCAGACCACGACGCTGAAGTGCCCCCAGACTACCGCCCCAAGCGGCCCCGGCAGCCGTCGCCAACGCGTTGACCGCGGCACCCGTCGGCCTTATAATCCGCCCCTAAGAAGTGGGTGTCCGAGGGCCCGTCCGCCGCGCATCGGGCCTGCCGGCAGGGGGGCCGCCTGGACTCCCGGGATGCCTTCATCGGAGGACCTGGGCCATGCCATCCATTGGGGAGATGTTCGGAGTCGGCGAGCGTGGCAGCATGCTAGGGCGGGAGGTCCTGGGCGGCGTCACGACGTTCATGGCGTTCTCCTACACCATCTTCCTCCAGCCGGCTATGATGGAAGACGCGGCCATGCCGTTGGCCGGCGCCCGCACGCGCAGCCCATCGACGAGAGGCCTGTTGGCGTGGGTAGTGGGGGACAAGGAAGATGGGACAATGTCCGTGGGCGTAAAGGTATGGGAGGCATGGAGTTGGGGCAAAAAAGGGGATGCATCGATTTGAACCGAATCCGCGTAGAATGCGCGTTTTCGGCAGCGGCGGGGACGGACGGGCAGATGGCCTGAAACGGCCATGCAGGGGCGTTTCAGGGGCCTTGCAGCCCTCGGGGCCGGGCCGCCGGCGGCCGATCCAAGGGACAATGGCGGACAATCCTACGGACACACAGCAAACGGCATGCCAAAGCGGGTCAGACGTGCGGGTGAAACCGCTATACAAAGCCCGCCCCATAAAGGGCCAGGGAGCCGAGGTGGGCTCCCCGGCTCCCTGGCGTCGTGCCTGAACGGGCAGTTCGGGCGCGACTCGTGCTCAACGATGCTTCCATGATACCCGAAAACCGGCTTTGGCGCAAGCGAGAACGGGCTTCTACTCCGGTTTTTGACCGGCAGAAACCGGACGGAGCCTATTCCGCTTCGGCCTCTGCCGGATCGGCCGGCCAGAGCAACCGGCAGCCACAGTGCGGGCAGGGCGTCCGGTTCAAAGCCACGGGCTGGCCGCAGGCACCGCAGAAGAAGGTCTTGCGGTAGATGGCCGACACCGCGCCGGGGGAGGTTGTCGTGGTCGCCCCCCAAAGCTCGGACTGAGCGTCGAGCATTACGCCTGTGCCGTGCAGAAGCCACTCCGCCCGTATGCCGAACGCCTCTTGAAGTCCACGCGCAACGCGCGGCGACAATGGCTCGTGGCCGTTCTTGACTGCGGATAGGTGCGTCTCTGACATCCCTAAGCGACCGGCCACTTCCCGTTGGGTGTGGGGGACGTATGCGAGAGCCTGCGCGAGCCGATCCGCAGGGGTTTCCGATATGCTTTCGAACTCCATCCGTTTTAACTTGCAATCGGGGATTTGTTCTGGTATACTTGCATCCGCAATGGCCCAAGCGACCTCACGAGAACCGGGTATTCCAAGGACTTCGTCGGAGCTTCGCGCGTTCTGTGCTCGCCATCGGCTGTCGCGCCAGGCCGTCGCCCAACACTATGGGGCGTCGCCTCAGCGTGTGAGTCAGCTGCTCTGTGATTGGCCGTGCCGGCGCGACACGTTGGCGCGCCTGCGAGAGGCCATCGGGGCCGCCTTGACCGAACGCGGGAAGGATACCCCGCCGCTTCGGCAAAGTCAACGGGGCCGCGTCGGCGCGGGCGGGGGAGTAGAAGTAGAGCGCGGCGCGGGCGGGGAGGGCGGCGCGTGACGTACTGCTCTGGCGAATCGGCGAGCCTCGCGGTTGACCGGGCCGGCCGGCCGGGCCGGCTGGTCCGGCGACGTGACCGGACGTTGCGGATATTGGCTCGGGATGCGCATGTGAAGGTCGGCAGGGGCGGGGCACAGGAAGTCGCCGAGCGCGTGGTGGCGGGGCTGCTGCGTTGTGAGCGCTGGCGCTTCTTGGGCGTGGACCTCGAAGCCGCCTTTCGGCATTCGGGGCACACGCCGCGCGTGCTCTTCAGCGTTGGGGGTCACTACGATGCGCGGGTGATTGCGTTGGGCGATGCGGTGCGCGGAGAGGTGGACGTAGCGCACGCGCTGCGGACGCTCGCGCAGAGAAGGGAAAGGGCAGAGCCTTTCCGATAGAGGAGGGCCTTGACGTGCTCGACGACGTGGGCAAACCCATAGTTTCCATCGAAGAGGCGGGCCAGGTGTTGGGGGTGTCAGAGCGCACAATCCGGCGGGGGATTCAGGCGGGCGTCTACCTGGCCGTGCCTATCGGGCAGGCCCGGAATGGGCGCCCGCAGTTCGGCGTGCTCCTTTCGCAGCTCCAACCGAAAGTGGCGGCGCTCGCTCCTGCGCAAGGGCCGCCGGCGCCGGGCGGCGTGCCGGTCCTGGCGGATGGCATGACGCCGGACGCCGCCGCCCTGATTGCGGGCGGCGACGGGGCGAAGCTGATCGGCGCGGCTGAAAAACGCGCGGCCGTGGCGCTTGCCGAGGAACGCGCGGCGCGGTCGCCACGCGGGAGGAAGAACGCCGCCTGGCGCTCAGTCGCCACGGAGTGGGGTGTCAGCATCAGCACGCTCCGGCGCTGGGAGCGCGCGTTGCGGGCCGGCCGCGAGGGCGAGTTGATTGATCGGCGTGGCGTGGGGCGGCGGGGGAAGCATCCGAGCATCCCGCCCGAGTTGGCCAAGCGTGTCCGCGCCCTGTATCTCACGGAAGGGCGGCCCACGGCGGCCCAAGTCTACGAATACACCGTCTGCGGCTGGGCAGCGGAGACGGGGCAAGACGCACCATCCGAGCGCAGCGTCGCGCGGTTCGTGGCCGGCATCTCGCCGCTTGAAAAGAAGCTCTTTCGGGAGGGGCCGCGCGCCTATAGGTCGGACATGGGGCCAAAGGTGGGGCGGGAAGTCCCGGCGCCGGGGAGCGCCTGGTCGGCCGATCACTTCCTGGCCGATATCATGATCTCGGACGCAGGCAAGGCGCGGAGGCCGTGGGTCACGGTCGTCTGGGACGTAGGCAGCGGCGCGTTGGTCGCCTACGCACTGTCCCGGCAGCCGAACGCGGAGGTTGTCGGCCAGGTGCTCCGGCAGGCGCTCCTGACCTGGGGCAAACCTGACACCTTTCAGCGGGATAATGGCAGAGAGTTCACGGCGCGCCGCCTCGGCGGCAGAGCATCCAGGCTGCGCCGACCTCGGACGAAAGAGCTCGGCGGTTGCGATACGTGGCCGGCCCTGCTTGATCCCGAGCAGGAAGGCGCGCTCTTCGCGGCTCTGGGGATTCGGGTGACGACGTGTCTGCCTTACGCGCCCTGGGGGAAGGCCGCGGAGCCTTTGCTCGGCGCGTTTCGCCGGTGGGAGCGCTTGCTGCCGGGCTGGTGCGGGCGCGACGCGAAGGACAAGCCCGAGCGCCTGGCGCAGCATGTCGTGAAGGGCCAATTGCTGAGTTGGGAGGAGTTCGCGGAGCTCTTCGCCCGGCAGCTTGAGAAGTGGAACCACGAGCACGTCTGCGGCGAGCGGACGGCGCCGCCCGTCGAACTCTACGCGGCCGCGCAGCGGCCTCGAATCGAAGACGAGCGGGCTCTCGCATTCTTGCTCCAAAAGACGGGCCGGCGCAGGGTGACAGGTTACGGTGTCTTGCTCGACGGAAACTACTGGGCCGGTGAGCGGCTCTTTCTCTACACCGGGCAGCAGGTCTCCGTGAGGTGGGCGGACGGCGAAGCCTTCGCCTATCTAAACGATGGCGAGGTTATCGCCTTGCGCCCGGCGCCGAAAGCCGTGTGGGGGACCGACGGGCCGGCGAATCAAAAGGCCCGGCGCGCGGGCCGCGAGCAGCGGGAGCACCTGCGCCAGGCGGCGGCAGAACTGCGCGACGTGCCGGACTCTGTGGTCGATCCGCTCGGGGCCTATCGCGCGGTCGCGGCGCGGCTTGCGAGCGAAGCCCGAGGGAAGCGCCGGGCCGGCGAGGTTGTGCTTCTGAAAGGCGCTGGGGCCGAGGCGCGGCGCCAGATCGAGGCCGCCGCGAAGCCGGCCTACGAGCCGTGCTTCCCCGTCCCGCCGGGGTCGATCTACAGCGAAGAGTGGCTCGACATCGCGGACTTTGACTGGTCCGAGGACACGCCGGTGCGCGCGGTCTGTGACATGATCTTGGAGGGCGAGCGGGAGGCCGATGCGGAGACGAGGGATGGGCTGTTCGCGCGGGCGGCTGCCGAATTCGCGGCCCTGCCGGCGAAATGGACGCGCGACATGCCGCCGTCACTTGCGTCGGCTCTGGCCCGGTATGATGTTTGGCCTACTCCGCTCGTGGGGCGGCAGGCCGCCCTCGTGGCGCAGGCAAAAATCGACCTGGACGCCGAATCGAAGCACCGGCCGCCGGATGGGCTGGAGGATGTGGTCGTCGTCGGGGACCTCACGGATGGAGGCGAGTTGCCTTGGAGCGACTGCGCGGCCTCGCGGCGGGACGCTGCGGTTCGCCTGCGGTTGATCTTGCGCGAGTTGGAGGAGGCGGCAGCCGATCCTCTTTATCCCGACGTTGATGACACGCTTGGTGCCTTCAAGAACGATGTGGCCGCCATGGACGCGGGGTTGGTGAAGGACTTGAGTGCGCAGGATCGGGATTTGCTCCGCGAGTTCGGCCTGCTGCCGGGTGATGGCGAGGCGGGGGAGGGCGCGGCGTGAGCGTCATCAGGACACACCAAAAGCGACGATTCCTGGACCTGGCCCGGCGGATGTATTCGTGGGGTTACAGCCGCCAGAACATCAGCCGGCGCCTGGGCGTGAGCACGGGTACGCTCTACCGTTGGGAGGTTGAGGAAGAGAAGGCGGGGCTGGACTGGGAATCTCTACGGGAGGCGAACCGGCGTTTCAACCGGCGCGTGCTGATCGTGACGCTAGAACGGCGGCTCCAAGAGGCGGCCGATGATGATGGACTCACGCCGGCGGCCAGGGCGGATGTCGTCTGCAAGCTGGCTCTTGCTCTGCAAGCCGAACGAGAGAACCGCAGGCGGGTGCCGCGGGTTGTGACGTATGAGGTGGCTGCGAAGCTGTTCGGCTGCAGCGTCTCCACTCTCCGACGCTACGTCAGGTCCGGCCGGTTGCGGCGGGTGTCGACGGGCCGCCGGCTCGCCAATAGGCACCGCGAGCGGGGGATCGGACTGGCCAGCATCCTGAAATTTCTGAAGGGAGGTTCCGGTGCTTGACGTGGGCGAGATCGAGGACGGGATGGTCGGCGAGATCGTGCGGACGGGCGGGACGCGGGCGCGGCGGTTGGGCGAACTTCGGTTGCCTGAACCGGAGTTCGCGGCGCCGGGTTGGAGGATCAAGGGCGGGCGTGGGCGGAAGTATGTTCACGTAGAACAGGCGGGTGTGCGGCGGGAAGACCGGGAGGTGCGGGCGACTCTGGTTGTGAACGCAATAGGGGCGATGATGGCGGCATGTGGCCTCGACGTACGGACAGCCTTGCGGGTTCTGGCCGCCGTCCTGGGCGTCACGGGCCGCAGGTTCCGGCGTTGGGTCCAAGGCGATCTGGACGACGCCGCTGGGCTGTGGCGCCTGGCGGTTCTCGTTGAGCGATACGAGCAGTTGAGCGCTCGTGAGAGAGGAGCGTGAAGGGACATGGATCGATGGGCAGCGGAGCAGAAAAGGGCGGAATTGTTGGAGCAGCGCCGGCAGGAGGAGACCGCGCTGCTGGCGGGGAAAGACTTTGCGCGCAACCGCGAGGCGCAGGCCTTGGAACCGAAGTTGATCCTTCGGCCTGATGGCGCCTACCTCAACATGCCGATGGTCCGTCGGCTGGTCGGGTCGGCGATGCAGGGCGGGAGCGAGCGGGGCCACGTGACGTTGCCAACGTACGACGTCGACGGGATCGCGTGTGTGAGGGCTGGGGATTTGGAGGCAGCGCTCGATTCCGGCCGGTTTGGCCTTAGCCTGATTGGGCGGCTCGAAGTGCTGCAGATCATGGCCTCGGCGGACCTCGACAACTGGACGGCCATGCTGCTCGGTTTCCGACAGCCCTCGAAGGGCTGGCGGGCGGACGAATCCTTGAACTTGGGGCGCTATCTGGAAGCTGATGGCGAGGTCGGCGGCCGCATAGATCAGGCGATCCGGGAGAGGTATCGCGGCGAGTTGACGTCCATCCTGCCGTGCGAGGTCGGGCTGGATCATCGGCACAACACGGTGGTGTGGGTCCGGGCGCTGCGGGCGGCGAGTGGGCCTTCGGCGCCGGCCGTGGGCATGGGAGAGATTGACTTCGGCGGAACGGACGACGGCGAGGTTGCGTGACATGTTGTTCTGTGCGGCGGGCACGATCCACGTAGTGAGAGCGGCGCTGGGGACCGAACGCCGTCCCGGCACCGTGGTGCCTGCCCAGCGCAGAGGGGGCGCTTGGTTGCTCCGGCGCCCCTTCAACTTTGGCCCGGCCCGCGACCTCCAGCGGGCACGGGCCTCTGAATTCACGGCCCGCGGATCTGCACGGCCGTTCTCGGCGGGGGCAGCGGTTGCACAGCCGGTTGCCCACGCTTCTGGCCTCCCGGCTCGGGCAGATCGGCGCGGCCGCGCCAGTCGGGCGGGGCGCCTGTTTTCGTCTCCTTTTTCCGGGCGCCCTGCCCTTGCATGCAACGGCGCGTCGTCACTCGGCGCGCCTTTTTCCGGGGCGGGTCGCGGTAAGCGCACGGCCTGCCGGCCTGCCCCGGTTTCTCTGTGGCGTATGTAGTGGGAGGATGCAATGGCAGACACAAGCGTAGAGACGGGTCATGAGGCAGTGCTGGCGCGATGCACGTTGGAACCCTGGGGCACGCCGCTGCTGGCGGAAGCGCGCACGGATTGCGCACGGCGCGTCAACCGCCTCGTGTGGGCCTACAGCCGGCTGGACGGCATGGCCGACAGGCGATACGGGCGCCGTGGCGCTCAGGGTTGGCAGACGGCCGCAATCGGGCCGGCCGATCTGTTGGGCGCCCCCTTCTTGGGCTCAAAACTGACAGCGGACAGCGTATCAGCCGACGTGAGGCTGGCCCTCTGCCAGGTGCTGTCGCACATGCCATCTTATCTGTGAGGCGACGGAGCTGATCGAATGGGCAAGGACCTGAAGTACGGAATCCTGGTTGAACTGAAGGGGCGCGCCGGGGCGCAGATCAAACAGCTGGGCAAGGACCTGGGCGACCTGGCGGGGAAGCTCCGCACTGGACTCGGCGCCGGCCTGGGCGGCGGGTTCGCCCGCATGTTTGGGGGCGGCGTCGGCGGCCGGATCGCCGGCGCGCTCGCCACACGGCCGGGCGGGATCGGCGGAATGCTGTCCGACCTCATCAAGGGCGCCACGTCGTTGGCCTTAATTCCGGTCCGCATTCTGAACTCGTTCGCTTCCCTGATCCCCGGCGTGGGCGGAATCCTCTCGGGCGTGGTCGGGACGGCGGCGAATATCCTCCAGGGCCTCGTCGGGATCGCGGCGAACATTGCGGGCGCGGTGCTGAACGTTGTGGCCGGTCTGGTGCAGAAGATCATCGGCGCCATCGAGTCGATTATCGGCGCGGTCGCTTCCGTGCTCGGCAAGGTGGCGAAGGCCGCCGTAGTGGCGGGTCTCGGGATCGGGGCGGCGGTCGGCGCCGCGATGGTCAAGGGCATTGCGGGGAACCTGGCCGAGATGCGGCTCAAGGCGGTGCTCAAGCGCCGGCTCGGGGCGGGATGGGAGGCGGCGTGGAAGGAGATCGCGCGGCTCAGTCCGGCCGTTGGAATTGCGGAGGAGGAACTGGCCGGGGCTCTCGTGAAACTCGCGCGGACGGACCTGCGCGCGCCCGCCCAGTACCTCCAGGTGATCGCGGACGCGGCGGTCGGCGCCGGTGTGAGTCTGGGCGAGGTGGCGGACCTCTTTGTCCAGGTGGCGGCGCGCGGGGAGGACCTGGGCCGGGCGAAGATGCGCCTGTTTGAGCTTGGCATCCCGGCGGAGACCATCGCCCGCATCAAGAACGTCGCGGACCTCGCGGCGGTGCTGGCGCAACGGTTCGGGGGCGTGGCTGCGGAGGTCGCGCGCCTCTCCCCCATGAAGCAGATATGGCGGGCGTTCTGGGAGGACGTGGAGGCGCTAACGGAGGCCCTGACTGGCGCGTTGGTGCCGGCGCTCAACAACGTGGCGGCCTGGCTGGACCGATTGAGAGACTCCCCGGCGTTCCAGCGGCTCGGCGAGCAGGTGGGGCAGATCGGGCAGCAGATCGTGGCCGCCTTCGAGGGCGCATGGACCTGGCTCACGACGCGGGACTGGGGCGCCGTCTGGCAGGGGTTCAAGGACACGGTTGCGAACCTTCCGGGGCTGGTTGTTGAAAGTTTCGCGGACATCCGCACGCTGGCCGAGGCGACCCTCGGACTCCTCGCCAACAAGGCGATGGACTTGATCGACCAGGTGGTCGCCTACTTGTCAGAGCACTTTGGCGCGGCGGTAAGGGAATGGGGCCGGAGGTTGCAAGGCCTCGGCGCCGGCCAGATGGTAGAAGCGACGAAGGGGCCGGGCCTGTGGGGCGTGCGCGGTCCCGGCGGGCAGCCGGTTCCGCCGACCTTCCGGGCGGGCAACTGGATATCGGCGATGTTCGAGCGGCTGACCGGCCCACTCATGGACCCGCTCCAGGCCCTGCGGTTTCGGGCCGGTCAGGCAGCGGAAGCGGCAGGCGCCGGGGTGATCGGCGCGGCTGCCGGCGCGGCCGAGATCGGCGCGGCAGCCCCCGAACGCGCGGCCGCACGCGGGGAGGAAAACACTCAACTCCTGGCGGACATGCTGGCCGTGCTGCAACGCATCGAAGGCCGGGCCGGTGCGGCCGCCGCGCCCGTGGTGGCGCCGCTCATGGCGCTGACGCCGCTACAGCAAGAGGCCGGCCTGAACGAGGCCATTGCGGCGTGGTTCGCCCAGGAGCAGAAGCTGTGGCAGGAGTTCCTGGCGGACCGGCAGCTCACGAACGCCGAGGTCATGGCCATGCAGCAGTTCACAAAGATCATGCGGGACGAACTGGCGCGGATGAAAGCCCAACTGAAGCACCTCTCGCAGGCGAGGACATGATGATGGCGGACGGCCAGGACAGTCTCACGCCTGCCGACCTCGACGCCATCTTGGAGGCGGCACGGCGGGCGCAGGGGAACGGGGTGCGGGTGGAACTCGCGGCCCGCATCGGCGAGATGATGGCCGCCTACAAGCGCGCCGTCGAGGCCGGTGAGACTCACGTGGAGCTTTCGCCGGAGGCGATCGTGATCGGCGGGGTCGCGCGCGAAGCGGCGAGCGCCGGATTGAGTGAAGAGGCGTGGGTCGCCGTGGTGTACATGAGCCACATGCTCCTGGAGGAACTGATAACCGCCTGGCGGGCGCAGTTGACGGCGGCTGGCCTCTGGCCGTGGCGGAAAGGGGGCTGTTGAAATGATAAGGGGCAACCATGCCGGGCGAAGCACAACGCCGCACGGTCGGTCTCACCAGGCGGGGCGCGAGGCGGCACCAGGGCCTCTGTGGGGCGACCATCGGGCCGCCGGGCATTGCCCTGACGCGGCCTGGCAACGCGCCTCAGAGGCGGCCACAGCGCCCCGGTTTCCGGGCAGCGCCGGTGCATGGCCGCTGCAAGGGCGGTGAACGATGATTTCAGGGCGCGTGCAAAGCGCCGTCACGGAGTGCCGGGCGGGGCAGTTTGGCCCCGCCCCGGTGCGGTCCGGCGGTTCGTTCCTCTGCGCCCTCGTCTGATACTATACACGCCGCTTTTGAACGCGAAGCGCATTCCTGCGCCGCGTTCGTCGTGTGTACGCCGGCGGCGCCCCCTTTGTGCCATCTTACGTGTCATTGGTGTCATTTTACTTGTCCGAGACTAGTGGGCGTATGTGCAACGTCCGATAACATATATTATGTACAACACAAACTAGCTCCTGCTATGTCCGGCCCCGGAACGCGCCCTGGCCGCATGCCGCTGCAGCACTCCGCCCGTCAGCTGACGAAGACGAGCCTGAAGCGCTGCCGGCCAGCGGGACGGGGCCTCTTGGCGTGCTTTGCGCCGTCGGGCTCGCAGTTGGCCGTCTTCGCTGGCGGCGACGGCGCTGGTAGCGCTGTCCCACGGGCGTGGGAGCGCGGCCCTTTAGGCTACAGAGCAGGTAGTTCGGCCTCATGCGGCCGTTGCGAAGCTGCGTTGGCGGGCTCGGCTCGATAGAGATCGGGGCGCTGAGCTCCTCAGAAGTCCCCCGAGCCGTTGGGCTTGTGTCTCGACAGAACCGGTGGATATGGCGAAGGAAGGCGGTTCCGCGGCGCGAATCCGGTTGAGCGCGCCATCGGCGCCGCGATCTACGGGATGGCGAGAACGGATGCGGAGCGCACGGCCGCTAGCCGCTCTTGGACTCGGGCCGTCGGAGGCATGAGATGCCGGGACGGCTGCCCAGAACGTCGGATCCGGAGGGACCTCCTCGCGGGAAAGCGCGCCGAGGCGCCACCAGGAACGGCTGTCGGCGGCATTAAGCCCTGCAAGGCTCTGCGGGGCAATGGCTTACAGAAAACACGGCATTTGCTGCCGAGAAGGCGGCTTCCATCAGGCAAATCCGGCAAGTTCCGCACGCCCCCGCAGATCACGCCTTGCGCGTGGCTCCTGGACGGCCGCAACCAAGCAAAGGCAACAAGCCGGGCAATATTGTTGACTCCCCCGGTCATGTTTAGGTGCCCGCGACGCTCGCCGTTCGCGAAGCCGATGGACCCATCTGCCTACGGCACGATCATGGCCTTCAGCACGCCGTCGCGGCGGTCACGAACAAGCTCGAACGCTTCCTGCACCCGGTCGAGCGGGAACCGATGCGTGATCATGACTTCCGCGTCAAGCCAGCCCTTCTGGATGTACTCGAGCGCGCGGGGGTACTTGCCCACCGTTCGGCGGGCGGCAATGAATGTCAGCTCGCGCCGTCTCGCCGCGGTCAGGTTGATCTCGACCCTGTCCTGGCGCGGGATTCCGAGCACGACGGCCCTGCCGTGGATTGCTGTGGCCAGGAAGACCTGCTGGATGGAGGGAACGGCGCCAGCGGCCTCGATTGCCACGTCGACCCCCCTGCCCTGCGTGCGTTCGAGCAGGAACTCGACGAAATCCTGACCCCGCGCGTCACACACTTCATCGGCGCCCATCTTCAGCGCGGCCTGGAGCCTCTCCGGCACCAAATCGCTGACGTAGACAGCGGAGGCCCCATTATGTCTGGCTGCGCACAGCGCCGTCAGTCCGTCTGGCCCGGCTCCCATGATAGCGTAGCTCTCGCCTCCCTCAGGCTTGACCAGGTTCTCCACGATGTGAAGCCCTGTAGCCATCGGCTCGAAAAGCGCGGCCTCCTCGAACTCGACGGACTGTGCGATCGGATAGAGCTGGCCCGCGTGCACGGCGTAGTACTCGGACAAGCAGCCCGGCTCGCCGTGCGAGGCGGCGAACCGCACGTTCGGGCAGACGTTGGCCTCGCCCTTGCGGCACCATTCGCACATACCGCAAGGCCGATCCGGAGCGCAGGCGACGCGGGCGCCCAGGTCCATGCCCTCAACGCCGTGACCCAGGGCTGTCACCTCTCCTGCGAACTCGTGGCCCAGCACCAGTGGGAACTCAGTCTCTTTCTGAACGTGCCCTGCGAAGAAATGGACGTCCGAGCCGCAGATGCCCACGGCCCGCACGCGCACCAGGACCTCGCCGTCGCCGGGCCGGGGGACCGGCACCTCCCGGATCTCCATTCGTCCCGGCCGCACCAGCAGCGCAGCTCTCATCATTTCAGCCATGCCAACACGCTCTCTGTCAGGAACGGACGGCAGATGGTATCGGGCCTGCGGCTGCTTTGCAAGGGCGCTGAAGGCCCTCTGGAGGCCATGTCCGGCGGGCCGGCGCGGCAGACGGACGGGATTGCCCTGCGAGCCGCGAACCCCCGGTCAGGCTCAAAACGAGACGGCAGCCAGAAACCGGCCGTTTTCTCCACAGGGGGACAGCCAACGTCGTAACCTGTTGCTGTGAAATAGCTTATGCACCGAATGGCCTCCGGAACAGCCCCGCGGAGGCCCCAAAGGGGCCAATGGCATACCCTTTGCGCCTATAAGGGGCAGAAGTTGAGTCTGTAGCCCGTTACTACACTATAAGGCGGAGGGCGGACGGTGAACAGGTTCCTGGTAAAGCTGTGGTTGGCTCTGCACTCCACGAAGGGTCAGAGCCTCGTGGAGTACGCGCTGATTCTGGCGCTTGTGGCAATCGTCGTTATCGCTGCTTTGACCGCTCTCGGCGGCGAGGCCGCGAACAAGATGACGCAGGTGAGCGACACGATCGGGAACGCCGGCACCTAAGTGGCGGTGAGAGGTCCGTCCCGCGCACGCGGGACGGACCTCTCCTACTGCATTACGCAGTACCCAGATCGCACGAAGGAGACCCCTCGACGGGGTCTCTTTTTTTCGCCCGATGCCGCCGGCTGTCGCTGCCCTGTTGCCAGCAGTGGGGCCCCTCACTCCGCCCCCGCAGCAAGCGCATCCCGCATCGTGTAGAGCCCGGGGTCCCGGTCCCGCAGGAACCTGGCAGCCCGGATCGCCCCTCTGGCAAAGACCTCGCGGCTCGATGCGCGGTGCGTCAGCTCGATGCGCTCGCCCGGTCCAGCGAACATGACGGTGTGGTCGCCCACGATGTCTCCTCCGCGCACCGCGTGCACGCCGATCTCCTCGGCGGTGCGCTGACCGACCTGTCCCTGGCGGCCGTACAGCAGTGCGGCATCCGGATCCCGTCCCAGGGCGGCGCAGAGCCGCCGGGCCAGCTCCATGGCCGTCCCGCTGGGGGCGTCTTTCTTCCGCCGATGGTGCGCCTCGATGATCTCGACGTCATAGCCCTGGCCCAGCACTCGCGCTGCGTGCTCGACGAGGTCGTAAAGCAGGTTCACGCCGACGGACATGTTCGGCGCCGCCAGAACCGGTATCCGAGACGCCAGCTCCTCGATCTCCGAGCGCTGCTCGGCCGACAGGCCGGTGGTGCCGATGACCATGGCGATCCCCGCGTCGGCGCACTCCCGGGCACGGCGGACCGTGGCCGCCGGCGCGCTGAAGTCCACCAGCACCTCGGCGTGCGCGGCAAGCCCAGACGAGATCGCCACGCCGAGCGGCCCGACGCCCGCCACAGTGCCGGCGTCCTTTCCCACGTCGGGATGGCCGGCGCTTTCCAGCGCCGCAACCACTTCGCAGTCTTCCGTCTCGACGGCGACGGCGATCACTCGCTTCCCCATCGCGCCGGCGGCACCGTTCACGGCTATTCTCATGCCCTGGCCTCCTTTCCTGCGACTCCGGCGCCCTGCCCTCCCCCGCTGGGTGAGGGATGAATTCCATGGGCGCGGCCAGCTATAATAGGTGATCCGGACTGCCAGCACAATTGCGCGCGGCCTGACTAGTTCGACGGGATGGTTTTGGGAGAATGGCAAGCGACTTCGTTCCACGCGACGGCGTCCAACGCCTCTGCGTCCGCATCCCGAACTGGGTGGGCGACGTGGTCATGGCCACGCCGGCGCTGAGGGCGTTGCGCGCGCATTTCTCCCATGCGCATATCGCCGCAGTCGTGCGCGACGGCGTCGAGCCCGTCCTTCGCAAGGGCAACTGGTTCGACGAGTCGATCGTTTACCACCCCGGCATGATCGGCGGGGCCAGCGAGTTCCTGCGCTGCGCGGCGCGCCTACACAGAGGAAGTTACGAACTCGGGTTCGTGCTGCCGAATTCCTTCAGCTCGGCGCTCATGTTCCGGCTCGGCGGCGTAGGGCGGCGCGTGGGCTACGCGCGCGATTGGCGGTCGTTCCTGCTGACGGACGCCGTGCCCAGGCCCGCCGAGAACGGCCGGTTCAAGCCGACGTACATGGTTGACTACTACCTGGGGCTCTGCGAGCGGCTGGGGATCACTGATCGGGGCCGGGAGATGGAGCTTCCGTTCGACGACGCCGACATGGAAGCCGCGAATGCTATACTCCTGTCGTGCGGAGTTGAACCCGATCGCGGCCTCGTCCTGCTGCATCCCGGTGCCGGGTTCGGACCTTCCAAGCGCTGGCCCGAGGCACGCTTCTCCGAGCTGGCGGAGATGCTGCAGGAGGAATACGGCGGCCACGTGGCGCTGATCGGCGGGGCGGACGAGCAGCGCACCATCGACGGCGTCATGGCCGGCTCCGCCGTTCCGATCGTGGACCTGTCGGACTGCGGCGTGGACTTGCATCTGCTCAAGTGCGTCGTTGCGCGCAGCAGGCTGCTTGTGACGACGGATTCCGGGCCGCGCCATTACGGCGTCGCCCTGAAGGTGCCGACCGTCTGCGTGATGGGGCCGACGCATCCCGGCTACTCGACGAGCGAGCATGCAAACGATCACGTGGTCCGCCTGGACGTCGACTGCGGCCCGTGCCAGAGGAAGGCGTGCCCGCTCGACCATCGGTGCATGGAGGAGATGACCGCACAGATGGTGTTTGACGTGTGCCAACGCGCACTGGGGCCAGGGAGCGGCGGATGATCAGACTGGAGAACCTGACCAAACGTTTCGGTGAGACCGTCGCGGTCAACCGCCTGAACCTGGAGATACCGGCCGGGGAGCTGTTCGTCTTCGTCGGACCGAACGGCGCGGGCAAGACCACGACCATCAAGCTGATGGCCGGCCTGCTGCGACCGACGGAGGGGCGCGTCATCCTATGCGGGCACGACGTGCAGAAGGACTACATCGAGGCGAGATCCCTGCTGAGCTACGTGCCGGATCAGCCGTTCCTCTACGAGAAGCTGACGGGACGGGAGTTCCTGCGCTTCGTCGGGGCGATGTACGGCATGGGCCGCGCGGCGGTCGACGACAAGATCGCGAGCCTTTCCGGGCTGTTCGAGACGGACGGATTCCTGGACGAGCTGGCACAGACCTATTCGCACGGCATGAAGCAGCGCGTCGTCGTCAGCGCAGCCCTCCTGCACGACCCCCGCGTGCTGGTGGTTGACGAGCCGATGGTCGGCCTGGACCCGAAGGGGACGCGCACGTTGAAGGCGGTCCTCCGGGACCTGACGCGCACGGGCGTCACCGTGTTCATGTCCACGCATACGCTCGCCGTGGCGGAAGAGACCGCCGACCGAGTCGGCATCATCAGGGACGGCTCCATCATCGCGCTCGGGGACCTGGACGAAATATGCGCCACGGCGCGCACCGACCGGCGTCTTGAGGACGCCTTCCTCAGACTCACTGAGGAGGGCTGAGGGGCGTTCGACGGCTTATGGGAGAACTGCTCCGGCTGATCTGCGTCAGGCTCCGCATGGCCAGGTATTCGGCGGCGGAGTTCCTTGGGGGCTCGAAGCTGCGCGTGTGCGTCGTCGGCGCCCTGGTCGTGCTCTTCTGGGTGCTGATGTTCGGGATGTTCCTGGACGCCTTCATGTTTCTGCGCGGCTTCAAGGCGATCCAGGTGATCGTGCTGGACTACCTGTTTGCGTTCTTCTTCGTTTCGCTGCTGGTGATGATGACCATAAGCAACGCCATCATCTCCTACACGTCCTTGTATCGGAGCGAAGAGACGCAGTTCCTGTTCACGCTGCCAATCCGGGCGGAGAATGCGTTCGCCTACCGCGGCGCCGAGTCCATAGTGCTCAGCTCGTGGGGGATGGTGACGCTGGTCGTCCCCATGATCCTGGCCTACGGCATCGTGTTCCCGGTGCCGTGGTACTTCTACCCCATCGCGCTCGCGCTGGCGCTTTTGTTCACCGTTTTCGCCATGGAGCTGGGGGCTTTCTTCGCCCTCGTGACCGTCGCCGTTCTGCCCCGCCGCAGGAAGACAGCTCTGATTGCACTGTCGGCGGCAGGCGTGGCCGGCCTTGGCGTCTGGCTTCTCCCCCTGTGGTGGCACCGTCCTGAGAACGTCTTCAGCGAGGCCGGCATCAGGTCCATCATAGACCGCATCGCGTTCTGCCAGCACTGGGCACTGCCGAGCCAGTGGGTCAGTCACGGCATGCTGGCGACGGCCGGGGGCGGCCTTGGGGAAGGCGCCTTTCTCACGCTGCTGTTGCTGTCCAACGTGATGTTCCTGGGCATGGCCGCCCATCGGCTCAGTCACGGCCTGTACCGGTGGACGTGGCAGAGGGTGCAGGGCACATCGACCAAGCGCAGGTATCGAGGCACGCGCCTGAGCGAGTTCGCCGCGCGGCGCCTGCTGTGGTTCCTTCCCGTGCGGCTGCGCCTACTGATCGCGAAGGACTTGAGGACCTTCGTGCGGGATCCTTCGCAGTGGTCGCAGTTCCTGCTCTTCTTCGGCTTGCTCGGCCTCTACATCCTGAACCTGCCCAGGTTCAGGCTGACGGGCCTGGAGCCCTACTGGCACAGCCTCATCTCGGTCCTGAACCTCTGCGCGACGTGCCTGACGTTGGCCACCCTGACGAGCCGGTTCGTCTTCCCTCAACTGAGCCTGGAGGGCAGGCGGATATGGGTGATGGGCCTGCTGCCGATCCGCCGGTCGCTGATCCTGTGGGGCAAGTTCCTTTTCGCGACCGTTGGCACCTTCGCGATCAGCGCGAGCCTGATCGCACTCAGCGACGTCCTGCTCGGCCTGCCCCTCTGGACGCTCGGCATCCACATGGTCGTGGTCCTGTGCATCTGCTGCGGCCTGAATGGCCTGGCGACGGGACTCGGCGCGCTCTATCCGACCATGGGCACGGACAACCCGTCCAGAATCGTGAGCAGCTTCGGGGGTACGCTGAACCTGATGTGCAGCATCTGCTTCATCACTTTCACGCTGGCTCCGGCCGTGGTGCTGCTCCACTCCCACGCGACGGGCATGATGGCGGGACGCGCCTTCGCTGCATGGCTGGCCCTGGGCATGGCCTTCATCGTGGCCCTCTCTGCCTGCGCCTGCATAATCCCCATGCTGGCCGGTGTGCGGGCCTTCCGTCGGATGGAGTTCTGAGGCGGGCCCAAGAGCCGCGATGCAAGGACTGCTCCGGGCGGTCCCGGTACAAACAAGCGGGGAACGCCCTGAGGCGCTCCCCTCGTGCATTCCGGACGGCCTGCGGATGGACGTGCCGTCCGCGTCACTCCTTCGCGGCGGAATCGCGGAATTGCGCCGCCTTCTCCTCCACGCCCGCCAGCATCCGGCGGAACTGCGGGCCCTTCTGCCAGCACTGGCACTCTTTGAGCAGTCCGATGGCGGACTCGGCGGCGGCGTTCACCTCTGCGAGCTTGCGGCCGCGCCCGATGGCATCCTTTTCTCTGTTCTCGATGGCCGCGCGGTACTTGTCGACCCACTTGACCTGGGACATCGTGCCGGCATAGAGGTGCTGGGTGTTGATGTTGCGCTTGAAGATGGGCCCGATCAGATCGCTTTCCCACTTGAAGCCCGTGCCGCCGTGCCCGGCGTAGCCTATGTGCCGGCCGGTCAGCTCCTTCAGCGCGACCTGAACGGCCTTGAGCTTGCCGGCGTCGATGGCGAATTCCTCGCCGGCCTTGGCCGCGTGCTTGCTGCCGACTTCGTAAGCGATGGCGTCCGCGTTGGTCTTCTGGACGAACGCGCAGATGCGCTTCAGGAAGCTCTCCTGGTCATCTTCCGTCATTGTGGGCGCGCCCTTCGGGGCGTCCCGGCCGGGCCAGTAGGCGTATTCCTCCTCTTCGCCGCTGCTGCCCGTTGCGGAGAACTCGGCCTCGATGATCACTTCCTCGTCGTCGAGGCCGTTGCGCACGGTGTCAACGAACCACATCGTGCTGGCAAGGTTGACGGCGGCCGGCGTATCGCCCGTGTCGATCATGGCCCAGGCCGGCCTGCTGAGGTCAACTGAGCCGAAGAAGTCGCGCGCATAGCTGCCGAACTCGTCGCCCGTCAGGTAGTTGAGGTACGCCTGGAGCTGCTTCTTGTTCGCCTTGACCCCCAGGCACTCGCTGGCATCCTCGAGCAGGGCGCGCGCTATCGCTTCATTCATGCCGCTGCTGCCGCACTTCTCGGCGTACTTGTCGAGCGAGAACTTGGGCGAAGTGTAATGGTCCAGGCTCATCCAGACCAGGTCGGCCTCGTAGTCCTCGGTATACCAGTCGAGCATCTGCCGGGCCCTCTGTGCGCCGACGGGCGCGGGCCTGGTCGCGGTGTTCCGCACGACCCCCTCGATCGGCGGGAGCTTCTTGGGGTGGCTGCCGGTCTGGTCCGTCGCCGTGTAGCTGATCTGGACGATCTGGGGGCTGCCGTCGAAGGCGGCGGACGCCATCGTGAACCCCCGCAGCTGAATCTCCAGGTCGAAATTGGCGTTGGACGCCAGCATGGTGCATCTGTCCTTCAGGGGCAGAAGCTTGCCCTTCTTATCGAACGGATACATCGCCTCGAGGACCGCCCTCAATTCCCTGCTGGTCCGTAGCATCGTCACCTCCGGGAGAACGAGAAGAAGCGCCCAGACGGCTGAGTGGCAGGTTCCGACATGCGACCGTGAGCCCTCAGCGTACTTCAAGCCGTGGTGCCCGTCAAGGGAAACGGCAAGCGCCCCCCTGCCCTTCCGCCGACGTCTCAAATTCGGCGCAGACCTGTCGGTAGCTCTCCAGCGTGCCGATGTCGCGCGTGCCTTGCGGTCGTCGGAGAAGGTAGACCGGATGGCGCGGCACAAGCCATTGCAGGAAGTGGCCGGGCGCGTCCGGGTTGCCTCCTCCGGCCAGGTACTGCGCGATGGACGCAACCGCCTCCGAAGCGTAGACATAGAAAGGCGGCACGCGCAGGTTGCCCCTTGGATGCTCGGGCTTCTCCTCGAAGCCCGTGACCCGTCCCTCCGCGTCGACCTCGGCGACGCCAACGCGTGCGAGCACCTCGGGGTCTTCCGTCCGGCAGCCGAACACGGCGCTGGCGCGCCTGGCTCTGGAGAACCCGATGATGTCCGTCAGGTCAAAGCGCGGCAGGTTGTCGGTGGCCAGGATGTAGGCTTCCTGGCCGGCTATGCCGCCGCGCTCCACGGCAAGCTGCATGTCGGCCACGGCTCCCAGCCTGTCCTCATTCGACGTGGACCCGTCGCAGTAGACGCTCAGAGGCTTTGCGAAGCTGCGCGCGGCCGCCCACCGCTCGAAGTCCTCCGCGAACCGGGCGTTGGTGACCAAGAGCATGCGGTCGATCTCCGGGGCGGCCTCCAGGCGGTCGATCAGGTGGTCAATGATCGGCCGCCCGCCCACGGGAAGAAGGGGCTTCGCGCGGTCGCGGGTGAGGGGATGGAGCCGCGTTCCGTAGCCGGCGGCCAGGAGAATGGCATGCACCTCACGCCTCCTCGCAAGCCGCCAGAAGGCGCGCTGCGACGCGGTCGAGTTCCTCGCCGGACAGCGCCGTGAGGCTGCGTCCCTCCTCACGCAGACGTGCTTCGTGTCGCTGGAACTCCGCGCTCAGGCGCCCGACGGCGTTGCGCAGCGCGTCCTCGGCGCTCGCCCCAGCGCGCGCGGCCATCTCGCCGATCACCATCGCCAGCACGCCGGCTGCATGCTCGGCGCCGGCCTCGTCGTGGCCGGCCATCGCGCCGGACAGGCGCTCGAGCCACCGGCGCGCCGCCCCTGCCAGGTCCATTCCCTCGAAGGGATCAACGCCCGTCTGCCGGATCTTGCTCAGGACGCGCGCGGCCCGCAGCAGCGCGGGCAACGCAGCGGGCACGCCGTCCAGAGACGAGGGCCTCTGCTCCTCTCCGGTCTTGATGCTCTCCCATCGGCGCACCACATCGGCGGGCGTCTCCGCTTCCTTGTCGCCGAAGACGTGCGGATGCCGGCGAACCAGCTTGTCGTTGATGCCGCGCAGGACGTCCTCGATGGTGAACCGGCCGTCCTCTTCCGCGATCTCGGCGTGGAAGACGATCTGGAGCATCAGGTCGCCCAGTTCGTCCCGCAGTTCGTCGTAACGGCCCTGGTCCAGGGCATGGAGCACTTCGTAAGCTTCTTCCAGCAGGTAGGGCCGCAGCGTATCGTGATTCTGGCTGCGATCCCACGGGCAGTCGCTGCGCAGCCTGCGCATGATGCCTATGAGCCTGTTGAACTCGTCGGCTATCGTCATGCGAAAGATGCTCTGGTTGGAGGCACTCGGGCCGCCGGAGTGCGGCGCAGGCAAACCTGAAGGCGGGCTCGGCGCCGTGCGGGACTCAGCCGGCCAGCAGGACCACGCCGTAACCGTCCAGACGCATCCGCCCGCTGTGCTCCCGGCCAGTCAGCAGGTCGCGATACGCCGTCCCCTCCCCCAGGTCCAGGTCCGCGCTCTGCGCGCCGTGGTTGAGCACGAAAGTCAGAGGCGGCTCGTCCCCGACGGTCTGCAAGGGGATGGTTTCAACCGTCTCGGAGCTCCACGGGTGCGGTCGGAGTCCCGAGTCGCGGAGCGCCATTTCCAGGAGCCCTCCGTACAGCTCCGGGCCGGCCGTCGCTCCCAGGAAGTACGCCCTTCCGGCGCCGTGGCCCCTCCTGGTCACGGCCGGCGTGCCCGCGTAGTACTCGTCTTCGTAAGAGGCTACGGCCTCCGCGCCACGCAGCTCCAGAACGCTGCAGAAGCCGCCCACGCGATACTCGGCGTCGCCGAGAGTCACGCGGTTGCCCGCATCGCCCCTGAGCATGTCGTGCTCGACGACCTCGACGCCGAGCACTTCGGCAAGCGGCCCCGGCGGCGGGCCCATCAGCCAGGTGTTCTGTTCGGTTCTGTAGCCGGCCGGCGCCGTGACCAGCAGCGTCCCCCCCTGGCTCACGAAGGACTGCCACGCTTTCGCGTCGTCCGCGCGGCCGAGCACAGGCATGGGAACGACGACCACCTTGTAGGGCGCCAGGTCCTGGCCCGGCCGGACGATCGCCACCGGCAGGCCCGCGCGGCGCAGTAAGCCGTAGAACGTCCTGAACTGGCCCAGGTAGTCCAGGTCCGCCGACATCGAGTCGGCCCGCAGAGCCCAGTAGGCATGGTAGTCGAGGACGATGCCGACGGGCGCAGCGGGCAGCTTCCCCGCCCACATCTCCGCCTTCTGCTTCAACTCCGCTATCGTTGTCTTTAGTTCGTCGTAGCGGCGCCCTGTGGTGCCGTCCGGCTCCAACATGCCGTACCAGTGCATCTCCTGGGCGAAGGCACAGGTGCGCCAGCGGAAGTAGCTGATTAGCTCCGCGCCGCGCGCGGCCGCCTGATAGGACCACAGGCGCAACTGCCCCGGCCGGGGCTGGCTCCGTCTGCCGGGGATCATGGTCGCCCCCGCCTGTTGCTCCAGTATCCAGAACGGAGCGCCCTTGACCGAACGAGCCATGTCAAGCTGAAGGCAGACGTGGTCCAGATCGGACCCGTCGACGGGGTAATTGTCGAGAGAGGCGACGTCCTGAGGCAGCGCCAGGGAGAACTGGTCTATCTGGTCGGTCGCCAGGCCCAGGCAGTTCGTGGTTATGGGCTTCTGGCCGCCTGGTTGCTCCTCGATGAGCTCGCGCTGCTCCTGGACGAAGTCTCGGACCGTGGCTGAGATGAACCGCTGGTAGTCGAGCATCAGCGATGGATGGACGCCGGCCGGCGTACGGCGCGGCGCGGGTATCTGATGCCAGTCATTGAACTCCTGGCTCCAGAAGGCGGTCCCCCACTGCTTGTTCAGCCGCCCGATGGTCCCGTAGCGCCTCATGAGCCACTCACGGAAGGCCTGCTCGCAGTCGTCGCAGTAGCAGCGTCCGCTCGCGTGACAGCCCAGCTCGTTGTCGATCTGCCAGGCGAAGACCTCGGGCCTGTGCGCGAACGTCTTGGCCACTTCGCGCACGATGCGGCGGACGTACCTGCGGTAGGGACGGCTGTTCAGGCACATGTCGCGCCGGCTGCCGGGGAACCAGTCCCGGCCCTCCGGATCCCGGGGAACCATGGTGGGATGGCGGTTGAACAGCCAGGGCGGCGGCGCGGCGGTGGGAGTGCAGATGATGACCTTGAGACCTTCGCTGGCGAGCACCTCGATGGCCCGTTCGAGCCATGCCATGTCGAACTGGGCTCGTCTGGGTTCGAGCCGGGACCAGGCGAACTCGCCCACTCGGACGACGTCAATGCCCGTCTCCCGCATCATCCGGGCGTCCACCGGCCAGCGGTCCTCGGGCCAGTGCTCGGGGTAATAGGCCACGCCGATGCGCATCTGTGCCTCCGTCGGCCGGCGGGATCCGCGCCCTCTGCGGCAGTACCGTGGAGTCGTCCGAAAATGACCAGAAGAAGGAAACGCGCCACCAGGAGGCGCGCTGCACCAATTATCGGAGACAAGGGGGTCGAAATCAAGCTTCTTCTGGCCGTGCCGGCAGCCGGGCTGTGCTCAGTGCGGGCTAGCCGGTCCGGCGCATGCGGTCGGGGCTCAGCGTATCGCCTTGCCGGTCAAGCGCTTAAGCCCTTGATGTTGCGCTTGCCGCCGGCCTGGCATATACTGAAGTGCGGCGCAGGCATGCGTTGGCCCGCCCGACGTTGACCGCTCCAACGAACGGCCGTGCATGGATGGCGCCCTGTCTCTCCCCTGTAGGAGCAGCAGATGGAGAGTGAGACGAAGTCCCCGGACGTGGACGTTTCCGCAGACGCCATCCGCCGGCTGATCGAGGAGATCGAGAAGGTTTACATCGGCAAGAGGGACCGCGTCGAGCTGGCCCTGGTGGCGCTGCTGGCAGGAGGGCATCTGATCATCGAAGACGTGCCAGGCGTCGGCAAGACCATGCTGGCGCACACCATCGCGTCCGCTCTGGATTGCGAGTTCAGGCGAATCCAGTTCACGCCCGATCTGCTGCCGGCCGACTTGCTCGGCGTCAACATCTACGACGAGAGCAAGTCGCGCTTCGTGTTCAAACGGGGCCCGCTCTTCGCCAACATCGTCCTGGCCGACGAGATCAACCGGACCACGCCGAAGACGCAGAGCTGCCTGCTGGAGGCAATGAACGAGTACCAGATCACGGTGGACGGCGTGACCCACCCGCTGCCGCAGCCTTTCTGCGTCCTCGCCACGCAGAACCCGTTCGAGTTCGAAGGAACTTATCCCCTGCCCGAGTCGCAGCTGGACAGGTTCTTCCTGCGCATGAACCTCGGCTATCCCACCACGGAGCAGGGAAAGGAAATCGTGCGGGCTCAGCGCATATCCCACCCCATCGAGGACGTGATGCCCGTGATGCGGGGCCCGAGCATGGTTGAGCTCCAGGTGCAGGTGCGGCGCGTGCGCGTGGCGGAAGAAGTCCTGGACTACGTGATCCGCCTGGTAGAGGCAACGCGGACGCACGAGGGCGTCGTCACAGGGGTCAGCCCTCGCGGAGGCGTTCACCTCTATAGGGCCTCGCAGGCTCTCGCCCTGCTCAGGCGCAGGGACTACGTTGAGCCCGACGACGTCAAGGAGTTGGCCGTGTCTGTTCTGTCGCACAGAATGCGCCTGCATCGTGGGGCCGGCGGACCGGGCGGCGGCTTCGAGGAGGCGGCCCGCATCGTACGGGACGTGCTGCAGCAAATCCCCGTGCCCCTGTAGCGGGCGGCCGCTGGCGACGCCGCACGCAGTGCGGGAGGCCGTATGTCAGAGGTCGGCAAAGGGGTCCTGGCCCGCCTCTCGCGGCTCACCAGACTGGTGGGCCTCATCCTGTGGATTGCCGCGTGCCTGAGCGTCCCCCCTCTGTTGATCCTGGGCGACCGCGAGAGCGCGCTTCTCATACTCCTTACGGTCGTGGTATGGCAGTTCGTGAGCGTCTTCGTCTCATCGCTCGTCCTCAAGGCCGCCCCGAAGACGAGGCTTCGCTTCCGCTATCGACTCACGCCCTGGGGCCTCGTGTACTGCTGCGTGGGCCTGACGTTCTGCTTCGCCTCGCTTCAGTGGGGCATGAATCTGGTGTACCTAACGGCTGCGTTCCTGCTGGGAATGGGGGTCTGCGCGATCGTCCTTCCCGCCTTGATGCTCAGGCAGACGAGAGCCGATTGGGACATGCCGGAGCACGTCTTTGCGGGCGACCCGTTTCGCGTGGAGGTAGCCGTCCGGAACCAGAAGACGGCGTGGGGCGGCCTGAGCGCGTTCGGGCTCAGGGTCAGCCGTGACGGAAACGACGGCCCGGAGCCCCAACTCGTTCACACCATCCGCAAGCTGGCCCCCGGACAGGGCCGCTCGGTGCTGCTGCGCCAGTACTTCCCTGATCGGGGGATGCACAGGACGCGTCCCATCACGGTGGCGACGCGTTTCCCCTTCGGCATGGTGGAAGCCGCCGTGGAGATCCAGTCCGAGCGGGAGGTCCTGGTCCTGCCTCGCATGGGGTTCATCAAGGAGGAAGCGCTGCTGCGTCACAAGGCCGGCGAGGCGCGCTGGCTGCTGGAACTCCGACGCAAGGACCAGCAGGGGGAGTTCCGGTCGCTGCGCGAGTACAAGCCGGGCGACAATCCGCGCCACATCCACTGGGTGACCAGCGCGCGCCTGCACAAGCTGTACGTCCGGGAGTTCGAGCGGCGGGAGATCAACAGCGTTCTGATACTGCTCGATTCATACGCGCCGCCGCAAGACACGCAGCACGCACCAGCCCGGCTGCAGCGCTACGAGAAGGCGGTGAGCTTCGCGGCGTCCATGGCGGCTCTGCTGGGGGAACGGAACGTCTTCTATGCCTTCGCCTCCTACTGCCCGAACCTCAACTCGCTTCCCTATGATTCGGGCCAGGGCCATCTCTATTCGCTCCTGGAGGTGCTGGCGCTGGCGCAAACCACGCCGGACCACACGATTGCCGACCTGGCCGGCGCGGTGAACCTCCACCAGGTCGCAGCAGGCGGCGTCTGCCTCATCACGCCTGGCCCGCTGCACGCCGACGAGAAGGAGGCCGTGCTCGGTCCGCTGGCCGGCTGCTCGGTTTTCATAGACGTCAGTGAGCCCCAGTTCGATGACATATTCGTCACCTGAAGCCAACGAAGCGGAGGCGGCGTGGGCCGGCGGGGCCGGGAACTGGCCGACGCTTCTCACCACCTACGCCGTCATCATGACGGGCGCGCTTCTGCTGGCCGTTGCAGAGCACTCGTGGCAGTACGTGTTCGTCGTCCTGGTTCTCTGCGGTGCGCATGCCGTCATCGTGGGTCCGACCGGGCCGCCGCTCGTATCCACGCGGGCGGACATGCTGCTTGCCCTTGCGGCCCTTGCCTTCGGCTTGATCCAGGCCGTGGCCGCAGACGTGCACCTCAGCTATGGGCTGGCCCACTTCCTGATCCTAGTGCAAGTGCTGAAGGTCTACGGCCCTCGCCCGACGCGGGACATCCGGCTGATCCAGGTTGTGGCCGTCTTTGAGGGACTGGTGGCGGGCGTCTGGGCGTTCGATCTCGCCTACCTGCCCATGTTCGTCCTGGCCGGCCTCTGCCTGATGGCGAACCTGATAGCGATGGAGCTGTTCCCTGCCTCCGACGTCGCGGGAGCGGCTGCAGCGGACCGTGCGGGACAGGCCGGGGCGTGGCAAGATCTGGTGTCAGCGCTCTGGCTGCCCGTCGCTTCGGTGTTTGCGTGCACCGCCGTGCTGTTCATCATCCTGCCGCGGGCCGCGATCCTCTGGGACTGGCGGCCGCTGCCGGCGCTCGTGACTGCTTTCTCCGAGAACATCTCGCTGTATGACGTGGGCCGCATGCGTCAGGGCAACAGCGCGGTGCTGCGGGTGAAGTTCACCGCGGCGGACAGGCCGAACGGCACGCCCGTAAAGCCGCCCCGTCTCTTGATGCGCGGTGCTTCCCGCCCGCTGTACCGCGACGGACAGTGGTTCGATTACGGTACCGCACAGCGCCTTGCTGACACGAGCGACGCGCGAGCGTCCGGAAGGGCTTTCCAGGAGTTCAGGTCCACTTCCGTCTACCGGCTAGAGGACACGGACGTCCCTCGTCAGCTCATCCGGCAGGATGTAACGTATGAATCGAGGGGCATGCATCGTCTGTTCTTCCTCTACCGCCCCGTGGAGGTGCAAGGCCTGCCCCAGAGGGAGGTTCCGGAACCGCTGTCCAATGACCTGCTCTACGGCGACGTAGTCAGGCCAGGCCAGCCGTACGAGGTCGTGTCGGTCGTGCCGGAATTCACGGCGGAACAGCTCCGCCTGGCGCGGGCGCCTCGTCTGGCAGGCCCGTGCTATTTTTTCTGGGACATTCCCACCTCCCTCAGGCCGACGTTGGAGCGCACGGCCGCCGAGATCGACAGCCTCTACGCGCCCTCAAGCGACTACGGACACGTCGTGGCCGCACAGAGCTACCTGATGGATACCAACAGGTTCACGTACACGCTCGACCTGCCGGAGTTCGGCGAGCAGGACCCAATCGAAGCGTTCCTGACCACCACGCATCGCGGCAGCTGCGAGCAGTTCTCGACTGCACTGGCGCTCATACTGCGCGTGTGGGGCATACCGACGCGGCTGGTCATCGGATTCAAGAGCGGCGAGTTTGATCCTTCCAGCGGCACTTACCTGTTCCGCGACAAGCACGCGCACGCGTGGGTGGAAGTGTACTTCAGCGGGCTGGGATGGGTGGAGTTCGATCCCACTCCCGGCACCGAGAGCGCCGAGAGGAGGCACGTCGCCAACCTGGGCATCTTCGGCCGGATGGTGGAGCGCATATCTAGCGTGACCGGACGCCTCTACTTCCTGGCGGCCATGAAGTGGAACAGCAGCGTGATCGGCTACAACAGGAGGCAGCAGCGGCGAGTGCTGGCTGCTCTCACGGCCTCTGCCCGGGCGTTCGCGACGGGAGCCGGCGAAGTCGCACGTGGCCTCGCGCTGGTGCTGCTGTCCTTCGGGTGGCTGCGCGTAGCGGCGGCGGTGCTCTCGACGGCGGTCGTGGTGGCCTCGGCGTACCTGCTGGCCACTACCTGGGCTCCCAGGTTCGGATGGCGCTGGCGGGGCTTGCGGGCTGGCCGTCCCCCCGCGTTCTACGAGGAACTGCTTGTGCTGCTTCGGAAGCGGGGCCTCCCCCGGCCGCCCCACGTCACGCCCCGGGAGCTGGCACGGGCGGCGGACGCAAGGATGGCAGCATCCGAAGCTTACGATGGCCGCATACTTCGAGCCATCGACCTCGTCACGGACCTCTACTACCGGGTGCGGTTCGGCGGACATCGTCTGACGCAGGATGAACAGCGCAACGTCAGAGACGCGCTGCGCAGCGTGGCCGCTGCGCCGGAGGGCGGCTTGGGCACGTCCGACCGGAGCGAGTAGGCCGCGCATCCAACCTCGCGCGAATCCCCTCTTCGCCGGTATTCCCAGGACCGGAGCTTTCTGGTAACATGGGCGCGCCCGGACCTCGGGATCCGGTCCATAGCGGAGTGCTCTGAAGCCAGGGACGCCGATGCTTGCGCGAGAAGCCTGGGGCTTCGATCTTGGCCGTTCCGCCGTGAAGGCGGTGCTGCTTCGGGCGGCCGGGGCCGATGCCGAGATACTGGACGCAGACATCATCCCGCTCGAAGGCCCTCCGCCGGGCGACGCCGCCGAGCTTGCCAAGGACGCGCGGTTGTGGCAGGCGCTCTCGGCCTTCCAGCAAAGGCACGGCGTGCACAAGGGGCGCCTGTGCGTTGCCATCCCGGCCCAGAACGTCTTTGTCCACGAATTCCTGCTGCCGGCGGGCGCGGAGGGCGATCTTGAGCAGGCCGTCCGCCGGGAGGCCGAGGCCAGGGTCCCATTCGGCCTGCAAGACGTGCTGTGGGGCTATACGCTTTTCCCCCCAGGGCCGGAGGACGCGGACCGGCGCGGCCTGCTCGCGGCGATCAACAGGGGCGTTGTGGAGTCCTACCTCCGCGGGTTCCGGGAGCTGAAGCTCCGGCAGGTCGACCTGGTCACAGTGTCGCCTCTGGCTCTGGCCGTGCTTCTGAGCTCCGAAGCGGGAGCAGAGGGCCCGGCCCTGGCCCTGGACGTCGGGGCGGAGAACACGAGCCTGGTGTTGATGGAGAACGGCTGGTTCCGGATGCGCCACGTGTTCTTCGGCGGCAACCGGATGACGGAACGGCTGCAGGAAGCGCTTCGCCTGGACTTCGATGCGGCGGAACGGGTCAAGCTGAACATAGCCCGGTCGCCGCGCGCGCGCCAGATCGCTGCCGCGCTTCGCCCCACGTTGGCGGAGCTGTCCCGACGGGTAGCGGCGGACTTGGCCCATCTGCGGGGCGCTGAGGAACCGCCCGAGTACCGGGCGGCGTACGTCTGCGGCGGGACGGCAAGGCTGCCAGGGCTCAGGAGGCAGCTCAGTTCCGCCATTGGCGCCGAACTCCAGAGCCTGGGCGAGCTCAGCCGCGTGGCGATCTCACGGCGGGCCGACTCGGACTTCGTCCGCGCGAACCTGGACCGCCTGGCCGTCGCGACGGGCGCGGCCCTCGCCGGGCTGAAGGACGACGTGACGTGCGTCTCGTTCCTTCCGGCTGCGGAGACCATCGAGGCGCGCGCCTCATTCGGCAGGAGCCTGGCACTTGCAGTGGCGGTGGCGGCCTGGGCGATCGTGCTGTCCCTCTACGGCTTCGGCCTGAGGGCTCTGCGAGCGGTGGAGGGCCCGCTGCCAAAGTACGATCTGCTTGCCGGCCAGGTAACGGAGATGGGACGAGAGCTGACGGAGGCCTCGGACAGGTCCGCACTGGAGGCCGAGGTCCGGTATCTTGCCGCCGCTGCGGCAGGCAAGCATCAGGTGGTCGACATCCTGAACGGCGTGTTGCATGCCTGTGCAGCGGCCGGGGGCGATTCCGGCTACACGTTCCGTCTGTCATCGCTCAGTTGCGGCGAGTCCCGAACTGCCGAAGGGGCGGCCGAAGGCGAGGTCTCTCGGCCCTGGCTGACGGGGCGCGCCATCGGCACTGTGAGTATCCCGCCGGGCGGCACGCGCCTGCAGGCCCACGAGCTTTTCATGACAGGGCTGCTGGAGACGCTGCGCAACACGCCCGCCCTGGCGAAGGCGAACGGCAAGGCATCGTTCCGCAAGAGGAGGACGGCCGTCACGTGCGAGGCCGCCGGCTGGACGGAGGTGCTGAGGCGAGGCGACCTCATCAAGACGCTTCCTGACGGCCCCTGGTACCCCATCGCCGACGTGGTGTCGCCTGGGGAGATCAGGCTGAGCCGTCCGTTCGCCGAGGACGACGCCGAGGCCGAATGCGTTGTGTCGCGCGTCATGCCCGCGCACTATGACCAGCCGACTTCGCAGTTCGTGGTCGCGTTCGAAGTGCCAGGCGCGGCGCCTCCAACGACGGCCCAGATACTGGGTCCCGAAAGCCGGTGAGGGCGGACGCGATGCGAGGGACAAACCTGAAACGCTGCCTGTGGGACCTGGCGCTGGTGGTCCTCTACGCCGGCGCGGTGCTCTTCGCCGTGCTGCGGCTGCATCCCGTCATGGCAGCGGCTGACGCGGACATGAAGCGGCTGGAACAGGCACAGGATAGGCTCGGCCGGTGGCTGGACATGTCCATCCTTCCCACGCGGCAACGCATCGCTGCGGAGCGCGACTACACGGCCGGCATGCGGGACGAGTACGGGCGTCTGCGCAGCTACTACGTCCGCCGTGATCTTGCAATCGAGGGCAACCTGCTGGAGGCATACACGGGGGATCCTGCGCGCGTGAAGCGCAACTACGCCGCCTTCAAAGACCGCTTGCGCGCCGCCGCCAGAGGGAGCGCCGGCGGGACGCTGCTGCCCGCTTACGACTGGGAGTCGCCCGGACGAGAGCCGCCCAGGGAAGAGCTCGACCGCATCGAGAAGAACGCCTGCATCGCGGAGGCGGTCGTGGCCCTGTTCGGTCCGCTGCGTTCCTGCGCGCTCACCCAGATCGCGATCGGCGGACCGGTTGCACGGCCCGGCCCGCCAGTCCGGGCAGAGGCGGGCGTGGAAGCCCTGCGGTATGCGGTCTGGCCCGTCACGCTGCAGTTCAGTGTGCCCTCCGGCGGTCTGCCCCGCGTCCTCGACGTAGTCGCCGCAGCGCCTCCGGGTTATCCCTGCTTCGTCCTGCGGTCGCTGGAGGTGGCGTCAGGGAACGCGGATCGAGTGGACGTGACGCTTGGCCTGGGCGTGCTGGATTTCGAATAGGAGGGGACGGCGGATGTCGCGTGCGCGCGTACGGCTCGTGGTCATCGGACTGCTGGCGGCCGTGTGGTTGGCGGCCTGCGCGTGCGCCGTCCTCTGGTCGCAGGCGGCCGGTCGCCGGGCGGATGCTCTCGCGCACGCAATGAACGCCTTCCAGGGGGCGCTCGAGCGGGCGCAGGTGGGCGTGGGAGCGCAGAGCGAGTTCCCGGAGGGCCGGATCCTGGACGCCGTCCGCGCTGCCTGGAGCGAGCGCCCCGAACTAACGGCAGACGCGTCGGACGTCCTGACCGCGCCTCCTCCGGCCGGCCGGTAGCCAGCAGCGGCCCTCCTTGCCCCCTTCTGGCTTACCCGCCCAGCCGTGCCAGGATATCGGCCGGGGCCGCGCCCTTCCCCGCGGCCTTCACCAACTGGAATGCCTCGGGCGTGAAGTCCAGCAGATCCTCGGCCGTCATGGACAGCTCGCCTTTGGCCCGGGCGGCCAGATCGCCAGCCAGCCCGTGGACGAAGACGGCGAGCTGAACGGCCTCGAAGGGCGTCAGTCCCTGGCAGAGCAGCCCGGCTGCCAGACCCGTCAGGACGTCGCCCGTGCCGCCCGTCGCCATGCCCGGGTTGCCGCTGGAGTTCACGTAGAAGCGTTGACCGTCCGTAACCACGGTGCCGGCGCCTTTCAGCGCCAGAATCACGTCGTTGTCCAGGGCGAACCGCGTTGCCACCCCGACGCGATCGGCCTGCACTTCGCGTGCGCTGCCGCGCCCGAGCAGCCTGGCCATCTCGCCGGGATGTGGCGTGAGCAGCCGCAATGCCCCGGCCGTCCGCAGGAGCCGGGGATGCCCCGCCAGCGCGTTCAGGCCGTCGGCGTCGACGATCAGGGGCAGCGCTAGCTCGGCAATAAGCCGACGCGCGGCCTCTTGCGTCTGCGGCGCCCGGCCGATGCCCGGGCCCAGAGCCATCACGTCGAATTCAGCCTGGGCCGCCAGCACGGCCTCGGCCGCTTCGCTCCCCAGCACCGGTGCGCCCGGCTCGGGGAGGGGCCTGGACATGGCGCTTGTCAGCTTGATCTCCGCAATGACGTTCAGGCTCTCAGGCAGCGCCAGCGTTACAAGGCCGGCCCCGGCCCTCTGGGCGGCGACGGCGGCCATGCAGCCGGCCCCCGTCATGCCCGGCGAACCGGCAACGATCAGGACTCGCCCGAAGTCGCCCTTGTGCGCGTCCCGGGCCCGATCCGGCAGACCGGGCAGTTGGTGGATCTGCTCTAGCATTCCTGCGCGCCGCGCGTTCGCTACTGCGTGCGGGCGCCGACGGCCATGGCGTTGATAAGGGCCGCCATGTAGCCGGCGCCGAACCCGTTGTCTATGTTGACCACGGCTACGCCGGAGGCGCAGCTATTCAGCATGGTCAGCAGCGCCGTCACGCCGCCGAAGCTGGCGCCGTAGCCGATGCTGGTCGGGACGGCGATGACGGGCCTGGCCACCAGCCCGCCCACGACGCTGGGGAGTGCGCCCTCCATCCCCGCCACGGCTACCACGACGTTCGCGGCGTCCAGCTCCGCCCGGAATGCGAGCAGCCGGTGCAGGCCGGCCACGCCCACGTCGGCGATCAACTGCGTTCGGGCGCCCAGCATCTCGGCCGTGATGACGGCCTCCTCGGCCACGGGGAGGTCGGCCGTGCCTCCCGTGACGACGACGACGCGTCCCCGAAGCTCCACTTCTTCCTGTCTGAGGGTTATGGCCCGGGCGCCCGGCTTATACTCGGCGTCCGGGCAAACCGCCCTGACCGCCTCGAAATGGCGCGCGTCGGCCCGCGTGGCCAGGAGATTCGTGCCCGCGGCCACGATCCGCTCGGCTATTGCCGCAACCTGCTCCGGTGACTTGCCCAGACAGAACACCACTTCAGGCACGCCGCAGCGCAGGCTCCGATGGTGGTCTATCTTGGCGAAGCCGATGTCCTCGAAGGGCAGCCTGCGGATGGCTTCGAGCGCATCATCCGGCGTCAGCCCGCCGGCGGCGACCTGCTGGAGCAGGTCCTTCAGGGTCTTCTCTCGCATGGGTCCACGCCTGCTTTACGGCTCCGCTTCGACCGAGAGAGGCGCCCGGCGGCCCTCCTTGAGCAACCGGCAGCCGGCCGCCGCTACCATGGCCGCATTATCCGTACAGAGCTCGGACGGCGCAAGGTAAAGCGCCAGCCCCCGCTTGTCGGCTTCCGCTTCGAGGCGCTGTCGCAGGCGCCCGTTTGCGGCAACTCCCCCGCCCACGATCAGGCTGCCGACGTGATGGCGCTCGGCCGCGTCGCACGCTTTCCCGACCAGGACGTCAACGACGGCCTCCTGAAAACTGGCGGCCACGTCCGCTACGAACCGCGGGCTGTACGTCGCGGCCGAGATGGCCTCCTTGGAGGCGTTTCGCCCGAGGCAGTGGTACAGAACGGCGGTCTTCAGTCCGCTGAAGCTGAAGTCCGCGCTGTCCGGCTCCAGCCAACTCCGCGGGAAATCCACGGCTGCGGGATCGCCCTGGCGCGCCGCCCCCTCGATGGCGGGGCCGCCCGGATAGCCGAGGCCCAGGATGTTGGCCACTTTGTCGAACGCCTCCCCCGCTGCGTCGTCGACGGTGCCGCCCAGGCGCCTGTGCGCCAGGGGCCCCTCGGTCAGGAACAGGCTCGTGTGTCCGCCGCTGACCACCAGGCTGACGGCGGGCAGTTCGGGCTGCTCCCTGCCGAGCCATGCTGCCAGGATGTGGGCTTGCAGGTGATCCACCGCCAACAGCGGCAGATCCAAAGCCCAGCTCAGCGCCTTGGCGGCCGTCACGCCGATGAGGAGCGCGCCGATGAGGCCGGGCGTGGTCGTCACGGCCACGCCGTCCAGCACATCGAGAGTCGACCCCGCCTCCCCGAGCGCCTCAATGATGACGGGCAGCACGTTCTCGATGTGGGCCCGGCAGGCAATCTCAGGCACGACGCCGCCGAACCGCTCGTGCAGCCGGTGCTGCGTGCTCACCACGCTGGACACGATGCGGCGGCCGTCCTCGACCACGGCGGCAGCCGTCTCGTCGCAGGATGTCTCGATGCCGAGTACTTGCATGATGTTCGCAGGGCGAATGGGGACAGCTTCCCGGCCATTCTACTGCCGGCGTGGAGCACGTCACAAGCGTGCCCTCCTCTCTCCCGGCCGCTGCCGGAGCCCGTTCCTTGCCGATCCGCTCCTGTTTCTGGTAACTTTGTACGAGGGCGGTTCATCAGGGCGCGCCGAGGAGCATTCCGTGGCCGAGGAAGTGACCATAATCGACTACCACGCGGGGAACCTGACCAGCGTGCGCCTGGCCGTCGAGAGGCTCGGCCGCAGCGCAGACGTGACCAGCGACCCGGATCGGGTGCGCGCTGCGGGGCGGCTTATCTTCCCGGGAGTGGGCTCGGCCGATGCCGCGATGCAGACCCTGCGAAGCCTGTCCCTGGACAAGGCCATCGCTGAATACGCGGGGACCGGCCGCCCCCTGCTGGGCATCTGCCTCGGCGCGCAGATCATCCTGGAGCACAGCGAGGAAGGAGACGCCGACTGCCTCGGGCTGATTCCAGGGCGCGTCAGGATGCTCGACGTGCCGCAGGACGCAAAGGTGCCGCACATGGGATGGAACGAGGTGGAGTTCGTGCGTGAGCACCCGATATGGGAAGGCGTGCCGACCGGATCGGCCTTCTACTTCGTCCACAGCTATGCGCCCGCCCCCTTGGACGAGAGACTGACCATCGGCTCAACCGACTACTACGGATCGTTCACAAGCGCCCTGGCGCGGGATAACCTCGTGGCCTGCCAGTTCCACCCGGAGCGCAGCGGCAGGATCGGTCTGAACGTGCTGGAGAACTTCCTCTCCTGGAACCCCTGAGATGCTGAAGAAACGGCTCATCATCTGCCTGGACGTGCGCGAGGGCAAGACGACCAAGGGCATCAGGTTCCAGGACAACGTGGACGTGGGCGATCCCGTCCAGATGGCCCAGCATTACAGCGAGAGCGGCGTCGACGAACTGGTCTTCTACGACATCGGCGCCTCGCCGGCCAAGAAGGACATCATGATCGACGTGGTGCGGGGCGTCGCCGAGCGGGTCTTCATCCCCTTCGCTGTCGGCGGCGGGCTCAGAACCGTGGACGACATGCGGCGTGTGCTGCTGGCGGGCGCAGACAAGGTGAGCATAGACACGGCGGCCGTGCGCAATCCCGACCTGATTGCGGACGGCGCACGCCGGTTCGGCAGTCAATGCATTGTCCTCGGAGTGCAGGCCAAGCGCGTCGAACGGAGCGCCGAGATACCCAGCGGGTACGAGGTCTACGTCGAGGGCGCGCGCGTTGCCACGGGGAAAGACGCCGTTCGTTGGGCCCAGTGGGCCGAGCAGCTGGGCGCAGGCGAGATCTGCCTCAACTCCATCGACGCCGACGGCACCGAAGCCGGCTACGACCTGCAAGCGACCCGCATGGTGAGCCAGTCCGTCCGGATACCCGTCATCGCAAGCGGTGGCGCGGGAAAGCCCGAGCACCTTCGCGAAGTGCTCACTGAGGGCAAGGCGGACGCCGCCCTCATCGCTTCGATGGTCCACTTTGGCAAGTACAGCATCGGGCAGATCAAACAGTTCCTCCACGCCGCGGGCGTGCCCGTCAGGATGATCTGGTAGGGGCGCCGGCGCCCATGTTGGTGCGGCGGCCCTTGATCCGGGGTCCTTTGTCCGCCATACTATGGGAAGTGAATCAGTCAGGCCTACTCGCCCCGGACTGGCCGGCTCGCGGCAAGGGCTAACCGGCTGGGGGAAGCGGGCGATGGTGCGTAAGCGCGCTTGGGCGCTGTGAGCCGCAGCTCGCAGTTGCAGCAAGCGCGTGACATGGAGGGGGAAACGTGGAAAGGCGCGTGCCGCCTTGCGCGGTCATTGTGTTTGTTGCAGCTGTGCTCAACGCAGGATGTACGAGCGTCAGCACGGTCAGGACCAAGGTCGAGGGCATTCGTGCCAGGCACGGCGTGACCGTGAGGGCGGATGACCCCCTGAGCCGGTGCTACCTGTCCGGCAATCTCCCGGGGCTTCTCGACAGGATCGATCGGGACCTGGCCAGGACTCCCTCATTCTTCAAGCGGAATATCGGCCCGGTGATCATCGAGGAGAGTTTCCTCGATAATCTGGCGACCTACCCCCTCCCCTTCCTCGTCAGGGGTTACGTGAACTCAAGAGAGGATGAAGAGGGCTTTCCGATCCACATCAAGAACAGGTCGCTGGCAGAGAAAGTGCTGCTTTTCGCCCCGAGGGACGGGGAGCTGTTCCTGCACGAGGCGAGCCACAGTTTCGAGTTCAACGTCGCCACCAGAAGGCGGGACGTTTGGCTTGCCTTCCTGAAGGAGTTCGAGGACGCGGGCGGGCCGCCTCATCTTCCTCCTTACGTGGGGGCGCTGGCGTACGCGGCAGCGGTCTCGTCCATTCCCCCCATAGGGTACCTCAGAGTCCGGGGCATGCCGAGCCTTTACGGGTGGCTTGACCACTTCGAGGACTTCGCGGAGACCCACTGCTACCTGGCAAGGCACGGGGGAGACGTGGACTTCCTCAGGGAGTCCGATCCCGTGCTGTTCCGGAAGTGCATGGCCGTGCAGAAGCTGTGCAACGGATGGGTCTCCGACGAGGCCGCCGGGGCAGAGGCAAGGCGTAACGGCGAAGAAGGGTGGTACGCCCGGGAGGGCTCGAACCCCCAACCTACGGCTCCGTAGGCCGCCGCTCTATCCAGTTGAGCTACGGGCGCACCAACTCACCAATCTATTCCAGCCCCCCGCTCTTGTCAAGCCGTGCTACTCGTGCGCGGCCTCCAGAACAACGCGGAAGATGTCCTCGACCGTATCGACGGGCACGAACCGGAGCTTTTCCTTGGCGTACTGGGGCACGTTGACCAGGTCCTTCTCGTTGTGGCGTGGGATGACGACGGTGTCGATGCCGGCACGCTGGGCCGCGAGCACCTTCTCCTTGATCCCGCCTACCGGGAGCACTTTCCCCCGCAGTGTGACCTCGCCCGTCATGGCCACGTTGTGCCTGACCTTGCGGCCGCTGCACAGCGATGCGAGCGCGACCGCCATCGTGACGCCCGCCGAGGGTCCGTCCTTCGGGATCGCTCCGGCCGGCACGTGAATGTGGAAGCTGCCGGTCCTGAAAACCTCAGGGTCAATACCGAGCTTCTGAGCATGTGCGCGGACGTAGGTGAGGGCAGCCTGGGCGCTCTCCTTCATGACGTCGCCCAGCATGCCGGTCAGCGTAAGCTTGCCGTCGCCGGGCGTCATGGTCGTCTCGACGAAGATGATCTCGCCCCCTGCCGGGGTCCAGGCGAGCCCCGCTGCCACGCCCGGCTCGTCGACGCGCTCGGCCATCTCGCGCACGAACTTCTCCGGGCCGAGCAGCGACCCCACGGCTTCCTCGTCGATCGTGGTGCGCGCCTTCTCCTCCGTCGCGATGGCCTTGGCGACCTTGCGGCAAAGGGAGGCGATCTCGCGCTCAAGGTTCCGCACGCCCGCCTCGCGCGTGTAGTCCTTGATGAGCTTCATCAGGGCCTCGTCCGTGATGGACAACTGGTCCTCCGTCAGACCGTTCGCCTCGAGCTGCTGCGGCACCAGGTACCGCCTGGCGATCTGGAGCTTCTCCTCCTCCGTGTAGCCGGGGAACTCCAGGACCTCCATCCTATCCTTCAGGGCGGGCGGAACGGGGTCGAGGAAGTTGGCCGTGCAGATGAAGAGCACCTTCGAGAGGTCGAACGGCACCTCCAGGTAATGGTCCGTGAAGGTGGAGTTCTGCTCGGGGTCCAGCACCTCGAGCAGGGCGCTCGCGGGATCGCCGCGGAAGTCGGCCCCAAGCTTGTCCACCTCGTCCAGCATGAACACGGGGTTGTTCGAGCCGGCCTTGCGGATGGCGCTGATGACGCGGCCCGGCAGGGAGCCGATGTAGGTGCGCCGATGCCCGCGTATCTCGGCCTCGTCCCGCGTGCCGCCGAGCGAGACGCGTATGTACTTGCGGCCCAGCGCCCGCGCGATCGACTTGCCGATGGACGTCTTGCCCGTGCCCGGCGGGCCGACGAAGCACAGAATCGAGCCGCTCATGTCCCCGCGCAGCTTGCGCACGGCCAGGAACTCCAGCACGCGCTCCTTGACGTCCTCCAGGCCGTAGTGGTCTTGCTCCAGAATGCGCGCCGCCTCTTCCAGGTCCAGGTTGTCGGCGGTGCTCTCGTGCCACGGCAGCGCGATGATCCAGTCCAGGTAGGTCCTGGCGACGCTGTACTCGGGACTGGCCGGATTGATGCGCTCCAGCCGCCCCAGCTCGCGCTCCGCTTCCTTGAGCACCTCCTCGGGCAGGTCCTTTTCCTCGATCTGCTTGCGCAGCTCCTGGGCTTCGGCCACCTGCGTGTCGGTCTCACCGAGCTCGTCCTGGATGGCCTTGAGCTGCTGGCGCAGATAGTACTCGCGCTGGCTCTTGTCTATCTCGCTGCGCGCCTCGGACTGGATGCGCTGGGCGACCTCGAGAAACTCCGTCTCCCGCGCGAGCAGTCTGGTGATCGTGTGGAGCCGCTCCTTGACGTTCAGGGCCTCGAGGATCTCTTGCTTCTCATCCACCTTGATGTTCAGGTTGAAGGCGATCAGGTCGCAGAGCGGGCCGGGCTCTTCGACGTTGGCAACGGCGACTTTCACGGCCTCGCCCACGTTCGGAATCATGTCGGCAAGCCGGGAGAACTGGTTGCGCAGGTTCCTGAACAGCGCGGTGACTTCCACGTCCTCGACCTGCTCGTCGGCGAGGTACGTCACCTGCGCCTCGAGATGGAGTTCGGGCTTCAGGTAGCCATCAACGTGCGCGCGTGAAATCCCCTGCGCCAGCACGCGCATTGAACCGTCAGGCATTCGCAGCATGTGGAGCACCACGCAGGCCGTGCCGAAGCGGTAGAGGTCCTCCGCCTGGATCTCCTGCTCCTCGTCAACCTTCTCCTGCGCGGCAATCGCGATGAAGAACCTGTCGCCGAGCATGATCTGCTCGATGAGCTTCAAGCGCTTCTCACCGCGGATCTGGAGCGGCAGGGGCATCGCAGGGAAGGCCACGGCGTTGCGAAGAGGCAGGACCGGCAGCGTCGTCGGCAGCTCGACCTGCTCGGTTGCCTCCGCGCGCGGCGCCTCGGGGCGCTCCGCTCCTTCCAGGAGCGTTTCGTCGTCCTGCCCCACCGGCGTCTCGTCGCCTGCCGTTCGCTGCTCGTCTGCGTGTTCTGGCTCTTGCGGCTTGTCCGGCGTCATCGGTCGTCCTCGGCTCGGCTCTGAACTCGGCCTGGGCTGTGTCCGGTCAGACGTTGAGCTTTATCCTGAGCGTATGGCGCACCAGCACCGGCGCCTTCGGGATGTAGATGTGGAGGAACCCGTCGTGAAGCTCCGCCCTCGCAAGGCTCGGATCAAACGGCTTGTGCAGTATTATGGCGCGCTCAAAGTAGCCGTTGCGTATCTCCACTTGATGATACGTGCGGATGCTGCCGCGGTCCGGTCCCTTGCGCATGCCGTATATGGTCACCAGTTCTCCGCTCACCTCGACGGCGACGTTCGGCTGCTTCACGCCCGGGATGGACACCTTGATGACGATCTCATCGTCGGTTTCGTAGACGTCCGTGGGCGGGTACCAGACATCGCGATGGCGGGACCTTATGGACTGCCGCAGCGTGTAGAAGTCCTGGAGGAACTGGTTGAAAACGCTGCTGTCGTCCAGGGGCCTCGCATGCACCCGAGTTCGGTCAGCCTGCATCTGTAGCTCCCGTTGTAGGCCAAGGGAAGCGGGACACAAATCGCCCCTTGGAGCCCGCATGCGCCGCACCCTATTGCTTGGCTGCGGCGGGGGCGCGCCGAAGCTGCTCCAGCAGCTTCTTCTGCTCCTCAGTGAGGTCGCGCGGAATTCTGACCTGGACCTCGACGTAGTGGTCGCCCTTCCTGCCGTCTGACGTCTCGAGGCCGTAGCCCGGGATGCGCAGCTTCTGTCCGGGCTGCGTGCCCGGAGGCACGGTGACCGTCACGATCCCGTGCAACGTGTCCACGTCCACCTTCGTGCCGAGGGCCGCGTCCACCATGTCGATGCGCGTTTTGCTGTAGATCTCGCGGCCCTTCCGATCGAACTTAGGGTGCGGCTGCACGTGCACTTCCAGCAGGAGGTCGCCGGCGCCTCCACCGCCGACGCCGGGCTGGCCCAGGCCGGTCAGACGCATCTTCTTGCCGTCCTCTATGCCGGCGGGGATCTTCACCTCGATGACGGACGGCTCCTCGGTCGTCCCGGTCCCCTGGCACTTGCCGCACGGGGTCTGGATTATCCTGCCCCGCCCGAAACAGGCAGGGCATGGCTGCGCCACGCTGAAGGCCCCTTGCCCGCTGAGCACCTGTCCCGTTCCGTTGCACTGGGGACACGTGTCCACGCGCGTGCCCGGCGCGGCGCCCGTGCCGGAGCAGTTGGGGCACGCCCTCTCCCGAGGGATCTTCACCTCCACTTTGCCGCCACGAACGGCCGTCCCAAACGGAATGGTGATCGAACTGATGACATCCCGGCCGCGTTGCCTGGCGGCGCGTTCGCCCGCGCCCCGGCCGCCGCCGAACATGCTGCTGAACAGGTCACGCAGACTGCCAAGGTCGCCGAAGGAGACGCCTTCCCCTCGCTGCCACTTGCCCCGAGCGCCCTCGCCGAACAGGTCCTCGAAGCCGGGGTAACCATCGAAACGGCCCCCGCTCATCCCCGCCTGGCGAAGGCGGTCGTAATGCTTGCGTTTCTCGGGGTCGCCCAGCACGCTGTAGGCGTCGGCAATCTCCTTGAACTTCTCCTCGGCGGCCTTGCTGCCTCCCTGCCGGTCGGGGTGGTGCTTCTTGGCCAGGCGCCGGTAGGCTTTACGGACCTGCTCGTGGCTGGCTTCCGGCGCAACACCCAGGATTTTGTAGTAGTCCTTGGCAGCCATCGGACAACCGCAAGAGTATGCTGGCTAATAACTTAGCCCAACGCAACGATCACGCGCATCGCCTCTTTCCATTTTACCTCACGACGCCACCTTTTCAAGTCGGAGCACTCGCGCCGCCCTCAGCCGACCAGGATCTGCTCCTCAGGATAGTCGTAAACGGCGCGCTCTTTCAGAGGGGCGATGCTCAGGACGAGCGTCACCGGACCGAGCCTGCCGATGAACATAAGCGCCGTGATGATCAGCTTGCCCCAGGCCGTCATCCGGCAGTCGGGGCCGGTCAGGCCGCGGCTCAGGCCCACCGTGCCGAAGGCGCTGATGGCGTCGAACACTATCCTGTCGAACGCGGCGCCCTGCTCCGTGATGAGCAGCAGGAACACGGCGCCGGCCAGCGCAGCCACCGACAGCAGGACGATGCTGGCCACGCGGTGCACCGTCTCCGCCGGGACGGAATGATGGAAGATGTGGGCCTTCGGGCGACCCCTTAACGTGGCGACTATGCTGGCGATCATAATGCCGAGCGTGCTGGTCTTGACTCCGCCGGCAGTGCTTCCCGGGCTTCCGCCGATGTACATGAGCATCATCAGCAGGAATGCAGTCGCGGGCGCCAGGGCTTCTATCCTGACCGTGTTGAAACCGGCCGTGCGCGGCGTGACCGACTGGAACGCCGCGACCAGGAGCTTCTTCTTCAGGGACGAGCCTATCAGCGAACCGTACGACTCAATCCCGAGCACCCCCACGAAGCCCACCAGCAGCAGGATGCCGGTTACAGTCAGGACCAGCCGGGAGTGCGTGCTCAGGCGCGGCCGCTTGCCCTTGCGAACAAGCACCCACCATCCCAGGTAGCTCCTCAGATCCCTGACGACAACGAAGCCGATCCCGCCCAGGATGATGAGCAGGCAGATGACAACGTTCACCCAGAAGTAGTCGGCGTAGTTCATCAGGTTGCTGTCGTTCAGACTGAAACCGGCGTTGCAGAACGCGGAGATGGCGTGGAATATGCTGTGGTAAACGCACAACCAGGTGTTGCCGAAGTCATCCCGCCAGCCGAAGAATAGCAGAATCGCGCCGACCGTCTCCGCGACCAGCGTGAAGAGGCAGATGAAGCGGACCAGCACCCAGACGCTCTCGACCTGGTCGGCTTGCACGAGGTCCGTCATCACGACCTGGAAACGCATGGAGAGCCTTCTCTGGATGAGAATGGCGACCAGCGCCCCCAACGTCATTATGCCCAGGCCCCCGGCCTGGATCAGCACCAGGATGGCAAGCTGCCCGAACAGGGACCAGTCGTGCTGCGTGCTCTTGACCACCAGCCCCGTAACGCACACGGCGCTCGTGGACGTGAACAGCGCGTCCACCGGATTCGTCCATTGCCGCGAGCTGCTGCTGAAGGGCAGCGTCAGAAGGACGGCTCCCAGCAGGATGGCCGCGGCGAAGCTGGCCACCGCTGCGCGCGCGGCGCTTCGACGGAACGCAAACCGGTAAACGAATGCGCCTGCTCTCCGCAGTTTCTCGATCATTGAGCGACTCCGCCTTCGGTCCCCCGCGCTCGTCCGGCTTAAGGCAGGCCGGGTGGCCTTCGCGGCCCGGCGGACCCGCCGATTCTACGCGCTGCCGAAACGCCATGTCAACGGGTGGAGCCGCAGGCAGCGGCGTCGACGCGCGGGCGGGGCTCGGCTAGTCGGGACTCTCCCTCGCTCCCGTCCTCTGCCCGAGCCGGTAGCGCAGGTAGGCCTCCATGAACGGCGTGATGTCCCCGTCAAGGACGCCGGCGGCGTTGCCGACCTTCACCTCCGTCCGCAGGTCCTTGACCATCTGGTAGGGCTGCAGCACGTATGAGCGGATCTGGTTGCCCCAGGCTATGTCGCCCTTCTCGTCGTAGAGACGCTCGAGCTCTTCCTGGCGCTTCTGCCGCTCATGCTGGCGCAGTCTGGCTGCCAGCACCTTGCGGGCGATCGCGCGGTTCTTGTGCTGGGAGCGTTCGTTCTGGCACATGACCGTGATCCCGGTCGGGGTGTGGCGCAGACGGACGGCCGACGAAGTCTTGTTGACGTGCTGGCCGCCGGGCCCGCTGGACCTGAAAAACTCCATCTCGATCTCGCTGTCGTTCAGCTCGACCTCGGCGGTGTCCTCCACCTCAGGCACCACGTCCACCGCTGCGAAGGACGTGTGCCGGCGCGCCCCGGCGTCAAAGGGCGATATCCGCACGAGCCGATGCACGCCGATCTCGCTCTTCAGGTAGCCGAACGCCCAGTCCCCCTGCACGTGAACGGTGGCGCTCTTGACGCCGGCCTCCTCGCCCGGGTGCGTGTCTACCACCTCGGTGTGGTAGCCCTCCCGTTCGGCCCAGCGCAGGTACATCCGCAGCAGCATGGCGGCCCAATCGCAGCTCTCCGTCCCCCCTGCCCCGGCATGCACGCTCAGGAAGGCGCTCGAGGAATCCTCGGGTTCCGACAACATGCTTTTGAACTCGAGGCGCTCGAGCTGCTCCGCGGTCTTCTGCGTCCGGGAGGCGACCTCTTCACGCGTCTTGTGGTCGTCCTCCTCCTCGGCCAGGTCCCGGAGCACCGTCAGGTCCTCCAACTCCTGCTCCAGCCGGCGCACGGGCTCCGAGAGCCCCTTGATGTACTTGATCCGACGTATGACCTTCTGAGCGGCCTCGCGATCGTCCCAGAAGTTGGGCCGCCCCATGCGGGACTCGATCTCTCCGAGCTCGGCCTCTTTGGACGCCAAGTCAAAGGGAGTCCCGCAGATCGCTCAGGCGGGCCTCCAGCTCATGGAGTTCAACTGTCATATCGCAACCCGGGAAAGGGAGGATGAAATTCCGGCCCCAACGGCGCCGGAGAGGACCGCAGTACCTTACGTACTTACATTCTAGCGACGGGCGCATGTCGGCGTCAACGCCTGCCGCCCGCCCCGCTGCCGGATTCCCGGTGGCAGCGCGCCGTCAGCGCGCGTCCCCCCGCCGCCTCGCCCTCTCATAGAGGACGATGCCCGCCGCCACGGTGACGTTGAAGGAATGCGCCCCGCCGCCCATCGGTATGCGCACCAGCGCGTCGCAGAGCGCCTTCGCTTCGTCGGAAAGGCCCACGGTCTCGTTGCCGACGACGATCGCACATGCGCCGGACAGGTCTTCCGCCCAGCACGGCTGCGGTGCATGGGCGGAAGTGCCGATGATCCTCACGCCGTTCTCCGCAAGCCGGCCCAGGTAGCCGGCCACGCCATCGGCGATGGTCACCGGCACCCGGAATATCGAACCGGTGGTCGACCTGACGCTCGCGCGGCAGAAGGGGTCAGCGGAGTCCGCGCTGAAGGCCGCGCGCGAGGGCTGCCATGCGTCGGCCGTCCGGATCAGGACGCCCACGTTCCTGGGGTCCTGAATGCGCTCCCCGACGAGCACGCACGTCTGCGGGCCCGGCGGCTCGGCGGTTGGGGGCAGCGTCCTTCGCCGCACCAGCGCCAGCACCCGCACTGAAGTCTCGTAACCAAGGCCCAGCAGGCGGAAGAAGACGCCCTTGTGCAGCTTGAAACATCCGATGCCGCTGCCCTCCGCCTCGCGCAGGAGCGCGCTGTGCTTCGCGCCCTCGACGGGATCGAGGAAGAACAGCTTCTCGACCGGCGCCGCTGCGGCGATGGCCTGCGAGACCAGCGAGTGGCCGTCTGCCAGGAAGCAGGTCGGCGCTTCGCGTCCGGCCTGTCCGATGCTTCGCCGGGCCTCGACGACTGCCGGGTGTTTGATGCTAGATATCACGTCATGGTGCAATGCCATGGCCTGTCACCCCGTTGCGGCCCCTTGGTGCACAATCATGGTAACGCGCCTTCTCGTCCGCGTCAACCGCGCGGTGCGTCGGGCATGGGCGGCGCGGGGCCCAGCCTTGATTTCGCCTCGGCGCGCAGCTATCGTAGACCAACGGACAGACGGCGCGCCCGTAGCTCAACGGATAGAGCGTTGGACTTCGGATCCAATGGTTGGGAGTTCGAATCCCCCCGGGCGCGCCATTCAATCGGTCCATGTAAGCCATTATCCCTAAATGCTATATGTTCTCTATTGACACGGGACGCCGCGACTATTAGTATTGATTGATAGCAAAAACGTGATAGCAAATCCGTGACTTGGGGGGTCTTTCCAAGATGGCCATCGACATCTGGTGGTACGAGGCTCGCGGTCAGTGGTGTGTGGACGTGCCTTCCCCTCAGGGCCGGAAAAGGCTCTATCTGGGGTCTAATGAAGCAAAAGCCCGGGCAGAGCTCCATCGCTACATGGCCCGGTATTACGACGATCTCGGGGAAGACAAGGGGGATAGCACGCCAGTCCTGCGGCGCGCGACCAGCAGCATTTCCCTCATCGAGCTGGCGGTCCGCTTCCTCCAGTGGAACAAGGCCAACAGAAGCCGTGGCACATGGCAAGGCTACCGAAGCGGCATCAAACACGTGACGCGGCGGCACAAGGACAAACTCGCGGCCGAGCTTGCTCCCTCGGACATCGAGGAGCTTAAGGCCGACATGGTCAAGCAGGGCTATGCCGCCCGGACCATCAACATCATGGTCACGGCCATCAAGCGCATGTTCAACTGGGCCGTCCGACAAGGGCTCCTGAAGGAGAGCCAATTGGCCGGCGTCGAGCACGTGAGTAAGCACGTCAATGCGCCGGAGCATCCGCCGGACAAGCACCTTTCGCTTGAGCACGCGCTGGAGTGCATTGAGATCTGCCGGGAGTCCCCGCCCCTCGGCGATATCTGCGAAACGCTGCTGCTGACCGGCATGCGCATCGGGGAGCTGGTCCGGGTCACCTGGGGGGACGTGGACTTCAGCCAGAACCTGCTCAAACTGGAGCGGCACAAGACCAGTGGATGGAACAACAGCCGGCCCCGCATGATCCCGCTCTGCGAGCGATCGATGGAGATCCTGAGGCGTCAAGCGCCCGGGGATGCAGCAGTTGATCGGCCCGTCTTCGTTGGCCAGGATGGGCAGCCCTTCACCGTAGGCTCCTTGCACTGCCGACTGCGGCGTCTGCGCGAGAAGCACTCGGCATTGGGGGGCTTCACCTTCCACCGGTTGCGCCACACTTGCGCGACCTATTTGGCCCGCCTTAACATACCCGAGCGCGTGGCCCAGGCCATACTGGGGCACAGCTCAACGCTGATGACGCGCTATTACACCGCTACCGACAAGGATGAGATGATCGACGCCGTCGAGCGGCTGTCGGTGCGTGCGGCAGCAACCGGTCGGTCGGATGAGGTGGAGGGTCCGGAGTAGCCGGGCGCCCTTGGCGGGTGCGGACTTGGCGGACGGGGGGAGTCGCTTGCGTGCCGGATGGTACATCCCGGGTGAGTCACGCCATGGCTACGCTGATGGTCTGGCCTACGCCAGGGCTCTCGGCTTTCATCAGAGGGCGTGGCTCGAGATGGACGCGAGGAGCGCGGCGTCCTTCGAGCAGGAACTGCACCGGATCCACGAACCGGCGTTAGCCACAGAACGCTCCTCGATAGCCGAGCTTGCGGGCGAGGTCCTCGGGGCCTGGCGTTCCGGCTTCGGCACGGGAATGCACCTCCGTTGGTATCTGGCCTACGCCAGCCTTTCGGCCGAAACTGACACGTGGGAGGATCTCCTCTGCTCACTGGCCAGGCTGGCGTGCTCTGCGGTCGGAGAGGCAGGGGGCGTCTCGCTGGATGAGGCGGAGTTCCAGACGCGCCTGGAGTCGGCTGCTCAGGCTTCCGGCGCCCTCTCCCCTGCGGAGGCGGTGCAGGCCTTCCGTGAGAGCGTGAGCGCCGGCAACGTCGCCGCGGTCCGAGATTGCTTCAGGGATGCCATCGGCCGCGTCGAGGAACTAGCCGACCTACCTGACCGTCGTATCCCGCTGGCTGAACGTCCACACGTCATGTTCAGGCAACCTGAACTGGAATGGCAGGTCTTGCTCGAAAGCCCTGCCCTCCGAGGTAGCCCGCCAGACGACGACTCCGGCATCGTGGACAGCGCGGGGCTCGAACTCCTCGGAATGTCCCTGGTGGACAGCTGGTTCTCGCCCGATCCCGAAGCTGATTGCGCGAAGTGGTTCGAGCTGGGCTTCTGCCTCGGCTGTCTTCAGCAAGAAACCTTCGTACCGGAGCGCGTGGTGGGGGACCACGCGGGCTTCCTTGGGATCACCCTCGCGGACGGCGTGGACAGGGAGGCGCGACGTCATCTTGGGTCTCAGGCCAGATGGCTGAGGGACTGCGCCGAACGTGACGTACGAATGCTCTCCGCGGCAGGGGGGCTTCCGCTGAACGAGGTGAGCAGCGGGTCAGATGTGGAATGGTCCGGCCAGGTCCAGGATTGGATGCAAGCGGCACTGGATGCCAGCGACGCCGAGGACCAGGGGAAGGTCCTCCGGGTGACTGCCCTGCCGAATGAGAAAGAGGTACTGCTGGAGGCGCTGCACCTCGGCCTCGGCATCAGACACAGACTGGACATGCGCGGCAACTCGGGGGATTGGGCCGTGGACTACCCCTACTTCTACCGGTTGATCCACAAGCTCGCAGCCGACATCGGGAGGCCGCTGAGGGATCAGGCAGTGGGAGCGCTGACCTACAGCGAACTGCTCAACCCTAGCGGCGCGGGACAAGTCCGCAAGCTGGGGGACGCCAAGGTCCGGCAGCGCATCAGCAGGCTGCGGACGAAACTCGCCGCGTGGGAGCATGAAGGGGAGGCCCTCCTGGCAGTGCCCGACCTCCGCGAGATGCAAGGCGCGGTGCGACTGACGGGCCGAGCCGTTTCGGAACGATGGCGCATCGAGCTCCGCGACCTTCCGGAACCTCAGCCACCGCGCTGAGCCCCAGCCGCGGTCCCTTCCGGCAGCAACTGTCTGTCCGTCGTCCGACCCTTTGTCCCTCGGTCCCGCCCGGCGGCCCCCATGTCACAAGAAAACAGCGGCCCCATGGGCGGCACCCAGAGCCCCTCTCCCTGATCCTTCCGCGTCACATTCGCGCGCTCGCAAAGTCACATTGCGGGCCGCTTCGTGCAAGTCCCCCCGGATCCCCTAGTTACGCGTCGCTTTGCGGAACATGGCGTGTCACGTCCGTCAATGTCGTAAGTGATTGCGCACGAAGTGTTTATGTTGACCTGGCTGACGTGTTCCTTTAGCATGCGAGGGTATGACTCATCGGCGGCTACAGCTTGACACTCTCGAGGATCTCGCGCATGTGCTGGGCGCGCAGCCGGAGGCGCTTCGAGGCGGTCTGAACCTTGTCGAGACGGCATACCTCCTCGGCGTGGCACCGAGCACACTCCGGCAGAGAGCCCTCGCAGGGAAGGTCAGCCATGCCCGGGATGGACGGCGCTGGATCTTCTCGTGGCTGGACATCGCCGAGTACCTCGGAAGTCGCTGGGTGCCGTCCGAGAAGTCCAGACCAGTGGAAGCGGAACCCAGAGCGGATAGTCGTCTTGACCCATTCCGCACGGACGACACGATCACGGCCGAGGCGCGCGAACTTGGCCTGCTGTGATGCTCTTATCGCGCACGCAAGGCTGGACCAGATGTTGGTCCGAAGGCTTATCTCGATTATGGAAGGTGGAACGGATGGAGTCCCAAAGGGGATTATTGGAGCCTGGGCTCGCCCGAGGCCGGCATGCAGCAAATGAGTCCGCAGACCCGCACGAGGAAGAACGCCCCGTCCTGCCGGTTATCTTGCCAGAGGCATTCCCGCATGTCAGCGAACGCAGCGCTGTGGGGGTTGCTGAAGCGGACTGCCTGACGTTCCTGTCCGAGCTCTTCCAAGGGATGGACGGCTATCTTGAGCTCCGCCAGATCGCCGACGGGGACGTCCGGCAGGATTTTGTGTCTCTCCCCGTCGA
>CAZFSS010000012.1:0-111155 GCA_964521715.1 uncultured candidatus Brocadiaceae bacterium | reverse complement strand
GGATGGCGTCGGCCCGCTGGAACATGTCCCTGGCCTGCGACTCCCGGTCGGCGCCGCCGCCCGTGCGGCCGCGAACGCTCTGGAGCACGAAGAACTTCGCGCCGCTGCGCTCCCAGCCGCGACCGCACGCGGCGCCGTCATGGAAGACGGTCCAGGCCCTGTCCGGACGCTCCGGGCGGACCGCGTGGAGCTCAACGCCCGCCATCCCATCTCCCCAGATGGGCCGGCCCTGCACGTAGGTGAAAGGCAGCTCGCCCTTCATGCCCCCGGCGCGGAGGGCACGCTGCCGCGCCTGAAGGACCGTCGCCCGCGCGGCCAGGCTGCCGAAGATCCGCTCGTGGACGATCTGCATGTCCCGGCCAGTCAGCACTTCGGCGATCCGCTCGTAGGCCTCCCTGCAGGCACGCCCGACATCTTGCGGCTGCTCCGTCACCGAAGCGACCACGTGCATCTGGTCCTCGCCCGCTCGCGTGAACCACAGGGTCAGCGAGTCCTGCCGGTAGATTTGGCGTTCGCTCATGTGTGTCCTGTATGCAGACCGCCTGTGGCTGGTCCCGGATATACTACTACGTGCCGGACTCCAGGGCAATTGAACGCCGGTGCCTTGCGTCTCGCGCCGACGGCCCGTTCATAAGGGGAGACGGGCCGCGGGCCTGTTCCATTACTCCATGCGAGGGCCCCACGGCAGGGAGCGCGAGGAGTCCTCATCCGGAGCGCGCGCCGGCTCGGCCGCCGCCCTCGGCGTGGCGGCGGTCACGGCAACGTCCACTCGCATCCAGGGCTCCGAGCGGATCACCCTGGCCATCTCCTCCTGCCGGACGGGCACGGGCTCCCGCACAAGCTCGGGCAACTGGAAGAGCTTCGTGAAGGAGTCGTAGAAGGCCGGGTCCTCCTGCGGCAGGACGAACGGCTTCGAGCACTTGCCGTCCTCGTCCACGTGCGTGAAGTACGCCTTCAGGAACAGCCCGTCGCCCCGCTTGCTGCTGAAGGCGAGCCAGCGGCCGTTGCTGGACCAGGAGTGCCAGGACTCGGCCCGGTCGCTGCTGCAGGCCATCCTCTCGTACCGTCCGGTCTGCATGTCCATCAGGTAGAGGTCGCTGTCCGGCTGGAAGACGGGGAAGGGGCTGCGTTCCGACATGCAGAAGGCCAGGAATCGCCCGTCAGGAGAGAACCTGGGCTGGCTGACGCTCAGGCCCGTCTGTTGGGCGGACAGCACTGTCTCGAGCTCGCCCCAGACGTTGGTCTCCAGGTCGTAGCTGATTCGCACCAAGTCGTACTTGAGCTTCTCGAAGTTCTCCGGCGGCACGGTCTTGCGGTCCGACCACAGGATCGGCGCCCTGCAGAAGTAGAGATATCGGCCGTCGGGCGACCACTCCGGCCAGCTCTCCAGCATGTCGGGGTTCGAGATGTTCGGGTTGGACGCGACGTCTTGAGCATCCAGGAAGTAGACACCTATGTCCGAGTCAAGGTCCAGGACGTCCCTCACCTCCGTGCGCGCCTTGTGGAAGAACTGGACGACCTTGTTGACCGAGAACGCCAGCAGCCGGCCGCTCGGGTGCCAGGACGTGAACGCGGCAGGCCGCGGGCTGTAACGCGTGCGCGTGTCCACCTTCTTGACGACGCCGTCCTCGATCAGCAGCATGCCCAGGCCGTAGTCCTTCTGCCCGCTGCGCAGGTGCAGCACCATCTTGCGGGTGCCCTTCTCGAAGAAGGTATGGCAGTTCACGCACCCGAGTCCGAAGGAGCGGTTGTCCAGGACCGCGACTTCGTCCCAGTTCCGCAGGTCGCGCTGGTAGATGCCCATGTGCAGGTACTCTTCGTAGAGCACATTGATGCGGCGGTAGACCAGGTAGGGATCGATCTCCTCCGGCGCCACCCGGCAGGCGACGGTATCGAAGCGCCGCCAGCCTCCGTCCTGCCCCCGCACGTAAACGTCAAAGCGGACCTTCGCGCCGCGGTTGCGTTCCAGCAGGTCGTGCCAGGCTCGGACGGGAATGGCCACCGAAGGCGTGGGGCTGGACACCTCGATCGGCTCCCCGGCGTCGGCATGAATCCTCACCAGGTAACGGACGCCGGCCTCCGCAACGACGAAGTTCAGCGGAGCGATGTTCGGGGGGATGACGGCCTCCGAGCAATCCGGGCGCATCTGCGGCGGCCTTCCTGCGGCCTCGCAGTTCTCAGTGAGGCCGGGCCGGCCGGCCCGTGCGTGGTAGCGCAGCGCGGCGGCGGACGCCGCCGCCACCAGTACGACCAGCGCTACGCAGAGGGCCCGTCTGCTCATCGGGTGACTCCCGAAACGCCGAACTTATAGTAGAAAAAGTAGCTGTCCCCGAACTCGGGGGCGGCGGCCTGGCGGGCGGCTGCCGCGTTGCCCCCGAAACGCTCCAGGATCAGGTTGAACTCGCCCAGCCGGCTCCACGTCTCCCAGCCGACCGTCCGCTTCCCGAAGTCGCCCGCCGTCCCCTTGGCAAGCGCGTAGAGGGCCAGCGCCTCCTCGTAATGCCGCGGGATGAGGGGGTAGTCGAAGTCGTCCAGGCGCCCGATGTTCGCCACGACGCCGTCCAGGTCCCGCATCAGGAGGTAGTAGGCCATGAGGTACTCGAAGGCCATCTGGTTGTGCCCGTTCGCTTCGAGCAGCTCAAGCAGCATCTGCTCGAAGGGCGCGAAGCCGATGGTGTCTTTCACCACCATGGCGGATCGCGCCTGCTGGATCTCGGCGTCGTCCGACAGGGTCGGATCGGCCTGAAGGCGCGCAAGGCAGCGCCGCGCCCAGCCGCCCATGATCAGGTCGCGGCTCAGCGAGCCGAGCAGGATGCGCGCCGCCTCGGGCTCCCGCTTGGCGATGCTGATGAGCGCCAGCCGCCGGAGAAGGAAGGGCCGGTCCCCCACGAATTCCAACGCGCGGCAGCCCATGTACTCGGCCGTGTTCACTGCCGCCAGCTCGAACAACACGTCGGCGAAGTCCGCAAAGACCGTGTCCGGCATCCTGTAATCCGCGAAGGCCGCGTCGCTGGGCAGCAGGTGAAGCTCGCTCTGCGGGAAGGAGAACATCTGGTACGGAAGCTGGCCCGTGTGATAGAGCGCCCTGTTGACGTGCCAGCCGACGCTCAGGTCGTACCATCCCTCGGGAAGGCGCCTGGCTTCCCCCAGTAGCTCCGGCCATTCCTCCGCCCGGGCGTAGCGCTCGATGCGGAGCACCGTCCTCAGGCCGCCCTCATAGGACAGCGCCGCGCAGAGGCCGGCAGCGACCACCAGAGCTCCCGTCTCGGCCCACCAGAGCAGCTTCCCGGGCGGCCCCTGGGCGCCAGCCTCGGCACGGGCAGCCCTCGCGGCCGCCGTCGCCCGCCATGCGGCCAGGGCCGCCGGCGCAAGGACGTAGAACGAGAGAAGGCCCAGCAGGAGGACCCCTGTCTGCCAGGTGGCCTTCCCCTCGAACGGCAGCAGTCGGACGTAGGCCGCTGCCGTCGGGACCAGCATGATGCGCCTGCCGACCACGTAGGGCACGGCGGCCGTCACGGCAAGGCAAGCCACGGCCGGGAGCCACTTGCGCCTGCGCAGCGCCTCGACAAGCACGCACATCAGGCCAAAGAGCAGATAGGCGCCCCCTGCCACGTAATGCAGGACGCCGCACAGAAGCGCGAAGACGGCCACCCGCGCGGCGCCGTTCCGCAGCGGGAGCCACGAATACGCACACGCCAGCATCGCGGCGCTCAAGACGACCAGGCAGGCCGTCAACTGATGCGAATAGCCGCTGTAAAGCACCAGGACGATGAGGGCCGGAACGTAGTGCAGCACGCGAATCCGCACGCCCGTGGCGGCCTCGATGAACAGCCGCCCGAACAGGCAGAGCAAAGCCGCAACGACGGCGACAATGAGGGCGCCCGCCCAGCCGTAGTAGAAATACTGGGACACACCCGCCGAGGCGTACTCGAGGAGCCCGCCCGGATACAGCAGGAAATCCTTCAGGAAGGCCCCGCCTCGAAGGAAGACCGGGAACTCCGTCGTTACCTCGTGAGCGTAGTAGACCAGCCCGACGTCAACCAGCGACCACAGGTAAAGGTACAGCAGCGCAAAGAAGGCCACGCCGCGAACCGGGAGCCGGCTGATCCAGCAGCGGGAATCCATCGCAGGCGTGGACATGTTCGACTCCGCACCAGATTGGCTGCGATCTCCCGCTCGACACGCGCGGCCCGCACCCAAGGATAGCACAGGATATGCCGGACTGCAAAGCGCCCCTCAGAGGCCGCCTGACCCCGGCAAGAGGCGAACGGGAGGCATGGACGAGCTAACGATCCTCGGGCGCGCCTGCCCGGGGCGTGGCCTCCGTGGCGGTCGGCGCGCCCCTGAGCCACTGCGTGGAACGGATCGCCCGGGCGACCTGCTCGCCTCTCACGGGCACGGGCCGGCGGACGAGCTCCGGCAGGTTGTACGTCAGCAGTAAGGAGTCGTAGAACGCGGGATCCTTCTGCGGCAGCAGGAACGGCTTATGCGCCCTGCCCTCCTCGTCGACGTAGCTGAAGTAGGGCCTGGCCAGCAGGTCGTTGTCCCTCTTGCTGGCGAAGGCGATCCAGCGGCTGTTGCTCGACCAGCAGTGCCATGCTTCGCAGCGATCGCTGTTGCATTCGAGCCGCCCGTACTTGCCCGTCGCCAGGTCCATCAGGTACAGGTCCGCGTCCTCCATAACCACGGGGAACGTGCCGTAGCCGGACATGCAGAACAGAAGGAACCTGCCGTCGGGCGAGGCCCTGGGCTGCGTTATGCTCAGGCCGGTCTCCTTCGCCGAGAGCACGGTCTCCGATGTGCCCCCTCGGCCGGTTTCGGCGTCGTAGGCGATCCGCATCAGGTCGTAGCGCACCTCCCCGAACCGCGCGGGCGGCACGGTCTCGCGGTCCGTCCACAATATCGGCGCGCTGCAGAAGTAGAGGTACTTCCCGTCCGCCGACCAGGCGGGATAGGTCTCCATACGATCGGGGTCCGAGAGCGCGGCCGTGGAGATCACGGCGTTCGAGTCGAGCAGGTAAAGGGCCACGTCCGACTCCAGGTCCATCACGTCCATCGTCTGCCTGCCGGCGCTGTGGAAGAACTGGCGCACCTTGTTCAGCGAGAACGCCAGGACGCGGCCGTCCGGATGCCAGGAGGCATAGGCCCCGGGCCTGGAACGCGGGCCCGTTCGCGTGTCCACCTTGGCCGCGACGCCGTCCCGGACCAGCAGCATGGCGCTGCCGTAGCCGCCCGTGCGGAAGTGCAGGATGAAGCTCCGGGTGTCGTTGCTGAGAAACGTGTGGCAGTTCGCGCACCCGCCGTCGAACGAGTCGTTGTGGAGCACTACCGACTCGTGGTAGCCCTCCAGATCCCGTTCGTAGAGCCCCATCTCCCCCCAGGTATTGTGCGCCATGTCAATGAGCCGGTAGACGAGATAGCCGTCAATGTCCTCCGGGGCGATGGTGTTGGGCAGCGCGTCGAACAGACGGAGCGAGCCGTCCGGCCCCTCGACCCGCACGTTGAAGTAGAGCCTTCGCCCGCGATTCGCCGCCAGCAGTTCCCGCCACGGCTTGCGCGGGATGGTGACGAGAGGGCTCGTTGTGGTCACCGTGATCGGCTCCCCGAGATCGGACCTTATCTCCACGTGATAGCGCGCCCCGGGCTCGTCGACCCGGAAGTTCAGGGGCGCGATGTTCGGGGGGATGACGGTATCGACGTAGTCGGGTCGGATCCGGGGCCGTCGGTCCACGGGCACGTAGCGCCTGGGCGCGGCCGCGCGCTCAAGCCGCGCGTGCCAGAGCCAGAACGCCCCTGCAGCGCACGCGATGAACAGGACCAGGCGCGCGATTCGCTTGGTCATTGGGACGCGCCCCCGGGCCCGAAGAAGTAGTAGAAGAAGTAAGTGTCCCGGTACTGCGCCGGGACGGCCGCGGCAGCCGCGCGCGCATCCCGCCCGCCGAGACCGCGCACCTGGGAGAACTCGCGGAAGCAGCGCACGGCCTCTGCGCTGATGGTCCGGCCCTTCACGTTCGGCGGCGCGCCCTGGAGCCCCGAACGCAACAGCAGCGCCTCTTCGTAGTAGCGCGGAATCCGGGTGTAATCGAACTGGTCCAGCCGGTTGATGTTCTTCGCGATGCCGTCGAGGTTCCGCGTCAGCAGATAGTGCGCCATGAGGTACTCGAAGGCCATCTTGTTGCGCGGGTTCGCGGCCAGCAAGTGCTCCAGGACTATTTCAGGGATGAGCTCGCCGGTATAGTCCTCACGCGGCATGGCGGACCGGGCCTGCCGGATCGGCGGGTCGTCTGCGAGCGTCGGGTCCGCGTCGAGCCGGCGCAGGAGCCCGCGCCCTTCCCCGCCGAACACCGCGTCTCTGGCGAGCACAGACAGGAAGATTCTGCCCGCCTCTACCTGCCCCTTCACGATGCGCGTTCGGGCGATGCGCTCGATCGGCCAGGGGCGACCGGCAACGTTTTCGTAGACCTCATGCGCCATGTGCTCCGATTCGTTCACGCAGCCGAGCTCGAAGTACGCGTCGCTCAGGCTCATCAACGTCCATGGAGACGAGGAAAGGTACTCGTCGATCTGAATGGGCGACGGCAGCAGGCCTGACGGGTGCTGCGGCCAGAGGAACATGCCGTCGCCGAGCCTGCCCGTGTGGTACAGCGCCCGGTTGACCTCGTAGAGGACCGGGAAGTTGTAGATCCGCGGCGGGATGCCCCGCGCGTGCTTCAGCAGCGCGTCCCACCGCTGCTGTCGGGCGCAACGTTGGACCTCGAGCCACGCCTTCAGGCCCTTATCGAGCGAGAGCCACATGCCGAAGAAGACGCCGACGACGACCACCGATGGCGCCCACCCCGCCGCCAGAGACCAAAGCCCGCGACGCCCGGCGCTCGCGCCTGCCTGAGGCGGCCCCTTCCCCTCCTGCGGCGTCGCCGCACGGGGCGCGAGCCGCCACGCCATGGCAAGGGCTGCGGGCGCCAGCGCCAGGAAGGCGTAGAGAACGAGCCCGGGCACCGTCGCGCCCGGGTCGATGCCAGGATGCCAGGGCAGGCAGCGTGCGTATGCATCCCTCAGGCGCAGTCCGAAGATGAGCGACCCCGCGTAAGGAACGCCCGCCCCGACCAGGGCGCAGAGCAGTCCGAGCAGCGCCCGACGCCTTGTCGCCAGCTCGAACGCGCCGCACAGGAAGGCATAGAGGAGGAACGCTCCGCCCGCCACGTAGTACAGAAGCGCCCCCAGTACCAGGAAGGCGGCGGCCCGCAGCCATCCGTTCGCCAGGGGCAGGCCGGCGTAGAGACATGCGGCCGCCGTTGCCGCCAGGGCGGCCAGGCCGAGGCCGAGCAGATGGGCGTAGCCATTGTACGCCCACAGGATGAGGAGCGCAGGGACGAACCGAAGCTCGCGGAACGGCGCTCCGTGCATCGAGACGAGCAGCAGTCCCGTCGACCGGCACAAGAGCCCCGCCACCAACGTGATGACCAGAGCGCCGAGCCACGGCCAGTAGTAGAGCTGCGAGACGAACGCCGTCACGTACTCCAGGGGGCCGCCGGGATGGAGCAGGTGCGCCTTGAGGAACCCGGTGCCTGTCAGGAAGGCGGGGAACGCCGGAGTGAGCCAGAAGTAGAGCAGGCCCGGGTCAATCGCAAGCCAGACGTAGAGGTAGAATGCAGCGAGAAACGCGGCCGTCCCCCAGGGAAACCGGCCGAGGCCGCTGGCAAGCCGTGGAGGGAACACGCGCATCTAGGAATCCGCACCGAATCGCGACAGCCATTGTGGGAACGGGGCGCCCGCTGGGCGCTCCCGGCCCGGCCGCTGAGGGACGCGAACTCGGAAGCCAGGGCGTCCGGACCAACGAGAATAGCACGCGGCCGGCCCCGGCGCAACGCGGCTCACGCGGCATTCTGTTAGAGGCTCTTACGGCCGACGGCCGGCAGGAAGGCAGGACGCAATCCGCGCCGCCTATCTCATCGGCATCCACGGCTGCGACGCGGGAGGGCCGGCCGCTGCGTCGCCCTGCCCGCCGGCCTGCGGAGTGGCTCCGGTGAACGCGGCCGGCGCGCCGGACCAACGGGCCGACCGTATCGCGCCGGCAATCTCCTCCCGCCTCACCGGCACGGGCTCCCGGACGAGCTCAGGCAGGTGGTATATCCTGATGAAGGACTCGTAGAAGTCGGGATCCTCCTGAGGCAGCACGAACGGCTTGTGAGCCGTGCCCTCAGCGTCTACGTAGCTGAAGTAGACCTTCATGAACAGGCCGTCGCCCCTCTTGCTGCTGAACGCGATCCAGCGGCTGTTGCTCGACCAGGAGTGCCAGGACTCGGACCTCTCGCTGTTGCACGCCATCGGCGAGCAGTCGCCCGTCTGCATGTCCTTCAGGTACAGGTCGCTTCCGGCGTCGAAGATCGGGAACGTCCCGTACTTCGTACCGCAGAAGACCAGGAACCGGCCGTCCGGCGAGAACCGGGGCTGGGAGATGCTCAGCCCCAGGTCGTCCGATGCCAGCGCCACCTCCGGCTCGCCCCACTCGTCGGCATCCAGGTCATAGCGCACGCGCATCAGGTCGTAGCGCAACCTGTCGTAGCCCTCAGGCGGAAGGCGCTCCGCGTCGGCCCACAGAAGCGGCGTGCTGCAGTAGTACAGGTAATGGCCGTCCGGCGACCATGCGGGCCACGTCTCCAGCCGGTCCTGCCTGGCGACCTCCGGGCTCGAGGTCACGCTCCCCGTGTCGAAGCGGTAGACGGCTAGGTCGGAGGCCAGGTCAATCCCCTCTCGCACGTCCGTCCCGGCCGAGTGGAAGAATTGCCTGACCATGTTGACCGAGAACGCCACGGCCTTGCCGCTCGGGTGCCAGGAGGCGAAGGCCGGCGGCCTCGGGTTGAAGCCGGGCCAGGCGTTGACCTTGGAGACCGCCCCGTCTTCGATCAGCAACATGCCCGCGCCGTAGTCACGCTGCCCGCTGCGCACCTGAAGTATCATCCGCTTCCCGCTGCCGTTCAGGAACGTATGGCAGTTCATGCAACCGTCGTCGAACGAGGCGCTGTCCAGCAGCAGCGATTCGTCGAAGTCCTCGATCCTGCGCTGGCGCAGCGTCATGCGCACATAGTAGGAGTAGAGGACGTTGTGCTGCCGGTAGACCAGGTATCCGTCGATATCCTCCTGCGCGATCCGGTTGGCGATCGGCTGGAAGGTGCGCCAGCCGCCGTCCGCGCTCCGGGCACGGACGTCGAGATACAAGGGCTCGCCCCGGTTCTCGTTCAGCAGGCGCTTCCACTGGCGCATCGGCACCTTCACGCGCCCGTCGTGCGTCCGGACCGCGATCGGCTCGCCGTTGGTGGAACGCATCGTCACCGCGTATTGCGTCCCCGGCTCCTGAATGCGGAAGTTCAGGGGCGCCACGTTGGGCGGAATGACCGTGTCCGTGTAGTCGGGCCGGATGCGCGGCGGCCTGTCCACGGCCGTGCCCGTCTGCGGGGAGCCGCCGCCGGCGCGCAGGGCGTGCGCAAGGCCGCTCAACGCCAGCACAACCACAGTCGCAGCGATAAGCACCTGGGCAACGCGCTTCCTCATTGCGCCGACCTCAGCGGACCGAGGAAATAGTAGACGAAGTAGCTGCCATGGAACTCCTGCACCGCTGCAAGCCTGGCCTCGAGCGGCTCCCCCGCGTGGCGGCCGAGGATCTCCGTGAACTCGCGGTATCGGCTCAGCATCTCCCAACTGAGCGAACGGCCGCGGAGATCGACTTTCCGCTCCCCACGCGCCGTGAGGATGACCAGGGCCTCCTCACAGTGCCGGGGGATGCCCGGATAGTCAAAGCTGTCCAGGCGCCCGATGTTCTCGGCGACGCCTTCCAGGTCGCCCGTGAGCAGGTAGTGGGCCATCAGATACTCGAAGGCCATGCGGTTCTCGCTGTTCCTGTCCAGCAGCTCCTTCAGCATCTCGTCGAGGGGCAGCACTCCCCCGGGGTGGTCCTCCAGGATCATGCTGGAGCGCAGGCGCCTGACCTCGGGATCGGCCGAGAGCCGGGGATCTTCGCCCAGCATGCGCAGGCGATCCCGGGCCCACCGGCCGCACACCAGGTCATGGCTGAGGGCATGCAGCAGGACGCCGGCCGTCTCCGCCTCCCCCTTCACCGTGCTGATGAGGGCAATGAGACGGAGGATGCCGGGACGGTCGCCGAGCGCTTCGAGTGCCTCGTACGCCGCCCGCTCCGCCTCGTTGACCCGGCCGAGGTCGAGCATCAGTTGGGCCAGTTTCAGCCAGCACTGCTTCGTCATCTTCAGGCCCGAGAACAGCTTGACCGTCGGCAGCAGGCCCAGAGGATGTTGCGGGTACGCAAACATCTGGTAGGGAAGCTGCCCCGTGTGGTACAGCGCCCGGTTCAGGTCCCAGTAGACCAGCACGGGCACGCGCTCAGGAGGAAAGCGCCGGACCTCCTGGAGCAGTTCCTGCCACTGCTCGTGGGCGTCAAACCGCTGAATCCGCAGCAGGCTCCTCGCGCTCCGGTTGAGCGGGAAGAACGCTGCCGCCCCGGCCACGAGCACGAGCGCAGCCGTCCCCAGCAGCCAGCGCCATCCGGCACGCGACGGGACCGTCGGCATACCGGCAGCCTGACCCCCGCGTCGCCGCCGCAGCTCACAAGAGAGAAGGCGGCACGCCGCCGCAGCCAGGGGCGCCACGACATAGGTGAGCCACAGGCAAGCGATCAGAACCTGGCTCAACCGGGAGATCCCTGCGCCGGACGGCACGAAGCCGCCGTAGGCCTGCCTCACGGCGACCAGGAAGAGCCGACGGCCCACAACGTAGGGGACCGTCGCCCCGACGAGCAGGCACGCCCCGGCCAGAACATGTCGCCGACCCCGCAGCAGCTCGAACAGCGCGCACAGGAGGGCGAACAAGAGGGACGCGGCGCCGGCGGCGCAGTAGAGCCCCACCGAAAATGCCAGGAACGCGACGAAACGGCCGACCCGGCTCCGCACCGGCAGCCAGGCGTACAGACATGCCAGCCCGGACGCACCCAGGATCCCGAGGCAGACCGCCACGGGGTGAGCGTATTGCCCGTAGACGGCGAGAACGATGAGGGCGGGAACGAAGTGAACCAGCCGGGACCGCCAACCGCTCAAGGCCGTCACCACTCCCCGCGCGGTCAGACACAGCGTCGCGGCCAGGAGCGTCACGACCAGGGCGCCCGCCCACGGCCAGTAGTATAGCTGGGACAGGGCTGAAGACGCATACCGCACCAGCCCTCCGGGATTGACCATCGTCTCCCGGAAGAACACGGCGCCGCTCGAGAAGACCGGGAACTCGGTGGTGCTCTCATACCCGTAGTACGTCAGCCCCACGTCGGCGCACAGCCAGGCATAGAGGTAGAAAAGGCAGAAAAAGACGCCCCACCGAAGCCCGGGCGGCAATCGAAGCCTGCGAGGATCGGCCGGAGCGTTCGACATCGTCAGAACCCGAAGCACATGACCGTCAGGGCGTTGCCGCGCCGCACGGCCGCGCCTGAAGGGGACCGCAGGCCGCCGTCAGCCCGCCGGGCGGCAACTCGACCCAGCATAGCACACGAGGCCAATCGCACGCAAAGCCTGCCCTGTTCGGCCAGGCCGCTGCATGGAACGAAGGGACGAGAACGGCGCGGGGGCCACGGCGCGGGGGCGCCAGAGAAGGGGCAAGTGTCGTGCGCGCACCGGCCGCTACTGGCGGCTGGGCTGCCATGGGCCCGGGTCCGTACCGGACGAGCCGGCCCGGGGCGTGGCACCCGTGACGGCCCCCCCGCCGCGCAGCCAGCTCGACGAGCGGATCACGCGGGCCAGCTCTTCCCCTCGCACCGGCACCGGCTCCCGGATGAGCTCCGGCACGTTATAGGTGAGCGCGAAGGAGCTATAGAACTCCGGATCGGACTGCGGCAGCACGAACGGCTTGTGCGCGCGTCCGTCGGCGTCGATGTAGCTGAAGTAGGGCCTGGCGAACAGGCCGTTGTCCCTCTTGCTGCTGAACACGATCCAGCGGGCGTTGCTGGACCAGCAGTGCCACGAGTCACACTCGTCGCTGTTGCACTCCAGGCGCCGGTAGTCCCCGCCCTGGAGGTCCATGAGGTAGAGGTCGGTGCTGCGATGGTATATGGGGAAGCAGCTGTAGTCGCACATCGAGAAGAGAAGGAACCGCCCGTCCGGCGACGGCCGCGGATGCATGATGCTCTGCCCCGTCTGTTCTCCGGAAAGCACGGTCTGCGGCTGTCCCCAGCTCAGCGTCTCCAGGTCGAAAGGGATCCGCATCAGATCGTAGCGCACCTCGGCGTAGCGCTCGGGGGGCGTGGTGTCGCGGTCGGACCAGAGCATCGGCGCCCGGCAGAAGTAGAGGTACTTCCCGTCCGCCGACCAGGCGGGATAGGTTTCCAGCAGATCGGGTTCGCAGATGCCGGGGCTCGAGGTCACCGAGTTCGATGCGAGCACGTAAGCCGCCAGGTCGGAGTCCAGATCCACCACGTCCCGCATCTCCGGCCTGGCGGTGTGGAAGAACTGCCTGACCTTATTGACGGAGAAGGCCACCAGCTTGCCGCTCGGGTGCCATGACGCGTACGCCGCCGGCAGCGGGCAGGTGCTGGTGCGCGTGTCTACCTTGCCGACCCGCCCGTCCTGCACCAGCAGCATGCCGCTGCCGTAGTCCACCTCGCCGCGCCGGTACTGCAGGATCATCCGCTCCGTCCCGTTGTTACAGAAGGCGTGGCAATTCATGCAGCCCAGGCCGAAGGACCTGTTCGCCAGGATCACCGATTCGTCGTAGGTCTCCAGGTTTCTCTGGCAGATGCTGACCTCGCCCCAGAGGTTGCAGTCGGCGCCGAGCAGGCGGTAGACGAGGTAGCCGTCGACGTCGTCCTCCGCGATGGCGTTCGTCACTGTGTCGAACCGGCGCCACGAGCCGTCTGCCGCCATGACGCACACGTCAAACCGGAGCTCTCCGCCCCGGTTGTCCGCCAGGAGCCGCCGCCATCCGGCCGAAGGGATGCGGATGTCGGGCGTGTCGGACGCGATCCGGACGGCCTCCCCCCGCTCGGACCGTATCTCCACGTAGTAGCGCACGCCCGGCTCGTCGACCGCGAAGTTCAGAGGAGCGATGTTCGGCGGGATCGTCGTGCCGGCGTAGTCAGGCCGGATGTGGGGCAGCCGTCCGACGGCCGCGCACTCCCCCGTCGGCGCCGATGCGGCCGGACGCCGGTCGCAGGCCGAATGCGCAAGCGCCGCCAGGCCGGCGCAAAGCATCAGAAAGCGATGCAGCCGCGTGCTCATGGCGCAGCCGCCTCCTGCCCGTACGGGTAATAGTTCCAGTAGTAGAAATAGGTGTTGTGGTAGACCCTGGCCGCCTCGTCCTGCGCCGCCCGCCGATCGCCGCCGTGACGCTTCAGCAGATCGGAGAAGCCGCGCCAGCGTTCCACGGTCTGCTTGTCGATGGCTTGCGCCGGCAGGTCGACCGCCCTGCCCGTGGTCGTCATGTAGACGATCACGGCCTCCTGGCAGTGCCGCGGCAGGCGGGGATAGCCGAGCCGGCCGAACATGCCGAGCGAAGCGACGAACTTCTCCAGGTCGCCGGTCAGCAGGTAATGGGCCATCAGGTACTCGAACGCCATCCGGTTCCGCCCGTCCCTTTGCAGAAGCTGCAGCAGCAGCGACTCGGCGTCGAGGCCCCCGGCATAGTCCTTAACCGGCATATGCTGCCTGGCGAGCTGAACGCCCTCATCCCCCGACAACCCGGGTTCGTCCTCGAGCCGACGCAGGCAGCGGCGGGCTTCCTCGCCGAAGACGACGTCCTTGCTCATGGCGCGCAGGAAGACGCGCGCGGCCTCCGGCTCCCCCTTCACGATCCGGGCCATCGCGATCCTGTAGAGGACCCACGGCCGCGGGCCGGCGCTCTCGAGGGCCTCCTGGGCCATATGCTCGGAGCCGTTGACGGCCCCAAGCTCCCAGAGCACGTCGCTCAGCTTCATCAGGGCCCTTGCTTCGCGGAACACGCCCTCCATCGCCTCGCTGGAGGGCAGCAGGCCGCTCGGCTGCTGCGGGTAGCCGAACATCTCGTCCAGCAGGTCGCCGTTGTGATAGAGCGCGCGGTTAATGTCCCAGTTCACGCAGTAGTCATAGCGCGGTCTGGACTGGCCCGCGAACTGCGGGAGCGCGGTCCACGCACGGTACCGCGAGAGGTAGTCCACCTCAAAACAAGCCGTCAGGGCGCGATCATAGCGCCACCAGAACGCAAAGGCGCCCAGCGCGAGCACGCCCGCCGCCGCAGCCCCCAGCCCGAACATGCCGCCGAACAGAAGACCCAGGGCCCCGCCGCGGGCCGCGCGGTCCCTCAGACGCAGCACCCGCCATAGCCCAGCGAACAGCACCGCCAGGACGGCATAGGCACACAGGACAAGCAGCACGAGCGCAGCCCGTTCGTCAACGTCCTGATGGTACGGCATCAGGCGCAGGTACGCGTCCGTGATGCGGAGGCCCAGCGCCAGCACGCCCACCGCGTAGGGGGCGGCCGCCACAGCCAGAAGGCACAGGACGCCGAGCGCCCGCCTCCCTCCGGCCAGAAGCTCATAGATCCCGCACAGCGCCCCGTACACCAGGAGCGCCCCGCCGGCCAGATAGTAGAGCGCCGCGCCGAGCGCCGCGAACAGAACGAACCGACGTGCGGACTTGCCGAGCGCCGCGGCGCAGTACAGGCACGCGCAGGCCAGCGCCGCCGCCAGCGCAAGGGCGGCCGGCAAAGGGCTCGCGTACCTGTCGTAGAGGACGACCAGAAGCGCCGCCGGAACCAGATGCAGCACGCGCGGCCGCCCTCCGCCGGCCCGTCTGATCAGGCACCACAGGGCCAGGCACTGGGACGCCGCAACCGCCGTGACGATCAGGGCGCCTAGCCAGGGATAGAAGAACCACTGCGACAGGAAGGCCGACGCGTACTCGACCGGGCCCCCGGGATAGGCCGCGAAGCGCCGGAACGCTGCCCAGCCGGGCGCAAACGCCGGGAACACCGGCGTCAACCAGAAGTACGCCAGGCACGTGTTGACCCGGAGCCACAGGTGCAGATACGACACCGTCAGGAACAAGACGAGCACAGCCGGAAAGGGAGGCCACAAGACGGACAGCGTCCGGCGCGAGTCCGGCGCCGCCGGTGCGCCCTCGGGACTCGCCGGCCCTGCCGTTGCGCTTTCGGGTAAGCCGTTGGGCTGCATCACGCCGTCTGAAAGCATATCAGGGGGACTTCGGTGCCCGTCGCCACGGCACGGGCAGAAGATACCACACGGCCCCAACGAAGGCAAAGCCCGCCGCCGGGGCGTGAGCTGTGGCGCGCCCGGCGCGCATGCCGTATCATACGTCCGAGGGCACCGGCGCTTCCTCAGGGAGGGGTGGGAACAATGGACAAAGTGGGAGTGGGGATCATCGGGTCGCAGTTCGTGGCGGGGATCCACGCCGAGTCCTTCAAGTCCGTCCCCGATGCGGACGTGCTCGCCGTGGCTTCGCCTGACGAGGGGCACGTCAGGCCCTTCGCCGAGAAGCACGGCATCCCGAACTGGTTCACCGACTACCGGGACATGCTCGAGATGGACGAGCTGGACATGGTGACGCTGTGCCTGCCGAACTACCTCCACTGCGAGGCCGCGGTGGCGGCCGCCGAGGCCGGCAAGCACGTCGTCTGCGAGAAGCCGCTGTGCATGAACCTGGCCGAGGCGGACCGCATGATCCGGGCCTGCAAACGCGCGAACGTCAAGCTCATGTACGCCGAGGAGCTGTGCTTCACGCCGAAGTACGTCCGCGCCAAGCAGTTGATCGACGCCGGAGCGGTCGGCAAAGTGCACCTCATCAAGCAGAGCGAGAAGCACGACGGGCCGCACGCCGACTGGTTCTGGGACGTGGAACGCTCGGGCGGCGGCGTCACGGTCGACATGGGCTGCCACGCCTTCGAGTTCTTCCGCTGGCTCCTGGGCAAACCCAAAGCCCTGAGCGTCTACGCCGACATGGGCACGTACGTGCACCAGCAGCGGACGCGCGGCGACGACGATGCCACCATCATCGTGAACTTCGAGGGCGACGTGCGCTGCGTCGCCGAGGAAAGCTGGACAAAGAAGGGAGGCATGGACGACCGGGCCGAGATGCACGGCAGCGAAGGCGTCATCTACGCCAACCTGCTCCAGGGCAGCTCCCTGCTGACTTACAGCGCCGTGGGCTATGACTACGCCGTCGAGAAGGCCGGCGCGACCGTCGGATGGACGTTCACCATGTACGAGGAGCTCTGGAATTACGGCTTCCCGCAGGAGATGGCGCACTTCGTCAAGTGCGTCAAGGAGGATCTGGAGCCCCTGGAGACCGGCGAGGACGCCAGGACCGTCCTGGAGATGATCTTCGCCGCCTACGCCTCGGCCGGCACCGGCAGGAAGGTCGAGCTTCCCTTCAGGACGGACGCCGCCAGGCCCATCGACCTGTGGCGCTGAGAGCGCGCGAAAGGAGGGCCGCAGTGCCGATAGCCAAGTGCATGCTGGCGGCGGGGATCGCCCTGTTCGTTCTCGCCTGTCTGGGCCGCCCTGCGTGCGCAGCGCCGCCGAACGCAGTCGACGCGCCCCAGGGGCACGACGTCTCGTGGCGGCTCGCCGGACCCGGCGGCGGAGGCTGGATCCAGTCCATCGCCTACGACCCGCAGGATGCCGGCACGCTCTACGTCGGCTGCGACGTGGGCGGCTTCTACTTCTCATCGGACAACGGCCGCAGCTACGAGATCCGCAACAACGGCCTGCGGGACGACTTCGTGGAGTCGATCGCCGTCCACCCGCGCGACAGCCGCATCATCCTGCTCGGCACCGAGGGCGGCATCTTCCGCACGGCCGACCGGGGCATGTCCTGGCAGTGGATGCGCGACGGCTTCCCGCCCATCGAACGCTACTCCTTCTCGGCTCCGATCGGCGCCGTGTGCTTCGATCCGCAGGATCCCCGCGTCGCCTACGCCGGCGTAGGGCGCCCGCGGCAATCCAGCGAGGGCCGGGGCGCCATATACTGCAGCGACGACACGGGCCGGACGTGGAGGAACGTCTCCGAAGGCCAGTTGCCGTCGGACGCAGTCGTCAGCGACATCGAGCTGAAGCCGGGCGACAGCCGCGTCATCCTGGCCGCCACGAACGGGGGCGTCTTCCGCAGCGAGGATGCCGGCAAGACATGGCAGCCGTCCAACGAGGGCCTGCCGCATCCCTACGTCGAGGAGCTTGCCTTCGCGCCCTCGTCGCCGGGCGTGGTCTACGTCTCGATCCACACGACGGCCAGGAACGACGAGGAGTGGAACGGCGGCGTCTGCCGGAGCGAAGACGCTGGACGCACGTGGCGCCCCGCCAACGGCGCCGGAATGCCGAAGGCCGTGGGCAGGTCCGACCAGCCCAGCCCCATGACGTCGGGCATCAAGGAGATCGCCGTCGATCCCCGCAACGCAGACGTGGCCTACGCCGGCAGCACCGCCTGGGTGACCGACGGAGTCTACAGGACGGCCGACGCCGGCGGGACGTGGGAGCGCGTGGCCACGCGCGGTTCCGGGATCGTCGACTACGGATGGATCACCCAGTGGGGAACGAACGTCACCTGCATCGCCCTCTCGCCCGCCGACCCGGACCGCGTGGCCGTCGGCACGTCCGGCCACTTGTTCGCGACCGAAGACGCGGGGCGGACGTGGCAGCAGCGCTATTGCAAGCAGTTGCCCGACGGGCGTTTCACCGGCACCGGGCTGGAGGTCACGTGCCTCAACGGCGTCATCCCGGACCCCGTGCGGCCGCACCGGCTCTACTTCTGCTACATGGACATCGGGCTGCTCATCAGCGAGGACGACGGGCGCACGTTCCGCCGCAGCTCTGAGGGCATGGAGCACGGCGGCAACTGCACGGCCGTGGCAGTCGATCCCGAGGCGCCGACGACCATCTGGGCAGGAACGGGCGAGTGGGGCTCGAACGTCGGCCTCATCTGCCGGTCGGACGACGACGGGGCCACCTGGCGCGTGGTGGGCCGTCCAGATTCGGGCCTGCCAAACGGGCAGAACCGCCGCATCATCCTCGACCTGCGGAGTCCCGTGGGCCGGCGCCGCCTGATCGCCACCTCGCGCGGGAACGGGCTCTATGAGTCGAAGGACGGCGGCGAGAGCTGGCGCTGCATCAACGGCAACGTGCCGGCCGACGTGGCGGACGATCCCGAGGGACTCCTGATGGACCCCGCCGACCCGCTACGCCTCGTCGCCGCGTTCGGCGGCATGCCGCAGGCGGGAGGGGGCATCTACGAGAGCCGGGACGGCGGCGCGGCCTGGACTCGCACGAGCGACGAACTCCCGTTCGCGGACATCGTGAGCCTGAGCGCCCACCCGGGCGCCCTCCGGACGCTCTACGTCGGCGCGCGATTCTACTATGACCACGCCAGTCAGCGCAGCTATCCCGGCGGCGCCTTCAAGAGCTCCGACGGCGGCAAGACATGGCAGCATATCCTCGACTACGACTTCGTAAGCAGTGTGGCCGTGAGCCCGGCAGATCCAAACGTCATCTACGCTGCCACGCACGACCATCCCTACCACGACGATTGCGCGGCGGAGGGCCTGCTCAAGAGCGCGGACGGCGGCCTCACCTGGCAACACGAGAACGCGGGCCTCTCGGCGCTCGACCTGAACTGCCTCAGCGTCAGCCCGCACGATGCGTCCATCATCTACGTCGGCACGGGCGGCAACAGCGCCTTCGTGGGGAACGACTCCGCCGTCGCGGCTGCCAGCGGGCAGTAGCGGAAGCGGAGCGCCGCGGTGCTTGAACGGCCGGGGCAGGACCGGTATCATGCGCCCTTTCTCGGCCTGGCATCCCCTGCACCGGGAGACTGAACCCGAATGGAGTTCTTCGACTGCAACTGCTTCATCGGGCTGCCGATGAACGGCATTCCCAAGCCGGTCGCCACGGCGGAGGAGCTCCTCGCCGAAATGGACCGCTCCGGCATCTCCCGCGCCCTGGCCTGGCACGTGGCGCAGCGCGACTACGCGGTGCCGACGGGCAACAGGCTGCTCGCCGACGCAATCGCCGCCCATAAGGACCGGCTCGTCGGATGCTGGAGCGTCATGCCGAACCAGGCCGGCGAGCTGCCGGAGCCGGACGAGTTCTGCGCTCAGATGGCCCGGGCGAACGTCCGTGCCCTCCGCGCATTCCCTGACCTCCAGCACTTCCTGCTTCGGGGCGAATCCCTTGGCCCGATGCTGGAAGCCATGGTGGCGCGCCGCATCCCGCTGATCCTGCCGATCGGCGGCGGCGTGGGCTGGCGGAACGCCTACGACCTGCTGGCCGAGTTCCCGGACCTGGTCTGCATCCTGAGCGGCATGGGCGTCTGGGGGGCGGACCGCTGGTTCCGCCCGCTGATCGAGCGCTACGCTCGCGTCTACATCGAGATCAGCGAGTACATCCTGGACGGCGGCATCGAGGCGTTCGTGCAGAGCTACGGCGCCGGGCGGATGCTGTTCGGCACCGGCTTCCCGCAGTATGAGCACGGCGGAGTCATGCTCATGCTCAAGCATGCCGAGATTGCGGAGTCCGACAGGCAGGCCATCGCCTCAGCCAACCTTGAGCGCGTGCTGGGCGACGTGGAGCTCTAAGAGCCCCTAACAGGACCCCACGCGCCGGCCCGAGGCCGAGCGAAGCGCCGCCATGCAAGGAGGGCCAGGCAGGCGATGCAGGGGCTCAGCATCGCCGATGCAGCCCGACGCCGCAGGGCGGCGCTGCAGCCGGCCGAAGCCAGCAGGGGGTCTTGTTAGGAGCTCTAAGGCCGTGCACACGGAGGGAACATGAGACCGCGCACACCGATCAGGCCCGATTCGCAGCTCGCCGCCGAGTTCTGGAAGACGGGACGCAGCGCGTCCTGCCCGATCTACGACGTGCACGGCCACATGGGCGAGTGGCACTCGATCTACTTCCCGCGCGGCGAGGCGGCGGACATGGTGCGCAGCATGGACGGCGCGGGCGTCAGGCTGCTCTGCTTCGCCCACCACGCGGCCCTCTTCTGCCCGGAGATCGGCAACCGGGAAGCCGTCAAGGCGGTCCGGCAGTTCCCGGATCGCCTCCGCGCCTACCTGTCCGTGAACCCCCATTACCCGGACGCCATCGAGCGCGATCTGGCGGGCTTCGACGACATGCGCGACGTCTACGTCGGGTTGAAGCTGCTGGCCGACTACCACAGAGTGCCCATCAGCGCGGAGCCGTACCGGCGCGCGCTGGAGTTCGCCGACGAACGCCGCCTGCCCGTCCTGAGCCACACCTGGGGCGGCAGCGCCTTCGACGGCGCAGACGAGGTGCGGCGCGTCGCCGAGCGCTATCCCCACATACGCCTGCTGATGGGCCACAGCCTGAACGACCGCTGGCACGAAGCGGCCGCCGTCGCCCGCGACTGCCCGAACACCTACCTGGAGCTGACGAGCATCCCCGGCAGGCGGGGCGTCCTCGAGCTCCTCTGCGACGAGGCCGGAAGCGACAGAATCCTGTTCGGCACGGACATCCCCTGGTTCGACGAGCACCAAGGCGTCGGCGCCCTGCTCTCGGCGGACATCACCGAGGACGACATCCACAACATCCTCCACAGGAACGCCGAGAAGCTGCTGGGGCTCTAGTGGGCTGTCAAGGAAGTCGTCTTGCATTTTCGCAGCCACCGCTCGATAGCGGGCGCGACCCTGTAGGGGCACGGCGCGCCGTGCCCTTACGTACCAGTCCGCACACGACGCCGGCTGCAGAACGCAAGGTCGGTTGTTGAAAAGGCCACTAGCGGCCGGCGACGCGGGGCGCTCTCGCCCTATTCTCTGCCGGAGATCGGGAGCCGGGAGGTTCCTGATTCCCCTGCGGACGCCGGCGTGGCGCCCGTGACCGGCCCGCCCACGGTTAGCCACGGCTCAGAACGCATCCGGCTCGCCAGCCGTTCGCCCGCAAGCGGCAGCGGCCCCCTGGCCAGTTCGGGCACCTGGAAAAGCTGGATGCACGAGTCGTAGAAGGCGGGATCCTCCTGGGGGAGCACGAACGGCTTGCGCGCGCGCCCGTCCTCGTCAATGTAGCTGAACCAGGCTCGGATGAACATGCCGTCGTCGCGCTTGCTGCTGAACGCGATCCATCGGCCGTTGCTTGACCAGCAGTGCCAGGACTCGGCCTGGGGGCTGTTGCAGGCCAGGCTCCGGTGCTTGCCCGTCCCCAGGTCCAGCATGTAGAGATCGCTGCTGTCCCGGAAGCTCGGGAAGACGCTGCGGTCGCACATGCAGAAGAGCAGGAAGCGGCCGTCCGGCGATACCCTGGGCTGCGTGATGCTCTGGCCGGTCTGCTCCGCCGAGAGCACCGTTTCCGGCTCGCCCCAGGCGCCGGTGGATAGGTCGTAGCTGATGCGCTTCAGGTCGTAGCGGACCTTCTCGCAGTTCTCCGGCGGGGCGGTGTAGCGGTCCTCCCACAGAACGGGCGCGCTGCAGAAGTAGAGGTATCGCCCATCCGCGTCCCACGCGGGCCAGGTCTCCAGCGCGTCCGGCGCGGCGATGGCGGCCGTCGAGGTGACGGTCCGCGAGTCGAGCAGGTAGACGGCCACGTCCGAGTCGAGGTCCACCACCTCGCGCACCTCGGCGGCGGAGCCGTGGAAGAACTGCGCGATCCGGTCCATCGAGAACGCGATCGCCCGGCCGCTCGGGTGCCACGAGGAGAACGCCGCGAGACCCAGGCTGCGCTCGGTCCGCATGTCCACCTTGGCGGATTCGCCGTCCTCGATCAGCACCATGCCGCTGCCGTAGCCTTCCGGCGCGTGCCGCATGTGCAGCAGCATCCGGTCCGGCCGCCCCTCCAGGAACGCGTGGCAGTTCACGCAGCCCACGTCCAGCATCTCGCTGTCCACTACAACGGACTCCTCGAACGTCTCGAGGCGCCGCTGATACAGGCCCACCTTCTGCCACATCGTGAACACGCTGTTCATCCGGCGGTAGACCAGGTAGGGGTCGATCTCTTCGCGCGCGATGGTATTGGTCACGGTCTGGAAGCGGCGCCACTCGCCGGACTCGCTCCTCACGTAGACGTCGAAGCAAAGGGGCTCGCCGCGGTTGGCCTCAAGCAGCCGGTGCCAGGGGCGGATGGGGATTCCGATCTTCGGCCCGCGCGACGTGACGGGGACGGGCTCGCCGCGGCTCGAATGCACCTCAACGTGGTAGAGCGTCCCGGGCTCCTCCACGATGAAGTTCAGGGGCGCCATGTTGGGCGGGACCGTGATGCCCGTGTAGTCCGGCCGAATGCGGGGCGGCCGGTCTGCTATCTGGCAACCCTTCAGCGACAGCGGCTCGCCCCGGCTCGCATACAGCAGCCCGCCTGCGGCCGCCGCCAGCAGGATCAGGAAGGAAGCTCCGTAGAGCCAACGCCTCCTCATTCGCCCGTCTCCGGTGCCAGGAAGTAAGTGTAGTAGAGGAAGTAGCTGTCCCGATAGTCCCCCACAAGGGCCGCGAAAGCGGCGCGCCTGTCCGACCCGGCCGCTGCGGCCCTCCGTTCGAACTCCTGCAGGCGCCGCCATGTGGCCTCGCTGACGGCCCGGACGACGGACTCCGTCTGGGCCCCGCCGACGGCCACGTAAAGGGCCATGGCCTCCTCGTAGTAGCGCGGGATCGGATCATAGCCCAGCTCGACGCAGCGGCCCACGTTGCGCACGATGCCCTCCAGGTCACCGGTCAGCAGGTAATGGGCCATGAGGTACTCGAAGGCCATCCGGTTGCGCCCGTCGTTCTCGAGAAGCTCGGTGAGCACGCCCTCGATGGACCGCGTCCCGCGTCCTTGCAGCCTCGGCCAAAGGGATCGCGCGCGGGCAACGTCCGCATTGGAGGAAAGGCCGGGATCGGCGTCCAGGGCGCGCAGCCAGTCCCTTGCCTGCTTCCCGTAGATCAGGTCCCTGCTCAGGGCTCCCAGGTAGTGTCGCGCCACGTCGGGCCTGCCCTTGACGATGTTCACGAACGCTATCCTTTCGAGGACCCACGGCCGATAGCCCTGCCCCTCCATCGCCTCGTGGGCCATGTGCTCGGACTCGTTGACGCGGCCCAGGTCGAGGTAGATGTCGCTCAGCCTCACGAAGGCGAGCGGGGTCGGCACTTCCCCGCCTCCCTTCGCGTAAGGGATGAACTCCTCCGGCATCCGGATCAGGCCCAGGGGCTGCTGCGGGTACTTCAGCATGTCATACGGGAGGCGCCCCGTGTGATATAGGGCCCAGTTCACCGTCAGGCAGACGACGAGGTCGTAGTGGCGCCGTGAGACCCGATGCGCCGTCGGCGGAATCTTCAGCCACATCCCGCGGTGGGCGTAGCACTCCACCTGAAGCACCCGCTTGACGTCGACGTCAAGGGACCAGAGAAGGCAGGCGCCAGCCAGCGCCAGCGCGCCCGCGACGAGCGCGGGCCGCGGCAGTCGGCCGGCCAGGATCCGCCCCAAAGGTCCGTCCGAGGGCGCCGGGGGTCCGTCGGCCCCTTCGGGCGGGGGCTCTGCCCGGCGCGGGAGGAAGCCCCCGACAACTGCCGCCAGCGGGAAGAACAGGTAGGCGCCCAGCGCGAACGCAAGCGCCCCTTGCTCCGCCGTCCGATGGAAGGGCAACAGGCGCCAGTATGCGTCCGAGATCCTCTGCTCGAGGAGCTCCGCACCGGCCAGGTAGGGAAGCGCCGCCGCGAGGCACAGATAGAGCACCCCGACGGCGCGCCGCCTGACCAGCAGCTCGAACAGCCCGCACACCACAGCGAAGAGCAGGTAGGCCCCGCCAGCCACATAGTACACGAGCGCCGAAAGGACCAGGAAGACGGCCGAGCGGGCCGCCGCGCTTCCGGTCGGAATCCACACGTAGAGGCAGACCGCAGACAGCGCCGCCAGCAGCGCCAGGAACTCGGCCAGGTGGTGGGCGTACCTGCTGTAGCTGAACAGCAGCAGGACGGCCGGCACGAATGCCCACGACCCCGGATCGCCCCAACGCAGCGATCGGAGCAATGCCCGCGTGCCCAACAGCAGCCCCCCGGCGATGCCGGCAATGACCAGCGCGCCGGCCCAGGAGTAGTAGAAGAGCTGCGAAAGGAAGTCGGAGACGTACTGGGTCGGTCCGCCGGGCTCCGCAAGGAACGGGGCAAGGAACCGCCAGCCGAGCCAGAAGTAAGGGAAAGGCGGGGCCACCCGGTAGTAGAGCAGCCGGGGGTCGACCCAGAGCCAGAGGTACACATAGCAGAGCAGCAAAGCGGCCGATGCAGTCAGCGCGAAACGCGGCACGCGCCGAGGACATCCTGGGACTGCCGTGTGCATCTTGTCGGTTGCTCTGGCATGCCGGCTGTTCGGGGGGCCGCGCCGACGGGTTTCGCGCGGCGGCGATTACGCTTCGGGCGGGCAGGCCCGGGCGCTGTGGCGGATGATAGCACAGGCCCGGGGAAAGCTCAACACGGGGCCTGCCAGGCCCCGGGAATGATGCTCTAGTGGAGCTTCAACCTTGGATCTGGCTTTCGTCAGGTCAAGGCAGCGTTGCAGGCTTGCCACGCGGGCATTGCGCGTCCGCCCTGCCCGGAAGTCCGATCCGCTTCCGTAGGGGCACGGCGCGCCGTGCCCCTACCTCACGGAGCCGAAAGGGGGCCACCCGCAAGTCTGGGGTCGAAGATGCTCTAGCCGCCCTTCGGGCAACCAGTTATGTCAAGTGCGGTTGACAGGACTCGCCGCGAATGCGATACTGTGAGTTCCATCGTCAGTTCCCCAGCAGAGAGCGAGCATGACGGAACACACAGAGAATCGACATGCCAAGGGCACATGGCTGACCTACAGGCCCGACATCAAGATACTGGACTGCACGATCCGGGACGGGGGCCTGGTCAATGACCACAAGTTCGGGGACGACTTCGTCAGGGCCGTCTACGAGGCGGACGCGGCGGCCGGCATCGACTACATGGAGATCGGCTACAAGGCCTCCAAGAGGCTCTACCCGCCCAAGGACTTCGGACCGTGGAAGTACTGCGACGAGGAAGACGTCCGCCGCGTGTTCGGCGACAACCCCACGCCGCTGAAGCTCTCCGCAATGGCCGACGCGGAGCGGACGGACTACAAGGATGACATACTGCCGAAAAAGGAAAGCATCATCGACGCCATCCGCGTCGCCACCTACATCCACCAGATCCCCACAGCCATCGACATGATCCATGACGCCCACGAGAAGGGCTACGAGGTCATCATGCAACTGATGGCCGTCTCCGTCATCGTGGAGAAGGAGCTGGAGGAGGCCCTGGAGGTGCTCGCCGCCAGCCCCGTCACGGCCATCTACCTGGTGGACAGCTTCGGCGCGCTCTACTCCGAGCAGGTCAGAGACCTGACGCTGACGTACCTGAAGGCCGTTGAGGGCACCGGCAAGGAGGTGGGCATCCACGCGCACAATGCCCAGCAACTGGCTTACGCCAACACCCTCGAAGCCCTCATCGTGGGAGCCAGCCGCCTGGACGCGACCATCAACGGCATGGGACGCGGGCCGGGCAACTGCCCCATGGAACTACTCATCGGCTTCCTGAAGAACCCCAAGTTCCACCTGCGCCCCATTCTGAAGTGCATCCAGGAGCATTTCCTGGCCCTCGACGGACAGATGGAATGGGGGTTCAAGATACCCTACATGATCACCGGCCAGCTCAACCGGCATCCGCGGGCGGCCATCGAGATGAGGAAAGGCGAAAAGCCGGACGACTACGTCACCTTCTACGACAAGATGATCGAGGAGGAGTAGCCGCCGGCCGCCCCCTACTCGACCACCACGGCGGCGTGGATGTGGACCCGGGGGACGGTGGCAACGACCTTGCCGCCGCGCGACGCGTACTTCCAATCCAGATTGCCCTCCTCGAATGCCAGCCGGACGGCGGACGGCTTCTGCGGCAGCGTCACCTCGAGCTTGACGGGCCCGACGGGCGGTATCTCGTCGACGGTCGGATCGTTGGGGCGATTCGGGATGCCGGAAGCCCGGTTGATGAGGTGGATGATGATCTTGCCGCCCTTCTTGCGCAGGACGGCGTCCACGCAGGTCGGCGCGTCGACGCGGATAGCCATCTCGCCAGCCAGCGCTTGCGTCAGCTCGCGCACGAACTGGCGCGCCATCGGGTAGCGCCGCTCACAGAAGAAGCGGAACACGTCGAAGGGGACGTAGGCCACTGCGCCCTTTCCGGCGGCGTTCACCGTGGCCGCCGGGTTCGTAAGGAGCCGCTCCCCCAGCAGGGGAGTCCTGCCCAGACGCCCGAACGGCTGCGCGGCAGTGGCCTTCACCAGGCGCCAGGCGGCGCTGAAGACGGGGAGGGACCCGTCTCCGGCGGAGACGTGGTAGGCGGCGTCGCGCTCGACCTTGCCGCTCTTGACGCCCAGGAACCGGCCCCCGAACCGCTCGAAGGCCGCCGCGCCGGACACCAGAAGCCTGCCTCCGTCCTCGACGTAGCCCTTCAGCGCCTCCACCATCTCGTCCGACATGCGGTCCTGCTCCGGGGCGACTACGACCGGGAACTCGCGCAGCCGTGGCCTGAGCGCCGACTCGTCCATGATGTCCACGCCGTAGTGGCTTTCCAGCAGGCTGTAAGTGGCCCCCTCGACGGGTGAAGTGTCCACGTCCCACATCAGGTTCCGGGCGGGCTGGCTGCGCAAGTGGTGTTCGGAGTGCAGCACGGCGACCTGGGGAATCGTCTCGGAGCCCTGGCAGAGCGTCCGTCTGGCTTTGACGAACCGCCCGACCTCGCGCAGGCGCTTCATGCGCCACGGCACGAGCTGCCCGTTGCGCAGGCCGTGGGGCGTCTCGTACACCATCACCGCGCCGCCGAGCGCGGCGATGACGGCGGCCTCCTGCTGGATCATCTCGACGGGCTTGAACGTCCAGCGGTCCCTCGTGTCGGCCATCTGGGCGGACCTCGTGAATGCCCAGATCATCAGATCCCAGTGCTTGCCGCGCGTCGAGATAAAGCGGGCCTCGCAGCGGCACGAGTCGAGGCCGAACGCCCACGACGTGTCGCCGCTGATCCAATCGGTCGGCACCACCGGCTCGCCCGGGTCCTTGAAGGTCTGGAGCCAGTTCGAGCAGACCAGCACGCCTGGCCTGTGCGCGTGGACCGCGTCGCAGTAGCGCGCCACGTACTGCTCGAAGCTCCGGCGCGTGAAGTTGATCCAGGCGATCCAGTTGGGATCGGCCGTCTCCGTGGGTGGCTGGTCGATGCCGGTCTCCTCTTTGAACGCCTTCCGGCAGCGCTTGCAGTAGCACGGCTCGACCGCCCATATCTCCCCGTCCACCCAGAATCCGTCCACGCCGTAGCGGTCGATCAGCTCGAGCATCTGCGGGATCATCAGCCTATCAACATACGGCCCGCGCGGGCACATCCTCTCGTTGGTCGGTTGCCCCGCGGTGGCGCCGAAGGCTCCGCCCCTCGGCCGCCCTTCGTTGCTCACGATGCACCAGCCCGGGTGCTTCCGGCCCGCCGCGCCGTCCCAGATGCCCGAGTAGTGGCAGTGCAGCGGCTGGCCGAGTTGCTTGGTGGCGGCACGCCATCCCCTCATGGCGTCCCTTCTCACGCCGGGGCTCACCGACGCGCCGGGCGTCCTGCTGCGCCAGCTCGTGTAGCCCGCGTGCCCCTTGCAGTCGGTCTGCACGAACTGGCAGCCCATCAGCTTCAGCATCGGCACCAGGTCCCGCGGCGTCGCCCGCGCGCCCAGGTCCGTGTCCCCCTTGCCGGCGTGAAGGTCGTAGTGCAGGCCGAAATAGCGCGTCTTGCCGTGCCATTGTCCCCTGTAGGTCGCCATCCCCCGTCCTCCTGGCTTCGAGCGCTGAACGATTGGTCAGGCCGCTGATTATGGCCTTCCGCGCAACGCAGTCAAGCGAACGCCCGCCCTGTTGAGCAGGTCCCTCCGATGCCGTAGAATGCCGTCCACGCCCGCACGTTCCTGACGCGGTCCGCCCGGTCCGAACGCCCAGCGGAGAACGCGAATGGCGCATGACGGCCCACTGCCGCAGGCCGCCGCCGTGACGGCCGCCGGGGCTGCTTCGATTCGGCGCACGAGGGCACGCGGCAGGTCTACGTGCTGGACGTCGGCCGGGTAGTGGATGCATCATGACGGGGCAGGTCACAGGCATCCGCCGTACGGCGGACTCAGGGAGGCGGACATGGGACTGAACGTCGGCTTCGGACTCTATGACATCACCCCGCCGCTCGGCGTCCCCATGGCGGGCTACAGGCAGCGGGAAGGCGTCGCGGAAGACGTGCACGACGAACTGACGGCCCGGGCGGTGGCCTTCGAGCTCGGGGCCGAAGCGGCCGCCCTCGTCGTCGCCGACGTCTGCTCGCTGCCCGACCAGCTATGCGATCGCGCGCGCTCACGGCTCGCCAAGCGGACCGGCATATCGGAAAGCCACGTGATCGTCGTATCCACGCATACCCACTCCGGCCCGGCCCTGCACGAGGAGAGCGTATACAGGGAGCTTCTGCCCGACCTGATGGCGAGCGCGGGCGAGCTGGCCTGGAAGCGGCGCCGGCCGGCCCGCATCTCCTTTGCCAGCGGCAAAGCCCTGGGGCTGTGCATCAACCGGCGCGATCTGGCCGGACCCGTGGACGAGGAGTTCGCTTGCCTGGAAGCCGAGGACGCCGACGGACGGCCTTTCGGCGTCCTGCTCGCCTACGCCCTCCACGGCGTCGTGATGGGGCACAACAACCTGAGGATCTCGGCCGATTACATCGGCGCGGCGCGGCGCGCCGTCGAGGCGGCCCTGCCGGGCGCTGAGGCCGTCTTCGTCGCCCCCCCTTCCGGCGACATCAACCCGCTCACGCCTTCCGTCAAGAGGCTGATCCGCCAGCACGGCGGCTCCTGGTACACCGACGATCCGCTCACGGGAATCTACGACCGCAGCACGGGCACGTTCGAGGAGGTCGAGGAGCTGGGGCGCAGGCTCGGCGAGGCCGTCCTTGACGCCCGCCCGGGCAGGGACCCGATCGAGCCGCGGAAGCTGAGCGCCAGGGCCTGGACCGTGAACATCGGCGCCGAGGCGGAAGTACCCATTGCCCTGTCCGCCATCGAGCTCGACGACCTGCTGCTGCTGGCTCTCCAGGGGGAGCACTTCGTGCAGACCGGCTCCGCGCTCAAGCAGATGGCGTGCGAAGCAGGCAGGCGCCTCATCCTGCTGAGCCACGCCGGGCAGCTCTGCTACGTCCCCACGCCCGACGCGTTCGAGCACGGAGGCTATGAAGTGGAGAGCGCGCAGAGGAAGGGGCTCGCAGAGGACGCCCACCACCGGATACTCGAGAGCGTCCGGCGCGAGCTTTTCACTTCGTAGCCACGCGAGGGCATGCGCCCTCAGTGCCGCCGGACGGCCCGTCGAGACAGGGAAGCGAGACGAGCGAATGGGCACGCTGAGCCGAAGACAGTTCCTGAAGGCCGCGTCCGCGGCGACGGCGGCGCTGGCAACCGGACTGGCGGCGCCCGGCGAGGCGGCCGGCAGCGGCAGCCTCGTCGTCGAGGTGCGCTCCGTGAAGTGGCGGAAAGAAGGCGCCGGGGCGGATGCCGAAGCCGTCGCCCGAATGGTGGCAGAAGGAGTCATGAGGCTGACCGGGAAGTCGACGCCGGAAGCGGCGTGGAAGTCGCTGTTCTCGCCCGGCGAGGTGGTGGGGCTCAAGTTCAACCGAATCAGCAGGGATTTCACAGGCGCGAACCAGGCGCTCGTCAACGCCATTGCCGGAGGTCTGCTCTCCGCGGGGGTGAAGAGGCAGAACGTCGTCGTTGTCGAGGCCACGGACGTGCAGTTCGCCGGCGGCGAGGCGCGCAAGGGCTGGGCTGGCAACTACGACTTCGGCTCCGGCAAGACGCGCCTGTCCAACTTCGTCGTCAACCAGGTGGACGCCGTCATCAACGTGCCGAACCTGAAGCATCACCCCCTGATCGGCTTCACCGGCTGCCTCAAGAACATCTCGCACGCCGACGAAACCATCATGGAAGGCCCGGACAGGTTTCACGGGAACGCCTGCAATCCCTACATCGCCGACATCTGCGCCATCGACGTCCTGCGGGAGAAGATGCGCCTGCATCTGATGAACGGCTTGAAGGGGATCTTCTCGCACGGGGCCTATCCGCCCGCGCCCCAGTTCCAGTGGTTCCACGATGGGCTCTTCCTGGGCTTCGATCCCGTGGCCATCGACACGATCGGCGCCGAACTGGTCGACGCGGCGCGCGCCGATTACGAGAAACATCCCGTTCAACGCGACCAGAGAGCGCTAAGCTACCTGGAGACCGCGGCACAGCGCGGGCTCGGCGCGAATGCGCGCGACCGCATACAACTGGCTTCCCTGACGGTGTGATGAGCCGCGCAACGTGCCTGGCGGCCCAACGCGGAGGAGGAGCGGCCTTGCCCATGTGTCGACTGATTCTGCTGTTCGCAGCAGTGCTGCCGATGGCGGCGGCCGGCGGCGCGCTGGCGCGGGAATACGTGGTGGACGGCGGCAGCTCCGCCGCTTCCGACGAGAACCCGGGGACGGCCGACCTGCCGCTCGCGACGATCGCCCGAGCGGCCGCACTCGCACGGGCGGGCGACACCGTCATCGTCCGGGAGGGCCTCTACCGGGAGGCCGTCCCGCTCGAGCACAGTGGCGAGCCGGGCGCGCCCATTACATTTGTCGGGCAGCCTCCGGGGTCGGTCGTCGTCACCGGCGCGGACGTCATCACCGGATGGGAGCGCGTGCCCGGCGACGAGCCGATCTACCGCGTCCCCTGGCCCCACCAGTTCATCATCAACCACGTTGACGGCAAGCCGATCGAGCATCACCCATACCGCAGCTCGTGGGGGGACGAGCGCCGCTGGGGACGCGCCGAACAGGTGATCGTCGACGGCAACCAGTTGGTCCCGGTCGAGACGCTCGAGGAGCTGAGGTCCGCGTGGCGGCAGAGCGGTCCCACGGCGTCCCCCGCGGCGCCGGCGGGGGGAGCACGCCGGGTCCCCGATCCCGCCGACCCCGGCACCTGGCGCGGCGTGTTCTCGGTCGACACCTCGCAGCAGGCCCTGTACCTCTGGCTCGCGGACGGGTCGGACCCGAACGGCCATCGCGTCGAGGCATCCACGCGCGGGCTGATCTTCGGCACGGACCCGTGGCGGAAGGCGGAGGGCGTCCATGACGTCCACGTGCGGGGCTTCGTGTTCCGGTACGGCGCCACGTTCCCGCAGAGGGCGGCCGTGTGGCTGCACGGACATGACAACCTGCTGGAGGACTGCGTGGTCGAAGCCATGTGGGGCAGCGGGGCGAACGTCAGCGGCACGATGCGGCGCTGCGTCGTGCGCGACTGCGGCCACACGGGCGGCGGCGCACAAGGCGAGAACTTCCTCAACGAGGACTGCCTCTGGGAGGGCAACTGCTGGAAGCCCGTCAACCGCAACTGGGACGCCGGCGGCTTCAAGATCGCACGCTCGAAGGGAGGCGTCTTCCGGCGCTGCGTCTTCCGCCGCAACGGCGGCCCCGGCCTCTGGATGGACATCCACGTCCGCAACGTCCTGGTCACCGAGTGCGCCTTCCTGGAGAACGAGCAGAGCGGGGTCTTCATCGAGATCAGCCGCGACGTCCATGTGCTCCACAACCTGGCCGCATGCAACGGCCTGGGCTCGGTCGGCAAGCCGGCCTACGTGGACTGGAGCTGCGGCGGCATCCAGGTCGCCGAGAGCCAGAACTGCGTCGTCGCCTTCAACACGTGCGTCGGCAACAAGGACGGCATCACGCTGCGGGAGTGCGGTCCGCGTCCCCTCGAAACGGAGGACTACGGAGTGATCGCCTACCGGCTCCGGGGCAACGTCATCGTCGGCAACGTCTGCGCCGCCAACAAGGGCTACCAGCTCGGGGTGTGGTACGACAACGGCTTCTTCGGCCCGCATCCCTCCGACCGCCAGAAGTTCGAAAGCGAGGAGGCCTACGAGGAGCACCTGAAGACGGTTCCGGACGAGGTGTTCGACCCCGCCGAACAGGGCATGACGATCAACCGCAACCTCTACTTCGCAGAGCCGGGGCAGAAGATGATCCTGTACGGCACCCCGTGGCGGCCAAGGCACAGGGAGTTCGACGACGTGGCCGCATTCGCCCGGGCGACGGGCTTCGACGCGCACAGCGCCGCTGCTGACCCGCTCGTCGAGAACGCCGGCGCGGGCGACTACCGCTTCAGGCCCGGCAGCCCGGCCTGGCGGATGCAGGTCGGCTGGCTGACCGTGCCGCCCGACCTGGAGGCGTGGATGTCCGCGTTCCTGCCCGACTTCCGCTGAGGGTCGCGGAGCGTCAGGCCTGCGGCGCCGGCACCGGGACGGCGGCCCTGAAGCCGTCGGGGGAATTGTCCTTGCCGTCCGGAGGCAACGCGAAGACCTTGACGCTCTGCGCCGCGCCGGGGAGGCGGACGGTCCGCGCGTCCGTGTAGAGGCAGCTATCCCGGCCGCTCTCCGCGGCGATGACGACCTGCCGCCAGTACCTCTCCTTGAAGTCGACGCCCTTCAGCGGGGCGCCTTCGGCCCGCAGCTCCATCCCTTCGGCGTCCTCGGGGCTGCGCCAGACGAGGTCCACGCCCCGCGCGCCCTCCCCCACTTCGTCCACGACGGTGCATGCGTGCCGGAACTCGTCCCACCCCATGATGTCCTTGTAGACGTCGAGCAGCAGCGTGGTCGTGACGTTCTCGACATCGCCGTATTCCCTCTGGCGGAAAAGGCCGAGACCGCCCATGTCGGTCAGCTCGTAGAAGGTCACGCTGCCGATGATTTCGGGGTGCCGGCGCAGCCACGAATAGGCCTCGTGCACCACGTACGCCTGGATGTCGTCGCCGTGGATGTCGGCGTCGTAGTTCAGCTCGCCCAGGTCTATCCTGACCGGCCCGCGGCGCATGTCGCACACGGTCCGCCAGAAGAGCGCGATGACGTCCTCGCACAGCTCCCTGGGGGTGAGCGCGAAGGCCCTGTGCCTGGCGGCTTCCACCTGGCCGATGATGGGCGGGTTCTCGATCCTGTGCGCGGGCCAGCCGTAGTGCAGGGACCCGTACTGATCCAGCGAGATCATGACGTCCGGCAGGAGGTACATCCGTCCGAGCTGGTCCTCGCCCATGTGGGGCAGCTCGCCGTCCCCGAGCTCGCCCCTCTTGGCGCGTTCTCCGGGGCCGTTGTAGCACGCCACAAAGGTCACGTTGGGGGCAATGCCCGTGATCGCGTCGTGCGCGCGGATAAAGAACCGGCTGATCTCGTAATACAGCCTGCGCGCCTCCTCGCCCTGGAGGCCGCCCACGTTCCTGGCGAAGCGGAACCACGTGCAGCCGTTGGCCTCGTGGTTGAGCCTGAGCTGCATGCGGCCGAAGTCCTTGAGTATGCCGCCTATGCGCTCCAGGTCCTCGTCGGGCGTGTCGATGTCGGCCGTCACCGTGAGCCGCGGCTCCTGGCCGTACCGCCGGACATCGGCGAGCTGCCTGACCACGTCGTTCTCCGCGTCCTCGATGTCGAACGAGTAGTAGCCGTCCGTCCAGTCGTTGAGGTCCTTCAGGGGCGTCCTCTCGGTGGAGTCGCAGATCGAGTGGCGGTAATGCGTCACCTCGTCGCTGAACAGCCTCCGCTCCGGCCAGAACGTCTGCTTCGGATAGTAGCAAGACATCAGGTTGACGCCGCTGTGGGGCGCGCCGAGCAGCTCTATCGCCCTGGCCTGCGGCATGTAGGTCGAACGTTCGCTGCCGTCGCTCATGAACAGTCTGATCGCCGGACTGCCCTGCCGGATCCTGCTCACCCTGACCTGAGCCATGTGACTCGCCTTTCCTCGCTTGCGGGAAGGCCGGTAGTATAGGCCACCAAGCCCGCCCGGGCAACAGGACCCGGACCTGGCCGCGCCGGCGGCCCGTCCGGCATCCGCGTCTTGACACCAGATGCGGCCGGCTCAACAATAAGGGCCGACTCCAAAGGCCGAAAGCTGGAGAGGGAGGCAGGGGACATGAACCTGAAGAGGATACTCTGGGCGCTCGTTGTGATCGCAGCCGCGGCAGCCCTGCTCATCGCCATGAGGGCCCGGGCCAGACGCATGGAGGCGGCGGTGCCCGTCCAGGTCGAGGGGGCCCTGGCGCTGAGCAGCCCCGCGTTCGAGAACGGCGGGACGATCCCGACCATGTACACGGGCGAGGGCGAGGACGTCTCTCCCGCGCTTGTGTGGAAGGACGCGCCGGACGGCGTCCGCACGTTCGCCCTCATCATGGACGACCCGGACGCGCCTGTCGGCACGTTCACGCATTGGCTCATCTGCGAGATACCGGCCGGCACGCAGTGGCTGCCTGACGGCGTGCCGAAGGAAGGCGAGGTCAGCGCGCCGATCCAGGCCGTCCAGGGCTTGAACGGGTTCGACAAGACAGGCTACGGCGGCCCGCGTCCGCCGAAGGGCAAGGCGCATCGCTACTACTTCAGGCTCTACGCCCTCGACGAGCGGCTGGAAATGCCGCCCGGCTTCTCCAAGAGCCAGCTCCGGGCGGCCATGAAGGGCCACATCCTGGCGGAAGCCGAACTGATGGGCAGGTACGCCGCGCAGCGTTGACGCGCTGCCTCCGGCGTGCCTGGTCGCCCCGCGACCCCAACTCGACGGGAGCCTGCCGCATGACGGAACTGACCGCCATCGAGCGGATCGGCCGAATACTGAGAAGGGAGCCAGTCGACCGGATCGGCCTGTTCGAGCATTTCTGGGGCGACACCCAGAAGAAGTGGCAGGCCGAAGGCCACCTCAACGACGGCGAGGACCTGGCCGCCCACTTCGGCTTCGACATGAGCCTGTGCTGGTGCTTCAGCATGGTGGCCGACCTCGACTTCGAGCCGGAAGTGCTCGAGGAGACCGAGGAGACCATCCTGACGCGGGACGGCAACGGGGCCGTGCTCAGGCGGCACAAGCTGCACGACGCCACGCCCGAGCACGTGGATTTCCTCGTGAAAGGTCGTTCCGCCTGGGATGAACACATCAAGCCCCTGCTGAAACCCGAGCGGCGGCGGATCAACTTCGAGTCGTACCGGGCGGCCCGGCGCGCCGCGGCCGAGGCGGAGCGGTTCTTCTGCTGGTCGGGCGTCAACGTCTTCGAGCTCATGCACCCCGTCTGCGGCCACGAGCACATGCTGGTCGGCATGGCGCTCGACCCGGACTGGGTGCGGGACATGGTCGGCACCTTCGCAGACCTGACCATCGCCCTCATGGAAGTCCTCTTCGACGAGGCCGGCAAGCCGGACGGCATCTGGTTCTATGAGGACATGGGCTTCAAGCAGCGGCCGTTCATGTCACCCCAAATGTACCGCGAAATCGTCATGCCGGGGCACCGCAGGACGTTCGACTACGCGCATTCGCTCGGGCTGCCGGTCATCATCCATTCCTGTGGCTACGTCGAGCCGCTGATTCCGGGTCTCGTCGAGGCCGGCATGGACTGCCTCCAGGTCATGGAGGTCAAGGCCGGGATGGACCCGCTCAGGATCAAGAGGCAGTTCGGCGACCGCCTCGCGCTCTGCGGGGGCATGGACGCGCGCCGGCTGGTGGCCAACGACAGGCCCGCCATCAGGCGCGAGCTGGCCGAGAAGGTCCCCAACCTTATGGAGGGCAGCGGCTACATCCTGCACTCCGACCATTCGATACCCGACACCTGCGAGTACGGTACCTACCGCTTCTTCGTCGACGAGGGCCTGCGCCTGGGGACCTACTGACCGCGCAGCGGTCCTGCGTCGGCCCTGCTCGTGGTCTTGCCCCTGCTCGTTCTCCTGCTCCGCCGTTGGTTTTGTGCGTGAGGCCACAAGCTGATCGCGACAGGACGAGCAGGAGCAAGAGCAGGAAGTAAGGGCAGGAAAGAGGCCGTCAGATCAGCCGTCTTCGGCCGCGGGTCTCACGACGAAGGGAACTTCGGCTCGGGCAGCGGACGGCCGTAAAGGTCACGCGAAACCTCGCTGAAGGCGCTGTACATGACGGTCTTGGCCTCGGGGCTCGCCCCTATGGCGGCCCCGTCGCCATAGTCGCTGAACACGAAGCCGCCCTCCCGCGACATCCAGTGCTCGGCCAACGCCCAGGCGTCCGCCCGGATGCGGGCCGGGTCGTCCGTCGGCAGCGACGCCTGGATGTCCGAGAGCGACTCGAACGTGATCCTGCCCCGGTATCGCCGGCCGATCTCCTCGATGCCGAGCGCCCGCGGCTGCTGGAGGTTGACGACGTCCACGCCGGCCTCGATCAGGCCCTGGATCACCTCATTGACCTTGCCGCACGAGTGCACCCAGACGTCCTGCCCGCCCGCGTGCATGGCGTCGAAGAGCCGCCTGTAGCGGGGCAGGAAGAAGTCGCGCCACAGGTCCATGGAGATAAAGGCCGCGCCCTGTGTGCCCCAGTCGTCCGTCATGCTGAACGAGTGCAGGCGCCGGCCGAAACGTTCCTGGCAGTTGCGCACCAGGCAAAGGTGCGTCTGGAGGATCATGTCGCCGAGCGCCCCGGCGTTCTCCCTGTCGGTCATCAGGCCCATCAGGACGTTCTCGAAGCCGGCCAGGGAATGCATGCGCTCGAAGAGCACCATGAAGATGCCGACCTGCGTGTACCGATCGTCACGCTCCCCCGCTCGCAGCGCTTCTTCGCAGTCCAGGTAGCGCCAGTCCTCGTCGTAGTTCGGCGGCGAGACCTTCCAGTGCTCCTGTGGGCCGGCCAGCGGATGGCCTTTGGGTTGGCCCATGTTGCTCAGTTCGGTGTGCTCCCACCGGCAGCCCCACTCGTCGATGCGCAGGTCGCTCTCCCATTGATCGCGCGTCTTGACGGGGATCCAGGCGGTGTCGTCGCACCCGAAGCAGCCCATGCGCACGGGCAGGCGGTCCGGCCCCCGGAAATGCACGGCCGCCTGCACCACCTCCCTGGAGCTCTGGCTCATCGTTTCACGGCTCCGTCCGTCCTGGGCACACTCGCCGGCTACGTGGCAGCGGGGCGCCGCAGCCAGCCTGCCAGCATACCGCGGGCGGCCAGGTCGACGCGCGGGGCATAGACCTCGGTCGAACCGCCCTTGCGGCATGCGAATCCATGCGCGCGCCCGTTGGCCGCATCCACCAGGACGCCGCAGCGGCATTCGCCGCGCTCCTGGGCCTCATAGGCTTCCAGCAAGCGCAGCTCTGCCCTCTCCCCTTCGTCTATCTGAAGCAGCGGCAGCTTCGCCGCGCCGGCCACGACACACAGCAGCAGGGCCACCCTCGGGTGATGGTGCCGCCCGTACGGCTCGACCGCCCACTCGCCGGACGCCTCGTGGTAGGCCTCACCGAGGCCCTGGCCCTCGCCCCCGCGCAACATGACGAGGTGCGGATCGGGCGTCTCGTCCTTGCGGACCTCCAGGATGCTGCGGAAGCCGACCCGCCGGTAGAGCCTCGCGGCAGCCGCGTTGCTCGTCGTGAGCCGGATCCAGCGTCCGCCCCGGGCGTCGGACTCCCTCACCGCGGCCTCGACGAGCGCCCCCGCCAGCCCGCGGCGCCTGTGCTCGTCGGCCGTGAACACGTGCCCCAGCAGGGCGCTCTCAGCGCACGACTCGGAGGAGCCGAGCCAGACGTTGGCGACGGGCGCGCCCTCCCGGAACGCAACCGCGAAGACGTCCAGACCGTCTCCGGCGAGGCGCGCGCGGATGTCGCTCAGCCACGGCTCCCCCTTGTGCGCCAGCAGGCGTACCAGGGACGCGGCCAGCGCGGGCTCGACCGGCGAGCGCAACAGTCGTCCCTCGTAGTCCTGCGGCACGTGGATCGCCCGGCAAACCTGACCCATTCGGTTCGACCTCACACGGAGGAGACAGCCGCCTGCCCCTGCGGCCTGCCCGGCGGCCGGCTAGAGCAGCGGCGAAAGGTGCTCGTAGGCCTGCTCCAGCTTCTCGCGCGTCGTGATGCCGACGGGCTTGCGCGCCCAGCCCCCGCGGAGGTCCTCCAGGTCCAGGAAACCGTCGTAACCGACGCTCTTGAGGGCTCCGATGACTTCCCGCCAGTTGATGACGCCGTCAGCGAAGGAGGCATGCTCGACCGTCCACTGCCCCTGCGCGTCGCGCACCCACATGGCGTCCTTGACGTGGACGTGCTTGAGGTAGGGGCCGAGGATCTCGCAGCCCATCTTCCAGTTCTCCATCCCCTCGTGGACCATGTTGCCCGGGTCGAACATGGCGGCCACCCACTCGGGGTCACGCCCTTCCAGCAGCCGGCGCGTGCCGGAGGCGCTGCACGAGATGAGCCCGTGGTGCAGCTCGATCAGCGCGCGCACGCCGGCCTCCCTGGCCATGTCCTCGACTTCGGCATACGCGTCGCGCGCCCTGGAGAACAGCTTGTCGAAGTGGACGGACCCATCGTAGCGCGGGGCCATCACGCGGATGGCCGGCGCGCCCACGAGGTTGGCGACCTTCATGTTCAGGGCGATCCGCTTCTCGTCGAAGCAATCGCCGCCCGTGCCGAGCCCGGCGATCGTCAGGCCGTTTTTCTCGGCCGCCTCGCGCGCCCTGCGGGTCGTCCCCTCCAGGTCGTCCGTCGAGATGTGCCACTTGCTCTTGCCGTCCCAGACGGCGTTCTGGTAGTCCACCGTCCACTCGATCCCCTCGTAGCCCATCTCGGCGACGAGCTCGGCCGACTCCTCGATCGTGTAGTCCGGCGTGATCAGCGAGTAAACGCCCAGTTTCATCGCCAGGCCTCCTCGGTCCGGTGTCTGATGCAGCAGCTATTCGTTGCGAACTTCCCGGTAAGCGCTGGAGTATGCGACGACCATGACGGCGTCTCGATCCCCGACGCTGCGCGCGGAGTGCGGCGTGCCCGCCGGAAGCGTGATCGTGTCGCCCGGCTTCAAGTGGAAGGCCCCATCCGGGCCCGCCGTGTGCTCCAGCTCGCCCTCCAGCAGGTGCAGTATCTCGTCGCAGTTGGGGTGGCCGTGCTCGGCGTTGGCCCGGCCCTTGCGGATGACGACGCGGCCGAACGTCATGGTCTGCGAACTGCCGAGCGCGCCAGAGACCAGCCACGTTATGCTGCCCCAGGGGAACTCCTGCGTCTCCATCTGATCCAGGGCCTTGACGGCAGGCTCCATCGGACGACCTCCCCATAGCGACGGCGAAGCGGCGATTATAGGTGGCGGCGGTTTGGGTGTCAAAGCCTGGGCCGTCTCAGCCCCGAGGTTCGCTATGAACCGGCCACGCCATCTGCTATAGTCAGCCGAACGGGGCGCTCGGCACGGATGCGCTTGAGGAGCGGCCGGCATGCCATGAAGGGCGACCGGACAACGACGGCCCTCGGCAAGGACGTGAGGTACCTCAAGGGGATCGGCCCGAAGCGGGCCGCCCTGCTCGCGAACCTTGGGATCAGCACGGTCCGGGACCTCCTGCTGCACCTGCCAAGGGACTACGAGGACAGGCGGCACGCCCGCCCGATCGCGGGGCTTCAGATCGGAGAGAAGGCCGTCGTCAGCGGCACGATCACCGGCGTCCGGTTCAGGCCGACGCGCAACCCGATGAAGGGCATCCTGGAGGCCGAGGTCGAGGACGATTCGGGCTCCCTGACGCTGACGTGGTTCAACGCCCGCCGCGCCTGGGAGAGCTGGTTCCGCCCGGGCGAGACGATCACGGCCTACGGCACCCTGGGCTTCTTCGCCGGGCTGCAGATCGTGGGTCCGGACTACGAGGTGGGCGTGCGCCCCGGCGGGTCCGAGAAGTTCGGACGCATCCTGCCGGTCTATCCGCTGACGGAGGGCATCTCGCAGGGCGTCATGCGCAACCTCGTGTTCGCCGCCCTCGAACAGGCGGCCGATGAGGTGCCCGAGACGCTGCCGGCGGCGCTCTGCCGCGAACGGCAACTGCCCGACGTCACGCGCGGCCTGTGGCACGTCCACTTCCCCCCCGGGGCGAACGAGCGGGACGCCGCGCGCCGCCGCTTCGCCTACGACGAGCTCTTCGCGTTCCAGACGGCGCTGGCGCTGAGCCGCGCCAGGACGCAGAAGACGCAGGGCATAGCCTTCCGCGTCGGCCCGAACGTGGACGGACGCATCCGCCGGCTCTTCCCCTTTCGCTTCACGGCGGCCCAGGACAGGGTCATCGAGGAGGTGGCCGGCGACATGCGCGCGCCGCGTCCCATGAACCGGCTGCTCCAGGGGGACGTGGGCTGCGGCAAGACGGTCGTGGCCGTCTACGCGATGCTGGCGGCCCTGGCCGAGAGCAGCAAGCATTACCAGGCGGCCCTGATGGCCCCGACAGAGATACTGGCCGAGCAGCACTACCTGACGCTCCGATCGCTCCTGGAGCGGGCCCGCGTGCGCACCGCGCTGCTCACCAGCGCCGCCGATCAACGGGAGCGGACGCAGAACCTGGCGGCGCTGCGCGAGGGGGAGCTGGACCTCGTCGTGGGGACGCACGCGCTGATCCAGGAGGACGTCGAGTTCCAGGACCTGGCTCTGGTTGTGGTGGACGAGCAGCATCGGTTCGGCGTGCGGCAGCGGCTGGCGCTCCGGCAGAAGGGGCTGCCGCCCGACGTGCTGGTCATGACGGCCACCCCCATCCCCCGCACGCTTGCGCTCGCGTACTTCGCGGACATGGACGTGAGCATAATCGACGAGATGCCGCCCGGCCGCAAGCCGGTGACGACCGAGCTGTATCCCCCGGGCGAATGGGAGCGGGCCTTCGAAGCGGCTCGGGACGAGCTGCGCAGCGGCCGGAACGTCTTCGTCGTCTACCCGCTGGTCGAGGAGAACCGCGAGCTCGACCTGACCAGCGCCAAGGAGGGCTACCGGGAGCTGAGCGAGCGCGTGTTCCCCGAGTATCCGTGCTGCCTGCTGCACGGGCAGATGTCGCCCGCCGCCAAGCAGGAAGCCATGGAAGGCTTCCGCAGCGGGCGCTATCAGGTCATGGCCGCCACAACGGTCGTGGAGGTGGGCATCGACGTGCCGCAGGCAACGGTGATGATCGTGCAGCACGCCGAGAGGCTCGGCCTGGCGCAACTCCACCAGTTGCGCGGCCGCATCGGGCGGGGCGGAGAGCCGGGCCGCTGCTTCCTGCTGGGCGACGCGAAGACCGAGGATGCACAGCAACGGCTCGGAATCCTCACGCAGACGACGGACGGGTTCAAGATCGCGGAGGAAGACCTGCGCATCCGCGGGCCGGGACAGCTATTCGGCACGCAGCAGAGCGGCATGCCGGAGTTCAAGTGCTACGACTTCTCCGACACGGAAGTCCTGCGGCAGGCGCGGGAGGATGCGTTCGCGCTGGTGGACGGTGATCCCGGCCTTCGCGGGCCAGAGCACCGGCTGCTACGCGAAAGGGTGCTGGCGGAGTACGGCCAGCGGCTGCCCCTTGCCGACGTCGGGTGAGGGCCGGCCCGGGCGCGGCAGTCGCGGCGCGGCGATGCGCTACGGCTCCTCCGGAATCGAGCGCAACGCCCTGTCGCGGAACTCCGCCGCCTCCTCCTGCACCTGCTTCACCCGCTCGCTCCTCTCGGCGGCGGTGCGCGGCACGGCCGGCTCGAGGGCGAAGGCGGGCACCTCATGCTCGTCGACGAGGCGGCCGGGCCAGATGACCTCGAAGAAGAAGTCAATGGGGAACTTCTCGTACCACGGCGCGCGGACCTCGACGACGCGTTCCTGCTCCAGATGCCGGACCTTGTCCAGCCCGTCGCGGATGGGGCCGACGCGCACCCGGCGCGCGCCGTAGTGCGCGAACGCCGGGTCCACGGGCGTCAGGCCCACGTACTGCTCGTCCACCCAGACCGGCGCTCCCGGCGGCTCGGAGCGGATCAGCATCCGCCGCTCAACGCACCCGCAGGCGCAGAGCGCAGCCGCGAGCGCCAACAGGGCCACCTTCGGCCTCATATCGCTATCGTCTCCTGCGGTCCCAGGTCCGCTATCTCGGCCTGCATGGTGTCCAGTTCAACCAGCGCCACGGTGCATCTGCCGCTGAGCCAGCCTCCGGCTTCGCCCGGGTTCACGATCAGGGGCGGGCCCTCCCGGACGAACGCCTCGTGCGTGTGCCCGTGCACGACGAGGTCGGCGCCGTCCGCTGCCGCAGCGCCCAGCACGTCCGGACCGTGCGCCAGCACAACGGTCCGCCCGCCGAGGTCGAAGCGATGGGGCGGCTCGTACAGCGTGGCGCACACCTTGCTCAGGCCGCGTCGCTCGCCGTCGTTGTTGCCGAAGACGCCGATCAAGCGCAGGCCGGGCTTGAGCAGCAGTTTCAGCGCGAAAGGCGCAACGTAGTCGCCGGCGTGCAAGAGCATCTCGACCCCCCGCCGGCCGAACAGCTCCGTCGCTGCGGCGATCTTCGGAAGATTGTCGTGCGTGTCAGAGATGACGCCGACCAGCATGGCGCTTCCTTTCGGAACCGGAGGCGGACCGGGCCGTTCAGGAGTCCCCGGGTATGCCAAGCAGACGTGCGGCCGTCAGCCCCATGACGGCCTCTGCATCTTCCGTTGCGACGGCCATCGAACGGAAGATGCGCTGGTAGTCGCGCTCGACGGAAGCGATCTCCTCGTGGCGCACTCCGCTGCCGAACACGATGCGCTGCCACAGGCCGCCTCCGGCGTCGGTCTCCCACAGCGAGGCTTGATTGGGCCGGAAGATGCCCTCGAAGAAGTCCGCCTTCTTTCTGCGCAGGATGTCGCCCGAAAGGTCGAAGAACACGTTGGCATGATGCCGCATCGTCTCGACCGCTTCCTCGCACCAGGGCTGCCCGAGGGCCACCCCCAGGACCTTGAGCCGAGGGAAACAGCGCGCGACCGTGTCCAGATGGACCGGCCTGGCGTTCGCCGAGCGCACGCGCCGGGCCCGGTCAAGGGGCGTGACCGGCTGGAAGCACGTGTGGAACACGACCGGCATGCCCAGGGCCTGCGCCGCCTCGTACACGTCGAAGAACGAGTCGTCATCGAACGGGGCCGGCGGCGTGCAGACGCACAGGCCGATGAATCCGACGCGGCTCAGGCGCTCCACCGTGGACGGGCCGTCCTCACCAAGAGCCAGGTGGGCAAAGGGCACGAACAGCTCAGGGTAGGCGTCCGCCTGGCGCCGGATCTCGGCGTTCGAGGCGAGGCCGTATCGGCCCTCCCCGCCCGCGATGCAGAGGCGCTCCAGACCCAGGTTCCTGGCCGTCTCGGCAAGCGCCTCCCCGTAGCCGGGCTCGTCATAGAGATGCACGTGGAAATCGATCAGCATCGCATCGCTCCGCCTGTCCGCCCCAACACGCAATCACCACTCGCACACTACTGTAACAGAAAAGGCGGATTTCGCAACGCGATTCGGTCGGCTGCCGGTCAGCCGCCCCACTTGACCCCGCGTGGGAGCGCCCCAAATGAAAAGAGGGCAAGCGCTCTTGCCCTCTAAACTGCCAGACCGTCACTGGGAAGGGGAGGTCACGCCTTCCCCTACGTTGCGCCTTCTCCCCCCTCGGATTCCTCCGGAGCTTCCGGCTCCTCGGCAGGCTCGTCCTCCTCCTGTTCCGACTCAGGTCCTTCTCCGGCTTCGCCTCCTTCTTCAGGCGCCGGTGCCTCTTGCGCGGGGAAGGCGCCCAGGTCTTCGCCCTGGAGCTCTTCCTCCTCCTCGTAGATCTCTTCGATCTCGACGTTGTCGACTGACTTGCGCATGAGGAAGAAGACGACCGTCCCCGCCGTGAAGAAGTAGGAGAAGGCGTAGCCGGCGGGTATGCCGCGCAGCAGCAGCAGCAGGATCCACATGACGAAGCTGAAGAAGCCGTTCCACCCTCCCGCAGTGCCGGGCACGAGAACCCGCGCTCCGTCGACCACATTGTAATCCATCCACGGACTGCCCAGGAACCCAAAGCTCACCGTCCGGAAGATGAAGAAGATCAGCATCTCGACCACTGCCCACGCGAGCACGGCTGCAATGAGGCCGACGACGCCCGCCAGGAGCGCGTAGCAGACAAACCGCCGCAACCCGTAGATCACGTAGCTGCACGCGGCGATCCAGTTCTCCAGTCCCCCCCTTCCGCTCGCGCTGACCGCAGGCACCACCATGGGCAGAGCCAGCACGCTGACGATCACCACAAAGACGATCGCGCCCGTGGAGATGAGCAACAGGGGATAGCCGGGGAAGACCAGCAGAAAGCGACCGAGGATGGGTATGGACGCGATAACGCCGCCCAGCGTGTTCATCAAAGTGCAGACCAAGATGATGACCAGGGGCCACCAGAGGGCAAACACATACGACGCGAACCTGCCCCCGGCGGTCTGACGGGCCTCGCCCAGGGTCGGCAGGTCGTCCTTGGCGTATTCCAGAACGGCAAGGCGCGAGACGACGCCGCCGGCGTAACCCCATACGCAGAACAGCGCCGCATACGTAAGGATGGAGAGCGCGAAGTGGCACAGATTCCCGTAGAAGGGATCCAGGAGCGGCAGGAAATCGCGCAGCGCGGTGAGGCCCCGCCCGGCAAGCAGCAGCCACGGAAGCGGCCTCTCGCCGCCCAAAGTGCCAAGCTGCGCAAGCGGCGCCGAGACCTCCTTCAGCGGACCGAGCAAGCCATTGGCGCCGCACCAGGCGTATGCCAGGGAGGCCCCAAACATGACCAGGGCCGTCAGCAGGGCAGCACAGAAGCCGACGAAAACCTTGTTGGTCTCCAAGGCGAGGCTATAGGCCGACAAAAGATCCCGCCAGTCTCCCGTCCGCTTCCTCATGACATGCCTCCCGGCTGCGAGGGCGCTCTGAGCAAAGGATGAAAGGGGCCTCCGAGCGCACACTTTATACACGCGCTCGGCGTTTTGTCAACCACGAATATGGCAACCGGCCACACGGGAAACCACAGGCCCGGAAGCCCTGCCTCCGGCTCGCAGCAGAGAAACCGGCGCGGCCACGTGGCCTCGGGGGCCGCCTGGGTCCCGCGTCTGGCCATCCTGTCCTCCCAATGGCACGCATCGTCCAGGCGAACGCGGATTCAGCCAGTGTCGTCGGCGTCCGGCTCGTCCTGCGCGTCGGATTCCAGGGGCTCCTCGATGCGGTGTCCGCCGTCCAGCCACTTGCCCAGATCCAGGAGCTTGCAGCGTTCCGAGCAGAAGGGGAAGAACGGCGCCTTGCGACGCGGCGAACGCACCACGATCTTGCCGCACGTGCGGCACCTGACCTTCAGTTCCCCCTCGCCCATTCCGGTCGCTCCCCCGGTACGGTCCGGCGCCGGACCCTCAGCCCGGCACATGCGTTCAGCGCCCGATCGGCGACTCATTCCGCGGCGTCGACGCTGGAGGGTGGCGAACCGTCGCCGGACTCGCTCTCGGGCTTGCGCGAGCGCGAACCGGATCCCTTGGGCGGCAAGCCGCCCGAAGAGCCATTGCGGTAGTCGGTCCCGTAGAAGCCCGAGCCCTTGAAGATGACGCCCGCGCCGCCCCCGATGAGCCGCCGCAAGCTTCTGCGGCCGCACTCAGGGCACTTGCGCAACGGCGCGGCCGTTATGCTCTGGAGAACTTCGAACTTGTGGTTGCAGTGCGTGCACGCGTAGTCGTATGTCGGCATCTGTCAATCCCGTCTCGTCCGGACACATTCAGGTGCCGCGACCGCAAGGGGCGGCACACATCTCATTCTAGGTCACGGCCCGTCCGAAGTCAAGCCGGACGAATCCCTTAGCTGCGCCTTCGGTTCCTGGCGCGACTCGTCGGGGGCGGCGCCCCCCTGCGAGGAGTTGCTGGTGGCGGCCGTGACGACCACTTGGCTGGGACGGATCACCTGATCCCCGAGCACGAAGCCCTTCTTGAGCTCCTCGACCACGGTATTCGGCGGCGCCCCTTCGACCTGCTGCTGCATGGCCGCCTCGTGGTAATGCGGGTCGAACTTCTGGCCGACCGCTTCGACGGGTCGGATGCCCAGCCCCTGGAGGGCACCGTAGAACTCCTTCTCCATCAGGCGAAGGCCCTGCACGATGCGCTCCCCCCCTTCGGTCTGCTCAGCCGCCCGGAGGGCGCGGGACAGGCTGTCGGCCATGGGCAGTATCCCCTCCGCCACGGACCTGACGACCGACTCGTAGGCGGATTCCTTGAACTTCTCGATCCGCTTCTGGAGGTTCTGGTAGTCGGCGACGGCCCGCTGGAGCCGCTTCAGGTAGTCATCGCGCTCCCTGGCCAGCGTCTTGAGCTCTTCATGCTCCGCATAGGACAACGTAACCGGTTCGTGGGCCGGCAGTTGCCCTGGCTCTTCGGCCTGCTGTTCCGGGGTCCGATCCGGTCCGGCCCGGTCATGGCTGGCGTCGCTCATGCTTACGCTCCCGCTATGTGGTCAACCGTCCCGGGGCTCGTTCACTCATGCTCGCCCCGGTCCGTTCCCTTTCCTGAGAGGTATTCCCTGACCCTATCCAGGAAGGTCCTGCGCTTCTCGGAGACGTTGACGTGCTCGATCTCGGCCAGTTCGTGCAGCAGCTCCTGCTGGCGCGGCGTCAGCTTCTGCGGCGTCTCGATGACGACGCTGACCATCAGGTCCCCCCGTCCCTTCCCCTTGATGCTCGGAAGCCCGCGCCGGGCCACGCGGAACACTTCCCCGCTCTGCGTCCCGGCGGGGACGTCGAGCTTGTGCGGCTTGCCTTCCAGCGTGGGGACTTCGACGCTCCCTCCCAGCGCGGCCGTCGGGTAGGCGATCGGCACCTCGCAGACCAGATCGGGCCCGGAGCGCTCGAAGAACGGATGCGCGTCGACGAACAGGTCGCAGTAGAGGTCGCCCCGCGGCCCGTCGGGGGAAGGTTCTCCCTCGCCCCTGACGCGCAGCCTTGTGCCCGACTCGATGCCGGCCGGGATCTGGACCGTCACCTCCACTTCCCTGTCCACGCGCCCGGTGCCGTCGCACCGCGCGCAGGGATTCGCTATCACGGTGCCCCTCCCGCCGCAGCGCGGGCAGGTGGTGCGCATCCGGAAGAACCCCTGTCGGCTCTCCACCTGTCCATGGCCGCGGCAGTAGGCGCAGGTGCGTATGCCGTCCTCGGGCGCTCCCCTGCCGCTGCACTCGTCGCACACCTCGGCGCGCGTGAGGACGATCGTCTTGTCGGTCCCCTCCAGCACGTCCCTCAGGTCCACGGCGACCGTCACGCGCAGGCTGCGGCCCCTGCGGGCGCGGCGTTCGAAGCCGGTGCTGAAGATGCGGTCGAAGAAGCCGGCGCCGGAGAACAGGTCGCTGAAGACGCTGAAGATGTCATCCACGGAGGAGAAGTCGTGGAGGGACATGCCTTTCAGGCCGGCCTTGCCGTAGAGGTCGTAGCGGCGCCGGGTTTCTTCACTGCCGAGCACTTCGTATGCTTCGGCGGCCTCCTTGAACCTCTCGGCGGCCGCCGGGTCCCCGGGGTTGCGGTCGGGGTGGTGCTTCAGGGCCATCTGGCGGTAGGCCTTCTTGATCTCCTCCGGGGAGGCGTCCGAGCCGACCCCAAGGATCTCGTAGTAGTCGCGCTCCGCCATGGACGACCCACGCTCCGCGAAGGCCAGGCTCTGCCGCCAGGCCGGGCCCCCAAATGCAAGGGCTGCCCGGACGGCAGCCCTCGGACCTTTGCGTTCAGACAGTGAAGGTCAAGGCCCCGCCGGGATCGTCGCCGCAGCACGGCAACGGACGCGCCCCGGGCGACGGGGCGGACGAGCCTCAGCGCACTGCGCCCTCGGGTGTCGCGGCGCCTCCTTCCTCGTCTTCCTCCTCGATCTCCGTCACGAGCGCCTCGGTCGTGAGCATCAGCGCGCCGATGCTGGCGGCGTTCTCCAGCGCCGTGCGGACCACTTTGGTGGGATCGATGATGCCGGCCTTGACCATGTCCACGTACTGGGACGTGTTGGCATCGAAGCCGATCCCTTCCTCCCGCTCCAGCACCTCGGCCACGACAACGGCGCCGTTGAGGCCCGTGTTCTCCGCTATGGTCATGAGGGGCGCTTCGAGTGCTTTGGCGATGATGTCGGCTCCGATCTTCTCGTCGCCACGCAGCCGCTCGCGGCGCTTCATAACGGCGTCCTTGCAGCGCACCAGGATGGCGCCGCCGCCCGGGATCACGCCCTCCTCGGCGGCGGCGCGGGTGGCGTGCAGCGCGTCCTCCACCCGGGCCTTCTTCTCCGCCATCTCGGCCTCAGTGGCCGCGCCGACGCGCACGATGGCGACGCCGCCGCTCAGCTTCGCGAGGCGTTCCTGCAGTTTCTCCCGGTCGTAGTCGCTGGTGCTCTGGTCTATCTGCATTCGGACCTGGTCGATGCGGGCCTTGATGTCGGACGGCTTGCCCGCTCCCTCGACGATGGTCGTATCGTCCTTGGTTACGACGATGCGTTTGGCCTTGCCCAGGTCGCTGAGCTGCAGGCTCTCGAGCTTCACGCCCAGGTCCTCGCTGATGAACCTGCCGCCGGTGACGACGGCCAGGTCTCCCAGCATGGACTTCCTTCTCTCGCCGAATCCGGGCGCCTTGACCGCGCAGCAGGGCAGCAGGCCGCGGAGCTTGTTGACTACCAGGAGGGCGAGCGTCTCGCCCTCGACGTCCTCGGCGACGACGAGCAGGGGCTTGCCCGCGCCGGCCACCTTCTCCAGCAGGGGGATCATGTCGCGGACGCTGCTGAGCTTCTGCTGGTAGATCAGGACGTAGGCGTCCTGCAGTTCGGCCTGCATCTCCTCCGCGGTGGTGATGAAATAGGGCGACAGGTAGCCCTTGTCGAACTGCATTCCCTCGACGAACTCCAGCTTGGTCTCGAGGGTGTTGCTCTCCTCAACGGTGATGACGCCGTCCTTGCCGACCTTCTCGACGGCGTCGGCCAGCAGGTCGCCGATCTCGCGGTCATTGTTGGCGCTGATCGAGGCGACGTGAGCGATGTCCTCCCTGCTGGCGACGGGGTGGCTTTTCGCGACGAGCTCGTCGACGACGGCCCGAACGGCCTCCTCGATGCCGCGCCGGACGCTCATGGGATTGGCGCCGGCGGTGACGGCCCTGAGGCCCTCGCGGTAGATCAGCTCGGCCAGCACGGTAGCGGTGGTCGTGCCGTCGCCGGCATCATCGCTGGTCTTGCTGGCCACCTCGTTGACCATCTTGGCGCCCATGCTCTCGAAGCTGTCGGGCAGCTCGATCTCTTTGGCTACGGTCACGCCGTCCTTGGTCACTTTCGGTCCGCCGTAGCTTCTCTGCAGCACGACGGTGCGGCCTGTGGGCCCCATGGTCACGCGGACGGCGGCGGCGAGCTTCTGCACGCCCTTGAGGATCTTGTTTCGGGCCTGGTCGCTGTACATCAGCTGTTTCGGAGCCATGTCATTTCCTCCAGGTTACGCACTTGCGGGGCGCGGTCGGCCGGCCGGCGCCCGGCCGGTGCTAGTCCTCAAGCACGGCCAGCAGGTCGCTTTCCCGCATGACGATGAGTTCTTTGCCGTCCAGCTCCACTTCGCTGCCGCCGTACTTCGCGAAGACGACTATGTCGCCCTTCTTGACGCTCATGGCGGCCCGCTCGCCCGAGTCCAGCAGCTTGCCGGGACCCACGGCAACGACTTTGCCCTGCTGCGGCTTCTCCTTCGCCGTCTCCGGCAGGAATATCCCGCCGGCGGTCTTCTCGTCTTGCTCAAGGCGCTCCACCACGACGCGGTCGTCAAGCGGCTTGATCTTGGTCTTAGCCATCCGTCTGCATCCTCCACGTTGGGGACCTCTATGCGGCGCGTCTCACTTGGCCGGCCAATTCGGGTCCGGGCTCAGGCAGGGGCCCGGTCCCCGACGTTACATCATGTCCATGTCGGGAGGCATCCCTCCGGGCGGGCCTTCCGGCCTCTCCTCTTTGATCTCACGGATCAGGCATTCCGTGCTGAGCACGATGCCGGCGACGCTGACGGCGTTCTGCAGGGCCACGCGCAGGACCTTCATCGGGTCGACCACGCCGGCCTCCATCAGGTCGCAGTACTCCTCGCGCTCGGCGTCGTATCCGAACGCGTATTCGTCGCTCTGCTCGACCCTGCGCGCGACCACGGCGCCCTCCAGGCCGGCGTTCTGCGCGATGGTCATCAGGGGGACGCCCAGCGCGGCCTTGACCACGTCGGCGCCCAGGGCTTCGTCACCTTCCAGCTTGACCTTGTCCAGGGCGGGCGCCGCGCGGAAGAACGCCACTCCGCCGCCCGGCAGTATGCCTTCCTCGACGGCGGCGTGCGTGGCGTTCAGGGCGTTCTCGACGCGTGCCTTCTTCTCCTTCATCTCGCTCTCGGTGGCGGCGCCGACGTTTATCTGGGCGACCCCGCCGCTCAGCCTCGCCAGCCGCTCCTGCAGCTTCTCCCGGTCGTAGTCGCTGGTGGTCGCCTCGACCTCGCGCTCGATCTGGCGCACGCGCGCCTGGACGTCCCTCTGCAAGCCGGCGCCCTCGATGATGGTGGTGTGGCTGCTGCTGACCGTCACTTTCTTGGCGCGCCCCAGGTCGCTCAGCTCCACGCCCTCCAGTTCGATGCCCAGATCCTGGAAGATCGCCCGCGCGCCGGTCAGTGTCGCCATGTCCTCCATCATGGCCTTGCGCCGGTCGCCGTAGCCCGGAGCCTTGACGGCGCAGCAGCTCACGACCCCGCGCAGCTTGTTGATGACCATGGTGGCCAGGGCGTCGGTCTCCACGTCTTCGCTGATGACCAGCAGAGGCTTGCCGGCCTTGGCCAGCTTCTCCAGGACGGCCGCGATGGACTTGGCGCTGGAGATCTTCTTCTCGAAGATGAGGATGCGGCAGTCCTCCAGCACGCACTCCATGGCGTCCTCGTCCGTGATGAAATGGGGCGAGAGGTAGCCGCGGTCGATCTGCATGCCTTCGACGACCTCGACTTTGGTCTCGAGGGTGCGCCCCTCCTCGACCGTAACCACGCCCCTCGGGCCCACCTTGTCCATGGCCCGGGCGATCATCCGGCCGATCTCCTTGTCGTTGCTGGCGGCGACGGCGGCCACGGCCGCGATGTCCTCGGACTCCCTGACGGGCTTGCTGCACCTGCGCAGCTCGTCGACGACGGCCTGGGCGGCCTTCTGCATCCCGCGCCGAAGGGCCATGCCGTCGCAGCCGGCCACGATGCGCTTCATGCCCTCCCGGCAGAGCGCCTCGCCGAGCACCGTGGCGGTCGTCGTCCCGTCCCCGGCGTCGTCGCTGGTCTGGGTAGCGGCCTGCTTGAGGAGCTGCGCGCCCAGGTTCTCATGCCGCTCGGACAGCTCGATGTCGTCAGCGACCGTCTTGCCGTCCTTGGTGATCCTGGGACTGCCCCAGCCCTTGTCGAGGACGACCATTCGGCCTCTGGGGCCAAGCGTCTGTTTGACGGCGCGCGCCAGTTTCGTCACGCCCGCCATGAGCTTCTCTTGTGCTTCTCGTCCGAAAGCCAGCTCTTTGGGCGCCATCCGGACATTCCTCCTCAGAAACGCTGAGCAATGGTGCCATCTGGATCGTGAGGGAACCCCTTGGACGGACGCGGCGCAAACCCCGTGCCAGGGGCGCGGCCAGGCCGCGCTGTGCAGCGTTCCGCCGAGTCCGCTCGCAGCACGCAAACGCTTTCGCGGCCATCCGCCCGCCGCGACGCCGCGCTGCACAAGAGGACATTATGACCGTTTCCCGCCCGATTGGCAAATGAATCAAGCACCGGGCGGCGCGCTCAGCCGCGGGCCACCGCTCACGCTCCCCGCTAGCATCTTCAGGCCATCTGTCAATCTGGCAGCGCGCTCGACGCCCGCCACGCGGACACAGAGCGCCCGACTTCGTGCCGAGAGGGTGAGCAGGAGCAGCGCCAAAAGGAGAGGTGGTAGCGGAGGAGGGATTTGAACCCCCGACCCGAGGCTTATGAATCCCCTGCTCTGCCCCTGAGCTACTCCGCCACCGAAAATCTATCTTACAGCCGGCTGGATTCGGCTGTCAAGGAGTTCGCCCCGCCCGCCACCGGCAGGGCGGCTTAGAGCCCCCTAATACGCAAACATGACGTAAAGGATGACGGCGCCGACCGTCAGTATCGCCGCCATGACGATCAACAGGATGATGGTCAGCCTTCTGGTGGCCTTCCGGGCGGCGGCTTCAGCCTGGGCCTGCGCGCGGGCGGCCGCTTCGCGCTTCGCGCGCGTTTCCGCCCGCAGCTTCTGTTGCACCGCGTCGATGTTCTTCTGGATGGTCTGGCGGAACTGGTCTCCCTCGGGCAGCAGCTCGCGCACCTCCTGCCAGATGGCGACGGCTCCCACGACATCGCCCTTGTCGAAGGCCGCCTTGCCCCTGGCGAACGCCTTGTTGACGAGGGCGACCTTCTCCTGGCGCTCAATGGCATCTTCGAGCAGCTTGATGCGCGGGTTGTCCGGCATGGTAGTCCGGGCGAACTCCACCGCCTTCCTGGCCTCGGCGAACTGGCCGCCCTCCAGATGGCGCTGCGCTTCGGTCAGCTCGTAATCCAGCATCTGCTCCGTTTCGCGGGCCTGGGCCAGCCGCGTGCGTGCCTCGCTCAGCCCGGGGCAGTCCACCCAGACCATCGCGATGCTGTCGATCAGCTTCCCGGCCTCGTCGCACTTGCGCCAGTCCAAAAGCTGCGACACGGTGGACAGCTTCTGCGTGGCCAGGTCCATGCGGGACCTGACCTTGCGAACGAAGTCCGGAAGGTGGGCAGACAGGGCGAACTCCTCCGGGACCGACTCCAGTATCGCGAGCGCGTTCGTAAGGTCGCTCTGACCGGCCAGGCGTTTCCCCTCTTCCGCCCTCTCTTTGTAGTACGCCGCCCTCTGGGTCTGGTAGCTGCCGATGAGCCGCTGCGCCTTCTCCCTGGCGCGCTGGAACACCTTGCCCTTGACGTCGAGGACGGGCTTGAGCTCTGCGATGGCATCTTCGTAGTGGTGTCGCACCGCGAGCTCCCGGGCCCGCTCTTCGGTCCTGCTGATCCAGACGGAGGTCTGCTGGCGCAACTGGCTGAGGCTGGTGCCGCATCCCATGCAGACCTCCACGTCGATGCGGTTCTCCGCGCCGCACTCCGGGCAGACGTCGAACAACTCGGACAGATCGGCCCCGCAGTGCAGGCAGGCCTTCTGCGTCACCGGGTTCTCTTTCTTGCACCGGGGGCAGACTTCCCGGGCGTGCGTGAACTCGCGCTGGAAGCTGCGAACGGCCTCGAGCAGCTCCTTGGCGTCCTGGTAGCGCCGGTCCGGGCTCATCTCGAGGCATTTCAGCACGAGCCTGTCGAGCCGCGGGTCAATCCCGGGATTCAGCCGGCTGGGCGGCACGGGGGGCAGGTGGTCGGGGATCTTGTCCGTCAGCGCCCGGTACATCACTGCCCCCAGCGAAAAGATGTCGCTGCGCTCGTCGGTGCGCCTGACGTCTATTTCCTGTTCCGGCGCCATGTAGCCGCGGGTGCCCATCACGCGGCGTTTGCCGCCGGAATCGGCGCGCGCCTCGGCCAGCAGTCCGGCCACGCCGAAGTCCGCCACCTTCACCATGCCCTGGTCGTTCAGCATGATGTTGGCGGGCTTGATGTCCCGGTGGATGATGCGCTTGGAATGGGCGTACTCGAGGGCTTCGGCACACTGCTCCATGATGCGCAGGAAGAACTCCTCGTTCAGCTCCCCGGTGGCCAGTAGTTCGCCCAGCGTAGTGCCCTCGACGTACTCCATGGCGAAGAAGTACGTGTCGCCCTCACGCCCGCGGTCGATGATGGTGACGATGTTGGGATGGTTCAGCGAGGCGAGCAGGTCGGTCTCGCTGTCGAACTGGCGCACGAAGGACTCCTTCTGCGCGAACTCCCTGGGCAGGATCTTGAGCGCCACGCGCCTGTCCAGAGAGAGCTGGGTCGCCTGGTAGACGACCGCCATCGCGCCCGCGCCGATCATCTCTTCGATGCGGAACCCGCCAAGCACGTCGCCCTTCTTGATCTCGCCGTACTCGGCGCGGGCCTTCTCGCTGCCGAAGCCATCCGTGCCCCACGAGGTGATTGCCCCCGGCTGGAGGTCCGTGCCCGCCTTCTTCTCCTTGCGCAAGATGGCCATGCTCTTGTTGCAGAATGGGCACTGGACGCGGCTCTCGCCCATGGCCTTCGTCCACTCGAACTCGTTGTCGCAGTAAGGACACTTAACCGAAGGCATGTCGGCCTCGCCTCCCTCTGCGCTGCAGCCGCCGCGCGCGGATCGCCAGATGCTCTCCCCCGTCCGACGCAGCCCCGCGCGGAAGACGGGGAGCGATCTATTCTCCGGCTCTTCCCAGAGGGTGTCAGGGGATTCTACTTCAAGCCAACTGCCTCGTTCAAGGTCTGGGGAGCCCCGCGCGGCGCCCAGGCGGGCCGGTCAAGAGCCTTCGACCTCCGCCGGATCACCGAGCAGAGGATGCAGGGGGCAGGCGGCGCAGAGCGGCCTGGTCCGGCATTGCCGCTTGCCCACCTCCACCAGTTGGGCGTGGTAGTCCTTGTAGAGCCCAACGTCCCGCGGCAGGTTCGACTCGAAGAGGTCCTTCAGCTCGAAGTAACCGCACGCCTCGTCAATGAGGCCGTGGCGCACGGTGACGCGCTTCGTGTAGGCATCCACCACGAAGACCGGCCTGTCGAAGGCATAAAGAAGGATGCTGTCCGCCGTCTCGGGCCCGACGCCCCGAAGGGCGAGCAGCTCTTCCCGCAGGTCCTCCGTCGCCACGTCCTGCATCAGCTCCAGGTCGCCGCGTGTGCGCTCGATCAGCCAGTCCACCAGCCGCTTCAGGCGCGCCGCCTTCTGGCGATAGTAGCCGGCGGGACGCACGAGCGTCTGGAGCTGGACGGGATCGAGCCGGGACAGCGCGGCCGGCTCCATGGCCCCGGCGGACTTCAATGCGTCAATGGCCTTCGCGACGTTGCGCCAGTTGGTCCGCTGCGTGAGGACGGCCCCGACCATGATCTCGAAGGGCGTCTCGCCGGGCCACCAGCCGCGGTGGCCGTAGGCGCTCCGCAGCGTCTGGTAGATCTCGATGAGCAGTTCGCCGAGGTCCATGGCCCGCTCGGGCATCCGGGGCTAGGGCGCCCACGACAGGGGATCCCTGACCCATCCCTCGATCAAAACGTCCGGCCCCACGGACCGCGTCCGGCAGTGCCTCAGGGCAAAACCGTCCGCGACCTGCTCGACGCCGACCCCGCCGACGGCCGTCGTCGCATCGCCTCCGCCCACCACCAGAGGCGAAACGAAGGCCAGGACCCGGTCCACCAGCCCGGCGTCGAAGAAGGCACCGAACGTCTCGGCTCCCCCTTCCACGAGCACATTGGTCATCCGCCGCCGGCCCAGCTCGTGGATCAGCTCCTCGATGCTGATCCGCCCCGGGCCGCCCTCCGCGACGGGGAGCGGTTCGCACCCGAGCTCCACCACCTGCTGGAGGCCGGCCGGCTCCCGGCCCCGGGGATAGGCCAGGATGACGGGGGCTTCGCCCACCGTCAGAACGAGCTGCGAGCCCGGCTCCGGCGCGCCCGAGCCGCACAAGACCAGGCGCGCGGCCGCACGCCGCCGCTCGGCGTCCCGGCACGTCAGGAGCGGGTCGTCCCTGGCCACGGTGCGCGCCCCCACGACGATGCAGTCCACGCGGCCCCGCACCTCGTGCACGAGCTGCCGCGCCTCTGGCGAGCTGATCCAACGGGACGAGCTCGTACGAGTGGCGATCTTGCCGTCGGCCGTCATCGCCCACTTGGCAATGACGAGCGGGCGGCCGGTCGAGGCGAGCTTGAAGAAGCCCGCGTTGAGCCGGACGGCCTCATCGCGGCAGAGGCCGGTCTCGACGCGCACCCCGCGCCGCTCCAACAGGTCCACTCCTCCCCGCGGCTGACGCGCCGTGGGATCCAGCACCGCAACGACCACGCGCTCGACCGCCGAACCCGCCACGAGGGGCGCACAGGGAGGCGTCTTGCCCTCGTGATCGCACGGCTCGAGGGTCACGTAGAGCGTCGCCCCCTCGGCGTTCGGCCCTGCCTGCCGGAGTGCGAAGACCTCGGCATGAGGGCCGCCGAACCGCTGGTAGCAGCCCTCGCCGACGGTGCGGCCGTCCTTCACGACCACGGCCCCGACCATGGGATTGGGCTCGACGAAGCCCCTGCCCCGCTCAGCGAGCGAGAGGGCCCTCCGCATGTGCTGGCGATCCTGGCCGCTGAACGCCACCGATGCTCTCCCAGGGCGACAGGAGCCTTCCGCCGGCCGCCGGACGCGACACACAAGGCCCCGAGATGGGCCGGCGGGCCGGGATTATACAGCGCCGCCAGGCTTGATTCAAAACGGGTGCCCCGCTACAATGGCGGCCTGACGCCGCGACGGGGGCTCTTCGGGAAGGTCAAAACGCTGGCCAAGAACTCCAACCAGGACCGATTCGCCTACGACTTCGAGCGTCCCATCATGGAGGTTGAGAAGGAGATCCGCGAGCTGACCGAGCGCGCCGCCGCCGAGCACGAGGACTTGAGCGCGAAGATCGAGAAGCTCGAGCGCAGACGCGAACGCCTGCTCGGCAAGACCTTCCGGAACCTGACCGCCTACCAGCGCGTGCTGCTGGCCCGCCATCCGCTTCGCCCGCACCCCACGGACTTCATCAACATGGTGTTCACGGACTTCGTGGAACTGCACGGCGACCGGTGCTTCCGCGACGATCACGCCATCGTGGCGGGGCTGGGCCGGCTGGACGAGCATCGGGTGATGATCGTGGCCGTGCGCAAGGGCCGGGACACGAAGGAGAAGCTCGCCGCGAACTTCGGTATGCCTCAGCCGGAGGGCTACCGCAAGGCCCTGCACAAGATGAAGCTGGCCGAGAAGTTCGGCCTGCCCCTCGTCTGCCTCATAGACACGCCCGGCGCGGCCTGCGCCCTGGACGCCGAGGAGCGGGGCGAGGCGATGGCCATTGCGCAGAACATCTTCACGATGGCGGGGCTGGCCGTTCCGATCGTGATCGTGGTCACGGGCGAGGGATGCAGCGGAGGAGCGCTGGGCATCGGCGTGGGGGACCGATTCGCCATGCTCGAGAACGCCTATTACACCGTCATATCGCCCGAGGGTCTGGCCGCCATCCTCTGGAAGGACCCCAAGGAGGCGAGCGAGAACACTGCCCAGGCCGCCGACGCGATGAAACTGACCGCGCAGGACCTGCTCGAAGCCGGCATCATCGACACCATCATCCCGGAGCCGGTCGGGGGGGCTCATCGCGACCCGCAGGCCACCGCCCGCGAGCTGGACCGCTACCTTGCCGAAGCGCTTGGGGAGCTCAAACAGATCCCGGTGGACCAGCTTCTGGAGCAGCGATACCGGCGCTACCGGAACTTCGGCGTCTACCGCACGGCCGAGCCGCCCGCGCAGCAGAGCGGATGAGCTCCGCTGCGGCTCGCGCGAATCCCTTGGCAAGGCCCTCAATCCCGCCCCAGCATTGCCTTGACGTCCCGAACGGTGAGCTCGGTGAGGCTTTCCACGACGCGGTCGGCGGCGGCAAGCGCATCGGCCTCGTGCGTCGTCGTGACGGCCACGCACTTCATGCCGGCGGCATGGGCCGCCTGAATGCCGGCGGGCACGTCCTCGATGACGAGGCAGTCCGGGGGCTCGACGCCGATGCCGGCCGCCGCCTTCAGGAAGACCTCCGGCGCGGGCTTGCCGCGCTGCACGTCCCATCCGCTGACCACGGCCCCGAAGTAGCGCGTCACGCCCGCCACGTCCAGGACGAGCTCGATGTTCTCCCGCGGCCCGGACGAGCCGACGGCAAGCCGAAAGCCGGCGGCGTGAAGCTCCCGAATCAGCGCCGCCACTCCCGGCAGCGGCTCGAGCTCCCGGCGGATAATGTCGCGGAAGGCCGCCTCCTTGAAGCGGTCGATCTCCCTCAGCTCCGCGTCCGGCACTTCGCGGTGAAGCATCTCGGGGATGATCTGGTGGTTGGGCCGGCCGAAGGTGCTCTCGAAGTCCTCCCACGTGATCTGCGCGTCCCACTTCCGGCCGACGGCCAGCCAGCTTTCGAAGTGCGCGCGGGCGGTGTCCGCCAGCACGCCGTCCATGTCGAATATCACGCCGAATATCCTGGCTTCCATCACGGGCTCGCAGATCGGCGGAAGCAGCGGGCGCTCACCGTCGCCCGCCCAGCACCATGCCGAGCAGCTTGAAGGGAAGCGTCACGGGAAGGAAGACGATCTTGAAGAACATGCGGGTGCCCGAGACGAGGCCGGCCCAGTCCAGCAGGATGGGGCTGGCGACGAACACGCTGGAGTAGGTGCCGACGACGATGCCGATGGTGAGGGCCAGGGCCAGGCCCTGAAGCACCGGTCCCCCCATCAGGTAGAGGACGACGACAACCATCAGGGTAGTCAGAGACGTCAGGATCGTGCGGCTGAGCGTCTGGTTGATGCTGGCGTCGATCAGTTCGGCGCTGACGGTCTTACGCCCCAGGTTGGCCATGTTCTCGCGGATACGGTCGAAGACCACGATCGTGTCGTTCACGCTGTAGCCGAGAATGGTGAGGAAAGCGGCCAGCATCGCCAGGTTGATCTTGACGTTGCCCATGACGCCGCTCCAGTCGGCCAGCGCGATCATGCCGGCCGTTATGAGGATGTCGTGGACGAGGGCGATGACGGCCGCGACCCCGAACCGCAAGGCGCGAAAACGGACCGCCAGGTAGAGGATAATTACCACCGAGGCGAAGACGACGGCCAGCAACGCCCTGCCCTGCGTCTCCTCGGCCACGGTGGCGCCGATGCTGACGATCTTCTCCACGGCCCTGGGCTCGGCGAACGCCTGCCCGATGCGCGTCTGTATCTCGGCCGCCTGGTCCCGCGGCATCTGGAGCGTCAGCTCGCCGACCAGCACGTCCGGCGCGTAGTCGTCCCGTCCGACGATCAGCTCGCTGGCGCCCCGCCCAACGTCCGCCCTCTCGATATAGTGCCTGGCGTCGGCGAAAGCCATCGGTTCGTCGAGCGTCATCTTGACGCGCACGGCGTCCCCCGCGCCCGCCTCGTCCTGCAAGGGCTCGAACGAGGCCCCGGTGGCCCGGCGGGCCAGGTCGGCGAAGATGCTCTCCATCTTCTCCCGGATGGGCTCATAGCTCAGGTTGAAGCGGAACCGCGTGCTCGGCGCACCCAGCAGGATGATGTACTCGGTCGAGAGCCTCTCCTTATCGAACAGGGCCCGAATGTCCTGCTCGGAGAACTCGTTCGACAGGTTCACCGTGATCGTCAGGCCGTCGATCTGGGCCTGGGGAACGCTGGTCAGCGTGGCCCCGGCGGGGAACTCCTTCCGGAACTGCTCCAGGACGTCCCGCTTGGCGCGCAGGCTGAAAGCCACGCCGTCCTGCCCCTCGGGGAGCACCTCGATCTGGGGGAACTGCCGCTTGTCCAGCTCGGTCTCCAGAAGCTCCACCTGGATGGGCTTGTCCAGCACGAGCTCGAGCTCCGGGGCAGACGCCCCGGCGCCGGCCTCCTCTTTCAACTCGCAAGTGCGGATGCCGTAGTCGCTGCCGGCCAGACCGGCCCACGCGAGCGTTCGCAGCGCTTCATCCCAGAGCCCCCTGCGTTGAGCCAGAGCGGATGCTTCCTGCAAGCCCACCTGCACCCTCGTGCCGCGAACGGTCTCGTCCGGCATGATCGCGTCCATGACCCTCGGGGCCCCCGCTGCGCCTCCCTGGACGAGCTCGCCCAAAGCCGAACGCAGATCCGCTTCCTCGACGGGTCTGGCGAGATCGAGCTCGAGAGCGCGGCCGTCGGAGCTCGGCTCAAGCGAAGAGCCTGCGCCGAGCAGGCCGGCGGCGGACAGCTTGGCCCTGAGCTGGGGAAGGACTTCCTCCCTGACCTTCTCCAGCCCAGCGCCCTTTATGCGGATGCCGAAGTCGGTAACGCCCTCCTGCGTGGCGGTCGCCGTGCGCACCCCCTGCACCTCTGCGTCAGGGAACCCGCCCTCGGCCAGCCGCGAGCGCACCTGGGCGACCGGCGTCGGCTTGGCCAGCGACAACTGGATGAGCGAGCCACCCGTGAAGTCGATGTCGTACAGACGAGAGCCCCGCAAGGCCAGCGCGACGAGCCCGATGACCAGGACGGTCAGCGACATGAAGTATGCGGGCCTGCGAAGCCGCGAGAACCCGATCTCGGTCCGGCCCAGCATCGACAGCATCTTGAACTCGCGCAGCCAGCCCCTGTCGATCATCGTCTCCAACACCAGCCGCGTGACCACCACGGCCGTGAACATGTTCAGCAGAATGCCGAACGAGAGGGTGACGGCGAACCCCCTGACAGGGCCGGTGCCAATCAGGTAAAGGATGACGGCCGTCAGCAGCGTCGTGACGTTGGAATCGAAGATGACCGTGAAGGCGCGGTGGTAGGCGCTGCGTAGCGCCAGGCGCAGCCCCTTGCCCCCGGCGGACTCCTCACGGATGCGCTCGTAGATCAGGACGTTCGCGTCGTCCGCCATGCCGACGGTCAGCGCGATGCCGGCCATGCCGGGCAGGGTCAGCGCAGCACCGAGCACGCAGAGCACGCCCACCAGCAGGACGACGTTGAGGATGATGGCGGCGTCCGCCACCATGCCGCAGCGCATGTAGTAGACGGCGATGAAGGCCAGGACCAGAAAGCCGCCGACGGCAAAGGACCCCAGTCCCCGCCGGATGGAGTCGCGCCCGATCTGCGGCCCCACCGTGCTCTCCTGGAGCAGTTCGATGTCCATGGGCAGGCTGCCGGAGCGCAGGATGTTGAGCATGTCATTCACTTGTTCCTGCGTGAAGTTGCCGGTGATCTCGCCCGCGCCGAGGATCCGTTCCTGGATGGTGGGCGCGCTCTTGAGCACGCCGTCCAGGATGATGGCCAGGGCCCAGCCGCGGTTGCTCTCGGTGATGTTGGCGAACCGATGCTCTCCGATGCCGTCGAACTGGAAGCCGACGGCCGGCCGGGCATACCGGTCCGTGGTCGCCTGCAGCTTGCCGGCAGCGAGCCGGTCGCCCGTTATCTCCGCCTCGCCCTTCTTGACCAGGTAGTAATCCTTCAGGGAGTCCCCTTCCAGGTACATCTTCGTGAAGCCTTCGGGGACCTCCCCGCGTTCGGCTTCCTCGTACCAGCGGGCGAACTTCGCCTCGCCGCCCACGCGCGGGACGGCCAGCTTGAACTCCAGCTTGCCCATCTCCTCGAGCCGATTCTTGTCGCGCTCGACTTCGGCCGGAGTCGCCTGCGGAATCTGGATCAGGATCCTGTCGTGCTCCAGCGCCTGGATGCGGTACTCCTTGACGTTGCTGGGGTCAATGCGCTTCTTGAGGATTTCGATCGTGTCGGCGACCTTGCCGCGCAGCTCCTCCCCCTTCTGCGGCTTGAGCTGGTAGAGCAGCTCCGTGCCCCCCGCCACATCGAGCCCGAGCTTGACGCGACCGCGCACGCTCGTCGTCTGCCGCTCGACGATCGTGTCCTCGTTCGGCCGCTCGACCACTTCGGCCTCCGTCTGGCGCTCGCCCAGGGCAAGCGGCAGGAACCTGCGCCAGACGACTTTCTCGTTCGCAACGTACTGCTCACCGACCTCCACGCCGTGCGCGGCAGCTTGCTGCGCAGTGCGCGCGACCACCTTCTCCACCAGCCGCTCCTCGACCCTGACGCCGAAGGGCGGGTAACTGGCATAAAGGGCGATCACCAAGGGCAGTATGACGAAGAGGATCCATTTGGTCATTCGACCGGACATGGCTCGGACATTCGCTCCGCGGAGGAAATGGGACTGCGGCGTTCGAAAGCACCCGAACGGGCGATTGCGGAAACCCTTCGATGCGCCCCTAAACGGCTCAGGCAGAATCGATTGGATGATAGCATTTTGCGCAGCTCAACTCAAGCGAGGGGTCCCACCGGGTGAAACCCGGCCCCAGCGGCGGTATAATCGCCCTCCCCGGCCGAAGGCCCCGCACCCGAAGGGAGACCGCGCGTGACGAAGCTCTGCGTCCCACTCACCCAGGGGGACACCGAAGCGGCACTGGCCGCCATGCACTCCCTGCCACGGGAAGTGGACGTGGTGGAGCTGCGCCTCGACCTGATGGGGCCGCTCGACCTGAAACGCATCTGCCGGGCAAAGGATCGGCCCATCATCGTCACCAACCGCCCGGTCCGGCAGGGGGGCCGGTACGACGGGCCCGAGGGGCCGCGACTGGCGACATTGCGCCGCGCCGCCGAGCTGGGCGCGGACTATGTGGACGTGGAGCTCGACGCCGCCGCCGACCTGGGCCGCCTGCCCGGGGGCTGCGCCAGGATTGTCTCCCACCACGACTTCGAGCGCACGCCCGACGACATGGAGGCCCTGCTTCGGAGGATCCTCGACACCGGGCCGGACGTGGCGAAGATCGTCGTCAGCGCGAACGACGCCGCTGAGGTGCCGCCCGTGCTCGAACTGATCGAGCGTCACGGCGCAGATGTGCCAGTGATCGCGCTGAGCATGGGCGAGGAAGGCGTGGCAAGCCGGATACTGGCGCCCAAGTTCGGCGCCTTCCTGACCTACGCCAGCCTGGCCGAGGGGCAGGACTCGGCTCCGGGACAGGTTCCCTACGACCAGATGCTGTCGATGTACAGGTTCCGCCGGACGGGCAGGGGCACGGCCGTCTACGGCGTCGTGGCCAATCCCGTCGCCCACAGCATGAGCCCGGCCGTGCACAACGCGGCGTTCGAGGCCACCGGCCTGGACGCGGTCTACCTGCCGTTCAAAGTCAACGATTGCGGGACGTTCCTGGCGGGGTTCGAGCCGCACGACCTCAGGGGGCTCAGCGTGACCATCCCGCACAAGGAGGCCATGCTTCGCCTTATGCATGACGTGGACGAGCTGGCCGCCGCCATCGGCGCGGTGAATACGGTCTCGATCCGGGGCGGGCGCCGCAGCGGGTTCAACACCGACGTCGAGGCCGCCGTGGCCGCCGTCGAGGAGGCGGCCGGGCGCGCGGGACTGGCGCCCCTGGGGCAACGGAGCGTGCTGCTGGTCGGCGCCGGCGGGGCCGCGCGCGCCATAGCCTACGGCCTGCGGCGGAAGGTCGGCAGGCTCACCATCGCCAACAGGACGGTCGCGAGGGCCGAGAAGCTTGCGGCGGAGCTCGGCGCCGCCTTCTGCGGACTGGACCAGATGCAGGCGTGCGCGCCCGACGTGGTGGTCAACGCCACCTCCGTAGGGATGTGGCCGCGGGTGGACGACACGCCCGTCCCCGCCGCCATGCTGCACGAGGGGATGGCCGTGTTCGATTCGGTCTACAACCCGATCCGGACGCGCCTGCTGCGGGAGGCGGAGGAGGCGGGGGCGGTCACGGCGTCCGGGCTGGAATGGTTCGTCAACCAGGCCGCTGCGCAGTTCGAGCTGTGGACGGGCCGGAACGCGCCGCGTCAGGTCATGGAAGACGTCGTCAGGAGTCGCCTCTGCGCTTCCTGATCCCCTATCGGCCCACCATGATGCGGGCGGCGTTCGTGGCCGGCAGGCCCGCGTCCAGCATCCGTTCGGCGGCGGCCCGCACGTCGTACTCCAGGCGGTGCATGCTCACCACGTGTTCGTCGCTGTCGTAGAGCACGTAGCAGGCGCGCGGGTCCAGATCCCGCGGCTGCCCCACGCTGCCCACGTTGATGATGGCCCGGTTATCGTCGGGGATCTTGAAGACGTCCTCGTTGGTGAAGTACTTGATGGGCGTCGAATCCTTGAACATCACCGGCACGTGGGAGTGACCGACGAAGCAGACCTTCGTGTTCATGTGACCGAAGGCGAGGCGCACGTCATAGAGCGTCTGCAGGTAGTCGAAGTAGTCCGGGAAGGAAGGACTGCTGTGCACGACCGTGACGTCGCCCGTGACCTGAACGAGCTCGAGCCGGCGGAGGTAGTCCAGGTCGTCGCTGGACAGACGCCTGACCGTCCAGTCGATCGAGTCGCGCGCGTCGGCGTTGAAGTAGGCGGTGCTCAGCTTGCCCACGGCCGCCCAGTCGTGGTTGCCCGCGACGACGACGGGCTCCAACTCGCGCACCGTCCTGACGCATTCGGCGGGGCTGGCGCCGTAGCCGACCAGGTCGCCCACGCAGATCAGCTGGTCGGGATCGGCGGCCGCGACCTGGTCCAGGACAGCCGTCAGGGCCTCAAAGTTCCCATGGATGTCCGCTATCACGCCGTACAGCACCCGTTCCGCCTCCTTCCCCGAAACTGAACCTGGCATTCTAGCCTATCGACGGGCTTCAGACAAGCCGAAGGCCCGGGGCCCCGCCATCGCCGGCATGAGGGCGGCGCCGGTCCGCTTCCTGCCCCGCGGAGCGGCCTGCGAGCTAGCGTTGAGGGCGGCGGGCGGCGCCTTCGCATTTGACAGGCGCCCCGTTCCTGGCACAATATCGCCCTGCGAGCCTTATCACCGCACGCTCGAACTCAGGCCCTCATGCAGTCGATCAACGACTCCCTGGTGTCCGTCGTGATCCCCGTTGTCCCGGGCTCGCACTTGCTCGCCCAGTGCCTGGAGAAGGTGCTGCGCCAGGACTTCCCGAACAAGGAGGTGGTCGTCGTGTGCGCCCCCGGCGCCGCGGAGGACGCGCCGCTCCCCACCCGCACCAAAGGAGTGCGCGTGATGCGGGAGCGGGAGCCCTGCACGCTGGCGCGCCTGGTGGACAGCGGACTGCGCGCCGCCCGCGGCCAGTTCAGAATCCTGCTCATGCCCCACTGCATTCCGGTGGGCGACGGCTGGATGCGAAGCATGGTCGCGCCGTTTGCGGACGAGCAGGTGGGAGCCGTCGTGAGCCAGTGCTACGAACTCGACCGGACCGAGCCCGGCCTGGCCGCCCGTCTGCTGGACACGATAGATCCGCGCCAGAGACGCAGCCGCAAGGCGGGCCTGAGCCGGGAGCAGGTGGTCAGCTACCTGTGCGACGCCTACCGGGCGAGCGTGCTGGCCAACGTGGACCATCTGGCAGTTGAGGGCCTGACCGCTTCGGGCCAGGCGATCGCCCTTTCCATCAAGACCGGCGAGGTGGGTTACTCGATCGTGCTGAGCGACGAGGCCGTCGCTGCCTACAACGTGCCGGACGATCGCAAATGCCTGAGGAAAGCGATGGCGAGGGCCTTCCACTATGGCCGCACGGATGCGTTGCTCGACCGGCTCTATAGCCTGTGCTGGCTGAACAGCGGCGTGCTGGCGGCCGCTGTGCTCTCGCTTTTCCTGCTGCCGATCGCCCTCCTGAGCCTGCCCGCCGCCGTCATCTGCAGCATAGCCCTCTTCATCTGGGGATGGTTCCTGGCGTTGCGGATCCCCGTGCTGCATTGGGAATGCCCGGTCGCGATCGTGAACTTCGTCGCGTACGCAGCCATAGCCCTGATGATACGCAATGACTGGCGGCCGGACCTGTTCGGCAGGGAGATGCATCCTGCGATCATCCGCCAGTGGTGTTGGCTCGGGGCGATGACGGGCTCGTACGTGCTGCTGATCGGTTACGTCTGCCTGCGCGGGGGGGTGCGCGCCCTCTGGCGGCCGCGCGGCTGGATCTACGCGGTTCCCGTGCTGCTGCTGAGCGTGCCGTGGTGGCTGCTGGCGGGGCTGGGGTATCTGCGCGGCCGGTTGGCACTGCGGCCGCGGAGCGGCCCGCCGGCCGTCTGATTGACAGCGCCGCGCGGGCGGCAGTATCCTACGCGTCGTCCCGTCCGCCCCCTCACGGGGGCTCCACACGCCACGCAGGACACCGGAGGAGACCATGTGGCACTATGTCGCTTTCATGCTTGTGGGCCTAGCCGCCGGCTTTTCGAGCGCCCTGCTCGGCATCGGGGGCGGCGTGATCATGGTCCCGATGCTGATACTGCTCTTCGCGCTGGACGCCAAGGCCGCGACGGCCACGTCCCTCGTCTACATCGTGCCCGTGGCTCTCTATGGCGCGCTGAAACAGTGGCACATGGGGCAGGACATCCGGTGGCTGCTCGTCGCCGTGGCGCTCCCTGCCGGCCTGCTCGGCGCCGAGCTGGGCAGCCGGGCCAAGCAGGTCATCTCCAACGCCCACCTGCAGATCGTCTTCGCCGCGCTGATGATCGTGATCGGCCTCCGGCTCGGCCTGCAGGGCTATCGGGCGCTGGGTGGCGCGCGGGAGGCCGGCGGGGGCGGGACGGCCGTCCAGGCACCGGCCGAGCCGCCAGGCGACGTCGATCTCTGACGTGCCGAAGCGCCTCGTGCCCCCGGCGGAGGCCGCCATGCCCGTCCTTCGGAACAGGATCCAGTTCTGGCTCGCCGGCCGGCTCAGCGCCGGCCTGTTGAGGGCGCTGCACGCGACGTGGGACGTTGAGGTCATCGATCCGGCGGGAGTGCATCTCAGCGTGCGCCGTGGCCGGGCGCCGGGCATGGTCGCCTTCTGGCACCGGCACATCCTGGCGATGCTCACGCACTTCCGGGGCTACCGGATATGCGTGCCGGTCAGCGAGAGCCGGGACGGGGAGTACGTAGCCCAGGTGATGGAGCGGTTCGGAATGGCGTCGGTCCGCGGCTCGACCTCCCGGGGGAGCGTCAGGTTGCTCAGGGGCATGCTGGGCATGATGGAGGCGGGCTGGACTGCGGCAATCACGCCCGACGGGCCGCGCGGGCCCAAGTTCTCCGTCCAGCCGGGGGCCGCCCTGCTCGCCAGGCGCTCCGGCCTGCCCGTCTATCCAATCGGCCTGGCGGCCCGGCCCTGCTGGACCCTGTCAAGCTGGGACGAATTCGTCGTGCCCAAACCCTGGGCGCGGATTGCGATTGTGATCGGCCCTGCGGTCCGCGCCGAGGAGTACAACGACAGCGCCGCCTTCTGCGACGCGCTCAGGGAGGCCATCTTCGCCGCCACGGACGCCGCGCGCGAGGCGGTCCGCTGAAGGCGCCTTTTCAGGCGACGCCCCTGCCCCTGCCCCCGGCCATGAGCGAAGCAGCCATCCGCCCGAGTATCATCAGGCACGTCACCACGGCACCGCCCAATATGACGACAGGGGCGAGCCGTGAGTCCCCCTCCGCGTTCGGCATCACGGCAAGCTGCTTCATCACCAGGCCGCACATGGCCAGCAGCAGCATCACCGCGTAGAGCAACCGGATGCCGTGGCCGCGCGCGTGCCTTGTCGCGGCGGCTCCGAGCTGCGCGCCCACGGCCGCCCCGGCCAGCATCCAGAGGACGGCGATGATCTCCACGCTCCCCTGCCGGCCGTAGGTGAAGGCGCCGTAGGCCCCCGAGAGCAGGACGCAGAGCAGGCTACTCCCGACGGCCACCAGCGTCGGCGTGCCGATCAGGTAGACGAAGGCAGGCACGAGCGCGAAGCCGCCGCCCGTCCCCAGCAGGCCGGCCAGGAACCCGACCATCAATCCCAGCCCCACCAGTAGCCAGACGGACACCTCGACCCCGCAACTGGGCAGCGTGACGGCCGGACGGATCGCCCGGAGGCCACCGGCCGTTCTGCGCTCGGTCCCGTCGCTCGGGCCAGCCTTCGGAGAGCCGTCCGACTCCGGCGCGGGGGAAGCCCGGCGCAGCGTCCGCACGTAGTCCCGCACCATGTAGGCCGCCAGCGCCACCAGGAGCACCACGTAGACCCAGCCCACCATGGTCCCGGCCAGGCCCACGGACACGAGCCACGTGACGACGCGCTTGCCCGCCTCCACGCCGACCATCATGGGGACGCCGACCGCCACGCCGAGGACGAAGTCCACGTTCCCCATCTTCCGGTGCTTCACGGTGGCGAGCGCGCTTTGGGCCGTGATGTTGGCCAGTCCCGTGCCGATGGCGAGCTGCATGGGAAAGCCGAAGCTGTAGAGGGCCGGCGTCAGCACCCACCCGCCGCCCATCCCGAAGAAGCCGGCCAGTACCCCCACGGCGAAGCCGATAGCCACCAGGACCAGCACGCTGAACTCCCTGCCCACGAAAGGCAGGAATGTCTGGAATGCATCCATGGGGAGCCGTCCGAAACGTCATTCGACGCGCTCTGCGGCCTCCGTCTCGCATCCGAGGAACGCGAGTGCGGCCTCGGTGGCCAGGCCCAGCAGAGCGCCGGCTACAAGCAACGCAATGACGCTGGCGAGCGCGTACAGCGTCGGATGCTTCTGGTATGCCTCGAGCACCAAGCGGCCGAAGCCCGCCGGGGCGCCCGAGTTCCCGAGCCCGGCCGCGAGCACGCCGGCACGCTCCAAGCTGGTCGCGCCCGCGAACGGCCGCCACCAGAGCCGGGCCGACAGGAACCGTTGTGCAGGTTTCAGCATTGCCGCTCCCCGTGGGTGAGCCGGCCGGGTCAGTTCCTCGGCCGCGGAGCCGAAGGACAGCGATCAGCGCCGCCGACGCCGATGCGCGCGCCCGCCTTGTCCCGCCTCGTGCGCCCGAAGCTCGGCATCCGGTCCAGCTCCTCGAGGCTGAAGACCGGCCCTTCGACGCAGACGCGCCTGCCGTCGCAGTCGCACTGGCCGCACACGCCGATCCCGCATTTCATGTAGCGTTCCAGGGCGGCCTGGCACGCAATCCCGGCGGCCCGGCACACGTCGGCCACCCGTGCCATCATGTCCTCCGGTCCGCACGTGTAGACGGCGTCGAGCGCGCCGGCCTCGGCCCGCTCCGCCAGCCATTCGGTCGGGAAGCCGCGTCGCCCGGCCGAGCCGTCGTCCGTGAAGATGACCTGGTCGGGAAACCTATCCCGGAAGATCAGCAGGTCCGCGCTTCGGGCCCCCTGCACGATGACGGCGCGGGGCATCCGCCCGGTCAGCGGCGCCAGCACGGCCATGCCGCAGCCGCCCCCCACCAGGGCGACGCGCGCCGAGTCGGCATACTGCTCCATGCCCCGGAAGCCGCGCCCGAAGGGGCCGCGCAGGCCGACCTTCGCGCCCGGCGTCAGCCCGCACAGCGCTGTCGAGAACGGCCCGCGCTGCTGCACCGCTATGCCCAGCCGTTCGTCCTCCATGTACGCGATGGCGTAGGGCTTCTCGTCCAGCCGAGGCAACCACACCATGAAGAACCGGCCGGGCGCGAACTCACTCAGGTCGAGCCCCTGCGCCGCAGCCACGCCCGGATCCGGCCTGCGGAGGAACAGCGTGACCACGTCAGTGCTCTCGCGCTTGACCTCCGTGACCGTGAGCATCACGGGGAGCGACAGCCTCGGCCCGCTGACCCGACCCGGCGCGCCGTGCGTGCCCTGCCGCCGCTGTTGCGCTTCAGTCAAGGACAGCTCCGCGGACTTCTGCGATTGAAGCGATCTCGAGACGGGCGCACAGGTCCCGCAGCTCGGCGGCGATCGTGCCGAACACCTCGATGCCTCTCTGGTACACGGCCGTCCCCACGCCGACCGCCGTCGCGCCCGCCATGATCATCTCCAGCGCGTCGCGCCCGCTGGCCACGCCGCCGATGCCGATGATGGGGGCCTCCCTCTTTGCCTTCCGCAGGGCCGTCGCCACGTCGTAGACGCATCGGACGGCCACGGGCCTGAGCGCGGGGCCGGAGACGCCTCCCACCTTGAAGTCCAGCACGGGCTCGCGCGCCTCGACGTTGATGACCATGCCCGGGCCGAGCGTGTTGACCGCTGAGATGCCGTCCGCCCCGCCTTCCAGCGCCGCCAGCGCCAGCTCGCCGATGCCCTCAACGTTCGGCGAGAGCTTGACGAAGACCGGCCGGTCGGTCGCAGACCGGACCGCGCGAGCGATGCGCTCCGTGGCTTCAGGGGTCCCGTGCCCCGCCAGCGTTCCGTATCCGGGCGTGTGCGGGCAAGAGAGCGGTATCTCCAGGGCGGCAAAGCCGCACGGCATCAGTCGCGCCGCCACCTCGGCGAACTCCCCGGCCTCTTGCCCGACGGCGCTGGCGAAGACGGGGATCGGCAGGCCGTCAATCCCCTCGAACTCCCGGACCGCTTCCTCGACGCCAGGATTCGAGTAGCCGACGGCGTTGAGCAGCCCGGCTTCGTAGGCGATGACCGTGGGGTTGTTGTGTCCGGCGCGGGGCTGGACTGTTACGCTCTTGATGACGGCCGCGCCGGCGCCGCACTCGGCGACCCGCGCGATCATGTCCCTGGAGATGCCGAGGATGCCGGAGGCCAGGATGGTGGGGTTGGCCAGCCGTATGCCGCACAGATCGACGGAGACGTCGGGCCGTGGTGTGGGGAAATGCGCCATGTCCGGGCCATTATAGGCGCGGGGCGGGGAGTTTGCAATTTGGCGGCTGCCCCCCCACTCTTGCTCGGGCACGGCCCGCCGTGCCCCTACTCCTTCTCTTGCTCCTGCTCGGGCACGGCTCGCCGTGCCCCTACTCGCCCCGCCGTTCGGCGGCCAAGCGTGGCCGGTTCTGGCAACTGGCCACTGACCACCCGCCTTCGCGGGGCGCCATGCCCACTCCGCCGGAGCCGCCTCGGCTGCGAAGGCCGGGAAGCGCCGCTACGGCGCGCCGGCGGCTGGCCGCTGCTGTTACGGCCCCCCTCAGACGCCGTAGAGCTCGCCCACCCGGCCGGGGGGCTCGAGCCGCTCCCCCGTCAGGCGTTGGATGACCTGGAGGCCCGCCGCCACGGCCTGCCCGCGGTAATGGTTGTTGGCGATGACGAACATGCGCTCGACCCGGTCGGCGATCTCCTCCAGCGCGGCCTGGATCTCATCGAGCTCCTCGTCGCTGTAGAAGTAGTCGTAGCGCTGGTCTCGGCCCGCGTCCTTGTCGAACCACGCCTCGGCGTTGCGCCCGTGCAGGCGCAGGTACCCCCTCGGGCCGAATGCGTAGGAGGTCAGCGGAATATTGTTGCGGAACGCCGGCTGGTCGATGTTGCAGAAGCCCACGCCGAGCGACTCGATGAACTGGAGAGCGCGGTCCTGGATCCAGCCACTGTGCCGCACCTCGAGCACCAGCGGCAGGTCGCCGAACTCGTCCACCACGCCCTTCACGTGCTGCTCGCTGCTGCGGCTGTAGCGGAAGGACCACGGGAACTGAACGAGCAGCGCGCCGAGCTTGCCCGCCTCGACCAGCGGGGCGATGCCGTCGCGGAAGACCTCGACCTCCTTGCGCATCCAGTGCTCCTGGCGCTCGTGCGTGAAGCGCTGCCAGAGCTTGGCGGTGTAGAGGAAGTCCGGCCGGGCGGCCACGTCCTTAACCCAGCGCTCGCAGTAGCCGGCGTTGGGCGGGCGGTAGAAGGTGCTGTTGACCTCGATCGTGTTGAAGTACTGGGCCAGGAACGTCGGCGGCCGGAAGCCGCGGGGCCGGGGCTCAGGGTAGACGATGCCTTCCCAATCCTCATAGGACCAGCCAGCCGGGCCGACGTGCAATTGCGTGTTTCCTGCCTGCATCGCCTCAGCCTCCATTCCATCGTGGCGTCGTGCTCGCTGTGGTTCGCCGGCCTTCCGCAGTCTGCCGCGTCTGAGTCGTGTTGTCACGCATCACTGCGCAGCGAACGAGAGCTCGACGACGATGTCGTCGTGCTCCTCCGCGCCGGGCTCGTCCGCCTTCTGATCCGGGCCCACCGAGAAGACACGCGGCGGATCGGCGTTCGGCTCGTAGACGAACGGCTGCTCCGTGAATGGATCCGGGGGGACCTGTTCCAGGTACGCGGGCGCCAGCCCGTCCAGCGACTCCGGCAGCCGGCCATGCTCCAGATGATAGCACCTCAGCGCCAGCATGATCCGCGTCAGCTCAACGTCCGCCACCAGGCGGAAGCACACCCCGGACATCCCCTGCAGTACATCCGGTTGCATCGTGACCAGCACGTCCCCGATTGGGTTCCGCAGAAGGTGAATCAGCCCCACCTCGCGGATCAAGCCGCCGATACTGTCAAACTGCACCTGAGGCGGCGGCTGCTTGTAGTGATCCAGGCCGCCAAGCGTCTCCAGCAGATAATCGCCGAGCAGGTTCAGAGTCATGTTCAGCTTAAGGAACGGCGTCTTGCGGTTAAGCTTCGCCAGGCAGTGCTGCGACCCTTGCCCTGAAGCTTCCAGGGCGGCGGGGAAGTCCATCAGATCCCTGAGCATCGCTTCCTGGTATCGCAGCTCCCCTTTGAGCGACTCGCCCAGGGCTTGCTTGACGCGCTTCGGTGAGGGCAGCCCGGCAATCTCGCCGTGAAGGACGTCCACGGACACGCCCGGCGAAGCGGACACCTCCCGCACCTGCTCCAGGCCAAGCGCCATGATGGCGTGGCCAACAAGATACGCCAGGATTGAGCGCCTGCTCCCGGCCACCCGGACGCCGAACTCAACGGCCTTGTCCGCCGCCTGCATCGCCGCTGGAGCGTCTCCGCGGTGCATCGCCAGATCGGAGGACAGCAAGACCAGGCGCGCCAGATTGCGGCAGTAGACAGACCAGTCTCCGTCGTACTCGCCAGCGTCAAGGAAGCCGACAGGCCCGCTGGCGACGAAGTGCGGACGGCTGAGCGCCTCGTCGAGCATCCGAAGACAAGGCTCCCATTTCGCCACCACCTGCGGCGCAAGCGCACTACGTTCCTCTGGTTCAAGCCGCCCGTGGCCGGCACTTCCGCCCGTGGCCAGGTTCAGCTCCTCGTCGTCCATTATGGGAAATCGGTTCATCATCTCCTGGATGACCACGAAGCCGTTCTCATCGTCCCGCACCGGCTCACCTTGCAGTTCCAGGTCGGGCAACGACTTCCGGGCATCGTCAACGGTCATCAGGAGCACCGAGGCCACGCCCAGCGCAAGCACCACGCACGCAGCCGCGGCACCAGGCCAGGACCAAAGCCCTGGCTTGCGGTCACGCTCCGTCCGGAAATGCGCACGGCGCAGCCACAGGTAGACCATGATCCCAAACGAGAAGACCAACGGAATCGCCGCGGCCACGTTGTCCTTTGCGCCGAGCGCCCAGCCGATGGCCGAGACAGCGGCGCAAGCCACCAACAAGACCATCACGGTCAACCGCACCGCGTTCACACGCAGCCAGAGGCCCACCGCCGCGCCCATATGGAGGAGGGCGATGCCGCCGTAGACGGCGACGCCCAGCGGCGTGGCGAAGAACGTCATGGAGATCCAGAACATGCCGAGCAGCGCGAGCAACACGCAGATAACCCAGAGCCCCGGCAGCCGCTTCGGCGCGGCTGGGGCGGTTGCTTCCGGACGCTCGCCTTCCTCAGCGGCTTCCGCCGCTTCCGGTTCTTCCCCCGCTTTCACTATTGCGACTCCCTGGCGCTGTCCCCGCCTGATCCTTCCGCCGTCGTGCACGTTGTGTCGTTGTGGTTCGCCGGCCGTACGCTACCCGCTGGCCTGCCGAACGTCAAGCCTTCCATCTCCCTGCGATCAATACGCGGGAGGGCCCGAACTTATTCGGGCCCGGCCGTCCCCGGCGCCATTGACAGCCGGGTTATATATGTGTATAGTATAGATGGAAACGGCACAGGAGTCAAGGCCATGGACTTCGTCCATCTGCACGTGCATTCGAATTACAGCCTGCTCCAGGGCGCCTTCAGCGTGGAGGAGCTGGTGCAGGCAGCCGCGCAGATGGGCCTGCCCGCCGTGGCCCTGACCGACACGAACGGCCTCTACGGGGCGATGTTCTTCTACGAGGCAGCGCGCAAGGCGGGCATCAAGCCCATCATCGGCGCCGAGATCGTCCACGGCTCCGAGCAGTGCGTGCTGCTGGCGGCCGACCGGGCGGGCTACGCCAACCTGTGCCGCATCGTCAGCGAGCGCAAGCTGGCGGGAACGCCGCATGGACGGCAATTCGGAATGCTGAATGCGGAATCAGGAAGTAAGGAAAACGGCGCGGTCCGCACTGGACGCCCGCTCCGCACTCCTCACTCCTCACTCAGCATTCCGCATTCCGCATTCCGCATTCCCTTCGACCTTGCCGCCGGCATCGCCGCCGGCTGCGAGGGCCTCTTCGTGCTGACGGCGACCCCTTCCCTGCTCCGCCGCTTGAGGGACGTCGTGCCGGAGGGGCGGCTCTATGCCGAGCTGCGCGCGGACACGCCGCACTCGTTCGAGACCCGCTGCCCCACGCTGCGCGGAGCAGACGGGCCGCGCGAGGCCGGCTCCCGAGAGGCCCTGGCCGACGCGGCCGACCGGCTCGGCATCCCCCCGGCGGCCACGGTCAACGTGAACTTCCTGCGCAGGGAAGACCGCCGCACCCACGCCGTCCTGAGCGCCATCCGCGAGAACGTGGACCTGAAAGGCATCGAGGACCGGCGCTCGCCGTACGGCGAACTGGCCGATCCGCATGCCTTCTTCCAGTCGCCCCAGCAGGTGGCGGCGCGGCTGCCGTCCGGCGTGCGCGAGGAGGCCATGCGCAATACGCTGCGCATCGCTGAGGCGTGCGAGCTGGACCCCACGTCGGACGTGCCGCGCTTCCCCCGCGCCGGGCAGCTCGGCATAGACGAGCCGTGCCGTCACCTGCGGGAGGTCGCCTACGCGGGCGCCCGGCGCCGCTACGGCAAGGTGGAGAGCCAGGTGAAGGCGCGGCTGGACAGGGAGCTGGCCGTCATCGAGAAGCTCGACTTCTGCGACTACTTCCTGGTGGTGCACGACATCGTGGCGTTCGCCGAACGGGAGGGCATCCCGCACGTGGGCCGGGGCTCGGCCGCCAACAGCATCGTCTCCTACAGCCTGGGCATCTCGGCGGTGGACCCGCTGAAGTTCGACCTCTACTTCGAGCGCTTCCTGAACGAGTTCCGCACCGACGTGCCGGACATCGACATCGACTTCTGCTGGCGCCGCCGCGACGACGTCATCAACTACGTCTACGGCCGCTACCCGAAGGGGCAGGTGGCGATGGTCTCGACGCACTCGACGCTCAGGGCGCGGTCCGCGTTCCGCGACGTGGCGCGCGTGATGGGGCTGCCGCTGGAGGAGATAGACAGGCACAGCCGAAAGCTCCCCTGCTACGGCGCCTCCAGCATCCACGAGGCGATGGAGACCTTCCCCGAGATGGCGGACTTCCCCATCGCAGAGGAACCGTGGCACACCGTGGTCGAGACGGCGCTCAAGATCGACGGCTACGCGCGCCACCTGAGCATCCACCTGGGCGGGCTGGTGATCGGCGATCGGCCGCTCACCTGGTACACGGCGCTGGAGAACAGCGCCAAGGGCATCGTCGTCACGCAGTACGAGATGGACAGCATCGGGATGACGGGCCTGGTCAAGATAGACCTGCTGGGGCAGCGGTCGCTGTCCATCGTGTCCGAAGCCGCCAGGAACGTCCAGGAGTTGCGCGGCATCCGCGTGGACCTGGAGAAGCTACCCGACCGCGACCCGCGCACGGCCACGCTGCTGCGCCACGGGCGCACGATGGGCTGCTTCCAGATCGAATCGCCCGGCATGCGCCAGCTCCTCCAGATGCTCCAGGCAGAGAGCATCATGGACCTGATCCAGGGCCTATCCCTCATCCGCCCGGGCCCGTCCAGCAGCGGCATGAAGCAGGCCTTCATCCGGCGCATGCGCGGCGAGGAGCCGACCACCTACCCCACTGCCCTGCTGGCGGAGGCGCTGTCGAAGACCTACGGCATCATGCTCTACCAGGAGGACATCCTGCGCGTGGCGGAGGCGGTGGCCGGTTTCAGCCTGGCCGAGGGCGACGAGCTGCGCAAGTACATCTCGAAGAAGCGCTCCCGCGAGAAGCTCCAACAGCTCCGCGACAAGTTCGTCGAGGGCGCCGCCGGACGCGGCGTCCAGCCCGGCGTGGCCGAGGACATCTGGCGCCAGATCGAGAGCTTCGCCGCCTACTCCTACTGCAAGGCACACGCCAGCACCTACGGTCACATCTCCTACCAGGCTTCCTACCTGAAGGCCCACTGGCCGGCCGAGTTCCTCGCCAGCGTCATTGCGAACAAGGCGGGCTTCTACGACGCGCGCACATACCTGGAGGAGGCGCGTCGCTTCAACGTGAAGGTGCTCAACCCGTGCGTGAATCGAAGCGACATCGAATGCCGGGCCGAACTTGCGGGCGGGCCGGGGCACAGCGGCGCGATCCGGCCGGGGCTGGAGTTCGTCAAGTCGCTGGCCACGTCCACCATCAAGCAGATGCTCCAGCAGCGCACGATCCGGCCTTTCGAGTCGCTGGAGGATTTCTGCGCCCGCGTGCGCCTGGCCCGCGAGGAGCTGGAGAACCTGATCCTGTGCGGCGCGTTCGACGCGTTCGGCCTGAGCCGCCCGACGCTGATGATGAAGGTGGACCGCATCCTGCGCAGGGGCAAGGGCGATGGTGCGCGGTACGTGCGTAGGAGCACCGCTTGCCCGCCGCATGGCGGGGCGTGCCGTGCCCGGGTCGAAGGGTTGTTCGAATCCGCCGCCGTGCACGCCGCGCCCGTGCCGGTGCCCCAGCAGCCCCCCTACCCTCTGTGGGAACGGGTGCTATGGGAACTGAAGATACTGGGCTTCAGCCATTCCGGCCATCCGCTCGACGCCTGGGACGGGGACCTGACGCGCAGCGGCGTCACCCCGAGCTTCGACGTGAAGAAGAACGCCGGCCGAAAGGTCGCCGTCGTCGGCTGGCTGGTCACCACGCGGCGGGCCGTCACGCGCAAACACGAATACATGGAGTTCCTGACGCTGGAGGACCGCCACGGCGTGATGGAGGCGGTGGTGTTCCCGGACGTGTATCGCAGGTGTGGCCGCTGGATAGGCGGGGCGGGCTGTTACCGCGTCACGGGCACGGTCAAGGAGCAGCACGGCGCCGCCAGCATCGTGGCCGACCAGGTGGAGCCGCTGCCATTGCCCGAGTAGCCGGCCCCCGGCAGGAACGCGGCGCCGGCGGCTTCAGTCCCGCCCGGACGACCCCCCTGCACTGCGGAGCGTAAGGATAAGGCCCACCAGGATCAGCCCGCAACTGGCCAGCAGCACAATGCTGTGCGGGAACTCCGCGCGCAAGACGTACTCCAGGTAATCGTCATCGGACATGTGCGGCAGATCCCGCCTTACAACGTCATAGGAGCCATCCGCCCGGACCGTGCAGAGCAGGTAGTGATGCGGCTCGCCGGTTTCCTTATGCTCTCCCGCGCCGCCCGTGATATAGATGGGGATGCCCTTGATCTCGTCTTCGGCGTAGTAGTGCAGGTGTCCGGCGAACACAGCCGTGACGTCGTGCCTGCTCAGGACGTCCATGAGCTTCTCCGCGTCTGCGGGCTCCAGCGAGTGCCACGAGTCCGGACGGGGGTCGCGCGGGGGGACGTGCATGTAGACGAAGCAGAGCCGGTATTGGCTCCGGAGCCGATCGAGGGTGCGATCCAGCCATTCCAGATCGTCCGGCAGGCATCGCCCCGTCGCATCGTCGAACGCCACAAAGAGCGCGTTGGCGTAAGAGAACCAGTAGCGCCGCTGTCCGAAGGCCGCGCCGTAGAGCTTGTAGCCGTCATCGTGGTCCGGCGCGTTCCGGTCGATATCGTGGTTGCCCGGCACAGGGCAAAACGGCACGCGCAGATCTTCCTCTGCCAGCTCGTGCAGCACCCAGTCGAAATCCCGACGCCTGTAGCCGTTGGCAATGTCGCCCGCGTGGAGGACGAGCCGGATGTCGTCCTGTTTGATCCTACTCAGGGCCTCTTCGAACACGGCTTGATTCCCGCGGCTGTCGCTGACGATTGCGAAACGGAACGGCGCAGAACCTTGCAGCACCTCGCCGGCCGGCGGAACAACGGAAGGAGGCACATCGTAGAGGACAGAGGACAGAAGCAGGGCAGTCACTAGAAGCAGTATCGCCGCGCCGACGCACCAGAGGGCGAGCCCCGGACGGGAGCCACGCCGCGCGGGCGGACGCACATCGGGACGTTCCCCGGTCTGCGCGGTTGCGCCCGCTGCCGTCGAGCCATCGCAGACCATCAGCCAGGATCCTCCCTCGCCGCACCCGGAGCCTCAACGGAGAGCAGTTGCGAACTGCCGTCGGCCTCGGCGGGCCCGCCTCGAAGCAGGAGTATCACCCTGTGGCCGATGCGCTCCTCCGCCACGACGCGGCGCGCCAGCTCCTCGGGGGTGAGGACGAGGCGCAATCGCTTCAGGTCGCTCACAACGAAGGCCCGCGGATCGGCCAGCCGTGCCTTGAGGTCCGCCTCCCCGTACAATTCGGGCATCCGGATGCGGCCGGTCCACAAGTTGTAGACACCGGAGAAGTCGTTGCCATACAGATAGACGGGCCGGCCGCCCGCGGCGTACTCCCTGACGGTCTCGCCGAAAGGCCTGCCGGACTTCGCGACGTTAACCGCCGGCATCACAAACAACTCCACGGGAAGCGCCAGCAGCAGCATAGACGCCACGACAGCCCACGCCCGCACCGCGCTCCGCCGAGGCGGCCGCCGTGCCGACACGGCAGCTATCGCCACCGGCAACGCGAGCATCACCACCGCCGCCGTCAGACGCGCCGGCGTCAACATGGATGCGAATTCCCGGGTCAGGCGGTCTTCCTCATAGATGTGCCGCACAATCGCGGGCGCGACCAGCGCCCCAATCATTCCGCCCAGAGCAAGCACGCCGACAGTGCCGAAGACGGCTCCGAACAGCCACCTGTCCAGCCGGGCCGATCCCACGGGGCCTGACACGCGGCTGGCATACCACGCACACAGGAGGCCGGCGGCAGGCGCAGTGGGAACCACGTAGTTGATGCGTTTGCCAGAGATAAGCGAGAAGAACGCAAACGGCACCACGAGCCAGAGCAACGCGAGGAGGATCAGCCCCCCCTGCCGCCGCCCGTGTCGGAAAGCGGCCGCCACAGCAGGCACCAGCAGCGGCGACCAGGGCAGGAAGTATAGAGGCCAACGCACCAGGTAGTAGTAGAACGGATTGCGGTGGGCCCATGACCCTACGGCCCGCCCGATGTTCTGCTTGAGCAGGATCGTGCGCGTGTAATCCGGCCCGCCGGCCATGATCGCCGGCAGCAGCCACGCCAGCACGACCGCGGCGAAGACCGCGAAGCCCGCAACGTGGACGACCCCGCCGGCACGGATGCGCTGTCGATCCAGAACGGCGTAGAGCAGAAGCACGAGGGCCGGCACGAGGAATCCCACAGGCCCCTTCGTAAGGGCGCCCAGCCCCATGGCCGCGTAGCACCCCAGCCAGCACAGCACCATTCGCTTCGACGAGGCGTGAAGCGCCAAGTAGCCCAGGACGAGTGCAACCGTCACAAAGAGCATCAGGAGGCAATCGAGCACCCCAATCTGAGCGAACCAGAGCAGGAGCATGCAGCTGAGGGACGCCCCGGCAGCAAGCAACGCCACGCCCAACCCCAGGTGCGCCCGGCACAGGGCGTAGAGGACCAGAAGCGTGCCGCAGACGGCCAGCGCCGTCAGGATCCGCCCCGAGTTGAAGCCAAGCCCTCCCCGCCACATCAGCGCGGCGAGCCAGAAGAACGCGGGCGGCTTCTCCGTGTAGACCTCGCCGTTCAGGCGGGGCAGGACGTAATCGCCGGTTACGGCCATCTCCCGCGCCACTTCCATGTAGCGCGGCTCGTCCGGGTTCCACAGGTCGCGCGTGAACAAAGCGGGTACGGTGACCACACAGACCAGCCCGACGATCACCCCGGCTGAAAGCCAGAAGCCCCCCCCCTCATTCGTGGCTGTAGGCCTGGCTTCCACCCGGCTCCTCCACTGGTCTCCGTTCCCTGCGCAGCAGCATCAGGTTGCGCACATAAACGGCGATGCCGGTGGCCTGCCCCACCGTCACCACCGGGTCATGCTTCCAGAAGGCCGCGTATGAGAACAACATGAGGCCGCCCACCACGCTCAGGTACCAGAAGACGGGAGGAACGTAACTCCTGCCCCTCCGCTCGGAGGCGATCCATTGCACCAGGAACCGGCCGCTAAACGCCGCCTGAGCCAGGAACCCGAACAAGACCCAGAAGCGGCCGAAAGTGCTTTCCGGCCACCAGGAGCCGCGCTCAGCGGCCGTCTGCGCGAATACGAGCAGGCAGTTCATTCAATGCGCTCCGCGATTCGGTACTTCAGCCACCTGGACTGCATCCACCGCACGGCGAACAGGTCGCGCAGGCCACGGAACAGGCGATTGCGGATGCCGTACTTCGTCTTGCCCTCCTTGCGCGGACGGTGGTTGACCGGCACCTCGGTCACGCGCCAGCCATCCAGTCTGAGTAAGGTAGGCAGAAAGCGGTGCATTCCGTTGTAAAGCTTGAGCCCCTGGAGGGCCTCGGCGCGAAACGCCCTGAGTGAGCAGCCCACGTCGCGTATCTGCTCGCCGGTCAGCCGGTTGCGCACCCAATTGGCGATGCGGCTGGAGGCCCTTCGCACGATCGAGTCCCGCCGCCTGCGCCGCACGCCGCAGACGACATCGCAGCGGTCCAGGTGCTCGAGCAGGCTCGGGATGTCGGCAGGATCATTCTGCATGTCGGCGTCCATTGTGACGACCGCCCTGCCGCGGGCGGCCTTGAAGCCCGCGTCGAACGCCGCCGTTTGCCCATGGTTGGCGTCGAAACGAAGGACCACCAACTCCGCCATCGCTTGCTTCTTCTCTTTGAGCACCTCGAAGGTGCGGTCCGTGCTGCCGTCATCCACGACGATCACTTCGTAAGTGCCTTGCTCCTGAGCGCTCATCAATGCAGCCAGCTCGTCAAGACACGCGCCGATTACCGCCTCCTCATTGTACGCCGGGATGACGATGGTGACGGCGACGGCGCTCTTCTCGTGCGGCTTGTCGCTCACTCCCGACGTTCCTGTTCGGCCTGGCTGCAAGAACCACCTGCGGGAACCCCGGCGTGACCGGCGCCCGTCACGTCTCAGGCTCGCGCCAGCGGGGCCAACTGCACGGTCGAACGGCCGGAGCCATCCCCCGACCAGCCCGGCATCCCTAGTCCTCAAAGTAACGATAAAGAACCGCGAAGGTCAATGCAAGGATGGCGTAGGTGACGGACCGCAAGCTCCTGTAGATCCGATCCGGGTCCGGGGAGGCCTGGGCGTAGATCACCGCAACAAGCACGCAGATCGCCACCGCTGTGCCAATCGCAATCTTGCCAACAGTCCGGGCACGCACCGCGGTCCGCTCCCTTCTTCTCGAGGCTTACTGCAAGAGATCAGCCTGACTATACCCTCAGCCAATACAAGTAGGACAGCCCGCCCGCGAGCAGAAACACCCAGACGAACTCGCCGTTGCGCAACGCCTGCCCGGGCGACCACTCCTTCAGATCCAGGGCCGGACTGATCCCCGGCCATCGAGTGGGCACGAGGGCAGGAGTCTCCCGCTGCCACTGGCGCCAGTCGGCCCCGAAACGCCTCTCCAGCTTGGCGTCTTCGCGCCAGATGGCGGGCAGGTAGAACAGGTAGAGCACGGTGCCCCAGACAGCGATGCCCTCAACGTGGCCTGTGGCCACGCAAAGGCCAATCGCCACGAGCGTGTTCCCCAAATACTGGGGGTGTCTGACAAACGCATAAGGTCCCTGAGTTGCCAGCCGCTGGCTTTTCACGACATGTCCGGCCGCCCACAGCCGCAGCAGAGCGCCGACGGCGATCAGCCCGAGGCCGATCGGGGCGCCCCAGCCCGCCGGGCGGGCCAGCAGAAAGAGGAACACGCCGAAGGCCCCGCCAACAGCCTGCCGGTACCGGTAACGACGCGTAAGCACATCGCGCCACAATTGCTTGACACCGAGCTTCACGATGTACCTCGCGCCTCAGAAAGCCCTGGGGTGATCGGCGCCGGCCACCCGCGCTTCCGACCGGGTCGGGCCGCCCAAAGCCGAGTCAGATTGCCGCCTGTTGAGCCCCGGGCCGGCTGCTCAGAAACCATTATACTAACAAGCCGAGGTTGCGGCACGCTAAACCGCAGATTACGGGGGCGTAATACGCCGCAGGAAAGCCTGAGACCCCAGCCCGGCGCCCGTCTGCGCCCCGACCTGAGAGCCTGGCCCCGCGCACGCCGCTGCGCGGAACCGACCTAAGCGGCGGGCAGCGTTACAGTTAAAACCGTTCCTTTCCTCGTCTCGCTCTCCGCCGCTATGGTGCCCCCGTGCAGCTCCGCGATCCTGCGGCAGATGCTCAGGCCCAGGCCGGTGCCTCCAGTACCCCGGCTGCGGGAGTTTTCAGCGCGCCAGAACCGGTCGAATATCCTCTCGATGTCGGCCGGACCAACGCCGATGCCCGTGTCGGAGACGGTGATACGGCACAAGCCGTCTTGCCGGCCGGCCCGGACTTCCACGCGGCCGCCGGCCGGCGTGTAGCGGATCGCGTTCTCGATCAGGTTGCACAGCAGCCGACGCAACAGCGTCCGGTCGCCGTACACGCAGCAGTCCTCGCTGACGTCCAGGTGGAGCTCGAGCCCCTCGTGCTCGGCAAGCACGCTGAACACTTCGCCGACGTCATCGACAAGGCCCTTCACGTGCACAAGCTCCGGTCGCTCGGGTCTGTCGGCAGCGTCCAGGCTGCTCAGGAAGAGCAAGTTGTTGACAAGCGACGCCAATTCGTCCACCTGTTGCAGGGCGTCGCCGATGGCTGCGCGGGAGCGATCGGTTGCATCGTCGTCGCTGAGCGCAACCTCCAGTCTGCACTTGAGCGCGGACAGAGGCGTCCTAAGCTCGTGGGCTGCGTCGCCGGCGAACCTCCTCACTTGCTCGAAGGACCCCTCCAGCCGGGCGAGCATGCGGTTGGCTGAAGACACAATACGCCCGATCTCGTCGGCCGCCTCGGGCTGTGGAAGCCTGGCGGAGAGCCCTTCAGCCTGAATCCTTTCCAGCGATGATGCGATCTCGTCCACCGGGTCCAGGCTGCGGGAGGCCAGGAAGGAACTGCCGGCTACGCTCAGCAGCACGCCGGCAACCAGCGCGTACATCAGGTACTCCCGCAGGTCCGCCAGCCGCTTGTAAGTCCGCTTGTAGGACATGCCCACGCGGACAACGATGCCCGGATGTGACACCTCGTCCAGCCACCCGGTCATCAGGAACACGATGTCCTCCGGATCATCCCCGACCTGCACCTTTGAGAGGCGACGCGCGTCTGCCGCGGGCGGCGGCTCCAGATCCGGCGGCAAGCCGTCCGGCCACTCCGGCGCCGTTCGCAGCAGGAACTCCCCGCTCGCCGCGTCGTAGACCTCGTAGGAGAGGGGGAAGTACTTCCTGCCCATCACCTCCATCTCGACGTCTTCCCTGAGCCTCTGTTCATCGCCGAAATCCTCGGCCGCTATGCGCTGCGACTCCGCGAACTCGTCCCGGAGGTAGTGGAAGTAGTCCTGCTTCAGCTTGTGGGCGATGAGCCAGTAAAGGGAACCCACGAGCACGGCGGCGGAGACGAAGAAGACGCCCGAATACCAGAGCAACAGCTTCCTGCGCAGCGTCATGGGACGTCCCCTGCTTCAGTCATGCGGTAACCCACGCCACGGACCGTCTTGATCAAGTGCTCCCCGAAAGGGTAGTCCACCTTGTTGCGCAGCCGATTCACGAACACGTCCACGACGTTGGTGAGCGAGTCGAAGTTCATGCCCCACACGTTCTGGATGATGCTGGTGCGAGTCACGACGCTGCCGCGACGCCGCATCAGGTATTCCAGCAGCGCGTACTCCTTGGCGCTGAGGTCAACCTGCCTGCCGCCGCGCCGCACCTGGTGGGTGGCTGGATCAAGCTCCAGATCCGCGCACCGGAGCTGCTGCGGCACCATTTGCGGCGGCCTGCGCGCCAGCGCGCGCACCCGGGCCAGCAATTCCCCGAACTCGAAAGGCTTCACGAGGTAGTCGTCCGCCCCCAGGTCCAGGCCCGTGACCTTGTCGGCAAGCCGGTCCCTGGCAGTGAGACAAAGGATCGGAGTGTTGACACGCTCGCTGCGCAGTTGGCGGATGACGTCGAAGCCGCTCCGGCGAGGGAGCATGATGTCCAGCACGATAACGTCGTACGCGCCGGTGCGCCCCATGTACGCCGCCTCCTCGCCGTCGAAGGCCAGGTCCACGGCAAAGTCGCGTTCCTGAAGCCCCCTCTTGACGAAGCTGGCCAGCCGCTCGTTGTCCTCAACCACCAGAACCCGCATCGTCCCTCACCCGGCTCCGCCGACGGCCCGATCCGCTGCAACGAGTATATCACAAAGATCGGCTACGGTCTCCCCTGCGGCGCGTCCCCACCGGGCCGCGGCATGGGCAAGATGACGTGCTTGGGGCGGGCCGGGGCCGCCGGATGCGTCAGGGAGGAAGGCGACCACCGGCGTGTCACTTGTCCCCTGGCGCCCGTTGCCTATACTGTCAGCGTCATGGCCAAGAAATGGGTACTGGCGGCGCCCGAGCGCGAGGCGGCCGGCCGACTGACCGCCGCGCTGCACGTCTCGGAGGTCACGGCCCGCCTGCTCGTCAACCGTGGCTTGCTCCAGCCCGCTGCCGCCCAGGCCTTCCTCCAGCCGAGCCTGCACGAGCTGCACGACCCGTGCAGGCACCCGGCGATGATGGAGGCCGCCGCATTCCTGCTCAACGCCGCCCGGGCGGGCAAGCGGATCGCCATCTTTGGCGATTACGACGCGGACGGCATCTGCGCCACGGCGCTGCTGATGCGCTGCTTCGCCCACGTGGGCGCCCAGGCGGATTCCTACATACCCCATCGGGTCGAGGAAGGATACGGGCTGAGCCGCGAGGCGCTCCAGGAGCTGGCCGACCGCGGCACGGACGTGGTCGTCACCGTGGACTGCGGCATTTCGGGGGCCGATGAGGTCGCTTTCGCCCGCAGGCTCGGCATGGACATGGTCGTCACCGACCACCACCAGCCGGGGGACGTCCTGCCCGAAGCCGCCTACGTGCTGAACCCGAAGCTGCCCGGGTGCGGCTTCGGCTACGAGAACCTGGCCGGCGTCGGTGTCGCCTTCAAGCTGATGTGGGCGATCGGCCAGCAGCTCTCCGACGGACTCCGCGTCACCGAGGAGTTCAAGGACCTGATGATGGAGGCCCTGTGCCTCGTGGCCGTCGGGACGATCGCCGACGTCGTGCCCCTGGTGGACGAGAACCGGGTGCTGACGCACTTCGGCCTGAAGACGCTGACGGTCTCCTCTCGCCCGGGCCTGAACGCGCTGATCGCCGTCAGCCGGCTGCCGGGGGTCCGGATCTCCGCGGAGGACGTGGCTTTCCGCCTGGCCCCGAGGCTGAACGCCGCCGGCCGCATGGGCGACGCCCGCGCCGCAGTCGACCTTCTCACCACGTGCGACGAGCGCCACGCAACCGACCTGGCCGAGCACCTCGAGGGGCAGAACCGACTGCGCATCAGCGCGCAGAACGCCGCGCTTCGGCAAGCGGAGGCGCTGCTGGCCGAGAGCGGGCAGTTGGAGCGGCAGGGCTGCATCGTGCTGGCCAGTCCCGACTGGCACCAGGGGATCGTCGGCCTGGTGGCTTCGCGGCTGGCAGAGACGTACTGGCGGCCGGCCTTCGTCTTCGCCGCTGAGGACGACCTGCTGCACGGCAGCGGACGCAGCATCCCCGGCTTCTCCCTCCTCGACGCGGTCAAGGCGTGCGCCGACCTGCTCGAGAGGTACGGCGGCCACGAGGGAGCGGCGGGCCTGTCCCTTCGCGCGGAGAACCTGCCGGCCTTCACGGAGCTGGTAAGCGAACGCGCACGCGGGGCGCTGGGCCATGAGCCGGCAGTGCCGGAACTGGCGCTCGACGGCGAAGTCGAGCTCGGCTCGCTGAACCTCTCGCTGGTCAAGGAGATCAAGCTGCTGGAGCCGTTCGGCAAGGGCAACCCGGAGCCTCTGTTCGCGGCTTGCGACCTGCAACTCGTCGGCAGCCCCCGCATCGTGGGCAGCAACGGCAACCATCTGGCCTTCATGGTGCGGCAGGACCGGACCACGCTTCGAGTCATCGCCATGCGCCGGGCGGACTGGATCGACGAGTTGCGCGCCCGCAAAGGCGAGCCCTTCGCCCTCGCCTTCGAGCCGGTCATCAACACGTACCAGGGCCGCACGTCCGTAGAGCTTCGCGCCGAGGACCTCCAATGGGACGCCGACCGGCCTGAGAGCCCCTAGCAAGACCTCTGCTGGCTTCGGCCGGCTGCAGCGCCAACCTTGCGGCGTCGGGCTGCATCCAGCCTTCGCAGCCGAAGCTGCTCTCTGCTCCGCACTGCGTAGCTCTCTGCTTCGCACTGCGTAGCAAGCTTCGCAGAGCAGTGTCAGCAGAGCAGTGTCGGCGGAGTAGGCTCGGCGATGCTGAGCCTTCGCATCGCCTGCTGCTTGAGGATTGGGAAGGCGGCCTCCGCCGGACGGTTACTGTTGCACAAGGGCCGCACCAGCCATTATCATGCGTAGTCTCTCCCTTCCATCACCTTCAAAGGTCAGACGACAGATGTTCAAGACAACGGCCCTTTGGCTACTGGGTTTCCTTGGAGCGGCGGCCGCGTTCTTTGCGCTGGATGCGCACGGTGTGACGCTCTACATGCTTTCGGAGAATAGGAGCCTTACCGCCTTCCTGGGCATGATTGCCGCCGTGGGGACGTTATACGAGTTGAGCGTTCTGGTTATGGCGTTGCGCATTCGGGCCCGTAAGGGAGCGCCGAGCGAGGTGCACATGCTCGCACGGCTTCTGCGCGCGGGGGCGATAATCGTGGTCTTCGCCATGTTCCTGAGCTACATGGGCAAGCTTAGGGGTTCCTGGGCGGCCGTGGCGGGCTTTGCCGGCTTGCTGATGGGTTGGTCGCTTCAGGCGCCGGTGAGCGGCCTGGCCGCCTGGGTATTCGTGAATCTGAAGAGGCCATTCCGCATCGGCGACCGCGTCATGCTTCCGGCCTGGGGGCTTATAGGCGACATCACTGAGATAGGGATGATGTATACGGTCATGAACCAAGTCGGCGGCACCGTGGGCAGCGAGGAAGCCGCCGGGCGATACGTCCTTATCCCCAACGCCATGCTGTTCGGCAACGTCGTCATCAACTACACGCCTCAGCAGGGCGCCGCATACGTGCTGGACGAGGTCATCATCCGCATCACCTTCAACTCCGACTGGGCGAAGGCGGAGAGTATCCTCATGAACGCGGCCAGCGAAGTCACCGGGGACATCATTCAGCAGACCGGCACCAAACCGTACATCCGGGCCGACATGTATGACTACGGGATATATCTGCGCCTGCGCTACATTACCCTGGCCATGGACAGGCCGCGCATCGTCTACGAGATCACCAAACGTATCTTCGACGAGTTCCAGAAGCATCCCGACGTGGATTTTGCGATCCCCTACGTGTTCTCCCACCGCACGGGGCTAAGGGTCGGCGGCCCACGTCTGGCAGCAGCGGCCGAGAGTCCTCCGGAGCAGAGCGAGGTCCAGATAGACCGCCTCCACGATCCTTCCGGCGTGGCTGCCATGCCTGACAACGCAGTCCAGGTGCAAGAGCTGGCCAAGAAGATCCAGGAGGTCGGCCTGCTCCAGCCGATCGTCGTCCTGGAACGGGAAGACGGCCAGTACAATGTCGTCGCGGGGCATCTGCGACTGGCGGCGTGCAGGATGCTGGGCTGGACGACTATCCCGGTGACGGTCAGGATGAGGCCCTATTGAGCTTTAGGCGCTGTTGCAGAACCCCATCCTGGCTTCGGCCGGCTGCGAGCGCCGATGATCTGTGTCGGCCTGCATCGGCGATGCTCTGCCCCTGCATCGCCTTCTTCGGCCTCCTTGCCCTCGGCGCTCTCGCTCGGCCTCGGGCCGACGGAGCGGGTTCTGCAACAGCACCTTAGGCAAGTAATAGACGCCATTCTCTCACAACTCCAGGCCGGCCAGTCTGAGGAAAGAGAGGATGATGCCCCCCCCAGGTGCGGCGCTCGGGCTTCTGGCAATTCCACCCGAGGTTCTCGCAGAGAGCCTGTTTCTGGGGCTCGGAAAGCTTCAATAGAGGAGCAGGTCCTCCTCCTGCCAGATCTGCTCGAGGGCGTAGCGCACGATGACGGCCACCTCCCCGCCGTGCAGGGAGGTCCGCTCGTTGACCACGGCGAAGGCTATCTTCGGCTCGTCACAGGGGGCGTAGCCGGCGAACCAGGCGTGGTAGACCCCCGTCACGCCCGTCTCCGCCGTGCCGGTCTTTCCCGCCGCACGGAATGCGTCGAGCAGGGCCTCCCGAGCCGTGCCGCTCTCGACGGCCAGCCGCAGCCCCTCCCGCACCGTCGCCAGGGTCTCCTCCTTCGCGGGGACCAGGGTGAAGCTGGGCTGATAGGCCTCTACGACGTCGCCGCGCGCGTCCCTGGAGTGGTCGAAGAAGTGGGGAGTGTAGAGCCTGCCACCGTTCGCCACGGCCGCCATCATGTTCGCCACCTGGAGGGGGGTGCAGAGAAGCTGGCCCTGGCCGATCGACAGGTTGAGCGTGCCGAACATGCTGCTCGGCTCGGGGATGCGACCCCGCCGCTCGTACGGCAGGTCAACGCCGGTAGGCATGCCGAGGCCGAACGCCCTGCCCCAACGCGCCAGCGCCTCCCCGCCCACGCTCAGGCCGGTGTTGTAGAAGTAGACGTTGCAGGAATGCTCGATGGCCGGCACGAGCGATAGCGTGCCGTGGCCCCACGTGGACACGCACTCCCAGGACCGATTGCCGAAGACCTGCGAGCCGTGACACGTGAACGTCGTCGCGGCGGTGATCGCCCCCTCCTCCAGCGCCGCCGTGGCCGTGACGACCTTGTAGACCGAACCCGCCGGCAGCGCCGCCTGCAAGGGGCGGAAGAGCAGAGGGCTGCGGGGGTCGGCACGGAGCTTCTCAAAGTCGTCGCCGTAGGTGCCCAGGTCATAGCTCGGATACGTGGCGGCGGCGAGCACCGCGCCGTCCCTGACGTCGATGATGACGAGGGCGCCGCTCTTGAAGTCGAGCGCTTCCTCCGAGGCGGCGCGGGCGAGCGCCGCGTTGGCCGCCTGCTGGAAGTCCTCCCGGATCGTCAGGTAGACGTCGCGCCCCCGCTCGGGCGGGCTCTCGACCGATCTGCGCCCCACGGTCAGCACGCCGAAGTTCAGGTAGTTGAGCACGTATCCGCGGCTGCCGCGCAGCAGCGCCTCGCAGGACTTCTCAACGCCGCTGACGCCGAGGCAATCGTCCATCGCATACCGGCCCGTGATCTGCGAGAACGGCTCACCCGTCGTCCACGCCACGTCCTCCTCGACAAGCCTGTCCCACGTCTCAGGGCTGACCGGAGCGAGGCGGCCGACGACGTGCGGGCAGAGCGATCCATTCTGGTACTCGCGGCGCGTCCGTTCGAGCACCACCACGGCCGGCATCCGCCTGCCGCCGACCCGGACTTCGGGCAGGAGGCCGGGCTCCGTGCGGATGAGGGCGGCCACCTGCGGCGACACGTCCTCGACCACGCAATGGTACTGGTAGCGCTCAGAGACGCGGATGTCGGCCCGTCCCTCGCGTTGCATCTGGCGGGCCTGCACGAGGGCCTCCATGTGTTCGACCCCTCGCCGTATCTCGTCGGCCTTGGCCGTGAGCTGCTCAACCGGCACGCCGCACAACTGCGAGACCGTTCGCTTCCAGTCGTCCTCAGCCAGCTTGGCGAAGTGCACTCCGACGCCGAAGGCGGGCACCTGCTGTGCCAGCGGCGTGCCCCAACCGGTGTAGATGCCGCCGCGCACCGTCTCGACCAGGTGGCTGCCGCTGGCGCGGGTGTAATCCTCTCTGACGAAGAGGTGGCTCCAGCCGAGCTGGATCTGCGCCAGGCGGGCCGCAAGCGTCAGGCCCGCCAGCAACACCGCGCATAGAAGGATGCTGAGCCGCTGACTGAACAACTGGAGACTCCTCCCGCTGCGGTCCGCAAACCTGCGGCTGACAAACGCGCCGTAACCCGGGCCCCCGCCGCTGGCGCGAGCAGGGACACAAAGAAAGGTTACGACCGGCAGGGAGGCAGAATCAAGACGTAGAACGCCCGCCGGGCGTGGCCGCAGCAGAGGACGGGGCTCAGCTCTGCGACCGGCCGAAGCGATGGGGCTCCTGGAAGGAGTGCAGGCTGTGGACGCCGCCCTCGACGCGGGCGGAAGGGGTGCGCTTCTCGAACCGGATGCCGCCGGCGCCCGACGCCTCGTGGACCTCGGCGACCGAGTTGCATCCGACGTCCTGGAGGGCGTGCCTGAGGCCCTGCATCAAGTAGGGCACGTAGTCGATGACCGAGCCCTTGTCCACGACGGTTCCGCTGACGCCCTGGGCGACCTTGATGCTTTCGTCGCGCTCCATGTAGCGCCTGGCGCCGCGGGCGGCCATCGCTTCGGGCGAGCCCATGCCGCGGTAGCGTTTCACCTTCACGCCGCTCTCGTAGAAGTAGTCGCCAGGGGCCTCCTCCGTGCCGGCCAGAAGGGAGCCGAGCATGACGGCGGAGCCGCCGACGGCCAGCGCCTTGGCGACGTGCCCGATGGACGTGATGCCGCCGTCGGCAACGACGGGCACGCCCTTTTCGCAGCAGAACCGGGAGCAGTAGTACACCGCGCTCGCCTGCGAGCGGCCGACGGCCACGGTCTCCTGCGTTATGCAGATGGAGCCGGAGCCCATGCCCACGCGGAGGGCGTCCACCCCCGCTTCGATCAGGCCCGCGCACTGCTCCGTGGTGACCACGTTGCCGCCGATGATCTGGAGCTCGGGGTGCCTGCCCTTGGCCCAGCGGATCATGTCAACCTGGAACCTGGAGAATCCCTGTGCGCTGTCCAGCACGACGACGTCGGCGCCGGCCTCGACGACGGCCTCCAGTCGGTCCCTGTCTTCCGCGTGCGTGCCGACGGCCGCGCCGACCAGGAGCTGCTTGGACTCGTCCTTGCTGGCCAGCGGGAAGTCCTGGTTCTTGCGCAGGTCCGTGCGGCTCATCAGGCAGACCAGGTTCCCGTCCTCGTCGACGATGGGGAGCTTGCCCTTCTTGCTTTCGCGCAGGATGCGGTTGCCCTGGGCCAGGGTGATGCCGACGGGGGCCGTCACGAGGTCCGTGGTCATGACGTCGCGCAGCTTCTTGGTGCGGTCCGGCTCGAAGTCGATGTCCCGTCCCGTCACGATGCCGACCAGCTTGCCGCCGACCTCGCCGTTCTCGGTGACGGGAATGCCGCCGAAGCCGTGCTCCCGCTTGATCGCGTCCACGTCCGATATTCGGTGCTCGGGGGAGAGCACCACCGGGTCCATGATAAAGCCGTTCTCGAAGCGCTTGGTCTTCTTGACCTCCGCGACCTGCTCCTCCACCGTGTTGTTGTAGTGGATGATGCCGATGCCGCCAAGCAGCGCCATGTAGATGGCCATGCGGCCCTCGGTCACGGTGTCCATGGGAGAGCTGACGACGGGGATCTTGATGGCGACGCCGCGCGTGAGCTTCGTCTCCAACGAGATCTCGTTCAGGGGGCAATCGATGTAGCCCGGCAGCAAGATGAAGTCATCATACGTCAGGCCGCTCTCCTCGAACAGGACCGCCGCTGCCACGCCGTTTCCCTTGTCCATCCGGGTCCTCCTGAGTGTAGACCGTCCCCTCAGAATGAGATGGAAATCCAGCCGGAGAAACCAGGTGCCGGCAGTCGACGACCGCCCCGGTAGTCCCATTCTAGCGAGCCAGATGCCGCGCTGCAATCCCTTTTCCGCGGCGATTTCGCCCCGGCGTCACCCCGGATGCCCGACCGGCATGAGGTAGAGCGGCACCAGGTGTGAAGGCAGCCGGAAGGCCCGGGCCACCGCCTCGTCCCTGAACGCGCCCACGGCCACGGTGCCGAGGCCGAGGGCTTCCGCCTGGAGGTAGACGTTCTGGCCGATGTGGCCCGCTTCCATGTGGACGTAGCGCGGGGCGCGCTCGCCGTACCGGCCGGAAGTCCGCCCATAGTCGGCGGCCATCAGGATGTCCAGCGGGGCGGACTCCAGGAAGTCCTGCCCCAACGCGGCCTCGGAGATCTCCGCGCGGATGTCGCCCCCGAAGACCTCTTCCAGCTCATGCCCGGCCGGCACGTAACGGTAGACGCCGGCTTCGAGGTCCCCGACCGTCCTCGGCCCGACCGCCACGAAGATCTCCATCGGATACGTTGCGCCGGCCGAAGGAGCGGCGCGCTTGCGGCCCCCGGCGTCCGTGATCCCTTGCGCGCACCACAGCAACTGGCCGAGCTGCTCCAGCGTCAGGGGCGCTTGCGTGAAATGCCGGCGGCTGCGCCGGCGCTGCACGGCCTCCTCGACGGACATCTCGCCCTTCAGCCTCGGCTTCGGCAGTTTGGCGTTAGCCATTTGAGCCTTCCCTCCCACCGCATCGCCCATCGCCAACAGGAAGACTGCCACAAGGACCAGGATTCCTTTGCGCGCGGACTTCATCGTCGCCCCTCCTCAAACGGGCCAGCAGGCTGCGAACGCCTCTCGTCGCTACCCGGCGGGAGGCGCCTGAGCCTCATCGGCGGGGAACAGGTCCCGCAGGCGCGCCCGCTCCTGGTCGCCATAGGGTCCCACGACGATGAGGGCCTTCGGCGCGGCCACCAGCACCTGCTCCGCCACGTGCTTCACTTGCTCGAGGGTGAGGGCCTCCTGCCTCTGGACGTACTGCCGGGGCGTCGTCACGCCGTCAGGCCCGAGCAGAAGCTCCTGTTTGCCGAACCAGTCCGCCAGGTGGGTGGGGTGGTCGCACAGCATCTCCATCCCGCAGCGCGCGCTTTCCTTGTACCGGTCCAGCTCCGCATCGGTCACGCCCTCCCCGGCCGTCTGCCTCACGACCTCGAGCGCAGCGCCCACGGCCTGCGCCAGGTTCTCCACGCTCACGCTCAGGAAGACGTCCACGCTGCCCGTGTCGGTGTAGCCCTGCATGTAGCTGGCGATGTCATAGACGAGGCCCAGTTCCTCCCTGACGCGCGCGAAGAGGCGCGAACTCAGGCCGCCGCCGAGCACGTGGTTGAGGGCGCGCTCTGCGTCCAGGGGCGGGTCGCCGAGCCCGTAGGCCCGATGCCACAGCAGCGCCTCCGCCACGGGCAGCGATTCCGTGGTGCGATAGAAGCACCGCGCCGAGTCGGCAGCGGCCGGAGGGATCAGCAGGTTCGGCCCTGCGCCGGGCTGCATCTCTCCGAAGGAGGCCGCCACCGATTCGATCACCTGGTCGAAGTCGAACCCGCCCGCCAGGCAGACCACCATGTTGTCCGGCGTGAAGAACTTGCGGTAATGGCCCGCGACGACTTCCCCGTCGAAGCGCTCGAGCAATTCGGGTGTGCCGCGCGTGCCGGCCTCGTCCACGTGGCCTTTGAAGAACAGGCAGTAACCGAGCTCCGAGGCGCTGATGTTGCGGCCGTCCCTATCGCGATGGTGGGAGGTCTCTTGAGCGACGACGAGCTTCTCCTTTCTGACGGCGGCGGGCGCAAAGAGCGGATGGCGCAGAACGTCGCCGGCGATGTCCATGAGCTTACGCCAATGCTTTCGGTGCACGCCGAAGCCAAAGTCGAGGTACTCCGGGTAGGTGGCCCCGTCCACGACGCCGCCCAGGTCCTCCACGCCGCGCATGATGGCGTTCGAAGTGGGATAGTTCTCCGACCCCTGCATCACCATGTGCTCCAGGAAGTGCGTCAGTCCGGTCTGCTCGCCCGACTCGAAGCGCGGCCCGACGCGCACGTAGACGGAGCACGCGAAAGAGTGCAGCGCCGCGTTCTCCACCCCGAGGACGCGGAGCCCGTTCGGAAGCACTTCCCTCCTGCATTCGTCCTGCATGCGCCTATCTCACTCGCGACGGATCGGACGAACGGAGACCCAACGACGCGGATTCAGACCGTCAGCCCCATGACCTCAGCCAGGTCGCGCACCTGCTCCATGACGCGGCGGAACTGCTCGGGGCGTAGCTGCTGGGCCGGATCGCACAGGGCGCGGTCCGGATCGGGATGGACCTCCACCAGCAGGCCGTCCGCTCCGATGGCAACGGCCGCCCGGCAGACCGGCGGCACCAGCGCCCGCCTGCCGCTCGCATGGGACGGGTCGACGATGATGGGCAGGTGGGAAAGCTCCTGCACCACCGGCACGATGGCCAGATCCTGCGTGAACCGCAGCGATTGCTCGAAGGTGCGCACGCCCCGCTCGCAGAGGATGACGTTCAGGTTGCCCACGCTGGCGACGTACTCGGCGGCCTTGAGCCATTCCTCGACCGTGGCGGCCAGGCCTCTCTTGAGCACGACGGGCAGGCCGGTCCGCCCGGCTTCGGTCAGCAGGTCGAAGTTCTGCATGTTGCGCGCGCCGATCTGGATAGCGTCGGCGTAGCGAGCGGCCGCCTCCACGTGGCCGGGGCTGCGGGCCTCGGTCACGACGGCCAGACCCGTCTCGTCGCGCGCGGCCGCCAGCATCTTCAGGGCGTCCTCGCCCAGGCCCTGGAAGTCGTAAGGCGACGTGCGAGGCTTGTACGCGCCGCCCCTCAGCAGCCGCGCTCCGGCCTCCTTGACAGCCCGGGCGGCCTCCATGATCTGGGCCTCGCTCTCGACGGCGCACGGGCCGGCGATCACCGTGAAATGGCCCGCGCCGACCGGCACACCGCCCACCTCGACCACGCTTCGCCCAGCCCGCGCCTCGACGCTGACGAGCTTGTAAGGCTTCAGCACGGGCACGACGCGGTCCACGAAGGGCAGCCCCGCGAACACCTCCATCAGGTGCGGCCGCATCTCCGGAGACGTGCCGATGGCCCCGATGATCGTGCGCTCCTCCCCGCGGGAGACGTGGGCCTTGAAGCCCGCATCTTCGATGGCCGCGGAGACCAGCTGCACCTGCTCCTCGGTGGCGCCTCTCTTGAGGATGACGATCATGGTCCTCTGCACCGATCCGGACAGGGCAAGCCCGCCGACGGTCCGCGTGAAGCCCTCCGCCTGATGGTATAGAATGGGCCGGAGTCCGTCAAGCTCTGGCCCCGGAGGCCGGCCCCTATGCCCGACGACACGCCTCAAGCGAGCACGCGCGCCGGCATCATCACGCCCCTCGGCGAAGGCGGCATCGGCATCATCGCCGTGGTCGGCGCAGGGGCGGCCGAGGTCCTGGACGCCGTGTTCTGCGGCACGAGGCGCAGCGCCGGCCGGCTCCCGCCGGGCGGCATAGCGCACGGGACCATCCGGCGCGACGGCAAGGTCCTCGACGAGGTCGTCGTCGCCCGACTGGCCGGGGACGACGCCGCCGCAGAGGCCCGGTTCGACGTGAACTGTCACGGCGGCGTCGTGGCCCTCCGGGCCGTGCTCGCCCGCATCGAGGAGGCCGGCGCGAAGGTGGTCGCCTGGCGCGACCTGGCCCCTCAGCCGAGCGGCGACGAACGCGTTCTGGCCCCAGACGGGATCAGGGCCCAGGCGCTCGCGTGCCTCCCCCGCGCCCCGACCCGCCTGGCGGCGGCCATGCTCCTTCATCAGGCGGACGGCGCCCTGAGCCGGGAGCTGGCGGCGCTGGGGAACCTGCTGGCCGGCGGCCGCGCCGAAGACGCCCGGACGCGGCTGGACCAGCTGCTCGATACGGCCGGGCTCGGCCGCGCGCTCCTCCGGCCGCCGCGGGTGGCGCTGCTGGGCCCGCCCAACGTCGGCAAGTCCACGCTTCTGAACGCGCTGCTGGAGGAGGAGTGCGTCATCGTGCACCACGAGCCCGGCACGACGCGGGACGTTGTGGCCGAGATCGTCTCCCTGCGCGGCGTGCCGTTCGAGCTGCTCGACTGCGCTGGCATCGGCGCCGCAAAGGACGATCTGGAGCGGCGGGCGATGGAGCGCGCGGCGGAGCTCGCTTCGAGCTGCGACGTGGCGCTCCTTCTCTGGGACGTAACGGAAGGTCCGGGGCCGCTTGTGGCCTGGTTGCCAGACTTGAACCGCAACGCCCGGGCCATATTGGTCGGCAACAAGATCGACCTGCTCGAAGGGGAGCCGCCGCCGCTCGAGCCGCCGGCGGACCTGCGCGCGTGCGAAGCCGTCTTCATCTCAGCAAAGGAGAAGGCCAACATGGGGCTGCTCGAAGCGGCTTTGCTTCGCCCCTACGAAGGCCTCATCGAGCACTGCCGGGGCGGAGGAGCCGTGATCTTCGACGCGCAACAGGAGGCATGCGTCCGCAGCATACGGGACATCCTGCGGACCCGGAATGCGCAGGCCGCCCGGAGGCTGCTGCTGTCCTGCACGGGCGACAGTCGGTCTGGCCAACGGCCGCAGGGCTAGAGGCCGAGGCCCGTCATCACGAGGTTCAGCAGGCCGCCGGCGCCGAACGCCACCGCCAGCATGATGGCGGCCGACTTCGCCATGTCCCTGGCGCCCAGCTCGCGGTAGAGCATGACGAACGTCGCCGCACACGGGAAGTAGGCCGTCAGGACCACGCTGGCCACTACGAGCTGCTTCAGGTTCAGCCCGAGGGGCACCAGCATGCCGACGGCCACGTCCTTCCTCAGGAAGCCGACGACCAACGCCCCCACCGCCGCCGGCGGCAGCCCCAGGACCGTCGACATCACAGGGGCGAACAGCCCGCTCAAGGCGGCGATGACGCCGAAGGCGTAGAGCAGGTTCACGATCAGCACGCCCAGCAGCACATACGGCACGGCCTCCTTCAGGAAGCCGCTCATGCGCATCCAGAGCTTCTTGAGCAGAGCGTTCCAGTAGGGCAGGCGATACGGCGGAATGTCCAGCAGGATCTCGGACGTCGTTCCGCCGATGAGCCGCTTCATGATGGCGCCCAGGGCGATCCAGAGGAGGAAGAGCGTTCCGAAGACGGGCAGGAAGCCCGCGGCGCCGTACCGGCCGAGCAGGCCCGCAACCATCGCCGTCTGGGCCATGCACGGCACGCATATGGCCAGGAGCGTGCCGGCGATGAACCGTTCCTTGCGCGTCTCCAGCACCCGCAGCGCCAGCACGCCCGGCACGTTGCATCCCAGGCCGAGCAGCATCGGCACGATGGAAAGGCCATGAAGCCCGAGGCGGTGCATCACATTATCCGCCAGCACGCCGAGCCTCGGCAGGTAGCCGCTGTCCTCCAGGATGCCAAGCACTGCATAGAAGGAGAACACGTAGGGCAGGACGGCGGCGAACGGTATGTAGAGCCCCGTTGTGAGCACGCCGAAGGACTCCCCGAAACTGACCTGACCGCCCACCAGTTGGCCGACGAGGATGTCGTGGACCATGCCCCCCGAGCCCAGCGCGGCCGACAGCCTCTGCATGAGCGGCTGCCACAGGCCATCGAAGATCGGCTCCGCCACGTAGGAGATCAGGCTTTCGCCGATGAGCCGCACGACCTCGAACGAGACGGCCAGCACCACGAGGGCGAATATCGGCCCGACGACGGGATGCACGGTCGCATGGCTCAGCTCCTGGCCGATCGTCGGATGCCGGTGCTCAACCTGCTGCACCTCGTCCACGATGTTGCCTATGGTCACCCACTTGTCTTCGTCGGCGGAGCCGGCAGGGGAACGTCGGGCCTGCTCCAGCGTGTCGCGCAGCTCCCTCATGCCCTCGCCGCTGATGGCGCAGGTGGGCACGACCGGCACGCCGAGCCTTTCGGCCAGCCGCCCCACGTTGATGCTGATGCCATGCTCGAGCGCCTCGTCCCACATGTTCAAGGCGACGACCATGCGCACGTTGCGGTTCAGGAGCTGGAGGGTCAGGTTCAGGTTGCGCTCCAGGTTCGTGGCGTCCACCACGTTCACCACGATGTCGTCGTCCTTGAGCATCTCGACGGCCACTTCCTCGGCGGGGCTGGTCGGCTCGAGGGTGTAGGTGCCAGGGACGTCGATCACCTCGAAGATGCGTTCGCCGACCCTCATCCGGCCCTCGGTGAAGGTGACCGTAGTGCCGGGGTAGTTGGAGGCGATGACGTGGGCGCCCGTCAGGCGGGAGAAGACGGCGCTCTTGCCCACGTTGGGGTTGCCCATCAGCAGCACGCGGGTGCGCTGCGCCGCCGCCGTCACGCTCTTGGACTCGTCTCGGGCCATTCGCTCAGTCCACCGGCTGCACCACGACCCTCCTGGCTATCCCGCGACCCATTGCGACCTGCCGGCCGTCGACCAGGACGGTGATGGGGCCGGCCATGAACTGCGAGCTCAACATGCGGACGCGCTTGCCGGAGCGCACTCCCATTGCGTCGAGCCTCGCCATCATTCCCCGGCCCCCTTCCAGGCTGACGACGACGGCGCTCTTCCCGGCGGCCAGCATGTCGAGAGTCATTGCCATTCATGCGTCCTCGGGTTGCTCGGCGGCCCGGCATTCGCGACAGACCCCGCGGATTCCCAGGCGGTGTTCCGTAGCAGTGAAGCCGTGCGCGCGGCAGATCCTGCGCTGCAGGTCCTCTATGCTGTCATCGCGAAACTCGATCACCTTCCCGCACCGGATGCACAGCATGTGATCGTGGTGCTCCTGGCCGAAGGCCGTCTCGTAGCTCGCCATGCCGCGGGACTGGAGCACTTCCTTGATCAGGCCGGCCTCGCTCAGCAGGCCCAGCGTGCGGTAGACCGTCGCGAGGGAGACGCTGCTGCCCGCCTCCCGGAACTCCCCGTGGAGCTCCTCGGCGGTGAAGTGACCGGGCCTGCGGAAGGCCTCCTGGAGCACCAACCTCCGCTGGGCGGTGAAGCGCAGCCCACGGCTGGCCAGATATGCACCGAAGGCCGCCAGGAGCGAGTGGCTGAGGGCAGACAAGCGCGGGGCGGCCGTTTTGTTGCTATTGATATTCATTCTCAACAACCAGTATACCTAAAGGTCCTTAGACCTTCAAGGGAAGCCTGCACGGTTCTTGCCTCCATGCATCCTAGTCGAGCTTCACCGTTGCATTTCGTGGTTGGCAGCTTGACGCGCCGTTTCAGGCCTGCCGCACGGCCACCCCGCCCCCGCCGTGCCCCGACTCCACGCAGCCGGGGCGGGCTCCGCGTTCGCTTCAGCGGCAACCGCCGCTGCGGCCCTGAGGGACCCGAAGAGCCCGCTCTTCAGGCAGCGCCCCCCTCCCCTTTCGCCGCGCTTCCCCGTTGGCGTAGAATGGCCCGCCGTCATGCGGACCCAGCCCGGGGAGGACCGCCTGACGCTGCCCCTCAGGATGTAAAGGACCAATGGATACCGACGTGCTCAGGGTGCTGGAGTTCGGCAAGGTAAGGGAGATCCTTGCCAGCTACGCCGTCACCTCGCGTGGCAAACGCAAGGCGCAGGCGCTTCTGCCGCTGGACGATCGTTCCCGGATCGAGCACGCGTTGCAGTTGACGACCGAGATGGCGCGGGCGTTCGCCGAGGGATTCACGTTGCCGCTGGGGCCGGTCGAGGACGTGACGACGCCGGTCGAGCGCGCGGCAGCAGGAGGCGGCCCGCTGGAGGTCTCCGTCCTCTGGCGCATCGCGGAGTGCATGGACGCCGCCGACCGGGTCGCGAACTCGCTTCGCCGGCTCGGAAGCAGCTTTCCCGCCCTGGCGCAGTTAGGCGAGTCCATCCCCCGCGAGCCTGAACTCGTCCAACGCATCCGCTCCTCGGTGGACGCCACGGGCATGGTGCTGGACGGGGCCAGCCCGGAACTCAGGGCCGTGCGCCGCCGCATTCAGGCCCTGCGCAAGAAGATCGAGAGCATCCTGCGCCGCCTCATAGAGCATCCCAACGTGCGCCCCCACTTGCAGTACCAGAATCCCACGATATGCCGCGACCGCTACGTGCTGCCGGTCGATGCTTACCGCAAGCATGAGGTCGAGGGCCTCGTGCACGGCGCCTCGGACAGCGGGGCCACGCTCTACATCGAGCCGATGGAGATCATCGAGCCCGGCAACGACCTGAGCGCATCCGTGGCCGAGGAAGAGGAAGAGGTGCGCAGGATACTGTGGCAGCTCACGCGGCACGTGGGCGCCGAGTGCGAGGGCATAAAGACGGCTGTGGACGGCCTGGGCGACGTGGACCTTGTGCGGGCCAAGGGACTGATGAGCAACGCCTTTCACATGTGCAGACCGGGGCTGGCCGGGCCGAAGTCCCTCGAACTCAGGGACGTAAGACACCCGGTGCTGCTCTGGCTGACGCGCCCCCAGGAGAGGCCGGCGCCGGGGGAGGACGACCTGGACTTCGACGCGGTGGTGCCGCTGGACGTCAGCCTCGGGCAGGACTTCCGCGTGCTCGTCATCACGGGCCCGAACACGGGCGGCAAGACGGTCGCACTGAAAACGCTCGGCCTGCTGTGCCTGATGGCCCGGGCCGGCATGCACGTGCCCGCCACGCACGCAAGCGTGCCCCTTTACGATTCCCTCTACGCGGACATCGGCGACGAGCAGAGCCTGGAGCAGAGCCTGAGCACGTTCAGCTCCCACATGTCGCGCATCATCCGCATACTGCGCACCGCGACGCCCGACAGCCTGGTGCTCCTGGACGAGCTGGGAGCGGGAACCGATCCTGCCGAGGGCAGCGCTCTCGGCGAAGCCGTGCTCAAGCGGCTGGTCAGGATCGGATGCTCCGCCATCGTGGTGACCCATCTGGGGAAGCTGAAGACGTTCGCCACGGCGCGGCCGGAGGTGGAGAACGCCTCCATGGACTTCGACATCCGGACGCTCCAGCCCACCTATCACCTGACCGTGGGCGCGGTGGGCAGCTCAAACGCCCTGGAGATAGCCGAGCGGCTCGGCCTGTCGGCGGACGTGCTGGCCGACGCCCGCGCGCTGCTCGACGCGGAGTCGCACGGGGAGTACAGCTCCGTGCTCGAGGAGGTGCGGCTGGTGCGCCGGGACGCCGAAGCGCGGCGCGAACGCATGGCCTACCTCGAGAAGGAAGCGCAGAGGCTGAAGAGCGAGTACGAGCGAACGCTGGCCCGGCTCAAAGCGGAAGAGGAAAGACGCGGGGCCGACGTCGGGCTCCAGATGCGCGAGAAGCTGGAGCCGCTGCGCGATCAGGCCGACAGGCTCTACGAGGACCTGCGCCACAGCCACAAGTCCGTGGCCAAGCGCCTGCGCGACGTGCGGGACGGCCTGACCGAGTGCCTCCAGAGCGTCTCGGACCTGCTGGAAGGCCATCGCCTCGCCAGGGCGCTCGAGCCCGGCGACGACGTCTACGTGATCAAGATGCACAGGTGGGGCACGGTCGAGCGAGTGGACCGCAGCGGCGAACGCGTCAAGGTCAGAGTGGGCGAGACCCAGGTCGAGGTGCCGGTCGAAGAGCTTCAGCCCTGGGGGGAGAGCGAGTCGGACCTGTGACGCGCGGCCGAGCCCGGGCCCCCAGGCCGCCCGGTGTGCCGCCCCGTCACGCTTGGTCTTTCGCCGGTTGCTTGCCGCGCCGGAACGTGACGTAGACGACGGGTATCACCAGCAGGGACAGGAATGCGGCCGCCAGAACCCCGCCCATCTGCACGACGGCCAGCGGCCGGAATATCTCACCACCGAAGCCGAGCCCCAGCGACAGCGGGATCAGCGCCACCGCCGTGGTCAGGTTGGTCATGATAATCATCCTGTAGCGGACGTCGCACGCTTCCAGGATGGCCTCCATCGCCGACCGGCCCTCCTGCTGGACGCGGGAAGCGTAGTCCACCACGATGATGGCGTTGTTGACCACCATCCCGACCAGTATCACCATAGCCATCAGGGAGAAGACGTTGACCGTGACATTGCCGACCAGCATCGCGAGCGAGACGCCCACCAGGCAGATCGGCAGCGCAGCTATGATGATGAGCGCGAACCCGAAGGACTCGATGATGCCGGCGATGCACAGGAAGGTGAGGGCGGCGGCCGTGGCCATCGCCTTGAACAGCTCCTTGAAGTTCTTGCTGATCATCTCCGCCTGGCCGCCGTAACGAATGGAGATGCCTTGGGGGAGGACGACCTGCTCGTCGACCAGGCGGCGGACGTCGCCCAGGACCTTGCCGAGGGGCCGCTCGCCCGTCAGGTTGCCGTCCACCGTGATGAGGCGGGTCCTGTCCTTGCGCGAGATCAGGGCGGAACCGGCCTCCTGGCGCATCTCAGCGACCTGGCCGATGCGGATCATCTGCCCGGTCGCGGGAGAGCTAATGAACATGCGCTCGACGTCCGACGCCCACTGGCGGTCCTGTTCCCGCAGCTTGACCACGATGTCGTAATTCTGGTCCCGGTCAAGGAACTGCGACGCCGTGCGTCCCTCCACGTAAGTGCGGACCTCGTCGGCCAGCGTGCGCACGTCGACCCCGTGGCGGTTGGCCTCCTGCTGTCGCGGTATCACGCGGACCTCCGGCTGTCCGGTATGCCAGGACTTTGTGACGTCGGCCGTGCCGGGCACGCTCGCCACAATGCCCATGATCTGGTCGGCAATCCGCTGCGACTCGTCCAGGTTCTCGCCCGTGATCTCGATGCTGATCGCCGCCTGGGACGGGCCGCCTGCCTCCTTGCCCACCGTGATTCTCACCGACGGAATGTCGGCCAGGCCTCGCCGCAGTCGGTTCAGCAGTTCGTCCAGGCTCTGCTCCCTGTCCTGGCGGTCCACGACGGTGACGGCGATCTCGGCAAGGTCGACGCCTGAGGTCCGGCCGCTGGAGCCCGCGGCTACCTGTCCCACCCTGACGGTGTAGCCCTTCAGCAGAGGCCTTCCTCCCGAGCCCCAACGGCCCATCCCCTGGATGCGCTCCTCCACCTGGCGAACGGCGGCGTCCGTAACCTCCAGCGGCGTGCCGACCGGCGCCTCCACTGCGACGCGGAACCGTCCCTCGTCCGAAGAGGGCATGAACTCGAAACCGACGATCGAGAAAACGCCCAGCGAAGCGACGAACGCGGCCAACGTCACCAGAACCACGGTCCAGCGGTGGCGCAGACACCAGCGAAGGAGCCGCAGATACCACCGCTTGTTGAATTCGAACGCCGCTTGCCACAGACCCGCGAGCTTGCCGAACGTGCCGTCGAAAATGACCGCCAGGAATCCGTTCCTGCCCGTGTTGTTCGTGACCGGCTTGAGCATGTAGCCGCACATCATCGGCGTGAGCGAGTAGGAGGTCAGCAGGGATACAACGGTGGCGAACACCACGGTCAGACCCAGCTCCTTGAAGAACCGGCCGATGATCTCGCCCATGAAGGCGATCGGCAGGAATACGACCAGGTTCGTGGCCATGGAGCCCAAGATGGCCACGGAGATGTCCTTCGTGCCGGCCACTGCCGCCTCGGTCGGGGCCAGGCCACGGTCCATGAACCGGTTGACGTTCTCCAGGATCAGTATGGCGTTGTTGACCAGCACGCCGATGACGATGGCCATCCCCGTCAGGGAGATGATGTTCAGCGTGAAGCCCGCAGCCTTCATGCCGACGAACGCCGCCACGACGGCCGTCGGCATGACAATGGCGGCGATGAGGGTCGCCCGCAGCGACCTCAGGAACAGGTAGAGGACAGCGGCGGTCAGGACGATCCCGATCAGCATGTTCGTCCCGACGTTGGCCAGAGCCCCTACGATGTAGCCGGAGGTATCCCGGGCGATCTCGATCTTCGCGCCCTCGGGCAAGAACTGGTCCAGCTTGGGCAGCAGCGCCCGCACGCCGTCCGCCACCTCCACCTCGTTCGCGTCGCTTCGCGCCTGGATGGACATGACGATGGCGTCCTGGCCGTCGAAGCGCGATGCCGTGCGCCTGTCCTCGTAGGTGTCGATCACCCGGCCAAGGTCGCCCACGGTCACGATGCCGCCGCCCGCCGTCGGCACGCGGACTTCCTCGATCTCGTCCACGTGCTTCACGCGAGCGGGCGTGCGGATCACGTACTCCCGGCCCTGCTGGGTGATGTGGCCGGCCGGCACGTCCACGTTGGACGCGCGCAGCGCGGCAACAATGGACCCGACGGGCAGGCGGTACTTGCGGAGCTTGCGCGCCTCCAGCAGCACGTGAATCTCCCGCTGCTGCCCTCCGGCGAGGGCCACGCCGGCCACGCCGGGGATCTGGGACAGCAGGGGCTCGAGGTCCTCATCGGCCACGCGGTAGAGCACGTTGGCGTCCTGCGGGCCGTAGAGCGCCAGGTCCATGATCGGAAAGGCGCCCACCTCGAACTTCTCCGGAATCGGATCCTGCGCCCCTTCGGGCAGGAGGTAGGTGATCCGGTCTATCTTGTTCCGTACGTCGACGGCCTTGATGTCGATGTTCTCGTCCAGCCCGAACTCAATGAAGACCAGCGAGAGGCCCTGCTGGGAGCTGGACGTTATGTGCTCGATGCCCGATACCGTGACGACGGCGTCCTCTATGCGCTTGGTGATCTCCGTCTCGACCTCGGCCGGGCTCGCGCCCTCGTAGACTGTCACGACGGTCATCATAGGGAACTCGATCTGCGGAAAGCGGCGCACGCCGAGCCCCATGTAGGCCAGCGCGCCCAGTATCACAGCGATCAGCACCAGGACGGTGGTCAGAACGCGGCGCCGGATCAGTGCCTCGATCATCCCTCGCCCTCGCCGCTAACGATCTGGACCTTCGCCCCGTCCCGTATGGCTTCGCGCGGCCTGACTATGACCATCTCGCTCTCGCCCACCGGGTCGCCGATCAACTGGACGAAGCCCTCCGCGCGGAGCCCTTCCCGCACGGCCAGCCTGCGCGCGACCTGCACCTCCACTTCGCGGGACTCGGCCTGCTCCTGCACCTCGCCCTCCTGGCTGCGGATCTTGCGCAGCACGGCGGCGCCGGACTCCCGCATTCGATCGAGGCCGCGCTGCATCCTGCCGATGAAGTCCCTCCTTGCCGCCGCTTTCTCCGGACTGACCGGGGTCTCGACCGGCGCCTGCTCCGTGGCGGTCCGCACCAGGTAGACGACCTGCGCGTCTCCTTCCAGCACGACGCAGTAGTCGGGGATGGCCGGGCACCGCACGGTCTGCTCGCGCGGGAAGCGCACCTCCGCGTACATTCCCGGCCGCATGAGCCAGCCTGCGCTGGCGTGCCTGTTTTCGACCTTCAAGAACACGTCGAAGAAGCGATTGGGGTCCTGCGTGGACGGGCTGATGCGGCTGACGCGCCCCTTGAGCCATTCGTCCGTCGACTCGAGCTGGAACTCCCCGTCCATTCCGACGGACAGGCGCGCCACCTCCTGCTCGGGCGCGAGCGCGGCCACTTCGACGGTCGACAGGTCCACGATGCTCATGAGCTGATTGCCCATGCCCTTATACTCGCCGGGCTCGACCCAGCGCTCTTCGACGATGCCGTCGATGGGCGAGGTGACCTCAGCGAAGTTCAGACGGGACCTGGCCGTGCGCAGGGCGGCGGCCGCGCCGTCCCGCTGGGTCTGCGCCTGCTCGAGGCGGTCCTGGGAGATGACGCGCTCCTCGAGCAGGGAGGCATACCGCTCGTAGTTGTTCTCCGCCTCCTCGAAGGCCGTCTCGGCGGCCCGAATGGCCGCCTTCAGGTCAGTCTTGCGGAACTCGATCAGCACCTGCCCCTCACGCACGGGCTCGCCGACTCGCACGTGGACGGCCTCGACGACTTCCTCCACCTTTGCGCGTAGCATGGCCCGCACGTCAGGCACCACGCTGCCGTCGCAATAGAAGTAGTCCGTGAAGTCCATCGCGACGGGACGCACCACTTCCACGGGTATCCCTGCCCCGGCCTGGATCTTCTCAATGCTGACGGCCTCAGTGGGAGGCTTGCCCAGCCGGTATAGGATCGGCACCCCGACCACCACCCCTGCCGCGAGCACCACGGCGGCGATTGTCAACAGAACCTTCATGGTGCGCATTATGGACTCTCCCTCTCTGTCGGACGGCCGCTCACGGAAACCGGCGCGGAGCCGGGCCGGATCACTGCTGTGCGCCGCCGCCCTGCCCGGCCTGGGGCGCCTGAGGTCCACCTTCGCGGGCGGCGGCCATGAACTCCTCGATGACGCCGGGGGCCGGGCCCTTCTCGGGCACGCGGTCGGCGCCGGGCGGCGGACCCAGTATCCCCATCGCGCGCTGAAGCGCCAGCCGCGCCGTGGCATGCGCGTGGAGAGCCTCGTAGTAGAGGCCCCGCGCGCGCGTGAGCGCAGAGCGGGCGTCCAGCACTTCCAGTTCGGTGTTGACGCCCTGCCTGGCGCCGATCATCACCAGGCGCAGCGCTTCGTTGGCGCGTTCCAGGTTGAGTTGCTGGGACTCGACCAGCTCCTTGGCGTCATGAATGTCGTAGATGGCGCTCCGGATCTCCTCGAGAATGCGCTGCTCGGTGTCGCTGAGCTGGATGGCGCTCTGGCGCAGTTGCGCCTTCTGGCTGATGATCTGGCCCTCGCGCCGCAGCCCGTCGAAGAGCGACCACGTCAGGCGCAGGCCGGCCGTCCACTGGCTGCCCCAGGCGATGTTCAGCGAGTCGTGGGGGTCCGGCTTCGCCCACATGTGCGAGCCCCAGGCCTCCAGGTTGGGCCAGTAATCGCTGCGGTAGACGCGGAGGGCTTCCTGCTGGAGCCGCACGTTGAGCTCTCCCTGGTAGAGCTGGGGCCGGTTCATGAAAGCCGTCTTGACCGCTTCCTCGAAGGAGGGCTCCATCGGCGCATACGTCAGTTCGTCCGCCAAGTCGACGACGCTTCTCTGCGAGACGCCCATCGTGAGGAACAGCGCAGTGCGGGCCCGGTTGAGCAGGTTGCGCTGCTTGATCAGGTCCGCCCTGACGTTGGAGACCTCAACGCGCGCCCGCAACGTGTCGAACGGCACGGCCACGCCGGCCTGCTCGCGGGCGAGCACGTCCTTCAGGTTCGCTTCGGCGAAGACCAGCGACTGCTCCTGCACCTCGTAGAGCCGCTGGGCGAGCAGCACGTCGTAGTAAGCGCGCGCCACGGCCAGGATGACGTCCTGGACCGTCTGCCGCACCGTCTCGTCGCTGAGGAACCGCGCCAACTGCGCGCCCCTGATGGCCGCCGGGATGCTTTCCCCTTTGAAGAGCGGCTGAGTCACGCTGACCCCGTAGGACCAGTTGTCATTGTTGCCGAAGGAGAAAGAGCCGAAAGGAGACTGAAACGAACTCACCTGGTCAAGCCGCGTGTAATCCGCGTTCAGGTCGACGCTCGGGAGCGCCTCGCCGTAGGCTTGCAGCACCTGCCCGCGCGCCTTCTCCTTCTCCTCCAGAGCGGCCGCGATCGTCGGGCTGTGGACGAGGGCCACCCTGACGGCGTCCTCAATGCTCAGGTCCCCCTGCATGCACGGGAGCTTCTCCTCTTCACCCGTCTGGGACTGCCACCGCGTGTAGGCGCTCAGACGGCTCCGGTTCAGCTCCGAGTAGACCTCGCTGCGCGAGGGGAAGCAGCCCAGCAACCCGGGCGCCAGGATGACGCCGGCGACCAGACACGCGTGTCTCCACGTGGCAACCTTCATCCTCGGCCTCCTCTGGCCAGGACTCCCTCCAGAAAGATCTTCTGGACAAGCTCGGGCGTCCCCGCCGCCTCCTCCTTGCCGCCTCCGTGGATCCAGTAAGCGATGATGCTGTTGGTCATGCCTTCCATGCACAGGACGAGCGTCATCGGGTCGGCGTCGATGAACACGCCCTCTGCAATGCCGTCGGCGAAGATGCCCGCCAGGCGCGCCATGTAGTCCCGGTAACGGTCCCGGCACCTCTCCGACATGGCAATGGGGCCCTCGGCCCTCTCTTCCGCCACCAGGTGCGTGAAGATCAGGAAGAACTGCTTCTGCTGCCGGAAGAAACCGAGCTTGGCCGCGATCGCCGTGCGCACCTTCTCCACGGCGTCCTCCTTCCGGCTCAGCCGCTCCTCGACGTCGGCCACGTACTCGGCGGCGCGCATGTCCACCAACTGCAGGAACAGATCAGTCTTGTTCTGAAACTGGTTGTAGAGATAACCCACCGAGAACTCGGCCAGTTCGGCGATCTCGTGGACGGTGGCGGCGTGAAAGCCCTTCTGGGCGAAGACCTGCTCGGCGGCTTCCAGTATGAGCCCCCGGTGCTCGGCCTTCTCCCTGTCCCTGCGGCTCAACTGGCGCATGGCATTCCTTGCGAACGAGAACTCACCGTGTGAACCTTTATTCATATACTGAATCGTGGTTCACCTGTCAAGCGCACGACCGCCCCCTGCCCTGCTGGTGCGGAACGCTTGACCGTCCGCCCTCCAACTGCTAACCTATCGTGAATTGTTGCCGCGCGGTCGGGCGTCTGGGCGCGGTCGGCTGTCCCCCGTGGCCCGGCCGGTGCCGCGGGCGACCGCCTCGCACTTCTCCTGCCCTTTCCCGCCTTTGCGGACGACGACGAGATGAAGACAGACGAGATTCGCAAACGTTTCCTGGAGTTCTTCAGGTCATTCGACCACCGGATCTGTCCCCCGGCGTCCCTGGTGCCCACCGATGACCCGTCTGTTCTGTTCACGCCAGCCGGCATGAATCAGTTCAAGGACGAGTTCTACGGGCGAGGCGACAAGACGCTGAGGCGGGCGGCCACCTGCCAGAAGTGCCTCAGGACGGGGGACATCGAGAAGGTCGGCAAGACGGCCTACCACCACACCTTCTTCGAGATGCTCGGCAATTTCTCCTTCGGCGACTACTTCAAGAAGGACGCCATCGTCTGGGCATGGCAGTTCATGCTGGAGGAGATGGGCGTCCCGGCCGAGCAGTTGGTCGTCAGCGTCTACGAGGGCGACGAGGAGGCGCAGGAGATCTGGCGTGACGCCGTCGGCCTGCCGGAGCAGAAGGTGTTCCACTTCGGCGAGGACGAGAACTTCTGGCCGCCCAATGCGCGGACCGAGGGCCCCAACGGGCCCTGCGGCCCATGCAGCGAGATCTTCGTGGACAGGGGCGGCGGATGCGGCAAGCCCACGTGCGACCCCTCCTGCGGCTGCGGCCGATTCGTGGAGGTCTGGAACCTCGTCTTCCAGCAGTACGACCGCAAGGAAGACGCCTCGCTCGAGCCGCTGCCCATGCAGAACATCGACACCGGGATGGGCCTGGAGCGGATGGCCGCCGTCATGCAGGGCGTCGAGACCAACTTCGAGATCGACATATTCCGGCCGTTGATGGACGCCATCGCCGACCTGTGCGGCCAGAAGCCGGGCCAGAGCCGTCAGGCCGCCAGGTACATGCGGCGGATTGCGGACCACGCCCGCGGCGTCGTCCTCTGCATCGCCGACGGCGTCATCCCGAGCAACGAAGAGCGCGGCTACGTGGTGCGCCGACTGCTGCGCAGGGCGGTCCGCGACGCACTCCAGCTCGGCGTGACGGAGCCCTTCATGGGTCGGCTGGTGGAGCCGATCATCGAGGCCTTCGCAGATCCCTACCCGGAACTCGCCGAGAGCCGTTCCCACATCGAAACGGTCGTGGCGGAAGAGGAGAAATCCTTCCAGAGAACGGTCAAGCGCGGCTCCAGTCTGCTCTCCCAGCACGTGGCCGGCCTGAAGAGGCAGAGGGGCACGGTCCTTCGGGGCAAGGAGGTGTTCGACCTCTACCAGACCTACGGGTTCCCGGTGGAGATGACGGAGTCCATCCTGGCCGACGAGGGAATGCAGGTGGACATGCAGGGCTTCCTGCGGGAGATGGAGGCCCACCAGCAGCTCTCGAAGAAAGGCGCCGCCTTCGCCGACGCCGTCTTCGTCACAGGGCCGTTGTCGCGTCTCCAGGATGCGCACGACCCGACCGAGTTCACCGGCTACGCGACGCTGGAGAGCTCGGGCAAGATCATCGGCATCATCCGCGGCGATGAGCTTGTCGACTCAGCCCGTGAGGGCGATGAGGTAACGATCGTCCTGGACCGGACTCCCGCTTACGGCGAGGCCGGCGGACAGACGGGCGACCGGGGCAGGATCGCCCCGGAAGACGGCGGGGACGCGGAGTTCGAATTCGGCGCGGCGGGCCGGGAACGGGGCTTCTTCCTGCACGAGGGCCGCGTGAAGCGGGGCGCGTTCGCGACCGGCCAGGCCATAGTCTGCTGTGTCGACAAGGACCGACGGACGGCCGTCGCCCGCAATCACACGGCCACGCACCTGCTCCACTACGCGCTGCGCACGATCCTGGGCGAACACGCCACGCAGAGCGGGTCGCATGTCTCGGCGGAGAGGCTGCGCTTCGACTTCTCCAACCCCACGGAGCTCGGCCCGGACCGGCTGCGCCAGGTGGAGGACCTCGTCAACGCCAGGGCCCTGGAGGACGAGCCGGTCACCAGCACACACATGCCGCTGAGCGAGGCCCGGGAGACGGGCGCCATCGCGCTGTTCGGCGAGACTTACGGGGACATCGTCCGCGTCATCAGCATCGGGGACTACAGCCGCGAGCTGTGCGGGGGCACCCACTGCGAGCGGACGGGCCAGATCGGCCTGCTCCGCATAACGCACGAGAGCAGCGTGGCGGGCGGCGTGCGCCGCATCGAGGCCGTCACGGGGCTGGGAGTGCTGGACAGGCTGCGCCACCGCGAGGAGCAGATCGGCGAGCTGTGCCAGGCCCTCAACACGCAGGATCAGGACGTGCTTCGCCGCGCCGCCGAACTGCTCGAAGAGATCCGTTCCCTCCAGAAGGACCTGCAGCGGGAGAAGCAGCGCACCGCCAGGCAGATGGCTTCCGGCGGCCTGCTCGAGCAGGCGGAGCAGATCGGCGACATCCGCCTCGTGCTGGCCACCATGGAGGGAAGCCACGCCGAACTGCGCAGCGCGGCCGACGTGCTGCGCAGGAGCAACTCGAACCTCGCCTGCGTGCTGGCCTCGACCGACGGCGGCAAGGTGGCCCTGGTGGCCGGCCTCTCGCAGGACCTGGTCGAGCGGGGCATCAGCGCCCGCGAGATCGCCCAGGAGGCCGCCTCCGTCGTAGGCGGAAGCGGCGGCGGCCGGGACGACCTGGCGCAGGCCGGCGGGCCCGACCCGGCGCGCCTGGAGGAAGCGTTCGAGAGAGTCAGGCAGTTCGTGCGGGCCAGGGCGGGTCGCTAGGCCCTCCACCGCCTCCGAAGGGCTGCGCCTCTTGACACCCACCAATGCCGGCCGTAGAATCGCCCATCTGTGGGGGTGGATAGCTCAGTTGGTAGAGCACAGGACTGAAAATCCTGGTGTCGCCGGTTCGATCCCGGCTCCACCCACCATTGCGCCCGTGCCGGCCGGAAGGACCAGCCCGAACGCGGGATCGCCTCCGTCCCCCTCACTCATCCCCCGATAGGGCGGAGCGCAGCTCGTCCAGGGACAGCGCGCCCTGCCTGAGCACCTCGATGTCCTCCTCCAGCACCCGCACGACCGTGGAGGGCGTGCGCAGACTGCATGGTCCTCCGTCCAGGACGGCCGCCACCTTCCCGCCGAAGGACCGGATCACCTCATCGCAGGTCGTGGCGGGAGGCTGACCGCTCAGGTTGGCGCTTGGCGCAGCGACGGGGGAGCCGACCAGCCGCAGCAGTTCCAGCGTCGGCCGGCAGTCCGGGCACCTGAGGCCGACGTCCCCGCCCCGGCCATCCGGCACGACCAGGGTGAGCGGCCCCGGCCAGAAGGCTTCGGCCAGCCTGCGCGCCGCCCGCCCGAAGGCGCCGTGCCGCCGCGCCTCCGCCGCGGACGAGACGAGCACGGCGAACGGCTTGCCCGCCGCACGGCCCTTCAGGCGCCTGAGCTCCTGGACGGCCTGCGCATCGTCCGCGCGGGCGCCCAGGCCGTAGACGGTGTCGGTCGGGAAGCCCACGATCCGCCCCTGTCGCAGCAGCAGGGCTGCGCGCCGGACGTCTTCCCGACGGTCCGCTCGGAGCAGCTCGGTGTCCATCCTGGCAGCCCTCCTATGCCGGACGCAGCCTAAGAGCCTCTAACAGAATGACCCGTGGCCGCGACGGAGCGGATTTCGCTGCAGGCCAAGGAGCGTCGGGCGCCGGCGCATTAGGGGTCCGATGCGCCAAGCCTG
>CAZFSS010000011.1:0-126434 GCA_964521715.1 uncultured candidatus Brocadiaceae bacterium | reverse complement strand
GGAGCCTTTTCTTTACCCCCACTGCACGGGCACACGCCCGAAAAGTGCAAAACTACAGACTAGCGATGCTGCGCTCTCGTTCGGCAGCACCACAGATTCTCTGCGGGGTCGTGTCTGCGAGGAGAGAAGCAGAACAAGTTGTGCCGCCCCCGATCACGTAGCAGGAGTCCCGCTATCCTGCGCCACGCGAACTGCGTTCTCGATCAACTCTCGCACTAATGGCAGGTGCGCGCCTTGTTCGAGCAGTTTCTGCACCGTGCGGAAGACAACGGCGTACTTCTTCTGACTTTGGTCAGCAGGCATACTGAAGTGTTGGCATGCCGCTGTAAACGCATCGCACCATAGATCCTGCCCAACAGCTTTTTTGCACTCGCTGATCAAGTCTGTCTCCCAGCAGGCTCCACTTGTGTAGACTCGTGTCGCCGGTTGCTCCTCGGGAACTTCGCCCATAAACGACAGCAAACCCTTGTTGAGTCCAGGATGGGAATCCTCCTTACCGGCGTCGCCATCAAAAACGGTAAACACTCGCATCTGCAATAGACTGAAGACACATGCAGGATAGAGCAGATTGGTCTTGCCGCCTACCGGAAGCACGGAGATTCCCAAAGCATCCAGGTCACGACGCATGTATTGCGCCGATGCCTCAAGCACAGCTGCGTCTTCTGTTCCCTCGACTAGGACAACGGCTTCAGAAAAGAACCCTTCGTTGATGTGTGGTCCCATGATGGCCTGCAAGCGTGCGGCTGTAGACCTATCAGTCGGCTCGGTTGTCTGGTCACCCAGGGCGCTCAGATACTTGGCCCCCACATCCCTAAGGCTTGTCGAGAACACCCGCGTTATTCCTGGCTCGCCGACCTCTTCCGGGGCATCCTTTGTCACTCTGCGAAGAGAATCGAACATGTCGAAGGCAACGAAGCTCGGACAGTGCGTGGTGCAGATGATCTGAAAGCGAATGTCGGAAGTGGCGTCCCGCTTCGTGAGCTGCCTGAATGTTCTGTGTATAGACCGCAGCCTCGTAGGATGCTGGTATAGCTCCGGCTCCTCGATCGCGAAGACGATGTCCGTACCTGCGATGTCTTGTCCCGACCCCGCCGCCTGGAAGCGCTGGTACAGCTCCACGACAGAGAGGATGTAGGCACGCTGAAGGCCGTGCCCTGTGTGTGATACCGGAGCTGAGAAGCCCGCTTCTGAGAGAAGCATCTGCCCGAGGACCCTAGGCTGCGCTATCTCGTCCACTTGTAGTTCCAAGGTGGCTTCGGTGTCCTGCACATAGCGCCGGAGTATGGCAGTTACCTGCGATTCCAGCTCTGACTTCGTCGGAGATTCGCGGACCAAGCCGCGGTAGACTTCGTACCTTTCTTCCGCTGCTTCGAAGGCCGCATTAACCTGATCTGACGAAGTGATCAGTTCGACGACCGGCGCCACGAGCTCTGAGAAGTACTGGCTCTTCCGCGCCCCGCCAGCTTCTTCACTCGCTTCCTGGACAGCGGGCACGTATACAAAGTGGGTCTTATGACCCAACTTGCCACCGGCGATGTTCGGTGGTCCGTCGAAGATACCACTGCGCATGTAGCGTTCGCATCTCTCTGGGTTATCCTGCTCCCAGCGAGTGAGCTCGTCCTCTATCTTTCTGGAGACGGCCTGCAGGCCCGGGAAGTGCCCGCTGGCGACCAGCTCCTTCAGCTTCTCAGCTTGCACTGAGACTTTCTCCTTGGCCCTAATCATGTCCCTGATAAGCTCGAAGGCCTTGCAGCCTGACGTATACCCAAGGTAGTACCCCCCAGGGAATCTTCGGGCAACAACGAGGGCGCCCTCGCCGTTGAGGTTACTCTGGTACTCAGCACGTTCGTCGTCTAACAGATTGTCAAAGGTCACCGTTATGAGGATCTCGTTCTGGGTGTTCCTATTGTAGTAGTCCTCTTCCGTTGGACTCTCCGCTGGAGTCATGAACAGACGGAGTGCACGGAGGAAGCTGGACTTCCCGGCACCGTTGCGACCGACCAATACCGTGTAAGGTTCGCAGCACAGAATCTCGTGCTTAATGGACCTGAAATTCCGCACCTCGACCTGTCTGATGAGCATCGCTCCCCCCCTTCGTGCGCTGGGATCCTTAAAGGACCGTGCTGACTCGGATCGTCATGCCCATGGCCCCCCCTTGCCGTACCTGGAACCAGTCTACAGGCACGCCCTGGGTGCATCAACTAACGTCGGGGCCAACCCGGCACTGCACGTTTCCAACATGCACGCTAAGGAGGCGAGGGTCTGATGCTAGGCGTCTCGCGTTGGCCCACCGTGCCTGACACTGTGGGATTGCACCGGTTACCCAGCTCCTCAGTGCTGTTTCGCCGAAGCTCCGTCCTGCGGCTTGCAGGTGCCGCTCTGCAAGTCCGGTGGCCTGACGGAACCCTGACCCTGTGCGCGTTCGTTGACGGCCCAGTCGAGGGCCATTAGAATGCGCGCTGCGTGGCGGCCAGCGGCCCGGCAGGCCGCCCTCTCCCTCTAGATGCCGGGGCGAGATGGCTGCTGAAACGAGTCCAGTCGCATTGGTGACCGGAGCCGGACAGGGGATCGGGCGCGGGATCGCGCTCGCCCTCGCCCGCGAGGGACTGCGCGTCGTCATCAACGACGTCGTCGCCGATCCGCGGAACACAGAGTCCGGCGCCTACGAAGTCAAGACGGCCGTCGAGGAAGCCGGCGGCTGCGCCGAAGTCTGCCGCGCGGACGTGGCCTCGGAGTCCGACCGCCGGGCCATGATGAGCTTCGTCGCCGACCGGTTCGGCCGCCTGGACCTGCTGGTCAACAACGCCGGCGTCGCGCCGAAGGACCGCAAGGACATCCTGGAGGCGAGCGAGGAGAGCTTCGACCGCGTCCTGTCCGTCAACCTGCGCGGGCCGTACTTCCTGACCCAGCTCGCCGCCAACCGCATGATCGAGTGGCAGCGCGCCGGCGCGGTCGAGCGGCCGCGCATCGCCTTCATCACGTCGATCTCCGCCTACACTTCATCGCCTAACCGGGGGGAATACTGCGTCTCGAAGGCGGGCCTAAGCATGGCCGCGAAGCTCTACGCCGACCGGCTGGCCGAGTTCGACATCCCGGTGATCGAGATCCGGCCCGGCATCATCGAGACGCCCATGACGGCACCCGTCAAAGAGAAGTACGATCGGCTCATCGCCCAGGGCCTTCTGCCCACGAAACGGTGGGGCCAGCCCGAGGACGTGGCGCGCGTCGTGGTGGCCTTCGCCCGGGGCGACCTGGACTACTGCACGGGGCAGGCCATCGAGGTCGGCGGCGGCTTCGGCATCCGGAGACTCTGAGAGGCGCGATGGCCGAAAGGCGCGAGATCGAGCTGGACGGACTCAAGCTGCCCGTCTTCTCCCTCAACACAGTCATCGTGGGCAGCGGAGCGGCGGGGCTGGCGTGCGCCGTGCGCCTCTTCCGCGAGATGGCCGACGCAGGCGAGCGGCACCCCGAGCGGCAGATCGCGCTCGTCACGCGCGGCGTCGGCGCGGGCACGTCCTGCAACGCCGGCTCCGACAAGCAGACCTACTACAAGCTCGGCACGCACGGCTCGGTGGCGGACACGCCGCTCGACTTCGCGCAGACCCTCATGGCCGGCGGCTGCATGCACGGCGACGTGGCGCTGGCCGAGGCGGAGAACTCCCTGCGCTGCTTCCACCACCTGGTGGACCTCGGCGTGCCCTTCCCGCACAACGAGGGCGGCGGCTTCGTCGGATACAAGACGGACCTCGACCCCCGGCAGCGCGGCACCTCCGCCGGTCCCTGGACCTCGCGCTTCATGGCGCAGAAGCTGCTGGCGGAGCTGAAGCGCTGCGGCATCCCGATCTTCGGGGACCACCACCTGCTGGCCGTCGTCACCGACGCGGAGGGCGGGGGCCGAGCGCGCGGCCTGCTGTGCGCCGACATGACCCGCCAGGAGGCCGACGACCACGGCCTTGTGCTGTTCAACTGCGCGAACGCGGTCGTGGCGGGCGGCGGTCCGGGCGAGCTCTACGAGGTCTCCGTCTACCCGAAGGGGCAGATGGGGCCCTACGCGGCGCTGCTGGAGGCGGGGGCAGCCGCGCATAACCTGACCGAGTCGCAGTTCGGCCTGGCCTCGCTGCAGCCGCGCTGGAACCTGTCCGGCACCTACCAGCAGGTCGTCCCGCGCTACTACAGCACGGACCGGGGCGGCGGCGACGTGCGCGAGTTCCTCAACCCCTGGTTCGACTCGATGGCCGCGTTGGCCACCAACGTCTTCCTGAAAGGCTACCAGTGGCCGTTTGACCCGGAGAAGATCGCGGGCCCCGGCTCTTCCCTCATCGACGTCCTGGTGCAGAATGAGATGATGAATCGGGGCCGCCGCGTCTTCATGGACTTCCGCGAGAACCCGAGGGCGACCGAAGGGCTGGAAGAATTCCGCATCGACGCCCTCGGCAAGGAAGCCGTGTCCTACCTGGTGAAGTCCGGCGCCGCGCAGGCGACTCCCATCGAACGGCTGGCGCACATGAACCAGCCCAGCATCGACCTGTATCGCGAGATGGGCGTGGACCTGCGGAAGGAGCCGCTCGAGATCGGCGTCTGCAATCAGCACTGCAACGGCGGGTTCGCCGTGGACTGGTGGTGGGAGTCGAGCGTGCCCCACCTGTTCGTCGTCGGCGAGCTGGCGGGCACGCACGGCGTCAAACGTCCGGGCGGGTCGGCGCTGAACTCCGGGCAGGTCGGCGCATTGCGGGCGGCGCAGCGCATCGCGCACGTCTATTACGAGCACGACATGGCCGCCGCAGACTTCAGCCGCTTGGCGCGAGGAACCGTTGCGCGGCTCAGGGCGCAGATCGAGCGCGTCAAGCAGGCCGCCCCCTCCGCGCTGGACTGCCGGACCGCTGGCAAGGAGATCCAGCGCCGCATGAGCGAGTCCGCCGGGATGGTGCGGTCCGTCGCCGGCGTCGGGGACGCGCTGGGGGCGGCGCGCGCGCAATGGCGCATGATCCGCGAAGCCGGACTGCGGCAGAACGGGGGCGGGTACCTCGCCGCCCTCGAAGTGCGCGAGATGGCGCTCGCCCAACTTGCGTTCCTGAAAGCGATAGGGGCGCTGCTGGCGCGCCGGAGCGGCTCGCGCGGCTCGCACCTGGTCCTGGAGCCGTCGGGGGCGTTGCCCCATCCCGACCTGGGGGGCGAATGGCGCTTCCTGCCGGAGAACGCCGCCCTGCGCCGGGAGATACTGGAGATCACCTACGACGCCGGGACGGACGCGTTCGCGACCCGCGTCGCCCAGCCCCGGCCGGTGCCGGCGGGCGAGTTCTGGTTCGAGAATACGTGGGCGGAGTTCCGCGATGGGGCCGTATTCCGTCGCGACCGATCCGACAGGCCCCGTCCGTACGAGGCCGGTCCTTGACGGCACCTCAGATCCCCCGGGAGCCGGCAGCCACGATGAACTACCGTCGCATGGCATCCCTGAAGACGCCGGAGGAGTTCCGGGCTTACGTCTCGTCCCTCGGCATCGAACTGCCGGTGGACGACCACGTCATCCCCGGCGGGGGCGGACCGCTCGCTCAGCCCTATCGGCTGCCCGACGGCTTCGCCATCGGCAACCGCTTCTGCGCCCATCCCATGGAGGGCTGGGACAGCACCCCTGACGGCAAGCCGACCGACCTGACCATCCGCCGGTGGCGCAACTTCGGCCGCAGCGGAGCCAAGCTCATCTGGGGCGGCGAGGCCGTCGCGGTGCAGCACGACGGGCGCGCCAACCCCAACGAGCTGCTCATCAGCGAGGCGAACCTGCCCGCCCTGGCAGACCTGCGCCAGGCCCTGGTCGACGCGCACGGGCAAGCCTGCGGCCGCACGGACGACCTGCTGGTCGGGCTCCAGTTGACGCATTCGGGGCGCTTCGCCTGCCCCACCAGGCGCGACAGGCCCGAGCCCCGCATCCTCTACCGCCATCCCGTGCTGGACAGGAAGTTCGGCGTGCCGGCCGACCAGCCGGTGCTGACCGACGGCGAGGTCGAGGCCGTCATCGCCCGCTTCATCGAGGCCGCGGAGATGGCCCGGCGGGCGGGGTTCGACTTCGTGGACGTCAAGCACTGCCACGGCTACCTTGGGCACGAGTTCCTGAGCGCGCACACACGCCCCGGCCCGTTCGGCGGCAGCTTCGAGAACCGCACGCGCTTCCTGCGCGAGGTCGTCGCCGGAATCCGCAGGCGCGTGCTCGAGCTGCGCATCGGCGTGCGGCTGAGCGCGTTCGACATGCCGCCCTTCCGCCCGGGCCCCGACGGCGTGGGCGTGCCCGAGGAGTTCCCCCTGCCTTATCCGTACGCCTTCGGCGCCGACCCGCACGATCCGCTCCAGCCGCAACTGGACGAGCCGGAGCGCTTCCTCGCCCTGCTGCAGGAGCTGGGGATAACGCTCGTGAACCTTTCGGCGGGCAGCCCCTACTACAACCCGCACATCCAGCGCCCGGCCCTCTACCCGCCGTCGGACGGCTACGGCCCGCCCGAGGACCCGCTGGCCGGCGTCGCGCGCCAGATGGGCGTGGCGCAACGGCTCAAGCGGAAGTTCCCCGACCTGTGCTTCGTCGGCTCCGGTTACACCTACCTGCAGGAATGGCTGCCGCACGTGGCCCAGCGCGCCGTGCGCGACGGATGGATCGACTTCGTCGGCCTCGGCCGCATGCTGCTCTCCTACCCCGAGCTGCCGGCCGACGCGCTGGCCGGCCGCCCGCTGGACTGGCGACGCATCTGCCGGACATTCAGCGACTGCACGACCGCGCCTCGCATGGGGCTCGTGTCCGGCTGCTACCGGCTGGATGAGCTCTACAGGAGCCGGCCCGAGGCCACCGAACTGAAGCAGGGCAAGGCGGCCCGGCCCGAGCGTTGAAAGCGAATCCGCCCGGGACGGCGAATGCAGAGCGACCGGGGAACCGCGCGTGCGAATACCGGTGAAAACGCGGCGCGACGGCAGTATACTCGTCGTTTCTTGACTCCCTTCCTGCCGAACCCCTGAGGAGGCCAGATAACGTGAAGCTGCCCGCATTGATCGGCGACGACATGATGGTCCAGCGCGGCCGGCCCATACCCGTCTGGGGCCGGTCTGAACCCGGCGAGAGCGTGTCGGTCAGGCTGGCCGGCCAGGAGGCGAACGCCACGGCGGACGCCGACGGCCGGTGGCGCGTCGAGTTGGGGCCGATGGAGGCCGGGGGGCCATACGAGCTGGCCATTCGCAGCGACAGCGAGTCCGTCACCGTGCGCAACGTGGCCGTGGGCGACGTGTGGGTCTGCTCGGGCCAGTCGAACATGGCGTGGAAGCTGGCGCTCACCGCCAACGCCGCCGAGGAGGTGGCGCAGACAGACCGCCCCATGATCCGGCTGTTCAGGGCGCCGAACACCGTGGCCGGCAGGCCGCAGGACGAGGTGGGCGGCCATTGGGCCGTATCGTCGCCTGAGGCCGTCAACGAAGGAGAGGGCTTCTCGGCCGTGGGCTACCTGTTCGGCCGCGACCTGCACGAGGCACTCGGCATCCCCATCGGGCTGATCCACACCGCGTGGGGCGGCACGCCCGTGGAGGCCTGGATGCCGCGCGAGGCCTTCCAGTCCGACCCCGAGCTCCGTCCGCTGCTGGCCGCTTGGGAGGCGGCCGTTCACGACGCCCCGGCCAGGCTGGACGACTACCTGGAGAAGTTCGAGGGGTGGCTCGCCCTGGCCGAGAAGGTGGAGTCCGAGGGCGGCCCCGCCCCTGCCCCGCCGTTGCTGGACGATCCCCGCCAGAGCCCCTGGCGCGCCGCCGGCCTCTACAACGCAATGATCGCGCCGCTGACGCGCGTTCCTATCCGCGGCGCCGTCTGGTACCAGGGCGAATCGAACGCCGACCGCCCGGAGCAGTACGCCAGGGCCTTCCCGGCGATGATCCGCGGCTGGCGCAGCGCCTGGGGCCAGGGCGAGTTCCCATTCCTGTTCGTTCAGCTCCCGAACTTCGGGACGCCCGGCGGCGCGGCGGACGACTGGGCCTACCTGCGCGAGGCGCAGCTGAAAGCGCTGGAGCTGCCGAACACGGGCATGGCGGTCGCGATCGACGTCGGCGACCCGCACGACATCCACCCGCAGAACAAGCAGCCGGTCGCGGCCCGGCTCGCACTGGCGGCCAAGAACGTGGCCTACGGCCAGGACGTGGCGGGCTCGGGGCCGACCTACGACTCCATGAGCGTGGAAGGGGCCGGCATCCGCGTCAGGTTCCTGCACGCGGCCGGCGGGCTGGCTGCCGCGGACGGCGGGCCGCTGAAGGGCTTCTCCATCGCGGGGAAGGAGCGTGCGTTCGTTCCCGCCGAGGCCGGCATCGACGGGGACACGGTGCTGGTCCGGAGCAGGCGCGTGCCTGCGCCCGTGGCGGTCCGTTACGCCTGGGCCAACTGCCCGATCTGCAACCTCCGCAACGGGGCCGGGCTGCCCGCCTCCCCGTTCCGCACGGACCAGTGGCCGCGAAAGCAGCCGGGCAAGCCGTAGCAGCCCTTGTAATCGCAAGGAAAACGGCGTAGGCTGCTGGATAAGAGGGCGCGAGCGCGCCGCAGCACGGAGGCCAACGGATGCCATTCATCGGCAGAGGCAGGACGCTCTTCAGGCTGTTCGGCCTGCCCATCAAGGCGAACCTCTCGTGGCTGTTGCTGGTGGCCCTGATGATCCTCACGCTGGCGCAGGGCTACTTCCCGCCGCGGCTGGGCAGGAGCTTCCCGGCCTACATGCCCTGGATGCTGGCCGTCATCGGCACCTTCGGCCTGTTCGCCTCCCTGATCGCACACGAGCTGGCCCACTCGATCGTGGCGCGCAGCACGGGCATGCCGGTGGCCGGCATAACGCTTTTCATCTTCGGCGGGGTGAGCCAGCTCGAGGACGAGCCGCCGACCGCTGGGGCCGAGTTCTTCATGGCGCTGGTCGGGCCGCTTTCGAGCGTGATCATCGGGTCGGTCTTCCTGGTCGTCTTCGCCGTGGGGCAGAGCCAGGGCTGGACGGCGCCGGTCAAGGCCCTGTTGGGGTATCTGTTCTCCGTCAACTTCATCCTGGCGGCCTTCAACAGCCTGCCGGCGTTCCCGCTCGACGGCGGCCGCGTGCTGCGCAGCATCCTGTGGGCCATCACGAAGGACCTCCGGCTGGCTACCGAGGTCGCGTCGCAGATAGGATCGTTCTTCGCCTTCGGGTTCATCTTCCTGGGTCTGCTGGCGGCCCTCATCATGCCGGGAGGTGTGATCTTCGGCATATGGCTGACCATCATCGGCTTCTTCCTCCAGCAGGCGTCGGCGGCCAGCCTTCAGATGGTGGTCATGCGCGAGCAACTGGAAGGCGACAAGGTGGAGCGGTTCATGACCACGGACGTGATCACGATCCCCGAGGACCTGAGCCTCCAGCGGTTCGTGGACGAGTACGTCTTCCACCACCGCTTCACCTATTACCCCGTGGTGGACGACGATGGGCGGCTGGCCGGCCTGATCAGCACGCGAATGCTCAGGGACGTCGACCGGCACCAGTGGCCCTACGCCACGGTCAGGGACGTGATGCGAGAGATCTCCCCCAACCTGATCCTCGACCCGGACACGGACGCCGTTGACGCCCTGTCCGCGCTGCGCCAGGGGGAGGAGCAGCGCGCCGTGGTCGTCCAGGCCGGCCGGCCCGTGGGCATCGTCAGCCTTCGGGACCTGTTGCAGTTCCTCGCCCTCAAGATCGACCTCAGCCCGCGGCGTCGCCGCTGAGCCCAGGCGCCACGTCCCGGCTGCGGGCCGACGTGATGGGTTCTGCTGGAGGTTCTTAGCGGGCGGCGAGGTACGCCAGCAGGTCCTCGGCTTCCATGCAGTTGAGGACGTCGGCCTTCTCCAGCCAGCCGCGCCGGGCCGTGCCGATGCCGAGCCGCATCATCCAGTAGTGCTCGGCGCTGTGCGCGTCCGTGCCGATCAGCACCTTCACGCCTGCGTCTTTCGCCTGGCGGCAGATCAGGTCCGTCACGTCCAGCCGGTCCATGAACGCGTTGATCTCCAGGGCCGTCCCGTGCTGCGCGCAGGCCCGCACCACCGCGCTCACGTCCACGGCGTAGGCGTCGCGCTGGCCGAGCAGGCGCCCCGTCAGGTGGCCGATGGCGTCCACGTGCGGGCTCCGCACGGCCCGGATGATGCGTTGGGTCATGTCCCCCTCGCCCATGCCGAACTGGCTATGCACGGAGGCGATGACGAAGTCGAGTCCGGCCAGCACTTCGTCGGGGTAGTCGAGCCCGCCGTCGGCGAGGATGTCCACCTCCGTCCCTCTGAGGATGACGAAGCCGTCCAGCTTGCGCCGGGCCTTCCGGATGTCCGCGTGCTGTTTCTTGAGGTCAGCGAGCGACAGGCCGCCCGCGACGCCGAGCGACCGGCTGTGGTCCGTGATGGCAACGTAGGAGTAGCCCATCTCCCGCGCGGCCCGGGCCATGTCGAGCACGGAGTGCCTGCCATCCGAGTAGCTGGTGTGCACGTGCAGGTCGCCCCGCACGTCCTCTAGCGAGACAAGGTCGGGCAGCTTTCCCTCGGCGGCCGCTTCGACCTCGCCGCGGTCCTCGCGCAGTTCCGGAGGGATCCACGGCAGGCCGAGGCACTTGTAGACCCCCTCCTCCGTCTTGCCCGCGATGCGCCGCTTGCCCTTGAAGACGCCGTACTCGTTGACCTTCAGCCCCTTGTCGAGGGCGATGCCGCGGATCTTGATGTTGTGGTCCACCGAACCGGTGAAGTAGGCGAGCGCGGCGCCGAAACTGCCCGGGGCCACCACACGCAGGTCGACTTGCAGCCCTTCCTCGGTGCGGACCGAGCCCTTGGTGCCGCCGGCCGCCAGCACCTCGGCGACGTTCGGCAGCGAGGTGAACGCCTCGACGATCTCCGCGCCCCCCGGCACTTCGTCCTCTTCGGCCTTGCGCCGTCGCCTGCCCGTCGTGGTGACAAGGATGTCGATGTCGCCGATCGTCTCCTTCATGCGGCGCAGGGAGCCAGCCGCCTCGGCGCCTCCGAGCTTGCACCGTTCCCGAAGCTGCTCGATGATGCGCTGCGCCACGGGCAGCGCCTTGCCCAGCAGCGTGCGGCCTGCGCTGCGGCGCAGGAACTCGATGCCGGCGCGCATCTTCCGGATGCTCTTCTCGCCCAGGCCCGACATGCCGGCCAGGTCGCCCTTCTCGATGGCCTGCTCCAGGGCCTCGATGCTCTCGATGCCCTTTTCTCTCATCAGGCGGCCGACCGTCTTGGGCCCCATGCCGGGGATGCGGAGCATGTCGAGCGCGCCGGTCGGGAAGCCCGCCACCATCTTCTCGTACGCCTGCATCGTGCCCGTGTCGAGGAACTGGGCGATCTTCTCCGCGCTGCTCCTGCCGATGCCGGGCAGGTCGGTCAGGCGCCCGTCCGCGCGCACCTGCTCGACGTCCTCGGTCAGGTCGCGCAGCACGCGGGCGACCTTCCGGTAGGAGTTGACGCGGAACACCTCCGCCCCCTGGATCTCCATCACGTCCGCCATGGTCTCGAACATGCCGGCGACGGCGGCGTTCTTCACGGACGGTCCCCTTTCGCGCGTGGGCTCGGCATCCGATTCTATGCGTGGTCCGGCAGGCTGTCAATCCTGCCGTTTGACAACGGCGGCGCGGCGGCTACACTGGTAGAGCCTCGGCACCGGACTTCCGGGCAGGGCCGTTTCGGCCTCATCAGGTAGGGGCACGGCGCGCCGTGCCCCTACGAAAGCGGATGGAACTTGCCAGGCCGGCAGAGGCGCAACGGCCACGCGGCAAGTCCACAACGCCGCCTCGACCTGACAACTGCCAAATCCAGCCCTGAAGCTCCACAAAGCTCCCATGACGCCCAGAACCACATCCGTCGCGATAGCGCTCGCCGTCCTGGTCGGCGGCGCGCTTGGTGCCCTGGCCGCCCCGTCCGCCCCAACGCCCGCGCAAGGAGAGAGGCCCATGTCCGCGTCGTCCCTCTACGGCACACCCGAAGTCACAAAGTTCAAGGACGGCAAGGTGGGCGCCTTCAGCTTGCAGTTCGACGACAGCATGGAGACGCAGGCCGAGTTCGCCATACCCGAGATGAACCGGCGGGGCCTGGTCGGCACCTTCTTCGTCAACCCCGACACGGAGCGCTGCCGCCGGAACCAGGAGACGTGGGAGGCCGTCTGCCCCAAGCACGGCCACGAGCTCGCCAACCACACGATGCGCCACGAGGGCGCCAAGGACTACGCTGAAGCCGAGCACGAGATCGGCGAGTGCTCCCGCCTGATCTGGAAGCTCTACCCGGACAGGAGCAAGCTCCTGCCCTTCCTGCGCGGCGGCGGCACCACGTGGGGCGTCAGCAGGGAAGAGGTCCGGGAGCTCATGGACAAGTACTTCCTGTTCCGCGCCCCGCGCACGGCCGGCGTGTCCGACGAGGACGGCTCGGGCGAGGATCCCACCGTGTTCGCCAGGCGGGCCATCGAGGAGGGCACGTGGGCGCAGGTCGGGTTCCACGGCGTCGGCGGCCAGTGGATCAGCACGTGCCGGGAGGGGTTCGTCAAGCTGCTCGACTACCTGGTCGAGAACCGCGACAAGCTCTGGATCGCGACCACCGGCGACGCCTACAAGTACCAGCAGGAGTATGGGGCCCTCAGCGGCACGTCGCTCACCGATGCGACCGAGACGGGCTTCAAGGTGACCGTCGAGTGCGACGAGTCGAAGGTGAACACGTACGGCCGACCGCTCGCGGAGCTCTACGACCAGCCCCTCACGGTGCGCGTGCGGGTGCCGGAATCGTGGCGGCGTTTCGTCGTGACGCAGGGGGACGCGCGCAAGGAGTACGAGACCGTCCAGGTGGGGGGCGTCCGCTGCGCCCAGTTCGACGCGCGGCCGAACGTCGGCCCGGCAGCGGTTACGCTGGCCGAGTAGGGGCGCGCAGCATTTGCGCCGCATGGCGTGGCCCAGGCGGTGGGCCTACGGCCCGGCCAGTTTGCGGAGGTCTTCCTCGGTGAAGCCGAGGGCCTGGAGCTTCTCCGCACTATAGCCGGCCCCTTCGAGGTCCTCCAGCCTCAGCCCCGTGTCCATCACCTCGTCGCGGAAGGTGAGCGTGCGCGCGCCGCGCAGCTCTGGATCGAGCAGGCGGAACGTGACGTCATACCTGGCATCCGTGGCCTCTTCCCACGGCGTGGCGTTGTCGTCCTGCCCGTCCGGGCCGACGCTGTAGACAACCACGCCGTCGTCGGTCCTTCGGCACCGGATCTTCTGTTCGCAGAACGGGTCGTCCGGCACCTCGGTCAGGAGTTCGGGCACGAGTTCGTCGAGCGAGTCGGGCCATCGGCCGTGGGCCAGCCGCCACTGCTCGACCGCCAGCGCGGCGTCCCCCACGCGCAGGGCCGCGTGCGCCTGCACCTCCAGCTCGAAAGCGCGCGCAAAGCCGGGCAGGAAGATCGCCGAGAAGGCGTACATGACCTGAGACCTGCCCATCTGCTGTTCCGCCTCTGCCTCCAGACGGGCAGCCGCCGCGCACCTCCCGCGCAGTGGCAGCCGGCAGATGTCGGCCGCCCGGTGCAGGACGTCATAGTACAAGAGGGCGTCCCTGTGGCGCCGCGCGGGGATGAGGTAACACAAATGCCACAGGAAGCCCTCCGGATTCGACCAGGGGACTTCTGAGGCCGCCGCGGCGCTGAGGTTATGCAACTCCGGTGACCTCTCGCCCCGAAATGCGAGCTCCAGGCAAAGCTCCGCATCCTCTTGCACCATCTCGTCGCGCAGGGCCCGGAGGCCCTCGGCGGGTACCTGGCATAGCTCAAGCGTATGCTGCATCGCGCCGAGCCACACCCGCTCCCCTGCCATCCTGACAAGCACTTCTATGATTAAGGCCCCTCCACCTATAGAAGCGACCGTGTGCCTGCCCTCCACCAGGATCCTCCCTGCCTGCTCGGCGTCGGCCACCTCCGCATGGTACACGGCCGCTGCATCACACAGCTTGACAGCGTCCCTCAAGTGCGATAGGTGGTGGTCCGTGTCGATCCACCAGGGATCCGCAGTTGGGTCCATGGGGTAGGCCCCTCTAGGGAAGACGCCAGCCTTCCGGATCGTGTCCAACGCGGCCCGGTTCGCGCCGAGATACGCCTCGACCAGCCTGCGCACCTCCTCGGAATGCCGGGCGCCGCCAGTCCAACTGTCATCGAAGCCGTAAACGAATGCCTCCTTGCACGGTTCCTCCGCCGGCGCCAACTGCTTGAAGGCTTCGAGGAGGATCAGGGCGGAGTTCTCGTCGTCGAGGACGGGCTGCCGGGCGGCGAGGACCTCCGCCCAGGTGACCGGCTGGCCGGCGGCCCGGTACTCGGCCAGCTTCGCCTCGACCTTCTTCTCCCAGTGGCGGTCATACAGGTGGGCGGCGAGGCCACACCCACCGATCAGCACCAGGCCGACCGTTGCGGCAAGCGCGCATCCGCGCCCCGCGCGTCCCGGCCGTATCACGCTAGAGTGCACCCTTGAACCCCTTCATGCCCCTGCTCCTTCTGCCTATCATACACGACGCACAGCCCCAATACTCGCAAAAGAGGCGACCGAACCGCAAAAGGAAAAGGGCCGCGGCTTGCGGACCGCGGCCCTCCGGTTCCCCTGGCTTCGCCTACTCGACGCCGTACTTCAGGTCGCCCCAGAACGTGTAGGCGGCGTCGTCATACATGTCGATGCAGAAGACCGAGAGCAGCAGGTCCACGACCTGCGAGGGGTCAAAGCCCGCGCGCACGTAGAAGCCCGAGTGCAGGATGAAGGGCTCCGGGACGGCGAGCTCCGCCTGGAAGAACTCCCAGTCTTGCCAGCCGCGCGAGAGGTAGGGCAGCGTGCGGTGGGGCTCGCCCGGCCCGTAGGGCGGCTCCGCCTCGCGGTCTATGGGGTGGAACACCAGGATCTTGGCCGGCGTGCCGAAGATGGGGTCCTTCAAGTCGCTCATGTGCTGCCGCCAGCCGTCCATCTCGTTGTCCGGGACCTTGTAGGCGTTGGCCAGCGCGGGCGTCTGCTCGATGGAGACGAAGTGCAGCGGGCCGACGCCGAACTTGGCGCGCCGGTCAACCGTAGCGCCAACGCCGCGCCGGTCCCACTCCAGGTCGCCGGTGCACTTATAGAGCCCGCCCAGGTGCATGAACTCCGTCGCCTCCACGTAGGCGCCAAAGCTGGGAGGCAGGAATCCCACGGCCTCCGGCCCCTCCTCCATCGGCGCAACGGGCGGGACCACGCCGACCGCCAGCGTGCCGACGTCCATCAGGTCGTCGCGCACGTTCTTCAGATACCCGCATCCGCTGGAGAGAAGCAGAACGGCGCCCAACGCCGCCACGATCAGCACTGCCCGCACGGATTCGCTGCGCCTGACCATGTTCGTTTCCCCCGCAAACTGCTACCAGAATCTTGCCAGCGCCTGGTCCATCGCACGGAAACAGACTGGAATACTACAGTCCCATCGTGGCCGCGTCAAGCTCTTTTTTGGCGGTCCGGCAGCGGCGCGGCTGCGGGGACCGGCGGAAGGTGGCGCGCCACGGACGCGGCGGAACCGCGTTGGAAGGGCGCCCCCTCGCGGGTTATAATCGCCGCTCGATCGCCCGCAGGCGCAACCGGAAAGCCCTGAGGCTGAGGAGGCCGCATTTGGCGGACCAGGAGCGAGGAAGCGATCGGCCGGAGCCGCAGGAGCCCGGGCGGGACCTGACCGCGTTCGCGCTCCGGTTGGAGGAGTTCAGGCCGGCGGCGCAGCGCTTCGCCCGGCGGCTGCTCGGCCATGTGCACGACGCCGAGGAGGCGGTGCAGGACGCCTTCGTGCGGCTGCTTCAGGCGCCGGACCAGTTCGAGGGCCGCAGCTCCTTGCGCACCTACGTCCTGGCGGCCGTGCGGAACGCGTGCGTTGACTGCTGGCGCAGGCGCTCCACCAAGAGCGGACGGCTGCACGAGGTCAACCCGGACACGACCGCCTTCTTCCGGCGGTTGCCGCAGGGCAGTCGGTTCGCGGGCGTCTCCACGCAGATGCAGCGCCGCGAGTCGCAGGAGATCGTGCGGGCGGCCATCGAGACGCTGCCCGAGCAGCAGCGGGCCTGCATGGTCCTGCGGGACCTGGAGGGCCTGGCGTACCGGGAGGTCGCCGAAGTGCTGGGCATAACGGCCAATCACGTGGGCGTGCTGCTCTACAAGGCGCGCACGAGGCTCAGGACGGTGATAGAGGAAGGGGATTTCCTCGGTGGCGATTGACGAAGAGACCGGCGCGCAGCTCGCCGCCTACCTGGACGAGGAGCTGGACGCAAAGGGGCGCAGGGACGTGGAGACGCTCCTCGCGCGCGACGAGGAGATCCGCGCGGCGCTGGAGCAGATGCGCCAGGCCCGCCGGGCGCTGCACGATTACGACACGCACGCGAACGCGACAACGGTCGAGATCACGCCGCCGCCCGCGGACATCTCCGGCCGCAAGCTGGACCATTTCCTGGTCGAGTCCAGGATCGCCCGGGGGGGAATGGGCGAGATCTACCGGGCGACGGACACGGGCCTCGACCGCCCGGTCGCCATCAAGCTGATCTCCCCCGCCCTGACCGCGCGGGCCGACCTGGCGGATCGGTTCGTGCGCGAGGCGCGCGTCCAGGCGCAGATGGACCATCCCCACGTGGCCCACATCCACCACATCGGCCGGCACGAGGGGCGGCTCTACTTCGCCATGGAGTACCTGCCGGGCGGCTCGCTGGAGGACAGGCTCCAGGAGCGCAGGACGCTCGATCCGGAGGAAGCGATCGACATCACGGTCGAAGTGGCCGACATCCTGGACTCGACGCGCAAGCACGGCATCGTGCACCGCGACCTGAAGCCCTCCAACATCATGTTCACGGCCGACGGGAAGATAAAGCTGACCGACTTCGGCCTGGCCAAGCCCACGGCGGAGGAGGCGACCGACCTGACCGAATCCGGCGCTCTGCTCGGCACGCCGCATTACATCTCGCCCGAAGCCGCGACCGGGGCCGAGGTGACCTGGAAGAGCGACATGTACTCGCTCGGCTGCACGCTCTACCGCGTGCTGTTCGGGCAGACGCCCTTCCGCGGCCGCACGCCCGTCCAACTGGCGCTCGCCCATGTGCGCGAGCCGTTCCCGGAGCCCGAGGTCGTCCCGCCGGGCGTCAGCCCCGAGCTGATGGACGTGCTGCGCTGCATGATGGCGAAGGAGCCCGACGAGCGCTTCCCCGACTACCCGTCGCTGATTGACGCCCTCAACGCGGCGCGGCCCAAGGTGATCGAACCCGTCAGCCCGTGGAAGCGCCTCGGCGTGGGATTGCTCGACGGTCTCGTGGCGGCGGGCACGACGGTCGTCGTTGTGACTCTGGTGTCGGGAGCGCTGGTCATCTCAGGCATGCCCGGGCCGGCTATCCAGAGCCTGTTGCCCGTGCTGGTTGCGCTGATGGGCGTGGCCTGCATGGGGGTGATACCGGCCCTCTCCGGCAGCACTCTCATACAGGGCATGTTCGCCATGAAGGCGCGGCCCGAGCGCATGAAGAGCTGGCGCCGCAAGCGGCTCCTCCTGTGGGGCATCGTCGGCAACCCCGTCGTCACGGTGGCATTGGCGGCAGTGCTAGTCTCCGGGCTGCCCGAGGGCCGGCTGCGGAACCTGCTCTTCGTTCTCGGCGCGGTGGGGCTCTTCGCCTGGCACGTCGCCGACTTCGGTGCGGCGTTCTTCGACCAACGCCGCCGGTTCTTGCACGACATCGTGTTCCACACGCGCTTGCAGCACGTCACCTACAGAGAGTAGCGCTTTCCCTTGGAGGGGGGCACCGGAATGGACGAGTTCGGGCTGGGCGTCTGGTCGCACAACATCAAGGAGTTCGGCGGCAAAGCGGAAGTCAGGGAGCGGGTGGGACAGCTTGCCGACGCGGGCTTCGATCTCATCATCCCCTGCGTGAAGAACCCGCCGGGCGCCGTGGACTTCTTCACGGACGTGGCGAACGTCAACCCGGCCTACCCCAACTGGGACCCGCTGAAGGTCCTGATCGAGGCGGCCTCGCAAAGGGGCATGAAGGTGCACCCCTGGTTCTGCGTCTTCCCGGAGGGCGACGGCTCGAAGCTCCTGCAACAGCATCCGGACTACCTGGCGAAGATCGACCAGCGGATGCGGTGGGCGTGCGCCTGCCGGCCCGAGGTGCAGGACTACGTCTTCGAGCTCTACGAGAGCCTCGCGCAGCATTACCGTCCGGCCGGGCTGCACCTGGACTACATCCGCACCGGGGACCGGTGCGGGTGCGACTTCTGCAAGGCCCAGATGCAGGAGCGCGGCGTCGAGATCGAGGAGGCCGATCAGGGCACTTCCGAGTTCGAGGCGTGGACCCAGTGGCGGGCGGGACGCATTGCCGACTTCGTGCGGCGCGTCCATGGGCTGACGCAGGCGGAAGGGATCGAGCTCTCCGCCGCCGTGTTCTCCGGCTATCCCGACTGCATCGAGTCGCAGGGCCAGGACTGGGTCCAGTGGGCCGAGGAAGGGGCGGTCGACTTCCTGTTCCCGATGACGTACACCCAGTCTCTGCGCGTGGCCGTCATGCGCACGGTCGCCCACCTGGCCCAGGTCGGCGGCAAGGTGCCGGTCTGGGAGGGGCTGTGCAAGCGCGCCAGCCGCTTCGCCCGCTGCACGCCGGAGGAGCTGGTCGGGCAGATGCGGGGAGTGCTGGATAGGGGCGCCCAGGGCGTGGTGATATTCAGCTACGGCTCCCTGGAGGCCGAGGACTTCGCCGCCATAGAGCGACTGAAATCGGAGTGAGCGGTTGAGGCGGAGGCGCCCCACACGAGCGGAACCGGCGCGAGGAGGAGGCATGGCTCTGCCAGACACGATGAGGGCCGTCTATCTGGAGGAGGCCGGCAGGTTCGCCCTGAAGGAAGTGCCCGTTCCCGAGCCGGGGCCGCGCGACGTACTGGTGGCCGTCAAGGCCTGCGGCGTGTGCGGCTCGGACATCCATTTCTACGAGCACGGCCGGATAGGCGAGTTCGTCGTGCGCGAGCCGCTGGTGCTCGGCCACGAGTGCGCCGGCGAAGTGGCGGCGACGGGGCCGCAGGTAAGGAGCCTGAAGGTGGGCGACCGCGTGGCGCTCGAGCCCGGGATACCGTGCCGGCACTGCCGGTACTGCTTCAGCGGGCGCTACAACCTGTGCCGCGACGTCGCCTTCATGTCCGCTCCGCCCGACGACGGGTTCTTCCGCGAGTACGCGGCCCTGCCGGAGGACTTCGCGCACCGGCTCCCCGACGAGGTGAGCGACGAGGCGGGTGCCACGGTCGAGCCGCTGGCTGTCGGCCTGCACGCGATCGCGCTGGTCGGCCTGGAGCCGGGGCAGAGCGTGGCGGTGCTGGGGGCCGGGCCGATCGGGCTGCTGGCGATCGCGGCGGCCCGGGCCCTGGGCGCGGGCGACATCACGGCCGTGGACCTGGTCCCCAGGCGACTCGAATTCGCCCGGCGAATGGGGGCCTCGCAAGCCTATAACGCCGCCGCAACGGACGTCGCCAAGGCGCTCAGGGATTCGGCGGACGTGGTGCTGGACTGCGTGGCCACCGACGAGACGCTCGCGCAGGCCTTCCACATCATCAGGCCGGGCGGCCGCGTGGCATGGGTGGGGATGGCCGCCGAGGTGGCCAGAGTGCCCTTCCAGATGTTCCAAGCGAAGGAGGCGCTCGTGACGGGCGTGTTCCGCTACGCCAACCGCTTCAAGGCGGCCATCGGCCTGCTGGCATCAGGGAAGGTGGACACGGGACCGCTCATTACCCATCGCTTCCGGTTCCCCGACGTGGCGCAAGCGATCGAGTTCGCCGCGCGAAGCCGGGACGTGGCCCTCAAGACGATGGTCAACTTCGAGTGAGAGCGCGCCCCCGCGCGCCATCGTCCTCGATCTCGCACTCGGCCTCGTCGCGCGGCCCCCGCGTTTACTCGGGCTCAGCGGCGAACTGGCCCTTGGCCGGTTTCTCCAGCTTCTCGTAGTCCGAGTAGCTTATCTTGACGGTCTGATCGTGCGTGCCGGCGCGGAAGACGATGCTGTCGGTCTCCCCGAGAGACTCGTCCACGAAGGTCTTGACGCCGTACTGGGAGCCGAAGGGGGCTTCCGCCCCGATCTCGCAATCGGGGAAGGTCACCTTCATCTCCTCCTCGCCCAGCATCTGCACCTTCGCGCCGACCACCGAGGCCACCTTCCTAAAGTCGACGTGGCGGCTCGCCGGCAGGACCAGCATCACCACCTGGTCGCCACCCTTGACGATGACGGTCTTCGCGAAGTTGTGGCCCGATACGTGCTCCGCCGCCGCCACTTCCTGGGCCGTGTAGGCCTGCTCGTGGGGGATGACCTGGAACTTCACCCCCTTCTCCTTCAGGAACTCCTGCACGTTCATAGGTCCGCCCTCCTTCCCCCGCTGACGGCCGTGCGCCTGTGTGCTGCCTTCGTCACAGCGCCCTTACCAGGTACCATACCCGACGGGGCCGGAGCCGTCAATACGTCCGTGGCCGTTCCCGACCGAGCCTAGAGCAGGTTCAGGCCGAGGGATCGTGCGTATAGATACGCGTCGCCGTACTCCTCCGCCGTGATCGGGCGGCCGATCTCGGGATGCCTCTGCGCCTCATGCATCGGCCGGTACTGCTCCATCACATTCACGAACGTGTCCGGCGAGACCTCCTCCGCGATGAAGCGAAGGACGTCCCTGCTGTTCGCCACGCCGTTCGGCATCACGAGGTGCCTGACCAGCAGGCCCCGGGTCGCAATGCCGTCCTCGATCTGGAGGACGCCCACCTGCCGGTGCATCTCCTTGAGCGCCTCGCGCATCCTGTCCGGGTAGTCCCGGGCGCGCGAGTAGCGGAAGGCCACCTCGGGGTCCCAGAACTTCGCGTCCGGCATGTAGATGTCCACCGTGCCTTCGAGCAGCCGGAGCGTCTCGACCAGTTCGTAGCCGCCGCAGTTGTAGACGACCGGCACGGTAAGGCCGGCCAGCCGGGCGCGGCGCACGGCGTCCATGAGCCACGGCGTGACGTGGGTGGGCGTGACGAAATTGATGTTCTCGCATCCCCGCCGCTCCAGCGACAGCATTATGGCGGCGATCTGCTCGGGCTCGGCTGGGCGGCCGGCCAGGCCGTGGCTGATGTCGTAGTTCTGGCAGAACGCGCACAGCATGTTGCACCCGGCCAGGAATATGGTGCCCGAGCCCCCGCGGCCGACCAGGGGCGGCTCCTCGCCGAAGTGCGGGCCGGCGCTGGACAGCAGGGGCAGCGCGCCGACGCCGCAGTAGCCCACCTCGCCCGCCGGACGGTCGACCCGGCAGAAGCGCGGGCAGACGCGACAGGGACGGGCCAGCTCGTAGGCGGCCCGGACCGTCTCTTCCGAAGGCAGAACGTCCATTGCGACGCCCTCCGGCGGTTTCCATTCGCCCGTCCCGTCCACTATAATAGGGGAACCGAAGCGCGCATGGCACTTCAAGCGCGGCCGCGCCCCCTGCGGCGCGGACAGGCACGATCCTACCCGGTCCCCGGGGCCATGGCGGACAAGAAGCAGACCAAACCGGAAGACGAACCCCAGGCGCCGAGCTTCGAGCAGAACCTGGAGAAGCTGGAAGAGATCGTGCGGCGCCTCGAGGAGGGCAACCTGGCCCTGGACGAGTCCCTGCGGCTCTACGAGGAAGGGGTCGAGGCGTTCCGCGCCTGCCAGAAGACGCTGGAGGAGGCCACGCTGAAGGTCCGCAAGCTCGTCCAGACCGCGGAGGGCGAACTGAAGGAGGAGCCGTTCGAGCCGCCGGCGCAGTGACGCGGCCGGCCCGGAACGCAGCCAATGAAGAAGATCCTGATCGTCGGCAACAAGGCCAAAGAAGGCGTGCACCGAGCCGTCGAGAAGATCGAGCCGTGGCTGGCCGAACGGGCCCAGGTGCGCGTCGACCTGGACATGGAGTCGCAGGTCCGGCCGGGCGAGGTGGACCTGGCCGTCGTGCTCGGAGGAGACGGCTCGGTCCTGCGCGCGGCGCGCGGGCTGGCCGAGCAGGGCGTGCCCCTGCTGGGGCTGAACGTCAGCAAGTTCGGCTTCCTGACCGAGACGACGGCCGACGATTACGAGGCGGTCCTGAGCGAAGTGCTGGACGGCCGATACGAGCTGGCCGAACGCATGATGCTGCGCTGCCGGTTGGAGCGGGACGGGGGGACCGCGCTGGACGTCATCGGCCTGAACGACGCCGTTGTGGCGCGCACCTCGCTGTCCCGGATAATGACGATAGACCTGCATGTGGACGGGGAGGTGGTGACGACGTACCGGGCGGACGGCCTCATCGTGGCCACGCCGGTCGGTTCGACGGCCCACAGCCTGGCGGCCGGAGGGCCGATACTCTACCCCGACGTGGACGCGCTGGTGATCGCGCCCATCTGCCCGCACACGCTGAGCAACCGGCCCTTGGTGCTGCCCGGGCACGTGACGGTCAGCCTGAAGGCGCGCGACTGGGCGGAGCCGCCGGCGGTGACCGTGGACGGTCAGGTGAAACGCGAGCTGCAGGAAGGCGACGCCGTGCGACTGCAAAGGGCGCAGGTGGCCCTGAAACTGATCCAGACGGGCAGGAACGCCTTCTTCGCGACGCTGCGCAACAAGCTGGACTGGAGAGGCCAGCCGAGATATGCAAGGTAAGAGATTCGAAGTCACAATACTGGCCCATTTCTGCAAGGGGTGCGGCCTCTGCGTCGAGTTCTGCGAGCAGGGCAAGCTCTACATCGAGAAGAGGCCGAACAGGCGGGGCGTACAGACGGCGGCGGTGCGCCCGGACGTGGATTGCACGGGCTGTCTGCAGTGTGCTACCATATGCCCGGACGCCGCCGTGGAGATCTGGCGGGTCGAGGCCGCCGCGGCGTCGGCCGCTGGGACCGAGCAAGACCGGGAAAGCCGCTGACCTGGACGATCAGATCATAGAGTCGGATGGACGCCGAACAGGCTGAAGGTAAGACGCTTCTCATATCCGGCAACGTCGCGGCCGGAGAGGCAGCCATCAGGGCCGGCTGCAAGTTCTACGCCGGATACCCCATCACGCCGCAGAACGAGCTGACCGCCTTCATGGCGGACCAACTGCCGCTGCGGGGGGGCATCTTCGTCCAGGCCGAAAGCGAGCTGGCCGCCATCAACATGGTCTACGGGGCCAGCGCGGGCGGCGCGCGGGCCATGACCTCCTCCAGCAGCCCCGGCATAAGCCTCAAGCAGGAAGGCATCTCCTATATCGCCGGCAGCGAGCTGCCTGCCGTGATCATCAACGTGCAGCGCGGCGGACCGGGCCTCGGCAACATCTCCCCCGCCCAGGCCGACTACTACCAGACCACCCGCGGCGGCGGCCACGGCGACTACCGCTGCATATCCCTCGCCCCCGCCACCGTCCAGGAGGTCTGCGATCTCACCTACCTGGCGTTCGACCTGGCGGACGCCTACCGCGTGCCCGTCATCGTCCTGAGCGACGGCATGCTCGGGCAGATGATGGAGCAGGCCAGGTTCGATCACCTGCCGCCCCCCAGCCCGCCGCCCAAGCCATGGGCGCTGACCGGCCAACCCGGCAGGAAACGGAACCTCGTCCGCTCGTTCAGGCTCAGCCCGGACGACCTGGAAGAGCTGAACCTGAAGCTGCAAGCCAACTACGCAAAGATCCAGCAGAACGAGGTCCGCTGCGAGCTGACCGGCCCCGACGACGCGGACGTGCTGCTGGTCGCCTACGGCACGAGCGGGCGCGTCTGCCGGCAGGTGGTGGAGAGGCCGATCCGGGAGCTGCCGTTCAAGGTGGCCCTGTTCAGGCCCATCACGCTCTGGCCGTTCCCCTCCGGCGAGCTGGCCGAGCTGGCGGAGAAAGCGAGGGGCATCCTAGTCGTGGAAATGAGCGCCGGCCAGATGGCAGACGACGTCCGGCTGGCCGTCGAGGGGCGCTGCCCCGTGGAGCTTCTGGCCCGCCTCGGCGGCCAGGTGCCGACCGCGCTCGAGATAACCCAGAGACTCGAATCCCTGTTCGCTTGAGGTCCCCGAGCGAAGGGGGACCGGGGCGGACGGCAAAGGTGCAAGAGATGCCGGTTAAGCACACCCAGCCAGGTGCTGCAAGGTCCGTTTACAGCCGCCCGCAGGAGCTGCTGGACGTGCAGACCCATTACTGCCCCGGCTGCGGCCACGGGACGATGCACCGGCTGCTGGCCGAGGTCATCGGCGAGCTGGGCATCCGGGACCGGACCATCGGCATTGCGCCGGTCGGCTGCGCCGTGCTGGCCTACGACTACATCGACATCGATTGGAGCGAGGCGGCGCACGGGCGGGCGCCGGCGGTGGCAACCGGCCTGAAACGCATCCACCCGGACAAGGTCGTCTTCACCTATCAAGGGGACGGCGATCTGGCCTCGATCGGCATGGCGGAGACGATCCACATGGCCAATCGCGGCGAGCTCATCACCACCATATTCATCAACAACACCGTCTACGGCATGACGCAGGGGCAAATGGCCCCGACGACGCTGCTGAACCAGAAGACGACGACCACGCCCCGCGGGCGCGACGCGGCGACGACCGGCCACCCCATAAAGGTCTGCGAGCTGCTCAACCAGCTCGTCGCGCCGGCGCTGCTGGCCAGGACGACGGTCGCCACGCCGAAGCATATCCACCGCACCAAAGCACTCCTGAAGAAGGCTTTCCGCTACCAGATGGACGGCGTGGGTTTCTGCCTGGTGGAGGTCCTCTCGCCGTGTCCGACGTACTGGCACATGACGCCCGCCGAGAGCTACCGCTACACGGAGGAAGTCGTGACCCAGACGTTCCCGCTCGGCGTGATCAGGGACGTCCAGGGCGGCAAGTGAGCCAGCCGAAGGGAAGGACCATGGCGCACGAGAAGCAAGGACGGGCGTGCCCAGCGGGCGGCCGGGAGCACCGGCTCATCGTGGCGGGCTTCGGCGGCCAGGGCGTCCTGACCGTGGGCAAGCTGCTCTGCACGGCGGCGATAAGCGAGGGGAAGGTCGTGACCTATCTTCCTTCCTACGGCGCCGAGGTCCGGGGCGGCACGGCCAACTGCCAGGTCGTCATCAGCGCCAACACAATCTACAGCCCCCTGGTCGAACAGGCGGACTCGCTCATCATCATGAACCAGCTCTCCTACGACAAGTTCGCCCGCCGGATCAAGCCGCAGGGGCTCCTGCTCGTGAACAGCTCCGTCATCGAGCTGGACGAGGTGCCCGCCCAGGGCCCTGCGACCGTGCTCGCCCTGCCAGCGACCGAGATCGCCGCCGACATGGGCAACGTCAGGGTTGCCAACGTCATCCTGCTGAGCGCGTTCGTCAGGATGACCGGCCTGGTAGAGGAGGAAAGCTGCTTGGCGGCGCTGAACGACCTGCTGGGCGAGCGCAAGGCAAGCCTGATGGACCTGAACATGCAGGCGATGCGCAAGGGCGCCGAACTGGCGGCGACCACGCGGCCTCAGCCGCTGCCCGTAAGTGGCGCACCTATCAGGGAAACGACCTGAGAGTCCGCCCCCGTCGCGCCGGCCGTCCCCGCCGGGCCCTCAGCCGGCCCCCTGGCCCTCCGCAGCGGGCGCCGGGGCCTTGACCTCCACCGTCCTGAACTCGTGCAGGATGATCCGCAGCCTTTCAACCATCCCCGCTGCATGCTGGCAGGCCAGAGGGACGTCGTAGAGGCCGTCGTCCCAGAAGACAAGGCGCCCCTGCCCGGGCCATTCGAAGCTCAGCCACCAGGTCCGGCCGTCTTCGCCCGCTTGCTCCTGGTCGGGAAAGCCTATGTAGTCGACGAGGACGCAGTTCCGGGCGCCCTGCACGCCGGTGATCGTCCCCAGCACGTGGATGCTCTCGCCGGGCAGAACTCCCACGGCGCGGCCCATCAGGCTCGCCTGGTCCCCGGGCACCAGACAGGTGACGCGGCTGCGCGTCTCGAAGGCGAAGCCAATCGGCACCTGCGTGGCCACGCCGCCGCGGAGCGTTGGCGCCGTGACTATCTCGGCAGGCAGGGGCAGGCCGAGGCGGCCGCCGACGGCGTCGTCGAACTCGACGTTCAGCCGGTTGTTCGAGCCGGCGTGACGGTAGACCGTGCCCGCGGCGTACTCGCCGTAGACCTTCCGCTCCTGGGGCAGTCCCTCGACCTCAGCGATGCGGCGGGCCACCTCCGACTGGAGCTGGTCCGGCCGCAGCGCCTGCACCGCAAGCTTCAGCGTCTCCGTCTCGCCCTCGACGTAACTGCAGGGCAGGACGATGGAGCTCTCCCCCGGCTCCGAGATGACATGGGGTTCGGTCTCGCGGCCCCAGTAAAGGAGCGCCTCTCGCTGGGTGGGCGCCTGCACGGCCTGGCCCACGAGCACGGAGTCCACCAGCACGCAGCTTTCGCCCACGATCCTTCCGACGACCGTGCCCTCTATCGTGATGCGCTGGCCGGGGTTCAGCACCATTTCGCGGCTCAGCACCGCGTCGGTGAGCGGCCAGTCGGCCGGAAGCCCGAACAGCGTCCTCAGCGCGTCAGGACTGGATCGCGGCACCAGGCAGACCAGCTCCCCCTCGGTGCGGAACGCAACCGCAACGAGATAGGTCGCATCGCCCAAGACGATCTGGCGCGCCGGCTCGGGCATCGTCGTGCCCCTGGCGAACGCGTCCCGGAACCGCACGTCGGCCTGGAAGCCCTCCGCGGCGGCGCGGTACACATCGGCAGGCGAGAGGGTCTTGTAGCGCCTCACGGGGACCTTGATCGTCGTGGTCGCTCCCGCGGCCTCCCCCTCCTGGCCCGACGCCGCCGCCCCCACCGCACAGGCAAGGATCACCGCGATGACCGTCGTGAGTGTGGCTGTCTTCATGGGACCTCCCCGAACGGCCGCCGAGAGCACGGCCCGCCGCCAAATGATAATACCGGCTGGAGCGCCGCTGTCAAATGCTCCCCCATCCGCTCGGGCTCCGTACCGGCACCTGCGGCGAAAGGGGGCCGGGCCGCCCCTGGGCCCTATACGGCCAGCATGGCGTTCACTGCGGCAGCCGCGCGCTCCCGTATCTCCGGCGGAACGCTGACGACGTTGGCCATCCGGTCGAGCGCCCGCCGGATCGAGCTAAGCGTCGTCAGCCGCATGGACGAGCAGACGCTGCCCGTGGCGAAGAACTGCTTGTGCGGGTTCTGCTCCTGGAGGGGATGGAGCAGGCCCTCCTCGGTGGCCACGATGAACGCGCGCCTGCCGGACCGCGCGGCGTAGTCGAGCATCTGGGAGGTGCTGCCCACGAAGTCGGCCAACCGCCTGACGCCCGCATCGCACTCCGGGTGCACCATGACGGCCGCATGGGGATGCAGCCGCCTGAGGTCCCGGACGGCCTCGGCGCTGATGTTCGGATCGTGCACGTAGCAGTGCCCGTCCCACACGATGACGTCCTTGTCCACCTGTTCGGCCACGTAGGAGCCCAGGTTCCGGTCCGGCACGAGCAAGACATGCTCGTTCGGCAGCGAGCGGACGACCTGCACCGCGTTGGCCGAGGTGCAGCAGATGTCGGACTCGGCCTTCACCTCGGCAGTGCTGTTGACGTAGCTGACGACGGCCGTATCCTGGGGCAGCTCCTTGCGGCGCGCCCGGACCTGCTCGGCGGTCGCCATCTCCGCCATGGGGCAGCCGGCGGACGGCTCGGGCAGCAGCACCACCTTGTCCGGGTTCAGCACGCTGGCCGTCTCGGCCATGAAGCGCACGCCGCAGAACACGATCACATCCGCGTTGGCCTCTGCCGCCCTGCGGCTCAGCTCCAGGGAGTCCCCCGTGACGTCGGCCACGCGCTGCACGGAGGGGCGCTGGTAGAGGTGGGCGAGGATCACGGCGTTGCGGGTCTTGCGCAGACCCTCGATCTCCTGCCGCAACGCTTGCTCGTCATGTTCGACGAAGGACATCGTGCGACCCCCGCAGCCTCCAAAAGCCCGCCAGCCCGCCCCCGGGGCCGCAGAGCCGCTCGACAGCGGCATCAGTCCGCATCCGATCCGACGCGGGCCACGGATTCCCTGAACAGCTTGACGGCGCAGAACTCCCCGCACATGGAGCAGCGGTCGCCCTTCTGCTCCCCCGCCAGCAGGGCGAGGAAACGCGCCTGGTCCAGCGCGTGCGGCACCATGCCGTCCCAGTCCCGCGCGGCGCGCGCCCGGCTCATGCGCGCGTCGAGCTCCCTGGCGCCCCGGACGCCTTTGGCCACGTCCGCTATGTGCGCGGCGATGCGGGTGGCCACGACGCCTTCCCGCACGTCTTCTGGACCGGGCAGGCCCACGTGCTCCTTGGGCGTCACGTAGCAGAGGAAGTCGGCGCCGCAGGCGCCCGCCAGCGCACCGCCCACGGCCCCGACGATGTGATCGTAGCCCGGCGCCGCGTCAGTCGGCAGGGGGCCGAGCACGTAGAAGGGGGCGCCGTCGCAGCATTCCTTGGCCAGCCGCACGTTCTTCTCGATCTCGTTCAGCGGGATGTGGCCCGGACCCTCGATCATCACCTGGACGCCGCCCTCGCGGCACCGTTCGGCCAGTTCGCCGAGGATCCTCAACTCATAGAGCTGCGCCTCATCCGTGGCGTCCTCGATGCAGCCCGGACGCAGGCCGTCGCCCAGGCTGATGGTCACGTCGAACTCCCGCGCCACGGCCAGGACCTCGTCGAAATGCTCGTACAGGAAACTCTGGCGCCCGTTCTCCACCATCCACTTCAGCAGGAAGACGCCGCCCCGGCTCACGACGCCCATCAGGCGCTTGCCGACCAGCGGCAACGCCTCGCGAGTGACGCCGGCGTGCACCGTGGCGAAGTCCACGCCGTCCCGGGCGTGCCTCTCGAAGACGTCCATGTACGACTTCATGGACATGCCGGCCGGCCCGCCCGCCTCGATGGCCGCCTGGTAGATGGGCACCGTGCCCACGGGCGCAGCCGAGTTCGCCATCACCGTGCGGCGCACCCGGTCGATATCGCCCCCCGTGCTCAGGTCCATGACCGTATCCGCGCCGGCGTCCAGCGCGCTGCGCAGCTTCTCCAGCTCGCTGTCCGGATCGCCCCGCTCGGGGGAGGTGCCGATGTTGGCGTTGACCTTCGTGCGCAGGCCTTCGCCGACGCCGACAGCCTTGACGCGCTCGTGTTCTTTGTTCGCCAGAATGACGACCCGGCCGCCCGAGATGCCCCTGCGCAGCCCTTCGGCTTCCACGCCTTCGTCCGCGCAGACCCGCTGCATCTGGCCGGTGATAAGGCCCTTTCTGGCGCTTTCCAGTTGTGTCATTCCCATCTGCCTCCGCGGTGCGAGAAGCCCGCCCGGGCTGCGCCCCTGCCCTCCCGGCACAGGCGAAGCCGGCCGGGCCGCCTCCTTCTGCCGGCCGCAAGCTACGCCTGCAGCGAGCATTACGATTATACAACCGCCCCGCGCAGAAGGCAATGCGGCGCTGCTTCCGCTCCGGCCATGACGATGGGCACGGGCGGGCGCTCGATCTCGGCCGGATCGACCATCAACGCGCTGATGGCTATCAACGGCAGCATCCTGGGCGTCGTCGCAGGGCCGTGCGACCCGCGTCCTCAGCCGCGCTGCCGGCCGGGCATCCGGGGGGACCCGCCGCGCGCCTGGTCGAGCAGGGCCAGGTTGCGCGCGCGGCGCCCGCGCCCGCTCAGCAGCCCTTCCATCTCCAGGAAGCGCCGCACGGGCAAGTCGGGGTCAAGGGACGTAACGAGGTACAGGTACTCCTCCTCACGCCACTTCAGCCTGATGCGATCGGCCCACTCCTTGCGCTTCGAATCGGGCCACTCCCACAGGCAGTTGGTGTTCAGGACGCGGTAGTCCAGGTCCACGCGCACGACGAGCACCTCCCCGTCCGCAGACGTGGTGGCGATGACGCGTCCCGTCGGGTCCACGATCGCCGAAGGCGGGCGGTTGGTCGAGCCGGCAACGTAGTACTCGTGCTCCCACGCGTGAGCCTTGAGGCCGGTCAGGCCGATCGGGTCCGTCGCGTAGAGCACGAGCTCGGCTTCCTGGTCGCCGAGGGCCTGCCAGCCTTCGGGGAAGGCGACGTCCCAGCAGATCTGCACTCCCACCCGGCCGACGTCCAGGTCGAAGACGGGGAACTCGCCGCCCGGCGTGACGCCCCGCTCCAGCGAGCCGTCGCCCATCATCACCGGGAAGACCTTGTGGTAGGCACCGATCGGCTCGCCGCTGCGGTCGATCATCACGATGGAGTTCAGGACGCGGCCATCCTTGAGGAGGTAAACGGGCGCGCCGACGTACGTGCTGTGCTCCCTGGCCTTCTCGGCCATGGCAGTGACGATCCTGCCGTCTATCGGCTCGGCCACGTCCCGCGCGCCCTTGACAGCGAATTGCGCGGAGTACTCCGGCAGGATCACGACGTCGAGCCCCCACCCGTTGCGTTCCGCTTCGCGCGCCATGCGGTCGATCATGGAGAGGCGGCCCGCAAGCTGCTCCTTGGCATCCGCAGCCTGATGGGGCGAATGCGAACACGTGCCGATCACAGCCGGTCGAGGCCCGTCCTTTCGCAGCGTCATGCTTGTCCTCTGTGCCAAAGCGTGGTTGGCCCGTTGCGTCTGGAATGCAGCAGGGGCCGCGCATTGTGGCCGCACGCGGCTTCAGACGCAAGGAGACGCGCAGGTAGGCGCGGCGATCAGCCCACGATGCGCTTCAGGTTCTCGTAGCTGACGCGGATGCTGTCCATCGGGGGCAGGTCCCACACGCGGTCCTGCTCGATCACGAGCCATTCCACGCCGATCTCAAGCGGCACGGCCCACCTCCTCGGCATCGCGCCCATGCGGGCGGAGCCGCCTGCGGCGCTCACGTCCGGCGGCCGATGAAACCCTCGATGATCCGCTGGATGCGGCCGACGTACTGCGGCTTCTGCTTGCTCACGTCGGCCGTCCACGGCTTGTTCCAGTACTCCACAGCATAGAAGAGCATGTCGACTTCGAGCAACTCGTAATCCCTGTCCCGAAGCTTCTGTCGCAGGATGTCGATGATCGTATCGATCATCGGCTTGAACACGTCGCGCAGGAGCTCCAGGCAGCAGGTCGAATTGTAGAAACTCGTGGCCAGGTAGAGCGAATGCTCCCTGATGATGGCCGGCGTGTCGGGGGTCGTCCCGGGCACGGCCATCACCTCCTCTTCGATCATCCGGTCGAGCGAGAACTCCTTGTGCTGCTCGAACATGCCTTGGAGCTCGTCAAGGCTCCTCACGACGACTGCGGCCTGCTGCTCGAACCGGTCGACCTGTTTGGCGGGATCCCCGCCGTCCCTCATCAGTTGGATCGCGTCGTAGTAGGCGAAGTAAGCCTGCGCGAAGTGGTAGCGGACCACGAAGTGCAGACAGGTCCTGCGAAGCTCGAGCACGTAAGCGTCGTACAGCCCGTTGCCGGCCTGTGCCTCCTTCTCCCTCTCTGCAAGCTCGATGGCTTCGCGCAGCAGGCGTATGCTCTCCTCGTCCTTCCGCCAGCAGCTTCGGCATCGTTCCGAATAGATGGCGGCGGCCAGCAGGCTGTAGGGATTGTGCGGCCCGAGCGCCTGCGGTAGATCGCCCATCAAGCGGTGGTCCGGGGGGAATGACCTGATGTGCTCGACGGCGCCGAGCAGCTTCCTGTAGCTTGCCAGCATGTTGTCCCGAGACGCCTCGCCGTATCTGTGCTCCACATAGGACCAGAGGTAGCCGTCCAGGCCGATGCCTTCGGGCTCCCAGCAGAGCGCCATCATGAGCTGGGTCAGGCAGATGTTGTGACTGGTCAGCTCCGTGCCCAGGTTGAAGCCGATGCACCTGGCTGCCCTCAGGTCCTGGGCCACGTCCTTGAAGATGCTTACGCTGTGCTCAAAGCCGCCGTGCAGCACGTCGCCGAAGGAGGGCGCGTACCAGGGCTGCAGGACCCACCGGCGCCCTTCAAAGTAGAGATTCGAGAACGGCGCGTTGAACTTCTCCCTCGTCCTGCGCTCCGGCTCCCAGGCCCAGCTATCGCAGATGACCACGTCCTTCGGCAGCGCGGCCAGGTACTCCTGGGCGATCTTCGTGTCGAAACCGTGCACGCAGCCCAGGTCCCAGGTCCAGTAGTGGACCTCCGCCTCCGGGTCGATGGACTTCAGGACCTCGTAGGCCTGCACGACCGCCTGCGCCTTGATCCCCCGGCCCGTGGGGTCCAGCCTCTCGCACGCCCTCGTCTCGGGCAGGACGTGGCTGACGTCGTACTTGTGGTCCGTTCCGGACTCCTCGATTATGGCGGCCCAGTACTTCCGCATGTGCTCCTTGCACTCGGGCTCGGCGGGGCAGATGTTGATCGCGCGGCTCATGTAGGGCTGCCAGTAGTCCCTGTGGTATTCAAGCTCCGGATGCGCCTCCTTGAACTGTGCGGGCAGGTTGGGATAGGCGAGCCAGTAGATGACCGACAGGCCGATCTTGCGCGCATACTCGAGGACCTTCCTCTTCAGCTCGGCGCTGTATTCCTCCGGCCAGCCCCACGGCTTGACGGTCGGCGCGAGCCCCTTGCATTCGGGGAACGCCTTCGCGAACGCCCCGGGTGCGCTCCAGGCCAGTTCCACGGTGTTGAACTTCCTCTTCATCGCCCAATCCAGCGCGGCCCTCCACCTGTCGAAGTGCCAGAACCCCGCGAAGAACCTGTCCAGCAGGGGCCTCGGCGCGAACCGCACGCACCTGTGCGAGAACCGCGGCTCTTCGACGAGGTCCACGCCGCGCAGGACCAGTTGCCGCCCTTCGGGGACCCGCTCGCCGTCCTGGAAGAACCCCACGCCGCAGAGGGCCTCCAGGTAGTGGTAGACGGCGTAGAGCGTGCCGCGCCGGTGGTATCCGGCCAGGACCAGGTAGTCCTGGCCGTCCCGGGAGGTCGTCTTGATGACAAACCGGTCCTTGTTCGGGTTCGCCTCGTAGTCGTCGACCAGCCCGTCCCAGATCAGCGCGTGGTTGACGCGGTTGCGGCCGACGGATATCACGCAGGCCTCGGCCGTCGGCTCGAAGTCCTCGTCCGTGACGGCTGCCATCTCCGCGCCCGTGAGCCTGCGAGCGTACTTGCAGAATTCCCTCGCGGCGTGCTCCTCCTCGCGGGCGTACACCACCACGAACCTTCCGGGCGCCGATGGACTCATTCGTGCACCTCGCTGACGCGCCAGCCGAAGGGCGTCTCCAGGCCGGCGGCAAGCGCGGCATTCTGCCAGGAGCCGGGCGAAGAAGCAAGTCGCCCGCCCGGCCCGGGCAGCCGGGACGTCACTTGCGGTTTGACAGGCGCCGGCCATGCGTTACCGTAATCTGGCGGAAGCGCTGGTGGGACCTGCGCTCTCTTGGGAGGGGCGCCCGAAAGGGCATGGTATGCCGTCGTCGCGAGCGCGTAGCGCTGGGGAGGGGTGGTCGTCATGGGAAGCCGTGTCACGGGGGGGAGTCCCAACGCGCCGGACCCGTTCGAAAGCCTCAAGCGTGCCAGCCTCCGCTACCGCCGCAGCCGTTCCGCCGGCCGCGCCACATCCACTTGCCGAGAGATCACGAAGAGAGGGCTGTGAGATGAGAGTGCTCTCGGTTGCATCTGCCTATTCTAGTCAGCCCGAAGAGAAGGTCATTACGATATCAAGGATCAAGGACGCATCGTGCCCGTACCGGTACTTCAAGAGCTATGTGGAGGAACCCAGGCAGGAGAAGCCCTTTGAGGCCATCGAAGCAGGGATGGGCCAGTTCTTTCATTCCTACCTGGAAGAGCATTTCCGTCTTGTTATGGCGCGGTGCGAACCAGTCGCGCGCACAGACAGCATCAACGTCGAGGATGTCGTCCGCAAGTTCCGACTGGGGTTCATCTGGGAGGGAAGTGTCCGACGGCCTTACAGGATAGTGACGCACCAGTACGCCCTGGAAGACTTCATAGATCGGTTGGAACGAGTTGCGGACAACTGGAACGCGTTCCTTACAGGGAGTATGGTTGGACATACGGTCGTGGCAGTCGAAGGTCAACTGCAGCTACGGGCCGACGGGCTCTACATCAGAGGCAAGCACGACCTGATCACAGCCACGCAGGACGGTGAGCTCGTGCTGTGGGACTGGAAGACGGGACGAGCACCACTCCCGCATTACTTCACGGACTTCGAAGCTCAGAAGGTCCAGCTGGGCATATATGCAACGTGGATGCAGTACAGGTTCAACCGGCATGACGTGAGGGGCAAAGCTGTGTTCTTGCGCGACGGCGTCGAGATCCAGTCAGAGACCTTCGGCCCGGAAGTGGAGCACGATGTCCTTCAATACTGCGCCGAATGGCGCCGGAAGCTCAACGGTTGGTCGTCCTACCCGTCAGTTCCGGGGACGCTCTGTGACTGGTGTGGGTGGAACCCAACATGCTCTGCGTACCAGCAGCGGGGGCCCCGCCTTGTCCTGTCCCGTGCTGAAGGGGCCGAACGGCTCGGCGCTACGGGCCGCGAGGAGATCCGCCGAAAGCTGGGGGAGACTGGACTCACACCTTCAGGAGCGCCCGCGTCGAAGTGTTTCGTGGCAACCGCAGTGTTTGAGGGTGCTGACGCAGAGGAGGTGAGGACGCTCCGGCACTTCAGGGATACCGTGTTGGCTGGCTCAGCAGCGGGAAGGATACTGATCTCGGTTTACGGCGTCCTTGGTCCCATTGCGGCGCGCCTCATAACCGCCGCGCCCTGTTTGCGCCGGCTGGCTCGGCGAGTCCTCGCTCGTCTTGCAGCGGAGATTCAGGCCCGGGCGAAGTACCTCTACAACTGCGCGAAGGCAATGCGGGACAAGCTGGAGAAGATCGAGAAGGTCGTCAAGTAAGGGAGACGGCATGATTGGCGAACTGGTTAGAGTTCCGCTGACGGACGTCTGGCGCAACGAGCCCGAGTTCTCCCGCTGGCTCAGGGACAACATCGAGCGGTTGAACGTAGTGCTCGGGATGGCCCTCTCGGACCCGCAGTGCGAGGGCTCTGTGGGCGACTTCAGCGTCGACCTCGTCGCCGAGGACGAGTCCGGCCACAAGGCGGTCATCGAGAACCAGTTCGGTAAGAGCGACCACGACCATCTGGGCAAGCTCCTTACCTACTTGACCAACACCGAGGCGGCCGTGGCCGTCTGGATCGTGGGGGAGCCGCGGCCCGAGCACGTCGAGACGATCACCTGGCTCAACGAGAAGCCGGGCGCCCGCTTCTACCTCGTGAAGCTCGAGGCAGTGCGGATAGCCGACTCTCCGGTGGCGCCCCTTCTCACCGTGATAGTCGGACCCGGCGAGCCCGGCGGCGGGGTCGAGACGGTGAGGGAGCAGTGGGCGGAACGCGAACGGCTTCGCTACGAGTTCTTCAGGCAGCTGCTTGACCGAGCGCGCGCCCGAACGAAGCTGCACGCCAACGTCTCGCCCAGCACGGACAGCTGGGTGCCGTCAGGATCTGGTACCTCGGGCATCCACTGGACGTACAGGATCCGCCAGCGGGACGTTGCGGTGGACTTGGCCATTGAGACGCCAGATGGGGAAGCGAACCGGCAGACCCTCCGCAAGCTTGCCGAACAGAAGGAGCAGGTAGAGGCCAGTTTCGGCGAGCCCCTGGAGTGGGATGAGGCCGAGGGCCGTCAGGTCTGCTATGTCAGGAAGAGGCTCAGTGTCGGCGGGTATCGCGATGAACAGGACAAGTGGCCCGCGATCCAGGACGCAATGGTCGACGCGATGATCCGGCTTGAGAAGGCTCTGAGGCCCCGGCTGGCGGAGCTTCCGGCGGCGTGATGTGGAGGGGATCCGGGCACGCATCCGTGGTTTGAGACGGCCGGAGGTCAGTCAGGTAGCTGATCGGACAGGCGGCCCGTGGTGCGTATCTGCTTCGACTGGTGACCCATGGGCTTGTTTCCTGCAAAGATCGTCATTATGCTTTCTGCAGCTACGAGTCTCAGACAGGCACAAGACTGAGGGAACGGTCATGCCGGTAGAAGTCGCCATATGGAAGCTGGGCGAGAAGGTCAGTCGCGTGGAGTTTGGGCAGATCCCGTCCGAGAGCCGGCTCGAAGACATCCTGGCCGAGGACATCTCCATCCTTGACCTGAAACTGCTTCTGATCGGGCGGCAGGTCCTGACCGGCTATGGGAGCTACATCGACCTGCTCGCCTTGGACGCCGACGGCAACCTTGTCGTGATCGAGCTCAAGCGAGACCGCACGCCCCGCCAGGTCGTTGCCCAGCTCCTGGATTACGGCTCATGGGTCCGCCAACTCGAGGACGCCGACATCGCCGCCATTTTCGGCGAGTACGTGCGTGCGAACTACCCGCAGGAAGCGGAAACCGGGCTCGAAGCGCCGCCGCCCGCCGAAAAGGAGAGCGTGTTTGCGCGGGCCAAGCGGCGTTCCCGCCGCGGCCGGGAGGCGGATCGGTCCCGCCGCAAGCGTTGAGCGGGCAGCGGCCCGCCGGGAGGATTGACAGCCCGTGCCGCAGGCCTTAGAGTACGGTCAAGGTACGTTTGCTCATGCCGCCGGGAAGGGAGGCAAGATCATGAAAGCACGGATCGCCGTTGCGGCGGGGCTCGCCGCACTCATTCTGACGGGCGGGGCCGCCCGTGCCGTCCAGGAACTCGCGCCGGCCGCGACCGCGCAGCAGAAAGCCGCCGTCGCGGAGGCCGGCAACCGGTTCGCCCTGGACCTCTACGCCCGGTTGAGGGCGCAGGAGGGGAACCTCTTCTTCTCGCCCTACAGCATCGCCACGGCTCTCACGATGACATACGCGGGCGCCCGCGAGGAGACCGCCGCGCAGATGGCGCGCGTGCTTCACCTGCCGGCTGAAGAGGCGCAGTTGCACAGCACCGTCGCCGCGCTGAAGGGCGACATAGAGCGCACGGGCGCCGCCGAGGGATGCCAGCTCAACATAGCCAACGCCATGTGGGGGCAGGAGGGCTTCGGCTTCCTGCCCGATTTCCTGAGCCTCCTCGATCAGAGCTACGGCGCGCGCCTGACCGAGCTGGATTTCGCGCGCGGCACCGAGGCCGCTCGTCGGACCATCAACGACTGGGTGGAGCAGCAGACCAACGGCAAGATCAAGGACATCATCGCCCCCGGTGTCCTGGACGCGCTGACGCGCCTTGTCCTCACCAACGCCATCTACTTCAAGGGCGACTGGACGCACCCGTTCGAGAAAGAACAGACCCGCGACGAGCCGTTCTGGACCTCTGCGGACAGCAGTGCCGACGTGCCGATGATGCACCAGACCGAGAGGTTCCAGTACGCGGAGTCGGACGACTGCCAGGCCCTGCTTCTGCCGTACGGCAAGGGGGGCCTCGCCATGCTGGCGCTGCTGCCGAGGCAGAGGGACGGACTGGCCGCGCTGGAGGAGAGCTTGACGCTGGAGGACGTGCAGCAGTGGCTCTCCCGGCTTCGCAGTCAAGAGGTGGAGCTAAGCCTGCCCAGGTTCAGGCTCACGAGCCAGTTCAGCCTGGCCGACCCCCTCCGGGAGATGGGGATGGCGGACGCGTTCTCACTCCCGCCGGCGGACTTCTCCGGCATGAACGGCAAGAAGGACCTCTACATCTCGGCCGTCATCCACAAGGCCTTCGTGGACGTAAATGAAGAGGGGACGGAAGCAACGGCAGCAACCGCCGTAGCGATGGCCCTCACCGCCGCCCCCCAGCCGCCCGTGGTCTTCCGGGCCGACCACCCCTTCCTGTTCTTCATCCTGGAGCGCCGCTCGCAAAGCATCCTGTTCATGGGCCGCCTGAGCAAGCCGGCCGAGTGACAGCGCGGCAGCCGTATCGGGTGAAGCCGGCGGCGAAGGCGAGCGCCCGCGCGCGGCGGGGCTCCGCCCTTCAAGGCGCCGGCGCCTGACTTTCCGCGCCGGACCTGAGCTGGCGTAGCCCGTGCAGCACGCGGGACGCGTTCTCAAGCTCCTGCCTGTACCGCTCGTTCTCCGGGTCGAGCTCCGCCGCGCGTTGGAGGTGTTCGACGGCCTCCACCACACGGTCCCCGGCGTAGAGGATCATTCCGAGCCCGAAGTGAACGGCCGCGCTGTCCGGCCGCCTGAGCAGGAAGGCCCGCGCGGTCTCGATCGCCTCGGCTTCGCGGTCCAGCCGGGTCAGGCATTCCGTAACGCGGACGCACAACGCCTCTGAGGCGGGCTGTAGGCGGAAGGCGCCGCCGTAGAGCCCCAGCGCCTCCTCCCAGTCGCCTTCCGCTCGCCGGACGTCGCCCAGCTTCATCAAGGCGTTCACGTCTTCGGGCGCCTTGTGGACGATCATCTTCAGATACTCGGCCATGGCGCCCTGGTCGCCCTCAATGCGGGCGATCTCGGCCAGGGCCCTCAGGTACTCGATCTGCTGTCCGTCCGCGCTGGTCCAGCTCTCCAGGTAGGCCATCGCCCGGGCGGCGCCTCCCGAGCGGGCCAGGCGGAGCGCGGCAGCGGCCCTGTCGCGGGGGGACGCCGCCTGCGCGCGGGCGCAAGCCAGAGCGTACGACTTAGCGGCCTCGGCGAACTCCTTCCGATCGCGCAGATAGTCGCCCAACGCGACGTGTGCGGACGCCGTATCAGGCAGGACCTGCCGGATGCGATCGACCGAAGTAGCCGCCTCGGTCAGGTCCGCGATGACCTCCAGCAGGCGACCGGGGTCGAGCTTCAACGCCCTGGCGAACAGATTGTCCGCCATGGCGAAACGGCCCGTCTGCAAGCAGAAGCGCGCCAGCGACAGAGCCCACTCGGGATGGGCCGGATCGAACCTGACCGCCTGCGTCAGGTGCGCCTCCGCCGCGCGGAAGTCCTCCCTCGTGGGCCGCCCCGCCGCCCAGTACCTCAACCACCCCTGCCTGTAGTGATAGAGGGAGCACGTGGGGTTCAGTTCGACGGCCAACTGGCCGAATCCCACCGCCGTCCGGTAGTGCTGCACGGCTGCTTCGCCGCGCGCTTCCCTGGCCAGCTTCGTGTAGACCAGCGACAGCATCTCGGGCGGCCGGGCGTCGAGGGGAGACAGGCTCCGCGCCCGGGACAGGGCCGCCACGGCCCGCGACGAGACCTCCCGGTCCCGCACCAGATCGGTGCTGAGGTAATGGCGCACGGCCACGACGCCGGCCGCCCCCATGCCGACCGCTACACAAGCCAGGCAGGCCGCAGCCGCCACGGGCCGCCGGCGAACCAGCGGACGCTCGCGCGGCGCGCGGTCTGACACCGCCGAGACGCAGAGCAGCCCGACCACCGCCGAGGCAAGGAAGGCATTGGCGGGAATGTGCAGGTTGAAGTCAAGAAGGCTGTGGACTGTCAGGGCGCCGACGGATGCCGCCGCGCCCAGCGTCAGCCACCAATCGGTCTCGATCTCCCCGCGCTTCAGCCGACGGTAGCTCAGCCGGACCAGCGCGCCCAGGAAGGCGACGCCGATGACCAGCCCCGCAACGCCCGTCTCGGCAAGCAGTTGCACGAAGTCGTTGTGGGCATACCGATAGAATCCGGGCCCGAGGTCAGCGGTCTGCACCGAGGGGAACACGGCGCTGAACGTGCCCAGCCCCACGCCGAAGACCGGATAGAGCCCCACGATCTCCAGGGTGCACAGGGCAACGATGGCGCGCGTCGTCTCCAGCGGGTCGGCCAATGCCGACCACAACTGGCCGAGCCGGTCCGCCAGCTCTGGCCCCGCATACGAGACCCCCACAAGGAAGCCGACCAGGAACAGCGCCGCAAGCGCGAGCGCCGACCTGCGGCCCCTCACGCGCAGCCAGGCCACCAGGGCCATGATACAGCCCGCTGCGGCCGCGGACACCACGCCGCCCCGAGACAGGGAGGCGACAAGCGCCACGAACATGACGAGAAAGCACGACGCGGCCGCAATCTGGCCCGCCTGCACCGAGTCGCCGCGGCCATGCCGGCCCGGATGGTGCCTGCCAGACCGGCGCCCCCGCGAAGCCGTGAGCGCGGCGGCAATCGGCAGAACCATCGCCAGATAGCCCGCGAAATGGTTCCGGTTGACGAACGGCCCGAAGGGCTTGCCCCCGTATACGGACTGCCAGAAGCCGTAGATCCCTTCCGGAGCCCGCCAGTGACCGTAGAGGCCCACGAAGGCCAGCGCGGCGCCCAGAGCCGTCAGAACCCAGGCCAAGGCCAGACGCCGCCGGCCCGTCCGGAACAATCCTATCACGAGCGCAAAGAGCCCGAAGCACGCCAGGTATTGCATCGCCGATAGCTGCGTGCCGAACGGATGAAGCGAGATGCTGGCTGCGGACGGACCCGACCGCCAGGGAAGCGCCGCGCGCAGGACCTCCAGCGTGTTGGGCGAAAGCACCCGCATCAGCAGGACGGGCAGACACAGCAACTGGAAAGCCACCAGCAACCCGAAGGCCGCCGCCACCCAGCACAGGACCTTGAACTCACGCGGCCCCCCGGGCTCGCGGCCCAACGCGTCCGCGACGGCACCCAGCACCACCAGGCAGAAAGCGGCCGTCTGAAACGCCGTGTAGAAGATCGGATGAACGGCGCCGAAGGCGAACGGGCTGCCGCCAACAATCAGCAGCACGCCGCCCATCACGGCGTAACGCAAGAGCCGACGGGGCTTCATTGGAAGCATCGGTCGGAAGGCAACTCGTCTCAGCCCGGCCCGTTTCCCCGGTCAGGAACAGCATCGCGGCGCGGCCCGTCCACGCCCCCGCACGGCAACGCAGCCGCATCTTAGCAGAACGCCCGGCTCCGGTCAATCCAGAGGACGCAGCGGGACGGACAGCCCACGCAACGGCTCAAAGCGTCCGGTGGCGGTACTTCCCCTCGAGGTCGTAGGAGTAGAAGGGCTCGTAGTATCCGGCCGGCCAGGTGGGGGCCCTGCTCAGGTCGGGCGAGGCAGTCGGGTCCAGGATATAGGTCGTCTCGGGCGTCGCCCAGACCACCCACGCATGGAAGGTCTCGTCGCCGGGCCTCCTTCTGCCTATGCAGAGGCGCGCCCCTTCCACGTTCTGCTGCGCCAGGCGGGCATAGAGCCAGATGCTTATGTCCTCGCAGTCGCCCATGCCCAGAGTGGCCGTCTCCCGCGGCGTCTGCCAGTGCTCGGTGCCGGCCTCCGGGCGGTAGGATATCTTGCCCGCCTCCTTGACGGCATCCCTGACGCTCTCCCATTGGCTGTCCCACGGGGTCGAGCTGACGGGCGTTCCTCTGTAGTCAAAGCTGTTGCAGCCCGCCGCAATGGCCATCAGCGCGCAGACGCCCACGGCCATGGCCAGAGCCCGAAGGCGCTTCTGTATCTTGAGCGCGACCTTCACCGCGTGGGCGCTGATCGTTCCCATCCAGACGAGGATCTCGCCGATCTTCCTGCCCGTCTCCTTCTGCCGGTTCAGGGCTTCCTCGAGCTGGTCGCGCGTCACCAGTCCCGTCCGCCAGAGCAGCTCTCCCAGCCTGGTGTATTCCAGGTAGCTGCGCTGGAGCGCCTCGGCGTCGGCTTGCGCTCCGCGTGCGGTCGCGACTTCCTCCACGATGCGGCGGGCCACGGCTTCGAGGGCCTGTGCTTCGTAGGCGGTGCGCACCTCAAGCTGGGCCGCCAGAGCCTGCGCCAACTGGCCCTCCGTCACGCAGCCTTGCCTGAGCAGCACGGTGCCCAACCGCTCGCCGGTGACCTTCTGCTGCTCCAGCGCTCGGTCCAGGTGCTCGGCCTTTATCTCCCCCCTGGCCACCAGGTACCGGCCCAGGCGGGTCGATTCCAAGTGGCGCAGATAAGCCTCCCTGCGGCCATCAGGCAGAGCCATCGGGTCTCCCGCGCGTTGTGCTGTGGTACGGGGCTCTGTCATGGGCCATGGTCCTGCGCCGCATGGGCGTCTCTGCATGTCACAGCTTGCCTGATTCTACCCGGAACTGCAAAGCGCATTCCGCCTCCTGCTGTAAGGCTTATGTCCGCAGAGACCTGCGGACGGGGCAAAAAGGCGCTCCTCGGGGCTCAGTGCGTCGAATCTGCGCTCAGCCCCGTTCGGCGCCGCGACAGGATCCGTGGGCTGCTCGGGCTGCCAGGGCTTCAGCAGGTCCCCGGCCTCAGAAATTGTGAACCCCGTCGTCGGAAAAATGCCAATTGTCCTGAGCGTGAATCTCGACTATGCTTGTGGTCCGGGCGGGGCTGCGGTTCGAGAGACGAACGGGTCCGGCCAGGCGAACGCGAATAGGCCGCGCCCTGGGTGCGCGGCAGCGGGTCAACACTTGAGGACGCAGCTGAGTTCAGCTATAAGAAGGCGTTGCGGACCGCGTTGCGGAGCGCCGGGCGGGTGTTCAGCCAGGCGCTCGGCTCGCGCAGAGGACAGGAGGGGGACCGGCTTCGGCTGCCCGATGGGATTGCACGCATGGGGCCGAGGCGCCCTCCTGCATCCGTGAATGGAGGCAGGAACGATCGGAATGGGGCGCATCGCTCTGGTCTTCGGTCTGCTGATACTGGCTGGAGGCCCGGTCCGGGCCGGCGAAGAACGCAGCCCAGAGGGCGGACCTCAACGGGCAGAGACGGAAGCCGTCCAGGAGCGCCAGCAGACGCGGCTGCAACCGGAGAAGGAGACGGGTGCCGGGCAGCCGGAGGCGAAGGCCCAACCGTCTGAGGATTGGTTCGACCTGCTGCCAGAGCCCGTCGCGCGCCTCCGGCTGGAGTCCGAGGCTTACGGGCTGCCGTTGAGCGGCACGGCCTTCAGCGAGAGCATGGCGCCCTACAGCCGCTTTGCGGCGCATCGGGGCGCGGGCGCGCGAATACTGGCCTTCCGGGATACCCTCGCGCCGGAGGCCCCTTCCTGGCCGCACAGATACGGGCCATGGGCCTTCTTCACCTCCCTGGCCCTGTCGGAGCAGTACACGGACAACGTCTTCCTCGCGCCATCCGACGAGCAGAGCGACTGGACCACTACCATCATGCCGGCTCTGCGAGTAGAATGGGCCAGGCAGAACGCCCGGGGAGCCTTATACTACGGCGGGCGGTACTCCCGCCCCGACAGGTTCCGCGAGAATCAGCGGGAGGATCATCAGTTCGGACTGACGGCCGAATGGCAGCTGCGCGACAGCCTGAAGGCCCGCTTTGAGAACCTCTACGGGATCCGCAGCATACCCGCTGACTTTGAGGGCGCCGACTACACGCGGTACTGGGACAACCAGACCCTGGTCAAGCTCGTCTACAACCCGTGGGAGGATTGGGAGACCGATATCGCCTACGACCGCTACCAGGCGACGTTCCGTGACGTAGCGACGGACGACGTCACAATCGACGCCGTTTCGGCGGGTGCCGCTCGACGCGTCCTGCCGGCGCTCTGGACGGAGGGTCGCCTGAGATACGCCAACGTTGACAATCGCGACGTCGGGAGCACCAATACGGACAACGACACCGGGATAGCGTCCGTGGGGCTCAGGTTCGATCCGCTGGCGCCCGTGGAGGGCGTCGTGCACGTGGGCGCGATAAGCAAGGATTACGATTCCTCGCAGATCGACGACCAGGACGGCCTCTTCCTGAAGACGGCGGTAACCTGCTCGCCGCGCCGGTGGATGCGGGTCTACGTCACGGCGGATCGTTCCCTGTTGGAGACCAGCGTCACGGCCCTGAACCGGCTCGCCGGCACCTTCAGCTACGAGAGGACGACGGCCTCCCTGGGCGCGCGCTTCGACGTGGCGCAGCGGTGGGGCGTCGGACTGATGGGTTTCTACGCTGTGGATGATTACTTCGGTCCGGGCGACCGCCAGGACAGGCTGCGCGGCGGGACGGCGTCGGCCTTCTACGAGCTGACCGAGCGGTCGCGCGTGGTGCTCAGATACCAGTATCAGACGAACGATTCGAACCAGGATATCAACGACTTCCGGGAGAACTTCGTAAGCCTCGGCTGCGAGTTCCGGCTCTAGCCAGCCGGCAGGTGCATCATGAGAAGGATATGCTGCAGGGAAACGTTCTGTGTGGCGGGTGTGGCGCTGATCGGGTTTGCGGCGTTGGCGGGGGCAACCCAGGCCGCCGAGCCTTCGGCGGACTTCAAGGCCACGAGGGGCACGGTGGGCCTCAGGCGCGCCGGGGAGGTGACCGCCATGACGGCCGCCTCTGCCGCGGCTCCGCTCCGGGCGGGCGACGTGCTGAAGGCAGAGAAGGAGTCCGCCGCACTTGTCCTCCTGGGGGGAACTGGCGCCCTTGAGCTGGCGGGGGACTGCGCAGTCGCCCTTCAGAAGCTGGACTACTCGGAGGAAGACCGGACGCTCACCGTCACGTTCTCCCTGGCAGCGGGAGCTGTCAGAGTCCTGCCCTACCGCATGCCGAAGCCCGAGACGGAAGTGCCGCCGCAGGAGCTGCCCCTCCGGTACGACCTGCGCGTGCAGGTGGCCGCAAGCACGGTGCTGTGCGGCGCTTTCGAAGGTGAGATAGCCCTGCACGCGGAGGGACCGTATACGGTCCGCTCGACCAAGGGAACCGCCGTCGTGCAGCTCGGACGGATCCTCATAAGGATCAGGTCGGCTGTCACCATCGATGAAGGTCCTCCCCTGACGGTCACGGCCGATCCGAAGAACGAGGCGCCGGTCCTGGTCGGCTGCGTCGGTGCTGCCGTGCTGGCCCTGCGGCCCGGCCAGTCCGTTGCCGTGGAGGTGCTGGAAGATCGCGTGCGCGTGACGAACCTGAGCGCCACCGAGCCGCTCTACGGCTGCCGGTGGGAGGGACTGCCGTTCGTGATCGGGCCGGGCGAGGTCGTGGAGTTCGCCATCATCGAGGGAGATGTCGAGGTAGGCCGGGCTCTGGCCCACATGGAGAGAATGCGCGCCGTGCTGTCCGCTGCTTTCCCCGAGGCGTTCCCGCCGGAGGTGGCGGCCCCGCCGGAGGCCGTTCGGGCGGAGGGAGTCGAACCCGGCGGGCCGGTATCCAGGGAGGATCAGGGAGGAGTCGTCAGCCCGTCGCAGTAAGCCGTTCCCAGGCGGGGTACATCGATGCCGGCATTGTAAACTGCTTACGGACCCCGAACGCAGGAGAGGGTGCAGAGGGTGAAGTCACGGCTAAGAAAGGTCCCGTCGTTCGGTGGGTCGGCATGCGGGCTGAGATCGCTGCGCACGTGCCTGCTGTGCCTCGCGCTGGCGCTGGTGGCGACGAGCCTGAGCGCCGCAGGACAGGTCGTCTCCGTTCCGACGAGCCTGGGACGGGCGTTGCGACCGGGAGACGTGATCGAGCTGGACGTGTGGAATGAGCCGGAGCTGCGCGTGGAGGTCCCGGTCGAGGCCGAGGGGGACGTGACGCTCCCCCTCGTCGGGCCTGTCCGGGCGGGCGGCCTCACCCCGGCGGAGCTGAAGGAAGCAGTCGAGGGCAAGCTCAGGGACGGCTACCTGGTCGACCCCCAGGTCACCATCAGGGTCGTCGAGCGCCGGAGCACAATGGTCTACGTCCTGGGGGCAGTGAGGAAGCCCGGCGTTTTCCCCCTGGAGGAAGGCGCCACACTGCTGGAAATCCTGGCCCTTTGCGGAGGGGCGACGGAGGACGCGTCCGACGCCATCATCATAGTGCGGCGCGGCGCCCAGGCCACCGCGCGGGAGACGTCCGCCCCTTCGGAAGGCGGCGCTCCGACGCAGGAGCAGGCGGCGCCGCAGAGCGCGCAGCGCCTCACCGTGAGCCGTTCGCTGCTGCTGACTGGCGAGCTGGAGGGCAACGTTGCGCTCCGGGACGGGGACGTCGTGCTCTTTCCGCCCAGCCGGGAGTCCCGCGAGCAGGTCTACGTGCTCGGCGACGTCGAACGGAGGGGCAGCCATGCCCTGGATGAGGGCGTCACGCTGGCCCAGTTGCTGGCGTCGCTGGGCCTGAATCCGGGGGACGAGAAGGCCACGGTGAGCCTGATGCGCTTCGCAGGCGGGCAGGTGCAGACGCAGACGTTCACGGTGCGGGGCGTACTGCAGGGCACAGAGGGCCAGGACTTGAGCCCTCGCAACGGCGACATCTACGTGGTGGAGCAAGCCAGGGAGGCGTATTACGTGATCGGGCAGGTACAGGCTCCGGGAGCATTCCGGTTCCAGGAGGGCCTGACGGTGCAGGAGGCCATCATCATGGCCGGCTGGATTACGGCGCGCGGGAACCTGAAGAACGTCAGCGTCATGCGTAAAGCTGGGACCGAGTGGAAGACCGAGGAGGCCGAGCTTTCCGATCCCGTGCGGCCGGGGGACGTCGTCAAGGTGGAGGAGAGGTGGTTTTGAGCTCCGGTGCCAAGCAGAGGGCGGTTCAGCCGTTGCCGCAGTTCATCCGCGGGACGCACCTGCGGGACTACATCGCCATCGTGATGCAGCACATCAGGCTGGTGGCGGCGATCGCCGCCGCCTTCGTGGGCTTCGGCGTGCTCAGGATATGGGCGGCAAAGCCCGATTACCAGGCGGTCGCCCTCATCAGGCTCGGGCCTCAGCAGGGATTGGAGGAGATAGCCGGCCAGTACGCCGGCCACCTGGGCTGGGAGAAGGAGCTCAGCACCTACTGCCAGATCATCAAGAGCCCCGACCTGGCCAAGGAGCTGGTCCGCCAACTGGGCATCAGCTCGTACCAGGACCTGGGGCTGTCGGAGCCGGAGCCCGGACTGCTGTCAAGAGCGAAGAGCTGGATAGCCCGGCGCATCCCCACCTCCGCCGATGCGTCGGACCACGAAGGAAATGGCGGGATAGGGCCCCGCGACTACGCCAACATCGTCCAGGAAAGGATCGACGCTCGCGTTCTGCGCGATACCAGCCTCATCCAGGTGAGCTATCGGGCGGAGTCCCCCGACAGGGCCTCCCGGATATGCCAGGCGGCAGCGGACCTGCTGATCCAGCGCGAGCAGGAGGTGCGCCTGAACTCCGCGAAGCGGTGGATCAGCTGGTTCCGCGAGCAGCAGGCGGAAGTAGAAAAGAAGGTCGCCGACTCCGAAGAGGAGCTGCTGGCCTTCCAGGAGAAGGCCGGCACCTACGTCAACCCGGCCGAAGGCGACGGCGATGGCAGCGGGCCGTCCGCGCTGGAGAGCACCATAGCAACACTTCAGGCCCGGCAGGCCGAAGCCGGCGTGCAGCGCATCGAGCTGGCCACCCGGCTGGAGATGCTGCAGAGCCTGAAGGAACAGGCCAATCCGGCCCTTGCCGGCAGCGTCTTGCTGGAGGACCCCAACGTCGCCCGGCTCCAGCAGATGCTGGGCGACCTGCGACGCCAACTCGCCGTGCAACGGATGCGCTACCTGGGGAAGCACCCCAAGGTCGTGGAGACCGAGAGGACGATCCCCCTGCTCGAACAGGACATCCAGACCGCGACCGAGAGGGCAATCAACGCCCTCAAGGAGCGCCTTAACGGCGTGACGGCCGAGGAGCAACGACTGGCCGAGGAAATCGGGAAAGCCGAAGCGCGGGCGGCGGAGGTGCACAAGAAGCTCATTCAATACAACGCGCTGAGACGGAAGGCGGACGCGAACTGGCGTTTCTTCGACACGATCATCACCAAGGCGAAGGAAGCCGACCTGGCTGCCAGCATCGACGCCGTCAACATAGACCTGATCACGACGGAGCCGGACGTGAGTCGCGCGCCGAGCCGGGCCCTGGGCACCTTGATCTTCGCCCTCCTGGCCGGCCTGGTGGCGGGCGCGGCCTGCGCCCTGTTCGTAGACTACATGGACACGTCCCTGGTCACACCGCTGGACGTGGAGCGCAGCGTCGACATGGAGCAATTGGGCGTCCTGCTGTCTGCCGAGTACGCGGGAGCGGACAGAGCCAAGCCCCTCTTCCCCGTCAAGGACCATTCGGCCTCGACCCTGGCCGAGAACTTCCGCACGCTGCGCGCCAGCCTGCTGTTCTCGCCGCGGCTGCAGGAGATTCGGTTCCTGGTCGTGACCAGCTCGGTCGCCGCCGAGGGCAAGACCACAGTCGCCGTCAACCTGGCCGCGGTGCTGGCAGAGGCAGGCAAGAACGTGCTCCTGGTGGACGGGGACATGCGCAGGCCCGCGCTGCATGATGTGTTCGGCAAGGAGGGCAAGCCGCCGGGCCTCACGGACTTCCTGAGGGGCAGAAACTCATTCGATCAAGTCCTCCAACCGACGAGCGTCAACAACCTGAGCGTCGTCACCTGCGGGTCGGAGGAGAAGAAACCCGCGGAGCTCGTGGGCACGGCGTCCCCCAGGCTGGCGGAGTTCGCGGAACGGGCCCAGCGCTTCGATTACGTCGTGTTCGACACGCCCCCGTTGACCCTTTCGGACCCCGCGCTGCTTGCCAAGTCCGTCGGCGGGGCTGTGCTGCTCGTCATCCGGTCCGGCGGCATCTCCGAAGAGGTGGCCAGGAGGTCCGTGGAGAAACTCAGGAGCGTCGACGCCCACATAGCGGGCGCCGTCCTCAACAACTTCGATATTAGGAAGCAAGGCTACTACTACGGCCGCTACTATCGCTACTACGACTACTACTACCCCTACCAGCATGCCGATCTCCAGCAGGAGGCCGGGAGCGAAGAGCGCCGGGAAGCCCCCGAATAGAGCCCCGTCCGCCCACGCGCGGGGCAACCGGGTCCTGCAACGGGGCGGCAGACACCGCGGCCCGGAAGAAGTCCAGGAGCCGGGCAAACGGCCGAGCAACGTATTGCAGCGGGAAGCGCTGCGCCAGAGAGTCCCAAGCGCCGGCAGTTGAGGAAGCACCATGAAGGAACCTGACGGGCAGGACTCCCCGGGGGGCAGCCTCTCTGCCGGAATCGCGCCGCCCTCGGCCCCTAAGGAGAGGCGGGGCCCGCGCCCTGCAGCGCTGCTCACGGACGTGTGTTCGCTGCTGAAGACCTCCGGCACGAAGCCGTGGGCGTTCTCCGACGCTGCGCTGGGCGCGCTGGCCATCTTCCTGGGTTTCCAGCTGTCACCCCAGTTCTCGTTCGCAAACAACCCGCTGCTTTACCCGGTCTTGACCATGGCCGCGTTCGCTGTCGCCGTGGTCCTGGGCGGCACCATCGGCGGCCTGTACGAGCGGGACGCCTTCGAGACGTGGAGCACGGTGGTCAGCCGCGTCGTGATAGCGGTGGCGCTGGCCTGGCTCTGCGTCCTGGGCGCCAGCTACGTCCTCATGTACCGCCTGATCGGCCGCTGGGTGATCGCCATCTCGTCCCTGGTGGCCGTGGTCGGGCTCTCGGCGCCCCGCGTCCTTGTCTGGGCCAGTGCCCGGCGCGCTCATCGCAAGGTGTTCCTGATGGGAGGCGGCCCGTGGCGCCCCGAGGTGGAATCCATGATCAGCGAGGCGCCAAACGGAGAGTTCGAGCGGGTCGACACGGCCCAGGACGCGGACGTCATCGTGCTGGACGGCAAGCAGCCGATGCCGAGCGACGACGTGATGCGATGGCTCGACGCAGGCATTGAGGTGGTTGACGTCACTGCCTTTGCCGAGAGGCACTTCCGCAAGGCACTGGTCAGCTACCTGGACGCGTCGTGGCTGGTCTCGGCGCAGTTCTACCTGTGCCGGCCGTCTTTGCGCGCGGTGAAGAGGCTCTGCGACGTGGCGGCGGGGCTGGTCGGCCTGATCCTCACGCTGCCCTTCTGGCCCATCATCGCGCTGGTCCTTAAGATCCAGGGCAAGGGCCCCGTCCTCTACACGCAGACGCGGATGGGCCTCTTCGGCGAGCCATTCACCATCTGCAAGTTCTGCACGATGACGGCGGACTCCGAGGAGTCCGACAAGCCGGTCTGGGCCCTGCAAGACGACCCGCGGGCGACCTGGATCGGCCGCATCCTGCGCAGGGGCCGAATCGACGAGATCCCCCAGTTCTGGAACATCCTGAAGGGCGACATGTCGCTGGTGGGACCCCGGCCCGAACGGCCCGAGTTCGTGGAAGCGCTCAGCGGAAAGACGCCATGCTACGGATGGCGGCACCTGGTTCGTCCGGGCCTGACGGGATGGGCGCAGGTCAATTTCGGATACGGCGCCAGCGAGGACGAAGCCCAGAAGAAACTGAGCTACGACCTCTACTACGTCAAGCACTTCTCCTTTGCGCTCGACGCCTACATCTGCCTGCGCACGCTGGGCGTCTTCCTGCGCGGCTCCCGGTAGGAGGGCGCCGTTGCCAGGCGCCGGCCCGGCTGATAACCTGAACTCACGGGGCCGGAGGGATTCCGACCGCGGGCCCCGGTGCAGCGGCTGCATCAGCGGTCGCGCCGATCCTCCTCCAGGCGCCGTTCGCCCGTTCGGCGGCTCCCGCTGAGCGGGGGCGGAAGGTTGAGAGGCGATGGCAGGGCAATCCCAAACTGAGGCGCTGTCTGCAGCGCAGTTGCCCGAGACGGTCATACGCCCCCACAAGGGGTGGCTGCGGACGGACTGGCGCAAGGTCTGGCAGTATCGGGAACTGCTCTACTTCCTGACCTGGCGCGACGTGAAGGTCCGCTACAAACAGACCGTGCTCGGCTTCCTTTGGGCCTTCATCCAGCCGTTCCTCAAGATGGTCGTGTTGAGCCTGGTCTTCGGGCGGCTCGCACGGATCGACTCCGAAGGCTACTGGTACCCCATCTTCGTTTACGCCGGCCTGCTTCCGTGGCAGTTCTTCGCTGAGTCCCTCACCCGAAGCAGCCAGAGCGTCGTCGCGAGCGCGAACCTCATCACGAAGGTCTACTTCCCCAGGCTCGTCATCCCCCTGGCCTCGATCGGCGCTTGCCTGGTGGACTTTGCCATCTCCTTTATCATCCTGGCAGGCCTGATGGCGTACTCGGCCGCCGAGCACGGGCTCACGCTCACGCCGGCCGTGCTGATGGTCGGTCCGCTGGCGGTGGCCACCATCTTCGCCGCCCTGGGACCCGGCATGCTGATCAGCGCGCTGAACGTGGCCTACAGGGATTTCGGCTACACCATCGCCTTCATAGTGCAGATCTGGATGTTCCTGACGCCCGTCATATACCCCGTCACGATCGTGCCGCAGAGGTGGCGGTGGGTCCTTTGCCTGAACCCCATGGCGGGCATAGTGGATGCCTATCGCTCCGCCATCCTGGGCAAGCCGTTCGCCTGGGGGGACCTGGCCGTGTCGCTGGCAGTCGCGGTCGCCCTGTTCGTAGCGGGCGCCGCCTATTTCAGAAGGATGGAAAGGCACTTCGCCGACATAGTGTGAAGCCCCGTTTGGCGCGCCTGCGGCGGCGATGCGCCGCCGCACTGCGCCGGGGCGCCTGGGTGAGGATGATGGCGGCAGCAGCGATTACAGTGGAGGGCCTGTCGAAACGCTACCGGATCGGCGCGCTGGAGCGGCGCACGACGTTCCGGGAGGCGCTGATGGACCTGGCCGGGGCGCCGTTCCGCAGGCTCAGGAGCTTCGGCCGGTCTTCGCACCGGTCGGGGGATTCCATCTGGGCGCTCAGGGACGTTTCCTTCCAGGTCGAGCCCGGGCAGGTGCTGGGCATCATCGGCAAGAACGGCGCAGGCAAGACGACGCTGCTGAAGGTGCTGTCGCAGATCACCGATCCCACCGAGGGCTCGGCCCGGCTGCGCGGCCGCGTGGCCAGCCTGCTCGAAGTCGGCACCGGATTCCACCAGGAGCTGACGGGCCGGGAGAACGTGTACCTGAGCGGCGCCGTCCTCGGCATGAAGAAGCGCGAAGTCGACCGGCGGTTCGACGAGATCGTGGACTTCGCCGGGGTCGGGCAGTTCGTCGACACGCCCGTCAAGCGCTACTCGAGCGGCATGCGGGTGAGGCTGGGCTTCGCCGTGGCGGCCTTCCTGGAGTCCGAGATCCTGCTCATCGACGAGGTGCTGGCCGTCGGCGACGCCGAGTTCCAGCGCAAGTGCCTCGGCCAGATGGACAGCATAACCGGGCAGGGCAGAACCGTCCTCTTCGTAAGTCATAACATGGGGGCCGTCGGCAATCTCTGTCCGAGGTCGCTTCTGCTGCAAGCAGGGCGGGGCCGGGCCGTAGGCGAGAGCGCCACGGTGATCGCGGAGTACCTGGGCGGCGGCGCCGGGCCCGCGAACGGCGAGAACCTTCGGCACAGCAAACAGGACGCACGATTCGACGTGGTGGACGTGGGATGGGGCATGACGGCAGGGACCGGGACGGCGCAGTGCGTCGCGGGCGGGCCCGTCACGTTCGTCGTGGACGTAGAGGCGCATGAGCCTCTATCGAACATGAAGACGGGCGTGTTGATCCATTCGCCCGTGGACGGCAGCCTGGCGGCGGGCGTCTGGAGCCAGGAGGCGAAGGGCGACCTGCTGCGCCTGGAAGAAGGCCTTAACAGGATATCGCTGCATCTCGACCAACTGGCGTTGCGACCGGGCATGTACTCCGTCGAGGTACACGTAGTGGAACACACGCGCGGGCCCAAGGCCATCGTGAACGCGGCCGAGCCGCTGGTGGTCCTGGCATCATCCAGGCTGGAGTCGAGCGGAAACCTGTCATGGCTGGGCCGCGCTCGGCTCATACCCGAAGTCGAGTGTACACAGCCGGCCGGCAAGGGGAAGAAGTGACGTCAGCGTGCGTTGGGCGGCCCCGGCCGAAGGAGCAGAAGGTACGGATGGTCGACCTGGTGATCATGGGCGGCGGCGCTTCGGCCCACCACTATGAGCCGGTGCGGAGGCATTTCCGCGGCACGGTGGCTGTGGTCGAGTCCTATGAGCTGGACGACGTCCTGTCGCACCATCCCGCCGTAGTGCTGTGCGCGACCGACTACCACCTGCTCTACGCCAACGTCAACGCGCAACTACGGCAGCGCAACATCGGCACAGTGATGGCCTTCGACGGGATCCTGGAGTGGCGCCGGACGTTCGAGTATCCGCTGGAGGGCCACCAGTTGCCCTTCGAGCAGCCGGCAGGCGTGCACAAGATCGCGTGCCTTGGGCCGTCGCAGGCCCGGCTGCTGGAAAGCTGGGGCAATGTGGGCAAGTGCGAGATCGTGGGGGTGCCGCGTTTCGACGGACTGGCGGCGAATCCGCCCCCATTGCCCGAGGGACCGCCCTACCGCATCCTGGTCATGACGGCCAAGGCACCCGGCTTCAGTGAGCAACAGGTGGAAGCCTGCCGTCGCGGCCTCATTGATGTGAGGGAAGCCGCCGCCAGCCTGCCAGACCTCGAGCTGGTCTGGCGGGTCTCTCCCAAGATACAGAGCGCAGTCGGGCTGCCCGAGGAGCCCCTGGACACCCGCGGCGCCGACCTGCACACGCAACTGGCCACCGTGCACGCCGTTGTGTCCACCATGTCGACGGCGGTGCTCGAGGCCATGCTGGCGCGGCGGCCCACGGCGGTGCTGGATTATACCAACAGCCCGCACCTGATCTCGCCGTCCTGGCGGATCTGCGCGCGGGAACACGTCGTCCCCGTCCTGCGGGAGTTGCTGGATCCCCCCCGAGAGAAGATGGCCTACCAGGAGTTCGTGCTGCGCGATTCGCTTCACTTCGAGGGCTTGGCCGCACAACGAATGGCCACGCTGCTGGAGAGGATGGTGGATTGCGCGCGCTCCCGTCCGGAGGGAGCACCGCTGCGGTTCCCGGACCGCATCCTGCCCGGGCCCAGGTGGGATCCGTTGCAGGCGATCGATTGGACGCGCACGTACGAGGCGTACCCCTGCCTGGGGCCGGACCCCCGCGCGCCCACGGCGCGGGACTACCAAGCGGCGGTCTCGGCCGCCGACTACTGGCAGAGGGAACACCGGCGACACGTGGCCCGCCTCGATCGCATTCCGGGCTTCAGACTGCTGAAGACGGTAGCCAGGAAGCTGTTCCGACTGAGGCGCAGGAAGGACGTCTACCGGGCCTGACGAGCGGGGCCCGGCAGGGCAATGACGCAGTCTTGCAGATGACATGAGGACCCGGCCAGCGCATGGGAATGATGAACCCGGAGGTCTCGGTCGTCTTGCCGGCCTACAACGCGGAAGACGCTCTGCGCCCGGCGATGGACAGCGTGCTTCAGGAGCGGGCGGTGCCTCTGGAGCTGATAGTCGTGGATGACGGCTCCACGGATTGCACGGCACAGGTCGCGCGGGCCGTTGACGACGTCCGCGTCCGGGTCATCTCCAGGCCGAACGGCGGCATCGCCGCCGCCTGCAACACTGGCATTCGTGAGGCAGTCGGGGAGTACGTCGCGTTCCAGGACGCCGACGACGAATGGCTGCCCGGCAAGCTGGTCAGCCAGGTCGACCTGCTGCGCAGGGCGCCGGAGGTGGGAGCCGTCTTCTGCAACGCGTACAACCGGGACGTCGTGCGAGGCACGACGGAGCTTCTGTTCGACCAGTTGCGGGCGGCCATGGCGGACCTGCCGAAGCGGAGGATCGGCCGCGACCAAGTCGTCATCGACGGGGACATCCGGCCCCACCTGTTGCGGGGCAACTTCATCATGCGCCCCACGATGGTAGTCAGACGCGCCGTCCTGATGGACTTCGGCGGCTTTGACGAGGAACTCAGAGGCACCGACGACGCCCACCTGTGGTTCCGAATGGGCGCAGAAGTGCGGTTCGCGTACCTGGAGACGCCCTACTTCCTGCGCATCAAGGGCCCGGCCTCCATGTCGCGGCGTTCCCCGGAATGGTTCACGCAGGTGGTCAGGATGCTCGAGAAGGTGCGGACCATAGCGGTCGAAGACCCGTCGGCTCGGGAGCTCGTGCCGCGCATAGAGAAGCGACTGTCCCGCATGCACCGCAGCCTCATCAAGAGCCAGGTGAAAGGGTGGCACTGGTTTGCCGCAGGCCGCACCCTGGCTGGTTCTATGGCCTACGGCTTCGATCCTGTGTCGGTGCTGTTCTGGCTCGCCGGCGTTAGCGGTCCGCTGCCATTCAGGATCGGCAGTTGGCTGAAACGGAGGACGGCTGGGCCTAGAGCGCGAGATTGATGACGTGGAGCGGGGAGTGCACATTGTCGCAGCCTCATACACGGCACACCCGCCGGACTTCGGCGGCGGCATCATCCTCGATACGCGTACGTGGCAGCAGCTGGCCGAGCGCGGGCACTGCGTCACGGTGCTCACCTCCGGGCGGCCCGGCTTCCCATCGGATCACGTGACGGAGGGGATCCGGTACCGGCGTTCACCCGCCATCGGCCGCTCCAGATTGGCGCGCGGAATCCGGCGCTGCGCGTACGTCGTTTGGATGGCGTGGCAGTTGATGCGGGCGGCCAGGCCTTGCGTCGTTCACCTGGGTTCATTGTCGCCATGGACGGGCCTCGCGGCCGTTCTGGTCTGCCGGCTGCGGGCCCTCGGGAGCGTGACGACGCTTACCCTGGCCGGCTCTCGAGACGTCCTTGGGCTGCTGGATCAGCCGCCGCTTGCCCGCCGGCTTTTGGGGCTCAGGTACGGGCTCTGCAGCCGGATTGTGGCCGTGAGCGACGCGTTGTTCGAGGCGGCCGTGCGCGCTTTCGGGAAGCACAGAGTCCAGCTCGTCTACTACGGCACGGACGTCACGCTGTACGCCCCGCTCCCGGCCGAGCGCCGCGCAGCGCTTCGCACGGAGCTCGGCGTCGGGGATTCGGAGGTAGTCTTCTCCTTCCTGGGCAGCGTGACCCGCAGGAAAGGAGTGGACGTTTTGCTGGAGGCTTTCGACGCGCTGGCGGCGCATGTCGACGGCTGTCGGCTCTGGCTGATCGGGCCGCGTTCCAGGCTCGAGAATAGCAACATCGACGACGCAGAAGTGGAGCGTCTTCTCGCCGGCGCGCGCCGTCTGGAGCGAGTGCACCTGTTCGGTCGGATTGACGAGCCGGCCCGCGTTGCTGAGCTGCTCTCGGCATCGGACGTTTTTGCGTTTTCCACCCGGCGGGAGGGGTTCGGCGTCGCGTTGCTGGAGGCCATGTCGTGCGGGCTGCCCGTCATCGTTAACCGACTGCCCGGGATCACCGATATCGCTCTCGTCCACGAGCACAGCGGCCTGTTCATCGAGGACTGCGACGTCGGCCAACTCACGGCCGCCATGAGGCGCCTGGCGGACGATGACGCCCTCCGGCGGCGGCTGGGCCGCAACGGCCGCCAACGCGTCAAGGACAAGTTCAGTTTCCAGCAAAGCGTCCGGAACTGGGAGCAGGTATACCGGGACCTCCACTGTTGACGCACCGAACGCCGGTCAGTGGGTCGGGGCGGCCTGCGGTCTGATACGGCGGAAGGGCGCATGGGTCCCTGTGGCACGATCCTTATTACGGACGGACGGGGACACAGCGGATGAGGCTGGGATTCTACTATCACGCGCCCGCCATAGCTCTAGCAGATGGGCCGGGGTTCGCCACGCCCGGGCCGCAGGGAGTCTTCATCGAGAGCTTGGGCGGGGTATGCGCGATGGTGCGCTGCTTCCTGCACGAGCCGGACCCGGGCGAGGTCTGCGACTACCCCGTGAGGCTGCCGAACGTCGATTGGGTCCGACTGCCCGTTCGCGGCAGCGGGCCGCGTCGGCTGCTTCTGGGCGGAGGGCTCTGCCGGAGGATCAGGCAACACTCAAGGGACCTGGATGCGCTCCTGATCCGGGGTCCGAGCTCGCTGCTGCCCCGGCTCGCCTCCGCCGTCCGGCCCCTGCCCGTGGCTCTGCTGCTGGTGGGTGACCGCCTTGCGCGCTCGGCCGGAGCGGGACAGCCCTTCTGGCGCCGTTTGCTGGTCAGGCTGTTCGGCAAGCTCTACGATGTCGCTCAGACCCGGGCGGCCACGCGCGCGCTGACGATCGTGAACAGCCGATCCCTGCTGACGAAGTACCGCGGCGTTGTGCCCGATCTAATGGAGACCAGGACCACCACCCTTTCGGCGCGGGACTTCTTCCATCGGGAGGACACCTGCCAGGGCAGGCCGATCCGTCTGCTTTACACAGGTCGCTACGTCGCGGAGAAGGGGCTGCTGGAGCTGGTGGAAGCGGTCCGCCTGCTGGTAGCGGAAGGGCTCGACGTGCGCCTGGAGATGGCCGGATGGGAGGAGCCGGGAAGCGACGTCATGCGTAGAATGGGCCGCGCCCTCCCTGCGGCGGGTCTCATGGAACGCTTCACGGATCACGGGTTTCGCAGGCTCGGACGCGAGCTATCTGCAGTCTGCCGGGGAGCGGACGTCTACGTGCTGGCTTCGCACGCGGAGGCGTTTCCCCGCGCCCTCTGGGAAGCGATGGCGCACAGCCTGCCGGTGGTGGCCACGGCGGTCGGAGGCATCCCGGGCGTGCTGCGGGACGGCGTCCACGCCGTCCTGGTCCAACCTGGCGACCCGGAGGCCCTGGCGCGCGGCATTCGCCGGGTAATCGACGACGGCGAACTGCGCCGCAGGATGATTGCCCGAAGCCGTAAGCTGGCCGAGGCGAACACGCTGGAGAGGCGCGCCGGGGAACTGGTGGGAGCCGTCGAGCGCTTCGCTGGAAAGCGCCGGACTGCCGCGCCGGCCGACGCCCAACCGAGCGAGGTCGGCAACCACGCGAACACGCCACACGGGGGACTTGAGAAAGCGTGACTGCTTCGCCCTACAGGACGCCTCCGGCGGAGGGGTTGGTGCTCGACCTGAGGTCGGCCGACATCGCCCTGCCCCACATGCACAGCGTGCCCACCGTGGCGTTCCTGCTGACGGGGCTGCTCTCGTCGTTTGGTGTCGCCTTCCTTGGGGCCTACCTGTCGAGCTGGGTCTTCCCAATCGCGGCGCTGCCGTGGCTTGCGAACCGCGAGACCAGGCAGTACCTCATCAGCCTGCCGTTCGGCTGGTCCGAGGCATTCGTGCTCGGCCTCGTGGGGGCGGCGTGGCTCAGCGCTCTGCATGCGACGCAGTCCTCCGCCGCCTTGGTCAGGGCCGGGAAGGTGGCGTTCTGGGCGCTTGAACTGCTCGTGATGGCCCGCATCTTGACGGTCGGCAGGCTCCGCACAACGACCTACACGTGCATGAACGTGGCCGTGCTGCTCCTGGCGGGCTGGGTGATACCGCTGCGGACCCTCGGCACGGATACCTTCGGGCCGTGGACGCAGAACGGACTTGGCCTGATCTTCTCCATCAGCGCCGTGATCGTTTTCAGCAGGCCACGCAACGTGGCCCGCCCCCTGGGGTTGCACCTGGCGAGCGTGCTGTTGTTCCTGACGGGGTGCCTGTTCCTGGGCTCCCGGGGTTCCTGGGTGGCCGTGGCCTGTGTGTGCCTTCTGTTCGGCGGCTACGTGAGGTGGGTGGCGGGCGCACTCGCCGCCGCCGCAGCGTTGGGGTACGTGGCGATACTGCCCCTGCTGCCGGACTGGGTGGAGTCGCGTGCGCGGTGCGCCGTGGAGATAGCGCGCGAGGGGACGGCCACCTTCGAGAACCGGTACGACTTCCACAGGATGCCGGAGGACCAGGAGAGCATCGCGGCGCGGCTCCTCATGTGGGAGAAGGCGTACGGCCTGTTCCGGGAGTCGCCCTGGCTGGGGATCGGGCCCGGGGAGCTGTCGATGTCCGAACCGCCCAAGGGCTGGATGCTCAGCGAGGATTTCGTCGGGAGGGGTCCGCATAGCGGGTGGATGCAGGTGCTGGGCGAGCTCGGCATAGTGGGGGCCTCGGCGTACGGCGGCCTATGCGCGTGCTTCCTGCTCGGCCTCTGGCGCGCCCGGCGGAGGGGATGGCCTCGGGCCGACGTGATGGTGCCCACGGGCATGTTGGTGGGCCTATGGACGCACATGATAGTGCTGGCGTCGTTCTACGGCACATGCTCGTGGATGGTCTATGCGTTTCCGCTTTCGGTCATCATCAGCAGCCGGCTTCCGGCCGCAGTGTTGCAGTCCGCCGCGTTGGCGCAGGAGACAGCCGAGCATGGTCACGGTTCATCCCCGGATGAAGGTTCCCCTAACGCGAACAGGCCGTCAGTGCGGCGGCAATGAGAGTACTCTGCATCGGCAACTACCTGGCTAACGAAGCGGCGACCCCCCAGGCCATGCAGTCCCTGGCGCCGAGGCTGCGGGAGATCGGCCACGAGGTGACGATGACGTCCGCGCTTGCCTCCAAGCCGCTCCGGCTCGCGGACATGCTCCACTCGGTCCTGAGTCGGCGCGACCGGTATGACCTGGCGTTGATCGACACCTTCAGCGGACAGGCGTTCCTGTGGGCCTACCTGTGCGGCGCGGCGGCTAGGTGCGCCGGCAGGCCGTACGTCGCCGTCCTCCAGGGAGGCAACCTGCCCCGGTGGGCGCGGCTGCACGCGCGCCGGTTTGGGACCTACCTGGCGGAGGCGAGCGCGGTGGTCGCCGCATCGGACTACCTGGCCGGCGGGCTGGCGGCGTACCGGCCCGGCATCCGGGTCATCCCCAACATGGTGCCCATCGAGAGGTACGAGCCGCGCCCGGCACGTCCATGGCGTCCGCGTTACCTGTGGCTGCGGAGGTTCCATCGGATCTACAACCCGCCGATGGCCGTCAGGGCCTTCGCCAGGATCGCCTCGACCCACGATGGGGCCGCGCTGACGATGGCGGGACCCGACGCGGGCTGCATGAAAGCGACCCGCTCCCTGGCGCGCAAGCTCGGCGTTGCCGGCCAGATCCGCTTTACCGGCAAGCTCCCCAAGGAGAGCATCTACCGCCTCTCGCGCGAGTGCGATTTCTTCCTCCACACGAGCCGGATCGACAATCAGCCGGTCACGGTGCTGGAGGCGATGGCCCTGGGGCTGCCAGTCGTGGCGACGGACGTCGGCGGCATGCGGCACGTGATCGAGGACGGAGTGACGGGCGTTCTTGTGCCCGACGACGACGATGCGGCGATGGCCGAGGCGTGCGATTCCCTGCTGGCCGATCCAGCCAGGGCGGATTCGCTGTCGCAAGCGGCGCGCGCGGCCGTCCGAATCGCGTCCTGGGAGAGCGTGCGACCCAAGTGGGAGAGGCTCCTGGCGGAGGCGGCATCCTCCAGGGGGGGGCACCGGTGAGGGCCATCAGTCTGTATCACAGGCTGCCCGGAACGCTTCGGGACCTTGCGGCCACCCTCGAAGGCTACTGGCTCCGGCGCTGGCGCTACGGGGAGGAGTTCCGCCGGGCCCTGCCCGGCGCCCTGGAGCGCATGACCTGGACGGCCTCGCAACTGGCCGAGCAGTCGGACCGGCAGATCCGCAGGCTCATGAACCTGGTGCCTCATGTGGCGTACTACCGGGAGCTGTTCCGCAGCAACGGCATCGACCCGGGGCGCATCGATTCGGTCGGGGCGCTCACGGAGCGCGTTCCCGTCACCGAGAAGCAGGCCCTGCGCGAGCGCCCGCTCGACTTCGTGGACGGCCGCCTGAGCCGGCGCCGCCTCCGGCAGCTCCACACCAGCGGCACGACCGGCACTCCGCTCACGCTTTACCGCGACCGCGCGGCCGAGGCGGAGTTCTACGCCTACTTCGAGGCGCGGTGGAGGCTGCCGAGCGGCGTCGACCGCCGTTCGAGCTGGACGAATCTCGGAGGCAGAGCCGTCGTCCCCCGCGCCCAGGCAAGGCCCCCCTTCTGGGTCTGGAACCACGCCCTGAAGCAGCGGTACATGTCACGCCTCCACCTCGGTCCCGAGTATGCCCAGGCGTATGCGGACGAGCTGCGGCGGAGGCCGACCCGCTACCTGTACGGGTCGGCCTCCGCGCTGGCCCTGCTGGCCGGCATGGTGCATCAGTCGGGCTGCAAGGGCATAACGTTCCAGGTCGTCATCAGCAGCGCCGGCCCGCTCTATGACTCCCAGCGCCGACTAATCGGCGAGGTGTTCGGCTGCCCGGTTGTGGACACCTACGGTTGCGCCGAAGCGTGCCTCTTCGGCTTCGAATGCAGAGCGGGGCGCATGCACGTGTCCACGGACGCCGGAGTCTTGGAGATCGTCGACGAGGCCGGCGAGCCCTGCCCGCCCGGCCGGGCCGGCGACGTAGTCTGCACTTCGTTCGTCAACTTCGCGCAGCCGCTGATCCGCTACCGCATCGGCGACCGGGCCGCCTGGGCCGAGGACCAGCGCTGCGACTGCGGCTGCGCCTTCCCCGTCCTGGACAAGATCGACGGCCGACGCGAGGACGTGATCGTGCTGAAGGACGGAAGGCGTCTGGGCTCGTTGAACAGCCTGTTCAAGGCGGCCCTCCCGCTGGTCGAGGCCCAGGTCATTCAGGAGTCGCCGGCGGACTTCCGATTCCGGATCGTGCCGGGCGAGGGCTGGGACGCGCGCAGTGAGCGGGCGCTCAGGGAGGACGCCCGGCAATTCCTCGGCGATGCCGCCATCCGGTTCGAGTACCTCGCCGCCATCCCGCGGGGCCCCGCGGGCAAGTTCAAGGCGGTCATCAGCAACGTGACGCGCACCCCCGGCGCGATTGGGCCCGCCCGCGGGCTCTCGCCCCGTTCGGAGAACGGCGGAGGCAGCCCGCCATGAACGACTCGCTGCAAGCCGTCCTCTTGGGCCTGGCCATCACCTCCGGGGCGTTCATCGCCTGCACTTACCTGCTCTTCCCCCTCGTGCTCTTTACGCTGGCACGGCTGCGGCGGGCCGAGCCCGGCGCGGAGCGGCAGCCCGACGGCGGCTGGCCCGGTCTCCAGGTCGTCATCTCGTGCTATAACGAGGCAGGATCAATCCGGGACCGCATCCGTAACGCGCTGGCGCAGGACTACCCGGGGGACAGGCTGACCATACTCGTCGTAGACGACGGATCGACGGACGGATCGGGCCGGTTGGTCGAGGAGCTGGCGAGTGAGGACGGTCGGATCTCCCTGTTCCGCCTGGACGAGAACCGCGGCAAGAACGCGGCCCTCAACCGTGCCCGCGAGGCGGGGCGGTTGGGCGCGGGGCTGCTGTGCTTCACGGACGCGGACTCGGAGTTCGCCGAGGGGGCCCTGCGGGCCGCCGTGGCGCAGATGGCTGACCCGGCGGTCGGCCTGGTGGGCGGCGAGGTCCGTTACCGGTTCGGCCCCAGCGCCGCGGTCCGCTCGGAGGGCCACTACTGGCGCCTGGAGAACGCAGTGCGGCACGCCGAGGGCCGAATGGGCGTCCTCGTCTCGGCGCCCGGGCAGCTCATCGTCATGCGCAGCGAACTGCTGGAAGAGCTGCCGCCGGACGCCAACACGGACTTCGCCATGCCCCTGTCGGTTCTGGCCCAGGGCAGGCGGTGCGCGTTCGCTCCGGGGGCGGCGGTCCGCACGCCGTTTCCAGGGGAGGAGGAGGCCGCGGGCCGGCGTCGCAGGCGCACGGTCCTGCGCGCCCTCCAGACCATAAAGGCCTACCGGCGCCGGCTCGCCTGGTGGGTTCGCGTCATCGTCTTCTGGCACAAGACGGCCCGGTTCCATCTCGCCTTGCCGGCAGCCGTGCTGCTTGCGGCGTCCGCAGCGGGCGCCGCGATGGCCGGTTCCGCGCCATGGTCCGCGCTGGCCGCAGGTCAGGCAGCATTCTACCTGGCGGCAGGAGCGGGATGGCTGGCGTCATTGGCGGGGACAGGGCTTCCCCTGGCGAGCACGGCCTATGAGTTCGTCCGGCAACACCTGACAGCCTTCGGCGCCGTGATCGAGCATGCCCGCGGGCGGCGGGTGCAGCGATGGACCCCATCAGGGAGGTGATTCCACGCGCAGGCCGGGGCCAGCGGCCTGCGCCTGCTTCCCGTCCTCCGCGCGCAACAGGAGCGCTTGCACGGCCGGGGGGATGAGCGCGGCGGCGAACTCGCGGTGCCGCGCCACGACGTCCTCCTCGTCGCCGCGGCAGGCGCTGCTGATCTGCACCAAGAGCTCAGGGCACAGGAACTGGCCGGGCCAGAGCACGGCCTTGGCGCCGAAGGCAAACTTGTCCAGAGCGCCCGCCGGCACGCGCGCGGGCACCCGGGAGAACGGCCTGAGGCCGGCCTGCTGCCAGGTTGTGACCAGGACGCTGGTGCCGAGCCCGGAGAACTTGCCCATGCGCAGCGCTATCTCCGGGATGAGCTCCGAATCCGTGGGGACCGTGACGTCCCGCGACCATACCTGCTGCATTCCGCGCGAAGGCAGGCAGAACTCGGCCGAATGCCCCCGCCTCACGCCCAATGTCCCGGCCCCGACGGTCCAGTAGAGCGCGATGACATCGAGCGGCTCGCTGCGCGCCGCCCGGTATTGCCGGCAGAGCCAGTCCGTGGGCTGCCTCTCGGCGAGGATCTCCTGCAGGGCCTCGGGCGGAAGGGAGGCGTCCCTGCCCTCCCACCCGTCCACACTCAGGGGGAGTTCGTCCCGCAGTTCGGCCGGGTACCTCCGCATGGCCTCGTGCAAACGCCGCGTCTCAAACGCCTGGAAGAGCAGGCCGGCCGCCAGAACGATGCCCGCGGCCAACAGCGCCCCGCGTGGCCTGAGCGGAGTGAAACCGTCCGCGCCGGCCGGTTGAGCATCTTCAGGGGCCAGGACGCGCCGCTCGTCGGCCCCGCGGCGGTCGGCGTCCTCAACCAGCGCCAGCATCTTCATCACCACCAGCAAGCCGAGGAGGCACACCAAGAACACCCCGAATCCCGCGAAGTAGTGGAAGAAGCCCTCGGCTGCCCGCTCTCCCACGTAGATGCCCAGAAGCACCGTGGTGCTGACGCGGAAGACGTTCGCCAGCACCGTAAGGGGCACGGCTATCAGGACGAGCGCGATCTTGCTCCCTGCCTTGCGCAGCGCGCAGCCACCCATGAACAGCGCCGCCGGCACCACCGTCATCAGCGACCGAATGCCGCTGCACGCCTCCTCCACGTTTGCCGTGAACCCGGCCGTGCCCAACTCGTGTCCCTCGCGGACGACGACGTTCCCCAACGCAGCGACGATCTTCTCGCTGGCGACAGCGGCCAGCGTCTGCAAGCGCAACGGGACCCAGTACGCGGTGAAGTAGTTCTCCGGGTAGATGAAGAGCAGCAGCACGGCCGGCAGCCACAGGGGACGCATGGCCTGCCATCCGGCGAACGCGATCACCGTCCCGCAGAGCAGCATGACGAGCGACACGCCGCGCAGGAAGACGCTGCTCATGCCCCCGACGTCGATGACGTGCGACACGAGCCTGGCCCGCGTTCCCACAAGCAAGACGAGCAGCGCCCCGAACATGAAGGCGAGTCCCCACTTCGAGGGCCGGATCGGCGCGCGCGCCACTTGCCGCCGCCTGTCCCATGTCAGGTAGGCCGCCCCCGCCAGCACCACCAGCCCCAAGAGCAGGCGGTCTTTGGCAAGCCAGCCCCGCACAAGATCATGGAGGGTCCACGCGTAGTCCGCCGCGATGAGCGCCGCCAGCGCGGCCCAAACGGCCGGCCAGCGGAGGCGACGGGGACGCCCGCCGTCCACGGCCTCGAGAGGCTGATGTGTTTCGCCAGCGCTCATGCCGTCGTCCGGCCCTCAGGGCAATGCGGCCGAAACAGCGGCGGAAGCAGCGGCCGAACCGCAGGTCACTCGGCCGCGGCGCCCGGCCCGCCGCCTGATTCCGCCGGCCGCTCTTCGCCCTTCTTCAGCTTCTCCAGAAGCTGCCCGGCGAAGGGCACCCACTCGGCCTCGGGGCTCTGCGCCCGGGCCCGCGCGAGCGCTGCCACGGCCGCCTCCGTGTTGCCGGCGGCTGCCTCCGCGAGCCCCAGCCTGAACTGGCGGTCCGCCGCGTCCGGCTTCGCGCCGGCGGCCAGGCGTGCGGCCGCCAGGGCATACAGAGGGTAGCCCATCTTGATGAGGGCGTGGGCGAGCGTGTCCGCGACCTCCGCCTCCTGCGGGGTGCCCCGCGAATGGGTGTACGCCAGATACGCGAAGGCCAGCGCCAGCGGCAGGTCCCTTTCTTGCGCCAGGAGCATGTCGGCCAGGTTGTTGGCGGCCACAGCGGCTTGCTCAGGGGCCGCTTGCAGGGCTTTGCCGTAGTACTGCTCGGCCTGCGCCCGGTCCCCCTCCTGCTGCGCCAGGATGCCCAGGGTCGTGTACACGTGGTAAGGCATGGGGAGCAACTGGGCAGCCTTCAGGAGTTCCTCGCGGGCCTCGGCATTCCTGCCTGCCGCCACGAGGGCCAGCCCGTGCTCCTGGCGAAGGTCCCCCGCCTCCGGGCTCAGTTTGCAGGCTCTGGCCAGGCTCTCCAGCGCGCCGGCGGCGTCGCCGGAGGCTGTCTGCGCGTTGGCCAGCAACTGCCAGGCGTTCGCGTTCTGCGGCGCGGCCTGCACCGCCGCCGCTGCGCGGCGCCTGGCCTCGTCGGCGTCCCCTTGCGCAAGTGCCGCCCGTGCGGACAGCAGGAGGGCGGGCACGTGGTTCATCTCCTGTGCGAGGACGCGGCGGGCGCCGGCCTGGGCGAGCTCAGGAAGGCCCAGGCGGAGGTAGACGTTGCCCGTCAGGATGCCGGCGGCCTGACTGAACTCAGGATCGCCCTCGCAGCCCTCTGCGACCTGGATGGCCCGGCCATCGGCCCCGTGCTTGGCCAGTATGCTGGCGAGCCTGAACAGGACCGCCGGCGAGCCGGGGAACCTCTCCTCCAGGCCCTTCGTCTCGGCGAGGGCCTCCCGCCGTTGGCCCACGGAGAAGAGGGCGTCCACCAGCAGAAGGGAAGGTCCCGCCAGCTTGGGGTGCTCGCGGGCGAGCTGCTGCATTGCCTCGATCGCCTCGCTCCGCCGACCCCGCTTCCAGAGCAAGTCGAGCCCGTGCATCTCAGCCAGGAGCGAGACCTTCGAATCCTTCCTGATCGACCGCAGGAGCCCATCCGCAGCGTCAAGCTGGCCGTCAAGGATGAGGCTGCGCGCCCGGACGAGGCGCACGACGTCATGGTCGGGCGTTCTCGCCAGCGCAGCGTCCAGGTGGAGGGCTGCCGTCTCCCGATCACCCAGCCACAGGTAGTGATCGGCCAGGATGGCGCGAGTCGGACCGTCATCCGCGCCCAGCTCGACGGCCCGGGCGGCGTAGGTTCCGGCCAGGCCGACGTCTCCCCTCTCGTAGCAGAGACGAGCCAGGGCATTGGCGGCCGGCGCCCAGGCGTCGTCGCCCTCAGCCGCCTCCCGGAAGCATGCCATCGCCGTCTCGGGCTCTCCCAGGGCCTCCCAGCAACGGCCGACCTCGTATCGCAGCTCCTTGTTGTCGAGCTGGAGCGCCAGCGCGCCCTGATAGGCCGTGAGGGCTTCGGTGTAGTTGCCGGCTTCCAGGGCCGTCTGCGCCTGCTGCCTTCTTTCGGCTACGAGCCTGGCCAGCAGCGCGGGATCGCGGGCGGTCGTCTCAAGCGAAGGCCAGAACCTGATGACGGCCCAGCCCACCCCGGCCGCAATTCCGCCTGCCAGCAGGACGACCAGGATGCCGCGCGCAACGTACACCCTCGCGCTCCGTGCGGCGCCGCACATGAGGGGCCCTCCCTCCGCCGACGCACACACGTCCCGGCATACGAGGCGGAACAGGAACCGGTTGGTGTACTTCTGCACCGGGGGGCAGGGACCGCCCGGCAAGCCGTATGGGCCGCGGCAGTCGTTGGCGAACAGACGGGTCTTCTTGAGGTTGACGAACAGCACGTCGAAGGCCAGAAACAGCAGGTCCACGGGCAGCAGGATCACGCGGGCAAGAAACCGCGCAAGGGGCGCAGCAGCGCGACCGAGCGCGGACAAGCTTCGCACCAAAAACGGTTCCCTGAACTCCACCGATCCCGCCTCGCAAGGTTCTGGGACGGCGCGTGAGAGCCGCAGCCGCAAGATCCGCGGCTCCCTGGAAACAGTGTAGCAGGCGTCCCGGCGGATGCCAACCGTCCGGACTGCCGCCCCGGGGGGACGCTCGGCGCCGCCGGGCAACGCCCGCAGAGACCCAGGGCTGGCTTCCTGACGGCGGGGGAGGAGGGCGGGCAGCGACGCGTCCGGCAGACAGCCTGCGGCGTCATCGGCAAGCAGCTTCGGCGCCGTCCCGTCTCTTGCGGGAGCCCCATGCCACCAGCGCGCCGATGCCGAACGCGATCAGAGACAGGCCCGCGGGCTCCGGAGTCGTCATGTAGGCCTTGATGGAGAAGTTCCAGGTCCCGTCGCCCTGGCCGTGGAGGTCCCACCAGTTCGTGCCGTCCAGGCTGAAGAAGCTCTCACCCCAGTCGGACGTGCAGCCCGTGCTGTAAGGATCGCCGCCGGCCAGGGCCCAGCACTCGATCGCCTGGGGGTAATCGCCGCCGTTGCTGAGGTAGAGGTAGACGGCGAAGTCGTCGCTGGCTCCCAGACTGACCCAGTCCTGCCTGGGCAGGTCGACAACGTGGTAGCCCCACGCGTCGATCGTGCCCGTCGCCTGGGCCAGCAGGCCTGACGGCGTGTCGTCCGTGAAATGGTCGTATACGCGCAGGTCATAGCCCGCGCCGTCCGCCGTCGTGTAGAAGCTCACGGCGCCCAGATAGCCGGCCTGGGTCGTCTGGAAGGCGTTCAGGGCATAGTCGCAGTTGACGGAGGCGACGTATCCGTAGTCGTCATGCTCATAGACTCCGACCACTTGATCCAGCCCGGCAGGCTCGAACGAGGCCCCGTAGCTGCACGCGACCGTATCCTCGTACGAGATCCAGAAGTAACCGGCGTCGTTGTCGTACTGCCCTTGCCAGAGCCCCGTGCCCCAGCTGTTCTTGACCTGCCAGGCGCCGGCCGACGACGCGCCGGCGACCGCCTTGCTGTCGTCCCAGCCCACGATCGTTACGGCGTGGTTCGAGCCGCCACTGCCCGTGTACAGGTAGGTGTAGTCGGTGTCGTCGTAGCTGGCGTTCTCCCAGCGCATGGACGTATACAACGCCCCGTAGTTCGTCAGGGCGCTCTTGATCTCAGTCGTCGTGTCGAACACCGGCACGTCATGAAGCAGGTACTGCCTGGGGCCGCCGGGGGAGGGGCGGTCGTCGTAATCGCTATAGGGGTCGTCGGCCTCGCTGACGGGACCGTCGAGCCGCGCCATGTAGGCCATGCTCATGAACATGTTGCCGCCGTCGCACGGACCGGGGTCGAAGCCGTGGTAGTTCTTCAGGTTGTTCTCGGACAGGTCGGCTTCGGGGCCGCCTGATTTCAGGATGCTGCTCTCGAAGGAGCCGTACGTGGCGAACGCCCAGCAGGAGCCGCACGAACCCTGGTCCTTGACCGAGGACACGTAGTCCGGACGCAGGCTGAAGCTTGCCGGCAGGCCGCCGTTCCCATCCAGTGGGACGCCGCCCGCCGGTTCCTGCGCATCCAGAGGACCACCTTCGAGGGCCTGCTCCACGTCGAGGCGGGGCGGGGAGTCGATGAGCAGGGAGTCCGCCGACACCGCCGAGGCGAAGAGGGCAAACACAAGCACCAATATGCCCCACGACCTCATCACCGCTCTCCCGAAACAGCGCACACGATAACCGCCCCGGCCTGCCGCAGGCCAAGACGGACGTGGCGTACGCTCCTCCCCGGTCCGTACCAAGCGCAGTATAATGCCAACGCCCGGGGCCCGCAAGGGGCGTTCCTCCTGGTTCGCGCCTGCATCCATCCGACCTACCGGGAGCCCCTCGGGGCCACTTTCACACTTGCCAGCACGCCGGCCGGGGGCCGGATGCCGTCCAGCCGGTCCTGCGCCGCCTGCAAGCCGACGGGCAGCCCATCCAGCCACCACGGACTGCCGCCTGCGGCCAGAGCTCCGATCCCATCGCCGGCAAAGGCGTCGCCGTCAGTTGCGGTCGGCTGAATGGCGCGCCACATGTCGGACTCGAGAACGCCGGTCAGGGCCCCATCGCCGCCCGACCGGCCGGAGGGCGGCGTATCGGCCACGGGCCTTATGGGCCGGGGCGGCAACCACACGTCCACTTGCCGGACGGTCAGGCAGAACGTGTGCTCCGCCACCGCCTCGTCGGCATCCCGGGCGGCAACGGCCACCGTGCACGCCCCGGCAGCGCCCCAGGGGACCCCCGAGACGACGCCCGCCGACCGATCCGCCATCCTCAGCCACGAAGGCCCTTCGACGAGGCCGTACCTCACACCGCCGCCCTGCAACTCGTCATCGGTCTGGAAGTCGAAGCTGAACGGCCGGCGCTCGACCGCCGTCAGCTCCGACGGCGCGGTCAGGAACCGGGGCGGGGCGTTCTCCACGCTGAGCGTGAAGGTGTACTCCGCGCCCCCCCAGCCGTTCTCCGCCCGAACGGTGACCTGGAACTCACCGGCGTCCCCGTCCCTGGGAATGCCGGCGATGACGCCCGCCGACTCGTCCTGCACGGTGAGCCATCCCGGAGCGCCGAGCAGTGAGTAAACCACGCCGGCGCCGGCCTCGTCGTCCGTGCCGAAGTCGTATGCGAACGCCTCGTCTTCCATCGCCGCCAGCGCCGCAGGCGGCTCGACGAACGCGGGAGCCGTGCCGAGCACCGTCAACGTGAACGCCTGCACGTCCGTGCCACCGTGGCCGTCGTCCACCTGGACGCGCACGAGGTACTGGCCTGCGGCAGACCCGTCGAACGTCCCGGAGATCAGCCCGCGGCCGACGTCGATGCTCAACTGCGCGGGCCCTTCCAGCAGAACGTAATTGGCCGTCGGATCGTCGTCCGATGCGACCTGGTACGCGTAGGGAGCGCCTTCGACGGCCGCCAACGCCGGCTCTGAGGTGATCGTCGGCGCGGCGTTCAGCACGTGCAGGGAGAGGGTATGGTCCACGTAAGTGCCGCTCGGCTTCGCCGTCCGCAATGTCACGGCGAAATCGCCGACCCGGGCGTTGGTGGGCATTCCCGAGATCACGCCCGCACCGGGGTTCTGCATTCCCAGCCACACGGGAGCGTCCAGGAGCAGGTAGCTCACGGACCCGCCGGCGACCTCGATGGGTGTGTCGAAATCGAAGGTGAAGGCCTCGTCCTCCGGCGCCGTCAGCTCCGCAGGCACGCCCGTCAGTTCCAGCCCGACCGTCGGCTCCTGGAAGACGAGCGTGGGGGCCGAGGACAAGATCCTCACGTCGTCTACGTACCATCCCTCAAAGGCGTTCTGCGCGCCGTCCCCGGTGTCGAAGCTGAAGCGAAGGATGATCTCGGAACCGGCGTAGGCGGAGACGCACCCCTGCCACGTGGTCCAATCGGAGGTGGGTTCGGTCAGCCCGCCGCCGCTCGCGTTATCGGCCACGGGATTCCACGTCAGGCCGCCATCGTCGGAGATCTCCACCAGGGCCGCGTCGCGAGCGGGAGCGGCGCCTTCCGTCTCCAGGAAGTACTCGAAACTCAGGACGAGGGGCGTCCCCATGCCGGACAGGGAGATCAGCGGCGAGAGCAGGGCGCCGGCGTTGCGCGACCCCGTGTCGTAGTCCCACACGCTTTCGCGGCCGTAATACTGCGAGTACAGCCCGCTGGCAGCGCGATGGGACGTGCCGTGCCACAGGCTTGTGCCCGGGGCGTCCGGATCGTCCGCATAGGTGAACCCTTCGCCCTCGTAGTTGCCTTCCGCGTCCTGGAAGTCCGCCACGTAGACCCCCCGCGTCCAGTTCACGCAGGCCATGTCCAGCCCCACGCCCTGGCTGTGGTTGTTCGCCTCGTCGGACTCCGAGACCGCAGCCGATTCGTCGAGCCGCATGCCCAGGTAGTAGGTCCCGTCGGTCTTGCAGGGATCCACGCGGGGGACCGATATGGCCACTGTGTCCGTCAGCCCGCCGCCGGCAAGCAGGCCGCCTGCGACATGGTAGGCATTGGGGTTGGCCGGATCGTAGTTGGGGTCCGAAGGGACCAGATCGGCGGCGATCTCCTCGCCGTTGGCGAAGCTCGCATCGTCCGACCAGAAGAACTCGACGTCGAACGCTCCCGCGTCCCCGTCACCGCCGTTGTGAAGCCCGAACGTGACCGAGGTGCTGACGTTGCCCAGCAGACCGGAGGGCGCCACCGCGAACTGCGTGGGGGCCAGATCGGGCTCCGGCACCGCGGCGAAGACGTTGCCGAAGTCGACGTCCTCCACGACCTCGCCCGGGCCGACCCCCACATCGTGCGTTCCCTCGCCCGCGGGGTAGGTCTGCGCCCAGTCGGCCTGAAGCTCCTCCGCCACGACGTAGGTGCCGGGGACCAGATCAGTGAAGACGTAGTCGCCGTTGGTGTCCGTGACGGTCCAGGCTTCTTCGGCATCGCGCACGCCGTTCTGATTCCGGTCCAGGTATATGGTCCAGCCCTCAAGTCCGGTCTCGCCGGCGTCCCGCACGCCGTCGGCGTCGGCGTCTTCCCACTTGCTGCCCTGGATGTCCCCCGCCGGGGCCCAGTTGCCGAAGTCCATGTCGCTGACGGTCTCGCCGGGGGAGAGGTCCACCGTGTGCGGCCCCGCTGCGCCGCCGGCCCCGCCGAGCAGCTCGATCTCGTTGGTGGCCATCTGCACGGCCGCAGCGTTGGAGACCGCGTTGTCCATCAAAAAGCCGTCCACGATGGTCTTGCCGTCGTTGCCGATGATGATGGCGGCCTGATTTGTCGTGGGGCTACTCACAAAACCGGCAACGGCGGTCCCACCCGTGCCGGGCCGCAGCCGATCGCCGTCGTCGTAGAAGCCACTTTCGGCAAAGGCCATCGGACTGGACAGCCCACTGAAGAGCGGCGATCCTCCCCAGTCATAGACGGAAGCCGGGCTGGTCATGTCCGTAGCCACCTGGGCGTCGAGGGCCGTGGCAAGGGCTGACTGCCCGTCGAGGTTCGCCGTGCTCAGGATGGCACGGCCGCCCGCGTTGACGAAAGCGATCAGGGTCGAGTAATCGGGCTCAGGAGCTGAGGTACTCACGATCACGAGGTACGTGGCCGGATCCGCTGCGGCCACGGCCGGGCCGAAGGTAGGCCCCGGACCGTACACCGCGAAGGGCAGCCCCAGATTCGTCAGGGCAGTCTGGAAGTGATCGTCGTTCGCCCCGTCAAACACGATCACATGGTCGACGGACGGGCCGGAGGGGAACGTCTGCGTCCAGCCAGACTGCGCCTCTTCGGCGACGGTGTACGTGCCGGGCGGCAGGTCGGTGAACGAGTAGTCGCCGTTGGCGTCGGTCGTGGTCCAGGTTTCCGCCGGGTCGCGCTGGCCGTTCTGGTTCTGGTCCAGGTAGATGATCCAGCCTTCCACGCCGGGCTCGTCGCCGTCCCGGACGCCGTCCTGATCGGCGTCGTACCACTTGGAGCCGCTGATCTCGCCCGGCGACACCCGGTTGCCGAAGTCGACGTCCTCCACAACCTGCGTCGCGCTGAGCGCCACCGAGTGCGTGCCGGCGACGGGATACGTCTGCTCCCAGTCGGCCTGAAGCACTTCGGCCACGGTGTACGTGCCGGCGGGCAGACTCGTGAACGAGTAGCCCCCGCCCGCCGCCGTGGTGGTGGAGGCCTCCGCCGGATCGTGCTGGCCGTTCTGGTTCTGGTCCAGGTAGATGGTCCATCCTGCCAGGCCGTCCTCTGCTGCATCCCACACGCCGTCCGCGTCCAGATCCTCCCACTTGCTGCCGTGGATCTCGGCCTGGGTGAGCCAGTTGCCGAACTCGACGTCCTCGACCACCTCGCCCGATGCGACCGGCACGGTATACGTGCCGGCGCCCGCAGGCCAGGTCTGAGTCCAGCCCGACTGATGCTGTTCGGCGACTGTGTAGGTACCGGGCAGAAGGTTGAGGAAGGAGTAGCCACCGTCCGCACCGGTCGTTGTGTGCGCTTCCGCGGGGTCAAGCTGGCCGTTGTGATTCTGATCCAGGTAGATGGTCCAGCCTTCCAGGCCGGGCTCACCGGCGTCCCCCGTGCCGTCCCCGTCCAGGTCATTCCACTTGCTGCCATGGATCTCGCCCGGCGCCACGGCGATGCCCTTCATCGTCACGTCGTCCACGTACCAGCCTTCGTAGTCATTGTAAAGACCGTCCCCAGTGTCGAAGTTGAAGCGGAGGATGATCTGCGAGCCCGCGTAGGCAGAAAGGTTCCCCTCCCACTTCACCCAATTCGCCGTGGGATCCGTCAGCCCTCCTCCAGACTGGTTGCCGGCCAAGGCGCTCCAGCTCGATCCGCCGTTGCCGGAGACCTGGACGACGGCCGCATCGTAGTCCGGCGCAAGTCCCTCCGTCTCCAGGAAGTAATTGAAGCTCAGCGTGATGGGCCCAACGAACCCAACCAGGTTGACGGTCGGCGACACGAGGTTGCCCGCGGTGCGCACTCCCGTATCGTAATGCCATACATTCTCCTGTCCGTAGTACTGGGAGTACGGATCGCTGTGCGACCCGGAGGAACGATGGGACGTCGCGTGCCACAGGTTGGTCCCCGGCGCGTCGGGGTCGTTGGTGTAAGTGAAGCCTTCGTTTTCGTAGGCGCCCCCGTCGTCCTCGAAGTCCGCCAGCAGGATGGTCGCCACCCAGCTGACCTGCGCCATGTCCAGCCCCGCGCCCCGGCTGTGGTTGTTCGTCTCGTCCGACTCCGAAACGGCCCGCGACTCGTCCACCCGCATCCCCAGGTAGTACTCGTCGTCCGTGCCGAACGGGTCCGTTGGGAGCACGCTGATGGCGATCGTGTCCAGAAGGCTGGCGCTCGCGACGAGCCCCGCCGGCACGTGATACGCGTTCGGATTGGCCGGATCGTAGTTCGGATCGCCCGGGGCGAGGTTCGCGGCGATCTCGTCCCCGTTGTCCATTACCGGATCGTCGGACCAGAAGAACTCAACGTCGAATGCCGCCGCATCTCCGTCGCCCTGGTTGGTGACCTCGAAGGTCACGCTCGTGGTGCTGGCCAAGGACAGCTCGTAAGGGTCCGCCGCGAAGCTGGTGCCCAGCAGGTCAGGGTGCGGCGATTCGGGCTGGAGGGCGATGTCGTCGAACGCCATCCCGTCAACGCCGATTGGGGAGTTATCGTACTGCTGGAAGCGGACAAGCGTGTCGGCCGAGTACGTCAGGCCCAGGGCGTCCAGGTCGAAGATCCGCTCCGTGTACACCTGCGTGCTGTTCGCCCCGGTCAACGCGGCAACGGTATGCCAGGACGACCCGCCGTCCACGCTGATCTCCACGCGATCCTGGGCGTGGTCCTCGTCGCCCCACTCGCGGTTGGCATAGATCAGCTCCACGCCCGTCTGCCCTGACAGGTCGATGCAGAGCGTCAGCCGATTCAGGGAGTAGGTGCTGTCGTCCGTCGTATCATCCAGCGTCACATGGTAGGCCCCGACATACGGGCCGTTGGCTGAAGTGACCTGTATGCGGCCCTGCGCTCCTTCGCTCACGCGCCAGTAGCCGGCGAACGTTCCCGCTTCCCAGTCCTCCAGGAACGGATAGGACGCCGGGGTCACGTAGAACACGTCCTCGCTGTCCAGCCCCTCGCCCCGATTCGCGTTGTTCGTCTCGCTCGTTTCCGTCACGTCCTCATCCGCGTCAACGACCACGCCGATGTAGTAATCGTTGTCACTCCCGAAGGGGTCGGCGGCGGGCACGGCGAGCGAGACCGAGCCGATGTGCTGCGAGGAGCCCCCGAGGCCGGCGATGTGGTAGGCTTCCGGCTCGCCGGGATCGTAGCTGGGGTCCGACGCGTCCAGCGTCAGCAGGACGTCCGTGGCCGGGTCAATCGTGGCATCGTCAGAGAGGTAGAACTGGACGTCGAACGCCCCGGCGGCGGTATCGCCGTTGTTGGTGACCGTGAAGTCCACTGCCGCCGTCCCGCCGGCCACCTGGAGGTTGTGCGGGCTGACGTCGAAGGACGTGCCCAGCAGGTCGGTGCCCGGCAGGATGCGGGCGCCAAGCATGACCGTGGGGTCGCCATAGAGGTTGAAGTCCAGCGTGTTCATCCAGCTTTCCGCCCACGCCATCCCGAAGTTCTCGCGACACCATTGCAGGGCGGCGCTTGCGGTCTCCGTCGTGTCGTTCTCCACCATCCTCTGCGTGATGTAATAGGCGTACGAAGCATTGTCGCCGTACGTGCCGGCCAGGGAGGGGTCCCACGTCGCCACAACGTACCATGAGACGCGGGAGGCCGAGTAGGTGCCGATTGCGCCGTTCGCCAGCAGGGAGTAGCCGAGGTTGTCGTCGTACTCCGGGTAGCCGTTGGTGCAGGAGATCTGAACGACCAGCGATGGATGGCTGTCGTCGAGCGAAGGGCAATCGCTGCTTTGGATGAACTCGACCCACGTCATCTCGGCGGCTTCCGGCACGCCGTCGCCGTCGTCTGAAGACCAGTACTTGCGGAAGGCGCCTGTCTCGCTGCCGTGCCCCCACCAGTCGACCACGCCGTACGGCTCGCTCGACCATTCGCCGATCACGTTGGCGTTGCTAATGGCCGCCTCGCACGGGGCCGTGACCGGGCTGTTGCCGGCCTGCTCGTACAGGCGGTAGTATCCGTAGCTATTGGGGACTGCGATGTCGTCCTTGATGTACTCCGCAAGAGAGACGGCATCCACTCGGTCATAACCCGAGTAGTCTTCGTTGGCGTAATTGCTGATGGCCATGGGGAGCAGGACGTTCGACCGCCAGTCCACCGAGCTCTCGGAGTCATAGGCGATCGTCTTGGCCAGGATGCTGTCCAGCTCGGTGTAGTCGGAGGCGTAGACGGGGATGCGGCCGACCAGGACTTCGTGCAACGGCTGCGTGCTGAGGTCGTCGCCCCACTCGCCGTAGTATCCGTCCCCGTCGGTGTCCCAGTTGCTTGTCAGGTCCGCGTAATAGTAGTCGCTGGGGCTCTCCTCGTACGACCCCGCACCAAGTCGCGGCCACAGCATCTTCATCGGCACGTTGCCGCTGCCGGGATCAGGATCGCCGATCAGCAGGACATACTCGATCCCCATGCTGGCGTAGTTGGCGCCCAGCCAGGAACGGATGTTCTGGGCGGCCGTGTTGCCGCTGCCGCCTCCCCAGGCCGCCTCCGTTATCACCTCCGCCTGATAGCCCAGGGCCTGCTTGTGCGCCACGAAATCGTCCAGTTGCGTCGAGCCGGACTGGATGGCCGAAGTGGTGATGATGACGTAGTCTGCCGAGCCGTCCGAGGGCAACGGTCCGCCTTCGTCGAGCCGGGCGGGCACGGAGTAGAGCCAGGAGACCTGCTCGTAGTTGGCCAGCATGTCGCGCGCAAGGTCGTCGGCGCCCTGGTCAGCCAGCAGTGCGTCATCCGGGAGGGGCCCCAGCTCGAACGAGACGTCGACCTGCACGTCGGCGGCCAGCCGCAGTTGGCCCGAGACAGGGTTGTATTGGAACGGCGAGTACTCAAACGTAACGATCTTCCACTTGCGCATCTGCTCGGCGCCCAGCAGCTCGACCGTGCCGGCGCCATAGAACTCATCCTGACCATATACCAGAACGTTCTTGCCGTCCTCGATGAGTTTGCCTTGCCCCCAGTCGACTATCAGCTCACCGTTCGCACCGGTGGCCGCCGGGGGCGCCGCCCCGATCCAGTGCGTCCCGGGCACGTCAATCAGGTTCGTCTCCACGACCTCGAGACTCACCGTGTCCAGATCCGCACTGGGCGGCAGCGCCAGCCTCACCACGGCCGACGGCAACTGCGGATTGCCGCTGTCACCGGTGAGGCCGAACCCCTCGGCGACGATCATCTCCTCCCTGCCGGCCGGAACGAACTCGAAATCACCGCAGGACAGGGACACCACCAATGAGTTGGCGAGCCAGTCCATGTCCGGCTCAACGACCAGGCCGGAGCCTCCCCCGGCCGCCTCCTGGATCAGAAGGTCCGGCTGGACCCCGTCGCCGCCCTCCAGCCAGTCCTCAGCGCCACCGCTCAGCAGTACCCGGGGCTCCAGGGCTTCCAGTTCGAGCGCGCGCCCCTTCGACCAGACCTTCGCTCCCACCCCCGTCAACAAGCTGCGGGATGCCATAGCCTCACCCCTTGCCCGGCGTGAAGACCCGCCCGGGCCAGCAACAGGTACAGACTAACCGCATCGCCGACATCCCGAGGAGGACGGCTCCGCGCGGGCTTCGGATACGTGCACAATCTCAGCGCAGGGGAGTCCGCGCCTCCCCGAAATGGCCTATAGTGTAGTAGATAGCCCGTTTTTTCACAATGGGCATAATTCTGACTCACCCCTTCACAGATTCTGAGACGCGTCTGGCGGCGATTTCTCCCCATCACAGCCACAACCGGCGCCCCCTTGAGCGCTCGGGTGCCGGGGCGGCGACTGAGGGCGACGAAAGCGAAGGACACGCCGGCAGCGGGCGGGATCCTGTGTTCGGGTCGGGCACGAACCATCGCCCGCTGGGCGCCGACCGCTGAAGTCCTGGGCCTGCGACGCGCAGGCACCAGGAGGCCCTACAGAAGGGGCGGCGCTGTCCCTTGCAGGTGGCTCTTGGGGCTGAGCCTGCGTGTCTTGCCGGGAACTGACTCCCCTCCCCCGCGATGGCGTCAGGCCATGACTCTCATCACCCCGATGACTTTCCCCTGGATTCGGAAGTCGCCCGATTTCACCTCGATGGGCTCCATCTTCGGGTTGGCGGGTTCGAGGCGGACGTCGTGGGGTTGTCTGAAGAAACGTTTGAGCGTCGCCTCGCCGTCGATGAGCGCGACCACGATGTCGCCATTCTCAGCCGCCTCTTGCTCGCGCACGATCACGTAGTCCCCATCGTGGATTCCGGCCTCTACCATGCTGTCGCCTGCGACTCGCAGGGCAAAGCCGCCACGGCCTCGGAGGAGGCCGTTCGACACCGGGATCGTCCCCAGGTCATCTTCGACCGCCTCGATCGGGCTGCCCGCGGCGACGCGCCCGATGACGGGAACCTGCTGGACTTCCGACCGCTGCTGCTCGTCGCCTTCGATGATCAAAGAGCGAGCGCCCAGGTTGCCGCGCCGCAGGTATCCCTTGCGCTCCAAGGCCTTCAATTGGTCGAACACGCTGGAACTGGCGATACGGAAGTGCGCGCCGATCTCCCGGACCGTCGGCGGCATGCCACGCTCGTGGATGAACCCCTTGATCCAGTCGAGAATCTCGTGCTGGCGCGCAGTCAAATCCACTCTGTTGTTCTGCATCGTCCTGTTGCCACCGTAATGTGCCACCCCTGTCTGCAGTGCCCTGGCCGAGACAACTCACACAGAGCGACCGCACGGGGCCATGACGAAATGACGGGCTCAAGCAGTCGCGCCAAGGCCAGTGCTTTGGGGTCAGTGGTTTACTGCGCCTCTGCTCCCCCAAGGTCGTGGCGTAGGACATCAAGGCCGAGGAGCATCGCCGAACTGAAGTACTCCGTCAGCGTTGCCTTTTCCACGTCACTACAATCGCCGAACAGCTTTTCCATCAGGGCCTTCAGTCGCGCCACTTGACTGGCAGTTGTGCGGTTAGCAGGAATCTCCTGCAACTTCAGCAATTCACGCATATCCTCGCGACTGAGGTTCCGCGCAGCAAGCTCCGCTATAGTCTGGTCCCCACGCTCCACAAGTCCTGGGTTATGCCCGCGCAAGCGGGCGAGGCCCTTCGAGACTACGTCGTCAGCTAGAAGTCCCGCGAAAGGGCCGGCATCTGCCCCATTGAGTTCTGTCCAGGGCTTACCAATGTACCGCTGGGTTAGCCCACATTATTCATGACTGAAGCCAGGAAGACGCATGGTTCACGTAACCAGCGGCTGGCCAAGGCCTTACGGCCACATGCCCTTGGATGGTGGAGGGATCGGGAAAACAGTGTGTCGTTTCGGGCAATGTGGGTTTCCGGACGTAACGCGTTGTCAGCGTGACAGTTGTGGCACATCAGCCTCAGGGCTCGTGAATAATGCGGGTTAGATCAGTCAGATAGTCAACGAAAAACGCGACAAACGCTTCGCGGGAGTCCTCAGACCAGAACTGACCTACGGGGCCCGCTTCTTCAAGACCTTCCCGGCAGGCCGCCACCATCTTCTCCCGCAATTCGGGTTCTTGCTGTAATGATGCCCCAAGGTTCTGCCGGCCGAAACCGCGTTGACCGAGAATCTCATTCGGTTGCTGCACATTGCCGTCTCTCGCGTACTCTTGCTCTAGTCCCGTCAGCCCACCAACCAAAAGTACTGATAATAGTACCAGTATGCCGACCAGGAACTTCCGGGCCAAGCTCAAATCACCAGTGCTCGCAACCACGGTGTGGGTCCAGCGATCATGCCACATTCGGCGGGTCGAAGAGAAAACGGAAAGGGGCTCGCCCGGAATGAATCGTATCAGCGTACGCAAAAAAACACTCGAACCTTCGATTTCCTGATCGCCTTCTTTCAGTACCTTCGTGCGTAGCAACATCTTGCCGATGGTCTTACCCGATGCCCCTTCGAGCAGAACATAATAGAGAAGGGCCAGCGCGACGCCGAAAAGATACGGATGCTTCGAGACATCCACTCCGCACAGAAGAAACAAGAAAAGCGACAGGAGGAATCCCACAAGGAAGGTGAGGCCCATGTCAATGACGTACTCAGCCCACCGGCGGCCCCTGCTTGCCGGCTCTGTCGGCCAAAGCGTTTTCTTGATGCGTTGTTCTCGGCCACTGGTCACTCTGGCTGCCCCCTCTGTTTCGCCCCTCACCCCGCCAGCATCACGACCGGCGTCCGAACGTGTTGAGGAAGGGGCCTCTGCTGTTTTGCTATGCTCCACGCACACGAAGCGAACCTTCTGTTTGCAGTTGGGGCACGTCATCTCGCGCTGAAGATAGGACGTCTTGCCGCGCCCGGTCTTTCCGCAGTTCGGACAACGCATGCGAATGCGCTCTTGTTCCGTCACCGCCGCATCTCCTCCCCCTAGGGCCCGCGCGATTGTGCTGGCGCGCTGGCGGTTGCCGAACCAGAACCGTAACTGGAACCGCTTAGCGATTCATCCAATAACGCGAGAAGAGCATACTGAACATGCGTTCGGCAGTCGACATGACTGCCCCGCCCAAGGACGTGCACCCGGGCCGCGCGGCTGCACAGACTCCGCTGTGGACGATGCCCCCGAATCATGAGTAGACCTCTTCCGGCCCGAGGATATCGGGGTAAAACTGGCGCAGGAACCTGCGGGTCACATAGCATAGCCCGCACTTCGACGGCGCCCTCTCAGGAGGGGCGAAGCCGTGTATGTCATGCGCCCAGCGGGCAAGCTGGAGAGGCCCGTCTCCAGCCAACATGCGTGAGATGAAGTTCGCGTTGCCGGGGCCTTCCTCTATGAGCTGCCCCACCGTCTTCCGATCCGCCTTGCCAAGGACGACGCCACAGTTGGTCTGGATGTTGTCGTATGGGTCAATGTGCAGCTCCCAGATCGTCTCACGATCGAACTCGACGGCGCAGTCGGGGCCGGTGTGATCCGAGCGCCAGCCGCGCTGAGGCGGAAGCCGGTCAATCGGGTGTTGCTCCACGAAGCGGCCCAGCTGGCTGTATGCCGAGCCGACGAACATGGGCCGATTGCGCCGCACCCAGTCGGCCAGCCTGTCCTCGTCCCTGGCGATGGCGGCGTAGTCGCGGATCTCCTCCAGCGGGGCCATGTTCATCCAGAGGCCCTGCCGGCCGAAGACCTCCTCGCCTATGGCGCGGACGCGGATGAAATGCTCCGGCGGGACGGATGCCTGGTGGTACGGGTCGGCGCTTGCGAGGACGCCGACCAGGCCGAGCGCGCGCATGCGCTCAAAGCGTTCGCGGACGATGGCATCGGTTGCGGCAAACGACGCGTTGGTCTCGATGAAGTGGGGCTGGACGCCGCGCGCCTCTGCCATCTCCAGCGCCTTGGTCAACTCGTCCCAGTACGCCATGCACTCGCCGCCCGCGATGTGAACCACGCGGCCGGTCTCGTGCAGGTCGGCCAGATAGCGGACGCAGCGTTCGGCGTCCATGACCACTTCGGGCCGCTTGCTGCTGCAGCCGAAGCAGCAATGGCGGCAGGCGATCGTGCACCTGTAGGTGAAGAGGACTGCGGCCACGCCGAATTCGTGCCCCGCGGCCGGGACTCCGACCTCCCTTATCCGGCGGTCTACGATCTCGCGTGGGGACGGGCTCATGCCTCCGCTCCGGCCGGCCCTTGCGGCTGAGGATCGCACGCAGAGGGTCTGGCTCTACCCCCCAAGAGGCTCCTCCCATACCCTCTTCAGGAACAGGGCAATCGCGTCCGCGCAGTACTCATAACTCAGCTTCCCGTAATCCGGGCTTGCCACGGTGGGATTGCCCGACGCGCCGGTCTCGGTCAGGTCCCTCTTCGTGAACCAGTCGAGGTGCAAGGGCATGGTGTCGCGCTTGACAACGGGTTTCACCATGCCTTCCTGCTTGACGAGGTCGGGCCGGTGGAAGAGGTAATACGACGTCTCCCACGCGTCGGCGTGGAAGTTGAACTGCTCTTGCGGCAGCTTGGCGTACAGCTCGTTCGATCGCGTGAAGCAGTTCTGGTCGTCGGCCAGGTATAGCCTGACGCCGAGGACGCCTTCCTTCTTCAGCTCTCCCGACAGGTCGCGGAGGGCCTCCCTGGCAGGGCCGTAGTTCCCGCCGTGTCCGCTCACGCACGCGATCTTGCGGAAGCCCGCCCGGATCGCCTCGCGCACTATGTCCCCGAGGAGCCTGACGTACGTTTCCAGCCTCAGGCTGATCGTGCCGGGGAAGTCCATGTGCTGCGTCGACCGGCCGTACGGGATAGCAGGGAGCACCACGACGGGCACGTGGTGATTGTCCCGGGCCCTCCGTGCACCCTCGAGGGTCCACGTGTGCGCCAGAAAGTGATCGCAGCCGACCGGGATCATCGGTCCGTGCTGCTCGATGCTGCCGAGCGGCAGGAGCGCGACCCGGCCCTCCTCGGCCGCGCGCTGCACCTCCACCCAGGACATCTCGCCCCACTGCAGGCCCGCGTAATCCCTCTCGTTGAAAGGACGCATCTTCCACCTCCTCGAGGATCGGCCGGGCGACGATGTCAACCGCCGCCGGCTTGCCGCGCCCAGAAGCGCCTGGCCGTCAGGTCGTAGTGCTCCATGGCCTTGAAGTGGTCCACCAGGGAGAAGATCCCTTCGCCCACGGACTTTGCCAGTTTCTCCCAGTAGGCGTCCAGGTCGTCGTCGCAGAGCCAGTGACCCCCGCATATGAGGTCGGCGCCGAGCTTCCGCGCTTTCTCCACGGAGGCCACCATCTGCCGGTAGTCCGACCCCCTTTCCGGGAAGAACCATCCCGTCAGGTCGCCCGCAAACAGGATGCGGGAGCCCGCGATCTCAGTCAGGAAGCAACTGCTGTCGGGCGTATGGCCCGGCGTGTGGTAGACCTGCAGCTTCAGGCCGGCCACCTCCAGGACGTCCCCATCCCGGAAGAACCGGTCGGCCCGGACGGGCGAGCCCCCCCAGTCGCCTGCATTGCGCGCGGCCTCGTGGATCGCCGTGATGGCCCCACGCTGCTTGTAGTACTCATAGCTCTCCGCATGGTCCCCGTGGCTGTGTGTGTAGGCGACGAGCTTCACGTCGGAGCACGCCACGCCCATCTGCTCCAGCAAACGCACGATGGCTTCCCTGTATCGCTCGAACCCGGAATCGATCAAGATGCATTCGTCGCCGCGCCCGCGCGCCAGGTAGACGGACGCCCCCGCGTAGCCGGCAATCGACTGGGAATGGCTTGAGTAGCCAGCAATCAGATAGAGGCCGTCCACGAGCTCCATGACGCCTTCCGGAATGCGCCTCGCCATCTCCCTCCTCCCGACTGCGTTCGTAAGGGCTGTAACCGGCACGCGCAGCCGCGCTGCGCGACGTCCGCGCTGCGCGCCGCCTGCGCCGCGTGAGTATAGCCCTCCGGCCGGACCCATTCAACGAGGCGCATGCCGGCTGCCCCCGGCTGCGGCAGACTGCTCGACTGCAGAGCGCCCCGGGCTCAGACCGCCGCCGCCCCGAGTTCCGGGCCGGCACTGCACCTTTGCGTTGCGCAGGGCTATAATGACAGGGTTTGCTTTTCCTGGACGGCGGCCGCGCCTTCCAAGAGCCCAGCGGCCAGGGAATGTGAGCCATTCAGAAGAGGAGGTGCACGCATGCGCCCGAGGTCCATCGTCGTCGCCACGCTATCCCTCTGCCTCTGCCTGTCGGGGATCCTGCCGGGGACTGCCCGGGGCCAGCAGCAGGCGCAGCCTGCCAACATGTTCCAGAATCCGAGCTTCGAGGACGGCAGGGAGCCCTACGGCATGAGCAACGAAGCCGACACCAAGACCAGCTTCGAGATCGACACCACGCGCGCCATTGCCGGGCAGTCGAGTGCGCTGGTGACACTGGAGGCGTCGACGGGCTACGGCACGCAGTTCGGCCAGCGCCTGGCCCCCGGTCAAGTGGGCAAGACCTACACGTTCGCCGTCCTGGGCAGGAGCGTGGGCGGCCCGGTGACGGCTCGGCTGGAGATCGAGCGGGCCGGCAGTCCCTGGGACAGGGCCGCCGTGAGCGGGTTCTCCGTCTTGACGGAAGACGAGTGGACCGAGCTGCACACCACGTTCACCGTGGCGACCGACTTCGCTCCGGGCTGGTTCGCTTACGTGAGCTGCACACAGAGCGGCGCGCGGTTCAACGTGGACATGTTCCGGCTTTGTGAAGGCGACTACGTGCCCTACGCGACAGGGGCTGGAGCCCCGAAGTCGGCCGGGCCGGCCAACATCCTCGCCAATCCGAGCTTCGAGCTCGGCACGGCGGCCTGGAACCTGGGAGCCGCACCCGGCACGGATTTCACGCTGGAGGTGACGAAGGACGCCGCCATCGAGGGAGCGAGCAGCGCGCTGATCACCGTCCACGCCGTGGCGGAGTGGGGCGTCCAGTTCGGCCAGAGGGTCGCCGGCGGCCCGGTGGGCAAGACGTACACGTTCGCCGCGTTCGCCCGCAGCGTGAAGGGGCCCGTGCGCGTGCGCCTGGAGATCGAGCGTCCGGCGAACCCGTGGGACAGAGCGGGCAGCAGCGATGAAGTCGTGCTCGGCGATGACAAGTGGACGGAGCTGCACACCACGTTCACCGTGAAGACGCCCTTCCCCGAGGGCTGGACGGCGTACGTGAGCTGCGCCCAGCCTGAGTGCCAGTTCCGGGTGGACATGCTGCGCCTCTATGAGGGCGACTATGTCCCCTTCGGGGAGGCAGGCGAGCAAGTGGCAGAGGCCGCCGGCCCGGCGGGGCAGCCGCCGGCTCCGCAGCCTCGACCGGGGGCGCCGGAAGTGCGCCTGTTCGACACCGGAGTGGCCCTGCCGTGGGCGCTGGCGCCGGAGGCTTTCAGCCGGATGGACGGATGGGTCGAGGTGGGTGAGGCGGATGCGGCCCATCAATTCGCCGGCGACGTGGTCGCGCTCAACAACAAGCTCGCCCTGGTGCTGCGCGCCGCCGGGCCGGGCGTCGAGGTCTACTCGATGAGCGCCGCCGGCCCCCGGATACGCGCTGTGCTCGCCCCGGATGCGCCGACGCCTCTGGCGGGGCTCTCGGCGGTAAAGGTGACGACGGTCAGTCCGGAGTCCGTCGCGCTCGAGGCGTCCTACCACTGCGTGGGCGGAGGGGACGTGGCCCTGAGTCTCGAACTGCGGATGGGAGAGGCAGATGTCAAGACCAAGCCGTGCGGCGACCTGAAGGCCCTGCTTGTAAGGGCGCCGTGCCGGTTCGCCGTCCTGCCGGACTTCTTCGCCGACGACATCGTGATCGATGCCGCTCAACTCAGCGTGGCGCAGGCCGAGCTTCCTGCCGAGAACATGCTCCTCCACATGATGCCCGGCCGGGACGCCATCGTCATGGCGGTGTGGAACACCAGCAGCCGGGACATTCAGATGGACCTGTCGGGCCAGGGCGAGCACCGCATGCTCACGTCCACCCGAATCTACTACGGCGAGGACCCCGGGATCTGGGTGGCCGTCCTGGACGCCCCGGACGTCTGGCACGTACGCGACGTGGCCGGGGTCGACGCCGGCCGGACGATCCGTCTGGACTGGCGGGCTCCGTGGCCGGCGCACTGGCGCGTGGACTGGACCCGCGACGACAACCTCGTTGACAGTTGGGAGATGCTGGCCCAGAACCCCGACGGCAGCTACCAGAAGCCGAACTGGTACGGCGCCCGCGAAACGGTGCCTGCCAACCGGCAGCGCTGGACCACCGTGCTGGGCAACTTCCTCTACCCTTGCTGGGCAGACCGCGACGGCCAGGGCTACCTTGAGCCGCTCGGCCAGGTCGTCCAGTTCCGCGGGCCGGCCCTGATCTATCCTATGAACCGCCTTCAGGACACGCCGCTGGGCGCCCTTGCGGTCCTGGACGTCGTGCGCAACACGCTCGGAGTGGGGCCGTGCGAGTACATCCTGGACCTCGAAGACCAGGGGTCCGTCAACAAAGGCATGGCCACGTGCGGCGTCAAGGACCTGCTGGACCCCATATACGCCGCAGGCCAGCAGAAGGAGCGCAGGGCGCAGGTGGAGAAGGCCCTCGACGACGTCCTGACGTTCATCAGGTTCATCCGCAGCCGGATAGACACCTACGTGGAGTTCGGGCACGGCGTTCTGGACTACGTGGCCGAGCAGAAGGTGGTCCATCCCGAGCTGGCCGGTCCGTTGTCCGAACTGGAGAAACTGGCGAAGACCATCGACGCCTGCGTCGCCGCGCGTCGGCAAATGATCAAGACGCCGGAGTACGCTGCCCAACTGGTTGAGGAGTTCCGCCAGACCGTGCTTGACAAAGACGACCCCGACGCCCTGGCCAGGTGTCAGAAGATCACTGCGGCGTGGGTCGAGATAGGCGGCAATCAGGACCACCTGGCCGGAGAGTGCCGCTGGGCGGTGAAGTTCCTGCGCCAGCGCGCCGGCCTGTTGATGGCCCAGGACCCGCGGATGACCGAGGTGGCCCGCGAGATCCGAAGCCGCGCACAGACCGCCATGCAGCATCCGGCGGGACACGAGGCCATCCACCACTGAGACCGACGGCGCCTTCAGCGAGAGGCTGCCCGGGCGATGCGTGAGCCGTCTGGAGTCCGTTCATTGGGAGGAACACGATGCATCCAGCATCTCGTAGCCGCGGGGGCGTGCTTTGCGTGTTCATGGCGCTCGTTTGCGGAGGGATGGAACAGGTGGCTGCCCAGAACAGCGCGGAGACGGTGCTGCCCGACGGCGTCAAGGCTGTCTGGAGCCTGCCGAAGGCGTATCGCGAGTCCACGCCGACCCGGGAGCGCATCTGCATCAATGGCCTCTGGCAATGGCAGCCGGCGGCAGATGCCATGGGCGCAGTGCCTGACGGCGGGTGGGGTTACTTCAAGGTGCCTGGCGAATGGCCGCAAGCGTACAGCCGCGGAGGCTCCCAGACGCTCTACCCCCATCCGAGCTGGGCAGGCCAGGACCCGGGGGCCGTCAACGCAGCCTGGTACCAGCGCGAGATCACGATCCCCCCGGAATGGGCCGGCCGCCGCATCACTCTGTACACGGAGTACCTGAACTCCCTGGCCGCCGTGCACGTGGACGGACAGAAGGTCGGAGAGGTCCGGTTCCCGTGGGGCGAGGTGGACCTCACGTCGGCATGCCGGCCGGGGCAGACGCAAGTCCTGAGCCTTTACGTCCAGGCGCTCCCGCTGGGAGCCGTCACCCTCGCATTCGGCGACACGGCTACGCCGAGGCAGGTAAGGGGCCGAGTGGACCGGCGGGGGCTCTGCGGTGACGTGTACCTTGTCGGCACGCCTCAGGGGGCGCGCATCAGCGACGTCAAGGTGGAGACGTCCGTGCGCAACTGGAAGATCACGTTCAACACTGCGCTGGACGGACTCGCCGAGGGAGGCCAGTACGTCCTCCGCGCGCGCGTCAAGGACGGCGCCCAGGAGGTCGCACAGTTCGCCAGCCAGCCCTTCGGGCCAGGCGACTTGAAAGGCGGCCGCATCCCCTTCACGGCGGACTGGAAGCCCGAGAAGCTCTGGGACACCGTCACGCCGCAGAACCAGTACGAGGTGAGCCTCGCCCTGACGGACGCCGGCGGGAAGGTGCTCGACGAAGCCCTGCCCGCGCGGTTCGGGTTCCGCGAGTTCTGGATCGACGGGCGCGACTTCTACCTGAACGGCACGCGCATCTACCTGTCCGCCCTGCCCGTGGACAACGCCCAGATGGGGGCCGCCCAGGCGAACTACCGGGCCGTGCGGGAAACGCTGGAGCGCTTCCAAAGCTTCGGCATCAACTTCGTCTACACGCACAACTACGGTTGCGAGCCCGGCAGCCACCTGAGCTTCGCGGAGGAACTCAGGGCCGCGGACGACGTAGGGATGCTCTTGGCCGTCTCGCAGCCGCAGTTCGGCCACTACAACTGGGATGCGCCGGACGCCGACCAGACGAACGGCTACGCGCAGCACGCCGAGTTCTACGTCCGCATGGCGCAGAACCACCCGTCGGTCGTCTTCTACGCCACGAGCCACAATGCCACCGGCTACTCGGAGGGCATGAACCCGGACCTGATCGACGGGACACATGGCAACAACGACCTGTCGCCCACCGCCGGCCCGGGGCGCGCCTTGCGGGCGCAGGCAATCATCAACAGACTTGACCCCACGCGCATCGTCTACCACCATTCGTCGGGCAACCTGGGCACGATGCACACGGAGAACTTCTACGCGAACTTCGCTCCCATCCAGGAGATCTCCGACTGGTTGGAGCACTGGGCTACGGTGGGCGTCAAGCCGTTCTTCACCTGCGAGTACAGCGTGCCGTGGACGTGGGACTGGTCGATGTACCGGGGCTGGTACAAGGGCAAGCGGTCGTTCGGCAGCGCCGCAGTCCCCTGGGAGTTCTGCGTGGCCGAGTGGGACGCGGAGTTCTACGGCCCTGCCGCCTACAAGATCAGCGAAGCGGAGAAGGCTAACCTCCGCTGGGAGGCACAGAAGTTCCGCGCCGGCCAGCTCTGGCAGCGCTGGGACTATCCGTACTCGCTCGGGTCCAGAGAGTTCGACGAGCGCTACCCCGTGATGGCCATGTACATCACGGACAACTGGCGGGCCTTCCGGACGTGGGGCATGTCGGCCAACTCCCCGTGGGAGCAGTGGCATTACTGGAAGCCGCGCCCCGGCGTCCAGAAGGACCGCAAGGACTTCCAGGTCGACTGGGAGAACCTGCAGCGTCCGGGCTTCAGCCCCGACTACGTCGAGCCGCGCGACGAGTACAGGGAGCTGGCCTACGAGCGCTCTGACTGGATTGCCACCCCTGCTGCGGAGGCCCTTCTGCGCAACAACATGCCGCTGCTGGCCTACATCGGCGGCAAGCCCGCAGCCTTCACGAGCAAGGACCACAACTTCCTGCCCGGGGAAACCGTGGAGAAGCAGTTGATCGTCATCAACAACTCGCGCGTGACGATGACCTGCGACTGCCAGTGGTCGTTCGCGCTGCCCGCCGCCCTTACCGGCAGCAAGACCGTCACGCTGCCCACGGGCCAGCAGGAGCGCCTTCCGCTGACGTTCCAACTGCCGGCCGACCTCGCTCCCGGGCAGTACGCGATCGACGCGACGGTCAAGTTCAGCAGCGGCGAGACGCAGGTGGACTCCTTCCTCATCGACGTGTTGCCGAAGCCGGAGCCGATCCAGACGGCCGGACGGGTCGCCCTCTTCGATCCGAAGGGCGAGACCGCCGCGTTGCTGAAGGGTCTGGGCATCCCCTTTGAACCCGTCGGCGCGGACGCAGCTTTGGCGGGCTACGACGTTCTGCTCGTGGGCAAGGGGGCGCTGACCCTCGACGGGCCGGCTCCGGACATCTCGCGCGTGCGCGACGGCCTGAAAGTCGTCGTCTTCGAGCAGACGGGCGACGTGCTGGAGAGGCGGTTCGGCTTCCGGGTGGCCGAGCGCGGCATGCGGTGGATCTTCGAGCGCGTGCCGGACCATCCGCTCCTGGCAGGCATCGCGGAGGACCACCTGTGGAATTGGCGGGGGGAGGCGACGATTCTTCCGCCGCGCGGAACCTACGAAATGACGTATCACTCCCCGATGTCAAAGTGGTGTGACATCACCGTCACGCGGATCTGGCGGTGCGGCAACCGCGGCAACGTGGCCTCCGCCCTGATCGAGAAGCCCGCCTGCGGCGACTTCCTGCCCATCCTCGACTGCGGCTATGCGCTTCAGTTCACTCCTCTGATGGAGTACCGCGAGGGCGCCGGGATGGTGCTCTTCTGCCAGACCGACGTGACCGGACGCACAGAGAGCGATCCGGCGGCCGACGCGCTCGCGCGCAACATCCTCCGCTACGTCTCCACGTGGAAGCCGGCCGGGCGGCGCACGGTGGTCTACGCAGGCGATCCGGCCGGCAGGAAACACCTGGAGTCCGCCGGCCTGACGCCGGGCACCTACAGCGGCGGCAACCTGCCGGTGGACCAGGTGCTGGTCGTCGGGCCCGGCGGTGGGCAGGAACTCGCGAGCAACGCGGCGGCAGTCGCTGAGTTCGTGAAGGCTGGCGGGGACGTTCTGGCCGTCGGGCTCGACCAGCAGGAGGCCAACGCCTTCCTGCCGCTGAAGGTCACCACGAAGGCGGCAGAGCACATTGCGGCCTACTTCGAGCCGTTCGGCGCCGACTCCCTGCTGGCCGGCGTCTCGCCGGCCGAGGTGCATAACCGTGACCCGCGCGAGCTCCCGCTCGTGTCGGGAGGCGCCACGGCCTTCGGCGACGGCGTCCTGGCAAAGGCGGGGGACTCCAACGTCGTCTTCTGTCAGCTCGCCCCGTGGCAGCTCGACTACTCGGGCGAGAAGATGAACATCAAGCGGACGTTCCGGAAGGCCTCTTACCTGCTGACGCGCCTGCTCGGGAACATGGGCGCGGCGGGGCAGACGCCGCTTCTGGAGCGCCTCTCCAGCCCCGTTGCGCAGGGCGAGCAGCGCTGGCTGAACGGCTTCTACCTGGACGTGCCCGAGGAGTGGGACGACCCGTACCGCTTCTTCCGCTGGTAAGGGCAGGAGCGCCCCGGCAACATCGGTCAGGCGCTGTTGCAGAACCCGCTCCGTCGGCCCGAGGCCGAGCGAGAGCGCCGAGGGCAAGGAGGCCGAAGAAGGCGATGCAGGGGCAGAGCATCGCCGATGCAGGCCGACACAGATCATCGGCGCTCGCAGCCGGCCGAAGCCAGGATGGGGTTCTGCAACAGCGCCTTAGGAGGGCTTCCTCGGCGGAGTCGAGGCAAGCCGCCAGGCGTCACTCGTCCCCGGACGTCTGCGCTGATCCCCGGCCTGGGTTCGACAAGACGCGCTCGTTGGTCAGCTCGGCGCCGTCGGCGTGCTCGACCGGCCTGCCCTTTCTTGCCAATTCCCGTGCGCACGGCTATGATGCGTCGGCCCGTGAGCGGTGCTCTCAGCCCGACGCAGAGAGGAAGCAGCATGGGGACGGTGGTCGGATTCGACAACGAGCGCTACCTGCGCGAACAGACGGCAGCCATCCTCGAGCGCGTCGAGAGGTCCCAGAAGAAGCTGTACCTTGAGTTCGGCGGCAAGCTGCTGTTCGACTACCACGCTGCGCGCGTCCTGCCGGGGCTTGACCCGAACGTGAAGATGCGTTTGCTCCATCAGCTCAGGGACCAGGCGGAAGTGCTCTTGTGCGTCCACGCGGGGGCCATCGAGCGGGGGAAACTAAGGGCCGATTTCGGAGTCACTTACGATGTGGACGCGATGAGACTGATCGACGACCTGCGGGGCAGGGGAGTCGGGCTTCGGGCCGTCATCATCACCCGCTACGACCGGCAGCCGGGCGCTCTGATCTTCAAGAATCGGCTGGAACGCAGCGGCGTGCCGGTCTACACGCATGGATCGACAAAGGGCTATCCCACAGACGTGAACCGCATCGTGAGCGACGAGGGATATGGCGCGAACCCCTACATCGAGACGACCAAGCCGCTGGTCGTCGTCACCGGGCCCGGCCCTGGCAGCGGCAAGATGGCCACGTGCCTCAGCCAGATGTACCACGATCACCTGCACGGCATCCGGTCCGGATTCGCGAAGTTCGAGACGTTCCCCATCTGGGACCTACCCCTCAACCATCCGGTCAACATCGCCTACGAGGCCGCTACGGCTGACCTGGGCGACGTGAACATGATCGATCCGTTCCACATGGAAGCCTACGGCGTGACCGCCGTGAACTACAACCGCGACATCGAGGCATTCCCCGTGCTCCAGAGCATCCTCCAACGCATCACCGGTGGCAACAGCTCATACCGCTCGCCGACCGACATGGGCGTCAACACTGCATCGCGTGGCATCATCGACGACGAGGCCGTGCGCGGTGCGGCCCGGCAGGAGGTGATCCGCCGCTACTTCCGCTACAGCTCGGAGTACGTCATGGGGCTGGTGGACCGGCCGGCGGTCGAGCGCACTGAGCGCCTGATGAAGGCGCTCGGCTTGAACGCGGAGGACCGGCGCACGGTCGAGCCCGCCCGACAGGCCGCCCGCGACGCACAGGCCACGGGCAAGGGGCACGATGGGATATACTGCGGGGCGGCGATCGAGCTGAAGGACGGTGCCATTATCACGGGCAAGAACTCCCCCATTATGCACGCCGCTTCGAGCCTTGTGCTCAACGCCGTCAAGCATCTGGCTGGCGTGCCCGACGCGATCCACCTGCTGGCTCCCGCAATCACGGAGGCCATCGGCAAGCTCAGGATCGGCGTGCTGCGCCAGACGAGCGTCAGCCTCGACGTCGAAGAGACCTTGATCGCGCTGGGGATCAGCGCGGCCACCAGCCACGTCGCGCAGCTCTGCGTGGATAAGCTGAAGGAACTGGAGGGCTGCGACGTTCACATGACGCATATCTCGACGCCCGGCGACGCGGCGGGCCTTCGTCGCCTGGGGGTGAACGTCACCACCGATCCGACGTTCGCCGCGAAGGGCCTTTGCGTCTTCTGAGGGCTCCTAACAGAACCCCACGCGTCGGCCCGAGGCCGAGCGAAGCGGCGCCATGCAAGGAGGGCGAAGCAGGCGATGCAGAGGCACAGCATCGCCGATGCAGCCCGACGCCGCAGGGCGGCGCTGCAGCCGGCCGAAGCCAGCAGGGGGTCCTGCTAGGAGCTCTAAGGGCTGTCTTCCAGCCGGCGCTCTGGTTGGGCGACCGCGACTCCGGGAGGGCAGACAGATCGAGAACCTGCGATTCGCGTTCTTCGGAGCCGGCTACTGGGCGCGCTTCCAGATGGCCGCGTGGCGGGAACTCGACGGCGCCGAATGCGTCGCGCTGTTCAATCGCACGCGGGCGAAGGGCGAGGCGTTCGCCGACGAGTTCGGCATCCCGAACGTCTACGACGACCCCGAGGAGCTCTTTCGGCGCGAGGAGATCGACTTCGTAGACCTGTGCACGAACCCCTTCACCTTGCCCGGCTTCGTCAAGCTATCGGCCGCCCACGGCGTGCCCGTCATCAGCCAGAAGCCGATGGCTCCCTCGGTGGCCATCGGGGAGGAGCTTGTCAGGACGTGCGCGGAGGCGGGCGTGCCCTACTACATCCACGAGAACTGGCGCTGGCAGCCTCAGCTCAGGCAATTCAAGTCCGTCCTCGATTCAGGCAGCATCGGGACGCCGTTCCGTGCCCGCATCACAATGGTTTCGGGCTATCCCGTGTTCATCAACGAGCCCACGTTGAACGACCTTGAGAACTTCATCCTCACCGACATGGGCACACACATCCTGGACATCGTGCGCTTCTACTTCGGCGAACCGGAGCTTGTGTACTGCCAGAACCATCAGGTGCATCGCAACATCAAGGGCGAGGACGTCTCCACCGTGATGCTCCTGGCCAACGGCGGGCAGACGACCGTCACGTGCGAGATGGGCTACCCCGAGAACTACTACGAGCATGACGTGTTCCCCCAGACGCTCGTGTTCGTCGAGGGCGACAAGGGCACGGCGGAGGTCGGCGAAGACTACTGGATACGGGTGACGACGAGTAACGGAACCCACTCCAAGCGATACCCCCCGGTCATTTACGCTTGGGCGCGTCCGGATCACCTTGCGGTGCACGCCAGCATTGTGACCTGCCACGCCAGCTTCCTGCGGGCGCTCAGGGGGGAAGGAACCGCCGAGACCACGGGCGAGGACAACCTGAAGACGCTGAAGCTGGTCTTCGCCTGTTACGGGTCGGCTCGCTCGGGCAAGGCGATTCGGCTCCAGTAGAGCTGCCTGGCGCGCTGCCGCCGGCCGTCGCCCTGTCGAGCCCAGGAGGAGGGATCTCATGACGACCGCTTCCCACGAACACGTGCGCGCTGAATACGGGTCCGCGATCGGGCAGAGACGGGACGAGCTCGTCACGCCGGCCCTCATCCTGGATCTGGACGTAGCCAGACGCAACATCGCCTTCATGGCCGAGCGGATGAGGGCGATGCCGGCCAGCCTCCGGCCCCACACCAAAGTCCAGAAGTCGCCGGAGCTGGCCAAGCTCCAGGTGGAAGCCGGAGCCATAGGCGTCTGCACGGCGACCGTGTGGGAAGCGATCGTCATGAGCCGGGCCGGCATAGAGGACGTGCTGATCGCGAACGAGGTATGCGGCCGAGGGAAGGTCGAGGCGCTCGCCGGCGCCGCCAGAGACGGCCGCCTGACCGTGGCGGTCGACGATCTCGCAAACGCCGCCGACCTGTCGGACGCCGCCTTGGCGGCGGGCAGCAATCTGGAGGTGTTGATCGAGGTGGACGTAGGCATGGGCCGCGGGGGCGTGCGCTCCCCGGAGGACGCCGTGGACCTGGCCCGGCGCGTGGATGAGCTGCCGGGCCTCCGCCTGCGCGGCGTCCAGGGATACGAAGGCCACTGCATGCGCGAGCCGGATCGGAGCGTGCGCATCGAGAAGGCGCAAGCCGCCATGGCCTATCTCGGCGAGGTCCTCGATCGCCTGGCCGCAGCGGGATTCAAGTGCGAGGTGGTCTCGGCGGGCGGAACAGGCACGTACGACATAACCGGAGCCAACCCGCGAGTCACCGAGATACAGGCTGGGTCATACGTCTTCATGGACAACTTCCACGGGAACCTAGTGCCGGGCTTCTCGCACGCCTTGACCGTGCTCGGCACCGTCATGAGCCATCACGGCGACACCATCGTACTGGACTCGGGTCGGAAGTCCATAGGGATCGACTTCGTGCTGCCCACGATGGTCGAGTACCCGTTCTACCAGGCCCGCTACTTCGCCGAAGAGCACGCGCTGTTCGACGTCGACGAGCGATGCAGACTCAAGCTCGGCGACACGGCCGAGCTGATCCCCGGCTACGCGCCCACGACGGTCAATCTCTACGATGCATACCATGTGGTCGAGGCTGGCGTCGTCGTGGACGTCTGGCCCATCGTTCCTCGAGGTCCCGGGCACGGGGGGATTCTGGCCGGGTAGTGCGCCCGGCAGAGGCATGATCCTCGGGCAGAGCCGCCGGGGGCGGTCGCATTCCGAGGGTCCGAGTAAGGAAAGGCATCCGCCATGGAACGGGAAGCCCACCGGACCTCCGCCGGAGAGTTCGACAGGCTCTTCGAGAGCGTCTGCAACTGGGGCCGGTGGGGCCCGGACGACGAACGCGGCACGCTCAACTACATCACGGGCGACCACGTTCGTGCGGCCGCCGCCCTGGTGCGGTCCGGACGGACGGTCTCGCTCTCCCTGCCCGTAGAAAAGGTGGCCGGCCCCGACAACCCCAGGCCCGCGGCTCACTACATGGTGCACGCGTACGATCCGTCCGACACAGGCGGGCAGCAGTTCGCCACGGACTACCTGGCGGTTGAGGCCCACGGAGACCGCCATACGCACATCGACGCCCTCTGCCACGTCTCCTACAAGGGCAGGCTCTACAACGGGAAGCCGTTGAGCAGCGTCACGTCCGGCGGGGCGACGGCGCTGGACATCACGGCGTTCGCGCACGGGATCGTTGGAAGAGGCGTAATGCTGGACATGCCCCGGTTGCGAGGAAGCAGGTGGATAGAGCCCGGGGAGGCGATTGGGCCTGAGGAGCTCGGGGCCGCCGAGCGGGCGCAAGGAGTCCGGCTGGGCGAGGGGGATATCTTCGTGTTTCGCACTGGCCATCATCGCCGTCGCCTTGAGCTGGGCGCGTGGAACGTCGGCTACGATGGCGAGGGAAGGGCCGGCCTAGACGTGAGTGCGATCCCCCTGTTGCATGAGCGCAGGGTCGCGGCGTTCTTCCCGGACGGCGACGGGGAGACCGTGCCCAGCGCCGTGGAAGGCGTGCCCTATCCGATCCACGCCCTCCAGATCACCTCCATGGGCATGGTCTGCGCGGACAGCCTCCAATTCGAGGAGCTTGTGCAGGTCTGCGAGTCGGAAGGACGTTGGGAGTTCATGGTCGCCGCTTCCCCTCTGCGCCTTCCCGGGGGGACCGGCACGCTGTTCAACCCGATCGCCATCTTCTGAGGGCACTGCAAGGCCCGGCAATCGGAACGTGCAGGGAGATCGAGGATGGGCAGACCGAGACGCTTCGCCGAGAAGCTCTGTGCGCCGGAAGGCCCCGTGGTCGGGCCGAACGGCTGGATCCTAAATGTGTGCAGCTTCACGCGGGATGAGGCCTGGCCCACGCGGGGGGGCGACATCACGGCCACGCACGTGTCTCGCCCGTGCCGGACGCACACGGTGTTCAATACCTCCACGTCCGAAGTGGCGGGCATCCCCGCCGCCCTGGCCTTCGGGCCGGATGGCTGCCTGTACGTCACCGACGAAGGCCGCCGCGCCATTGTGCGGGTCGACCCTCACGGCCGGCAGACCGACTTCATCAGCCGTTACGAAGGCAAGCCGATCAACGGCCCGAACGACCTCTCCTTCGATCCCGACGGCAACCTGTTCTTCACGGACCCCTTCACGAGCAGTCTGACCAACCGGATTGGTGCCGTGTACGGTTACGAGTGGGGCACGGGCGAGCTCCACAAGATCAAGGACGGAATGGCCTTCCCGAACGGCATCGTCGCTCGCGAAGGACGCCTGTACGTGGCCGAGACGCGGACCAACAAGATCTGGGCGTACGATATCGTCGGGCCAGGCCAGGCCGAGAACGAGTCGGAGTTCTGCACGCTTCCCCCGCTCGACGTGGACGGCATACACGGCCCGGACGGGATGGCGTTCGACGTGGAGGGCAACCTCTACGTGGCAACCTATCGGGCAGGCTACGTGTACGTCCTTGATCCTGCGGGCGAGCTGATCCGGAGCATTCCCTCGGGCGGGCAGAGCCCGACCAACGTCTGCTTCGGCGGAGAGGACTTCGACACCATGTTCGTGACCGTGGACGACCTCGGCGAGATCGCCGCCATCCAGGTCGGCGCGCAGGGGCAGAGACTGAGCTTCTGTCCGTCGCAGTGCGCCGACCACCCATGGGCCAGGATGCTGCCCCCGGCCCCGCAGTAGGAGATAGGCGCAATGGCAATGGACCTCGTCTTCAGGGGCGGCCTGGTCGCGGACGGCGCCGGCGGACCGGCGTTCGTCGCCGACGTGGGCATTGCGGATGGCTCCATCTGCGCCGTCGGTCGTTTGGGGTCGGGGGCGGCCGCGCGATCAATCGATGCACGGGGGTTGATCGTCGCCCCAGGCTTCGTGGACATGCACTCCCATTCGGACGTGCGGCTACTGGACGAGCCCCGTGCCGAGGCCAAGACCATGCAGGGCGTCACCACCGAGGTCATCGGCCAGGACGGGCTCTCCTTCGCGCCCGTCGACGCCCGGACGCTCGATGCCATCCGCCAGCAGACGGCCGCGTGGAACGGCGAGGCGCCCGGCTGTGATTGGGGCTGGTCGAGCGTGGCCGAGTACCTGAGCCGCTTCGACCGCAAGACGTCCATCAACGTGGCCTACCTCGTTCCGCACGGGACGGTGCGGGTCCTGGTGATGGGCTACGACGACCGGCCGCCCACGCCGGACGAGATGGCGCGGATGCGGCGCCACGTCGCCCGGGGCATGGAGGACGGGGCGGTCGGCCTCTCGACCGGCCTCTCCTATCCGCCAGCCGTGTATGCCGGCGATGACGAGCTGGTGGAATTGTGCTCCGAAGTGGCCGGCCGGGGCGGGTTCTTCTGTCCGCACCATCGCAGCTACGGCAAGGGTGCGCTGGAGGCCTACGGCGAGATGTTCGGCGTGGCCCGAAGGGCCCGCGTGCCGCTGCATCTGACGCACTGCCTCATGAACTTCCCCGGCAACGAGGGCCGGGCCGAAGAGCTCGTCGCCCAGATCAACGCCCTCGACCCGCGCGAGGTCGAGGTCACGGTGGACAGCTATCCCTATCTGGCCGGCGCCAACTGCCTGGCCTCCCTGCTGCCGCCGTGGGTGAGCCACGGGGGCACGGAAGGCCTCCTCGCCGCCCTGGCTGACGACGGGAAGGCGGCCCGGATGCGCCGCGAGCTCGAGGTCGAAGGCACGCCGAGCTATCATGGCCTCCCGATCGATTGGAACACCATCGAGATCATCTCGGTCGCCAGCGCTGCCAACCGGCGCTGGGTGGGCCGCACGGTTTCCGAGATCGGGCGCGGCCTCGGCGTGCCGCCCTTCGAGGCGGCCAGAAGGCTGCTCCTGGATGAGAAGCTCGACGTCAACATACTCGTGCACGTCGGCCATGAGGAGAACGTCCGGACCATAATGCGCCAGCCCTACCACACCGTCGGCAGCGACGGGCTGATGACGGGCCAGAAGCCTCACCCCCGCGCGTGGGGCAGCTTCGCGCGGTACCTGGCCCACTATGCCCGCGACGAAGGCATGTTCACCTGGGAGCAGATGGCGGTGAAGATGTCCTCGCTGCCGTGCCGCCGCCTGGGCCAGTGGGACCGCGGGCTCGTCCGCCCGGGCATGGCTGCCGACGTCGTCGCGTTCGACCCGCAGGCCGTGCGTGACACGGCCACTTACGACGAGCCCCGGCAGTTCCCCGAGGGGATCCCCTACGTCGCTGTCAACGGCGTGCTCGTCAAAGACGAGGGCCGGCACACGGGCGCGCTGCCGGGACGAGTGCTGCATCTTGGGGGACGCAGATGAACGAGAACCGGGTTGCCTTGATCACCGGCGGCGGAACGGGCATCGGCGCGGCTACCGCTGAGGAGCTCGCCGGCATCGGCCTCAAGATCGTCGTCGTGGGCCGGCGGCCCCAGCCGCTCCAGGACGTCGTGGCCCGTATCGAACGTCGCGGCGGCCAGGCCTTGGGCCTCTCTGCGGACGTAGTCGACTACGCGGCCGTGGAGGGAGTCGTCAGTCGGACCGTGGAGCGCTACGGCCGCATCGACCTGCTGGTCGCCAACGCAGCCGTGCACGACGTCTCCGGCATCGACGCAGGCGACCCGGCCAAGTGGAGCCAGGTGATACAGGTCAACGTCATGGGGGTCCTCAACGTCGTCCGCGCCGTCCTGCCCCTCATGTACCGACAGGGGGCGGGGCACATCGTCATCGTGTCGTCGGTCTCGGGCCGCGTGACCTACGTCGGTGAGACGGCCTACGTGTCCAGCAAACACGCGACGACGGCCTTCGCGGACTGCCTCCGCCAGGAGGCGTCGCCCAGGGGTGTTCGCGTGACCCTCCTCGAGCCCGGCCTCGTGGACACGCCCCTGGCGGACAACCCGTACGCCGCCGAGCTGAAGAAGACGGTCCAGCCGCTCAGCCCATCCGACTGCGCCCGAGCCATTCGGTTCGCGTTCGAACAGCCACCCAACGTGGGCATCAACGAGATCGTGATGCGGCCGGTCAAGCAGGTGCTCTAGCTAAGGCGCTGTTGCAGAACCCGCTCCGTCGGCCCGAGGCCGAGCGAGAGCGCCGAGGGCAAGGAGGCCGAAGAAGGCGATGCAGGGGCAGAGCATCGCCGATGCAGGCCGACACAGATCATCGGCGCTCGCAGCCGGCCGAAGCCAGGATGGGGTTCTGCAACAGCGCCTAAGGGGCGGACCTGACTCACTTCGCCGTCACGAGGAAGACCCAGTCTTGCGTGTCGGGCGCGTCCAGTCGCACGGAGCCGCGGGCCGGACCGGCCAGCTCCACTGACTGGCCCGTGCGAGGGTTGTAGCGGGAGACGGAGTACTCGCCGTCCGCGAGCTTCAGGTCGGCGCCCTTCGCCCCGACGACGTAGACCACGTAAGTCTTCCCCGCCTCGGCCAGGCAGTAGGCATAGCCGCCGTCCGCCTCGACCAGCTCATCGTGCGGCTCCAGCAGCCACCAACGCAGGGACGTGAAGAACCTGTGCAGGCGGTCCAGGTCGGCGACCGCCTCCTTGTGCCGCGGGTCGTCCACCAGGAACGGGCCGACCTCCCTCCGGCCGCCGAAGTAGGTCGTGCCAAACCCGGTCACGAAGTATCCGCCCCCCATCGGGATCACCCAGGACGCGCGGCGGAAGGAGTCGCGCGTGTGCGAGTTGGGCTTGTCGACGACGCCGTCGAAGTCCTGGTCGCGCAGGTAGTAGGCGTACTCGGCATCGACGACGGGCTTGTTGTGCTTCCTGGCGGCCAGAATGAACGCGCGCAGGTCGTCGCGGTTCGCGTTTGAGGCTTCCACCTTGTCGGGCGCGAAGTAGGCCTGCGCGTACTCGCCGAAGCTCATCCAGTCCTCCTCGGCGAATTCCTGCGAAGAGATGTACGGCCCCGGCCCGGGGTGGATCCCGATCATCCGGCCGTGCGGGTCCGTCTTGCGAATCTCCCGGCCGACGGCGCGGAACAGGTCCGCCTGGTCAACCATGTACTGCCACTCCCCCGCCACCAGGAAGACGACGTCGAAGGCGGCGTATCGCGCCACCACGTAGCGGGCGAAGCGCAAGCGGGCCTCTTCGCTCGGCAGGGACCCCCAGTACGGGTCGCCCATGCCGTACAGGACCACGATGCCGCAGACCAGGCCCTTCTCGTTGATGTGGTGCAGGCGGCCGTCGACCTCCTGGAAGAAGGCGGGGTTGATGATCTCCCTGCCGGCGTCCACGAACATCTCGCCTCCCTCGTTCCCGCCGGAGGCCAGCCCGCCCGTGCCCGCCAGCTCGGTGTGCATGTAGTTGAATCCCTGGGCGGCGCGGACGTCGACGTGATGCATGGCGCTGTCGTGGTCGAGCTTCTTGGCAGGGTCGGTCTGGAGGACCCGCCAGGCCTTCTCGCCGAAGAACCAGAACGGCGTGCCGTCCTGGTACTGGAAGTGCAGCGGGTGGTCCTTCATGGCCTGGATGCTGCCGTGCAGATTCGACTCCACGCAGCGGAACGAGCCGCTCTGTCCGTCCAGGCCGGCGTCGGCGGAGCGGACCAGATAGGACCACTGGCCGGTCAGGTCCGGAGAGACGCGCAGCCTCCAGACGGCCCGGCCGTCCCAGAAGAGCGGCATCGCCCATTCCGAGCCGTCGGGGCGGCGGAGCGTCGCTGTGGCGGCCAGGTCCCTGTATGGGTTGTCGTATGCGCCGGTATGGCTGAAGCTCCTCTCCAGGATAGCGAAGCGGGGGACGTCATCGGCGTAAGCCATGGAGGCCAACGCGGAGACGACGGGCACGACCAGGGCGGCTTTCTTCACGGACCTCCCCTCCTTTGGACCTCGATCCGGGCTGGCAGCGTCGGGCCCATTCTACCAGATGCCGGGCCGCATTCCCGCGAACGCGCTCCCGGCCCGTCGCCCAAGGTCGTCCTCTGGGTGGTTCAGCTTCCGCAAGACATGCACGACGTGGATATCGACGCAGACGACACGCCGTTCTTGTGGGTGCGCCATGTCGAAGAACTGCCCGAAGCTCAAGCTGCCGAGAAACACTTCCCCTTGTCGTAGAAACGCCGTAAACTACCTGAAGCGTTCGTCACCTCGCATCGCGAGTCCAACGTGGGCACGTTTAGAAGTGCAGAGCAGAAGCTTGAAGACTCGCGCTCGATCCTCCAGCAATTGGCGGTGGCCACAGATGCGCTCTCCTTCAGGTCGCTGTTCAACTCTTTTCTCAGTTCAGCCAGAGCGATTACATACGCTTTACAGAAGGATGGGAAGCAGATCCCGGGGTTTAGTAACTGGTACGCGATAAAGCAAGAAGAAATGAAGAGTGATGAGCTCTTGAGCTTTGTCCGCAAGGCGCGCAATGAAGACTTCCACGAGGGCAGACACCGGCTGGCCTTCAGCATGTATGTGATTCGTCTGGCCTCAACAGAATTCGGGCCGCCACCAGCTCCGGATGCAAGTTACGAAGTAGGGCCGGAGGGGCCATTCTGGATTGTGGATAAGGGGACGCCCCACGAGCGCAGGGTACCCATTACAAGCGGGATAGAAGGTACGATACGAGTATCTGTCACTGATCCGCCCACAATGCATCGTAGCAAGCGGCTGGCACAGAACGACCCGATCACGATTTGCCAGTTAGCGTTAGCCTACCTTTCCGAGCTGGTACACGAAGCCAAGCGCCGCTTTGGCTCTTGACGGTACACTCACCGATCGGGCGTTGGCCGTTGTCAGGCGCTTCGAGCGGAGGGGTACGGGCAATCCTGGGTGGTGCCGGGTGGCGCGGAGGAATCTGGCCGCTCCGAGGGCCTCCGCCGCGCCAGAGCCGAGATTCCTCGCGATCCGCCGACCTGCGGACCGCTCGGGATGACAGGACGGGGGGTTGCGGGCCGCTTGGGATGACGGCGGCGCGCGCTCGGCGTCCTTCGATCAGTGAAAATCCGTGCGAATCCGTGTCTAATGCCGGCCGTTCGGACCCCCGGCCCCGCACCCCCTTCACCACGCAGGAGAGCAATGGATGACGACGTCTGCCATCGAGACGGGCCTCGTCAGGGCCATGGAGGAGTTCGAGGTCATAGACTGCCACGAGCACCTCGGCCCGGAGCAGGGCCGCACCGGCCGCGAGGTGGACGCGTTCGACCTGATCGGCTCGTACGTCCGCCTGGATCTGCTTTCGGCGGGGATGCGCGAGCAGGACTACCAGGCCCTGCACGATCGGCGGCTGCCGCTGGAGCGTCGCTGGTCCCTGCTGAAGCCCTTCTGGGAGCAGATACGCTGGGGGTCATACGTGCAGGTCGTGCGGCTGAGCGCGCAGAGGTTCTACGGCTTCGACGACATCAACGAGCGCACCTGCCTACCCCTGTCAGAAGCCATGGCGGTGGCAAACAAGCCCGGCATCTACGAGCGGGTTCTGCGCGACGCCTGCCGCATCCGGACCGCACTGACCCAGTGCGGCACGACGGCGACCGGCACTCCCCTGCTCACGCCCACTGTGAGCGCGGGCTACAGCTTCTCCCAGACGGACCCGTACCCCTACCAGTTCGTGCGGACTCGGGACCAGTTCGTGTCTCCTGCGTTCGCGGCAGGCGAGGAGGTCGATTCGCTGGACGGCTATCTGGAGGCCTTCCGCCGGTACCTGGCCCGGTCGAAGGCAGAGGGCGCCGTGGCCCTGAAGATCGCCGCCATTGCGGCGGGGCACCCCGACCGCTCCGAGGCGGAGTCCGCAGCGGCGAAGCTGCTCGACGGACGGGAATCGCGCCTGCCGGGGGTCAATTCACTCCAGGACTACGTGCTGGACGAGATGGTCCGGATCGCCGGCGAACTGGGCATGGTGGTCGCCGTGCATACCGGCTACTGGGGCGACTTCCGCAACGTCGACCCGCTCAACGTCATACCGATCCTGCAGCGTCACACGGAGACGAGGTTCGACATCTACCACCTGGGCTACCCGTGGCCGAGGCAGGCGCTCATGCTCGGCAAGCGGTTCCCGAACGTGTGGCTGAACTTCTGCTGGACGCACGCTATCTCGCCGACCTGCGCCGTTGCGATGCTGGACGAGGCCGTTGACACGGTGCCGATGAATAAGATCCTCGCCTTCGGGGGGGACTACGGCCATCCGGTGGAGCACGTCTACGGCCACCTCGTTCTGGCGAGGAGGAATGTGGCGTGCGTGCTGGCGCGGCGGATCGGCGAGGGGCAGATGTCAGAGACCCAGGCCCTGGAGCTTGCCCGCAAGTGGTTCTGGCATAACCCGAGGGAGCTCTACGGGCTCGACGTTTGACGCGGCCGCCTCCGGCCAAGGTCAATGGCCGGGGAGATCGGCCTACCGGCGCGCCGTCAACCGCGTCCTGCGTCGCGGTGGGCTTTCGCTTCCTCAGCCAGCAGCACCATATTGGCATACGGGGCGTCCAACGGGACGGCGCACTCGGGCCCGATGATGTCTATCCTGCACCGGATCTTCTCGTTGACGTCTTCGATGACCTGCTCCGGCGTGCCCTTCTGGATCACGTCCAGGTTGCTGGTGCCGCCCATCAGGGACAGGCGCTCGCCGGCAAGGTCGCGCGCGGTCGCCGCGGGCACCTTCGAGTCGAAATGGAAACACGGCACGCCCGTCTCCCTTATGTGCCCGATCCTGTCCGAGGTGTCGCCGCAGATATGGAGAATCAGGGGGCACTTGATGCGGGCGTTCAGCTCCTCGTGGATCTCCTTGAGGAAGTCGCGGTAAGCGTTCGGCGAGCAGAGGTCGCGGGTCGCATGGTCTCCCAGGCAGAGCGCGTGCGCGCCTGCCTCGACCTGCGCATTGCCGAACGCGACGGTCACCTCCTTGAGCGAGGCCATCGCGCGCTTCACCGCTCCCGGGTCCAGCATCGTGTTGATCAGGAACTCCTGCACGCCGAAGACGTGGTAGCCGAGCGTCCATGGCCCGAACACCTTGCCGACGACAGCGACCTCGTCGCCGTACCTGCGCCGTAAGAGCGAGAGAGCTTCAAGGGGGACCTTGCATCCCGGCCTGTCCAGAAGGTCGGCCGGTATCCTGATCTCATCGCCCATCCTATAGAGGGGGTCGCGGCAGCCCGGCATGCGGCCGACTTCGCCCCAGTCGACGTTGCAGCCCAGCGCCGAAGACTCCTGCCACACGCTGAAAAGAGGCATGACGTTGTCGAAGCCGATCCGCTCATATCCGGCGGCGGCCAGCGTCGCCATCTTCTCCGCGTCGAGGTGCGCTTCCGGGAAGAAGACGCCGACTTCTTCCATGAGGTCCACGGTCACTGCGGACGTGGCCGTGCCGGTGGCGGGGCGCGGGACGGGCAGGCGGCGCAGGGCGCTGAGGAAGATGTCCCGAGGGTTCATCGCGCGGAATCCTACCAGAGACGGCGACCGCCCACAAGGCCGGTCCGGCGTGGGCGCTCAGTCGACCCGGACGACCGTTTCGGTCTCCAGCGACTCGATGGCGGCGGCCAGGATCCTCTGCGCGGCGAGCCCGTCGGCGCCCGATCCGTCGATCTCCTCGGGGGCAGCGCCCGCTGAGACCTGCGCCAGGAACGTGTGGATGCGATTGACGAAGGTGTCGTTGAAGTCCCGCATGCCGCCGAAGGCCGGGTTGGTGTAGACGGTCTTCTCCAGGTCGCCGGCGGGGTAGAGGGTGAGCTCGCGCCACATGTCCTCCAGCACGAACCGCCCGCGCGTGCCCGCCACTTCGCAGCGCTCCATCGGGTGCCCGCGCTCGATGTCATAGCTGCCGGTCAAGCCGCCCACGACGCCGTTCTTGAAGCGCATGTTGAAGTGCGCCGTGGACCATATCGCGCGGCCCGGCGCCTTGGCGGCGAAGCACTGCACCGCCTCGACGTCGCCGCAGTAGTAGCGCATGACGTCGACGGTGTGGGGATGCAGCGCCTTGAGCTGGAAGTACGGCGAGCTTTCGGCCGGGTTCTTGATCCACATGGCCATGTTCACGAACAGCAGGTGGCCGAGCCGCCCCTCGTCCACCCACTTCTTCGCCAGGCGGGCGGCGGGGGTGAAGCGGTGGTTCAAGTTGACGCCGAAGCACAGGCCCTCTTCCCGGGCCCTGGCCACCATCTCCTCTGCGGGGCCGATCTCGTTGGAGATCGGCTTCTCACACAGCACGTGGCAACCGGCCTCCAGGGCCTGCATGGTGGGCTCGTAGTGGTCGCTGCCGTACTCGTAGCCTCCGGTGGCCACGCTGACCACGTCGGGCTTCAGCTCGTCCAGCATCCTGGGCGTTTCATAGAAGCCCGGCACCCCGAGCCGCTCGGCTGCGGCATCGGCGCGCCCTTCGATGATGTCGCAGAGGCCCACCAGCTCGCACAGCTCGTCGGCCTTATAGATCTCGGCGTGCCGGTTCCCGATGGGGCCGAGACCTATGACGCACACGCGCAGCATCGCCGTTCACTCCTTCTTCTCGCGGGCCTGCAGGCGTATGGCAGCGCCCACGTCGCCTATGTGGAGCGTGTCGTAGGCCTGCTGCGAGGACGTGAAGGGGCCCTTCACGCTGCCCGAGCCGTGCCAGTGCAGGTTTGTGTGGATGGGGTTGCGCCGGCCGGTTTCCTTCTCCCTCCTGGCGATCCAGGCCTGCATTCGGGCCTCGAGGAACTGGACGACCTCCGGCTCCTCTTCGGCGAGGTTGCGGGACTCCTCGGGGTCTTCGATCAGGTTGTAGAGCTCCACCTCGGGCTTGAAGTGGAAGTCCGGTTCGAGCGCGTGGATGAGCTTCCACTCCGGAGTGCGCCAGCCGTGCTTGCGCATCCAGGTGGCCTCGGTCAGGTAGAACTCGGTTGTAGGCACGCGCCGCTTGCCCTTCATCTCGGGGAACAGGCTCTGGCCGTCGAACTTGAGCTTCGTCCGGATGCCCATGACGTCGAGAATGGTCGGCATCACGTCCTTGAGCGTCGTGTAGCCGCTCAGGCGCAGGCCGGCCGGCACGCGTCCCGGCATGTGGAACACGAGAGGCACGCGGAGCGTGGGTTCGTAGACGCCGTGATGGTCGAAGTAGCAGTCGTGGTCGTACAGGGTCTCGCCGTGATCGCTGTCGAAGACGATCAGAGTGCTCTCCTCGAGCCCCAGTGCCGCGACCTGCGCGAAGATGTTCTGGATGCAGGCGTCCATGTAGGCGAGGGCGCCGTCGTACTGCGCGATGATGTGGTCCTTGTCGGTGACGCCGGGCGGCATCCAGGTGGCGAAGAAATCGCAGAACGGCTTGAAGGCGAAGACGGGCTGCATCGACTTGTTATCGGGATCGAACTCGTCGCCGCCGTAGAACATCCGGTCGAAGGGCGCGGGCGGCAGGTAGGGGGCGTGCGGGTCCATGTGGCGCAGGAACAGGAAGAAGGGCTTTGTGCCCGCAGCCAGGCGCTTCAGCTCCGGCAGGGCGACGGCGTTCAGGTTCTCGGCCTTGTGGCTGCGGCCCTCCTTCCAGCTCCCCCAGCCGGCGTAGTCGATGTAGTTCTGGAAACCGCGCGAGGCGCAGTTGTGCTGGAAGCCGACGCAGGTGGTCTCGTAGCCCTCCTCGCGCAGCACCTCGGCCAGCGTCGGCACGCCCTCGGCCATCGGCCCCTGGTGGCGGAGCGCCACCGTGTTCGTCCCGAATGCGTCCCGGCCGGTCAGCATGCTGCCGTAGCCGGAGGTCGTCGGGATGTGCGGGCTGAAGGCCCAATCGAAGGCCGTGCCTCCCTCCGCGAGCCTGTCCACATGCGGGGTCGTGAGGCGGCGGTAGCCGTAGAGGCTCATGTGGTCCGCCCGCAGGCTGTCGACGCCGATCAGGATGAGGTTCACCTTCTTCTTCGCCATCGCTCTTCCCTGTCTGTTCCTCGATGCACGTGTGTTGGAGGCTCCTAAACGTAGCCGAGCGCTTCAAGCACGTCCCGGCGCGAGCGCGGCTTTCTGTCCGTCTTCGCCGGTCCGATGTAGAGCGTATCGTAGGCCTGCTGTGACGACGCGAACGGTCCGTCGACGCCGGGGCATTCGTGCCAGCGGGTCTGGGTGAACACAGGATTGGGGCTCCCGCTCTCCCGCTCGCGCCTGGCGATCCAGGCCGCCATGCGGTCTTCGAGCAGCTCGACCACGTCCGGGCGCCTCGACGCCAGGTTCACGTTCTCCTCAGGGTCCTGCAGGAGATTATACAGCTCGACTTCCGGCTTGAAATGGAAGTCCGGCTCGAGCGCGTGAATGAGCTTCCACTCGGGCGTGCGCCAGCCGTGCTTGCGCATCCACGTGGCCTCGGTGACGTACAGCTCCCCGCGCGAGGCGACGCGTCCGCTGCGGATGCCATCCGCGAGGCTGCGGCCGTCGAACGGCAGGTCCACGCGGATCCCCAACAGGTCCAGGACGGTGGGAGCCACGTCCTGAATCGTGACCGTGCCCCCGACGCGCCGGCCCCGGGGCAGCTTCCCCGGCATCCTGAAGATGAGCGGCACGCGCAGCGTGCACTCGTAGAGGCCGTGATGGTCGAAGTAGCAGTCGTGCTCGCGCAGCGTCTCGCCGTGGTCGGCGGCCAGCACGGTCAGTGTGTTCTCGTCCAGGCCCCGAGCCGAGATCTCCGCGAGCACGGCCCGGATGCAGGCGTCCATGTAGGCGACGGCGCCGTCGTACTGCGCGACGACGTAGTCCACGTCAGTCAGCCCGGGGGGCATCCAGGACGTCTGGAAGTCGCGCATCGGCCGGAAGGCATAGACCGGCTCCATGGATTTGGTGGCCGGGGCGAACTCGTCGCCGCCGTAGAACATCCGGTCGAAGGGGGCAGGGGGCAGGTAGGGGGCGTGCGGGTCCATGTAGCGCAGCAGCACGAAGAAGGGCTTCCCGCACCCGGCCAGGCGGCGGAGCTCCGGCAGAGCGACGGCGTTCAGGTTCCCGGCCTTCGGGCAGCGCCCGCCCTCCCAGGAGCCCCAGGCCACGTAGTCCAGGTAGGTGTCGAAACCCCTCACGCAGGGCACTTCGGGCCCGAACCCGACGCAGGCGGTCTCGTAGCCCTCGGCCCGCAGCAACTCGGGCAGCGTCGGAGCCCCGGCAGCTACTGGTCCCTCATGGCGCAAGGAGACGACGCCTGTGCCGAAGCAGTCGCGGCCCGTCAACATGCCGGCGAAGGCCGGCGTCGTGGGGATGTGTGGGCTGAAGGCGGTCTCGAAGACCGTGCCCTCCGCCGCCAGCCTGCCCAGGTGAGGCGTTGTGAGGCGGCGGTACCCGTACAGGCTCATGTGGTCGGCCCGCAGGCTGTCGGCCACGATGAGAATGAGGTTGGCTCTTTCGACGGGCATCGTGTGGCCGGTCAGCGGGCGCCCAGGCCCTTCAGCAGCGCGTTCATGTAGCCATAGCTCTCGGCGGCGATCACGGCCTGTTCGACCACGTCGCACTTGGCGGCGCCGATCACCTCCAGGCAGACGGGGCCGCTGTAGTCGCCTTCCACCATGGCCCTGAAGTAGCCGGCCAGGTCGATGTCGCCCCGGCCGCAGGCCTGGTCCCGCGCCTCGCCCGGGCTGGGACCCCGTCCCTTGCAGTCCCGTATGTGCACGTGGCGGACGCGGCTCAACACCTGCAGCAACGCTTCGGCCGGATCCTCGCCCGCGCGGTAGATGTGACTCGGGTCCATGTCGATCCCGAAGCCGGGCGAGCGGATCTCGGCCATGGCCCGCAGCGTGCTGGGCGTGTCGCAGATGACCTGGCCCACGTGGGCCTTCGCGCACAGGATCACGCCGTGTTCGGCCGCCAGTTCCGCCATCTCGGCAATCTGCGCGGTCTGGCGCTGGAAGTCTTCCTCGCTGCCGGACTTGCCGCCCGGGCCGATGTTGACCACCGGGATGCCGATGGCTTGCGCCGCAGCGAAGGCCTTCCTCAGCCTTTCTTCGCCCAGCTGCGCCTCCTCCATCGAGAGCGGCTCCAGACCATGGTCGGCCAGCAGGGCCTTGATCCCATCGGCCTGTTCCTCCCAGCGGTCCAGCTCCAGGTGCTCGCACATGCCCTTGATGGCCGAGAGCTCCACGCCGTCGTAGCCGGCCGAGGCAATGTGCTTCAGGGCCGTCTCCAGCGGCCGGCCGACGAAGAGCACGGTGTTGACGCCGAGCTTGATCATTGGGCTCGCCCCTTGTGCGGGATCCCTCTCCCGCTATTGGAGGTCCACGACCTTGCCGGTCCGGAAGGACTCAATGGCGGCCTCAATCACCTTCTGGGCCTTCAGGGCGTCGGCGCCGCTCGCCTCGATGCGGCTGGGCGGCACTTTGTCCACAAGCTGCTTCACCCAGTGGCCGATCCGGCTCTTGAAGGTCTCGCCGAAGCTCCTCATGCCGCCCAGGTAGTCGTAGCGCTCCACCTCGATGCCGCGCCGAGGGTAGAAGAAGAGCCGCTCGCAAGCGTCTTCGAGGACGAACCGGCCCTGCGAGCCCGCCACGTCGCAGCACTCCAGCCCGAAGCTGCCGCCCGCGTCATAGCTGCCGGTCAGGTTGCCGACCACGCCGTTCTTGAACAGCATGCCCACCTGGGCGTTCGACCATATCTTGCGGCCCTCGCCTTTGCCCAGGAAGGCGTGGACGCTCTTGACGTCGCCGCAGAAGTAGCGCATCACGTCGACGGAATGCGGGTGGAGCGCGCGCATGTGGAACCAGGGGGAACTCTCGTTCGGGTTGTTGATCCACATGCGCATGTTGATCAGGTGAAGCCGGCCCAGGCGGCCCTCGTCGACCCACTGCCTGGCGCGGAGGGCGGCCGGTGTAAAGCGGTGGTTCAGGTTGACGGCGTAGCGGAGCCGCTTCTTCCTGGCGAGCGCCACCATCTCCTCGGCCTTGTCGATCTCATTGCTGATGGGCTTCTCGCCCAGCACGGGGATGCCGGCGCCGAGCAGCTCCATCGTGGGCGTGTAGTGGTCGCCGCCGTTCTCGACGCCGGCGGTGCACATGCTGCACGCATCCAGCTCGACGCCGCTGTCCAGCATCTCCCGGACGCTGTAGAAGGCCTTCGCGTTGTAGGCCTCGGCAGCCCTGTCCGCACGGTCCTTGATGATGTCGCAGACGGCGACGACCGTCGTCTCCGGGAACTGGCCATAGACGCGGGCGTGGGTGTTGCCGATACCGCCCATGCCCACAATTCCGATCTTGAGCGCCATCTCGGGACTCCTGCAATTGCTGATGGGATGCCACATGGCGCCAGAATGCCCCGCGGCATCTCCGGTCACCTCCGTGGGCCGGCCGGTATAACAGCACGCCGGGGCGCTGTCAAGCCCAAGGCTTGCCGGAGGCCCTGACGCGCTGCCTGCTCCGCCCGCGCTCGTGGCTCGCCCGGGCCAGGAGAGCGTCTGCGAAGTCTCCGAGAACAAACGTCAGTTGTGACAGCAAAGAGCGAAGGCGCCGTCAAGTGATCCGAATGGCAGGAAGTAAGCCCTTGTGGATTAAGGGCTTATGGGAGAAAGCTGGTGCGGATGGGGGGATTCGAACCCCCATGGACGGTAAGGTCCACTAGGCCCTCAACCAGCCCAGGGGGCTCTGCGGTTCGCGACGCAAAATATTTCCCTGTATACACTTAGGCTGCGAGCGAAGAGCACCCCCAATATGCCAGAATATGCCAAAAAAGGCCCCTATATGACGTCGTTTGTGACCGGAGTGCAACCGGTTCTTGCACTAGGTTGGCGCTAGGCCCGGCCCTCTGGCCGGGCGTCTAGATAGGCCATTCTGCAGGACACGCCAGGGCAGATCCCCGAAGTCAGTGACACGACGATCAACGCCCACCTGGCCCCCCAGGACGACGAGATCAACGTGCTGCGAACGCGACCGGGCATCGAGGGAGGCCGGCTATCGCTCTGTACTGCTCGATGGACCCTCCGCGCTTATAGGAGACCCGTTGCTAGCGGAAGGAAGAGGCGGTGCTGCACCGCCTTTCGGCCGAAGACCGACAGGCAACCCGGCGCGCCCATGGCGGTGGCGGCGAAGGTCTCTCCGCCGAGCGGAGGAGCCGCACCTCATGATGTGACGTCGATCGGCAAGGTCCTCCAGATCGAGGCGAGGCCCTGACGTGCAGGCCGATGTCGGGGGTGGCCATTACTGATGGAGTTCAGGAGCTTCTATGGCGAGCTTCTGTCAGCCGTCTGGACTGCATTGTTGTGAGCAGACGCCCGCGGGGACGCCATAGCATCCCCGCCGTTCAACTCCGCGATTCAGCGGGCTCTTCAGTGGTTCGGGAGACGATGTGACGCTGGGCGTGCCACCGGACTGGCACACCGTCTCTCCCACCGTCACACCGTAAGCTATTACGTTTACACAAGATACAGCAAAGTGTGACGGTGTGACGGTCATTTCGCGGTGCCTCCCTGCCCGTCAGCACGGCGACGACATCTGGTGGCCCCATCGCTTCTCAGGGGCTCTTGGTACACACATCAGGCCGCACGGTAGGCAGTCAGACCGTTGCGCATGGCAGCCGGGTAAGCAGGGACCGATGTGCTCATCCCTGTGAAGCCGTTCCTCTGTCATCTGGCGTGTCGGGCAGGCTGCTGGCTGGAGACTGACCAGCGTGAGGCGCGACCCCCATGTGGCTGGCGACGCCAGGCCGGCTAACGGGTCAGAGGACTCCGGCCGTCGGCTCCCAGAAGACCCCATCATGCTGCGCTTGGGCCTATGGCACTGGATGCCAGGCCCAGACAACCCGGCCAACGACTCGGACCCGCTTCAGGTCAACGTCCGCGTAGCCGGGGACCTCGGCGCCCGTCCTCAACGGCTCGAAGACGGCGTGGGGCCGGACCTCCGCCAGGCGGGCCAGTGTTCTTCTCTCGGTGTCCAAGCTGTCCGTCCAGGCCACCAGGAGGATCTTCCCGGCAAAGCGCTGCCAGTCTCTTCCCTGTTCCGTCACGTCGATCCCCAGGATGCTGCCGGCCGGGAACACGGGCTCGAACTTGTCTCCGGTGATCTTCAGACAACGCAGCGACCGGCAGTCGGTGGAGGGCCCGGCTTCGACCACGAAAAACCCCTCCTTGGCCTCCTCCTCCATCGGCAACTCGCCGATAGCCGACATCCTGCTGGTGTAGGGAACCGCCCTGTAGTCCCGGCCTCGAGGTTGCCGGGTCAGCGGTGCGAGGTCCTCTTGCATAGTGACAACAACAGGCCGCGAGGAAGCCCATGGCGGCGCGCCCTGAAGACGCTGCCAAAGCTTCTCCAGGAGCGCAACGTCGTCCGGGTGAAGTGCGGGCTTCCGTCTAGCTCGGGGCGGGGCCGCCTCGCCCAGCCGCCAGAATCCCCGTCCGGTGAGAAGCCAGTTGACGTCGATGCCGAATCGTGCCTGCAACTTCTGGAGGGCGTCCGCGTTCGGTGAGCATTCGCCCTTCTCATACATCGAAATCGCCGGCTGGCTCAGTCCGAGTTCCGCTGCCAGCTCGTCCTGGCTCAGCCCGAGAACCTGCTTCCGCACGGCCTTCAATCGCTGGGCCAGGCCGCTGCCGACTCTACGTTCGGAATGGTCACGGTGCATCTGACAAAACCCTCTAAAAAAAACTTTCGCTTTCTCTTGACACGTTCAGGAATATACTATACCATGGTGGCAGTGGATATGCCAGTGAAAACCCTACCATTAATGGAAGGACGGTTGCTCTCCGAGCTTCGTATCAGACTATGCAGTTATATCCAACCCTGAACACCGCCACTCTCCCAGGCACCGCACGAAGGCGCACTCCCCGCTATGCGAAGCCCTCTCAGCGGTGCACGAGCACTGCCTCCTACCTCGCGGACCGGTGGAAGGGCCCTATTGCATTCGTCGAGGCCGTTCAAAGGGCCTGCTACCGGGCTGGATTGGCCGAACGATCCGATCCCGCGTCACGGCCCGAGGCGGACGAACACCTGCTCGAGTGGGCGGCGGATACGCGGACCCTCCGATGGAACCTCCGCCGACTTATCGCGTACGGCGGCAGAGCGCCGGGAGTGGATGGGGTCACGCCGGCGGATCTCACACAATCCGATGTGGAACAGGTGAGCGAGGTGCTTCTTGCCGGGAACTACATCCCGAGCGAGCTCCGTGAGTGCCAGATTCCGAAGGCCGACGGGACGCTCCGGCCGCTTCACATCCCCACCGCCCACGACCGCCTGGTCGAGAGGTCGCTCCTGACCGTACTGGAGCCGAGGCTCGACCCCCTCTTCATGGATTCGGTCCATGGCTTCCGGCCGGGACGATCCCCACATACCGCTCTCGCCCAAGCCCTCTGCCTTGCCGAGTTGGACAGCAGGTGGATATGGGGCGCGTTTGACCTCCAAGACGCATTTCACAGTCTGCCCCATGGCCGACTCGTCCAGGTGCTCAAGATACACATTGGCGAAGGGCGCCTGGTGAACACGCTGGAGCGCATAATCGCCCGGCCGAACTCCGGCCCCATCGGGCGAAAGGCGAAAAGAGGCATCCCCCAAGGCGCGCCCTTATCGCCCCTTTTCTTGAACGCGTACCTTGACCATTTTCTGGACACGCCTTGGCGAGACGCATATCCAGGAATGCCGCTGGTCAGGTATGCGGACGACTTACTCATCCCGTGCGCCAATTCGGCCCACCTTCACGAGGCGACCGGCCACTTGCGGCGTATCCTCAAACCATGCGGACTCAAGCTTAAGGAGGACAAAACTCAAGATGTAGACCTCACGAGAGAAGCAATGACCATCAGCTACATGTCGTTTGCCATTCAACTTGTAGATAACAGGGCGATAGTGACCATTGATAACGCCCTGTGGAATAGCCTCGCACTCCATCTGCGGCAAGCCGCCGGGGAGGACGAGACCGAAGCACTGACAAGAGAAACAGTAATAGGATGGGTCAACTACCTTGGCCCCGCCGCGCACTGTATGACGCGCGATGAGCGGGCCGACGTCGTTGAGAGAATCCGGGAGACGGTCGCGCAGGCAGTAGGCGACCCGGCAGACCTCCCGCGGAACGAACTCCTCAGCCGGCTCCATAGGGCGGTGCAACAATGGGAAAAGATCAAAATCAAAGTGATCAAGTGAGAATGAGAACTCCCAATAGGTCGGCGAGGAGCAGGCACTGGATGGCCGAGGAAGCCAGGGAGCATCAAAGGGGCGACCCTTACATGCACCCGACATCGGTCACCCGACGCCCAGCGGAAGGAAGGATTACAACGGAAGAAGCTCAACCCGATGCACCCCGAGCAATATGCCAACGGATAAACTGGAAAGGGTATCGGAGGAAGACAATCCCGGTACACCTTCTCCGGCCTGCCCGCGGTCAAAGCAAGAGAGCGGTGGTGAATCGATCAGATACGGACTTGATGCACCCTGCCCTGACCTGCCGACGACCAGCCCGGAAAACCACCCGATTAGAGATAGAAATTGTGAAGGGAAACCGATCCAGATCATGGAATCCCCTGAGGACCGCCACAGGACACACCAAGAAGGTCCTCAGAAAGCGCCTCGAAGGGAGAGCCCTAACAGGATGCGCAAGATAGAGCCGAAACCGGGCATTGGCCCCGCCAAAACGTACAACGCAAGGGTGGACAAGATGCCCCAGACGATCGGCTATACCAATAGCTACCTGATGAAGAAAGGACCGACCCAGAACAGGCGTAGGACGGACAGTGGGATGAAGGTAGAAACCCACCATGACCCATGCGGAAGATCGTCGAACATCATGGCCCAGGAACTGAGCAAGATTGGGCCGAGGAAGTCGACGATAGGCCGCTGGATGATGGGATACGACCGTCCGAAGGAGACCATGGGCGAAGTGACCGGACGAAGGCCCGTAGAAGATGGATTAGTCGAAGTATTCCACCGTGGCGCCCGCGCGCAGGTCGGGCCTGTAGCCGGATCCTGCGGCCGACGCGACAACGCATGTATCGTGAGGATGGGAGCGGGCGCGCCGGGGCTTGGGTTCCGATCCGCGCCCCTCTCCTCTTCGGGAACTCACAAACCCAAGAAGTGAAGAATGGAGTTACACATCATGCAGGACAAGAACACGGAAGTCATGAAAGACCAGACGGAAGAATCGACAACCCCCTCGGCGCCTGAAGCCCAGCCCGAGGAAGGGATCAACGGAGCCCCGGACGAAAGCGCCGGAGGCCCGCCGTACGTAGTGCGCGATCTGGATCTCTCGGGACTCACACCTCCAATAGGCGTCGTCGAGTTCAACCGGCTCGCGGCGTCCATCCGGGATGGAGGTTACGACCCCGTCGTCACGACCTGGAAGGAGAAAGGGATCGTCATCGGCGCGCTCCATTCCTTCATCGCATGTGAGCAGCAGGACCTTGACTTCCGGATTGAACGGGTCTCGCTGCCGGACTGGCCGGCAGCCCAGGCGTGGGTGATTCGAAACCAACTGAAGCGGACCGACCTGAGCGAATGGCACCGGTCTGAACTGGCCGTTCGTCTCCTTCGCCTCCTCGAAGCAGAAGCGGAGGAACAGACTCCCGCCGGTGAAGGGCTCCTGCACGACGGAGACAGTGAAGACATCGACTTTCTCAGCATCGCGGCCAGCGAGAGTGGAGTGGAGCCCGATCTGATCCAGAGGGCCGCGTTCGTTATCGACTACGCCGAAGCGGCGCAACTCGACCTGTTGGACCACGGTGCGACCACGGTCGATGCTGTCTACCGGACCATAAAGGATCTCGAAGAGCGGCATCTGGTCCCAAACGGGGACAGCGACGCGCTGTTCATGGCAACGCGTAGGCGCTCAGAGGCCGTCCTTCAGAACGAATGTCAACGGTTTGCGGAGTACCTGAGATGGTTCCGCCGGGCATATGATTATGGCGTGGTTCAGCTGGATCCAGCCCATGAGGCTGAACTCACTGGAGCCCTACGAGAGGCCCGTAAGGCTATAGGTGCGGTCCTCGAATTGTGGGGGTGCTGACAGGCGAGGGCCCGTCACAACAGGCATCCTCCAGTTTTATCAGAAGAAGGAGGCGATCGGGCGCGGTCAGGCCCGTGCCTTCGGCCGCGCCCGACGCTCTCCGGAAAAACAGACTAAAGGGAGACACTCAAATGAAGCTCGACCGCACTCGCAGTTCATCCAAGAGAGGAGATAGACAATGAACATAGTAATCGACGAGGAAGTCGCCGGCATCATCCCGCGGATGACTCCGGCGGAGTTGGAGCAGCTGGAAAGCAGCATCTGCCAGGAAGGTTGCCGTGACGCTCTGGTTCTCTGGAGTGAAGAGCAGGTCCTCCTCGACGGCCATCATCGCTTGCGGATCTGCCAGGAGCACGATGTGCCGTTCGAGACCCTTGGCATCTCGCTGCCGGACAAGGCAGCCGCCATAACCTGGGTCGTCGAGAACCAACTCGGCCGCCGAAACCTTTCGAACTGGGAGAGGGCCCGACTTGCCCTCAAGCTGAAGCCTATAGTTGAAGCGCGGGCCAGGGAGCGGATGCTCTCGGGGAGAGGCGCGGACCCTGATCAGGAATCTGATCAGGGTAGCACGCTCGACGTTTTGGCTAAGAAGGCCGGCCTCTCACGGGACACACTCCACAGGGCACAGGTGCTCACGGAGGACGCCGAGCCCGAGGTACTCGAGCAGCTAGCGGACGGCAGCCTGACCATCAACGGGGCCTATGAGCAAGTCCAGGACGAGCGTCACAACAGGGCAAGCGACGTCTCGGGGGTCGACGTCGAAGAGGCTTCCCCCCGCCGCAAACGTTTCTCGGTGTGTCGGCTGGAGAAGAAGTACACGGCACTGATAATCTGCTTCATGGATCTGAGGGATGACTACGAGGCCGCTGAAGTCCTGCTCGGCCAGGATGACCTGAAAGCCATCGAGGCGATGTTCGAGAACCTCGTCGGCCGGATCAGAGAGCTCCGCGAGATGCTGGGAGTTAATGAGGGCGATTGAAGGTGATTACCCCCCCGTAGCAGGAGGAGATCATGAAATGCCCCAGGTTTGATCTACTGGAAGGCTGGCAGGATAGGATTCCCCGCCGGCACGCCATGCCGCCCCCGCTCGACGAGCTCGGAACGGAGGTCGAGCGGATGTTCATTGACATCCCTCTCGGCCCCGACGGAGATACCAGCGAAATCCGGTACCTCCGCAAGAGATGGCGGACCGCGTACGTCAGGATGCTGCTCTACAAAGACGTCTTGGCGGAGAGAGGAAGCCTCCAGCTCAAGAGCACGCCATGGCAGCCGCCGGTCTACGTACTGAGGTTCCGGCTCCGCGAGGACGGGAAGGTCAAGCAGAAATCAATCCACCTGGGAAACCATCCGAGTCTCGCCCGGATGGCGAACGAAGTCGTGAAGAAATGGCGCATCGAGAGGTATTGTGGTGGTGATACGGACGAGGCCCCCGAAGCCTGATCGCAGCAGTCAGAATCGAAGTCGCAATGCCCCGCATTCCGGTTCCCCTGTTGCCGATCTGGCATTTGTAGGGAGAGCGGAAAGCACGCCAATACACATCATGTCTTGTCCCTGGCTCGAGGAGCAGGGAGTCCGCCCGGAGCGCCCCCGACGAGGAGAGACGGTTGTCGAAGCGGTGCTTGGGTCAGGCCGACGCGGCGGATCTCAGCGTCAGCCAACGGACCTGTCGCGGTCACATTCCCTTCTGCTGGAGACAACGCATGACGGCTGATTGCGGACCTCCTGAGCGGCCAGACTGGCGATGGCAGGCCATCATCTCGGGCCAGGAGGAAAAAGCATTCCCAGCCTCGCCCAGCCCGGCCGAAGGTGCTCAAGTGAACCAGATACGCGTGTTCGTCGAGGCCCTCGGGGTAGGGGACACTGAAACAGCTCTCTTCTTCGAGCACCTGTGGTGGGCACATTCAACGTACGAGGCTGGTGGCTTCAACCGGACCATGTTGGAAGCGGCCTTGTTGACAGAGGCCTCAGAGGAAGACCTGGCGGACTACTTCGGCATTCCCCGAAGGGCGCTGGTAGCTTACGAGCACCTGTTTTTCAACGTCCGCCCGTACCTCGCCAACGAGGCCTGGATTGAGGAGAAGGTCCTGAGACCATCGAAAAGCGGATCCATAGGCGAGCTCTACAAGTCATATCACTTGAGGAAACTCGCCTACAGCTACGGCTGGCGCGCTTTCCGCTCCTATCTGGACCCGACAGTGCCGAATGAGCTGCCTGATGACATAGACGAGCGCCTGCTCGATTCATTCATGGAGACCCTCTCCCGACCACGGGCCTGACTGGCCGGGCTGACTTAAGCGGCGTTCGGCCTGATCGGAGGAAAGCTCAATATTTGCGATGAAAACGTTATAATATAGTGAAGGGGCGCTCTGATGTCGGAACGCAGTGCGGGACGCGTCCTTCGGCAGTACACGGAAGTCCGGGCCTCGCCGCTAACGAGCGGTGATCTCAGATCTCCCCTGCGCAAACTGCCCGCCTCCTGTCGCATCCGTCGCTTCAGACTGCCGGCAGTCCCGTTGCTTCGCGAAGGCCAGAGCCGCTGCGGCTCTTTCCGGCGAGCGCGTCCCTCGCCCTGTTGTCCTGGCTGCGTTCGCTAGAGCTTCACCTCCCCACCACCCCCGTTTCGGTCTGACTACGCGCCGGGCCAGCATTCGGCCCTACGAGTAGCCAGCGCCATACGCTTCCAGACTCGTCCCAAATCGCTGACCGGAGCTCAATTTCAGAGCCGTCCGGTCAGCCGGGCGGCTCTCTTTCCTCTTAGTGAAAGGAGCTGCCCATGACCTCGCTCTGCGAAGCCCATCGAAAGGAAGTGCAGGATCAGTTTGTTGAGATGCTGCCGGAAATCGAGCGGAGAGCAAGGTTGACACTCCGTCATCATGATCCCGAAGCCCGAGAGGAGTTCACTGCGGAGGTCGTCGGCCTGTGTTGGTTGAACTACTTGCACTGTGTTGCCGAGGGAAAGACGGTCAGTTCCAGCAGCTTGGCCCATTACGGCCTACTGGGCGTCAGAACCGGGCGCGGGGTCTGCGGGGAGGACTCCGGGGACGTCATGGCCAGGAAGGCGCAGATCCTCGGCCGAGCCACGGTGGAAACCTTAGATGCGGCGCCCGCCCCCGTAGATCCAACCGGCCGGGCCACTGATGCGGGATGGTGGGACCGGTCTGAGGTCCTGGAAGACAAGCGCATCTGGCTCCGCCCCTTCGAACGCGTCCGAATCAAGCACGATTACGGGCAGTTCTTGAAGCTAGGCGAAGTCACTGCTCAAGAGACAACAACCTTCAATCTTCTGGCGGAGGGTTATCGCACCGGAGAAGCCGCCGAGAGGCTCGACGTGTCTGCCGGTCGGGTCTCTCAGATCAAGACGGCTATCGCCGAGAAGCTCATCCGCTTCATGGGCCCAGATGTTGATCCTAACTACCGGCCGCTTCGCGCCTCCGGTGCCACGCCGGGCTAGCTCACACCCAGCATCGGCGGCAGACCATACCACATCGGCGTCTGGGATTCTCCCGAAGAGCCCGGCGACGCGTTCGGAAAGGTTGTGGGCCTTGTGGCTCGTAACGACCACGAGGCGGGAGGAAGCTCTGAATGAAGGCTCTTGCCCGGAGAGGAGGTGATGGCCGTGCCCAACTGAAGTGAGCCGTGTAAGTGGACCATTCGTTCGTGAGCTGCCCCGGCCGAAGCTGGGGCTGTCTTTTTGTACGCCCGCCGTCGCCATCCAGGCCAGGGCGGGCAAGGAGGATACAGTCATGGCCCTCACATTGGGTGAGAAGAGCCATTGGAAGGAGCGGATTGCGAAGCGGATCGACCAGCGCATCGAGACGCTGGTCGCCAAGCAGGATCCCACGCTGCTTCAGCGCGTGGCCGAAGAAGCCCGCAAGAAGGCCTACGAGAGCCTGGGGATAAACGCCCAGCAGTGGACGCTTGAGCAGTTCAAAGAGCAGCGAGAGGAAATCGACCGGAAGGAGCGTCGGCTCAGGGCCGAGCAGAGGGCCGCCATCAACGGCACCTCAGTCGATGAGGAGCTCGAACGCGGCGGCTACTCCGGCCGCTGCGACTATCAGGTCGAGGAGGCCGTGAACGCCAGGGCCAAAGCGCTGGAGGCCGACATCCTGGCCGAATCCGATCTCGGCAAGCAGGTGTTGGCGCTCCGGAACGAGAAGGACAACCTGGTCGACACGGTCTGGCTTGCGACGTCCTGCGCCCAGGTGAAGGAGCTCTGGGAGCAGGTCAACGCCCTGCTGGAGACGAAACCGACGGCTCTCGAGGAGAAGGCGCTGAAGATGGCGCCCATAGAGCCGGAATAGTCCGGCTGGCGACAGTCTCTGTTACATCAGGGGCTCGGGATGACCGGGCCCCTTCTTCTTTCTGGAGGATGGAGCGATGGAAGACGCCCAAGACCAGGAGGCCGGCAGGGACGTGTGCGGCCTCTGTCAGGAGCCACTCGCCGACGGTGAGGCTGTTGTGCAGGTCGTGGAAGACCGGCATCCGACTTACGACAAGGAGATCGTCCTCTACACCTACCACAAGTCCTGCTGCAACAACCGCCAGACGGTCACGCATGACTGTCACCACTGCGGCTGCTGGTTTCACATCGCCCTGCTCAGGAAGGAAACGAGCAACCAGAACTTGGCCCAGCAGCTCTATTGCCCGTTCTGCGGAATGCCCTTCGACCGCCAGAAGATGCCCCGGTAGAGACGGTTTACGTCGAGCTTGCGGGGCAGAGCATACAACGTCGGTGCATAAGCGCAACTGGCAGCAATAGCTTCACTCATCTCGGCCTACATCTTGCCACACCGCCATCCGGTGGGTACCATCTTGCCAACATCAGAGCTGGCCGTTGTCCGAAGACGTAGCATTGGCAACCCGATATCTGAGAACCATACGGGAGTGAAGTGGGCGGCATTAGGGCCGGGGTGGCACATGGTGAGGGCCGGGTAATGTCGGCCAGGTGGTCTGAAGATCCCTCGGCAGAACGGGCCTACGTATCGGGAGTCCCCGAGGAGCAGTCCCCCTACACGAGAGATCACACGTTACAGGCTGTCTATAAGATCAAAGAGGTATCTACTTACGCCCGCCAGGCATCAAGCCAGGATCAGATCACCCATTTTGAACGGGCGTTGGGCCTGTGGAGGCGATCACGGGGCGCGTGCCCTAGCCGGAGCCCCGTTCCTGCATCTCCTCCTCAGTCTCGACGATCGCCTTCTCGCACAGCCTGAAGGCGGCAACTACAGCGGCGTCGAACTTCTCGCCCGCCCACTTCTCGATGAGCGCAAGCACTCTGTCCCGGCATATCGGTTCTGCCCGGTAGACGGTTCTACTGCGGCAGGCGTCGTAGAAGTCTGCCAGTCCGACGATCCGCGCGCTCAGGGGGATGTCCGTGCCACCCAGGCCGTCAGGGTAGCCATCACCATCCCAGCACTCGTGGTGACTGCCCGTGACCTCGATGGCCATATCGATGAATCCGTACTCCTCTTGGCTGATTTGGCCCTTGACAGACAGGCAGATGTCCCGGCCAATCACAGAGTGCGTCTGCATGATGGCCATCTCTGCGGTCGACAGCTTCGCTGGCTTCAGCAGGACACCGTCCGGCACACCCACTTTGCCTATGTCATGCAGGGGAGCGCACTCGAAGATGTTCTGGATGAACTCTTGGTTGACGAACGGCGCGTACGGCGAATTAGCGGCCAGACGTTCGGCGACCAGGCGGCTGTAGCGCCCCACGCGATCGGGGTGGGCGTGCGGCTCGGCGTCCCGGAACTCGCCCATCCTGCACATGGCGTGAAGCAGAGCGCGCCGGCTCTTCTCCAGCACGCTCAGCCTCTTCTCCACCGCCTCGTCGATCTGCACGCGGCCCGATCGTTCCGAGAGCTCCCGCTGTCGCCGTTTCAGCGCCCTGCCCACGCCCATTTGCATGGCCGCGAAGTCGACGGGTTTCACGATGAAGTCGTAACCGCCCTTCTTCATGGTCTCGACCGCCGTCGCGAACCCCTGGGCAGCAGTCACCATGATGGCGACGGTCTGCGGAGCCTTCGGAGCCAGCTCTTCAAGGAGCCGAAGACCGCTCCCCCCAGGCATCCGAATGTCCAGCAGCACGAGCGCGAAGGGACCTTGCTCCGCCAAGGCCCTGCCGGCTGCTTCCACGGAGTCGGCCTCGACGATGTCTGCATATCCGGCCCCGGCCAGCGTACGGGCCAGCACGCGCCTGACCGAAGGCTCGTCGTCCACGATGAGTATCCGCTCACTCACGTGCTTCCCTCTCCTCCCGGGCCGCACGTCCGCCGGTTGAAGGCTAAGCTCGCGCGGGCTGCTGCTCGTCCTGCACCGCGGCGCGGATGCGGTCCAACTCAGGGAGGGCATCCACGAAGACGTCCATCAGGAGTGGCTCGAAGTGGGAACCACGTCCCTCCTCTATGATCGCCAGCGCCTTCTCTTCCGGCATGGCGGGCCTGTAGACCCGATCGTGCACGAGCGCATCGTAGACGTCGAGGACAGCGACGATCCGGGAGTTCTCCGGTATGGCCGTCCCACATAGCCCGCTCGGATAACCCGAACCGTCCCATTTCTCATGATGACCCAGTGCGATGTCGCGCGAAGCGTCCAGTAGAACGACCCCTGATCCTTCCAGCAGCTTCGCGCCGATCGTCGTATGCGTCTTCATGATCTCGAACTCCTCGTCAGTCAACTTGCCCGCCTTGAGCAGAATCGAGTCGGGAATGCCGATCTTGCCCACGTCGTGCATGGGGGCAGCCAGGCGGAGCAGTCTCGTATGCTCCTCCGGATGTCCCATCACCTTGCCGACGGCCTCCGCGTACAGGCCCATTCGACGAACGTGCGCACCTGTCTCTGTGTCCCGGAACTCCGAGGCCGCCGTCAGCCGCAAAGTGATCTCCTCCTGCGCGCGACGTACCTCGGCCGTGCGCTCCTGCACGGTTTCCTCGAGTCGCCCTTCGTATTGGTCTCTCATGATCTCCAGGCTGCGACGTCTCAAGGCATTGGCCACGTTGATCACGACCTCGTTCTGCTCGAAGGGCTTGATCATGTAGCCGTAGGCGCCCAACCTCAACGCTCTTGTGGCCGTCTTGCGGTCGTCCACTGCCGTCAGCATGACCACGGCCGTGCTCGGGGAGACGCGGGTGACCTCCTCCAGCAGCTCGACTCCGGACATGCTGGGCATCACGATGTCCGTGAGGATAAGGGCGAACTTGCGCTTTCGGAGGGCCTCCAGTGCCTCTTCGCCACTCGATGCGCGAGCGCACTCGTAGCCCTCCCCCGAGAGCCACCGTGAGAGCACGGCGGTCACGGAGGGTTCATCATCAACCAGAAGGATCGCCACGTCCTCCCTGTTGCTCAACATCCGCTCCTTGCTGGGGCATCGCGCCCCGCTGGGAGCCGCAACTCAGCCGAAGCTACGCGTCCAGCGCCGCGCGCACCTTGGCGGCCAGGCTGTCGCGTTCGAAGGGCTTCTGAAGGAAGTGAATGCCTTTCTCCAGCACCCCGTGACGCACGATGGCGTTATCGGTGTAGCCGGACATGTAGAGCACCTTGAGTCCCGCCTCATTCGCCGCCAGGGCCTCGTAGAGCTCACGCCCGTTTCGGTCGGGCATCACCACATCGGTCAACAGCAGGTCAAACTGGCCCAGATGCTCTGCTGCCACTTCCTCGGCCTCTCGTGCGGTCGAAGCGCTGACGACCGTGTACCCCAGCGCTTCCAGATGCCGACGGCACACTTCTCGGACGAACTCGTCGTCCTCGACCAACAGGATCGTCTCCCCACCACCGACGACAAACTCAGAGGGGGGGCGCCGCTCTTCAACTTCATCGCTTACTCGGGGCAGGTAGACCTTGAAGGTCGTACCCTCGCCCGGCTCGCTGTAGACCCAGATGTTGCCGCCGTGTTGCTTCACGATGCCGTAGACGGTGGACAGTCCGAGGCCCGTGCCTTTGCCCAACTCCTTGGTCGTGAAGAACGGTTCGAAGATCCGCGCCCTGATCTTTTCATCCATGCCGCAGCCGGCATCGCTGATGGCGAGCATCACGTATGGCCCCGGGGTAACCGCCGCGTGGTTGCGGGCGTACTCCTCGCCGAGCTCGACGTTCGCCGTCTCGATGGTGAGTCTGCCGCCGTCCGGCATCGCATCGCGGGCATTGACGGCCAGGTTCATGACGATCTGCTCGAGCTGGCCGGGGTCGGCGCGCACGTTACCGAGGTCCGGCGCGGGCAGGAACCGCAGCTCAATGTCCTCTCCTAGGAGCCGCGTCAGCATCCTGGTCTGGTCGGCGATCAGCGCGTTCACGTTGAGCACCACGGGCTCCAGCGTCTGGCGGCGGCTGAAGGCCAGGAGCTGCCGTGTCAGGTCCGCCGCGCGGTCAGCCAGGGCCAGCACCTCGGTCAGGTCTTCATGCGCCTGAGAACCTGGCTCAGCATCGTCGCGCGCGAAGCCCACGAAGCCCCTGACCCCCGTAAGCAGGTTGTTGAAGTCGTGTGCGATGCCCCCCGCCAGCCGACCGACGGCCTCCAGCTTCTGCGCCTGGAGGAACTGCTCTTGCAGTTGCCTTTGTTCGGTCATGTCCTGTCCTTGTGCAATGGTTGCCGTCGGGGTCTTCCCGTCGGCAGCCACGAGGGTGGCCGAGTTCCACAGGACGGTCCGCACTGACCCATCCACATGCAGGACATCGATCTCGACCGTCTCCCATCGTTCGCCCCCCGAGGCCGCCTTGATGAGATCCATCGAGCTGTCGGCCATGGCAGGCGGGAACAGGATCTCAACCGATTTCCCGATGACGTCCGCCGCCCTTCTTCCGGTCAGAGACTCAAAGGCGCGGTTGAACCGGGTGATCTTGAGCTGCGGGTCCCAGACGATGTTCGGACCATTGGCATAGTTGAACAAGTTCTCCAGGTGCTCGTTCGTCTCGCGCAGGGCGTCGGTCGCCTGCCTGAGTTCGGTGATGTCGACGACCGCCCCGGTCATGTATATCATCTCGCCATTCTGGTCACAGAACCCCATTCCGCGATCACGAAGCCAGCGGACTTCCCCGTCCGGTCGGGTGATCCGAAATTCGGCCACGTAAATCCTGCGTTCACGCCTTGCCGACTCGATGGCCTCCGCCACAGCGGCACGGTCCTCGGCATGAACACGGCCCAGAAAATCTTCCACCGGTTGCGTGGAGGTCACCGGCTCCAGTCCCAGGATTCGGTTGAAACTCCCGTCCCGCGTGTCGCTGTTCGTCGCCGGGACCCAGCGCCAGGCGCCCATATCGGCCGCGGAAAGGGCAAGGCGCAGCCGCTCCTCGCTCTCCCGCAGCGCATCTTCCGAGCGCTTGAGCTCGGTGATGTCCTCAACCGCGGCGGAGAAGTACGCAGGGGCCCCATCGGCATCCCGCACCACCCCGACGGAGACATGCACCCACGCCACCTCCCCGTCCTTCCGCAGGTAGCGCCCTTCCATGGAGTAACGGCGCATCTCGCCCCCCAGCATCTGCTCGACGTAGTGCAGGCTCTTCTCGAGGTCGTCCGGGTGGGTGATCTCCTGGAACGTCATGTGCGTCAGTTCGTCCCGGGAGTAGCCCACGATTTCGCAGAAGGCGTCGTTGACGCGCGTCAACGTGCCATCCGGGGCCACTATGGCCATCCCGACCGACGCCTGCTCGAAAATGCTGCGGAACCGTTTCTCGCTCTGGCGCAGATCCCGTTCGCTGGCCCCGAGCTGCTGATTAGAGGCCTCGAACTCCTGATTGGCGGCGCGGAGCTGCTGCTCTGTCCCTCGGAGCTGCTGATTAGAGGCCTCGAGCTCCTGATTGGCGGCGCGGAGCTGCTGACTTGTGGCCTCAAGGTCGGCGGTGCGCTGGCGGACGCGCTCCTTCAGCTCCTCGTTCAGCCTGCGGACCTCTTCTTCCGCCCGCTTGCGGTCGGCAATGTTGTAAGCGACCTCGACCGCGCCGATGATACTGCCGTCCTGGTCTCTGATCGGCGCGGCCTTTGTCAACCATGAGCCTTGAGTATCAGGCCAGTGGTCCTGATTGGATGGTGTCAACTCGGCCTCGGCTGGTTCACCAGTCTCAATGGCCGTCGTAACGGGACAGTTACGGCAAGTCTTGGCGAGCCGCCAGACGGCATAACACTTCTTCCCTTCAGTTTCCTGTAACGACAACCCCGTAGCTTCCCGGTAGGCAGCGTTCGCCCAGAGAATGTTGTGATCCCGATCGTGGAAAGCGATGATCGCCGGAGCGTTTTCGAGAAGGTCCGCCTTGGTCTTGTCATTCATGCCTTCACCCCTTTCCCGCCTTCGGGTGCTCCTGGACGACCTCTACTGTCGGGGCCGCAGCGGGGTGCCCCCGCTTCCCAAAGCACGCGCTGCTGCGAGTCGCCAATCGTGTAGCTCACGCGCCCGCGACCAACGTCCAGGCAGCAGCTCCGCCTCTTGGTCCCACCCACTTCCATCGCAACAGGCGAGGTCCCCTTTCTGCGGAGCGTCTCAGTCACAGATCGGACCGTCTCGAGGCCGGGGCTATCGTGGCCGTCGCCCAGCATGTTGGCTCCGCCGACGAGGCAGGCGTGGCCCCGGGCTTCCTGCGCTCCGAGAGTGGCCATCTTCGCCATCATCTCTTCTACCGCGTCCTCGGCGTACCTCGTCCTCCTCGATGGGTTTTCGTCGCAAGAAGCCCCTGGGATCATCACGTGGGCCATGCCTCCGACACTCGACTGCGGGTCGTACGCCGCGACCACCACGCACGAGCCTATCACACGTCCACGGAGGATTCCTTCCCCCTTGCAGCTCTTGACTTGGCCCGAGCTGACGCTCAAATCGTCCTTCATGCGACCCTCCGAGGATCGGTCAGTCTTCTCATGTCTTGAGGATCCCTTCAGGGGCAGGCGAACGGCACGGGCAGGATCGGTGAACGGCTCGACGCAACCGACCGGATCGCATAGGCGTGTAGAAGGTCTCCCCGGCGGGCCGCCGTCCTGACGCCTTGTGGCGGGCGCACCGGAGCACACGAACAGATCCGAGAGCGGCCGGCGGTCGGTTGAAATGCGGCTCAGCGCCACGTCCTTGCAGTGACTTGTACATGGCAGCGCCATCCCTTCGGGCTTCCCCCAGGGCGACGCTCGCCTAACCAGTTGTAGGGCCGATCGTCGGGCACCTGGTTACCACCACATGGCAATATAGCACGATGGCCACCGTTTTCCCAACACTCTCCCCCGCATCGCACGTGTCCAGTTCCCCGGCGGGCTTGCAGGGCCCCGGCCCTCTTGATCTGCTTCCTTTCCCTGGGACATTGGCGCCGTGAGGGGCGATGTCGAAGACGGGCTCCGCTCTGTGGCTCGGCGCTAATGCGCTGCCGGCCTCCCCATCTCGGCTTCCAGCGCCGTGCCACTACCCGATGTGTATCCCGCAGCCGGATCGAACACATGCGAAGCGCCCACGCTCTGCCCCGCCACATCGTGCGCCCAGGTCAAGGAACTCTGGGAGGAGGTGAACGCCCTCCTGGAACTGAAGCCGACGGCGCTCGAAGAGAAGGCGCTGAAGATGGCGCCCATCGAGCCGGAGTAGGCTGGCGCTTGCGTATGACCGGGGCTCGGCATGACCGGGCCCCTTATTCCTTACGTAAGACTTCAGCCGAATGAGCTCTGCTGGCTGGAGTCTGCGGACTCGCTCTGGCGTTTGCCCTCGGCGTTTGGGCATCATGGTCGTCGTGAAAGGGC
>CAZFSS010000010.1:0-135160 GCA_964521715.1 uncultured candidatus Brocadiaceae bacterium | reverse complement strand
CACATGACACCGGCTGCAGAACGCAAGGTTGCTTGTTGAACAGGCCACTAGCGCGTGCCCGCGGCGACGGAAAGCGTGGCCCCCCGCTGCCACAAGGCCCTTCCCCGGGCGACGTCTCCCTCAGCCTGCGAGCCGGGCGCCCTGGGCGTATGCCCGCAGCATCTTGCCGCCCTCGGCTCAGAACCATGCGCAATGCAGGAGCGCCGGATCTGGCGCGCCCGGTGAGGAGCGACGGTTCATTTTCCCGACGGCCGGTGAAAACGCCAACGGGCCGCACGCCCGCCTTCTCAGGGCCAAGCAGGGCGGGAAGGGGTCAATAGCCGCGCTTTTCGGCCCCCCGTTTGCAGTGTCGGATCATGGCTTCAAAGGCGGCCAGGAAGCGCGTGGCGCCTGTCTCAGGCCGAAAGCCTTGCAATGCGCTTCGGCGCTTCCGAATAATGTGAGCTGCCGCTTGGATGCTGCTAACGGTGCGCCGCGTGCAGTCTGAACCCGCTGCTCCTGGCGGGCGGCCGTTCAATAACGCCGTCCATACCCCGGCTCGTAAGGGCCGGGACGCGCCGACCTTGACACGGCGGGCAGAGGCCTATCCCCTGGTCGACGGGCGATGGAAAGCAAAGCAGGCACCCAACAGGAGGCCTCCTTTCGAAGCCCCGAAACTGATGGTGGAGCAGATGAAGGGGCAGTTCGACCGCGCCATCCTGCGCAAACTCGTCAAGTTCCTGGGTCCGAGGAACGGCTTCGTGGATCTCGCAGCAGACTTCCCGGACGGGGAAGCTTCACAACGCGAAACGATGACCGAGGCAGAACAGCAGGAAGGCAACCGAGGCACATCATCCGCATGAACAACGCACGAGACACGGACGCCGGGCTCGTCAAGGAAGAAAAAACTCTGGCCGAGGGCCTTGCTGAACTCGAGAGAGTCGAGGCGAAGCTCCGCCAGGCACAGGAGGCCCTCAAGGCAACCCAGGAAGTGCACCAGCAAGTCCTGTCCGCCGAGAGCGACGCCATCATCACGTTCGACGCCGCCACGCTGCGACTACGCGATGCCAACGACGCGGCGCTCGAGCTCTACGGCTACAGCCGCCAGGACCTCCTCACGCTCAGGGTCTCGGACCTCTCGGCAGAACCGGACACCGTCGCAGAGGACGTGGAGGAAACGCTCCGCGAAGGCCCCCAGAAGGGGCTGCGCCGCCACAACATGAAACGGGGCGGCACGGTCTTCCCCGCGGAGATCAGCTCCGCCGCCTTCACGCTCGACAGCCGCACGATGATCTGCCAGGTGATCCGCGACATCACCGTCCACAGGTGGGCGCAGGAGGAACTCGTGCGCATCCGGGCCGCAGTGGACGGCGCCTCGGACGCGGTGCTCATCATCGACCTGAACGGCAAGGCCGTCTACATGAACTCGGCGTTCCAGGCCATGTTCGGCCACGATCTGGACACGCTCAACGACGTCGGGCTCGAAGCCCTCTGCGTGAACATCCCGGAGGCGGTCCGGCTCCTTGAAGCCATCATGGCGGGCCACGACTGGACGGGCGAACTCCAGATGAGGTCGCAGACTGAACGCGAGTTCCCCGCCCTCGTGCGCAGCAGCCCCGTTCTGGACGCCGAGGGCGATCCCATCGACACGTTGCTCATCTGCTCGGACATCACCGCGCGCAAGCGCGCCGAAGAGCAGCTGCTCTACGAGGCGACGCACGATTCCCTGACCGGGGTCTTCAACCGCCACTACTTGATGACCCAACTCACGGCCATTGTCCAGTCGGCGAAGCGATACGAGCAGCCGCTCACCCTCTGCCTGTGCGACGTGGACGGCTTCAAGGCGGTCAACGATACTTACGGCCACGGCGTGGGAGACCTGGTGCTGGCCAGGTTCGGCAAGCTGCTGGCCAACGAGACGCGCGGGCACGACATCCCCGGGCGCTACGGCGGAGACGAGTTCTGCGTCATCCTGCCCCAGACGTCCGCCGAGGGCGCCAAGTTCTGTGCGGAACGCCTTCGAAAACACCTGCAAGCCGAAACCGTCAAAGCGGAGAATGGAACCGAGCTTTGCATAACGGCCACGTTCGGCATCGCCGAGTTCGACCACGAACGAATGACGGAGAAGGACCTGCTCGCCACAGCGGACCGGGCCCTCTACGAAGCGAAAGCGGCGGGCCGCAACAGGATCGTCGTCCATCCCCTGCCCGACCGCGAGGAAGCGCAGTAGCACGCACCCCGCACGCGCACAGGTCGGCGCTCAGGAGCGCTCCCTTGACGCTGCCGCGAGTCCTTTCGGCGAGCGCTTCCCACGAGAAGGCACCCTCATTGGACTCGGAGCGCGGGACGGGGGCGCTTCAGTGTGAAGCCCATGGTGAGGCGTAGGCGAAAGCTGGTCATAGTGCTTGCCGTCATCGGCCTGGCGGCGGGTGCCATGGTCCCGCTGCCGATAGCCACGACCGACAGCGACAGGGAGCGTCCCGATGAGCTGGCCGGCCACCATGACTCCCTTGCCGACGAACCCAGCGGGTGCGATGCTCCTGATGGGCATCTGAAACGACGGCCCGGCGGCTCCCGTCCTGCTCGGAGGAGCGTGCCGGGCCCGGGGCGTTGACGCCGCGAGCTCAAGTCCCAGCTCGTCGACATCCAGCGCGCTTGCCGGCAGCATGTGCGCTGCTGCCCGCGCGGCCGTGGCGCCCGGCTCGGGCACCGATGGGGGCGATTCAAGCATGTCCGAGGTGACGTAGATCTGCCTAACCTTGTCGCTTTCCCTCCCACCAGACTGTGGCGGCCCTCTTCGCCAGGGCAATCTGGTGGATATCCGCGCCCCTCTGGCGCATGCAGTCCACGCAGCCGAGGGACTGCCTGCGGCGGCCGCTCGGATAGCCGGGGAAGAGGTCAGCGTTGCTGATGCCGCCTTCCCCGAAGGCCAGCTCCCGGTCGCAGAAATCGCAGTGTGCCTTTGGCATGCCCTGGCTGTCCATCTCCCGGTCGCCTCCCTGTTCCCGGCCGCGTCATTCCAGCCTGACGCGATAGATGATCACGTTGTTCCCGTCCCGATCCCGGCTCTCTCGGAAGACGAGGTCGTCAAGCACCGGTTCTCCGAGGTCGTGCGTCCTGCAGAAGGCCATGGCATGCGTTCCAACAAAGAGGGAGACGGATGCTGGGTAGCGGTCAAGCCTCTGGACCCATATCGCGCAGATCCCATCAACGGGAAAGCCTGGTGTGTCCTGGAGGACCGAGCTGCACCAAGCGGGAGGCTCCGCCGGCTCTTGGCCCATCTTCAGGAAGCACAGGAGCCTTCGACCGCCACGACTCGCACCACATGCAGGCACGTGGGCAGGGCCAACCCTTTTCGCATGCTCGATCGGGCTGGCGAAGACCTCGGCATGAGCCGACAAAGCGCTGGCAAGAGCCGCCCGGGGTGCCATCGGTTCGGGCCGGGCTGCGGGGGCTGCCTGATCAGGCGTGGGCTTCCGCGACTTCACCACTACGGCGACGCCGACGGCAGCCACAAGTAGAGGGAAGGCGAGGATCCCGATCGCCCCGATCCGTGCCGCGGGCTCTTCGGGCCAGAACTCCTTGGAGTCCCCGACCACGCCCAGGGCAAAGGCCAGCAGGCCGAGCTCCTGCAGGAGTCCGAAGATGATCAGGCCGACCCCAGTCCCGAGCGTCAGTCTGGCCTTCCACCACTCCCAGCGCTCTCTCGCGCGCGGCAGGAGGCCGGCCTTCAGCATCGTCGCGACTCCCGCGAGCAGGAGCGGCAATGGCAAGAGAAGGGAGATGATACTGACCACCAAAGCGGAGAGGATGAGACCCTCCAGACCTCCGGTGCTCTGGAACGGCCCCTCCTCGCCGAACAGCGCGAAGCAGGTCAAGCCGATCAACATGGCCGCCCCGATGCCTGCCAGCACCAGCCCCCGCACCATGGCGGCCGGGGTGCCCCCCTCCGCAACCTGGCCCGCGCCGGGGCCTGCGGAGGCCCTCTCGATGCGCATGCCAAACAACGGCGGAGTAGTTCCCATTCTGACCGGCGCAGCGCGCCCGACGGCGGGCGCGGGGATCTCCAGCTCAAGCTCCAGATCGCCAGTGTCCCGTGCGGGTTCGGGTGCCGTTTCCGCCGCCGCGGGCGCGGCTGTCTGCCCGGGCCTCGGACCAGGCAGGCGCGATCCGGCTCTGGCCGGCGTCGCGGGGGCGCCCTTGCCTCCGCGCAGCGTATCTCCCTCGGCCACTGCCGAAGCGTCGATGCCCTCAAGCACGAACGCATAGTCGTCGTTCGCCACTCCGCCTCCGAAGACTGTCACCTCCGCGCCCGCCTCGGCCGCCCAGGCGATCGTCTCGGCGATGGTCGTGAGGTCGCGTACCCGGGCGCGGGCCACGCCGCGCGAGCCGACGACTTCCACAGTGTCCCCGATGCGGGGGGGCGTGCCGATGAGCCGCCCCGCTACCATGACTCCCTTGCCGACGAATCCGGCGGGCGCGATGCTCCTGATGCGCATCTGGAACGATGCTGCAGCGGCTCCGCCTCTGGTCGGCGCAGCGTGCCGACCTTGCGGCGGCGCGGCCTCCAGCTCCAACTCGAGCCCATCCGGGATGCCCAGCTCGGCTGCGGGTCTGGCATCCGCGGCAGTCTCTGGCGCCTGCTCCCCAGTGCCCGCCGACTCAGTCGGGGGAACGGCGACCTCCCCGGCGAATTGCTCGCAGAGCCTCCTTTCTGCGCACTCTTCACAGAGTATCGGCCTGCCTCCCGGCATGAAGCCATCGCCGGGCAGCAACAGCTTGCTGGCGAACGTGTTGAGCTCTCCGTCAACCAGGCACCCGTTGTCGTCGCAGTACGCGGAGTTTCTCCCGGATGAGGCCCACCAGTCAGCGGCCCTGTTCCGCCATCTCTGTCTCTCGGCCTCAGCAGCTTTGCGTGCGCTCGGGGCAAGGTCAGCCAGCGGGCTCCTGCCGAACTTCACTCGCAAGCGCACCTTGCCTTCTGGGCCATCCAAGAGTTCCCGCACGATGGCCACATGTCCTCGCGGTATCTTCCTTCGAGCCATTGCGGCAGCCAGCTCGGCCGATCCAGCTTCGACCACGAATTCCTGTTCCTCAGATGCCGGCGGCCTGGCTCGCAGCATGTCCGCTGCGGCCCGCTCGGCCGTCGCGCCCGGCTCGGGCACCGGTAGGGGCGATTCAAGCATGTCCGGTGTGACGTAGATGTCTCTGCCCTCCCGTCGGCCTTCCCACCAGGTTCTGGCCGCCTTCCGGGCAAGCGCAAGCTGCTGGCTGTCGGCCCCCCTCTGGCGCATGCAGTCCACGCAGCCGAGGGACTGCCTGCGGCGGCCGCTCGGATAGCCGGGGAAGAGGTCAGCGTTGCTGATGCCGCCCTCGCCGAAGGCCAGCTCGCCGTCGCAGAAGTCGCAGTGCGCTTTCGGTATGCCCTCATTGGCCAATCGCCGGCCCTCCATGTCCTGGCCCAGCGTCCAACCGACCTGCGCCGAATGGCACCAACCGAACGCCAGTAGGGCGTGCGTGCCGGCAGTCGCCCTGATCTGGCGCCCGGGCGAGTGCAGGATAGTTCGCGGGGACTTTGGTGTCAAGACTTGCTTCTGCGCCGGGCAGGGGGTAAGCGACTCCAGAATCTTCGCAGACCGATTCGCCGGTATCGGGTTGGCTGACAGAAGCTCCAGCCGCTCGGCCTGGAGTTCACGACCGGATGGAGTGCTGGACGTAACCCGCAGGGTCGGCGCTCAGGAGCGCTCCCTTGACGCTGCCGCAAGCCCGTCAGACAATGAAGGGGACCCAAGACGGAGCGATCTGCTGCGCTCCAGCCTCGCTGCGGAGCGAAACTCACCCGCATGGCGAAGCACCGCGAGACGGCCCGGTCCCCTTGTGGAGGGGTGGCTGAGCGGACGAAAGCGACGGTTTTGAAAACCGTTGTGCGCCTCTGGCGCACCGGGGGTTCGAATCCCTCCCCCTCCGCCATTCTGCTTTCCTTCTCTTGCTCTTACTCCTGCTCCCGTTCCGCTACTCGTACTGTTACTCCTGCTCCTGCTCTTACTCGCACTGTTGCTCGCGGCACCCCCGCACCCGCGGGTTGCTCCCCAGCGCGCCTCAGCTCGAAAGGAAGATATAGCCGGTGCGCACGCCCGTGAGCAGGCTGACGAACGTCGTGATGCCGACGACGGATATCTCGGCCACGATAACGCCGAGGAAGAACTGCCGCGCGCCGCGCAGCGTCCCCCCGCTGCCGAACTTCAGGATGGACGCCTTCGTCAGCCACCCCAAGAGGAACGAGAACCATAGCTGTCTCATGCACCAGGACTCGCACACGGCAAACCCGAGCGAGTGAATCGGCCACCAGTAGAGTATCCCCCTCATCAACATGAGCACGAACATCAGCCCCGCCCCCAGCCCCAGAGCGCCAAAGTGCGGCTGAGCCGACTGCCCCGGATTGGCGATCATCATGTGCGTTCTTTCGAACAGGTAGATCGGATAGTAGAGGACGCTGTGGGTCTGCTTCACGTTCAGCGCGCCGATGTCGTAGTAGACCCAGCGCATGGTCGAATAGCCGGAGGCGACCATGCCGACCAGGAGGGCCGTCAACATGATGGGCAGGAACAGCCGGCGGTGCCTCTCGAACACGGACGATATCCGAAGCGCGTTCATCGCGTGGGGGCTGAGTATCTCGCGGGCGTCATAGATCAGGATGGCGTGCTGGACCTGGGCCACGACTGCGGCCGCTCCTGAGAAGGCCCGGCCGCCCGTCACGTCGTGAAGGACGTCGGGCGGGCTCCAGCTCTCCTGAGTGAAGAAAAGGCCGCCCTGCGTCACCAGCCGGGCGTGCACGAGCACGATCGAGAACACAAGGGCCAGAAGCGCGACCGCCGCCCACAGGCTCAGGCCGAAGTAGATGTACCACGCGACCATGCCGACCACCGAGACCAGCAATCCCCAGGCCGCCAGGCGGTAGCCGATCGGCTCGTCGGAATCGTCGGCTTGCCGGCCGCGCCCGGTCGCCCGCTTGACGACCGCCCAGAGGTGACGCCGCGCGGCCCAGAGAAGGCCAAGCGCCAGCACGACGAATGCGCCGATCTGCTGCCACCTCATGAAAGGCCCCCACGGCCCGCTCTCCAGCGGGGAGCCCACGTAGTAGGCGATCAGTATCTCCGCGCACGTGAAGATGTAGAAGAACCACATGCTCAAAGAGATGTCGCTCGGCACCAGGAAGGCAAACCCTATGCCGATGGGGTATATCCAGCCGTTGTCGATCTGCATCCGCCACCAGTCCGTGTCGGAGAACACCTGGTTGATGGGCACGCGCGGGAGCCAGCCCTCGGTCTTCCCGAAGAACAAGGGCGAGAGGCGGATGAGGCCGAAGATCACCGTGATCAGCACGCCAATCAGGAACGGCTTGCCCCGCATCAGGTCAGGCAGCAAACGGCGCTCGCCGCTGCCTTCTGTGAACTCCATCGGCACGCGCGCGAGCGGGAAGATCAGCCTCTCAGACTCGACCCACTGCTTCCTCAGAATGCCCAGAAGGAAGAACGTGGCGAAGTAGTAGAGCCAGATGAAGATGCCCCAGTTGACGATCACCTTCGTCCACTGGCCCCAGGGCACGCGGATCACCTCGCCTGACTCCGTGCCGTGGTAGAACTTCTTGGCCGCGTAGGCCTTGGGATCCTTGCTCAGCAGGATCCCCTCGGGGGCCTCCTTGAGAACGTCATCCTCCCAGAACAGGTCCGTGCGCTGGGACAGATACGGACCAGCGGCCGCCGTCGGAAACCAGTAGCGCATCAGCCCGCTGGCCGGGAGCGTGGCCGAAACCAGCATCATGCACCAGACGAGCATCAGCTCCGACTGCCTCAAGGCCGAGCGCGCCCTGACCAGCTTGATGACGACGTTGACGCCAAGGGTCAGTATGAGGAGGAAGAAGAACACGCCCACCGGGAAGTGGTTGCCCGTCAGGAAGGTGTTGCCCACGGTGTAGTCGTTGACGGGCGTCAGCAGGCACAGGCCCACTACGCCGACCAGACCGATGATGAACGCCCGCCAGGTCACGCGACTGCGCCCTCGCCAGGGACACGTGCAGGCAGGTGAGTATAAGAGCGAGCGAAGGAGGCTGTCAATGCACGGCCTGCCGTCGGACGACGCGCCAAAGGCGCCGCGCCGCAGCGGTCAGCCCGAGAGGAAGACCTGGCCGATCCGCACCCCCGTGATCAGGCTCACCAGCGTCGTCAGCCCCACCATGGTCGTTTCGGCGATGATGACGCCGAGGAAGAACGTCCGGGCGCCGCGCAGGGTGCCGCCCGTGCCGAACTTCAGGATCGAGACCTTGACCAGCCAGCCCAGGAAGAAACAGAACCAAAGCTCCATCATCGGCCACGGCGTGGCCAGCGCCAGGCCGAGCGGATGGACGGGCCACCAGTAGAACGCGCGCCGCAGCACCATCAGCCCCACCATGACGGCGGTCCCTATGCCCAGGGCCGCGAACTCCGGGCGCGCCGATTGGCCCGGCGTGGCGATCATCAGGTGGGCCGCCCCGAAGGCCCGAATCGGCACGTCCCTGCAGCTATAGGTGGCGTCCTTGCTGTTCAGGGCGCCCAGGTTATAGTGCACCCCGTGCAGCGTCGAATAGCCGGAGGCGATCAGGCCGACGAGGAGCGCGGCGACCAGCGCCGGCAAGAACAGCCGCCGGCGCGCGGGGAATACGGACGATATGCGCATCGCGTTCATGGCGTGCGGACTGAGCCACTCGCGGGCGTCGTGGAATATCTCCTGCTGCATGTTGGCCACGACGGCCGCCGCAGCGGAGAAGGCGCGCCCACCGGTTATGGAGTGCAGCAGGTCAGGCGGGTTGGGGGCGCCGCCGGTCATGTAGAGCCCGCCCTGGGCGATCAGGCGCGCGTGAACCAGAACGGCGCACATGATCAGGAACACCATGCCCGCCGCGGCCCACGGGCTCATCCCGAAGTAGATGAACCAACCGACCATTCCCGCCAGGCAGACAAGCAGTCCCCAGAACCCGAGCCGGTAGCCCACCGGCTCGTCCGCATCGCCGCCCTTTGCGCCCCATCCGCACGCCCGGCGAGCCACGGCAATGAGGTGCCTGCGGGCCGCCCACAGCATGCCCACGGCGAAGGCGATCATGGCGCCCGACCGCTGCCACTGGATAAAGGGCCCCCAGACCCCCGACTCGAAGGGAGCGCCGACGGAGTACGCCAGCAGCGTCTCCAGCCCGATCAGGACGTAGAACAGCCATACGCTCAAGGACACGTCGCTGGGCACCAGGAACGCGAACCCGATGCAGATGGGGTAGATCGGCCCGTCCGCCATGCCCATCTGCTCCAGGGGCGTGCCCTGGAGGATGGCGTTCACGGGCACCACGGGCTTCCACGCCATCTCATGCCCCAGGAAGACGGGAGAGAGCCGGATCAGGCCGAAAACGATGCTGGCAATAGTGCCGGCCAGGAAGGGCTTACTGAGAACAAGGGGCGGCAGCAGGCGCGGCCCGTCGCTTCCTTCGGTCAGCTCCAGCGGCACGCGGGCCAGCGCGAAGATCAGCCGCTCGTTCTCCACCCAGTGCCGACGCAGCACCCCGCAGAGGAACAACGTGGCCATGTAGTAGAAGCCGATGTAGGTCCCCCAGGTGGCGAAGACCTTCGTCCATGCTCCCCACGGCACGCGCACGCGCTCCCCGTGGGGCGTTCCCTCGAAGAAGTTCCGGGCCACCATGGACTTGGGGTCCTTGCTCAGCACGATGCCGTCGGGCACCGCTTTCAGGACGTCGTCTTCCCAGTAGAGGTCAGGCCTCTGGGCCAGGTACGGGGCGGCCGCCGTCATCGGGAACCAGTAACGCATCAGCCCGCTGGCCGGCACCGTGGCCGAGACCAGCATCATGGAGGTCACGAGCATCAGCTCCGACTGCCGCAGCGCCCATCGCGAGCGCACCAGCTTGACCAGAACGTTGACGATGAAGATCAGGACGAAGAGGAAGAAGAACACGCCCGCCGGGAAGTGATTGCCCGTCAGGAAGGTGTTGCCGACCCCGTAATCGTTGATGGGGGTGAGGTAGCAGAGGCCCGCGACGCCGAGGATGCCGATCAGGAATGCGCGCCAGGTCATCTGCGTTGCGTCCTTTGCGAGGGCGGGATCCTCATCGGGCTGATGGGCGGGGACGGCGCGGAGTATAGGGGCCGGCCGACGAAGCTGTCAAATGGAGCCGCGCCGGCGCGTGGGCGGCCGTGCTCCGCCCGGCTCCCTACTCGGGCAGGAAGATGAAGCCGAGCTTGACGCCCGCCAGGCCAAGGGCCGTCGAGATGGCGATCACGAGCGACTCGGCAATGATGACGCCCAGGAAGAAGCTGCGCAGCGTCCTAAGCGTGCCCCCGCCGGCGAACTTGAGCGTGGCCGCCTTCGTCAGCCAGCCCAGAAGGAAGCTGAACCAGAGCGTGTTCGCGGCGTAGCTGGCCGCCATCAGGAACCCCAGCGAGTGAAGGGGCCACCAGTAGAACCGGCCCCGCATGAAAGTCACGAAGAACATGATGGCCCCGCCCAGCGCCATCGGCCCGTAGCGCGGATCGGCCGACTGCGCGGGCTCGGTGATCATCCGGTGGGCCTTGGTGAAGGTCTCGATGGGGTGCGCGCGGGTGCCCCATGGGTTGGCTATGTTGTATCCGCCCACCCTGTAGTACACCTTCAGGGTCGCCCACGAACATACGAGCATGGCCACGATCAGCGCGGCGAACATCGCCGGCAGGAACAGGCGGCGATGCTTCCTGAAGACCGACGCCACGCGCAGGGCGTTCATGGCGTGGCCGCTCAGGATCTCCCGCGCGTCATAGATGAAGATGGCGTTCTGCATCTGCGCGACCACGGCCGCCGCGGCGCCGAACGCCCGCCCCCCGCTGATGCTGTGAAGCACGTCCGGAGGCTGCCACCGCTGCTGGACGAAGAACACGCCGCCCTGCGCTATCAGGCGCGCCAGGCCCAGGACCAGCACGAACATCAGGGCCAGGAAAAGCAGCGCGACAAGGAAGTTCATGCCGTAGTGCCACAGCCATAGCCCCATGCCCAGGAACGAGACCACAAACCCCCAGAAGCCGAGCCGGTAGCCGATGGGCTCCTCCCTGTCGTCCACGGACGCGTCGAGTCCGGTCGCCTTCTTGAAGACGGCCCAGAGATGCCGGCGCGCGGCCCAGAACATCATCAGGACAAACACCACGTACGAGCCGGCCTGCTGCCACGCCATGAACGGCCCCCACGTGCCGCTCTCGATCGGCTGGCCTATCCAATTCGAGAACTGGAGCTCGAGCCGCGTGAAGATGAAGAAGAACCAGATGCTCAGCGAGGTGTCGCTCGGCACCAGGAACGCGAACCCGATGGCGATCGGGTATATGTACCCCGACCCCATGTCCAGGTACTGGATGGGCGTGCCCCAGAGCACGTCCTGGATCGGCACCTCCGGCCGCCAGCCCTGCTCCGCCCCCGTCATCACCGGCATGCTGCGGATCAACGCGAAGACGAGCGTAACAATGACGCCGACCACGAAGCCCGTGTCCCGCACGACGCCGGGCACCAGGCGCGGCTCGCCGGCATCCGCCGTGAACTCCAACGGCACCCGGGCCAGCGGGAAGATGAGCCTCTCGGACTCCACCCATTGCTTGCGCAGCATGCCCCCGATGAAGAACGTGGCCAGGTAGAACAGGAAGGCGAAGATGCCCCACGCGATCAGGGGCCTCGTCCACGGCCCCCACGGGATCCGCACCGCCTCGCCGCGGGGGATGCCCTCGAAGAACCACCTCGCCGCCGCGGACTTCATGTCCTTCGTCAGGACCAGGTCGCGCGGCACGTCCTTGAGCACGTAATCCTCGAAGAACAGGTCCGGCCGGGCGGCGTAGTAGGCCGGCGAGGCAGGTATCGAGAACAGGTAGCGCATCAGACCGCTGGCGGGCACGGTGCAGGCCACGATCATCATGCACCAGACGAGCATCAGCTCGCTCTGGCCCAGCGCCCACCGGCGGCGGACCAGCTTCAGCGCGATGTTGACCACGAGGGTCAGGACGAGCAGGACGGCCACGGCGCCGGGCGGGAAGTGGTTGCCCGTGATGAACGTGTTGCCCTTATCGAAGTCGTTCCACGGCGTGACGGCGGCGATAAGCGCGACGGCGGCCAGTCCGATGAAGAACGCGCGCCAGGTCATCTCGCCTCTCGTTTGGGGAGCGCCGCCTCGACGACCGCGCGGAGCTTCGCCAGGCCCGTGCGGGCGACCGCAAGCGCGTCGCGCCGCCAGTAGGCCTCGTTGAACAGCTCCAGGCTGACCGGGCCGCGGAAGCCCACGTCATACAGATCCTTGAAGATCGCCGGAAGGGGCGCAACGCCGTCTCCCGCGTAAACGCGGTCCGCGTCTGCGGCGTCCTGCCGCTTGAGGCCGCCGGGGAAGTCGTTGACGTGGAGCAGTGCGATCGTGCCGGGCCCGACGAGCCTGAGCCCTTCGTAGGGGCTGCCGCCTTTGAACATGTGGAAGACGTCCGCCAGGACGCAGGCGTCGCGCCGGCCGCTCTCGGCCGCCACGTAGAGGGCTTCGCTCAGCCGCCCCAGGCTCTGCGACGGTCCCCAGAACTCGACCATGGGCGTCACGCCGTAACGGTCCCCCAGCTCAAGCAGCTCGCGGTAGCGCTCGGCGGCGCGGCGCAGGTCCAGGCCGGAGACGCCTGTGGCGCCGTAGGGCGGTGCGGCCAGGCGCCGGCAGCCGATCCGGCTGACCATCTCCATGTTGCGCCGGGCCTCCTCAAAGCCCTTCGCCCTCAAGGCGTCATCGTCCACCACCCATTCGAAGAAGCCGATGGCGTTCTCGACCGAGAGCCCCCGGTCTTCGATGCGGCGGGCCAGCTCGTCCAGGCCGCCGCCGGACTCGACATACTGGTCCAGCTCCCGTATCCAGGGCTCGATGCCCTGGTAGCCGGCTCGCGCCGTGACCGCGATCTCGTCCACGAGGCCCAGGCCCTGTCCGCGGATCGTGCTCGTGTTCAGGCAGTAACGGAAAGGCCCGCCGCTCGCCTCCTCGCTTCGGGCTCCCATCTGCTCGGTCCTCCCGGGTTGACGGTGCGCGTGACCATCACTCGATCACAATGTCGCACGTGAACTGCGCCTCTCCCGTGTCGGCCGCCATGACCAGCCATTCCCCGTCCGGTCCGACGACGCCCGAGCGCGCGTTCACGGGATCGTCGCCCTGGGACGCGTTGACCTCGACGACGTGGATCGCCAGGGTGTGGCACCAGAGGGCGACGCTCGACTCGTGGAAGGGCCGGGCGCGCAGGCCGCGCCCCGAGTTGACGGCGTGCAGGATGAGCTCCGCCCCCATGCGGCTGAGCTGCCAGGGCAGGTAGGGGTTCGGCATGGTGGTGTAGCCGGGGGTCGCCCAGAGGTCGTTGCAGATCAGTGCGCCGAACCTGACGCCGCCGTGCTCGAACGTCCGCAGCGTTCCCTCGACGTAGTCGGTCATCTCGCCCGTGCCGGGGTGGTCCAGGGGGCTGCACCGGAGGATCTTGGCGTGGCAGCCGAGGAACTCGCCGCCGGGCGCGTAGATGCGGACCTGGTTGTAGCAGTACTCCCGGTCATCCTGAGCTTCCTTGTAGCAGGTGCCCAGGGCCAGGCCGACGCCCGCCGCGCGAGCGCAGACGGCGAGCCGTTCGGCCGCATCGGCCACCTCGGCCCGGTCAAAGCCGGCCCGATACCCGGAGAGCGACCCCTCCGGCGTGAGCAGGAAGTCGGCACCGTCCGCAGCCGCCTGCTCAATGGCCCGGACGATCCTGCTCTCGTTGGCCGCTACGTCGTCGGTCACCGCCATCTGGACGCCGGATACTCTGAGCTTGCCGGGCATGATCGCTCCCTTCCTGTGTGCGGCTCCAGCTTTATACCCCGCCCCGGCCCGTTCGGCAAGGCGGCCGGGGTCACCTGCGCTTGATAAAGGAGGACCGCCACGTACAATCCGGGGGAACGCGCGGGCGAAGCCGCAACGGCCCGCCGGCATTGCCTGCATTGGAGGATGACCCATGGCGCGCACATTCCTGCTTGGCCTGGCACTTCTAACCGTCACGGCCTGCGTGAACGCAGCCGCCCAGCCGGCGGCGAAGGGACCGATCGTCATCTGGCTCGAGGGCGAGAGCCCCTCGCGCGCCAGCTTCGAGTACGAAGTCCAGAGCTGGGGACCCGTCTTCTCAGACGGCAAGTGGCTCCACGTGGGGCTCGGCAAGGATCAGGTCCCCGATCCCATGCCGGAGGGCGGGATGGCCCTCTCCTACGAGGCGAACGCACCGATGGCCGGGTCCTACGAGCTCTGGCTCCGCCTCGGGTTCGAGGGCGTCCGGGCGCCGCTCCAGTGGCGCGTCAACGGGGGCGAATGGACTCGCTTCGGCCCCGAAGACCTGACCGCCAACCTGCTGGAGATCGGCGTCTGGGCGGAGGTCGGCTGGGGCAAGCTCGGCTCGGTCGACCTCCGGGAGGGACGCAACGCGCTGGACATCCGCTGCGTCGAGCCGGGACGGGACGGCAGGCTCATCATCGCCCTGGACTGCATCGCGTTCGTCGAGGGCCAGGGGAGCTTCACGCCGGACGGCCTCCTGCGCCCCGGCCAGCAGTACGACGCAGAGATCGACCGCCGGGCCGCCGAGCAGGTCTTCCGGCTGCCCGCGCGCGGCGCCGACGCCACGAGGCCCGAGCTGCCGCTCGACGGGCCGTGGCAGGTCGCGCGATACGACGACCCCGACATGGACAAGGACACTTACGAGCCGGTCAAGGCCCTGCCGCGGCCGGAAGAGTACGAGCTGAAATGGCGCGGCATCGAAGTGCCGGGCGACGCGCGCAGCCGCGCCGACCTGAAGTTCGGCCATCGGCTGCTCTACCGCGCCCGCGTCGAAGTGCCCGCCGAATTCGAGGGACAGGGCTTCCATCTGCACTTCAGTGGGACGAACTGGATCGCCGGCGTCTTCGTCAACGGCCAGTACGTCGGCGGACGCCAGTCCGTCCTGGTGCCATGGGACGTGGACGTCACGAGGGCCGTCCGGCCGGGCGAGGTCAACACCGTCACCATCGGCATCAAGAGCAGTTGGTACGCCCTGGAGCCCGGCGAGAACGAGACGATCGACCACCTGCGCAACAGGCCTTACGAGGGGGACTTCAAGGAGAACTACCGTTTCGTCGACGCCATATACCCGTCCACCAAGGGCGAAGGGGACGGGCTGGCCGTCGGCATCGTCAACCCCGTCAAGCTCGTCGCGACCGGCCCGGCCTATACGTCGGACATCTTCATCCGGACCAGCGTGGCGGACAGGCGCCTGGACGCAGACGTCACGGTCACGAACGCCACAGGCGAAGCCGCGGACGTGTCCGTGCTCTGCGAAGCGGTCAACGAGAGGACCGGCCAGGTGGAAAAGGCGTTCGGACCTGCGGACGTGGCGGTGCCCGCCGGCGGCAGCGAGGTCGTCTCCCTCGGCGGCGCGTGGGCCGATCCGAAGCTCTGGTGGCCGGAGGACCATCCGGACCTCTACGTCATGCGCACCACGGTGAGCCGCGGCGGCAAGCCGATCGACGTCCAGGAGGAGCTGTTCGGCTTCCGCGAGGTGTCCATCGAGGGCAAGGACTTCCTGCTGAACGGCATCGCCTGGCACTTCTGGAACTGGGTGGACGTGGGCCACGTCGAGACCCAGGAGCAGTGGCTGGAGAGCTACCACGCCCACAAGGACCGCTTCCATCGCATCGGCAGCGACAGCGACGGGCTCTGGGGCTGCCGGGAGAGGGCGCTGGACTTCTTCGACCGTTACGGCGTGCCGGGACGGCTCTCGACCTGCATCGACGGGATGTTCATCACGCACAACCTGGCCAACCCGCTCGTGTGGGAGAACTTCAAGAACCACGTCCGGCAGGTCGTCACGGCCTACCGGAACCACCCGAGCGTGATGATGTACAGCCTCGGCAACGAGATGATCTTCATCACGGCGCGCCTGGCCTACAACGCGCAGGACAACCTGAAGTGGATGGCCAAAGCCCAGGAGCTCAGCGACCTGGCCAGGGAACTCGACCCCACGCGCGCTAGCTTCGAGGACGGCGCGGGCGACCTGAACCGCCGTGGGGAAATCAACTGCCAGCACTACACCTGGCCCGAGGGCAGCTCCGTCCCCACCGAGTCCTACTCCTACGGGCTCAGAGAGGGCGAGTGGGTGCCGACCGGAACCTGGGACCGGAGCATGGACCAGTACGCCTGGGACGGCAAGCGGCCGCTCGTCCAAGGCGAAGTCTTCTACTACGCGGGCAACGTGTCCGCCATGGCCTGGGTCGGCGGGCCCGACGTGTACCGCGGCAAGAGTCACGCCAACGAGGCGGCGGCGCGTTACGCCCGCATCGGCGTCGAGGGCGCACGCTGGCAGGGCGTGACCGCCATCTGCCCGTGGGTCGGCGCGCTGCCCGAGGCGCTGGTCTCGTTCGAGCCCCGAGCGGCCTTCGTGCGCGAGTACAACTCCTGCTTCTACCCCGGCTCCACCATGCAGCGCACCATCAAGGTCTTCAACGACGGCCACCTGGATGATGCCCTCACGCTAAAGTGGAAGGTCGTGCTGGACGGCCGCGAGGCCGCCGCCGGCGAAAAGACCTACCAGGTGCCGCCGGGGCGCGCTGAACAGGACTCCCTCGAAGCTCAACTGCCCGCCGTGAAGGCCCGGGCCGACGGCGAGCTCGAAATCGAGCTGTACGCGCGCGGAGAGCGCGTCTTCCACGACACCAGACCCGTCAGCGTGCTGCCGCCGCTGGGCAGGATCGACGGGCTCGACGCCGACGGGCTCTGCGTCTACGACCCCGAGGGAACCGTGAACGCATGGCTGGACGGGATCGGGCAGCCGCACACGGCGGTGAAGGCGCTGGACGGGCTGCCCGACGCAGCCAAGGTGTTGCTCATCGGCAGCAGCGCCCTGAGCGAGGAGAACAAGGACGCGGAGGCGCAGGCGATCCGGACCTTCGTCCAGGCCGGCAAGACGGCCATCCTGCTCAGGCAGCAACACGCGCTCGAGGGCGACGACCTGCCGGTGAGCGGCGTTCATCTGGCAGGGCAAAGGCCGGACGAGGCGCCGCGTCCGGAGTTCCGCGCGGCCGGCGGGCAGTCCGGCCGAATAGCCTTCCCCGTGGCGCTGGCCCATCCCGTGCTGGACGGGCTGAAGGAACGGGACTTCTTCACCTGGGCGGGCGATGAGACGTCCTTCGGCCTGAGCTACGCATCCGCCGGCAGCGGCGCCATCTCCCTGGTCCAGGCCGGGCACGAGCTCGGGCTTGCGCCCATGCTCGAGATCCCCGTCGGCCGCGGCAGCTACCTGCTCTGCCAGATGCTGGTGGCCGAAAAGCTCGGCGTCGAGCCCGTCGCCGATCGCCTTCTCCACAACATGCTGGCCTGGGCGGCGCAGAAAGCAGAGGCCAAACCGGGAAAGACCGTGGCGTACCTGGCCGATGACGGGCAACTGGGCGCCTTTCTGGACCAGGTGGGCGTGAAGTGCGACCGCGCGGCGGACCTGGACGCGGCCCTTGCGCGCGAGGCGAACGTCCGCATCGTGCGAGCCACGCCCCAGGCCCTCGCGGGCCTCAACGAACGGAAGCAGGAGGTGCTCTCGTTCTGCAATGACGGCGGATGGCTGATGCTGGTCGGCCTGGACGAGGAGGGCCTGGATGCGTTCAACGAGCTGGTCGGCTTCCGGCACCGCATCCGGCCCTTCCGCCGGGAAGCCGTCGTGCTCCAGGCCAGGGCGGATCCCCTGCTGCTCGGCCTGAGCGATCGCGACGTCAACATGGTGAGCAACGAGGTGCTTGCCCCCTGGGCCCACCTGTTCTGGGTCTCGGACCGCACCTTCACCTCCGTGGTGGACGGCCGGGAGATCGCGTCGTTCGGAAAGGTCGGCAACGAGTACCTGACCAAGCTCACCAATGGCCTGACCAACGAGGACTTCTGGCAGTACATCTGCTACTTCGGCGAAGGCGAGCAGCCGCCGCAGGTCGACTTCCTCTACGACCGGCCCGAGACGTTCACGCACATGGACATCTGGGGCAGCGGCAGCTACTACTTCGCGAAGGACATCGAAGTGATCTTCGACGGCGACGAGGCCACGGCCGTGCCTTTCGCCATGGCGCCGATCACCGGGAAGCAAGAGATCAACTTCGAGCCGCGCACGGCCTCGACGGTCACGATCAGGATCAAGAGCTTCCACCCCGGCACCTCCGACAAGAAGCTCGTGGGGATTGACAACGTCGAGCTGTTCCGCCGCGTGCCGGACGACTTCGACGGCCGGGTCGTGCTCCTGACCAAGCCCGGCGGCCTGGTCAAGTACCCCCTCGGCAAGGGCGGCATCGTCCTCAACCAGGTCGACTACGCGAGGGAGGACACCGAGGAGAACGTCCAGAAGAAGGTGGCGATCTACTCCAACGTCCTGCGCAACATGGGCGCCGCGTTCGGGCAGTAGCCCCGGAGAGCGGCGCTCGAGCGCTCCCCTGTTGCGGCGAGGAAGACATGCAGCCGATTGCGGACAGGTGCAACGCTGACGGCCCGTGGTTCAAAGGCAACGCCCACATCCACACGACGTTCTCCGACGGCGGGAAGGACTACCGTACCGTCGCGACCATGTACGCCGAGCGAGGCTACGACTTCGTCTTCATCACGGACCACGGACGCGTGGCCGACATCGAGGGTCAGCCGGACTTGCCCCTGCTTGCACTGAATGGCGTGGAGATAGACGGCGTTGACGGAACCGGTGCATGGTTCCACGCGCTCGGACTCGGCTACAGCGGATCGCTGCTCAACGGCGTCTCGTTCGATCAGCAGTTTACGCACCTGCAGCAGGCCGGGGCCATCGTCGTGCTCGCACATCCCTGCTGGAGCGGCAACAGCGTTGCGGACTCCCTCAGACACGCGTTCGACGGCGTCGAAGCCTACAACCACATCTGCAACTACCTGAATGGCAAGTCCCTCAGCACTTACCACTGGGACCGCATGCTGGCGGAGGATCCGAGGACCCTGGCGTTCAGCGTTGACGATGCCCACCTGAACGGCAATGAGCCCTGGGACGGCGGCTGGATCATGGTCTCTGCCCCGGCGCTGAACCGGGACAGCATCCTGAACAGCATCCAGGCGGGCAGCTTCTACTCAACGCAGGGCCCCCTGTTCAAGAGCATCCACGTCGAGCAGGGCCGGATCAGCGTCCGCACCAGTCCCGTGAGCATGATACGCCTGGTGGACAACACTGCGTGGGGCGACCGCGTCTTCGCGGGCACGGGCAAGACCGTGACGGAGGGAGAGTTTGCAGTGACCGGTCGACACGCCTACCTGCGCGTCGAGATCGAAGACGAGCACGGTCGCTTGGCCTGGACCAACGCACTCATGGAACCGAGGGACGGCGAGTGACTCCCCCGGACGCCGTGGTGTCGCCACGATGAAGGGACCTACCACCGAGCTGCACGAAGGCCGCCGCGGAAGCCCACACAGGGTCCTCTGGGGCCGGGCGGTCAGTTGGGCGCTCTACGACTTCGCCAACACGATCTACTCCGCCCTCGTCGTGTCCTACGCCATCGCGCTGCACGTGAAGGGATTCACGGGCGTCGAGAAGTACACCTTCATCACCATGGCCGCCTCGCTCGTCCTCAGCGGCCTGCTCCTGCCGTTCGCCGGCGAGGCGTCCGACCGGACGGGCCGGCCCAAGCGCTATCTGGTTGTCCTGACCGTCCTGGCATGCGCCTCCTGCGCGGCGATGAGCGCGGCGGGGACGGCATGGCTCATCCTGGCGTTCTTCTTCGTCGCCAACTTCTGCTACAATCTCTCCCTGACTTTCTACGATAGCCTCCTCCCCACGCTGGCGCCCCGCGAGAAGCTGGGCGCGGTGAGCGGCATGGGGGTCGGACTCGGCTACGCGGGGACGGCCTTCGCGATCCCCATCGGCTTCTTCGTCGTCGCCCGTTACGGGCAGGCTTACGGCGAGCACCCGCTCAGGCCGGTGTTCGCGACGGCGGCGGCGCTCTTCCTGCTCTTCAGCCTGCCGCTGCTGCTGTTCGTCCCCGAGAAGCCCGCTACGAAGCGGACGCCCCGCGGCACGGGCATTCTGCGGCTCGCCTCCAAGCGCGTGCTGGTCACCGTTCGCGCGCTGCCGCGCCACAGGCCCGTCATGCTCTTCCTGCTGGGCAACTTCCTGTGCGTCGACGCACTCAACACGGGCATAGTCGCCTATGCGCCCTACCTGGTGAACGTCTTCGGCCTCGACGAGCGTCAGACGCTCCTGTGGATGCTGCCCTTCTCGCTGGCGGCGGGGCTGCTGGCCGTCGCGGGCGGACTGCTCAGCGACAGGTTCGGTCCGCGCAGGACGATGATATCGGCGGGGATCTGCGTGCTGGCCGCCCTGCTCATCGGGGGCACATCCCGCAGCTTCCCGGTCTTCATCGTGGGTTTCATATTGCTGGGCGGATACGGCCTCAGCACGATGTGGGTGGCCGGCCGCAAGCTGTTGGTGGAGCTCGCGCCGCCCGGCCAGATCGGCAAGTACTTCGGTCTCTACAACGTCGGCCACAAGCTCTCCATCATCGGGCCGGTGGCCTTCGGCGTGGTGGCCGACCTGCGTATCCCCGGCATCGAGGCCGGCGGCTACCGCCTGGGCCTGCTGCTACAGACCGTGCTGCTGAGCATGGGCCTGGTCTGCATCTACAAGGTGAGGCCAGCCGATGGGTCGAGCCTCTGACAATCCGTGGACCGACCGCCTTGCGCGCGCTTTGTTCTTCCCGTACTTCGCCGCCATGCATCGCTTCAGGTGGTACGGGGCGGAGAACGTGCCGCGCGAAGGGCCCGCCATCCTGGCCGCCAATCACCAGAGCTGGTACGATCCGGTGCTGATCAGCATGGCCGCGAGCCGCCGCGTGATCTTCCTGGGCTGGGACTACTTCTGCAACATGCCCGTCCTGGGCACGTTGATGCGGCTGGCCGGGACGATCCCCATTGACCTGGACGGACCCGAACCGACCGCACTGGCCCGGATGGTCCGCGCGCTGCAAGAGGGCCACGTCTGCGGCATCTTCCCCGAAGGGGGCCGCACACACGACGGCCTGCTCGAAGAACCCAAGGAGGGCGCGGCAACGCTTGCCCTCCGCACCGGAGCGCCGCTGGTTCCCGTCACGATCTGCGGCGCCTATGGCGCCTGGGGCCGCGGCCGTCCCCTGCCCCGGCCCGCGCCCATCTCGCTCTGTTTCGGCGAGCCCCTGCACGTCCGCCGGCGCGTGGACGCACCCAAGGCGACCCCGCACGAGCGACGGCGCGAGGTGACCTTCGAGCTGATGTCGAGGATCGCCGACGGCTTCGCGCGGCTGGGACGGCCGGACGTGGCCCGGGCCTGCCACGAGAGGTTGCGGCGCCTTCACCCCCGCGGCTGACGCCGCTGGAAAAGGCCGGTGCGCAGCCTTAGAATGTGCCGACCCAGGCCACGGACGGCTCCGCCTTCTCTCCGGGATGCTCCATGACCCCCAACGATCCAGAACGGCACGCCGATCAAGGACAGCCGGCAAGCGGCGTGATGCTCGCCGCGTGCCTGTGCGCGCTGTTCTTCATCTCGGGCTCGGCAGGCCTGATCTACGAGGTGGCGTGGAAGCACATCTTCACGATCGTCTTCGGCAACACGACCTACGCGGTGAGCGTCGTCATCTCGGTCTTCATGGCGGGCCTGGCGCTCGGGACCTTCGCCTTCGGGAAGGTGGCGGACCGGGCGCGCCGCCACCTGCGCCTGTTCGCCCTTCTTGAGGCCGGGATAGCCGTATCGGCCGTCCTGGTGCCGCCCCTACTCGAGCGCGCGGAGGGCTTCTATGGAGCCGTCTTCCGGGCGTCCTACAGCCCGGGCCGGCTGATCCTCGTGCAGGTGCCCCTCTCAGCGGCCATCCTGCTCGTCCCGACCTTCCTGATGGGAGGCACGCTGCCCGTCTTGAGCCGCTTCCTGGCCGCCCGTCGCCGGCAGGTCGGACCGGCCGTCGGCCTGCTCTATGGGGCCAACACGCTGGGCGCGGCGGCGGGCGCATTCCTGACCGGGTTCTTCCTGATTCAGGCATTCGGCGTCCTGCGCACCGTGCATCTGGCCGCAGCCGTCAACCTGGCACTGGCGGCCGTCTTCCTGGTCCTGGACGCCCTGCCGGCAGGCGGTGAAGTCAAGGCCGAGCCGGCCGAGACGCCCGGCGCCGCGCCGGCCGCGCTGAGCGGGGGCCACGTGGCGCTGCTGCTTGCGGCCGTGACGGTCTCGGGCTTCGTCTCGTTCTCCTACGAGGTGCTCTGGACCAGGCTGCTGGAGTTCAGGTTCAAAAGCACGGTCTACGCGTTCAGCACGATGCTGACGGCGTTCCTTCTGGGGCTCGGGCTGGGCGGGGCGCTGGTCGGTCTGGTCCGCAGGAACGTGCGCTCCAGCGCCTACTGGCGCATCTTCGGCTACATGGAGGCCGCCATCGGCGTGGCCGGCATGGCCGGCGTCTTCCTTCTCCTGGCACCGCGGATCCCTTACCACTCCTTCGCCGGGCAGGCGCTCGCCCATCTGGCCGTCAGCGTGGCAATCATGATCGTGCCGACGGTCCTCATGGGCGCTGCGTTCCCCATTGCCTGCCATCTGTTCGCCGCAGGCGTGGAGCGCACCGGCCGGTCGGTGGGCAGCATATACGCCTTCAACACGATCGGCGCGGTGAGCGGCGCCCTGGTGACGGGATTCGTGCTGGTAGGCGCGCTCGGCACGCAAAGGTCACTCACGCTCGTCTCGTTCCTGATGGTGGCCAGCGGCAGCATCATCCTGATCGCCCGCGCCCCGGGGGCCGAAGCCGCGACCGGCAGGCGCGCTTTGGCGCGCGTGAGGGCGGTGGCGCCGATATGGATCATCGCGCTCCTGGTGTTCGTCGTGACGCCGGCGGCCCTGCTGCCGAAGTACTTCCTCGCCCACCAGTCGATCGCCCTGGCCAACCGCGGCAAGGACGTGTCCCTGATCGGGTACGGCGAGGGCGCCGAAGGCGTGGTGGTCGTCAGCGAGCTCAAAGGGCAATACAAGGTGATCGCGGCGGGCGCCACGGACGTGGCCGGGACCAACTACATCCTGCGCAACACGCAGAAGCTCCAGGCCCACGTGCCGATGCTGATCCATCCCGACCCGAAGGCCATCTGCCAGATCGGGTTCGGCAGCGGGGAGACGGCCCGCATCTTCGCCAGTTACGACGTGGACCGGTTCGACTGCGCCGAGATCAGCCCCGTCATGCTCGAGATGGCGAGGAAGCACTTCAGCGACATCAACGGCGGCGTGCTGGGCGACCCGAAGTGCCACATCGTGTTGATGGACGCGGCGGCCTACCTGAGGTACACCGACCAGACCTACGACGTGATCGCCAACGACGCCACCTGGCCCAGCCAGGCCGGCCCGTCCATGCTGTTCACGCTGGAGCATTTCCGCAACGGCCGCCGCTGCCTCAAGCCTGGCGGCATCATGACAAGCTGGCTCCCGCTCGACATGCCGCTGCGGGACGTCAAGACCATCCTGAGGACTTTCCACGACGTCTTCCCGCACGTCTACGTCTGGACCGCCCTGAGCCAGGAGAACAAACACGCCCTCATAGTCGGCAGCGAGGAGCCCCTCCGGGTCGACGCGGCCCGCTTCCTCGAACGCTTCAACCGCTTCGCGCGAGAGGACCTGAAGTCCGTCTACCTGGACGACCCGGCCGTGCTGCTGGCATGCCACCTTGCCAAGGTGGAGGGCATGGAGGCCGAGCTGGCGGACGCGCCGCTGAGCGTGAACTACCGGCCCGTGCTTCAGTTCATGTACTCCCGCCTCTATAGCCTGGCGGACATGGTCGTCGACTGCTATGCGCTGCTGGCCAGGCACAGGGACTCGATCCTCAATCACGTGACGAACGTCGAGGCCCTGCAGGACAAGGAGGAGTTCGTCGAGAAGGTCAAGCGCATCGAGGCGGCGAACGATCTCCTTCTGCGCGCGTTCACCCTGAGCCCCCAGCGCAAGACGCAGCAGGTCGAGGCCATCAACAGGGCCCTGGCGCTGGCGCCCGAGCATCCGGCCGCCCGATTGGTGGCGGCGGCGCGGGAAAGGCTTCGCCTGAGCGCCGGCGTCGACATCGCGGCCCTGGATCTGCCGGAGCTGCGGGAACGCGCGCGCGGGCTGCTCCGCTACGCGCTCTACGATGACGCGCTGGTCGCCCTCCAGGAGTGGGTCGCCAGGGAGCCGGCTTCGGCGGAGGCAAACAACTCACTCGGCATGTGCTTGCTGCTGATGGGCCGGTGCGACGCCGCCATCGAGCCCCTGAGCCAGGCAACGGCGCTCGACCCGACCTCGGCCGACGCGCACTTCCGCCTCGGCGTCGCCTACATCCGCACCAACCAGCCGGCAAAGGCCGTCGAGGCCCTGCGCCAGGCGGTCGGGCTGGCCCCCGGCATGGCCAGGGCACATGCCCAGCTCGGCACGGCGTACGGGATGCTGGGACAAGCGGGCTCGGCCGTCCAGTACCTGCGCCGCGCCGTGTCCCTGGATCCGGAGCTGTCGGACGCGCACTGCAACCTCGGGATGCTGCTCCTCCAGCTTGGCGACCTGGCCGACGGCGTGCCCCACCTGGAAAAGTCGCTCGCCCTGGGCCCGGAGGATCCCCGCGTTCACCGCCTGCTCGCCGACGCCTACGGGCGCCTGGGCGACCAGGCAGCAGCAGCCCGCCACATCAGGCGAGCCGCGGAGCTGGAAACCGCGACGCAGGCCGGCGCCCCGGCACCGTGAGCGCACGGACGCAGGCCAGAAGCACACGGGGCAATGTGTGAGGCGCGTCCCGCGAAGCCTGTTCCGAGCTTCGCAGAGCGGCCATCCTATGTGCGCTTCGGCAGGCGAGCGCCTCGCCGTCCTACGCGGTTCCCCCGCAATGCGACCTTTCACCCATGCGGCGGGCAGGCTCAGTCGATCACCGCGTCTTCGGGCATGACGAGCACGTAGTGCGAGAGCGCCTGACGCTGGCCCAGAGGCATCCGCAGGTACCAGCTCGACTTCGGGACATCGGGATCGTCGACCGTCACTTCCTCCCAGACCTGGACGCACGGGTCGGCGCGCAAGCGGCTCTCGGTCCGCGTCATGCTCATCGGGATCTTCTTCTGGGTCAGCCCGCCGCGTTTGTTCTTTACCCAGAGGACGTAGTCGTCCGCAACCGTCGACACCCCGCCCCCGCCCACGCTCCCGATGTCGATCGGCCATTCGCTCGCTTTCACGGTGTCCACCGTCTTCCGATGCTGCGTCGCCATGTAGTACGAGAGACCGACGACGCCCCCTGCCGCCAGCAGGAACAGCACAAGGGTAACGCCGATCACCGCCGCCAGGCGGTGCGTCGCCATCCAGACCATGGACGCGATGATGCCGATCACGATTGCGCTGATGATCAAGGACCACATGCCTCAGCCCCCCCGGGTGGAACGAAGCCAGGGCATTCGGAAGACCCCCGAAGCCCCATGACGGCGGCATTATAGGCGTCTGCGCCGGCACCGTCAAGAGGGCCGAAACCGCGTCCCCAGGTCGGTGTGAACGAGGGTTGCGGCCTCGGTGCGTTCTCGAGCGGGGCGACTTCCCACCGGATTCAGGCCAACTGCCTCCTGCCATTCCGAACGCGTCCAGCTTGACTGTAAGTCCTGCTCTGCGTTATTATTGCGGCAGCAGCGGGGCGCTCAGTATCTTCCGCGTCTGCCTGTCAACATGACCGAATCTCCCGGCGAGGCCGCACGTCCGCAGGGATCGGAGCCCGCAAATGCGGTCTCCCTGCCTTCTTTCTGGCGCTGACGATGGCCAGAGCTGAACGCAAGCCGACCTATCGCAACCTGCTGCGCTTCTACGGCGTGGCCCTTCCGTATTGGAGGACCATCCTGTTGTCGCTGGCCGCGACGTTCCTGTACGCGGCGGTCAGCTTCAACGGAGTCCTGCTGATCAAGCCGTTCGTCGCGGCGTTCCAGAAGGGCGCGCGTGCCGAGGCAGCGGCTCCGCCGCAAGAGGAGCCCGCCGAAGCCGCCGCCGAGCGCGTTCACGAGCATTCGGATCGCTCACCTGACGCGCTCCAGAGGGCGAAGGACAGGATCACGGCGTGGTTTCTGGGGCTGAGCCCCGTCCAGCAGGTCCAGGCCTGGCTCTGGACAGGGGCGACTCTGAGGAAGATCGCCCTCCTGGTGGTCGTCCTCGTCGGGCCGTTGTTCCTGGTCTCCGGCTTCCTGCAGGAGTATGCGAGAGGGCGGGTGTCCTGGAGCGTGCTGGCGGACCTGCGGATGACCGTGTTCAACAGGCTCTCCAGCCTGTCTCTGAGCTACTTCTCCGGCCAGCGTACGGGCGAGCTCGTCAGTCGCCTGACCAACGACATCGGCCAGACGAAGGCCGCGCTCGGGGTCATCTTCGGCAAGCTGATTCTGGAGCCCTTGATGGTGGTGGCCTTCCTTCTGCTGGCCCTCTGGGCGAGCCCGCACCTGACTCTCGTCATCCTGGTCGGCCTGCCCCTCGTCGCGCTCATTATGGGTCGATACGGCGGGCGAATCCGCCGTTACGCCACCAAGACGCTGGAGAAGCTGGCCGACGTGACGGATTCGGTCACCCAGATGCTCAACGGCATCCGCGTCGTCAAGTCGTTCAACATGGAGGAGGCCGAGAGAGAGGAGTTCCGGTCCCGCAACCAGGCGCAGCTCAACAAGGCCTTCAAACTGGTCAGGAATCAGGCGTGGGCGAGCGTGTTGCCGGTCTTCGTCCTCGCCGTGGTCGTCTCGTCGTTGATGCTTCTGCTGGCGGACTATCTGCTCAACCGAGGGCTCCTCGAACTGGGCGACATGCTGATATTCGGCACGTGCGTCGGCGTCCTCCAGGGTCAAGCGCGTCGCCTTGTCAAGGCTTACAGCGACCTACAGGAGAGCATGGCGGGCGTCAACCGCATCTTTGAGCTGATCGATACGCAGCCCGAGATCGAGGACCTTCCCGACGCCGTCGAGTTGGAGGACGTGCGGCAGGCCATCACGTTCGGCAACGTCTGGTTCGCCTATGACGAAGCGCCCGTGTTGAGAGGGATCGACCTGAAGGTCCCGTGCGGCAAGGTCTACGCCATCGTGGGCGAAACCGGCGCCGGCAAGAGCACCATGCTGGACCTGATCCCCCGGTTCTACGATCCGACCGAGGGCTCGGTCGCCATCGACGGCGTCAACGTGCGCAACGTCAAGCGCCAGAGCCTGATGCGGCTCATCGCCATCGTGGGCCAGCACCCGTTCCTCTTCAACCGGCCGCTGTCCGACAACATCCGCTACGGCAAGCCCGACGCGACCGACGAAGAGGTCCATGCCGCCGGCCGCGCAGCCAACATCCACGACTTCATCATGAGCCTGCCCGATGGTTACGACACGGTTGCCGGCGAGGCAGGCCAGCGGCTCTCCGGCGGGCAACGCCAGTGCATAACCATCGCTCGCGCCATCCTTAAGAACGCGCCCATCCTCATACTCGACGAGGCCACCTCCAGCCTGGACGCCGAGTCCGAGATGCTGGTGCAGAAGGCGCTCAACAACCTGATGGCAAACCGAACCACCTTCGTCATCGCCCACCGCCTGTCCACCGTCCGGCACGCCGACAGGATCATCGTCCTGAAGGACGGCCGCGTCGTGGAACAGGGGACCCACCAGGAGCTGCTCAAGAAAGGCGGCGAGTACGAGCGGCTCTACCGCCTCCAGTTCGCGGACGACGCCCTGCCTCCCCGGGCGGATCCGTCGGAGTAGGCCCGCCCCCGCCGGGGGCTGCCGGCTCAGCGCAGGAGGCGCAAGCGGTTGACGGCACACGGCTGGAGGGCTACACTGGCCGCACGAAAGGGCGAACGAATCTCCGCTCCCCCCGGGCAGGCCTTAGGCAGAGGTTCGCCCCGGCAAGCGGGCGAGAGGCACCTTCATGAAGGTTTCCCAGCTTGTGGCGTGGATACTGCTGGCGACGCTGGCCTTCTTCGCCGTCACCCTCTCCGTCTACAGCAGCTACAACGTGGCGCTGTTGCGCAGGAGCATGGTCGAGCTGCGAGATGCGGAGGCCAGCAACGCCGCGCTGCTGACGGAGATACAGGGCGCCCTGGATCGAATGGAGAAGGACCTGCGCGCGAGCCCGTCCAAGCCTCCGGCCGACACGGAGTAGCCCGCCTGGCGCGGGCCTCAGAAGTGCTCCTCCCCGTATCTGGCCCAGTCGGTTACGTGCTGCCTTTCCTCGGCGATGATGTCTTCCAGCAGCGGGCGATCGGCCTCCGGCACGAACCTGAGCATCTCGTGGTAGAAGAGCAGCGTGTTGCGCTCCATCTCCATGGCGGTCTGGACGGCCTGCTTCTCGGACGCCTGGCGCCGGGCCATCTTAGCCCCGTCCTCCCCGCTGGGGAATATGCGGCCCTGGATCAGATAGGCCATGTAGGAGGCGTATTCCCCGCCGTAGGACTCCCCGGCTGGCTCGTAGTCGCCCAGGCGGCCGAGCATGCCCCGGAACTTGCGTTCGTGCTCGTCCTCCATCGCGGCCACTTTCAGGGCGAAGTTTTCCAGCTCCTTCGACTTAGCGCTGTCGGCCAGCGCCCGGTAGAACGTGGCGCCCGTCCGCTCCTCGCGGATCGCCACGTCCATCATCTCCCTAACGGAGAACAGACCCGGCATCTTCTTTCCTCCTCTTGCAGTTGCTCCCTCAAGCCCGGCCCCCCCCTTCGGACAGGCGGCCGAACGGACGCTGCATGCTAACCTAAACTCGCCCCCAACTCAATCGGAGGGGCTGCGTCGCGCCCGGCGGCCGAATCAGAACGCCCGCCATCGCAGATCGGGCGTAATAACCCAGCCGGCGCTTGCGTCTAACCGCTCGGAAGGCGATGATCTGCACGGTACTCCGAAGGAGGCGAGGCAATGTTGCGGAAAGCAGCCGTGGCTCTGTGCGTCGCGTGGGCGCTGCTGTCGCCGCATGCGGCCGCAGCGGACGATGCGCCGCCGGCGGTGACCCGGTGGGTCCCTCGGGATGCGGTCCTCGTGGTGGAGGTGAACCAGCCGGGGGCGCTGCTTGACCTTCTGCTGGATCCGCGGGTCATCTCGGCCGTGACTTCGCTGCCCGCATACCAGCAGAAGGCTTCCGGCCCCGAGTTCCAGCAGTTCCTGGGCCTCATCCGGTACCTGGAAGCCACGCTAGGGACGGACTGGCGCAGCGGCGTGCGGACCCTGACCGGCGGCGGCGTGACGCTGGCAGCCTGGCCCGTCGACCAGAACGTGCTGGCCATCGACTCCGAAGACGCGCAGATGCTCGAGAAGTTGCACGAGATCTTCCTCGGCTTCGCCAGGACGGAGGCGGCCAACCGCTCGCAGCCGGACCGGACCGCCTCCGAGCAGTACAAGGGCGTGACCGGATGGACCTTCAACGGGCAGGAGGCCCATGCCATCGTCGGCGGACGACTGCTGATGGCGAAGGGACAGCAGGCACTGAAGGCCGTGCTCGACCTGCGGGCCGGGCCCGAGGCGCAGAGCCTTGCCTCGGCAGCCAACTACCAGGCGGCCAAGCAGGCCGCCGGCCCGGATGCCGTCGCCCTGGCCTTCGTGAACCTGGAGGCACTGAAGCAGTATCCTCCCGTGCAGAGGGCCCTGAGCCAAACGCAGAATCCGATGGCGTCCCTGCTGCTTGCCGGCATCCAGGAGACGCTGCGCGGGTCGAGCTGGGTCGCGCTGGCCGTCGGCGTGCAGGGCGACACGCTGACGTTCGAGATGCTGGCCGACGGCAAGGCCGCGGACCCCTCCGGTCCGGCCGGCTTCGCCTGCCCCGCCTCGCCCGACGAAGGCGTCCTGCCGAATCTGCAGGTGCCGCGCCGCATCGCCGCTGCGAGCTTCTACCGCGACCTGCGTGCCTTCTACGCCGCCAAGGACAATCTGTTCCCACAGAGGACGGCCGGGCTGATCTTCTTCGAGAACATGATGGGCATTTACTTCAGCGGCCGGGATCTGACCGACGAGGTCATGGCAGAGCTCAGGCCCGAGGTTCGGCTCGTGGTAGCCGAACAGGAGTACGATCCGGCGGTCGGCATACCGCAGACGAAGATCCCGGCCTTCGCGGCGGTCTTCCGCATGCGCCATCCGGACACGTTCGCGCAGGTGATGGAGGAGGCCTGGCAGAAGGCCATCGGAATGGTCAACTTCACCCGCGGCCAGCAGGCCCTCCCCGGACTCATCATCGACCGGCCCGTCCACCGGGGCGTCAAGTTCACCATAGCCTACTTCCCCGCCGGCGAACAGAAAGACAAGGAAGCAGTCGACCAGCGCTTCAACTTCCAGCCCGCACTCGCAACGGTCGGAGACCACCTGATCCTGAGCTCCACGGAGGCCCTGGCCAGGGACCTGATAGACGCCCTCCAGGACGCAGACGCCAGTCCCATCCCGCGCGTCCATAGCCTCGTGGAGATCGACGCAGCACGCGTCGCCTCCGCCTTGAGCGCCAACCGCGAGAACCTGGTTCGCCAGAACATGCTCGAGAAGGGAAACACCCGGGACCAGGCCGAAACGGAGCTGGGATCCGTGCTGGCCGTGCTGGAGCGCATGGGGCAGGCCACACTGGACGTGGGCAGCGCGAACGGGCGGCCGGCCGCCGACCTGGAGCTGCGGCTCGACCTGCCCGCCGTTGTCCCCACGGGGATGCCGCAGTGACACGGGCGGCCCGGCGCAGCACGGCCGTCCGAATCATAACGTCGGCCGCTCATGGCCAGACCAAGGAGGATCCCTGATGGCCGCCGGGAGGCAGATCGATCCCGCCCGGGCCTGGGCGCCGTATGAACCCGACGCACAGCATCCCTGGGACCTGCGGCGCGCCGGGCACCTGCACCGCCGTGCGGCGTTCGGCGCCGACTGGGACCAGCTCCAGCAAGCGCTGAAGGACGGCCCCGAAGCGGCCGTCCGCAAGCTGCTGCGCCCCGATGCCGACATCGACGCGTTCAACGCGGCCTGCGACGGTTACGAGGCCCCGGCCGGCGACAGCGGGTCGGCGGACGCGCTGCGCGCCTGGTGGCTGCGCCGGATGATAGAGACCCCCCACCCCATGCTGGAGAAGATGACGCTCTTCTGGCACGGCTGCTTCGCCACGAGCAACGTCCGCGTGAACAGCCCCCGCCTGATGCGCGAGCACCTGACCATGCTGCGCAGCCACGCGTTGGGAGACTTCGGCGCCCTGCTTCAGGCCGTATCGCACGACCCGGCGGTGCTCCTGTGGCTCGGTGCGGACGCCAATCGCAAGGCGCAGCCCAATCAGAGCTACCCGAGACACTTGTTCGAAGAGTTCACGCTCGGCGAGGGCCGATACTCCGAGAAGGACGTGGCCGAGGCGGCCCGGGCCTTCACCGGCTGGTTCGTCCAACGCAAGGAGCTTCGCTTCGTCGCCCGTGAGCACGATGCCGGCGCCAAAGAGATCCTGGGGCAGAGGGGCAACTGGGACAGCAAGGACGTCGTGCGCATCGTGCTGGAGCAGCCGGCCACGGCGCGGCTTGTGGTTGGTGAGCTCTATCGCTGGCTCGTCTCCGAAACGCATCAGCCGCCGGATGACCTCATCCAGCCGCTGGCGGAATCGTTCGCAACGGACTTCGACATCGGCCGCCTGGCGGGGACGATGCTCCGGTCCAACCTCTTCTTCTCGGACGCCGCCTATCGCCAGCGGGTCAAAGGTCCGGTCGAGTTTGCGCTCGGGATCATCCGCGGCCTGGATGGCATGGTGCCCACCACCCGCCTCGCCGTCGACCTGGCACGCCTCGGCCAGAACCTGTGCCATCCGCCCACGGTCAAGGGCTGGAAAGGCGGCAAGGACTGGCTGAATGACTGGACAGTGCTGGGGCGCAGCAACCTGGCCCGCGCGCTGCTTGCCGGCACGGGCCCATACGGCGACAAGCTCGACCCATCCGCCGTGGCCGGGAAGCACGGCTATTCCGGCGCCGAGTCCGCCGGCCGGTTCCTGCTCGACCTGTTCCTCCAGGGCGACGTGGAGCCTGGCGTTGCGGAGGCGCTGCGGGCGGCCGCAGCAGCGGGAGGCGACCCCGCCGACCCCGTTCGCCGGTTCGCCCATGGCGTCGTCACGCTGCCGGAATTCCAGTTGGCTTAGGCGCGGGAGCGAGTACATGAAGCAGTCACGGCGCGATTTCCTGAGGACGTCCCTCGGCGCATCCATCCTGTTCTCCCTCGGGCCGCCCGTGCCGGCCGTCTTCGCACGTCTGGCCGGAGCGACGGCGCCTGATAAGGACGGCTCCGTCTTTGTGGCCATCCAGCTCGCCGGCGGGAACGACGGCCTGAACACCGTTGCCCCCTACGCAGACGACGACTACGCCCGAAGCCGCAGCACGCTGCGCCTCACCGCCAACGAGGTGCACAAGATCGACGACCTGCTCGGTTTCCATCCCCGGATGGCGGGCTTCATGCGGCTCTATGAGGAGGGGCTCCTCAGCGTCGTCCAGGGGGTAGGCTACCCCAACTCCGATCGGGAACACGAGGGCGCCATGCGCAACTGGCAGACGGCCAGGCCCGGCGACGTGGGCTGCCAGACGGGCTGGCTCGGCCGCGCCGCCGACCTGGCAAACGGGCCTGACGAGTCCCACGCGCCGGCCGCGTTCGTGGGGCAGATCCCGACGCCCTTCGTCCTCAACGCCGAGAGAACCGTCGTTCCCGCCGTTAGCTCGCTGGACGACTATGTGCCCGGGGTCGCTTCGGGGAGCCAAGCAGACGCGGCCCGCCGCCGCGCTCTGCTGGATGCGGCCGAACTTCCCCGCGGCGGCGATGACGGGCAGCTTCTGGGCTTCGCTCAGCGGACGGCGCTGAACGCTTACGCGGGAGCCGACCGCGTTGAGGCAGTGGCCGCAGCCCGCCGCGCGGGCCGCGCCGGCCAGTACCCGCCCTTCCAGCTTGCGCAGAACCTCAGCACCGTGGCCGACCTCATCCGCGCCGACCTCGGCATCCGCGTTTACGTGGCCGAGCTGGGCGGCGCGGGATTCGGGGGATTCGACAACCACGCAAACCAGCGCGACAACCACGCCGCCCTCCTGTGCGAGCTCTCCGAATCCGTGGCCGCGTTCGCCCACGACCTCAAGGGCGACGGACTGCTGGACCGCGTGCTCCTGATGACGTTCTCGGAGTTCGGCCGGACGGTCGCCGAGAACGGGCGCCGCGGCACCGGGCACGGCGCCGCCGCTCCCGTGTTCCTGGTCGGCGGCAGGCTCAAGGGCGGACTGGTCGGGCCGCATCCGAGCCTCAGCGACCTGGAGAACGACGGCGCCCTGCGCTTCCACACCGACTACCGCCGCGTCTACGCCACTGCGCTGGACCGCTGGCTCGGGCTGGACAGCGAGGCGGCGCTGGGCGCCCGGTTCGAGCCGCTGGACGTCCTGCGCAGTTGACGGGCTCCGCCTCCTTCGACCCGGCCCTACCCGCTGCTGCCTTCCGGGGCTATCGAACGCACCGCCGGCCCGGAATCCCCGCGCAGGCGACTATTGACAGGGCAAAGCCGGGCACCTATAATGAACGTATGTTCATAATGAGAAGGCGATGCCACGCAGCAAGAAGCCACGCACGATAGCCCACCGGCCGCCCGTAGCCGTGTTCAAGCCGGCGGGCGTGCCCGCGCGCCAGCTCGTGTGGATAACGGTGAGGCTGGACGAGTATGAGGCGCTCCGGCTTGCGGACGGCGAGGGCCTGGAGCAGGAGGAAGTGGCCCAGAGACTCGGGGTCTCGCGGCCGACCGTGAGCCGGATCCTCGAAAGCGCACGGCGGAAGGTGGCCGAGGCCCTCTCGCAGGGCCACGCGCTGGCGATCGAGGGCGGGCCCGTGCGGTTCGCGCCGCCGGCGGAGCCGGAATGGCGCCCAGGCAGGCACGGCTGGGGATGGCACTGACCAAAAGGAGGCAAGAGGAATGGGAAGAGGCGGAGGAGCAGGTCGTGGAACGGGTCGCGGTCGCATGGGCGGCTCCGGCGCGGGCCCGGGCGGCGATTGCGTCTGCCCCAACTGCGGCCAGAGGGCTACACACAAGCGTGGAGTCCCCTGCACCGAGACCCAGTGCCGCAAGTGCGGCAGCAAGATGACGCGCGCACGTTGAGGGCCGAACAAACGGGACGCAGTCAAGCCCCTTTTCGATTCCATGTGAAGGAGGTGGCGTCATGCCACGCGGAGATGGAACAGGTCCTGCCGGAATGGGTCCGATGACGGGACGTGCAGCAGGCTATTGTGCAGGTTATGCGGTCCCCGGTTTCATGAATCCCATGCCCGGGCGCGGATACGGGGGATGGGGCCGCGGAGGCGGCCGGGGACGCCGCAACTGGTTCTATGCCACGGGCGCGCCCGGATGGGCTCGCGCGGCTCAGGGAATGCCGGCCTGGGGCCAGCCCGGCTGGGGCGCTGTGCCCCTGGCGGGGCTCGGCGCGCCGCAGTACGGTCCTTCAGCCAAAGAGCAGGCGCAAATGCTGAAGGTGCAGGCCGACTCCCTCCAACAGCAGCTTGAGCAGATCCGCCAGAGGATCAGCGAGCTGGAAGCTGAACCCGGCGAGTGAGGTCCGGACAGGCGCTTCGGGAGCGGGGTCGCACGCGGCCCCGCTCCTTCCCCAATCTCACGGAGACTGCCGGCATGAAGATCTGCGTGACCAGTCAGGGGCGGGAGCTCTCGTCCCAGGTTGACTCGCGCTTCGGGAGGGCCCGCTACTTCGTCATCTACGACGACGAGGCGGAATCCTTCGAGGTCATCGACAACGAGGAGAACCTCAACGCCGCAGGCGGGGCCGGCGTCCAGTCCGCCACAGCCGTAGCGGAGTCGGGCTGCGAATGGGTCATCGGCGGACACATGGGACCCAAGGCCATGTCCGTGCTGCAATCGGCGGGCGTTCGCGTGGCCACCGGGGCCTCGGGCTCCGTGGCCGACGCCATCGCCGCCTTCAAGGACGGCAGGCTCGAGGAGGCAACCGGGGCGGACGCCGCTCCGCACTGGTAGACGGCGCGCCAGCACTGGCAAGGCCCAATCGCACGGCGGAGTCGAACGCATGGAACAGACCGCAGGAAACGGCGGCGAAACGCACAGCACCCCGCAGAACGATCGACAGCAGCAAGAGCGCAGGCTCCGCGAGCGCCTTGCCCGCATCCGCCACACCGTCGTGGTCCTGTCCGGCAAGGGCGGCGTGGGCAAGAGCACCGTGGCAGCGAACCTAGCCGTGGCGCTGGCTGTGGATGGGCTCAAGGTCGGGCTGCTCGACGCCGACATGCACGGGCCGAGCGTGCCCAGGCTCCTCGACCTCGAATCGGCGTCCGTCTACTCGGACGGCCGGAGCATCCTGCCGGCCGAGGGCCCGCACGGGCTGCGCGTGATGTCCATCGCCTTCCTGGCGCGCGAGCGGGACGAGGCCGTGATCTGGCGCGGCCCGCTCAAGATGAACGTGCTCAGGCAGTTGCTGGCCGACGTCGAGTGGGGGGACCTGGACTTCCTCGTCATCGACCTGCCCCCGGGGACGGGCGACGAGCCGCTCTCCATCTGCCAGCTCATCCCCGAGGCCACGGGCGCCGTCGTCGTGACGACGCCGCAGGAGCTGTCCGTGGCCGATGTGCGCAAGTGCATAACGTTCTGCCGCAGGCTGAGCCTGCCCGTGCTGGGCGTCATCGAGAACATGAGCGGCTTCGTCTGCCCGCACTGCGGCGGGAGCGTGGACATCTTCGGCGAAGGCGGCGGGCAGAGGATGGCCGAGGACATGGGCGTGCCCTTCCTCGGCCGCGTGCCGATTGACCCGAGCATAGTCGAGGGCTCCGACGCGGGGCGGCCGTTCGTGGCCCACGCGCCCGAGAGCCCGTCGACACGTGCCTTCCTGGCGGCCGTTCAGCCCGTCATACAGCTCGGCCGGCATCAGACGGAGCCACCGGGCCAGCATTGAGGAGCATGCCATGAAGATAGCAGTGCCCACATCCGGGGGCCGGCTCGCGGCCCACTTCGGCCATTGCGAGGAATTCGCCCTCTTCGAGATCGAGGGCGACCCGCCCGCCGTTGCTCGCTCACACACAGTGGCAGCGCCGACCCACGCGCCCGGGCTCCTGCCGCAATGGCTCAGCGAGCAGGGGCCCGACCTCATCATCGCCGGAGGCATGGGCCGCAGGGCACAGAACCTGTTCGCCCAGAGCGGCATCGACGTGATGGTCGGCGCTCCGCCCGAGACGCCGCAGCGCGTCGTCGAGCTCTACTTAGCGGGCGAGCTCGAGGCCGGCGACAACATCTGCGACCACTGAGCCGCGCGCGGGAAGCCGTCGGCGCGCCGGAGCACCAGGACATGATCGTCACCATCGCCAGCGGCAAGGGCGGCACGGGCAAGACCACGCTGGCCGTGAACCTGGCCACCGCCCTGTCGCGGTGCGAGGCCCTGGGGGTACCGGTGCGGCTGCTGGACTGCGACGTCGAAGAGCCGAACGACCACCTCTTCGTCCGGCCCAACTTCACCCGCACGGAGAGCGTCGAGGTCCTCAAACCGGTCTGGAACGAGGAGCTGTGCACCGGCTGCGGCGAGTGCGCCCGCGCCTGCCGGCACAACGCCCTCGCCGTGGTGAAGGGCAAGGTGCTGGCGTTCCCGGAGCTCTGCCACGCGTGCGGGGCGTGCACGTTCGTCTGCCCGGAAGGGGCAATGCGCGAGCGCAACGCCCCCATCGGGAAGGTGGAGCTTGACGAGGAACGCGAGGACTTCGCCTTCGCGCACGGCGTGCTGAACATCGCAGAGTCCCTGGCGCCGAAGGTCGTCCAAGCGGTGAAGCGGCACGCTGATCCGGATGGCATCACCATCATCGACGCCGCGCCGGGCACGGCCTGCCCCGTCGTCGCGGCCCTGCGCGGAGCGGACGCGGCCATATTGGTCACCGAGCCGACGCCGTTCGGTCTGAACGACCTGAAGCTGGCGCTCGCCCTCAGCCTGCGACTGGGAGTCCCGAGCGGCATCGTCGTCAACCGGTCGGACGGGACCGATGCGCTCATCGAGCGGTACGCGCACGAGGTGGGCGTGCCCATAATCGGGCGCATCCCCTTCAAGCGGGAATACGCCGAGACTTATTCGCGCGGCGACCTGCTCCTGGACTTCCATCCGGAGCTGGGAGACGCGCTGCTCGGCATCTACGAGGGAATCCGAACCATCGCCGCCGGGCCGGCCCAGGAGCCGCCGGAGGAAGAAGCGCCGCAACGCCCGGAGCCCCGCGTGCGACGCGCGGCGCGCCGCGCGGCGAGCCGGGCCACGGGCGCCTGCCGCGAGACGACCGTCATCAGCGGCAAGGGAGGCACGGGCAAGACGACGGTCGTGGCGTCGCTCTCCGCCCTGCTCGACGACATGGTCCTGGCCGACTGCGATGTGGACGCAGCCGACCTGCACCTGTTGCTGAGACCGCGGCTCCGCGAAGCCGAGGACTTCTTCGGGGGAATGAAGGCCACCATCTCCGCGGAGGACTGCACCGGATGCGGGCGGTGCGCCGAGATGTGCCACTTCGACGCCATTGAACCGGCGGAACAAGCCGAGGACGGCGAGCCGGTCGCCTACCGCGTCAACGAGCTGGCCTGCGAGGGCTGCGGGCTCTGCGCCCACGTCTGCCCCGTCGATGCCGTCCAGATCAGTCCGGCCCTGACGGGGCGGAGCTTCGCCTCCGAGACGGACTACGGGATGCTGTCCCACGCGCGGCTCGGCATTGGCGAGGAGAACAGCGGCAAGCTCGTCACGCGCGTGCGCAACCGCGCGAGCAACCTTGCCCGCGAGGAGGGCGCCGCCGGGATCATGGGCGATGGGTCGCCGGGAACGGGCTGTCCGGTGATCGCCTCGATTTCAGGCGTGGACGTGGCATTGGTCGTCACGGAGCCGACCGTCTCCGGGGTGCACGACCTGGAGCGCGTGCTGGAGCTGACGCGTCACTTCGGCGTGCGCGCCCTCATCTGCATCAACAAGTGCGACCTGAATGCGCAGCAGGCCGAGCGCATCCGAGAGCTGGCGCGCCGCACGGACGCGCGCGTCGTCGGCGAGATCCCGTTCGACGAGGAAGTCAACGAAGCGCTGATGAACGGCTGCATCCTGTCAGAGTGCGGAACCGGCCCCGCCGCGAGGGCCATTCGCGCGCTCGGCGGAGCGCTCAGGGACGAAACGCTCCGGCAGGGGGCGCCCGCGGGGATCCGGTGAGGGCAGAGGAACGCGCGCGGCGAGCCGGGCGGCTGGCCTATTTCCTGCCGCCGAAGGTAACTGAATCGAACGCCCGGCCCGTGCTGCGGCCGATGTCCCTGCCGCTGTCCACCACCCTCTGGATCGAGCCGCGGGGTTGCTCGCCCTGCCGAGAGTCTAACGCGCCGCCGACGTAGAGTTTATACGCCGCTGCCGCAGCGATCAGGAGCGCGACGACGATCAGGAAGTTCTTCACGCCGGGACCTCCGGAGTTGGCGACAGACCACGAACGCAAAGCCCGTGCCCACAGAATGAGAGAAGCGCTGCTCACGACCTGGGACTCCCCGGAGCCGGCTGTGGGGGGCGCTTCGCGAAACGCCCCTACGCGCCTTCTGGGCGGCCCAGGCCATGCGGCCCCCGCCGCTGTCGCACGGCGGCCTCGTACGCTTCGGCAAGCCCGGGCACGGTCCGCAGCTCGCAGATGCGTCCGGGATCGGTCCATTGGAACCGAACGTGCTCCCAATCCGTCCTGATCGCCTCGGGCGCCTCGCAGCGGAACAGATAGGGGTGCACGACCCAGACCACTCCCAGCTCCCGATCCGGGAACCGGACGGGCCGGCCCTCACCGAGCAGAACGACCTGGGAGCGGCTCAGGCCGGTCTCCTCCTCGATCTCCCGGTAGGCCTGCTCGGCCGGGCCCGCCTCTTCCACGGAGCCGCTGATCGCTGCCCAATGCCCCGGGTAGGTGCTCACCCGGTCGCTGCGCTGCCCGAGCAGAACGGTGCCGTCGGCGGGGTTGCGCAGGAAGCACGTCACCACGTGGCGCAGTTGCATGTGGCGCCCCCTCCGGCGTGGGCGAGGTTGGACGGGCGGAGACGGCCGCCTCAGAACTCGGGCGGTATGTCTATCGGCTTGCCGCCATGGACCTCCGCGTCGGCGGCGCCGTAGGCCTCGAAGTACCTGCCGGCAATGACCTCCCAGCTGACCACGTCCATCAGATACCGGTAGAGCCTGAAGCCGAGGTCCCAGCGGAGCCCCTCGTCGGTGGCCAGCCGCACGACGGCGTCGCGCAGCATCTGCTTGTTGGTGAACAGCAGGCCGCCGCCGCTTTCGAGCGTCTGGGCGGTCAGGCCCTCCATCGGTGCGGTCGTCACGTACGGCTTGTTGAGGGCGATGACGCGAGCCAGCGTGCCCGACTGGGTCTCGTCAATGCTGGGCAGGACGACGAAGTCGCAGATGCCCATCACCTTGTAGTAGATGTCGCCGCGCGGGGTGAAGCGGTAGAAATGGCCGATGCCCTTCTCCTCCAGCAGCTTGACGCCGTTGACGTACCGCTGGAACTCGCCCTGGTCGTGCGGGTCGCGGATGTCGCCGGCGCCGAGCAGGAGCCAGTCCTGGCCGGTCTTGCGGTAGATCTCGTCGTGCACGCTGTCCCACATGTCAGTCATGATGTCCCAGCGCTTGTTGGCCTGGATCCAGCCGACCAGTCCGATGACGTGCCTGCCCCGCAGCTCGCCGAGGCTGATCTCGGCTTTGACGTCTTCGACTTTGTCGATCGCGATGCGCCTGTCCGGACGGGCCCCGTGGGGGATGATGACGATGTTGCGCGGCCTCTCCCATTTGCTGGTGGAGAACGTCCAGTCGAGGCGCCACTTCTGGTAGTGGCACTTGAAGATCAGCACGTTGCACAGGCGGGCGAGCCGGCGGATGAACCGTTCCTCGTGCTCCTTCATCCTGCCGTGCACGGTGTGGGGCTCGACGACCGTGGGCCAGCCCTTCAGGCGCTGCAGCAGCTTCAGGAACCCGGCGTTCATGTCCGAGACGCCCCGCTGATCCACGTGGTTGTAAAGGCCGTACTCGTGCTGGAAGTGGACCGCGTAGGGGTCGAGCTCCTTGACCTTGTCGGCCACGGGGCGATACCAGTCCTTGCGGTCCATGTCAATGATGGGAAAGACGTTTCGCCCGCTGCCGTCGGTGTGGGAGATGACGTAGGTCGGGCGGTCCGGCTCGCACCGCTGGATGAACTCCATGGCCTCTTCGGCGAAGGTGGCGATGCCGCACTTGCGCGGCGGCCAGCTGCTCACCATGACGACGGGTCTTTTCGCTGACACAGGGCTCTCACCCTCGATAGTGATGCTGCAACGCCGGCGCCGCCGTGGGCCGTTAGGTCAGAGCTTGGGGACATAGAACGCGCCGCGGCCCGCAGCCGTTCCTCTGGCCGCACGGTCCTGCTCGCTGAAGACCTCCGTGAGCGTGAGCAGCGCGAGCAGGAAGCAGAGCGTGCTCTCGGCGCCCTGGTTCTGGTTGACGCCAGCGGCGGTCAGCCCGTCCGAGCAGCCAGCGGTCTTGAAGTTGTAGAGGGATTCCCCCAGGTCATTGACCCCGAGGAACCAGTCGAAGGCCATGCGCATGTGCTTCAGGTACTCCCGACGTCCCGTCAGGCGGAAAGCCACCTTGCAGGCCTCGCAGAGGCCGCAGGCGTCTATGGGCTGCTGATCGAAGGAGGACGGCTTCTCCTGGCCTCGCACGTGCCAGCCGTCGTTGCCCACAAGCGAAAGGTGGTCCGTGCGGTCGCACATCGCCAGGATGAAGTCCAGCGTCTCCTTCCCGACCCGACGGTATTCCTCCTTGCCCGTCACTTCGTAGCCAAGGAAGAGGGATTGGGGGATGACGGCGCTGTCGTACGTGACGGCTTCCTCGAACCAGGGCCAACCGTCGCCGGAGGCCGCCTTGAACCTGTCCACCTGGGCCGACGCCAGGCGGTCCATCTTGGCGGCGATGTCCTCCGCCTCGGGGTAGCGCTGAAGGTAGTAGTAGAGGCCCAGGATGGCGTAGGCGCGCCCCCGCAGGCTCAGGGTCGTCAGGTTTCCGAGGGCATTCTCGAAGACTTCCTGCGCCAGGTTCGCATAGAGCGTCGGGCCGCGATAGGTCGTGTAGCCGAGCCCCCAGAGCGCCCTGCCGTAGCAGTCGTCGCTGCTCACCTCGTCAAGGAAACGCCTGTCGTAACTGATGAAGTTGTGGAACAGGCCGTCGCCCCGCTGAGCGTAGCTGACGAAGGCCAGGTAGATGCCCAGCAGGCGTTCGGCCTGGGCCGAGCGGAACAGGTCGTAGTGCTTCGACGTGACGACCAGGGCCCGCGTGTTGTCGTCCGTGCAGTAACCGTGCGAGCGGTCGGGCACGGAGTAGCGGGCATGCTGGAGCAATCCCGTGTCGTCGCTCAGCCGCTCCAGGTGATCCAGCCGCGCCCGCGGCAGCCCCGTGATGGGCAGCACGTGGCGCATGCTGACGTCCGGCATCGAGGCCCGGACGCGCCGCGTGGTTATCGCCTCGCGGAAGGCTTCCAGGTAGCGCTGCCCGACCTCGCCCCACGTCATCCGGCGGGAGAACTCGTATGCGTTCGCCCGCATCTCGCGCAGCTTCCCCGGATCGGACAGCAGGCTGAGGATGGCCTCGGCCATGGCCGCCGGGTCACGGAAGTCAACGATGACGCCCCGCCCCTCCGCCAGCAGCTCCTCCGCATACCAGTAGCGCGTCGAGACGATCGGCTTGCCCGCGCCCAGCGCGTAGGCCAGCGTGCCGCTCGTAATCTGCTCGCGGTTCAGGTACGGCGTCAGGTAGAGGTCGGTCGCCTTGAGGAACTCGCACAGCTCCGCCAGGGCCACAAAACGGTCAGCGAAGAGCACGTTCCTCTGCAGGCCCAGGTTCCTGGCCAGCCTCTGCAGGCTGAGGCGATAGCTCTCGCCCTGCTCCTTCACGACGTTCGGATGCGTGGCGCCCAGGACGATGTAGCACAGGTCGGGGTACTTCTCCACGACGGGGGGCAGGGCTTGCAGGGCGTACTCGACGCCCTTGCCGGGGTTCAGGAGGCCGAAGGTCAGGATCAGCTCCCGACCCGTCATCTCGAACTGCGCCTTGTAGAGCTGCGGCTCGACGAGCGGGATCTCCGGCACGCCGTGGTGGATGAGGCGGATCTTCTGCTCCGGCGCGTCGTAGACCTCCTGAAGGAAACGAACCGCCCGCTCGCTCATGACCACCAGCAGGCTGCTCAGAACGATCAACTCCCGCATGATGGTGAGCTGTGACTCCGAGGGCTGCTTCAGAACCGTGTGGAAGGTGGAGATGATCGGGCAGCGCAGCTCCCGCAGCAGGTCCAGGACGTAGGCGCCGTCATGCCCGCCGAAGATGCCGAACTCGTGCTGAAGGGAGACCGCGCGCACGTTGTTGTAGTTGAGGAACTCCGCACCGCGCACGTACTCCGCATGGTCGTGCTGGCTGAGCGCGTCCTCGACGTCGTCGGAATAGGAGAGGCGCTCGTCGGGGTCGTCCACGGCCATGACCACCGTGCGCAGCCGGCCCTCGGTGGCCTTGCGGACGGCGGAAACGAGGTCACCCGTGAACGTCGCAATCCCGCACCGCCTGGGCGGATAGGTCGATATGAAGGCAATGGCGTCCTTCAGATCGCTGACGCTCACCGATACGCTCCTTCCTCCACGATGCCGTCGGCCGCCCCCGGCGCCCCGGCCGAGCGCGCCGGCGACGCATGACTCCTCATCATTATAATGGGGCGGTGGCCCGCCTTCAAAGAGTGCCCGCCCCCCGGCCCGTCGAGGGGGCGCACGTCAATAGGGGCGGTCGTAACCTTCCCGCCCCATCAGGCCGTACGTGTACTTCTTGCCCAGCTCGACCCCGGGCTGATCGAACGGATTCACGTCGTAAAGGCCGCCGCTGTAAGTCACTGCGTATTCGAGGAGCATGAAGAGCTCGCCCAGCGCCCGGGCGCTGACGGCGGGGATGCGGAGCGTCAGGTTCGGCCGGTGCTTGTCCCGCAGGGCGAAACGCGTGGCAGCCAGCTCCGCCGAAAGAAGCTCCCCAAAGGCGCCCTCGGCCAGGTAGGACAGCTCCTGCTCGCACGCCCCCTGGCATATGGGCAGGCCTTCCGGCCGGCCGGCCGCGCCGCCCGCCAGGAGGTCCTCCACCTCAATGAGGGTGACGACCTTGTCGAACCGCCCGTCCTGGTAGAGCTGCATGACCGAATGCTGATCGGTCACGCCCACGGCGCCGACAGGCGTCGGGCCCACGAAGACGTCCCTGCCGGTCAGGCCGTCGCGCTTGCCCAGGCTTTCGGCCCAGAGCTGGCAGTACCAGTCGGCCAGCCGCCGCAGGGCGTTGCTGTAGGGCATCAGGACCGTGATCGGCTTGCCCTTGCCGTAGAAGAGGTAGAGGATGGCGGCGTAGAGGGCGGCGGGGTTCTCGTCAAGCGCCTCGGCCCGGCAGCACTCGTCCATCACCACCGCGCCGGCAAGCAGCTCATCGACGTCCACGCCGCCGACCGCCGCGCTAAGGAGCCCGACCGCGCTGAGAACGCTGAACCGCCCCCCCACGTTCGCGGGGATCGGCAGCGTGAAGTGGCCGCCCGCCTCGGCGATGCGCCGAAGGAGGCTCTTCTCGGCGCTTGCGTCCGTGGTCGCGATGATCTGCCTCGCCGGATCGCCTCCCTCACGCCGCAACCAGTCGCGCACGAACAGGAACTGGCTCATCGTCTCGGCGGTCGTGCCGGACTTGGTGATGACGTTGAAGGCCGTGGCTCCCAGCTCGTCGCCGATGACGTCACAAAAGCCCGCCATGAGGGCCGGGTCCACGTTGTCGAGGACGAAGATACGCGGCGCGCCCAGCCGTCCCGGATGCCGGGCGGGCAGAAGGTTGTGGAAGGGGTGGTTGAGCGCCCCGTGGACGGCGATGTTGCCGAGGGCCGAGCCGCCGATCCCCAGGACGGCGAAATTCCTGCACCAGTCGCGCAGCTCCTCGGCCTTCTGCTTGACCCGCTCGCCCAGATCGCAGTCGTAGGGCAGCTCCATGAAGCCGACGTCCTTGCCCCGCCTGCGCTCGACGTCGCGGCGGCAGTGGGCGATGCGTTCGGCCAGGCCGTCCAGCTCGGCAGGGCTCAGGCCGTGCTCCTCGCCGACGGCGTCCTGGAAGACGTTCGTCACGTCCAGCTCGACAACGCTCTGTGACCTCATCGTTCGCCGGCCCTCTCGGGATCAGTTGGCATTTCGTCGCGGTGCGCCGCTTGAGCGGAGCCCCCCGGAGGGCACCATTATGTCCGGGCGGGCGCAGCATTCAACTGCACGCGCCGGCCGGGGGCAACAGCGCCGCGTTGAAACGCTCCGCAGCCCGTGCTATAAGTGCACGACGAGAGGGCGCCCACATGAACTGGAAGAAACAACTCGTCAGCTTCGTCCTGATCTTCTTGCTCGTCGGGGCGCTCTTCAGCGGCCGCGGCGCCTGCATGCGGCAGCAGGCGAGGGCCCCGATCCGCCCTGCCGACGCGAGACTGGAGACGATCACGCTCGCCGACAGGCCCGGCTACCTGTCGGATCGGTCCTACCAGATCCTGTGCGAGGTGGCTGACACGAGCCAGAAGAAGCGGCGCGGCCTGGCCGGACGGCCGGGGCTGGAGCCGGGTTACGGGATGCTGTACGTCTACGACCCGCCGCAGAAGCCCGAGTTCTCCGAGGCGGAGACGGGCTTTGAGCTTTCGATCGCTTTCCTCAAGGCGGACGGCACGATAGCGAAGATCCAGAAGATGAAGAAGAACGACCGCAGCGTGATCACTGCCGACGAGCCGGTCGCTTACGTGCTGGAGGTCCGTTCGGGCTGGTTCGAGGACCGGAACGTCGAGGTCGGCGATCGCTTCATCCTGCCGGCCGCACTCTCCGCGTCAGAGCGGGCGCCCGAGACCCAGACCGACGCGCCGCGTGCAGCGCCCGCCCCATCGGGCTGAGAGCCCCCATCGAGACGCTGACTCCCGTCCGGGCCGCGCAGGCCGGCCCGATTCTTCGTCCCCTTGCCCCTCCGGCTCGCGGGCTTCCAGGCTCAGGCCCGCCACGTGGCGCGTCTTGACGGCCACGTAGATGCAGGCGATCAGCCCCCCGAAAAGGATCGGCGCCGCCACGGAGCCCGGGCCGCCGGGCGGTGCCAGTTCGGCAGCAGGCGCGCGTGCAGTGCCAGTTTGGCAGCCAAACCCGATGAGGGCCTCAGCTAAAGATCGAACAGATGTGTTCTAAGGCATTATCAGTAAGCCACATACGGTGGAAGCGCGTCCCTGGCACGTGTGTTGCTAATCCATAGATGCGAACGAAGCGCGATTGCCCTTTAGACGTCGGAAGGAGGCGCAACTATGGCCGACATAATCCGCAGAAAGCCAGGGCCGTTGAGCAGGCTGTATGGATGGCGGTTCCCCCGGCTGTTCGAGGATCTGTTTGAGGGCTGGGAAGGCGAGACGGGCCTGCCCGAGCTGTGGGCCGAAGGCCGCTTCACGCCGGCCATCGACGTGGCCGAGGATGCAGACGGCCTGATCCTGACGGCCGAGATCCCGGGCATGACGAAGGAGGATCTGGACGTGACCGTCGACGACGGCGTCCTGACCCTGAAGGGCGAGAAGAAGGAAGAAGAGGCGACCGAAGGGGCAGGCTACCACAGGGTCGAGCGCAGGTACGGCCACTTCGAGCGGCGCATCCGCCTGCCCGAGTACGTCGACACCGAGAAGATCGAGGCCGAGTACAAGGGCGGCGTGCTGAGGCTGCGCATGCCGAAGGGCGAAGCCGCAAAGACCAAGATGATCCAGATCAAGTGACGGCAACAGCCAGTTAACAGTTACCAGTTGTCAGATCACAGAGGCCATAGGCTGGCAAGCAAGCCAGCTTATGGCCCCTATCTTTTGCCGATCGCTGGAAGCCAATCACTCGCTCAGGCGCCAACCTTGGCCAAGAGACCGCCGACCATTCTCCTTACTTCCGTCAACCTGCCGCCCAGTGGCCCCGTTTCGCCCTCTTCCACGTAGCCAAGCTTCCGCGCGATCGTCAACTGCGTATCCAGTTCGGCCAGAGAACCGAGGGCAACATAGAGGAAATGGGAAAACTCCTTCGCGCTCTGCCGCGCCTGCCCTTCAGCGATGTTGGACGGAACAGAGACGGCCGCACGGCGCATCTGGTCGCTTAGAGCATACCTCTCGGCCGCCGGGAAGTTGCGGGTCGTTTCGTAGACGCAGGTCGCCAGGTCGACTGCTTTCTGCCAGACCAGCAAATCTCTGTAGGAGGTTCCAGCCATCCGCTCTGTCAGCCCGCGTCAGAGGATAGACGGGCGGGCGCCGTCGACTGGCAACTGGCAACTGTGAACTGTCTACTGTACGCGGGGCATTCTCGACAGCCGCACCCCCTTCGGGGCCCGGGCGCGGGTCAGCAGCGCCTCCAGCAGGCCGCGGTTCTTGTCCGGCTTCGTGGCGCAGGCGATGATCTTCTCGTGGTCCAGGCGGTTGATCCGCTCGTTCATGGCCTTGATCGCGTCCATGCAGTTGATCAGGGCCCGCTCGACCGGCATGCGCTCAGGGTTGATGTCTATGCCGAGGTAGCCCCGGTAGCCGTGCATCTTCAGCACGTAGAGGGCGGCCTCGGCCTGCTCCGGGCTGATGGTGCCGACGTTCTGGTCCTGGTCGTAGTTGCCCAGCGGCTGGCCGTTCCAGTGGGTGTGGAAGAGCCGCCCGTACTCCATAACCAGGCTGAAGGAGTACGCCAGGTCCTCGAAGCCCATCAGGACGTGGCCGACCTCCGGGTTCATGCCGACCAGGGCCTCGCCCTTGTCGAGGATCTTCCGGTTCGCCGGGTTCTTCAGGAGGGATTCCGTCTTCTGGCCCATCAGCAATCCCTCCGGCGTGGTGCCGTAGAGGATCCTGGCCCGCGGTTCATAGGGCTTCGGCTCCTCCGCGACGCGCACGCCGGGCACGGCGTCCATCGCCTCCGCCAGCCCCTCGCAGAAGCGATCCCTGGCTGCCATGAAGTCCATCCCGAACGGATTATCAAACCCGTCGATCCCTGGCCAGACGATGGCGAAGTCCGTGCCGATCCGCTTGTTCAACCCGAGGGCTATCCTGGCCCGCTCGATCGCGTTGCGGCGCACCTTCGCTATCGGACTGCTCAGCGCCCCAAACTCGAACTGCCGATCGAAGAACAGGTTCGGCACGATGGTGATGAGCCGTATGCCCGTCTGCTTGCCGAACTCGACGTAGCGGTCGATGTTCTCCTCGTTGACCTCGTTCGGGTAGTGGGCCTCGAGGCCCTGGAGCCCGTGCTTGGCCAGAGGCGCGGCGATCTCGAAGACGCGCTCGAGCCACTCGTCGGGCTTTGCCGGCCTGTCGATGTACGAATCGTGGAACCGCCCGCCGCCGGGGAAGAAGAACCAGACGCCCGCCGAGAACTTCAGCTCCAGCTCGAATTCCTTCAGGTGCTGCACGAGCTTATCGGGACTTCTTCGCTCGGCCTGATACTTCGTGCTCACAAAAGCCATCGCCCCTGCTCCTTTCGAGAGTTCCGGACCACAGCGGCGCCCATGCTACCACAGCCGCACAGGGCCTTCAACGCGTCTGCCGACCGGCCCGGGCGGCGCGGAGCCCCCAACAGAACCCCACGCGTCGGCCCGAGGCCGAGCGAAGCTCCGCCATGCAAGGAGGGCGAAGCAGGCGATGCAGAGGCACAGCATCGCCGATGCAGCCCGACGCCGCAGGGCGGTGCTGCAGCCGGCCGAAGCCAGCAGGGGGTACTGTTGGGGGCTCTTAGATCCACACGCCGGCGCCCGGCACGCCGCCCGCCGTCAGCCAGCTTGCCAGCGTCCACGCCCCGTCGAAGAACAGCTCCGTCATGATGAAGCCCACAAAGAACAGCCGCCCCTGCCGCAGCAGGCGACCGCTGCCAAACCGCAGGAACGCCACCTTGATGAGCCATCCGAGCATGAACGAGAACCACATCCGATCCAGCCCGTAGCACGCGAAGGCCAGCAGCCCGACCGGATGCAGCGGCCACCAGTAGAACCGGGCGCGCATGAACATCACGAGGCTCGTCAGCCCGATGCCGAGCCCCAGCGGCACCCAGCGCGCGGGCGCGACGCCCTCGGGCCTGCGGATCATCTCATGGGCGAGGTCGAACGCGCTGCGCGGGTTGTCGATCGCCGCCCACACGTTGCTGTAGTTCAGCGCGCCGCCGCTGTAGCCCTGATGGATGGACGTGAAGGCGGAGGCGCACATGGCCGCCCCCAGGGCCACCAGCAGCGCCGGCAGAAGTAGCCTGCGCCGTCGCCCGAACACCTCGCTTATGCGGAAGCAGTGGATCGCGGCCGGCCCCAGCATCGAGTTATTGCCGTTGATCATGATCGTGTACTGCATGTTGGCCACCACGGCGCCCGTCGCCCCGAAGAGCCGTCCGGCCGCCAGGGCGTTCAGCAGCGTCGGCCCCTGGTCCAGAGGGGAGGTGCGGTAGATGCCGCTCTGCGAGACGACCCGCGCATGCACGAACTCGATGCACAGCAGCAGGGCCAGCAGCGCCGCAGCGGCCCACACGCTTACGCCGTACCAGACGAACCAGCCGATCGCGCCGGCGCAGCAGACGGCCAGGCCCCAGAAGCTGAGCCGGTAGCCGACCGGCTCGCCGGCGTCGTCCCCGGCCCGGCCTCGGCCGAACGCCTGCTTCGCCACGCCAGCCAGATGGCGCCGCGCCATGAACAGGGCCCCCACGGTGAAGGCAACGTAGGCGCCGAACCGCTGCCAGCGAATCAATTCGCTGTAGGTCCCGCCGTAGTAGAGCGGAGAGCCGAGCCAGGCCGCCGTCTGCAACTCGACCCGGCCGAACAGGTAGAACAGCCAGATGCTGAGCGAGACGTCGGCCGGCACCAGGTAGGCCAGGCCGATCGGCATCCAGTTCAGGGCGAAGTTCTCGAACGAGAGCTGCTCCAGAGGAGTCTGCTGGAACACGTCCCGAAGCGGCACGGTGAAGTTCCAGGCCGTCTCGGAGCCGAAGACGAAGGGGAGCGTGCGCACGAGCCTCAGCGCGGCGGCGCCGGCAAGGCCCATCAGGAAGGCCCGGCTTGCGAACACGGGCGGCAGCAGGCCTGCGCCTTCGCTGCCCTCGGTGAAGTCGAGCGGCACGCGCGCCAGGGGGAACTGGAGCCGTTCCCTGTCAACCCACTGCCGCCTCAGGATGGCGCACAGGAAGAAGGTGGCCAGGTAGAAGAATGCCATCAGCACGGCCCACCGGCTCATGGGCGCCAGCCACTGCATCCACGGCACGCGGCCCTCCCTCTCGCGCCATCCCTCGAAGAACTGCTTGACCGCCACGGACTTGGGGTCCTTGGTCATCAGGAGCGCCTTGGGCGCGGCTTGCAGGGCCGTCTCCTGCCACGCTATGTCCTGCCGCCGGGCCAGGTAGGCCGGCGCGGCCATCACAGGCGGCCAGAAGCGCATCAGGTTCGACGGCACCGCGCAGCCCACGATCAACATGCACCAGACCAGCATCAGCTCGGCGTGCGTCAGGGCCGCCCTTCTCCTGAGGAGCTTGATGGCCGCGTTCAGGCCCACCGTGACCACGACAAGTACAAAACCGGCCCCGGCCGGGAAGTGGCTCTGCGTGTTCCACCCGTAGCCCTTGTTGAAGGACGTGTACGGGTCAAGCAGGGCGATGCCGACGACCGCGATCAGGCCGATGATGAAGGCGCGCCAGGTCATGGGCGGACGATCCGATGGTCTGTGGCTGCGGAGTCGCAGCCGCCTTGAGGAGTATAGGCAGGGGAGGCGCCCCGGTCAAAGAGGGAATGCCGGGCCGGACGGCCGCCTCAGAAACCGGGAACGGCGCCGTGAGTGATCGTGCGAACGATGGCCGAGACGCCGTCCGCGAACGCCTCGACGATGATGAGGGCAATGAAGAAGCATCGCGCGTCGCGCAGCACCCGCCCGCCTGAGAATCTCATGATGCACACCTTCGTCAGCCAGCCCAAGAAGAACGGAAACCAGAGGTGCTGCGCCCACCACGTGCTGTTGGCGAGCAGCCCGATCGGATGCACCGGCCACCAGTAGAACCGCGTGCGCATGAACATGACGAACCCGGTCAGCCCGGCCCCGAGGAGCAGTCCCAGCAGGTGCACGCGGGCGGATTGGGTCGGCTGCGTGATGATCCAGTTCGCCATGTCGAACGTCTGCTTCGGCAGGCCCGTCTGCCCCCACTGGCTGGCGAAGTTGAGGGCGCCATGCGAGTACGCCTGGCGCAGGACCGTGGACGTGGTGCAGAGAATCGCGACGACGATCGAGATGAACAGGACCGGCAGGAACAGCCGCCGCCGCCTCTCGATCACGCTCGAGATCCGCAGCGCGCACACCGCCATCGGGGCGAGCACGGTCGTCACGTTCGAGACCAGCAGCGAGGACTGCATGCTGGCGACGACGGCGCCGGCCCCGCCGAAAGCCCGGCCGCCGCTCAGGCCGTGGACGACCCCCGCCGCACCCCATGAGTTGTGGCTCACAAAGAGCCCGCTCTGCGCGACCATGCGCGCGTAGACCATGAACGAACAGAAGATCACGAGCAGCACGGCAATCGCCGCCACGAGCCCCATTCCGTAATAGCAGGACCACGCCGCGCAGCCTGCGATGGAGGCCGCGAAACCCCAGAAGGCAGTCCTCAGGCCGACCGGCTCCGTCGAGTCGTCCCACTGCAGCCCGCGGCCGAGCGCCTTCCGGCAGACGGCGGCCAGATGACGCCGGGCCATCACAAGCATCCCCACGAAGAAAGCCATGTGCGCACCGGCCTGCTGCCAGTTCATCAGGGGGCTGTACGTGCCCGACGCGTCCGGCAGCGCCAGCCAGTACGCGGCCTGCAGCTCGGCCCGACCGAAGAGGAAAAAGAACCACACGCTCAAGGAGACGCCCGAGGGCACGAGGAACGCAAACCCCACGGCGGACGGGATGAAGCCGAAGTTGAAGAAGTCCGTGTACTGAAGCGGCGTCTCCTGAAGCACGTCCTTGAGCCCGATCGTCAGGGGGACCGTCGCCGTCCCTCCGAAGAACAGCGGCGCTGCCCTGGCGAGCCTCAGCGCCGACGTGGCAACCACGCCGGCCAGGAAAGCCTTGCTGCGAAACAGGTCCGGCAACAGGCGGCCGCCCATGTCCTCCCCCAGGCCGGAGGCCGACGGGGACGAGCCCTCGGTGAACTCCAGCGGCACGCGCGCCAGCGGAAACTGCAAGCGCTCCACGTCCACCCATTGCCTGCGGAGAATGGCGCACAGAAACAGAACCGCCAGATACAACATCAGAAGGAAGACGGCCCAGCGCGTCAGCGGCCCGAGCCAGATGCGCCACGGCACGTGCGCCCCTTCCCCCGCCCCTTCGTAGTACTGCCTTGCCGCGACCGACTTCGGATCCTTGCTCAGCACCAGGCCGGCCGGGGCCTGCGTGAGCGCGCCGTCCTCCTCCCAGTAGACGTCGTCCCTGCGCGCGATGTACGGCGCTCCCGCGATGATGGAGTACCAGTAGAGCCCGATGCCCTCGTCCGGGATGGCCGCGCTGACGATCAGCATGCACCAGATCAGCATCAGCTCCGGCCGCGTCAACTCCCAGCCGCGGCGCGCCAGCTTCAGCAGCACGTTGACGCCGACCGTAAGCACCACCAGGACGAGAACGGCGCCCCCGGGGAACGAGTGCGAAGTGAAGCCGCCATAGCCTTTGATGAAGGACGTGTACGGATCCAGCAGGCTGATGCCCGCCACGACGAGGATGCCGAGGATGAAGGCGCGCCAGGTCATTCCGCCTCCTTGCCGGCACCGTCAAGCTCAGAAGCCGGGCACCACGCCCTTGCTGATGGTGCGCACGATGGTGGAGACGCCGCCGACGAACGCCTCAACGATGATGAGGGCGATGAAGAAGTAGCGCGCGTGCCTGAGCAGGCGCCCCCCGCTGAACTTCATGATGCACACCTTCGTCAGCCATCCCAGAAAGAACGGCAGCCAGAGCCGGTGCGCGTGCCAACTGCTGCACGTCAGGAGCCCGATGGCGTGGATGGGCCACCAGTAGAACCGCGCCCTCATGAACATCATGAATGCCATGCCGACCACGCCGATCGCAAGCGGCCCCGGATACGCCTCGGCCGACTGACTCGGCTGCTTGATCATCCTGTCCGCCTTGTCGAACTGCCACCTCGGCTCGTCCTTCTGGGCCCAGGGGTCCACCATGTTGGCCGCGCCGAGGCTGTAGGCGGTGCTGAGGGCCGAGTACGTCCCGAGGGCCAGCGCGACCAGAAATGCGATCATCACAGCGGGCACGAGCAGGCGGCGCCTGCGCCTCTCGAAGACCTCGGAGATGCGGAAGGCGTTCATGGCCATCGGCGCCAGGAACGCCGTCCCGCCGGTCACGAGCAGCGTGTCCTGCACGTTGGCGATGACGGCGCCCGCGCCCGTGAAGAGGCGGCCGCCGCTGACGCCGTGCACCAGATCCGCCAGCCGCCATATCGTCCGGCCGACGTAGAGCCCTCCCTGGGCCACCATCCTGGCGTAGACGAGGTACCAGCACATGATGAGGGCGAACACGGCAGCGGCTGCTCCGAGCTTCATGCCATGGTAGACGTACCACCCCAGGCAGCCAGCCAGGGAGAGCAGCAGGCCCCAGAACGCCAACCTGTAGCCGACGGGCTCCTCCGAATCGTCGAGGCGCGCCAGGCCAACCGCCTTGCGCAGGACCGCCAGCAGATGCCGCCGCGCCATGAACAGCATGCCCACGGTGAAGGCCACATAGGCGCCCGCCTGCTGCCAGCTCATCAGGTGGCCGTACGTGCCCCCGTACTGCGGCAGGCCCACCCAGGTCGTCGCCATGAGCTCCATCCGCGCGAACCAGTAGAAGAACCAGACGCTCAGCGACACGTCGGCCGGCACCAGGTACGCAAACCCGATGGCCGAAGGCCAGAGCTCGATGTTGTCGAAGCTCATCGGTTCCAGCGGCGTCTCCTGGAAAACGTCGCGCAGGGGCAACGCCAGCGCTATGACGTTCTCCTTCCCGAAGAACAGCGGCAGCGCCCGGAAGAGCCGGAAGGCAAAGGCGACGGCCAGCCCGATCAGGAATCCCTTCTCCCGGAAGATGCCGGGCAGCAGGCCTTCCCCTTCGCTCCCCTCGGTGAACTCGAGGGGAACGCGCGCGAGCGGAAACATCAGCCGCTCGGACTCCACCCACTGCCGCCTGAGGATCGCGGTCAGGAAGAAGACCACCAGGTAGAGCAGGATGAAGAACACGGTCCAGTGGGCCAGCGGCCTGAACCAGTAGCGCCACGGCACGCGCCCCTCGGCTCCCTCGTAGTACTGCTTGGCCGCGACGGAACGCGGGCTGTTGCTCAGGACGAGGGCCTCCGGCGCGTAGGTCAGGGCCCCGTCCTCCTCCCAGGCGAGGTCCGCGCGCCGCGCCAGGTAAGGCGCGGAGGCGACCAGGGGGTACCAGAAGCGGGCGAAGCCGTCCCCAGGAAACGTCGCCGCCACGATGAGCATGCACCAGATGAGCATGAGCTCGGCCTGCTTGAGCGCCCAGGCGCGCCGGATCAGCTTGACCAGCACGTTCAGGCCGACCGTCAGGACGACGATCACCAGGACGGCGCCGCCGGGAAAGGAGGTGCTGCTGAAGCCGCCCCAGCCTTTGCCCTGGCTGACGTACGGCTCAAGGCAGGCTATCCCCGCAACGAAGAGAATCCCGATGATGAAGGCCCGCCACGTCATCTCGACCCCGCTGACCCCTGAGCAAGGCAAGAACGGGAACAGAGAGCATACGACACGGCAGCACGGGCGTCAAAGAGGAGCGCGGCGAGCGAAGGGCGGCAGCCGACGGCTCAGAATCCGGGGATGGCGCCCTTGCTGAGGGTCCCGACGATGGTTGAGACGACCCCGACGAATGACTCGACCAGGATGAGGGCGATGAAGAAGAACCGCGCCTCTCGGACCGATCGCCCGCTGCCGAACTTCATCAGGCCCACCTTCGTCAGCCAGCCCAGCAAGAAGGGCAGCCAGATCCTGTCCGCGTGCCAGTTGGAGATGGCCAACAGGCCGATCGGATGGATGGGCCACCAGTAGAACCGGGCGCGCATGAACATCACGAGGCCGGTCAGCCCAATGCCGATGCCGAACGGCGCCCACTTCGCCTGGTCCACCTGCTCCGGGTGCTCGATCTTCTGGTGCGCGCTGTCGAAGATGGCCTTGGGCAACCCCGTCGCCCCCCACGTGTCGGAGAAGTTGGCCGCACCGTACTTGTAGCCCTGCGTCAGGCACGTCCACGAGGAAGCGGCGATGCCCACCCACAGCGCGACGAAAAGCGCCGGCAGGAGCAGCCTGCGGCGCCGCTGGAAGACCTCGCTTATCCTGAACGAGTGGATCGCCGGCGGCGAGAGGAACGAGTAGTTGCTGCCCATCATGATGCCGTCCTGCATCTGGGCCAGAACCGCGCCCGCCGCGCCGAATGCCCGGCCGAAGCAGAGCCCGTGCAGCACGTTCGGCGCAGACCACAGGGAGGCGCTGATGTAAAGGCCGCTCTGCGCCACCAGGCGCGCGTGCACCAGCATGATGCACATCAGCAGCGCGAAGAGCGCCACCGCCACCCACAGCTTCATGCCGTAGAAGACGAACCACCCGATGGCGCCCGCCGAGCAGATGACGAACCCCCAGAAGCCCACGGCGTACGCCACGGGCTCCTCCCTGTCGTCTATCCCCCGCCCCAGTCCCGTCGCCTTCTTGAACACCTCCGCCAGGTGCCGACGCGCCATGAACAAAGCCCCCACGGAGAAGATCATGTACGAGCCGGCGGTCTGCCAGTTCATCAAGTCGCTCCACGTGCCGCCGTAGTGCAGCGGCGAGCCGAACCAGGAGGCCGTCTGGAGTTCGGCCCGCCCCAACAGGTAGAAGAACCAGACGCTCAGCGACACGTCGGCCGGCACGAGGTAGGCAAAGCCGATCGGCGTCCACCAGAGCTCGAAGTTCTGAAGGTAGAGCTGCTCCAGAGGCGTCCCCTTCAAGACGTCCTCGAACGGGAAGGAGATGCTCCAGCCGCTGCTCTTCCCGAACAGCAGCGGCACCGCCCGCACGAACCGGAACGCGGCCGTCGCCAGCACCCCAATCTGGAAGGTCCTGTTGGAGAACAGGTCCGTCAGCAATCCCCTGCCGGCGGCCCCCTCGGTGAATTCGAGGGGAACGCGCGCCAGCGGAAACTGCAACCGCTCCCGCTCCACCCACTGCTTCCTCACGATGGCACAGAGGAAGAAGGTCGCCAGGTAGAATAGGGCCATGAACTCGGCCCACCGGCTGATGGGGGTGAGCCACTGCGTCCAGGGCAGGCGGCCTTCCCCCCTCTGACCCTCGAAGAAGCGCTTCGCCGCGACGGAGGCCGGGCGTTTGGTCAACAGCAGCGTCTCCGGCGCGGCCTCCAGCGACGTCTCCTTCCAGGTGATGTCGGCCCGACGCGCGATGTAGGGAGGGCCGGCCAGCATGGGGAACCACCACCGCATCAGGCCGTCCGAAGGCACAATGCAGGCCACAATCAGCATGCACCAGATCAGCATCAGCTCGGCCTGCCTGAGCGCCCAGCTCCTCTTCACCAGCTTGATGAGCACATTGACCACGACCGTGAACAGGACGAGGAAGAAGACGGCCGCCGGCGGGAAGTGGCCGACGGTGTTCCAGCCGTAGCCCTTGTTGAACGACGTGAAGGGGTCCAGCAGACAGACGGCCACAACGGCGATCAACCCGAGAAGGAAGGCCCGCAGCGTCATCTGGCGTCCTCGCAAGACGGCCGGTGCGACCGCTCCAAGGCAGACAGGGAACGCTAGCACACGCCCCGGCCCCCGGTCAAAGACACGGCCGGCAGGAGGGACGGACGCGAACGCGGCCTGAGGGGCTTAGAAATCCGGGCAGGCTCCGTGCGTGATCGTCCGGACGACCGCCGAGACGCCGCTGACGAAGAACTCCACCACAATCAGGGCTATGAAGAAGAAGCGCGCGTCCCTGAGCATCCGGCCGCCGGACAGCTTCATGATGCTCACCTTGATCAGCCACCCCAGCAGGAACGGCAGCCAGAGCCGGTGCGCGTGCCAACTGCTGCACGCCAGCAGGCCGATCGGGTGGATGGGCCACCAGTAGAGCCGGGCCCGCATGAACATCACGAAGCCGGTGATGATCGCCCCGAACCCGAGCGCCTCCCAGTAGGGCTCGGCCGATTGCCCGGGCTGCGTGATGATGCGCTGCGCCCAGTCGAACGCCTCCCTGGGCACGTCCCTGACTCCCCAGGTGTCGCTGAAGTTCAGGGCGCCGTGGCGGTAGGCCTGTGTCAACGCCGTGTAGGTAGTGCATGGCATGGCCACGAGGACGGCGGCGATCATGGCGAGCGGCAGCAGCCGTTTGCCCCTCTGGAAGACCTCGGAGATCCGGAATGCGTGCATGGCCATCGGCGAAAGCATGACGGTGGTGCCGGTCAGCAGGAGCAGCGACTGCATGCTGGCGATGACGGCGCCGGCGCCGGCAAGCCTGCCCGTGGCGCCGTGAAGCACGTCCGGCAGGACCCACAGATTGCGGCTCACGTAGAGGCCGCCCTGAGCAACGATGCGGGCGTAGACCAGAAACGAGCAGAAAAGCAGCGCCAGCGTCGCAGCCGCCATGGGAAGGCTCACGCCGTAGTGCGCGTACCACGCCAGGCAGCCCGCGATGCTCAGCACGAATCCCCAGAAGGCGACCGGATAGGCCATCGGCTCCTGGCGGTCGTCCGTCCCCCCATGCATGCCCAGGGCCTTGCGCACGACGCCGAGCAGGTGCCGGCGCGCCACGACCAACATGCCGGCCGTGAACGACAGATACGCCCCGACCTGCTGCCAGCGCATCAGCGGGCTCCACGTCCCCCAGGCCCGGGGGAGCGCCAGCCACGACGCTGCCTGGAGTTCCGCCCGGCTGAGCAGGAAGAACAACCAGACGCTCAGCGACACGTCCGCAGGCACCAGGAAAGCGAAGCCCAGCACCGAAGGCCAGAAGTCGAAGTCCTGAAAGTCCATCTGCGCGAGCGGCGTCTCCTGCAACACCTGCCGGATGGGGATCTGGATGATCCAGGCGCTGTCCTTCCCGAACAGCAGCGGCAGCGCCCGCACGAACCGGAACGCCCCACTGACGAACAGCCCGATAAGAAAAGCCCTGTCAGTGAAAAGGGCAGGCAGCAAGCCCCCCTTCGCGCTCCCCTCGGTGAACTCGAGAGGAACGCGTGCGAGCGGAAACATCAGTCGCTCCACGTCCACCCACTGGCGCCTCAGGACGGCGCACAGACAGATGACGGCGATGAACATCAGCATCAGGAAGACGGACCACTGCGCGAGCGGATTCAGCCACATGTGCCACGGCACGCGCCCCCCCTCGGAGCCCTCGTAGTACTGCTTGGCGGCGAATGAGCTCGGCTGCTTGCTCAGCACCAGCCCTTCGGGGGCGCGCGCCAGCGAGCCGTCGTCCTCCCAGTAGAGATCGGTGCGCCTGGCCAGGTAGGGGCCGCCCGCCAGCAGGTTGTACCAGTATCGCCCGATGCCTTCGCACGGGATCGCGCAGGAGGCGATCAGCATGCACCAGACCAGCATGAGTTCGGCCTGCCTGAACGCCCATCTGCAGCGCACGAACTTGATCAGCACGTTCACGCCGACGGACAGCAGGACGAGGATCAGGACGGGACCGCTGGGGAAGCAGGAGGCGGTCAACCAGCCGTAGCCCTTGATGAACGACGTGTAGGGGTCAAGAAGGCTCAGGCCGACCACGGCCAGGAGGCCGATGATGAAGGCCCGCCAGGTCAAGAGGCCCTCCTCGGGGGATTCCGGACGGAGGAAGAGCGCACCCGCCAAAGCGCCCCCGGATTATAGACGCGCCGCCAGACCCTGTCAAAGCGGCCGCGGGCGGCCTCGGGGCGCTGCCCTTCCCTCAACACACGGCCGGACTTGCGCTATAATGGAGTTCGAGTCTTCCCAGGGAGGTTTGGGTCGAGAATGGCAACCATCGCTGTCGTCCGGTTCGGCGTGATGGATAAGACGGGACGCTTTTCCGTCGCCGAGGACGGCATCCAGGTCGCCTCGGACGTCATCGTCCGCACCGAGCGAGGCGTCGAATGGGGCCGCGTCGTGCTGGTGCGGGAACAGAAGGCCGACGAGGAGAAGCTCGACGGTGAGGTCCTGCGCAAGGCCACGCCGGGCAACTACGAGAAGCAGGTGGACATCGTCGAGCGCCGCGAAGTGGAAGAGCTGAAGTGCTGCCGGCGGCTGGTCAAGCAGCACAAGCTGCCCATGAAACTCGTGGGCGTGGAGCACCTGTTCGGCGGCAGCAAGATCATATTCTACTTCCTGTCAGAGGGCCGCGTGGATTTCCGTGAGTTGGTCAAGGACCTGGCCAAGGAGTACCGCACCCGCATCGAGATGCGGCAGATAGGCGTGCGCGACGAGGCCCGCCTGATGGGTCAGGTCGGCCCCTGCGGCAAGGAACTGTGCTGCCGAACGTTCCTGAACGCCCTCAAACCCGTCCCCATGAAACTGGCCAAGGACCAGAAGTCCACCCTGGACCCGGCGAAGATAAGCGGCACGTGCGGCCGGCTGAAGTGCTGCCTGAAGTTCGAGGAGGGGCTCTACAAAGAGCTCAAGGAGAAGCTGCCCCGCCGGGGGACCAAGGTCATCACGGCCAAGGGCGAGGGCATCGTCGTCGACTATGAGATCCTGCACCAGTCCGTGGAAGTGGAACTGGCGGACGGCGAGCGCCACAAGTTCCAGGCCTCGGAGGTCGAGGTGCGGCCTGACCAGTGACCGGCCGCAGGCATGGGCCTCCTGCCGCCGCGCTGCCTGACGCGCACTGTCTGACGCGCACTGCCTGACTCGTCCCCAGTTTCATGGGATCTCCAGAGCACAGCAGAGGCGTAGGCGCACTGCTGCTTGACAGGACGCGCCGGTATGCCTAAACTCAGAGGCCAGTGTCCCCCCAATGAGGACAGCCAGAGAGAGGACGAGCGATGCGCCCCCGAACCTTCGGAAAGATCGTGATCATCGTTATCATAGTCGCGGCCGTATTGACCTCAGTGATATTCGCCCTGGAGAGCCCGAAGGAAGAGCAGCTCTACAAGTGCTTCCGGGCGGTGACGTACGCGATCCTGGCCCTGACGTTCGCGACTCTCTACCGCTACTTCGAGGACTGACGGGCGGCGCGTTCCGATCCTGACGGTCCCCCTGCGCCTATTCCCGTTCGGTCTCTGCGGTCCCAGCCCCCTTCTGGTCTTCCTCGCCGGCCTCTGACGAACCGTCACCTTCCCCCTGGCTGTCGTCCTCCGTCCCTTCACCGGCCTGACCCTGATTGAGGCCCGCAAAGAGCGGATGGACCGTGATGATGTTATCGCGCCCCCGCCCGGAGGGACGGCCGGTAAGACGCGGCGCGGGACGGGCCGGCCCGCCGCGGGGCTCCGACGGCGCGCGCTGGCCGGGCGCAGCCCGGATCATCTCGTCCTGAATCGCGTCCAGCGCCGACAGCACCGTGCTCTCAACGCCGGTGAAGGAATCCGCCACCAACTGGCGGACGGACTCGCGCAGTTCCACGTCAAGGGCATCGAAGTCGCTGCGCAGTTGCTGGAGCTCTTTGGTCAGCAACTCGGCGGTGCGAACCACCTTCCTGTTGTCGGCGCCGGCCTCACGGAGCTGCGCTTGAAGGGATTGCAGCTCCTTGCGCGTCATCTCCAGTTCGCGCTGCATGGCGTGGCCGTCCTTGGCCAGCTGATCCAGCGTTGCCTCGGCCGCCTCCCGGCTCTCCCGGATCTGCTGCGCGAAGCTGCTTTCCAGCTCGTTAAGCCTGCGGCCGAGCTGGTCGAGCACGCCGTTGACGTGCGCCTCGATGCCCTTCATGCCCCCGCCCAGCGACCGGACACGTTCCCAGAACCTCTTGACGGGCACCATGAACAGAAAGCAATACAGCGCGACGATCAACGAGCCGAAGCTCACGATTATCAGCACTATGGCCTGCCACTGGGGCATCGCGCCCGGTCCCCGAGATCGAACTGCGCCGCGCTAGTCACGTCCCGTAAAGGCCCTGTGCGTCCGGCGAAGCCGCGAGATGAGGACGGCCAGCATTACGCCAAAGACCACAAGCAGGCCCACCTGCGCCCACCACTTGTCCCGGAAGAAGACGGTGAGAACAAAAAGAGCTGCAATGGCCATCAGGATCACGACGTCCTCCAGGTGCAGGGCGGCCCTGGAGGCGTCTCTTTCCTCACTGTCCTCGGTGTCGAACGGCATGGGATGATCCCGCCCAAACGCTCGGCAATGCGCCCGGCCTCGCCGGCGGCTGTATTGTACCGGTCCCCGCAGCCATGTCAACACAGGCCAGTCAGAGACCGCATCGGGCGCGCCCATCGACCCGCGCCAGGGCCCCAGACGCGTGTTGACTTGCCCGCGCCCGCCCCTCAGAATAGCGAGGCCGGCGGAGGACTTCCGCCTGCCATCGAGCGATGCGATGCCGGAACGCGAAAAACTTCGGCGCTTCCTTGTCCGCGCGGACTGCCGTGTGGGCGACAGGCTGACGCTCGAACCCGAACAGAGCCGCCACCTGGCGACGGTGCTGCGCGTCGGGACCGGCGACCTCGTGCGGCTCTTCACGGGACGGGGGGAGGAGTTCGTCGCGCGCGTGGAGGCCGCCGACGCGGCCGCAGCGCAGGTCCGCATCGTGGAGAGCTGCCCGCGGAACGGGGCGGTGCAGTGGCGGCTGGCGCTGGGCTTCGCGCCGCCCCCGGCCCAGCGCGCGGACTTCCTGATCGAAAAGGCCACCGAGCTCGGCGCCTCCTCGCTGCACCCCCTCATCTGCGAAAGACTCCAGGGCTTCCGCGGCGCGGCGGCGGCCCGACGGGCGGAGCGCTGGCGCCGCAAAGCCGAAGATGCCGCCCGACAGTCGGGGCGGACCATCGTGCCGGAGGTCCACGCGCCGGCCCCGCTCGAGGACTTCTTGGACGGAGCGGGAAGCGGCCTGCTCCTCATCGGCCACACGAGCGAGGCGCGTCCGTTGTGGCAGGTGCTGCGCGAGGCGGACGCCGGGCTGCCCTGGGCTTGCGCGGCGGTAGGGCCGGCCGGCGGCTTCACACGGCGGGAGATGGAACTGGCCGGCCGAGCCGGCTTCCTGCCCGTCTCGATCGCCCCCCACGTGCTGCGGGTCGAAACGGCGGCCGTCTGCCTGCTAGCCGCCCTCGTGATCTGGCTGGACGGCTCGTCAGGCCGGGCGTGACCGGCTAACGGGCAGCCCCCAGCGGACCTTCAACAACGGACTTCCGCGTAGGCCCCTTTCGGCTCCGTGAAGTAGGGGCACGGCGCGCCGTGCCCCTACAAAAGCGGATCGGGCTTGCCAGCATGGTGGGCGCGCAATGCGCGCCCTGCACCTCTAGAACGCCGCCTCCACCCGGCAACAGCGGAATCCAACGCTGAAGCTCCACTAGTTGGCCGGCCGGACGCGGGCGCCCTGCGCGTAGGCCTCCGCCGCCGCCCTGGCGAAGGCGTCGTCTGCGGCCCCCGGGCCAAGGATGTAGAGCCGCCGCTCCGCACCGTCCCCGCCGTGGTTCAGGCTGATCTGCCCCATCCCGCCGTCATCCCAGTAGGTGAAGCCGCCGGGGGGCGTCAGCGCGATGCAGGCGCTCCGATACGCGTCGCTGTAGACGGCGTACCACGTCGGCGTGCCCTGGAAGCCGAAGTCCTCCGCCTGTCCCTGCCCGTCCATCGCGACGGACCGACCCGTCTCGTTGGTGGCAGTCCCCGCGCTGGCGTAAGTCGCCCGCGTCAGGACGCTGAGCGCGGGCTCCATCTGGGACTGGACCTCGAAGCGATCCGCGTAGAACTGCCAGCGCCTGGTGAGCCTGTAGGCGCCCTTGAGGACCTTCGTGCACGTGTAGACGGCCCTGACCGGCCCCAGGGCCACACGGGCGAAGCGCTCGATCTCACCCTCCTCGCTGCTCCAGCCCGTCTCGGCGCTCGACGCGATGATCTTCTCCATCACGGGCTGCTCGCCGGCGCCCGCGCGCACGGCGATGGAGTGCAGCACGCCGTCGCCGATCGCCGCCGTGTAGGCCGGCATCAGGATCCGGGATCCGTCTTCTGCGGCCTGGAAGCGCGCAACGTGTGGCGCCACCGCGTCACCGCCGGCGGCAGCGCCCAGAACCGTGAAGCCCACCTCCCCGCCCGCCGGCTGGCCGGCCGGGAGGCAGAAGACCAGCGTCCCCCCACCCGCGCCCGGGCCGTCAGGCTCGAACTGGGCGGGCACGACCTGGCCGCCGTCGAACAGGATGCGCAGGTTGGCCGGGTCCGGCGCCTGGTCCCGGACCGGGTCGAACGGCACCTCCACCGCCATGCCGGCCGCGTCGCCGCCGGGCACCGCCAGGACGTAGCGGCGCTGGAACGGGAACCGGTCGAGATCCACAGGGCCGGTGAAGGCTGCGGCCGCCTGCGTTCGGCCCGTCAGCGAGACGTCCCCGGGGCCGGTCACGCGCGCGACGACTTCGCGAGGACCGTCGGCCACGGCCGCGGCAAACTGCGCCCGAAGGGTCCGCTCCGCGCCAGGCTCCAGCCTGATCCCATCGAACCGGCCGACCGCGAGTCCGTCCGGCCCGTCGACGTTGAGTTCCAGCGCCAGGTCCCGCGCGGCGGCCAGCCCTTCGTTGCGCAGGGCGACGGCCACCTCCATCGCGTCGCCCGCACGCAGTTCGGTGCCCGGCCCGACGGGCCGTCCGCCCGCCGAGAGCGTGACGTCTGCGATGGTTACGTCCGGCACGAGCGCTTCCTCGCCAACAAGCACGAGATACGTCTGCCCCTTGCCGGGCGGGGCCTCGATCCGCACAAGGCCGCCGTCGCCGGCTGCCGCTCGACTCACAGGACGTCCGAGATCGTCCAGGGCCACCAACACGCCCGGCAGGTCGCGCCAGGCCGGCCGCCATGCGGGGACGTCCAGCTCGAGGGCGGCCCCCGCGCCGAGCATGATCTTCCCCCTGAAGTCGCCGACCTTCTGCAGCGTCACCTGGCCCGAGCACTTCAGCGCCTCATCCTCATAACGGGCTGCGCCGGAGTCGACGAAGACGTAGTCCTTCGTGCGGATGACGGTCTCGCGAGCCGTCGGCCCCTGGCCGCCCGACGCCGCGGCCGGCGCGCGCCACTGCTCGATCTCCGGGCCGGCGACGTAGAAGTCGTTCTCGCCGAGCTCCAGCACGCCGCCCGCCTTCGTCCGGACGCCGTACGGCGCCTCCCCGAAGTTGACCGTGCAGGTTGTCCCGTCCGCGAACTCGGTGCGCTGCACCATCCGGTCGGGGGTCAGGAACTCGTGCGAGACCATCTCCTGCATGCCGGCGATCTCGTGGAGCTTGCAGACGTTGCGGTAGATGGCCAGCATCTGCTCGCGCTCTTCCGGGACGTGCCAGCGCAGGCCGTGCGAGTGCACCCACATCATCGGCGGCGTCCCGTAGAGGACGTTCATCGCCGTCTTGCGCTCGGTGATCTCGGGCGCGACCTGGTGCAGATAGTCGCTGCATGCGCCCCAGTACCAGTAGTCGACGACGCAGTCGTGGTAGACCAGCTCGAACAGCGGCGCGCGGTTGGCGGGATTGGCGCTGTACTTGAGGTAGTCCTCGCTCAGCTCGCTGCGGTCCTTCACGTCCCGCAGGTAGCCGGCCGGCCAGCTATACCTGCCCCCGCCCATCATCCCCTCGTGGTAGTCCAGGCAGGGGACGCTCCAGAACCGGCCGTGCTCTCCCCCCGTCACGAGCCCCAGCTCATCCTTGACGTAGCGCTGGAGCTGCTGCCGGTTGGCCATGTCGCTGCTGCGCGTGGTGGGATGGTCCGGGGAGTAGCACTCGAGGAGCCACTCGGCGGACGTGACGTCCAGAAAGCGCGCGTTGTAGGGATACTTCTCCAGGATGCCGGGGATGATGGCCCTGGCGCATTCGAGCTGCTTCGCCGTGCAGTGCTTCATGAAGGTGTGGATCGGGTTCATGTCGGCGTCCCGGTGCACCCAGGCCGTCATCAGCTCCCCGTCGGCCTTCACGACGGCGTGCTCCGCGACCGGGGCCTTGTGGGGGGCGAGTTCGGGAGCGTCGTCGATGTCCACGTAGTTGTCGTACTCGCCCACGAGCCATCCGAGGCGCACCATTTCGGCCATGTCCTCGGGGGCCCATCGGCCGTTGACCAGGCCGCGGTCCATCCCGGCGGCAACCGCCTCCTTGACGAAACCGAGCCCGTCGGCCCCCCACCAGTCGACGGCGCCCATGAGCTTGCGCACGTCGGGGTTGTCTTGGGCCTTGTCGGCGAGGGTGCGGAAGTATCCCGTCTCCTGCGCCAGCCTGCGGTAGATCTTGCAGGCCGCCACGTGCCCGCCCCGCTCGAAGAAGGCGAACCGCGCCGTGCGGTCCATCCCCCAGGTGCCCTTGCTGGGCTCCCATAGCAGGCCCGGGAACCCCAGCCTGGCCTCGTCGTCCCGGCGGGGCTGCATGCGGATCACGGCGTCCGCCGGGGTCATGGCGATGACCATCATCCCCTGCGTGCCGTCGGTCACGGCCACCCACGGCATGTCCAGGCTGCCGTAGCAACTGAACCATCCGCCGCGGTACTGCTCGTCGCCGACCGGCACGTAGCGGCCATCGCAGTAATCGGCGAGGGCCATGAAGTACTTGCCCGCGTCGGGAGGGAAGAGGGGTCCCGGATACTCAACCTGATTCATGGGCGCCGGGGCCCCGTTCTCGCACGAGAGGGTGATGTCGAGGGCCGGCTCGTCATCGACGAGGGCAAGCTCGACCTTGAGCGGCAGCGGCTGCGGCTGGCCCCGCACGGCGTTCAGGCGGTAGCGGATGACGTTCGCGTCCGGATCGCCCGTCACTTCGCTCACGCCGCTGGCGAAGAGGGCGCTGGTCCGGTCGTTCTGTTTCGTCAGGGGCGGCGCTTTGCCTTCCTCGTCCGTCAGAACGGCCACGGCAAAGCTCGTCGGCTGCGAGTGCACCCACGTGCGCGGATAGTAGCCCTGCGCGACGCGCCGCACGGGCTCGCCCGGCGCGGGGTCTGCGTCGTTCAGGCCGACTGCGAAGTAGAAGCGCACGCCGGGCTCCGGGTCCTTCAGCACGGGGAAATGCTTGATGGGCATGGCCAGTTCGACCCCGTAGCCGGGCAGGGCGCCGTCCTCGATGAGCCTGACGGCCAACCGGGCGCCCTCGTAAGGACGTCCCTCCGCGTCGACGGCCGCCAGCGCGCCCGAAAAGAGGTGCAGCCCGACCTGCACGCTGTCCACCCAGAACTCGACCGAGTCCGCCTCCCACCACTGCTGCAGTTCGGGCCGCCCGAAAGCGACCACCTGGTCGCGCACGCGGACGTAGAGATAGAGGTTCGCCTCATCCCAACGCACGTAGGCGCCGCCGGACAGGTTCCGCTCGCCGTCTTCGCCGACCCACGGCAGCCAGACGACGCCGTCCGGGGTCCAGTCCCCCATGTCGCCGTCGATCTCGGGAGGGGACGAGACGCGGCGCACCTCGATCTGGCCCTCCACTTCCCCGCCCCGAGGCGGCGCCTCCTGCTCCCAGAGCACGCCGGTGGCCTTGTGCAGGACGGCCATCCGGGCGGTCTCCCGCTCGACCGTCACCTTCAGGGACGCGTTCTCCATGATCCACATCGGCCCCTCCTGTCGCGTGGCCGCGGACAGCGGACTTGCAGAAGCGAGACAGCACAGCGCCGCCAACATGGGCGCCCATCTCATGGCCGCACCTCCGACAAGAACGGTCCGCACGGGACGGGAACGGGGAAGCGCGCCGCCTCCGCGAGGACAGACTGGTATACGGCGGCGCAGGCAAAGCGTCAAGCAGAGGGGCAAGGGCCGGGGTTTGACGGCGCCGCCGCGCAGGCATTAGAGTAGGCTGTTCCGCTCACACGCAAGGGGGCGCAGAGATGAAGCTGCAGTTCTTCGGCGCCGTCCGCAACACGACGGGCTCGATGCACGTGCTGGAGGTCAGGGGCAAACGCATCCTGCTGGAGTGCGGCCTCTTCCAGGGCAAACGCAAGGAAGCCTTCGAGCGCAACCGCAACTTCCCGCTCGACGTGCGCTCGCTCGACCTCTGCGTCCTCTCCCACGCGCACATCGACCACAGCGGCAACCTGCCGGTACTCGTCAAGCAGGGCTTTGACGGCCCCATAATGGCCACGCCCGCCACCCGGGACCTGTGTGAGATCATGCTGGCCGACTCCGCGCACCTGCAGGTGCAGGACGTGGCCTACGTCAACAAGAAGCGCATCCAGCAGGGCAAGAACCCGTTCGAGCCCCTGTATGAGCCCGACGACGTCCCGCCGACGCTGCGGGCCTTCAAACCGCTGCGCTACGGGCAGCCCGTGGAGCTGACGCCGCACGTCACCCTCACCTTCGAGGACGCCGGGCACATACTGGGCTCCGCGTCCGTCCAACTGGACATCCGGGAGAACGGCAGCCGCCGGCGCCTCTTCTTCACCGGGGACATGGGGCGCAGGGACATGCCGATCCTGGACGATCCCGACGTCGTCCACGACGTGGAGGTGCTCATAACCGAGAGCACTTACGGCAACCGCCTCCATCCCCGCAGGCAAGACGTCAAGGAGACGCTGGCGGCCCTCTGCCGGCAGGTGCTGCGCGACCAGTCGCGGCTCCTCATCCCCGCCTTCAGCGTCGGCCGGACGCAGCAGATCCTCTACTTCCTGAGCGAACTGTTCGAGGAGGGCGCCATCGACGGGCTGCCGACCTACGTGGACAGCCCGCTCTCGACCAAGGCGACGCAGGTGCACAGGAGGCACCCCGAGTGCTACGACGAAGAGACGACGGAGCGGCTGCGCAAGGGGGACGATCCGTTCGCCTTCCCCTCGCTGACTTACGTGTCGGACGTGGAGGAGTCGAAGAGACTCAACTCCATGCGCGGTCCGGTCCTTATCATCTCGGCGTCGGGCATGTGCGAAGGGGGCCGCATCCTCCATCACCTCAAGCACACGGTGGAGGACGAACGCAACGTCATCCTGATCGTCGGCTATCAGGCGGAGAACACCCTGGGCCGCCGCATCGTCGAGAAGCTCAGCCCAATCAAGATCTACGGCGACCCATACGAGCTGCGCGCGCAGGTCCGCACGATCAACGCCCTGAGCGCCCACGCCGACCACGACGAACTGATCTCCTACGCGAAGGACATGGGGCCCGAAGTGGACCACGCCTTCGTGGTGCACGGAGAATCGGAGGCCTCCGACAGGCTCGCCGCCGACCTGCAAGAACTCGGCGCGCGCAACGTCCTGGTGCCGGAAGAGGGCCAGACCTACGATCTGTAGCGCCCGTCCCCCTTCACCCGCTCGCCAACGGAGAACGCACAGATGGCCGTCCTCAGACTCGGCTTCTTCGCAAGCTCGCTCAGCAAGCAGACGAACATGACCGTCATCCTGCCCGAAGACGCGGCCAGCGACGGCCCCTATCCCGTGCTGTACCTCCTGCACGGCCTCTCCGACGACGACTCGATATGGACCCGCCGCACGTCCATCGAGCGCTACGTGGCCGGCATGCCCCTCATCGTCGTCATGCCGGACGGGGGGCGGGGTTTCTACACGGACGCCGCGCGCGGCTACGCCTACGAGAGCCACATCATGCAGGACGTCATCGGACTCGTCGACAGGTTCTTCCCCACGATCCGCTCGCGCGAAGGGCGGGCCATCGGCGGCCTGTCCATGGGCGGCTACGGCGCCATGAAGCTGGCCCTGAAGCACCCGGACCGCTTCTGCAGCGTCGTCTCGCACTCGAGCGTCTTCGACATCGGGAAGATACTGGAGAGCCCGGAGCGCCACGACGAGCTGTCGCGCATATTCGGCGACGATCCGGCCGAGGGCGGCAACGACGTCCTGCGCCTGGCCGAGCAGGCGGACCGCCGCCTGCTGCCCGCTATCCGCTTCGACTGCGGGACGGACGATGGCCTGATCGAACACAGCCGCGCGTTCCACGTCTACCTGGGGAAGCTGGGCATCCCGCACGAGTACGAGGAGTTCCCGGGCGGACACGAGTGGGGCTACTGGGACGTGCACATCCGGCAGGCGCTCAAGTTCCACGCCGCCGCGCTCGGCATCTAACCGGCTCAGCGCTCCATCGCGCCGACGCGCTCCTTCAGTGCGTCGAGCTCGCCGCGCATCTGCTGCACTTCGTTGCGCAGGGCGGCCTGCCCCTCGTTCAGTTGGCGGAGGGAAAGGGCGACCTCAGCCCAGCCGCCCAGTTCCGCGGCCCTGCCGTCCAGGGCGATCGCTTGCGCCATGAGCTTCGCAGCCTCTCTCCTTGCGGCCAGGGCTTCATCCGCCTTCCCGTTCGCCTCCAGCTCGCGCGCCTGGTCCTGCTGCTGGGCCGCCCTGGCGCGCAGTTGCTCCGCGCTCGCGCGCAGCTCCTTCTTCTGCTCGGCGCCCTTCTGGCCGAGGGCCACGATGGCGTCGCGCAGTTCGCCCGCCAGGTCCTTCGCCCGTTGCTCCAGGGCGTCAGCCACCTCAGGCAACTGCTCGTTCCGAGCCACCCTCGCCATGGCGGCCAGGACGGCGATGCGCTTCCTCAAGTCGGCCATGCGGCGGGCAGGATCGGCCTGCTCCTCCTGCGGCGCGGCGGCCTGTACCCCAGGCTGTTCCGCCCCTGGCTCTTGCGCGGCATGGAGCAGCAGGCCCTCCGCGTCCGTGGCGCCCTGTCCCTGCGCCTCGTCGGCCCGAACGGACGCGTTCCAGCCAAGAACGGTTGCCGCCAGAGCGGCCATCAGCAGTCCTCTTGATCGCAGCATCTTGCGCCTCCACAGGATGGGACCCGATCCACTTCCACGCCGGAGCCAGCCATTATACCGGACGACCGAGCCGCTCAGAAGGCAAGGAGGGGGCCTCGGCGAGCCGCTGGCGCCTTGACAATTCCCGTTCAACGGTTAAGATGCTGGCTTTCGAGGGTGCCCCCGGTCGGCCATCCGAACCAGACCCGTGGCGCTGCCCCAGAGTGCCTGCATCATCCAGAAGGGCGAAAGGAGCAGACAGTGGACACGCCGACTCGCGTCATACTGGTGGAGAACGAGATCCCGCGGCAGTGGTACAACATCCAGGCCGACATGCCGAACCTGCCGCAGCCTCCGCTCCATCCGGGCACGGGCAAGCCCATCGGCCCCCAGGACCTGGCGCCCGTCTTCCCGATGAACCTCATCGAGCAGGAGGTCAGCCGGGAGCGATGGATCGACATCCCCGAGCCGGTGCTGGAGAAGCTGGTACTCTGGCGGCCGAGCCCTCTGCACCGGGCGAAGGCCCTGGAGGAAGCGCTCGGCACGCCCGCCAGGATCTACTACAAGAACGAGGGCGTCTCCCCGCCGGGCAGCCACAAGCCCAACACGGCCATCGCCCAGGCGTATTACAACAAGGCGTTCGGGATCAAGCGCATCACTACGGAGACCGGCGCCGGACAGTGGGGCAGTGCCCTGGCGATGGCCTGCTGCCTGTTCGGGCTCGAATGCAAGGTCTACATGGTGCGCATCAGCTTCGATCAGAAGCCCTTCCGCAAGCTCATGATGAGCGTCTGGGGCGCTGAGTGCATCGCCAGTCCGAGCCGAGAGACGAACGCCGGCCGCAAGATCCTGGAGGAGATGCCCGGCACGCCCGGCAGCCTGGGCATCGCTATCAGCGAAGCGATCGAAGACGCCGTCACCTCCAAGAATACGCGCTACTCGCTGGGCAGCGTTCTGAACTACGTCCTCCTGCACCAGAGCATCATTGGCCTGGAGGCGCAGAAGCAGTTCAAGAAGATCGGCGATTACCCGGACGTCGTGATCGGGTGCGCGGGCGGCGGGTCGAACTTCGCCGGAATGGCCTTCCCCTTCGTGCGCGATAAGATCCACGGCAAAGAGGTGCAGATCATCGCGACCGAGCCGACGGCCTGCCCCACGATGACGCGCGCCCCGTTCGTGTACGACTTCGGCGACACGGCGATGACGACGCCGCTCCTTGCGATGCACTCGCTCGGGCACAGCTTCATGCCGCCGCCCATCCACGCCGGCGGCCTGCGGTACCACGGCATGGCGCCGCTGGTCTGCCAGCTCCTGCTGGACGGCCTGATCGAAGCGCGGGCGCTCAACCAACTGGAATGCTACGAGGCCGCGGTGCAGTTCGCCCACACGGAAGGCTTCATCTCGGCGCCGGAGACCTCCCACGCCATCGCCGCCGTCATCCAGGAAGCCGAAAGGGCGAAGGAAGAGGGCAAGGAGAAGGCCATCCTGTTCAACTGGTCCGGCCACGGGTTGATGGACCTGACGGGCTACGACGCCTACCTCAGCGGCAAGCTCCAGGACTACCCGCTGCCCGAGGAGGAGCTGCGCAAGTCGCTGGCCGCCATCAAGGATCTCCCGAAGCCGGCCGTGAGATAGAACTTAGAGCCCCTAACAGGATGCCGCGTGAGCCGCGTTGCGCTTCCGGCCGGATGGATGCAAGGAAGGGCTCCGAGCCCGTGCCAGGGTCAGGCACGGCGAGGAGACCTGACACAGCAGACGCCGGCCTGAGGCGCAACCCGAAGGGACGGGCGTCCTTCGCCGCATTCCGGCGTCGCGCAGGCTTGGCGCATCGGACCCCTAATGCGCCGGCGCCCGACGCTCCTTGGCCTGCGGCGAAATCCGCTCCGTCGCGGCCACGGGTCATTCTGTTAGAGGCTCTTAGGCGGTTGATCGGCGATCTCCCGTTCGCGTCACAGGGGCAGTGCGCGTGCCGCTAACCGACAACGACGAACGCGTCCTGCGGTGCAGGCGCCTGGGGCATTCCGTCACGTTCCACTACTGCCGGACGCAGGAAGGCCGTTCGATCTGCCCTCGCATCCTCGACTGCTGGTGGGAGGTGTTCGACGTCCGCGCCTTCCTGGAGGATAACCTGCCGGCCGGGAAGCTTCGCGAGATCCCCGAAGACGCGCCGCGTCTCAAGGTCGCCACGATTCTGGACATAGTCGAGCAGGTGCGGAAGGCGCAGGCCGAGGCCGGCGGCCGAAGTGCCGCTGACTCGCCGCAGGAGCCGTCCGATACGTGACCGCGCCGGCGTGCGGGGCGCGCGCGATGCAGATGACCTCCGGCAGGGGACAGAGATCGGGTGGGGCGGCCTATGGAGTTCCGCTTTCGACACCACGTGATAGACGCGGAGCTGGAGGGGAGCGGCTACGGGCAGACCGCCCTGGCCGACCTGGACAACGACGGGCGGCTGGAGTTCGTCATGGGCCGGGCCAGGGGCGAGATATACTGGTACAAGTGCCACGCCCCGGACCGATGGACGCGCCATCTGCTCGGCGTGGACTCGCCGTCCGACGTGGGTGCGTGCGCGCTCGACGTGGACGGCGACGGCTGGATCGACCTGGTCACGGGCGGGGCGTGGTACCGCAATTCGCGCGAAACCGGTAAGCCCTTCGAGCGGATCGTTTTCGACCCCGAGCTCGGCGCGGTGCACGATGTTGTGACGGCCGACGTGGACGGCGACGGACGGCCGGACATCATCACCATGTCCGACCAGAACAGCCTTCGCTGGTACAGGGTCCCGCAAGACCCGACCGGCCGATGGCCCATGCGGGAGATCGGTCCGCCCGTGCACGCGGGGGCGTCCGCGGGAGACGTGGACAACGACGGGGACCTGGACGTCGTGCGGACCGACGTCTGGTTCGAGAACGTCCGCGGCGACGGCACCGAATGGATCGAGCATCCCATCGGGCCGAACACGCCTCCGCCGCCGGACTTCCAGCCGGCCTTCGCCTTCAACGCCACCTACAGCGTCGTCTGCGACGTGAACGGCGACGGCAGGAATGACATCGTCTTTTGCGACGCCGAGATTCCGGGCGGCAAGATATGGTGGATGGAGAACCTGGACGGCCGCGGCCGGCGGTGGCGTCGGCATGAGGTCCCCAACGGGGACGGCGTTCGCCGCGGCGCGTACCACTCGCTCTACGTCGGCGACTTGGACGGCGACGGCGACTTCGACATCTTCTCGTGCGAGATGGAAGGGGTGCCCGGCGACGGGCCGCCGCGCTGGTTCATCTGGGAGAACCTGGACGGCAAGGGCGGCGACTGGAGGGAACACGTCATCCTGGACGCCAACCTGGGCGGGCACGTGGCCGTCGTGGGGGACGTCACCGGCAACGGCCTGCCCGACATCGTCGGCAAGCCATGGAACCCTCGGCCGGACAACGCACTCGGCGGGAGGATGTTCGTCGTGTTCCTCGAGAACGTGTCCCGGCGTTAGCCGAGGACGCACAGACGCCCGCAGGCGCCTGACGCGGCTGCCCCTCAACCGTGTGGACAACGTTCACCCGCGCCGGTATCATCTTGTCCTTCGCAGCGCGTCACGCTCGGGGCAAGCCTACCCCGTACCCGGAGGATCAGGCAGTGAGTGACATACGCGACTTCGTCATGACCGAGCCGCTGTTCGACAACCACGAACACCAGCACGGCTTCGCCGACATGGACCGCCGCAAGGGCGAGCTGACTTACAGGGAGTTCGTCGGCTACGCCGGCGCCGACCTCGCCACGGCCGCCGTCCTGCCCGGCAAGGGCAAGAGCACGGATACGTCGACGGATAAGGGCTTCTTCGACGTCTGGTCCTTCGTGCGCACGACCGGATACGGCCAGGGGACGGAGCTCGCCTGCCAGACGCTCCTGGACCTTCCCTATACGCGGAGGAACGCGGCCGCCATTACAAAGGACCTCCGGGAGTTCGCGAGCGACAGGAGCGGCAAGCAGATCTACCTGGACCTGTTCCAAGCCGCCAACGTGCGCTGGGTGGCGAACGACTGCTGCTGGGAATGCCCCACGAAACTGGATGTCTTCAAGGGGAAAGACCATCCCGCCTCCTTCGGGCAGGTCCTGCGCTACGACGGGATACTGGTGATGGCAAACCGGTCCGCGGTCGAGGGCTGGGAGCGCGCCCTGGGGCGCTCGATCCAGCGTCTCTCCGACCTGGACGCAGCTCTCGACGCGTATACGGAGAAGGCGGCGAAGGCCGGCAAGCTCATCGGCATGAAGTCCGCCATGCCCTACTCGCGCCGGCTCTCGTTCGAGAACTCCTCCTACGCCGAGGCCGAGCGAGCCTTCGAGGCCGTCATACAGGGCAGGCAGGCCGACCTCAAGCCGCTGCACGATTACCTGTTCCACCGGTTCGTCCAGCGGGCCCGCGAATTTGACCTGCCGGTGCAACTACACACCGGCTACCTGGCGGGCAACTGGGGAGACCCGAGCCAGGGCGACCCGGCGCCCCTGGTGCCGATCTTCCAGCGTTACCGGAGCGTGCGGTTCGACGTCTTCCACGCCGGCTGGCCGTACTCGGAGGTGCTCGGGGCGATCGGCAAGGCGTTCCCGAACGTCTGGCTTGACATGTGCTGGGCCTGGGCGATGAACGCCACGCAGATGGAACGCGTGCTCGCCGAATGGCTCTCGGCGGTGCCTCACAACAAGATCTTCGGGTTCGGCGGGGACACCGGCACGCCCTTCTGCACGCTTGGTTACTCCATCCAGGCCCGTCGCGGCATCGCCAACGTCCTCGATGCGCTCGTGGAGGGCGGCCTGTACGACCTGGCGACGGCCAGACAGGTCGCCCGCCGCATCATGCACGAGAACGCCCAGGGGTTCTACGGCATGACCGGCCAGGGCTGACTCATCGGAGGCAGCCATGCAGTACCGCCCCTTCGGCCGCACAGGCGCCACGGTGAGCTGCGTCAGCTACGGCACGAACATGCTGGGCAGACCGGCCTCGCCCGACCGCGCCGGCGACGACGAGCGCACCACGGAGGCGTACTACGCGCGCATGGTCCTGGCCGCGCTGGACGAAGGTGTCAACCTGTTCGACACGGCCAACATCTACCAGGACGGCCGCAGCGAGGAGCTGCTGGGCAAGGCGCTCAAGGGCCGGAGGGCGGAAGCCATCATCGCCACCAAGTCCGGCTCGGGCAGCCGCGACTTCTCCGCCGGAGCCGTCAGAAAGGAGGCCGAGGAGAGCCTGCGCCGCCTCCAGACCGACCGCATCGACCTGCTGCAACTGCATAATCCGTCCTTCGAGGACCTCAAGGACGCAGACTGGCAGGACGGCTTCGAGTCGCTCCAGCGCCAGGGCAAGGTGCGATGGACGGGCGTCTCGGTCGGCAGGCCCGAGGAAGGCGTCTGGCTCATCGAGCGGGAGCTGGTGGACGCCGTCCAGGTCAACTTCAACATCTTCCGGCCGGAGGCCCGTGACGAGCTGCTGCCGCTCGCCGCGGCGCGAGGAGTGGCGGTGCTAACCAAGGTCCCTCTGGCGCGCGGGCTCCTGTCCGGCAAGTACGGCAGCTCGAGCCGCTTCCCGGAAGGCGACTGGCACCGGCAGGGCCTGGTCGGAGACGCGGACGGGATGCTGCGCAGGATAGACCGTCTGAAAGAACTCGCGGACGCCCACGGGACAACGCTTGCGCAGCTCGCCCTGCGCTGGGTGCTCGGGCACGAAGGCGTCTCCGCGGCCATCCCCGGCGCCAAGCGCCTCGAGCACATCCGCGACAACGCCCGGGCCGGCGCCGCAGGGCCGTTGCCGGAGGAGCGCTACCAGGCCGTCGAGGAGATCGCGCGCGGCCCGGCGCGCCGAGGGGAAGGCGGGGCATGAGGCGGCTCCGCCTGCAGCGCGGCAGCGCGCGGCCGTCCGACCCCTGGGCCTCCTGTAGAAGTACAGCCCGTCGAACCGACCGGGCTGCGCCCCATCTGGCGCCCTTCTCGAGGCCCACACGCCGGGCAGAAGCCCCCACTGGATTCCACAACCGCGACCTGCCATACTGAACGTTTTCCATGTCACCGGATCCAGCACAACAGGCAGCGAAGCGCGACCTGACCTCCGGCTCTCTGCCCGGGACCCTCTTCCGTCTGGCCGCGCCGCTTGTGGCCGGCTCGCTCTTGCAGGCCCTATACAGCCTGGTGGACGCGTTCTGGCTCGGCAGATGGAGCGAGGAGGCGCTCGCCGCGCCCGGCCCCGGCTCTCCGTTCTTGCTGATCATCATCACGTTTGCGATGGGGTTCGGCACGGCGGGGACGGCCCTCGTGGCGCAGTACACCGGGGCAGGCGACCACAAGCAGGCGGAGCGCGCCGCTGCCCAGACGATGCTGCTGCTGTGCTCGATCGTGACGGCGCTGTCGGTTGCGTTCGTCCTGCCCGTACCCCTACTGCTCAGGCTGTTTCGGACACCCGCCGAGGTGCTGCCGAAGGCGTCGGTGTACCTGCGCATCTCCATGCTGGGGCTGCCGTTCGTCGCCTTCACCATCGGCTACGGCTCCGTGTTGCGGGCCTTGGGCGACACGGTCACAATCGTCGTCATCACGGCGCTCAGCAACGTCCTGAACGCCGTGCTGGATCCCGTGCTCATATTCGGCTTGGCCGGCCTTCCACGCATGGGCGTCGCCGGGGCGGCGCTGGCCACCCTGATCGCGCAGTTCGCCGGAGCTGTGGCCTGCTACGCCTGCCTGCGGCGCGGGCGGGCAGGCCTCCGCATCAGGCTGGAGGACCTGAGGCCCGACAGGCCCTTGCTCCGGAAGACGGCCGTGGTCGGCTTTCCCGCGGCGGTGGGCAACAGCAGCAACTCGGTGGGTTTCCTGTTCTTCCAGGCGCTGGTCAACTCGCTGGGGACGACGGTGATCGGCGCCTTCTTCATCGGGTTCCGCGTCATCCAGTTCTTCAACGTGCTGCCCAATGCCATGTCCCTGGCGGCTGCGCCGGTGGTCGGTCAGGCGCTCGGCTCGGGCAAGGTGGCGCTGGCGCGCCGGGTGGTGTGGACGAGCGCCGGCTTCGTGGCCGTGGTCGCGTTCCTGCCCGCGGTCTTCCTGGTCTGGCAGGGCCAGCTTGTGGCGCGCGCCTTCATCCCCAGCGCCAAAGTGATCGCCGAGACGGGCAGGTTCTTCATGGTCGTGCCGGCGTCTTCCTACTTCTTCGGCGTGCTGATGGTGCTGACGGCCGCCTTCTACGGGTCGGGCCACACTCTCCCCGCCATGGTTCTCCACATGCTGCGGCTCTGGGCCTTCCGCCTGCCGGCGGCCTACGTGCTGGCATTCGTCCTGGGCTGGGGCAGCATGGGCATCTACGTGGGGATGGTGTTCGGCAACATCGTCTCGTCCGGCCTCGCCCTCTGGCTCTTCCTCAGAGGGGGGTGGGAATCGGCCGTCGTGCCGCGCGGCAGGCAGCAGGACGAGGCGCCCCAGGCGGGGGACCGTCAGCAGTAGAGGGCCGTCTTGTTGGCGTAGGTCGTGATGAGGATCGGCTCCTGCGACTCCCGGAGCCAGCGATCCACCACTTCCTGCGGATCGGCGGCCTTCTCCAGGTGGGCGGCCGCCACCTCCTGCTCGGGCAGCTCGGTCACCATGAGAATCCGCCGCAGGGACCGGATGAGACGGGCGAACTTATAGGCCTTGTGCGAATAGAGCACGTAACGGCCCTCGACGCCGGCGATAACGTCATCCAGGGGCGCCGTGAGCCGGTCGTAGAAGTCGGCCTTCGCCTTCGCCGTGCGCGCGACCCCCGCCCCGCAACGGGCCAGGAAGAGGATCTCGCCTCCCTCCTTCACGGCGTTGCGGGAGAGCTCAAGCCCGCGCTGAGCGTTGTAGAGCGTCTCGTCCTGCGGGTCGCCCCCCGGGGAGACGACGAGGTGGCGCGCCGGCGACACGCGCACAGTGGCAACGCGGTCGACCTGGGCAATCGCCTCTCGCGTGACGGACTCCATCTCCCCGGCGCCGGACCACACCAGCCCGTCCGCCGTGATGATCGAGGCGAGCACGAAGACGGGCCGACCGGCGATCAGTTTCGTCGCGGCCTCCAGCATGTCCTCGGCCACGGGGTTCGCCCGGCGCTCAGGGTCGGAATGCCAGGGGTGCCGCCCGAAGCTCGATTGCGAGTCCAACGAGAAGGAATGGTTCGCCTCGGTGGTGGCGAACGAGCATATGCCCGGCAGGAAGTTCTTCAGGGGGTTCGAGTAACCGGCGAAGTAATGGTTCTTCACGTCGGACGTGACGACGAACACGTCCGCGTCGAGCGCCCGCCGGTCCGCCTCGATGGGGGTCCCGCGCGACGTCTCGCCCGCGGCCACGTGGGCGGACGCGTCCTCGCAGTCGTGGACGTGCACATCGTGGCGCACGCCCAGTTCGGAAGCAATGGCCCCAAACTGGGCCGCCAGGCGCAGGTTGCCGTCCGTCTGGGGATTGTGGCAGCCCGTGCATAGCACGCAGCGCACGCGCCCGGCCTCCGCCAGGCGTTCGAGCACGGCGCGCATGAAGTCCGCGTGCGGCTCGGCGCGCGTGTCGTCGTCGAGCAGGTAAGTCACCGTGCGGCCGGCGGCCAGGTCCTCCAGGCGACCGCAGCCGACCGGCTCGTCAAGGCGTGCGCGAAAGGCGTCCAGCGGCGGACCCAACGTCTCCCGGACCGCCGGTTCGACGACTCTGAATCGCCCCTCGGGCACTTCGAGCGCCAAGTGACCCGCGCCGTATGGGATACGTATCTTCATCTCACGTGGTCCTGAACGCAGGCTGGCACGGCCCGTACCGTCAGATATCCAGGCTATCCCATCGGCATCGCTGCGTCAACGAAGCGGCGTCCGGCCGGGCAGAGGGGGAAAAGAAACCGGCCCGCTTCGCCGTTCGCGAACGGAGCCGGAACCCGCCTCCCAGCGGTCTGCCATCCGTCCTCAGCCCGTGGCGCCCGCCTCCTTGCCGAAGAACAGAGGTCCGCCCGGCCGCGCCAAGTCGGCCTGGCGCATGTCCGCGAGCGCTTCGGCCACGAGGTCCGAGATGACTTCCTCGTCCGCCACGGACTCGAGCGCGCCGACGATGTAAGTCCGGACGAACTCGTCGCGGTCCTTCGCCCTGCACTGGTAGGGGTCGGGATTCTGGATGTAGTCGACGCCGATCCTGCCCAGCAGCTTCACGGCCTCCCTCATGCGGCAGTCGTTGGCGCGGCGCATCTGTCGCTCGTTCTCTTCCTTGGTCAGACGAAGCGTTTCGACGGCGAGCGACGAGTTGATGGCGGTCTTGGTCGCGAAGTAGGACGTGAAGCGGATGGCGAACTCGCCCGCGTGGGCATCGTTCCGCAGGAGCCACGTCCCCTCGGCCACCTGCTCCCTCACTTCCGGGAACCTCTGGTCGAGGATGCTCAGGTACTGGTAGACGTGCGGATGGTCGAGGGAATCATGTTCGGCCACGATCTGCTCGACCATCTGGTAGGCCGCCTTGGCCAGGCGGATCATCCCCTGGCGGTAAAGCTCCTCCCAGCGGTCGGCTTCCGCAGCGCATAGGGCGGCGCTTTCAGCGGAAAGCTCGGCGGGCTTATCGCCCAGCATGAGGCGGAACTGCTCCACAGCGTCCCTGGCGGCCGGCTCAGCCCGGCCGTTCCACTCCTCTATCAGCCAACCGAGGGCCTCGGCCTCGGTCCCCATGAAGCTGCGCTTCCGGTACTGGTCCAGCAGCGCCTTCATGCGCCTCTTCTCGGGCCCCTTGGGCGGCTCGACGGCCCCCTCGGCCAGCCACGCGATGGCGTCGGTGACGCGGCCCTCGGCGTAAGTCAGCTCGGGGTCCGCAGCGCGCTCCTCAGCCAGGGCACGCAGCGCAGCCCGGGCCTCCTCGTCCAGCTCGAATCCCTCCTCCAGCGCCCCGTCGTCTCCCATGTGTTGCACGACCATTTCGACGACGGCCCTCCTCTTGGACGTGACGCCCCAGTCCGCGGCCTTGCGCAGGGCCAATGCCCGCGCCATCCGCGGATCCCTCTCCTCGTCCTGCAGGACGGCCTGATTGAAGTAAAGAAAGGAGTTGACGGCATGGGCCTTCAGCAGATCGATCAGTTCGCGCCCGCGGGCGGTGTCCAGCTCTGCGAAGGTGCCGTCCGCCCCGTAGTTAATCTCCCCAACGGCGTCTGCCAGCGACGCCTGCACGCGCATGGATTGGATGATGTAGACCACGCCCAGCATGGAGAAGAGCACGAAGACGACGTAGAAGGGCATCGTGAACCACTTGGGCAGCAGCGGCCCGGTGGCCGCCTCCCTCATGGTAGGCGCCTGCTGCTCCTGCTCTATCCGGCGTAGTTCGCTCATTGTGAGGTCCGGCAGCCCTAAAACGGAACCATCCTGATGGCCCTGGCAATCAACATGACGGCGACGGCGCCCATGCCGACGAGACCCATGCCCGCGCCGTAGCCGGCCGCCAGCACGGGCGTGAACTCCCGCCACCTCTCCGGCCCGAAGACCTTCTGCATGTAGAAACGGCCCAGCAGCGCCGCCGCAAACATGGGCGACCATCCCGCCGGGTCACCCACCAGCCCGGTGATCGTCCCGTAAAGGAACAGCGTGGGAGCACCCAACACCCTCAAGACCGTGAATGCAATGACCCCGTAGCCGGCGCCAAACCCGATGAACTTCCAGCGGATGGCGCTCAGGAAGAACGCATTGCCGGTTGTCGTGGCCGTCATCCAGACGGCCTGTACGGTGGCGTCACGCGGCCAGAATCTCATGGCATACGGGTAGTTCTCGGGTATGTCGCTGATCCTGTAAAGGAAGGACCAGAAGAACAGGCCAGCGACGACGGCAAGGGGGGCCATGACGAGCTGGGCCTTGAAGATGCTGGTGAACTTCGTGCCGGTCAGCTCGATCTCGCGGAAATGGCGCGCGCTTCCACCGGTGTCATACATCGGCACTGGAGCGTACCAGATGTCCACGCCTTTGTAGCCGGAGAGCACGAACGCCGCCTCTCTGGCATACGGTATCCCCACGGCGCTGCCGGTCAGCCCGTGCAGACGAGCGCTGACGTAAGACATGATGGGCGTGTAGCCGAACCCGAACGCCATCAGGATCCAGACCGGGAACTTCGGCACCAGCCAGTGGCAGAGCAGGATCACCCAGAACGTGCCGGCGATGTAGAACAGGAGAGCAACCGGGATGGGCACGTCGCCGCGTCCCTTCGGCGGCGCCAGCGAGCTGCCGCCCGTCGCCGTCCTGGTCCGATGGGCGATTATGGCCTGGCGGAACGCCGTGTAGAACCCGAGCACCGCGATGGCAATGGCCGTGCCGATGGTGAAGCTGAGCCAGAAGTCGAACTCGTTGGCCAGGCCCGTCTCGATGTAGTCCATGCCGGGCTCCCACATCTTCAGCACGCCGTAGCTATAGAGGATGGGGTTGAGCACCAGTCTGCCCAGAACGCCGCCCACGAACTGGCCCACCACCATCCAGAACGGCAGGACGAAGCCCCAGAACACCGCCCCGATGTCGGTGCCGATGGCCAGCGGCACGGCGCGGAACCACGAGACCTCCTGCAGCTTCGTCGTGAAGTCGTAGAAGGGCACCGGCAGCAGGTACAGGGGTTTCCTGAGGAAGACGCTGGAAAGCGTCGGCACGGCCACGTAGACCAGGCCGAACACTATGCCGATGCTGCTTCCGACGGAGAAGCAGCGCCAGCGCCAGGTCTCCTCCTCGCTCTCGGCCAGCGCGGTCACGCCCCGGGCCTGGATCGGCGCCAGGGGGAAGGGCAGCCGCTCGACGTCGCTGGTCAGGCGGAAGAGCGCGTATCCGAGGCTGAAGAAGCTGAGCCTGCCCCAGATGGTGAAGAGCGCCAACAGGCCCAACTGGGGCCACCAGTCCCGATGGAGCAGGTTCCGCTCGATGAAGGCCTGGCTGCCCGGCGGGGGCGCTTTCCAGAACGGTATCTGGTTGGCTATCTCGAACTGGACCGCAGCGTCACTGCGCACGAAGTACGTCATCCCCACGAACGAATCCATCCACCACATCGGGATGGCCGTGCCCAGGACGGTCCAGGTAACGCTGAAGATGACGAACATCTCCTGGCGGGTCAGCTTGGCGCGGCAGCGCTTGGCGATCTCCAGGAAGATGATGAGCGTGACCCACACGGCGGGCGTGCCGAGCTGCTGGCCCAGCATCAGGAACATGAACATCGAGCCCGGCATCACGACGAAGGCGACGAACAGCCCCGCCAGGAACGCCTTGATCCCCCAGCCCTCGGCGAACTCGGTCGGCTCCTCCTGCTCCTCTCGCAGCCTCAGGTAATCCTCTTGAGGTGCCATCTTCTAACCGTGTTCGAGCCTGTGCCGCTGCCGCGGGCCCCGGAACGCGGGGCCGCCGCAGACTCCCGCCGTCCGGTCCGCTCTCTGCCCTCAGGCCAGGGAAGCCGCCTGCTTGCGCAGATGCTCCTCGCCTTCCTTGGTGAGTCGTTCCTTCGCCCCGGGCGTCACCAGACGCCAGATCAGCAACTGCTTGCGCAGGTCCTTCAGGAAGCCCAGGTTCATGCGGTGCCAGGTCTGGAATTCGCCGCTCTTGCGCGTCATGGTGAAGAACAGGTAGCTGATCTGCCTCTCGTCCGGGTCGGGGATCGCGGCGATCTTGACCGCCTGGCTCACGCCCATGTCAAGCGGCGCCACCCAGACGTCCGCCTCCAGGCACATGTGCTCCACGCCTTCGACCTCCTCGGCGTAGAAGCGGATGTTGTCCGCCGTGAAGTTCCCGACGGCGTCCTCGTCATTGCTCTCGAAGTACTCGCGCAGGTAGGACACGACGCCGAGGACTTCCTTCGAGCTGACGGTGAAGGGGAACCGGATCTCCCACACGTCGCTGGTCGGCTTCGGGATGACCATCCGGCGCGTCTCGTCGGGCACGCTGAGCTTGCCGGCCATGCGCGCCGGGTAAGCCGTGGAAGCGAGCACGACGATGATGACCAGGAGCGCCGACCAGACGGCGCTGATGCTGGAGTAGTTGAGCGAGATGCCGGCCATGAGCGCGGGCACGTGCATCAGGACGCGGCTTAGGACCTGGCCGAACAGATATCCGAGCATGGCACCCATGACGGCGAAGACGCAGCTCTCCGCGAAGAAAAGGGCCGCGATGTGCATGGGGGCCAGGCCCACCGAGGCATAGGTCTTGATCTCGCTGATCCTCTCGTAGACGGCGCCCAGCATCGTGTTGAACACGATCAGGGCCGCTATCAGGATCGGCACCAGCAGGCCCTTCACGCCGCCCATGCTCAGTCGGCTGCGCGTGGCCACGCGGTGCACTTTCACCGGTGCGCCCGGCGCGTCACGGTAGCCCGCGTACAGGGCCAGGTTCACGCGGCCGAGCAGCCTCTGCAACACCTGCCGGAAGGGCTGGAGGGACTCCGCCGCACTCTCGACGCGGCCCGGCCCGGCCGCGATGGCCCGCGCGGTCCCCCCCAGCTCCAGATTCAGCTCGTAGGGGATAAAGAGCACACGGTCCGGCTCCATGTGGATGTACTGCTCTTCCTCCTCCTTTTTGGCGGACTTGCGATGGACGAAGGACTCGACGTCCGTCTCGCCGGTGGCGCTCAGAGCCAACCCTCCGCCGCCGGCCTGCGCGCCTCCCTGCCTGTACTGCTGCGCCACGAAGTCAACCGGCGTGATCTCCTCCCCGTCCATGTCTTCGTATCTGAACAACTCGTCGCTGCTGAAGGCGCCCACGACCCTCAGCTGCCTGCCGAGCACCGAGATGCGGGCTGTGCCGACCTCCTTTTCCTCGATCCTCAGGCTCTCCATCATCCGCGTGGGCAGGATGCAGACGAAGGGCCAATCCGGCATCGAACGGTCGAACCACTCGTGGGACAGATACTTCTCGTTGCTGATGTCAGAGAAGTAGGTCTCCTCGGGGCTCAGCCCGAGTATGGCGTTGGCAACCGCCTCGCCTTCGCCGTCGACCCTGTTTATGTCGATCTGCAGCTCTTCGGTCTGCTTGCGATTGACGAACCAACTGCGCGGCGCCACGCGCATGCCCTGAACGCGGAAGAAGTTGACCATGTCATAGGCCACGAACTCCGATAGCGGCCCCCATCCCAGGCCCCGCAGCAACACGCCTTCGTAAGGCGCCTTGCGCGGCGAAGTGTACGCGAGCATGCGCAGGGGCATGGTTTCGAAGCTGGTGAAGGACAGGATCGTGAAGGTCAGCAGGACGAGGGTGGCGGCCGTGAGGCCCGTGCGCACTTTCCTCTTGCGCATGTTGGAGATGCCGAGCACGAAGGCCGCCAGCGTGGCACTCGCACGCGCCACGTCCGCGCGGTGGATCATGTCCACCTTCTGGCGGATGTGCTCCATGACGATGTTGAACTTGGCCAGCAGGTACCAGATGGTGCCAATGGCGGCCACCAGCATGAAGAAACCGTCCAGGATGATGATGGGTGTGCGCGAAAGCCGGAAGGCCGGATGGACCAGCCACAGCACCAGGTAGGAGATGGCGAACAGGACGGCGATGGCCACCAGCTTCTTGCGTATCTCGACGTAGTTGATCAGAAGGCGTTCGGCGAACAGGACGAAGGGCAGCAGCAGCGCGAAGTAGAAGATGACGCCCTCGACGACATCGGTCTTGGTGTCCCGGATGTCCGGATAGACGCGGTTCTCCAGCCCCCAGCCCACGCGGACGTGGTCGTAGAACTCGTCGTACTTGCGCGCCTGGAGGGCGCGTTCGGCCTCCTGGATCCGCGCTCCGGCCTGATCGAACAGGTCCCAGACCCGCCGCTTGTAGATGCCGCTTTCCCTGAGTCGCTCCATCCGCATCCCGTCCAGCTTGTGCATGTCCTGGACGACCTGGAAGCCGGTGCGAAGGATGAAATTCTCGCTCTTGTCCGCCTTGTAGCCGATGCCGGTCGGCTCTTCCCTGCTCTCCCTCTCGCTCAGTTCCTCCTCGCCGGCGAAGTTCAGCAACAGCCCTTCGTAGCCGACGGCGCTGGCGGCAAGGAAGAACTTGACGTACTTGTCGCGCTCGGTGAAGAAGACGGCGCACGGTTCGTTGCTCACGAAGGAGACCACGTATTCGAACTCGCTGTTGGAATCGCCCCGCCGCGCCGCGCTCTGCGCCAGCGTCATGAGCGAAAGGGGGTCGACCAGGTCGTAGACCGTGGTGCAGACGGCGCGGAAGAAGTTCAGACGGACGTCGGTCTCGCGCTCCGCCCAGTCCGCCTCGCGCTCGCGGTCGCTGGCCGCCACCACGCGGTCGGACTGCGCAATCTTGGTGACGACGCCGCTGGTGGGGGAGAGCAGACATCCGTGGACCAGGAACTTCTGGTCCTTCTCGAGCCCGAACACCTCGAAAAGCCCCTGCACGTTGCTGAGCTGGATGTCGTGGGTCGAGACCCCCATCATGCTCTTGCCCTTGCTGGGGTTGTCGGGCGCGAGCATGTCGATCGCCGCCACGGCGCTCGCTATCGGCACCTTGGGCATCATGGGCAGCAGGTTCAGCTCGATGGCGAAGCCGAATATGCTGCCGGCCTTCCTGTTCTTCCAGAGCTCGTCCCTCTGGATCGGCAGGACGGGGGCGTCCGCCGTCTGCTTCACCAGGTAAGTGCACGCGACGGCCTGGCGCTTCACGTTGTCCAGGTAAGGCTCCAGCCGGTCGAACGTGTCCAGCGGCGTGTTGACGCTGTTCCGGGGGTCGCCCGTCGTGGCGAGCGTGATGCCCGGGTAGCCGCACATGGAGATCACTTCGCTGTCAAACGCCACCAGGTCGGGCACCAGCGAGCGCCAGTCGCGCCCCTGCTGGGGCACGATGCCGCTCTGGTACGAGAGCGTCTCGGCCGGGCCGCCCCTGCCCGTGATGCGGTCGACCCACTCGACCAGCATCGCCGAGTACTCGCTGTAGGCGCGCTGAAGCTCGACCTCCGTGTTGTCCCAGGAGATCGTGAGCTGGTTATAGAAGTGGCCCTTGTAGAACGAACCCAGGCTGTTGTGCCGGCCCGACAGGTCCAGGCCGATGAAGAAGTAGGGCTCGCCGGTGCCTTCGCCGGCGTCTTTGTCGGGCCCGGCGCGGCGGGGGTAGATGGTCTTGAACGCGTAGTCGCGTGCGCCCGACAACGCCTGGAAGTGGCCCGGCGCGGCTATGAACTTCACCTTGCGCCGGGGTGGATGCTTTGCGAGGAACTCCGCGATCTCCAGCAACGTGGCCACCCCGCTGGCGCTCTCCGCCCCCGGGCTGAGGGCCGGCACGACCGAGACGCTGTCGTAGTACGCGAACACGACCAGGGCCTGGTCCCCGAGCTGCGGGTCCGTGCCCGGGATCTCCGCGCTGACGCGCACGGCATCCATCTCCTCCCAGCGCATCAGCGCCTTGACGTTCACCTGGACGGGCTGATCGTCGGCGCGGCCCAGGCCCGACAGGGCCTCCAGCGCGGTCTCGACCGTGAAGTCCTGCTCCTGCTTCCCGGTCACGGCGGCGGCCAGGGCGGGCGCCTCCTGGCGCCGCAGGTAGTACCTGGGCACCGGAACGGGCATCTCGCTGTACTTCTGCTCCGCGTCCGCGCGGAACGGGTGCTCGGTCTCAAGGAAGATGATCGCCCTGGCGCCCAGCGACGCGACGGTCTGCCAGCGGGCGGCCGAGTTGAAGTCCAGCAGGACGACGCTGTCCTCGACCCTCTTGCCGTTCAGATCCTCCAGGTACCCATCCCCCGCCCAGACGAGCTGTCCAGTCACGCCATCCTCGCTCGTCATTGCCGTGCGGATGTAGTTGGGCAGAATGCAGTAGAGCGGGATCTCGCGCCCACCCACCGTCAGCGCGGCGTCGTGATCGGGACGCGGCCCCCGCTCGCCTTCCGGGATCTTCTTCCCCCACCGCTCGTCGTCGGGCACGATGGGCACGACGACCTGGAAGGGCGACTCGCTGACGTTGGCCAGGCCCAGCTCCCGGAACTGGCGCGCGATGTACTTGCCCGCCTCAACGCAGCCCGGGTAGCCCGTGTAGCGGCTCGGATGGCTCGACAGGACCCTGATATGCTCGGAGGGATCGACTGCCCGAAGATCCCGGCCCAGCTCGTCTGCAACCCCACCTGCGTCGGCCGCCAGGACAGGCGCGGCCGCCCAGCACAAGAGCAATAGCCACAAGTGGCTCTTCATCCGCCCGACCCCGTGCCGTTCCGACTCTATCATATCGCAAACGACCCCTTGACCGCCCGAGATTATAGGGCGTGGCTTCGCGCTGTCAACGGAAAACCCCGCCCACGTCGCCATCCGGCAGGCCCGGCAGATGGAAGGCCGCGGGCGTGCGGCTGACAGCCATCGGTGCGCCTGGTAGAATGCCTGCGACCAGCCCTACGGAGTGTCAGCCCAAATGGAAGACGCAATAAAGAAAGCCGACGTGCTGATCGAGGCCCTCCCCTACATCCAGCGGTTCACCGGCCGGCTGGTGGTGATCAAGTTCGGCGGCAACGCCATGGAGAACGCGGCCGTCCTGGACGACGTGCTGGAGGACGTCGTCTTTCTGGCCACGGTCGGCATCCGGCCCGTGGTCGTGCACGGCGGAGGACCCCAGATATCGGCCGCAATGGAGCAGGCCGCCCTGTCGCCGCGCTTCGTGCGCGGCCATCGCGTCACGGACGCGGCAACGCTCGAGGTCGCGGTGCGCGTGCTGACGGGCGAGGTGAACGCAGAGATCCGCCAGCGCATCGAGGCCCACGGCGGTCGGGCGCGGTCCGCGTTTTCGGGCGGCCACAGCCTGCTGAAAGCCGTCAGGAAGGCCCTGACCGTCCCGGGCGACAAGGGCGAGCCCCAGGAAGTGGACATCGGCTTCGTGGGCGACGTCGTCGGCGTGGAGGCCGACCGCATGCTGGCCATCGCTGCGGAAGGCACCGTCCTGGCCGTCCCGCCCATCGGCGAGGACGAGGACGGACAGCTCTACAACGTTAACGCCGACACGGCAGCGGGAGCCGTCGCCGCGGCCCTCAACGCCGAGAAGGTCGTCTTCCTCAGCAACGTGCACGGCGTCATGGCCCGGCCCGGCGATCCGGAGTCCTTCCTGTCCACGGCGGGGGAGGCGGACGTGCAGCGCCTGATCGAGGAGGGCGTCATAAGCGGCGGCATGCTGCCAAAGGTGGCCGCCTGCATCGCAGCGCTGGACGCCGGCGTGCGCAAGGCCCACATCATAGACGGCCGGCTCCCCCACTCACTGCTGTTGGAGATCTTCACGGACAAGGGCGTCGGAACGCAGATCCTGAAGGACTAGCGGAGCCCTGACGCGCGGGTTCCGGCCTACCGGCTCTTTCCTAGGAACTTCTTTGCCTCGCGGGCCAGGGCGGCGCCGAGCTCACGGCAGCGCGCCGCTTCCGGCTCGCCCGGCGCGCCCTTGATGGCGACCGTCTCGCCGACCTGTGAGCCAACGCGCCGGAAAAGCTCCTCGAATGGGCCCCGGGCGGCGCCGCCGCCCCCGTGCGTCATGAACAGGGCGATCGGCATGCCCTTGATGTCCTCGTTGCCTCCCCTCTGGGCGATGAGCCAGTCGTCCATGAAGGCCTTCATCCCGCCGGCCGGGTAGCTGAAGTAGTCGGGCGCCCCGAACGCCACGCCGGCGCAGTCGGCGATCACGGCGGGGTCCACGCGGCCATCGTTGGTGTTCAGTGAAACGACCTCGAACTGGCCCGCAGTCCTTATCCCGTCGGCGACGTGCTGCGCCGCCGCCTTCGTGTTGCCCGCCGACTGCGAATGGTAGATGACGGCTATCTTCTTCTTACGCATGTCCACCTCCTCGCCATGCAGAAAGCGCGCTCACCAATCCGGAAGCTCCTCGCCGGAACTCGACCGGAACTGCTCCCACAGCCGCCTGAACCGCTTCCCGTAGATCCCTTCGAACAAGTACATCCGCCCCGGAAAGTGCTCCTCAGCGAAGTCCCGGAGCTTCCTGATCTCGATGACCACGTCGATGGCCGGATAATCGCTGGCGACGATCAGGGAGCTGATCCGGTCCGCCCGCCGCTGGAGCTCCCCGTGGTGTTGCTCTTCCTCAACGCGCTTATTGGCCATTGGAGCGGCTCCCTGGCTGCATGCGTCCATCCATATTCTACCGCAGCGCAGGCCTTCGCCCAAGCGCGGGGTGGAAAACGGATTGCACTTGCCCCGGGCGTCAGATATAATACATTTGTTGAGGTAATTGCGATCTGCCGTTCCGACGAAAGACGACCCACAGAGTTCGGCGAGGGAAGAGCAATGGCCAAGGGACTGACGGAGAGGCAGAGGGAGATATTCGAGTTCATCTGCGAGACCATGCGGGCCGAGAACCGCCCCCCCACCGTCCGTGAGATCGCCCAGCAGTTCAGCTTCCGGAGTCCGAAGGCCGCCACCGACCACCTGGACGCCCTGGAGCGAAAGGGGTATATCCGCCGCCGCAACCGCAAGGCGCGCAACATCGAGATACGCGACGAGCTCTCTCCCCAGGGCATCCCCATCGTGGGCCGCATCGCGGCCGGCTCGCCCGTGCTGGCCGTGGAGAACCTCGAGGGATCTCTGTCCACCACCGGGCTGTTCGAGGTGGATGAGCATACGTTCGCGCTCGAGGTCGAGGGTGAGAGCATGGTGGGCGCCGGGATACTGCCGGGCGACTACGTCATCGTGGACGGCAACGGCAACGTGCGCAACGGCGCCATTGCAGCCGTGGGCATCGGCGACGAGGCCACCGTCAAGAGGGTCTTCATCGGCCAGGGCCAGGTGCGCCTGAAGGCGGAGAACCCCGACTTCGAGGACATCATCCTGGACAGGAACTCCCCCGAGTTCGCCCTCTACGGGCCGGTCGTAGGCGTGATGCGGAAGCTGTGACCGCGCCGCCGCCCGTGCGCGTTCCCGTTCCTCTCGGCGGGGAAGCGGGCCTGGCTCATGCCCGCCACTCGTGGTCCAGGACCGCGTAGAGCTCGCGGTCGTGCCATCCTTCCTTCCCCCGGAAGTACTCCTTCAGCAGCCCCTCGCGCCGCATCCCCAGCTTCGCCATGACGCGGGCGGACGCCCGGTTGGCCGGGTCGCACGTGCCGAAGATGCGGTGAAGGCCCAGCTCGCCGAACCCGAACGCCACGACGGCCCCTGCGGCCTCGGTCGCGTAGCCCTGCCCCCAGAAGCGCCGCGCCAACGCATAGCCGATCCAGCCCTCACGCCTTTCCGGGGCGGACACGTGAACGCCGCAGCTGCCGATGAGCGGGCCTCCCTCCTTCAGGACGACGGCCAGCTCGTACTGCGTGCGGGGACAGTCCCGTTGCCCGGCGATGGCCTGGCGGATGAAGGCGCGTGTCTCCTGCAGCGTGTTCGGCCCCCACAGCAGGTGCCTGGTCACCTCCAGGTCCGAGGCGTACTGGTGGACGGCTTCCCAGTCGTCCCCCACGAACTCGCGCAGCAGGAGGCGGTCCGTCTCGATGGACGTCATCGCCCGGCCTCGGAGCCCTGCGCGGCCGGCTTGAGGACCTGCTGAGCCGCGTCCCTGATACGCCGGATCATCCTGGTGACCTCAGAACGCTTCCGGTCGGGGCGAGTGCCTATCATCGCGGTTCGGTTCAGGATTCCCAGGGACTTCGCGCACATGTCGCGCGTGTACTTCGTGCGGCACCGCTTGTTCTGCGGCAGGTTGAAGGGGTTCAGCGCCGGATGCAAGGCGCCCTGGTGGGCGAAGATCGGATCCCACTCCGTGTAGACGTGCCGTCCCGTCTTGCTGCAAACCGTGCCGCCGGCCAAGCCGGCGAACCGGTCGGCCTGCTCCGCCGAGGGCAGCGTATACATCACGTGGGAGCCGCATTCGTAGTCGGGGCTGTTGGACGGCGCGGCCTTCAGGCCGGCGCCGGCCGTCTCGCGCAGGATGCGGGCCTTCTGCCGCCGCAACGCGCGGATGATCGGGCCGATGCGGTCGAGCTGCACGTTCAGCATCGCCCCTTCGATCTCCGAGGCGCGCGAGCCGTTGCTCGTGAACGGAACGATGTCCTGCTTGCGGCCCGTCCAGTAGAAGCTGCAGCAGTCGATCATGCACCTGGCGTGCTGGGCGACGCGGTCGTCGTTCGTGACGACGGCTCCGCCCTCGCCGCACGTCATGTTCTTGAAGTAGTTGAAGCTGAACGCGCCCGCATCGCCGATGGAGCCCAGCATCCTGCCCTCGTACGCGCCGCCCACGCCCTGGCATGCATCCTCGACCACGAGGAGCCGGCGCTTCCTGGCCACGCGCATGAGGGCGTTCATGTCGCACGGCAGCCCCCACATGTGGACGGGTATGACGGCCCTCGTGCGCGGACCGATTGCGTCCTGCACGGCCCGCGGGTCGAGCGTAATGCTCTCGTCGATGTCGACGACGACGGGGATGGCGCCGGCCGCGAGCACGGACACCGCCGTGGCCATGTAGGTGCAGGCAGGCACGAGCACCTCGTCGCCCGGCCCCAGGCCGAGCCCGGCCAGGGCCGCCGTGAGAGCCGTCGTCCCGCTGGACGTCATGCAGGCGTGCTTCACGCCGAGGAGCTTCGCGTAGCGTCGCTCGAAGCGCTCGCACTCGCCTCCTTTGTGGTAGCGGAACAAGTCCCCGCTCAGCAGGACTGCGCCTATCGCGTCGATCTCCTTCTGACCCACTCGGTACATGGTCGGCCTCCCGCGTGGAGATTGAAGACGGGGGTACGAGCGGCCTTGGCCGCGAGGCGACACCTGAGGAGATAGTACAGGAGGCGGATGCCTGGTTTCCAGAAGGGGGGCGAATATCGATCGGCAGCGCCCGGCTAGTCGCTGGGTTTGCCGCGCCTTTCGATAGAGGCGAAGTCCAGCTTGCCCAGGAGCCCGCCGGCGTCGGCCCGCGCTTCTTCCTCTTCGGGTTCCGGTTTCTTCTCCTCGGCGGGTTCGGGCTCGTGCTTCTTAAGCATTCGCTGCTGCGTCTTGGAGAGGCGGTCGGACACGGCCGCCTTCTGGACGCGGCGGCTCTGCCACCCCACGGTGCTCCTGGGGGCCTGCACTGCGCCGGACGGCCTCTTGGCGGGCACGTCGACGGCTGCCACGGGCTCCGCCTCCGCCCTTCGCCGCTCCTCCGGGGCCCTGCGCCTGCGGGGCGCGGGCGCGGCGTGTTCCTTGGCGCCGCCTTCCTCCCTCAGGGACAGGGATATGCGCTGCTTCTCCGTGTCCACCCTGAGCACCCGCACCCTGACCTGGTCGCCGACGCAGACGACGTCGTAAGGGCTCTGGACGAACTTGTCCGAGAGCTGGCTGATATGGATCAAGCCGTCCTCGCCGACCCCGATGTCCACGAAAACGCCGAAGTCGGCGATGTTGCGGACCGTCCCGCTCAACCACTGGTCGGGCTCAAGCTGATCGAACTGAAGTCGCCGCTGTCGCAGGCAGGGCGCCTGCTCGTCCCGGCGCGGGTCGGGCCAGGGGTCGATAAGCTCGGCGACGATGTCCTTGAGCAACAGATAGTGGACCTCGAACTGCTTCTCAAGTTCGGTCAGTTTGATCTCGTTGCGGCGTTCGGCGATGCGCTGCCTGCCCTCTTCGGCGCGCAGGCTTTCGACGGGCACCTCAAGCTGTTCGCAGATGGCCCGGGCCACGGGGTAGAAGCTCGGATGGATCCGCGTCACGTCGAGCGGGTCCTCCGATCCCTCGACTTTCAGGAATCCCGCCGCCCGATCGTAGCTGGCCCGGTCGAACTTGGGCACGTCGCGCAGTTGCTGGCGGCTCGTGAAGGGCCCGTTCTTCTCGCGGCACTCGACTATCGCCAGCGCCTTCTCCGGCCCGAGGCCCGAGACGTACCTGAGCAGGCTGTAATGGGCCGAGTTCACGTCCACGCCCACCTTGCAGACGCACTCCTCGAGCAGCCGTTCCAGCAGCTCCTTGAGGGCCCCGCCGTTGACCTCGTCTGCGTAGGGCCCGGGACACAGCTCGCGCGGGTTGATCTTGGCCAGCTCGGACAGGGGGTCGAGCAGCCTCCGGCACAGGGCCACGCTGCAGCGCTCCTCGGCGCGCACGCCCGGCAGTTCGTTGCGTGCGCCTCGACTGGTCGAATACGCGTCGATCCCCGCCTCCGGCACGACGGTGTAATGCAGGTCGGGGAACTTCTCGTCCACCAGGCCGGCGATCAGGGCCTCGGTCTCTTCGGCGCCCGTGCCGTCGCCTATGACCACGACCTCCAGGCTATGCTCCTGGATGAGGCGGCTGATCTCCGCCGTGGCCTCCTCGACCTTCTTCTGGGGGGGGTGGGGGTATACGGTGGTGGTCGCCAGCACGTTTCCCTTTCCGTCCACGGCGGCCAGCTTGCAGCCGGTGCGATAGCCGGGGTGAATGCCCAGCATCCGCTTGAGCAGGGGCTGGGCCATCAGCATGCTGCGGACGTTGCGCCGGATGATGTCAAGGGCGAGCGCCTCGGCCCGCTTGCACAGCTCCTGTTCCAGTTCCCTGGCGGTCACGTCCGCCAGCACCGTCTCCAGGCTGTGCTTGATGCAGGCCACGAGGAACTCCGTGCCGTTAAGCTTCTTGAGCTCTTCCCCCTTGTTCAGGTCGGCCAGCGCGGCGACTTCCGTCTCGATCTGCTCGAACTGGCTGGCCCCTCCGGCAAGGTAGAGCTCAACGGCGGCGCGGGACATCGCGGCCGGGGGCGCCTCGAAGTGATAGTCCAGCACCTTGAGCCGCTTGCCCCGCAGCACGGTGAGCATGTGATAGGGATGGAGCCGGGCGGCCTTCTGCCGGAAGTCGAAGTACGTCCGGAACTCACGCACCAGCCGGCCTGGCAGCGATCGGGCGGCCCGCTTGACAACGATGTCGGCCTCATCGCGGAAGACCTGGCGCTGGCGATCGCGATGCGACTTCCCCTCGGCCACCCAGTCGCTGACGATGTGGAAGACGCCCTCGAGCGCGTCCTCCACGCCCGTCAAGCCCTTCTCGGCATCCAGGTAGGGCTCGGCGGCGGCCGCCATGTCAGGGATGAACTCCTCCTGGGAGAAGACGGCCCTGGCGAGCGGCTCAAGCCCCTGCGAGAGGGCCTGGCGAGAGCGCGAGCGCTTGCGGGGGCGGAACGGCACGTAGTAGTCGATCAGCTCGCGCATGTCCCGGGCCTGGTTCATCTTCTGCTCGAGATCGTCGGTCAGGACTTCGCGCTGTTTGAGCTTCTTGATGATCTTGCGCCGGCGGGTCTCCAGCTTGTCCAGGCGCCGCTTTTCCTCTATGAGCTCGTAGAAGCTGTCCGGTTCGAGCCCCGCCGCCAGCTCTTTGTGGTAGCGCATGACGTACGGGATGCTGAATCCGCCGTCCAGCAAGCGCATGATCTCGGCGGCCTGGTCGGTGTTCAGGTGATACTTGGCTGCGACTTCCTTGAGGGCTTTCTCAGGCATACCTGCAGCTTCGCCGTCCCCGTCAACGTGGCAGGCAGCGAGTCGAAGGTAGATGGGCAGGACCGATCATAGAAGATAAAACCCAACCCGGAATTACGAAGCACCAGATTCTAGGCCATTTGCCGCGGATTGTCAACAGAATTCCGCAATCCGCGCCCCTCGTCCCTTCCTTTACTCCGCCGAGGCCATTGTTTATAGTGGCCGCCGCTCCCGGACGGACATCCCCCCGCGCAGGAGGCGCGGTCCATGCGCGTGCTCTACATCGACATCGACTGCCTGCGGCCCGACCACCTCGGATGCTATGGCTACCACCGCGAGACGTCGCCCAACATAGACCGGCTGGCGGCGGACTCCCTCGTCTTCGCCAACTGCCACACGTCCGACGCCCCCTGCCTGCCCAGCCGGGCGGCGCTCTTCAGCGGACGGCTCGGCATCAATAACGGCGTGGCCTGCCATGACGGGCCCGCCTCCCAACTGCGCTACGCAGGCATGGGCCACAGCCATCACCGCGAGGGCCGCATGCTCATGCGCGTCTTCCAGGACGAAGGCTGGAACACGGTGAGCTTCAGCGGCTTCGCCCAGAGGCACGTCGCCTGGTGGTACGTTGCCGGCTTCACGGAACACCACGGCAGCAAGCTGCCGGGAGGCAGCGAGCAGGCGCACGAGGTGAACGAGCTGGTGCTGGACTGGCTGCGCCAGCACGGGCGCGAGGATAACTGGTTCCTGCACGCCCACTACTGGGACGTGCACACGCCGTACGAGGCCCCGGACGAGTTCGCTGAAGCCGTGGCGGAGCACCCGCTGCCCGACTTCCCGGACGAGGAGACGATCCGCAGCCACTATGAGAACATGTACGGCTCGCGCACGGCGCGCGATTGGTGGGGGCCGACCTGGAAGAGCCGCTGCAAGAACATCCCGGACGAGCTGAGCGACGTCTCCAACTTCGCGCTGGCCATGAACGGCTACGACGCCGCCGTGCTCTACGCTGACCGGGCGGTCGGCGAGGTGCTCGACCTGCTGGGCTGGCTCGGCATCGCGGAAGAGACGGTCGTGATCCTGTCGAGCGACCACGGCGAGGCGATCGGCGAGCTGGGCATGTACTTCGAGCACGGCAACGCCGCCGAAGGGGTCACCCACCTGCCGCTGATCGTCCGCTGGCCCGGCCTGACCGACGGGGGGCTGCGCAGCGACGCCCTCATCTACCAGCTCGACCTCTGCCCGACCCTCACCGCGATGCTGGGCATGCCCACGCCCAAGCGGTGGGACGGACGGAGCTTCGCGGCGGCCCTACGCGCGGAGCCCTTCGAGGGCCGGCCCTGCCTGGTCTGCGGCTCCGGCATCTACAGCTTCCAGCGCGCCGTCCGCACCCCGCAGTGGCGCATGATCCGCACCATTCACTCAGGTTGCTACCCCTACGGGCCGCTCTATCTGTTCAACATGACGGAAGACCCGAATCAGACACGCAACGTGGCGGGCGAGAAGCCCGGCGTGGTGGCCGAGATGGACCATCTGCTGAGCGAGTGGTGGCACGAGCACTGCACCGGATCGGACGCGTCGTTGGACCCCTTCCAGCTCCAGATGGCGGCCGGATTCACGCCGGACCTCTATTGCAGCCTGGACGCCATGCTCCAGAGGCTCAAGGACACGGGGCGGAAAGAGCAGTATGAGGACCTGCGACGCAGGCGGCTGGACCGGCGCCCGCTGCCCCGGCCCTGGGGCAACCTGTTGATCGGGTGAGGCCTCGCCCGGGTCGGCTGCCAGCTCGCGAAGACGAGGACGAGATGACGGCCAGAGAGATCGTGCTGAAGACGCTGACGTTCGCCAACCCGGAGCGGGTCGCCATGGCGCTCCCTCCGCCCTACCCGCATGATTTCTGCTGGGCGGGACTGTCCGACGACCCCGCGCATCCCGAGACGGGCTGGGTCGAGGTCAAGCCCGGCCGGTGGGAGCACACCGACGAGTGGGGCAACACCTGGGCCCGAATCGAAGGGTTCAGCAAGGGCGAGGTCTGCCGCGGCGTCCTGGAGGCTTGGGACCGGCTCGACCAGATGGAGCTGCCTGACTATGACCTGCCCGAGCGCTATGAAGGGGCCCGGAGGACGTTCGCCGCCAACCCGGGCATGTTCAGGCTCGGCCACATCCAGGGCTTCCCCTTCAACATCGCACGCAAGATCCGACGGCTGGACAACTTCCTGATGGACGTCTTGATCGAGCCGGATAGGGCCGAGCAGTTGCTCAGGATGGTCGAGGAACGGATAGACCGCGCCATCCGCCGACTGGCGGAGGCAGGCGCGGACGGCATCATGTTCGCCGAGGACTGGGGCACACAGCAGCAGCTCCTGGTCCGCCCCGAGCTCTGGCACAGGATGTTCAAGCCCGGCTTCGAGAGGCTCTGCCGCACGGCCCACCAGTGCGGAATCTACGTCTTCATGCATTCCTGCGGCTACATCTACGAGGCGATGGAGGGGATGATCGAGGCCGGCATCGACCTCTTCCAGTTCGACCAGCCGCAGATATACGGCATAGACCGGCTGGCCGACGAGTTCAGCGGACGCGTCGCCTTCTGGTGCCCGGTCGACATCCAGAAGACGCTCCAGACGCGCAACGCGGACCTGATCGAGGCGGACGCGCGCAGGATGATCGAGCGCCTCGGCGGCAAGGCAGGCGGCTTCATCGCCGGCTACTACGGCTCCAACGAGGCCATCGGCCTCGACCCGAAGTGGCAGGACATCGCCTGCCGCGCTTTCGTCAAGTACGGCGCCCCGCAGCTCTGGGAAGCGCTGCAACCCCAACTGACGGCGATCTGAAATGAGGTGCATTTCGCTCGACGGCGAATGGGAGCTTTTCTACGCGCCCCAGGCAGAGCGCCGGATATCCCATCCGGACGAACTCGAGGCCGCGGGCCTCAGCCACGTGGCGGCCCGCGTGCCCGGCAACGTCGAACTGGACCTTCAGCGCGCCGGCGTGATCCCCGATCCGTTCTATGCCGACAACATCCGGCTGCTCCGTCCGTTTGAGTACTGCGAATGGTGGTACGCCCGGGAGTTCGAAGCGCCGGAAGGGCCGCCCCTGCAACGCTGGGACCTGACCTTCGACGGCCTGGACACGCTCGCCACGGTCTGGCTGAACGGCGTCGAAGTGGGCCGGGCGGCAAACATGCTCATCGAGCACCGGTTCGACGTGACGGACGCCCTTCGTCCCGGGCGGCTCAACCGCATCGCCGTTCGCCTCGAGTCGGCCCTCGACTACGCCCGGCGCCAGAGCTTCGACGCCTCCTGCATGAGCTGGGAGGGCCGGGACGAGTGCCAGCCAGTCCGCAAGCCGGCCCACATGTGGGGCTGGGACATCATGCCGCGCGCCGTCTCGGCCGGGATCTGGCGCTCGGTCCGTCTTGAGGAGCGTCCGCCCGACGCCATCGAGCAGCTCTACTACTGGACCATGGCGGTTGACGGCAAGGGCGCCCTCCTGGGCGTGAAGTACCAGTTCCGCACTGCGGCGCCGACGCTGGAGGGGCTCTCCCTCCAGTTCCACGGAACCTGCGGCGAGCATTCGTTCAGCCGCGAGTGGCCCGCGGAGTTCGTGGCGGGCACGTGCCGAATCCGCGTGCCGGACGCCCGGCTCTGGTGGCCCCGCGGATACGGCGAGCCCAACCTCTACGCGGTGACGGCCCGGCTGTGCAGAGACGGCGACGTCCTGGCCGAACGCATCGACCGGATCGGCCTCCGCACGGTCGTCCTGGACCGAACGGGGACGGTTGCGCCCCGCCCGCCGCAGGGGAAGCCGGACGCCGGTCCGGCCAGGCTCGACACACCGCCCGATCCCGCCGGGCACTTCGTCTTCTACGTCAACGGCGAGCCGATCATGATCAAGGGCCCCAACTGGGTGCCCCTGGACCCCTTCCACAGCCGCGACGGCGAGCGACTCGGCGGTGCAATCGCGCTCCTTGACGACTTGGGCTGCACCATGGTCCGCTGCTGGGGCGGCAACGTCTATGAGGACCACCCCTTCTTCGACCTCTGCGACGAGAAGGGCATACTGGTCTGGCAGGACTTCGCCTTCGCCTGCAACCGCTACCCGCAGACGGAGGGCTTCCTCTCGCAGGTCCGCGCCGAGATCGAGTCCGTCGTCCGGAAGCTGCGCAATCACCCCTCCCTCGCCGTATGGTGCGGCGACAATGAGATCGACGCAGCCTACGTCAGCGACGGCCTCTCGCCGGAGAGCAACCGGCTTACGCGCGAGGTCATCCCCCGGGCCGTGCACCGTTGCGACCCCTATCGCCATTACGTGCCCAGCTCGCCTTACATCCCTCCCGAGGCCTGGCGGAGGGGAGAGGCAGAGCGGACCCCGGAGCAGCACCTGTGGGGCCCGCGCGGCTACTTCAAGGCCCCCTTCTACACGGACCACACGGCGCACTTCATCGGGGAGATCGGCTATCACGGCTGCCCGAACGTGTCTTCGATCAAGCGCTTCGTCTCGCCGGGCAGTCTCTGGCCGTGGCAGGATAACGACGAGTGGCAGGTGCACTCGGTCTATCACTGGCAGCACACCGCAGTGCGGCGGGACCGCATCGGGCTCATGGCGAACCAGGTGCGCGAGCTGTTCGGCAGCGTGCCGGATGACCTGGAGAGCTTCGCCCTGGCCAGCCAGATAACCCAGGCGGAGGCCAACAAGTTCTTCATCGAGTCCACCCGCCTGCGCAAGTGGCATGCAAGCGGCATCCTGTGGTGGAACGTGCTGGACGGCTGGCCGCAGTTCTCCGACGCCGTCGTGGACTACTACTTCGCCAAGAAGCTCGCCTATCACTACATCCGCCGCGTGCAGAAGCCCGTCTGCGTCATGATCGGCGAGCCGGACGCGGAGGGCCGGGCGCCCCTGGTCGTCTGCAATGACAGTCGGGACTCCGCCCACGTCGAGTACCTCGTGCTCGATGCAGATACGGGCGAGGCCGTCGCCGGGGGCGCGTTCGAAGCTCCCCCAAATCAGAACTGGCGCGTGGACCTCATCCAGACCGGCCCCGGGCCGGAGCGCCTCTTCCTGATAACGTGGGAGGCGGACGGCGAGGAGTGCGGCAACCATTACCTCGCCGGGCAGCGGCCGTGGCGCCTGGAGCGGTACCGCGCCTGGCTGCCCGTGATCGCCGCCCTGCCCCGCCCCTTCGACGCCGGGGCCGTTGCGCGCTGAAGCGGCGGAGCGGGCCGGAGCCGCGGTGCGACCGCCGCCCCGGAGCCGCCGCCCGGCCGCTTTTCCACGGCAAGTCCCGGCACGTATAATGGCGCCCGTTTCAGCGGCCTCGTGGGGACGGCGACCTTGTCGCTCCTGGCGCTACAAACGGGCCCGTGGGCCTACGCGCTGCCCGCCGCAGCCTACCTGTACGGCTCCGTGCCGTTCGGGTTCCTGGCGGCCAGGCTCATCAAGGGCGTGGACATCCGCCGCACGGGCAGCGGCAACATCGGCGCGACCAACGCCGCGCGCGTGCTGGGGCTCAGGTTCTTCCCCCTCATCTTCCTGCTCGACCTCTCAAAGGGGTTCCTGCCGACGCTGGCGGCGGGACGTCTGGCTGCCTCCGGGCCGCACGATCCGTCGCCGCTCGTCATCGTCACCGCCGTCGCCGCCATCCTGGGCCACGTCTTCCCGGTCTACCTCGGCTTCAAGGGCGGCAAGGCAGTCGCGACGAGCACGGGCGTCTTTCTGGTCCTGGCGCCCTGGGCGCTGCTCATTGCGGCGGGTGTCTGGGCCGTCATGTTCGCCGTCTGGCGCTACGTGTCGCTGGCTTCGGTGTCGGCGGCCCTCGCCATGCCCGTGGCGGTCTGGCTCCTCCAGCGGGAGCCGCTCGGATCAGGTGTCTACCTGACCGTGCTCACGGCGCTGGGCTGCGTGTTCGTCATCTGGCTGCACCGTTCCAACATCCGCCGCCTGACGGTCGGCACCGAACGCAAGGTCGGCCGCCCCAGGCCCGAAGGCGGGCAGTAAGGCAAGCGGCGTCGCTCCGCTCGTCCCGGCAAGATGGAAGGGGAAAGCACTATGGCCAAGGGAAGCCGAACGTTCACGATCGCCGACGTGTTCAAGCACCGGGCGCTGACCGACCTGTCGGTCGCGTCGGTCGCCCCGGGTGCGAGGAGCGCGGGGATGTCACGTGGACTGATGTTGGTACTGGGACTGTGCGCTGCAGTGGCAATTGCTCTGCCCGCCACGGCTGAGGATGCGCAGAAGGAGAGCCTGAAGGAGGCCGTGTACCTGGCCACCTGCGCTGATTTGCAGTGGAAGGACGCGGAGTCGTTCAAGCTGCTCATGGAAGCCTGCGGGGATAGCTCCCGCCGGGCCATGTACATGTGGAATCGGGCGATGGCAATAGTCCCCTACACCCTAATCACCGGATTCGAGCTGCCATTTGACGCAACGAGTTCGCCGGAGGAGTACGAGAAGCGTCACAAGGCGTTCTCTGACGAGTACGGAGACCTTGCCAATGCCCTGTCTGCCTCTGACGCGGCTCTCCTTGCCTGTGCGACTGGCGTGCGCTCGGCGAACGGGGCGGAGCGGCTGGGCGCAGCGGCATTTCTATGCACGTTCAGTAGCGACGGAGAGCCGGAGAAAGAGAGGATTACCCTCCTAATCATGCTCCTGAACGACCCTTTGGCCGATGTACGCGTGGCGGCTGTGATGTGGGACCGGTCGTCTGGCCCTCCAACGGCGCCGGCGCGCCGCGCCGTGCCGTTCCTGGCGGTTCGCGTCATGCTCGACTCGGAGGACAGTGTGAGGAGGTACGCAGCCCGAAAACTGGGGCAACTCGTGGGAGCGGATTTCGGCCCGTCGGAGGAGGGTACAACTGAGAAAACAGAGGCGGCAGCCCGCAAGTGGATTCAGGAACACTGTGACCTGAGTGCCTTGCGCGGTGAGGAAGCGATCCGTGACTTGCCTCCCCAGCAGAACCCCGCCGCATTGATCAGCCTTGCAGAAGCATATTACGCTGCCAGGTGTGCCGCCTCGGGCTGGCAGGATGACAAGTGGTGGAACCTGCTCACCTCGACCGTTCAGGACGACACGCTACGGGCACAGTACCTTCTAGGCCGATGGGAGGGCTGCCTCACCGCAGCGAGGGAAGAACCGCCTTCTATCCGGCCGGCGGACTGGGAGCAAGAGCACGAGGCGCTTGAGCACGCCGCTGAGCAGGCCGAACAGGCGCTGGAGGGCACGGGAAGGGAAGCGTTCCTCGCGTGGGTGACGTTGGTGCACGCTGCGCCGCCGCCGGTGCCGCAACAGAATCCCCCTTGGATACGCGCCAACACAGCTGAGAATCTGGGCCGGTTCTCTGATACGGCCGAGGGCGTGGACGTGCTGGTCATGCTGCTCAATGACCCAGACAACATGGTGCGCGACGAGGCCGCTTTGGCACTTGCTGAAACCAGTGACGACGCGCCGAACGAGGTCGCCCGCCGCGCTCTCCCGTTCCTGGCGCTCCGGGCACTGCGAGACCCTTGGAGTGGAGTACGGTATTCCTGCGTGCAGACGGTCATCGTCCTGGCCGGCGGCCCGCCTGACATCCGGCTGAGGTATGGCGAGAACGAAGACTGGGCCCAGAAGTGGATCTCCGAACACTACGAGCTGAGCCTGATCACGGCTCATTGACAGCGCCGGGCCGGGCATGTGAACTTGCCAAGGGCCGGAGAGCCTACTTCAGGTACCGCCTGGCGGCCGGCACCGAACACAGGGTCGGCCGCCCCAGGCCCGAAGGCGGGGAGTAAAGCAAGCGGCTTCGCTCCGCTCGTCCCGGCAAGATGGAAGGGGAAAGCACTATGGCCAAGGGAAGCCGAACGTTCACGATCGCGGACGTGTTCAAGCACCGGGCGCTGACCGACCTGTCGGTCGCCCCGGACGGCCGGACAGCGGCATTCGCCGTCTCCCAGGCCAACCTGAAGGGGAACAAGCAGGTCAGCGACGTCTGGGCCTGGAGCGAGGACGGCGGCGCCTGGCAGGTGACGTTCGGCGGGAAATCCGCCCAGCCGGCCCTCAGTCCGAACGGGCGGAGCCTGGCTTACGTCGCCGAACGCGACGATAAGAAGCGCCAGGTCTTCGTCATGAAGGGCGCCCTCTCCGAAGGACGGCCCGTGACGGACTTCGAGGACGGCGTGGTCAGGTTCGAGTGGAGCCCCGAGGGACGCCGCCTCGCCGTCATCGCGGTCGCCGCCAAGACCCCGGCCGAGAAAGAGCGCGACGAGAAGAAGCACGACTGGTGGACCTGCGACGCCGACGAGCGCCGCCGCGCCCTCTGGAACGTCAGTGCGCGGGGCGGCGGCAAGCCCGTCCGCCTCTCCGCCGAAGACGAGCACGTTAGCTCCGCGGCCTGGACCCCCGACGGCGAGCGCCTGGTCTACGTCGCGTGCCCCATCGGCACCATAGACTCCCAGTGGTTCGAGTCCGAGCTGAAGATCGTCACCGCGAAGGGCGGCGGCCGGCGCACCGTCTGCCCCGTGCGCGGGCACGCGGTCGAGGGCCGCATCGGCGTCTCGGCGGACGGCAAGAGCGCGCTGATCTGCGAGGCCTACGACGAGCGCGACCTCTTCCACACCGTGGCCAAGGTCGTGGACCTGGGCGACGGCTCGAAGCGGCGAGTCGCGCGCGGCTTCGACCTCCAGAGCGTCAACGCCCGCTGGCTGCCGGACGGCCGGGTCCTGTTCGAGACGGGCGTCGGCACCTCCCAAAGGATCGGGGGCTGCGCCGTCGGAGGCAGGCCGCAGCTTCTCGACACCGGGCCGGGCGTCGCGTTCCAGTCGGCCATGGCGCCCGGGGCCGGCCGGGCCTTCTACTTCTACTCCGAGGCGCAGAAGCCCGACGAGGTGTTCAGCATCGCCCTCGACGGCGGCGACGGCCCCGCCGCGCTCACGAACCTGAACCGCACGCTCGGGAACGTCCGCCTCGCGCAGGCCGAGGCGCCCCGTTGGCGCAGCGAGAAGAAGCACGACGCGGAGGGGCTGCTCTACCTGCCGACGAAGGCCGGCGCGCGGAAGCCGTTCCCCCTGATCCTGATGCCCCACGGCGGCCCCTACGGCGCGTCGCTGAATAGCTGCGCCTCGGCGCTCGCGCCCAACGTCTTCTGCGCCGCCGGCTACGCCTGCTTCATGCCCAACTTCCGCGGCAGCACGGGCTACGGGCGTGCCTTCACGCGCAAGATCGTCCGCGACTGGGGCGACGGCCCGTTCGCCGACATCATGGCCGGCGTGGACGCCCTGATCCGCCGCGGCGTCGTGGACCGCAAACGGATGGCCGTCTTCGGCGGCAGCTACGGCGGATACCTGACCGCCTGGACGATCGGGCACACGAACCGCTTCCGCTGCGCCGTGGCGGTGGCGGCCGTCATCAACAACATCAGCATGTGGGGCGCGACGGACATCCCGCGCTTCCAGTATTACAGCAGCGGCAAGGCGGCGACGAGCTTCAGTGACTCCTTCTGGCTCAAGCAGTCGCCCCTTTACTACGCCGACCGCGTCAAGACGCCGACGCTCGTCATCACGGGGGAGGTGGACAAGCGCGTGCCCCCGGGCCAGTCGGGGGAGCTCTACCGGGCGCTGAAGGCGCGCGGGGTGGAGACGGAGCTGCTCTATTACCCGCGCGAGGCGCACGGCATCGGCGAGCCGCAGCACCGCCGCCACTACTTCCAGAGGATCCTCGCCTGGATCAACGAGCATACGCTGAACGCGTGACCTAAATAAGCGGCACGAACTCGGTTAGGCATATTGCGCGAGCATCGCCCCTCGTGGAAGGGTATACTTGAGCAAGAGCGGAGAAGAGGCGTAAGGCCAGAACACCGGCCAGGAGACGACAGTGTGCCATCACCTCCATGTTGGCTGTCTGTTCATCGCCGTGGCTCTGGCGGGTATCCTGGGATGTGAACAAGCAGGATCCCGGGCGATGGCAGAGCAGGCAAGCGCAATGCTGACGCTCTCGTCTGTGGGCGACCCGCAGGACTTGAAGCTGCGCCTGGAACTCAGGAATACGGGGACGACACAGTTCTCAGTCGACCGCGAATTGGTCTGGTTCTTCAGTGTCTGGTGTCTGGATGACGTCGGGAATGATTTCAGCTTCAAGCCTGTGGGCCGAATGCCTCCCCCCGAGCCCGGCGAAGCGACTCTTCGGTTCGTGTCCGTTCGTCCTGGCGAGGCGATCGCACGCGTCCTCGATCTCCGCGAGGGATTCGTGGGATATGAGTCTGGCCTGGCAACGCGCGCAGACTGGGTAGACATGTTCTGGGCTGGTGAGCCAGTCCTCCGCCTGGGCGGCCGCAAGCATCCGGCCAGAGTCGGCGTCGGGTACTCGACAAGGGAGTATGCAAGCGGCGCCTTCGAGGCCTACACGCATCGGGAAGTGCCTCCTGATCTCCTAAGGGAGGACCTGTCTGTGGAGATCGAACTCGCGGGCCCGCATACCAAGGCACCCCCGTTGCGGAGTGAATAGTCAGGAATCAGGCGTTGGTGCCGCTGTTCGGGGAACCCTCGGCTGAAGGTAGGCTACCGGGCGGATCGGTGCTGGTGTGCTTCGCCTGCACGCGGGATACGGCGGGGAATCCCATCGTCATCGACCGGGAGGCAGCACTCGGGACATTCTACTATCAGTATGATGCGTTTCAGCGGCTAAGCTACGAAGGGCAGTTCATCTCGGGCGCGCGGGGTGGAGACGGAGCTGCTCTATTATCCGCGCGAGGCGCACGGCATCGGCGAGCCGCAACACCGCCGCCACTACTTCCAGAGGATCCTCGCCTGGATCAACGAACACACGCTAGGGCAAAGCAAATAGCCAAGGCAACAGCAGTTAAGTCAGGTAACTGAATACGAAGGGGCGGCGAAGGTATACTCACGCAGGCAGAGGAGGTCGGGGCAGTGGGAGACGAATCCAGCAAGACGCCCAGGCGCGATGCGGGGACCGTTCACCGCTGGCGACGGCTTGAGATCTGTACCGTCGTCCTGCTGTTTGCGACAGCGCTCGGCCTGCTTCTGTTCGGGCCCGGCGGGCTGCTCACCCGCTCAACGGGGCTGAACTTGCGCCAGGAGGAGCACATCACGCCGAAGGCGGAGCTCGTGCTCTCCCTGCTCCCGGATAGCCCTCCCGAACTGGGCGTGATGCTGGAGTTCCGGAACGTCGGACAGGTGCCCATCAAGGTCGACAGGGACTTGGTGCTCCTGGTGGACGTGGGCGCGTCCGGGCCGAACGGCGAGAAGGTTGTGTGGGAAGATCTGGGCGAAGCGCCCCGCCCACGTGCGAGGAGCGTCGTGCGTCGGATCGTCACCCTTCGGCCCGGGCGGTCTGTCCGGCGCAAGATCGACTTACGGCATGGCTTCCGGCAGTTCAGGGCAGCGGAGAGTTCCTGGGTTGACGAAAGTGGCCACCTGCGAGAAGCAGGAGAGCCGTGCGAACTCAGGCGCCGCCTTCCCGACAGCGTGAACCCCGGCTATGTCTGGCTGACGTACGGGGATCCAGGCGCCGTCACCGTGGACGGACTGGCCTCTTACGCGGGCGTTCCATACGGCTCGTTAGGTCTCTACGAGGGCTTCCATTGGGCTGCGGTGGACGTCTCCCCGGGACCATCCTCCGGCAACAGCGGGAGAGCGGAGCCGGTGGCCGCTGTCGAGCAGGCGAAGCCGCCGATGCTCTGGGCCGTGACCTCCCAGGGGAAGTGCGTCTACGTTGACCGCAACGGCAGGGTGGCGATCCCGGCGAAGTTCGAGCGGGCCTCCAGCTTCAGCGAAGGCTTGGGTGCGGTGGCACTGGACGACGGGTGGGGATTTATTGACAGGGCCGGGAAAGTCGTCATCCCCGCGCGGTACGACTCGGTCCGTGAGTTTTCGGAAGGGAGGGCCGCCATGAAACTTGGCGGGAAATGGGGCTATATCGACACCGAGGGCCGGACGGTGGTCGAGCCGGCGTATGAGGAGGCCTCCAGCTTCTCCGATGGGCTTGGGCGTGTCATGGTGGACGGGGAGTGGGATTACCGGCTGTTTCCCAGGGGACGCGTGGGCGAGAAGTATGGCTTCGTCGATCTGTCGGGCCGGATGGTCATTGCGGCGGAGCTTGAGTGGGCGGACGATTTTCACGACGGCCTGGCGGCAGCAACCCGCGACGGGCGATTCGTCTACGTCGACAAGACCGGCCAAACGGTGATCGACGCCTCGGGTTACGGATGGCACGACCGGTTCTCTGAAGACCTGGCGGCTGTCCAAGAGGTGGGCGGGGACGTGGGCTTCATCGACGCCCAGGGCAACTGGGTGATCACGCCGCGGTACGGCTGGGCTCATCGTTTCTCCGAGGGACTGGCTGCGATGCGCATCGACCACAACTGGGGTTACGTCGACCGATCGGGGGCCATCGCAGTAGAGCCGCGCTACGCGGACGCTCAGCCCTTCAGCGAGGGGCTTGCGGGAGTGCGGTTGACGGACACGCGCCGGCCGTATGGGGCGACCGACTACTGGGTCTTCGTTGACAAGGCCGGCACGGTGGTCCTCAGCGATAGCTACAACCAAGTATGGCCCTTCCTCGACGGGCTGGCGTGGGTGCACGTCGGCGGGCGGATGCACCAGTGGGAGACCCATCAACCGCGCGTCTGGGTGGAAGGCCACTGGCGTCTGATCGACAAGACCGGCAGGACCGTGTGGGAGCAGCCGGACGGCCCGGCACCGGGCATGGGGTGAGCGGGTCAGTCAGCAGTGACCAGGGAGCAGCCCGTAGGAAGCGGGCAGTAGGGCCAAGGAGGAGTGATATGCGCTACGGATCCAAATGTGTTGCCATCCTCTCTGTTTTGGCGTTGTGGTTCAGCGTGGGTTGTGCAGGAGGGCCTGGCGACATGAACGTACGGCACGAGCAGGACGGACGTCCGAAACTGACAATGTGGTTAGGATGGGACGGTGACCCCAAGGACCTGAACGTGGTCCTGAACCTGCAGAATGTCGGGACCGTTCCTGTACGCATCGACCGGGAGCTCGTGTTCTTCGTGGAGGTAGAGGTCCGCACGCCCGAAGACAAGCTCGTGAAACTCGAGAACGTGCGCGAGTTGCCGCGCCCGACGGACGAGGAGATCAAGGAGCGGATCGTCCAACTGCAACCGGGCGACGTGCTTCAGAGGAAGGTAGGCTTGAGGTCGGGATTCAAGCGTTTCGTGGTCGATTGGTGGGCGTCCTCGACGGCGCGCGCCGTCGCGGCGGGCGAGGTGTTTTGCTCCTGTGTGTCTCGCGAGGTCATCTCCCGTGTCCCCGACGGAGCGTCCGTCGGTCTCGTATATGCGAGCTACGCCAGGCCGGGGTGGGACGCCCCGAGAGGCGCGATGTTCGGTCCACAGTACCCGGGGGGAAGGCTTGAATACCAGCCGGGTCCTCCTTTGACAATGAACTACGGGCTGCCGCTGGACCTGTATGAAGGCGTTGTGGGGGCCAAGGAGTACCTGCGGCTGCCGGCAACCGACATGGGTGCAACAGGGCTCACTGAGCCAGGTGGGCAGTGATCACGGTGTCTAATATGCGCGCGGCTGGCCGGTCGGATCGGCGAGCCGCAGCACCGCCGCCACTACTTCCAGAGGATCCTCGCCTGGATCAACGAATACACTCTTGGGGAGCCTAAGTAACTCGGACAGAACCAGTTAGAGCAGCCGCGGCGAATACGACGGGGCGGGCAACGGTATACTTGTATGAGAGCGGGAGACGCCCGCGGAAGCAGACGCTCCGTCAGGGGACGGAGATGCGCGGTTTCGACGAAGCGGAGGCCACGATGCTTGGGGTGACCGTGGACCAATCTGCTGAGGCGCACTGGTTCCTCGCGTTCTGCGTCATCGTGGGGTGGTATGTAGCGTTCTACCTTGTGGGAAGCGTGATCTGTTATGGTCTGTTCCCCCTTCGCGAGGCGCATCGTCTTTGGAGGGAGTATCGGGTACGGAGGGACCAGCCCAAAGGGACGCGCGTCCTATGGGGTGCGGCAATCAGCCACCCGGGGAAGTCGCTGGGGCTGGGAGTCAAGGTCGGATTGCATGCCGCGGGCCTGCTGGTCTGGCATGTGGGGTTAGGGGTGACGCCTGGGAATCGGTGGCTCATGATTCCTTACGCCGAAGTGCTGCCGGACGGACAAGAAGAGCGCGCTGGCTTGCTGCGCCCTCGGCCCCGCAAAGCCCCGGCCGTTCGGTTGCCAATCCGAGGCACGTCCCTGACGATCGTCATCCGGAGCCGGACATGGAACAAGCTCCTTGAGGCCTTTCCCGACCCCCTGACGAGAGACGGGAGTTCGGCGTGAGGCCGCAGCTACGCAGACTCAGCCCAGCTTGAGGACGAGCTTGCCGAACTGGGCACAGGGGCGCTGCCGTGGTAGACTGACAGCACTTATCGAGAGCCCGGAGCAATCAGGGGGGGACCACACATGAGAAGCAACAGATTGGCGCGCCGTAGGGGGCAGTGGATCGAGATCGCGGCGGCGCTCCTGCTTTTGTCCGCGGTGGGCGTCGTGGTTACCTCGTGCTCAGGCCTGCACAAGGACGATGCAGGCGGCCCGGAGGCCCGGGAGGCCGAATCCCAGATGACCTCCGGATCTGAGGCGAGCCGTGAACCCCCTGTGGGGGCAGGCGCCGCCACTAGCCGGGATCTGAAAGCAGGCAACAGGGCTCAGGACGACAGGCTGTATGAGATTGGGCTCTTGGTAGGCGAAGCCGCCCCGTACCGGTTTATCGAAAGGTATTCGTCGGATCAACTGCCCGTGATTCTGGAGGCGCTTATGATCGTCGTGCAGGATGAAGACGCGCGTCCTGATGACCGTGTCTCCGCCGGGCGGGTACTGGGCCTGATGCAGCGTCCCGAGGCGTTCGAGCCGCTGATGGCCATGCTGGCTGAGCCACGTGGAGTGGACCAGTCTGTCGCCAGCTACTACTACATTAGGAACAACGTTATCCGCGCCCTCGGCGATCTCGGCGATCCCAGGGCAGTCCCGGTCCTCACTGGCGCGCTCGCAGATGGGAGCAGCGTATACGCAGGCGGGGCGACGAGCTACTTCTATTATGAGGGAGGCCAGCCGTTGGGTTTCCGCCGCGTGCCCTGGCGTCGATGCCACAAGGTGGTGAGGGGCATGCCCCTCGGCCATGCCTCTGGGGTGTCTGAGCGAACGGCCGTGATAGCGGCAGAGTCACTGGGGGAGATAGGTTCGGAACAGGCCGTGCCGGCACTCATCAACGTATTGCAGGATGGCTCCCGCGACAGCTTAGTTCGCTTGGCGGCGGGTAGCGCGCTCGGCCAGATAGGCGACCCGAGGGCATTGCCGGCTCTGCGTGCACTTCGGGAGGACAGAAACGAAAGGCGTTGGTTCGGCGAGTCGGTGGGCACCTGCATATCGCACATAGAAAGCCGGCTGGAGACGCCCGAGCAGTTGGTGAGCGACCTGGGGAGCGACGATACGGCGGCCGTGTGTTTCGCCATCGATCGACTGGTGCGGCTTAGAGCGGAATTGGCCGTCCCGGCCCTGGAGAAGCTGTACGATGACCCCCGCATGTTCATGTTCCCGGGCAGGCCGCATACCACGTACACCATCCGCTACCTCGCCAGAGAGGCGGTTCGAGACATAAGGGCGGGTGCCGGCGGCGGTTCATAGGGAGAATCGGCGATGGCCACGAGGGTGCTCAGTATAGGTGTGGCCGTTCTATTGTTGGCCAGCGGCTGCACAAAACGGCCTGAGATAGTCTACGCGGCGCTTACGGAGCAGGACATCCGGATATCCCTGGAGTCAGCAAAGCAGGACAAGGACGGTTTTCCACATGCCTTTCGGGTCACCTTTGAGAACAAGTCAGACCACGAAGGCATTCTGGAGCTTCACGGCGCGCTTCCAGGAGGACGCGGGTACATCATCCCTTCCAGCCTTTGGTTGGGTTTCACGACCCCGGATGGGAGAGAGTTGACGCTCGCACACACTTACGGGAAGACGCCGAAGGGCGAACGTGTGCAGCTCAAGGCCAGCGAGCGGCTTGTGCGAGAGTACCCGACCGCCGACTTCTGCCTGTGGGGGCCGGCCGCCGATACGGGGCCCAACGAGGAGTACGCCTTCGGCAAGTACTTCCAGCCGGGTCAGAAGGAGGTGCGGGTCCAGGCGGCGTGTATAGTCGGGTCGGCAGAAGACCGATCGGTTGAGCCTGCGAGGGCCTATTCGGAAGCCATAACAATGCGCTGCTCATACGATGAAAGCCTTTTCCCCCAAGAGGAGCCTGGCGAGCCGGCCGGCACGGCGCTGCATCAGGCGGTGCGCCGGGGCGACGTGGCAGAAGTGGAGCGACTCCTTGCCCAGGGGGCAGACGTCAATGCGAAAGGTGAGTACGGCTCCACGCCGCTGCACGTTGCAGCAGAGAAGGGGGACGTGAAGATAGCAGAGATGCTGTTGGCCAAGGGTGCAACGCTTGACGACCGGGTCGATTACGCGGGAACACCGCTGCGCATAGCTGCAGTGTACGGCAACGTGGAGGTTATGAGACTGCTCATTGCTAAGGGCGCTGACGTAGAGGCACGGGAGCCCCTAGGTGGATCAACGCCTCTTCACGACGCTGCACTTCAGGGGCAGCTTGAGGCGGCAACTCTACTGGTGGAGACGGGTGCGGATCCTAACGCCAAGGACTCGTTGGGTGACACCCCGTTGTGTTTCGCTGCCCTAAAGGGGTATGGGGATGTTGTTGCCCTGCTTCTGGATAAGGGCGCTGATGTGAACTGCGGGGGCCACGGCGGTCTGACGCCACTCCACTATGCGGCAGGCGAAGGCCACAAGAGTGTGGTGGAGTTGCTTCTTGCGCGAGGGGCCAAACCGAATATCAAAGACGAAAGAGGCGAGACCCCCCTAGCATGGGCGGAAGAGTGCGGACGCAAGGATACTGTTCTGGTTCTCAAGCAACATGGCGTAGAGGAGTAATGGCGCCGTCTTGGCGCAGCTCGTTTCGGGCCCAAGGAGGTGGCCGAACTGCTTCTGCGGCAGGGGGCATCGCCGGACGCCAGGACGCAGTCCGGGTTGACTCCCCTACATTACGCTGCCCAGGGCACGAGCGGCGTCAGTTCGGCGTCAGGATCGCGGCCGATGGCCTCGAGGAACCTGCGCGTGAGGACGCGGCGCACCTTGCTGGTGTCGGCGCCCTCGGCGAGCTCGACGCTGCCGCCGGCGATCATGTTGTGTCCGCCCGCCTGGCTCTCCGCCCCGACGACTTCCCGCAGAAGGCGGCCGGCCCGCGCATGCCGGTCCCACGTCCGCACTGAGATATGGAGCCGGCCACCGTACGGCCCGGTGCACATCGCCCAGGTCACTCCCTCGATGGAGACCAGCATGTCGGCCATCTCCGCCGGCACGTCGGGACTGGAGAGGACGTCCAGGTGGCAGACGATGACGTCGGCCACGGTCCGCGCCGCCCGAATGGCGCCGTCCAGCTCCCTGAAGAACGAGACCCGCAGCCTGGGGTGCTGGAGCCGGCCCAGCAGCCGCTGGTCCGCCAGGGGGAACATCCTGACCATGGCCGCAACGTCCGGGGGGCTCGCCTCGCGGCCGAGGTCCTGCGTCTCGGTGCTGATGCCGTAACAGAGGGCGCTTGCGACGTCGGCCGGGATGCGGACGGCTGCGCTGACCAGGTACTCGGTCAGGATCGTGCTGACCGCGCCGTACTCGGGCCGCACGTCCACGAAGGGCACGTCCGGATGCGGCCCGCCCGCGTGGTGGTCGATGACGCCGAGCACGCGGGCCCCGCGGGGCAGCGAGTTGTTGGCAAAGCCGGGCTGCGTGTCGATCACGATGAAGGCGTCGTCCGGCCTGAGCTGCACGTCCGAGATGGCGCCGAGGGCGATGCGGAGGGCCCGGATCATGTTGCGGTTCTCGGCACGGCCGATGACGCCCCCGTAGAGGATGAGGGCCTCCCCCGAGCCGAGGGAATCCACAAGGCGAGACAGCGCGAAGGCCGCGGCCACGGAGTCGGGGTCGGGGTTATCGTGGACGAGGATCAGCACGCGCGGGCGATCCTTCAGCAGGCGCGCCAGCTTGTTGACCTTCGCCTTGCTGCCAGGCAGTCTCGGTTTCAGCACGTCGGATGCCTTGCGATCAAGGGGTTGCGGCCTGACCCGGCCCGCTTCGCTCGGCGCAGCGCCCCTCGGCGTCTCCGCCAGCGGCCTGCGCGGCCAGTTCGGCGGCGGGGGCCGCCACGAACTTCTCCACCATGTGATGGGGATGGTAGCTCTGCTTGGCCTGGCGCAGGCCGAGGATGCCGAGGTCCTGCTCGCGGTTCACGAACTCGAACTCGGCCAGCGCGTGCTTGCAGAACCAGCGATTGACGAGCTGGTAGAGCCCGCGGAACTGCGCCATCGCCTTCTCGAAGTGGACGACGGCGGTGCCCGGATTCAGCGCCTCGCCGATGGAGTAGGCCTGCACGGAGCCGCCGATCATGACGACCCCGCCGATCAGGTGAAGCTCGGAGAAATGGCTCAGCGTCTCCTGGACCGCGCGGTATTCGGCGCAGAGGCCGGGGTCCCGCCCGCAGTCCCTCTCGTCGCACCAGCGGTCCTGCATGCGGGCTACGTCGCCCACGACGTCCGCGGTCATGGGCGCGTACTCGCACGCATAGGCCGAGAGGCACTGGTTGACCATGTTCTTCTTGCCGTGGTACTGGCGGCCCTCCAGCTCGGCCAGGTCGCGCCGCAGGTAGACGTAGTCGGCGTTGTCCCGGTCCGCAGCCAGCTCCCAGCCGGCCTCGTTCAGGGCCTCGGCGGCCGGGCGCGGCAGGCGTTCGAAGCACTCGATGCCGGCCTCCTCCAGCATCGGCAGCAGGTCCGCCGGTGCGGCTTCCCCGATCGGCGGCCCGAGCACGCTGCGGCGGCCGTTGGGTTCGTGCGCGAGCACGACCGCGCCGTCCGCTTCCGCCACAAACACGCCGCGCCACACGTAGAGGTTCGCGAAGGTGTGCTCGGATATCTCGGGCGGGAAGCGCCACAGGGCGTCCGTCAGCATGGCCCGGTCGGACAGATCCAGCGGCCTGAAGTCCAGCATGGCGTCGTCCTTGCTCTCACCGAGGCGAGCGGCACGCGGAAGTCACTTCAGCACGAACGGCACGTCCCGGCCGCAGTCCGGGCAGCGCGGCTCGGTCATGTTCACCGTCGGCCGCGCGTAGCCCATCCTGTGCACCAGCAGCGTTCCGCAGCCCGGGCAGTAGGTGTTCTGCCCCTCCGCCGTCAGCACGTTGCCCATGTAGACGTAGCTGAGGCCGGCTTGCGCGCCGACCTCCCTGGCCAGCAACATGCTCTCCATCGGCGTGGGCGGCAGGCCGGTCTCCATGTAGTCGGGATGGAAGCGCGAGATGTGCCACGGGATCTCCGGCGAGACACCGGCAAGGAACTCCGCGGCGCCCTTGAGCTCCTCCCGCGAGTCGTTCTGGCCCGGAACGATCAGCGTCGTTACCTCGACGTGGATGCCGGCCGCGTGCATGTTGACGATGGCATCCAGGACGGGCTGGAGGCGGCCCTTGCACTTGGTGCGGTAGAAGTCGTCGCTGAAGGACTTCAGGTCCACGTTCGCGGCATCGATAAGGCCCTTCATGGCCTCGACGGCTTCCGGGGACTGGAAGCCGTTCGTCACGAACACGTTCTTGAGGCCCGCGTCCTTCGCCAGCCGGGCGCAGTCGAGGGCGTATTCCATGAATATGGTCGGCTCGGTGTAGGTGTAAGCCATGCTGGCGCCCCGGCCGGAGACGGCGTTCTGCACCTCCTGCTGGGGCCGCACGTAGCCGAGGGCCTCGAAGGCCGGCGCCGCGTCCGTCTGCGATATCTGCCAGTTCTGGCAGAACGAGCAGCGGAAGTTGCAGCCGGGCGTGGCGATGGAGTAGGTCGCCGTGCCCGGAAGGAAGTGGTAGAGGGGCTTCTTCTCGATGGGGTCCATGTGGCGGGCGACGATGCGGCCGTAGGTCAGCGTGTAGAGCGTGCCGCCCCGGTTCTGCCGTACGCGGCAGAACCCCCGCTTGCCGTCGGCGATGCGGCAGCGATGGCTGCAGAGGAAGCAGTTGACGACGCTCTCCTCCGCCTTGCTGTAAAGCATCGCCTCGTGATCGTTCGCCATCGTTGCCCCTCGCCCGACGCCGGGAGATGCCGGGGGACGCTCCCGCGCCTCAGTAGCCGAAGTCGGCCCGCACGCCGCTGCCTTTCGGCTTGGCGTCCGTGTTGATGAGGGCCTTCGCCTTGCGCGACATGCTGGCGAACTTGTGCCACCAGGGCGGGCTCACGATGCCGGCCAGCGCCTTGATCTGCATCATGCGGGGCAGCGCAATCTCGGCGAAGGACTCGGCGAGGGTGTCCAGGTCCCTGGTCTTCGCCATGGTGAAGGCTTCCTTGAAGTAAGCCCGCCCGCACATGGGGCCGGCGAAGAGGTCGCTGACCAGCGCGTACTGGGCGGCGTACTGCTCGAAGTCCACGGCGGCGCTCAGGAGCAGCATGGGCCGGTCCACGGTCGAGTGCATGAGCACGGCGGCGCTGCGCACCTCGTCCGGCGAGCTGATGCGCTCGACGGCGCCTTTGTCCTCCATCCAGAGCACGGGGACCTGCGTCTTGTAGAAGTGTCCGAGCGGGCCGAAGTCCTCGGCCATGCGCACGACGCCTTCAGGAAGTCGGCGGGCCATCCCGGACTTGGACTCCCCGGGGCGCTGGAATATGAGCGTCTCGTTGAACAGCGGCTTGCCGAGCGCGCAGCACCTCTCGAACACGTCCTGGAGCCAGTCGCGGTTCCTCTCCCAGCTCTCCTTGTGGTCGGGATCGAGCTTGACGAGCGTCTTGAAGGCGTCCACCGAGTCCGCCACTTCCTCGGGCTCGATCGCCAGGCGCGCGAGTTGGCCGCGGCCGCCGTCAAGCTCCTCGGTGCGCGTGTCCTCCAGCCGCCCGATAAGCATGGTCTTGGCGCCGAGCAGCTCGCGGAACCCGGGGCTCAGGTAAGCCAGGTGATTGAACAGCGCCGCCGACGGCGTCCCGCGCAGGGCCTTGGCGAAACGGCAGCAGATGTCCCTCACGTCTTCGTCGGTGGACTCCCGATCCTCGCCCACGTGCTTCAGGTAGCTCTGGAAGAGCTTCAGGTACGAGCTATGCTGGTCCGACGCGAAGACGTCGAGCGTCCCCTGCGGCGCATAGCGCGCCAGCACGCGGAAGACCTCCTCGCTGACGCCGGTTCCGTCGCCGTACTCAGCCCAAGCGGCCATGTCCTGCCTCCCTCTGATCTTGACAGACCGATCGCCCAGTGCGCCGCCCTCAGCCGGATCGTCCGGCGGCCAGCGGGCCTCACTTCAGCACGCAGACGGCAGCCGGCTGCAAGAGCCTAAGCGCGACAGTCTCGGCGACCGTGAACTCGTAGTCGGCTCCGGCCGGCCCGACGAAGCCCGCCGTCAGGTCCTGGCCCAGCGCGATGGACGCGAACGGGCGGCCCGACTGCAACAGCACGCCGCCCGACGCGATGGCCGGCGCCTTGATAATGCCGGCCGACAGCAACTCCTTCACGTGCTGCATCTCAGTCATGTTGCCCTGCGGATACCGGCGGAACAGCAGGTTGTACCGATCGGGCGCCAGCGCAACCGCATAGGGCCCGTGGAAGCCGGCCTCGTCGAGCTTCGTGACGGCGGCGATCAGATCGTCGGCGGCGGCGCCGGGCTCGTCCCAGGCCTGAAGCTCGGCCGACTGGGCGCCCTTGGTGCTCAGGAGCCCCTCCAGCCCCAGGGCCTTGGAGCCGTCGAGGAGCAGTTCGTCCTCCTGCCGGGCGCAGGCGACGGCCGCCCGGGCAACCACGCCCAGGTCGAAGGGCAGCCCCGTCTTTTCGAAAGCGGCCACGTCCCGCACGGGCAGGCAGAACCCCGCCTCGATCATCGCCAGCGGGATCGGCCTGTCCGCGAACATGGCAACGCCCTCTTCGGCCGCGCCCTCGACCTGCTTGCTCGGGCCGGGCAGGCTCTTCACGCCAAGCCCGTAGGGGCCGTCCACGTGCAAGAGCCGCCGCGCCGAAAGCTGCATCTTGGCCGCCCCGACAACGGTCTCATCGATCCTCTTCCACACGTCGCCGCCGAACGGGGCATCTCCCCGGTGTAGGAATCTCTCAGCCATAGTCGTTCCCCCAGCCTGCTGGGTCCCAATCTCGAAACCGCAGGGCAATCACTCTTTCAGATCGCCGACAGTGGGTATCTCGGCGTCCGGCTTATCGCCGCCTTCCCCCAGCTCTTCGGCCAACTCGTCCACCTCCGCGGCGCCATCCTTCAGCAGCTGCTCCTCGTCGCCGAGCAGGATGTTCAAGAGGCGCTGGAACTCGCCGGCGTGCACGCGCTCCTCGTCGGCGATCTCCAGCAGAACCTTCTTGGCCAGCGCATTATCCGTGGCGTCCGCGTGCGCCTGGTAAAGGTGGACGGCTTCCTCTTCCGCCGCCAGGTTCTGGCGGATGGCACGAGCCAGCTCCGACTTGGTCATCTTGCGGTCCGGCGCCATTCCGCTGAACGGGTTCAGGAACTCGGGCATCGGTTGCCTCCCCCCGAAAAGAAGTGAACGCGAAGAACGCCCGCTACGAGATCTCTATCTTCCCGGCTCTGGCCCCAGCCGCCTCTGACACAGGCGCCACAGGCCCTGCTCCGACAGGGCGTGACCCGCGCACCCCGGCTGCACACGTCAGGAGAAGGATCCCGGCGCCCTAATTCTCCTCGATGACAATCGCCTCGCTGGGGCAGTCCTCAGCCGCCTGCCGGACGCAGTCTTCGCTCTCCTCCGGCACTTCGTCCACAATGACCTCGGCGAACTCCTCGCCCATCTCGAACACCTCGGGACAGGCGTCCACGCAAAGCCCGCACGCGATGCAGTCCTCGGTGACCTCTACCTTCATCATCGGTCCTCAAAAGGCGAAACAGAGCCACGGGGTCCCCCGGCTCCCGAAGGCACCCCATCCGGCAAACGTAGCGACAGATACGTCGTCCAGAAAGGCCCAACAAGCGACTATAGCACGGGGGGCCAGTGCTGTCAATCGCGAAAAATGCACACCGTCTGCTCGCCTGGGAATGGGTCAACTCCGGGTATAATCGTGCCGGCAGACGGCCTGCGCACCCGCGGCCAAAGGGGCCCGAGAGCGCCTCGCGAGAGGTCCGGCATGGGGATCGCATAGGCCCTCGCAGCGTTCATTGCCGACCACTTGCTCCTGCACGGAACTCGGCCGAGGGGCATCAGGTTCCCAGGGCGCGCCTTCCAATTCATCATTGCCTCGACGGCCTGCCGCGATATATGATAGTGGGGTGGAAATCAGGAATTCGCCCGGGACCCCCGAAGGCCAGAACCGGGCGGGAAGGAGCTTGTCATGAGAACGCCGCGCCTTGTCGTGCTGCTGTTGGCCGCTCTTGCGACGGTGGAAGCGATTGCCGATGACGGGTTCAACGTTCCGAAGGGGCCGTGCGGTTCCGCCCCGCCCGCCGCGCCTCAGAGGCGGAAAGGCGGCGAAGGCGTTCCGCCGCTCCCCCTGCCTGCCACCCCCCTGAGACGCACCGAGAAGAAACGGCCGCCCTCGCCGCCCGTCCTGATAGCCAAGATCCAGTTCGGCGGCATCAAGGAAGTGCAGCGGGACGGCGAGACGATCCGCTACTACGACTGGAACAAGGACCCCGGCGACGTGGCCATGCTGGCCCAGATCGCCCAGCAGACGCTGGGAGTGAACTACACCCGGAAGCAGGGCCCGCTGCAAGCGTTCACGCTCGATCCGGCGCAGTTCCCCATCTTCTACTTCACGGGAAGCGACGACTTCCAGCTTGCGGAGCAGGAGGTAGCCCTCCTGCGCAAGTTCCTCCAGAACGGCGGCACCATCTGGGGCGACACCTGCTTCGGCGACCCTGACTTCTTCAAGGCGTTCACGCGGGAGATGAACCGCGTCCTTCCGGACAGGCAATGGCGGCGGCTGGCCGAAGACCATGCCCTGTTCCACTGCTACTACCAGATCGACGAGGTGACGTATACCCAGCCGGTGCCCGACGCCGACGGGACCAAGGGGAAGCCCGTCTTCTTCGGCCTGGACTTCGGCGACCGGACGGCCGTCATCCTCTCTCGCTACGACCTGAGCTGCGGATGGGACGGCCACATCAGGGAGGGCGCCTACAGCGTGCAGCCGGGGGACGCCCGCCGGCTCGGGGTCAACATGATCGCCTACGCGCTGGCCACGTTCCCGCTGGCGCAATACCAGAGCACGGGCAAGGTCTACTACGAGGAGCAAGAGCGGGCGCGCGGCGACTTCGTCTTCGCCCAGGCTAAGCTGGGCGACAACTGGGACGTCCAGCCGAACGCCATCGCCAACCTGCTCAAGTTCGTGACGGCCAACACGAGCGCGGAGGTGAAGTTCGAGCGCAAGGCCGTCGAGCTGACCGCCGACGACTTGCTCGGATACCCCTTCCTCTACATGACGGGGCGGCACGACTTCGAGCTGAGCGAAGCGCAGGTGCAGGCGCTGCGCCGCTACCTGAGCAGCGGCGGGTTCCTGCTGGCCAGCCCCAGTTGCGGCGAACGCGAGTTTGACAGGGCGTTCCGCCGCGAGATAGCCAGGACGCTGCCGGATCACAAGCTGGAGAAGCTGCCCGCGGACCATCCCGTCTACAGCATCCTGAACCGCGTCGAAAGCGTCAGTTACACCGAGTACACCGAGTCCACGGGCGAAGCGCCGCCCGGCCTGCCATTGGAGGGCATCGAGCTGGGAGGCACGACGGCCGTGATCTACAGCCCCTATGGCATCGGCGGCGGCTGGCGGGGATTCGACCATCCGTTCGGCCGGGACATCGCTCAGCTCGACGCCGTCAGGCTCGGCGTGAACGTCGTCCTCTATGCCATGACGCACTGACGGGAAAGCAGTCAGCCGTCAGTCGTGAATGGCCGGCTCGCTCCCGCCGAAGCTGCCGCCGCTCCCTCGTTTGGGAGGCGGCGGGCGCCTGTGCGCGGCCGTCAGAGAAAGGATAGGGTCAATTGGGCACGGAAGAGAAGCAGGCGGCGGACGCCGAGGCCGGCCGCCAGGACAGGGACTCGAAACTCGTCGCCCGGCTCGGGTCCGTGCGCAAGATCATGCTCGCCGAGATCGAAAAGGTGATCGTGGGCCAGCAGGAGGTGCTCGACCAGATCCTGATCACCCTCTTCTGCCGCGGCCACTGCCTGGTGGTGGGAGTGCCCGGCCTGGCCAAGACCCTCATCGTGCGCACCCTGGCCCGGTGCCTGAGCCTGCGGTTCAAACGCATCCAGTTCACCCCCGATCTGATGCCGAGCGACATTACGGGCACGGACGTGCTCGACATCGACCCGGAAACGCAGCAGAGGCGGTTCCGGTTCATGCCCGGCCCCATATTCACCAACGTGCTGCTGGCGGACGAGATCAACCGCACCCCGCCCAAGACGCAGGCCGCGCTGTTGGAGGCCATGCAGGAATACGCCGTGACGGTCGGAGGGAACACGTATCCCATCGAACAGCCGTTCTTCGTGTTGGCCACGCAGAACCCCATCGAACTGGAGGGCACCTATCCGCTGCCCGAAGCGCAGCTCGACCGCTTCATGCTGAACGTCCTGATCACGTATCCCGACCGGGACGACGAAATAGAGATATTCAAGAGGACCACCACCGACGAGCTGCCCGAGGCGAAGGCCGTCATGGACGGACGCCAGATCACGCAGGTCCAGCACATCGTGCGGCGGGCGCCCGTCAGCGATCACGTGCTTGAGTACGTCGCCGACTTCGTGCGGGCCACCCGGCCGGAGTGCGATGAAGCGCCTCCCTACGTCAAGGATTACGTCGAATGGGGCGCCGGGCCCCGAGCCGGGCAGTACCTGGTCCTCGGGGCCAAGGCCCGCGCCCTCATTCAGGGCCGATTCAACGTCTCCTGCTCCGACGTGCGCGCCGTTGCCCATGCCGTGCTGCGGCACCGCATCTTCACCAACTTCAAGGCGGACAGCGAGGGCATCGCGATTGAGGACGTGATCGACCACCTGCTGGAAGTCATAAAGGAGCCGGACGAGAAGGTTTACGCGCAGAAGGCCCGCCGGGAGAGGGCCGCCGGCGCAGGAGCTGCCAGGGAGGAAGCCACGGACCTCTAGCCGCCTGCCGCAAGCCGCCCACTGTCCACTGACCACTGTCCACTGACCACCGTCTCCAGATGCGCCCCGGATTCAGAAGCAAGTACCACGAGCCCCAGAAGCTCGCCCGGATAAAGAACCTCCAGTTCATCGCCCGCGCCGTCGTCGAGGGCTACGTCAGCGGCCTGCACCGCAGCCCGTTCAAGGGCTTCAGCGCCGAGTTCGCTGAGTACCGCGAATACTTGCCCGGGGACGACCTGAAGCACTTCGACTGGAAGGTCTTCGCCCGCAGCGACAAACGCTACGTCAAGCAGTACGAGGAAGAGACGAACCTGACGTGCACGCTCCTGCTCGATGCGAGCGGTTCGATGCTGTTCGGCTCGGACGGCCTGACGAAGTTCGACTACGGCAGCTTCCTCGTGGCGGCCCTGACATACCTGATGATCCTCCAGCGGGACCAGGTCGGGCTGGTCGTCTTCGACGAACAGGTGCGCAAGCGCATCCCGCCCAGCAACAGCCCGGCCCACATGAAAAACATCCTGGAGGAGCTCGAGCGGACCGAGCCCGGGGGCGAGACCGGCATCGCCGCCTCGCTGCACTCCGTCGCCGAGAGCACCCGCCGGCGTGGCCTCGTCATCGTCATCAGCGACCTGATAGACGATCAGGACGCGGTCATGAACGCGCTGAGCCACTTCCGCCACGACCGCAGCGAGGTGGTCGTCTTCAACGTGTTCGACACCGCCGAGCGCGACCTGCCCTACGACGGGCTCATCGACTTCGTGGACCTGGAGACCAACCGCAAGATGCAGGTCAGGGCCGACGTGGTGCGGCAGGACTACCGCAGCAAGTTCGAGGGTTTCGTCCAGCACTACAGGCAGGCCTGCGCGGCGTCGCGCGTGGACTACCAGTTCGTGACCACCGATACGCCGTACGAACTGATGCTGGCCGCTTACCTGAACAAACGCGACAAGTGCAAGTAGTTACGCAGCCTGCGCTTGCGACCCTTGCTTTGCCCGCTTCCGCCGCGACCCGGTTCACGTGAACGGCTGGAGTAAGAGCACGAGCAAGAGTAAGAGCGTGAGTAGGAGCAGGAGCACGAGTAGGCTTGCCCGCCGGAGCTTCAGCGTAGGCGGGAGCGAGGGCAGGAAGGGCTGCCACGCGCGCAGGCCGACGGACGAGGGTTAGATGATCCATCTGCTCTGGGCGTCGCTCGCCATTCCCATAGTCATCCACCTGGTGCACCGCCGCAAGGCCAAGCGCCTGCCGTTCAGCACGCTGCGCTTCCTGCGGATGGTGGACCAGCGGGTGGCGCGGCGCCAGCGCCTCAAGGAGCTGCTGCTGCTGGCCGTCAGGCTCCTGCTCCTGGCCGCGCTGATCGGGGCCCTTTACCGCCCGATGATCCGCTCGGCCACGTTCAAGGGCAGCAACGTCCCGACGGCGGTCGCCATCGTGCTGGACAACACGTATTCCCTGCGCGCCAGCGCCGCGGGGGCGACGCGGTTCGGCCGCGCACGGGAAGCCGTCGCCGACATCCTGGCCGGCCTGAAGACGGGCGACGCGGTGGTGCTCGTGCCGTTCGACTCACAGGATGAGCCCCCGCCCGAACTGACGACTGCGATCGCCGGCCAGCGCGACGAACTCAAGGCCATGGAGTGCGGCTACGGCACGGCCGAGCTGGCCGGGCCGCTCAGACAGGCCCTGGCGAGCCTCGAACGCAGCGCCCTCCCGCGCAAGGAGCTCTACGTCGTCACGGACTTCCAGAGGCTGTGCTGGACGCCCGCCCTCGAGGAGCTGCGGGACGCCTTCCCGGCCGATCTGCCCGTCTTCCTGGTGGACGTGGGCGGCGAGGTCGAGGAGAACCTTGCGGTCACGAGCGCCGGGTTCGGCGTGAACGTCCAGGTGGCCGGCGCAGCGTCCGACATCTATTGCCGGCTCCTCAACACGGGCAGCCGGAACGCCGAGCAGGACCTCGGCCTCTTCCTCGACGGGGAGAAGGTGGCCGAGCGCCCCGTGTCGCTGGCCGCAGGCGCGGAAGAGACGGTGAGCTTCAGCCACGTCTTCGCCCGGAGCGGACAGTTCGCCGGAGAGCTCCGCCTCGGCCCCGACGAGTTGGATGCGGACGATTCCCGCTACTTCACCGTGAACGTGCTGGAGAGCCTGCCGGTGCTGCTGGTGAACGGCGACCCTTCGGCGGTGCCGTATCTGAACGAGACGTTCTTCCTGGAGCTCGCCCTCTCCGCGCCGGCGGCCGGCGGCAAGACCGTTTCCCCCGTCAGGCCGAAGACGGTCACTTCGGCGGACTTCCTCCAGCAGCGCCTGGACGACTACGGCTGCGTCATCCTCGCCAACGTGCCGCGACTGCCCGAGCTGTGGGCCGACCGCCTGCGCCGCTACGTCGAGGGCGGGGGCGGGCTCATCGTGTTCGCCGGCGACAGGGTGGACGCGGCTTCCTACAACACGGCACTGGCCGGCAGCGGCGAACCGCTGCTGCCTGCCCTCCTGGGCGAAGTGCGCCGGGCCGAAGGGAGCGCCGGGCAGGGCGGGTTCCGCATCCGCCGGCTCGATCGCCGGCATCCGATCCTTCGCGGCGTGGCCGACGCCATAGACACGGGGGCGGCACGGGTCGAGCGCTTCTTCTCCGTCACGCCGCAGACGGAGGCCGGGGCGGTGCTGGTGGAACTGGACGCCGGGCCGCTGCTGCTGGAGAAGAGGGCCGGCGCCGGCACCGTGATCCTGTGCACGAGCACCGCCGACCTGGACTGGAACAACCTGCCTGCCCGCTCGTTCTTCCTGCCCGTGCTGCATCAGATGGTCTACTACGCCGGCCGGTCCGCCACGGGCGACCGGGACGTCCTGGTCGGCTCGCCTTACGCGCTGGAGCTTCCGCCATCGGACGAACCGGCCCAGGTCAGCTTCTTCGGTCCCGCCGCCGAAGGCGAAGACGAACCCGTGGAGCTGTCGGCGCCCGGCGCCGCCGACCAGGCCGGCAGGATCGCCTTCAAGGGCACGCGGCGGCCCGGCATCTACCGTGCCGCCTGCACGGTCGGCGACGAGGAACACGAGGAGCTCTTCGCCGTCAACGTCGAGACGCGCGAGAGCGAACTCGACAGGATCGACCCGGAGGAAGCGGGCCGCATGACCGGCGCGAAGAACACGAGAGTGGTGAGCGATCCCGACCGGCTCACGATGCTGGTCCGTCGCGAACGGGAGGGGCTGCCCCTGTGGAACCAGCTCTTCGCGCTGGCCATCGTGCTGGCGGTCGCTGAGAGCTTCGTCGGCAACGTCCTTCTGAAGCACTGACGCGCGCATGAAGCACTGGGAAATAGCGTTCACGGGCAACTGGCCCGCCGTGCTCGTCCTGCTCGGGGCGGCGGGCGCGGCGGCGCTGGCGTACGCCTTTTACCGCCGCAAGCGGAGCGCCCTGTCACGCGCCGCCTTCACCGTGCTGGCCGGCCTCCGGACGCTCGTCATCGTCGTCATCGCGGCGTTCCTGCTTCAGCCAGTGCTGCGCCTGACGCGCACGGAGCGCACGCAGGCAACCGTCGCCGTGCTGGTCGATTCGTCCGAGAGCATGAGCATCAGGGACAGCGCAGATGATCGCTCGCGATTCCAGGCGGGCGTGGACCTGTTGACGGCCCCGCCCCACGCCGTCCTCGACGCGCTGGCGCGCACGCTGAAGGTGCGCCTGTTCTCCTTCGGCCCCGTCACCGCGGAACTGCCCGGCGGGGGACGGCTCGCCGAGCTGAGCCCCGACCAGAAGGCCACCGCCATAGGCAAGGCGCTCAGGGACGTCGTGAGGGAGACGCGGCAGGAGGAGCTGGCCGGCGTCGTCCTGCTCACCGACGGCGTCTGCACCTACGGCGTCGAGCCGGAAGAGGTGGCACCGACGCTCGGCATTCCGGTCTTCGCGCTGGCCCTGGGCGGACGGATCAGCGAGCGCGGCCTTTTCCACGACCTCGGCGTCTCCCGCGTGCCTCAGAATCCCAAGTTCATCGTCAACAACGAAGCGAGCGTGAAGGTGGAGCTCGTCTGGACCGGCCTCGGGAAGTTCACGCCCGCCGAGCGCCAGGTCGAGCTGCGGCTGCTCGAAGGTGACGCGGAACTGGCCTCCGAGACGGTCCAGCTCTCCGCCGAGGACGGCAGCGTGGAACGGGAACTGCGCTTCGTCCCCGACCGCGTCGGCCTGCACATGCTGCGCGCGGCGGTCAGCCCGCTGCCTGACGAGACCGTCGCCGAGAACAACAGCCGCAGCTTCACGGTCCAGGTGACCGATCCCCGCATACGGGTCCTCATCGTCGAGGGCACGGCGCGCAGCGAATACCGTTTCCTGCGGCGCGTGCTGGAGAGCGATCCGAACCTGGAGGTGACGGGCGTCATCAAGCTCAGCGGCGAGCGCTACCTGATGCAGGGCGTCCAGCCCGGCATTGACCTGAGCCGCGGGCTACCCTCTGCGCGCGAGGACTACGACGAGATCGACGTGGTCGTGCTCGGCGACATCGGGCGCGACGAGTTCACCGGCCTCCAACTGGAGTACCTGAAGGACTTCGTCGACGGCGGCGGCGCGCTCCTGGCTCTGGGAGGTTACCATGCATTCGGCGCCGGCGGATACGCCGACAGCGCCCTGGCCGACGTGCTGCCCGTCACCATGGGGGGCGAGCGGGACGGCCACGTGGAGGAGACGTTCCTGCCGGCCCTGACCGAAGAGGGCAAGTCCCACCCCATCTTCGACGGAGCCGCGAGGTTCTTCGAGGGAGCGCAAGCCCCGGCCACGCTGGACGGCGCCAACCGCGTGGCGGGCGCCAAGCCCGGCGCCCAGGTCCTGGCCGTGCATCCCACGGAACAGGCCGACGGCCGCCCGATGCCGGTGGTGGCCGCCCAGCCCTACGGCTCGGGCCGGGCGATGGCCTTCACCGCCGACACGACGTGGAAATGGAAGTTCCAGGTGGAGGCCCGGGGGCTGGAGTCGCCCTACTACCGGTTCTGGCGACAGTCGATCCGGTGGCTCGCCGGACGCGAAGAGGAGGAAGCCGCCCCCAATCAACTGGTCAGCGCCTGGCCGGCCCGAATCGAGTACGAGCCGGACGAACCCGTCGTCCTGAACGCCCGCGTCAGGAACCGAAACGGCGACCCGGAAGACAAGGCCACGGTCGAGATCAACATCACCTACCCGATCCCCGTCACGGCGACGGGGCCGGACGGGCAGGAGGCCGTGCAGACGGGAACGACCGTTGCGCTGGAGCCGCAGCCGTTGAGCCTGGGCGAGTATCAGGCGACCTGGCGCCCGCCGGCAAGCGGGCTCTATCAGGCCGCGGCGTCCGCCCGCGACGCGGCGGGCGAGCTGGGCACGGCCCGCTTCGAGTTCGTGGTCGGCCGGGCGACCTCCGAGTTCGACCGCGTGGACGTGGCCGAGGACACGCTCCGCTTCCTGGCCAACCAGACCGGCGGCGCCTACCACACGCTGGCCACCGCCAGCAAGATACCGGAGGAGATCGAACACAGGCGGAGCCTGGTGGCGCGCCGCGAGGAGAGGAACCTGTGGAACTCGCCCTGGTTCTTCGCCGCCGTCCTGGCCTGCGCCACGGCGGAGTGGATACTGCGGAAGCGCCGGGCCCTCAACTGACGGCTCGCGCGGCCGCACCGGATTGGGGCGGCGGGCCCGACGTGGTACAATGGGTAGGCACAGCAGTAGGGAGTGCGGGATGATCCTGCGGAAGCATCTGCCCGGGCTGGCGGGCGCCATCGCCGCGCTCGCGCTTCTGGCGCGCACGGCGGCGGCCGTCGAGTGGCTGCCCGCCAGCGTCGAGCTCAGCGATGGGAGCGCCATCATGGGCAAGGTCTACCTGACCGACGACTCCCTCATCATCCACAACGAAGCGCAGGCGCGGCGCTACACCGTGCGGACCGCCGAGATCGCCAGGATCGAGACCGCCATCGAGAAACAGAGCATGGAGGCCAAGTGGATCTTCAGGGAGAGCGGCCTGGACGACAAGGTCTACACCGGCGAGACGTTCCCCGTTCGCGACTACCTGACCACCGTCACCTTCCACGACGGCCGCCAACTGACCGGCCACATCATGCCGAAGACGCTCTACGTCGAAAGCGACAGCAACAGGCAGCGCTTCATACTGCGACGCAAGGACGAGGGCAAGGTGGGCGAGATGCTCGACGACCTGCTCTACGTCCGGTCGGTCGCGTTCACAGGGGAGGGAGCCGGCGCGCGCGGCGCCATCCAAGGCACGATCACCTGCGCGCCCGGAGAGAAGCTCCAGAACGTGCTGGCCGTCAACCGCGACAAGCTCTTCTCCGTCGCGGCCGGCCTGAACCAGGCCTCAGGCGAGTTCCGAGTCGGCGACTGCACCGAGGGCACGTACGATCTCGTGGTCGTCACGGATCGGGCCGTCTACGCCTGCTTCAGCCGCGAGCGGGACGAAGGCGCGGGGCGTCTGGACGCCGGCGCCGTCGCCGAGATGCGGGCGTGGGTGGACAAGCTGCGCGACTTCTTCCAGACGCAGAAGATCGTCTACGCCGCCGGGAACAAAGAGCGGGCGTTCGCCCTCGTCATGAAGGAACGCCGCGGCGGCACGACGCTGCCCGGCGCCGAACTGGTCCGGCGCTGCGACGTCTGGGCGATGCACAAGCCGGGCGACGAATGGCAGATCGAGAAGCGCTTCTTCGTGTATCGTACGGTGAGCGAAGACGCGAGCGCCGAGCCCCGGCGGGTCGTCGTGCTCCCGGCGCTCAGCGGCCATCGCATCTCCGCGCAGACCGAGAGCGTGGACGTCGAGGTCCGGTTGCAGCCCACCGATGAGGAGCCGGTGCCTCCCGCCCCTCCGTCTCGCGAGGATGTGGGGGCTCCCGGGTCCCGGCCCGAGGAGGGCGGCGATGACAACTGAGGCCCAGCACCAGGACAGGGCGATCGAGCACGTCTTCCACACCATCGACCGCTCGCGCGCCTCCTGGCGCCTCGTCGAGGTGCTGGCCGGCCTGCTGAAAACGTTCCTCGCGGTCGGGGACGCGCTGCTCGCCGGCTTCGTGGTGGACAACCTGTTCCACCTGCCGGGCCCGGTGCGCCTCGGCTACGCCGTCGCGGTGCTCGCCATCCTCGCCTTCATGCTGCTCCGCTTCATCCTCTACCCCCTTGCGCGGCCAATGACGGACGAGATGGTCGCGGCGCACGTGGAGCGGGCCTTCCCCGAGCTGGACAACAGCGTCATCAACGCCGTGCTGCTCTCCCGGGAGACGTTCAGGGACTCGCTGACGCGCCACATGGCGGCCTCCCAGGTGCGGCAGACGGCGGAGAGCGTCCGGGAGCGCGACTTCGGCCGTCCCATCGGCGGGCGGAACCTCTGGAAGTCCGGACGCTGGGCCCTCTGCCTGCTCGGCGCCGCCGTGCTCTACGGGGTGCTCTTCTCCGATTACATGGGCAACGCCTTCCTGCGGTTCGTCTTCCCGTACCGCTACATCCCGCCCATCACGGACACGCGCCTGGAGGTGAGCCCCGGCGACGCCGACTGCCTGCAGGGCGACCCGCTGCGGATCGAGGCCCGCGTCAGCGGCCTGCTGCCGGAAAGCGCCAGCATTCACACCGAATCGGCCGGCGCTGAGCGCAGCGTCGAGGCGATGGCCTTCGAGGGCAACGCCTTCACTTACGAATACGCGAACGTCCAGCGTGACTTCACCTACCGCATCAAGGCAGGGGACGCAGCCACGCGGCGCTACACGGTGACCGTGCGCGGCCGGCCGGCGATCGAGGAACTCACGCTCGACTACCGCTATCCGGCCTACACGGGCCTGCCGGACCGCACGGAGACGAACGCGCCCGGCGACATCCGCGCGCCGGTCGGCACCGCGGTCGGCATCACGGTGCGGACGGACAGGCCCCTGAGCCGCAGCCACCTGGAGGTCCGGCAGGCGCCGGCGGGGGAAGCTGAGGCGGCCTCGCAAGAGCTGCCGCTGGTCAGGGTCGGGCCGAACGTCGTCCGCCAGGACATGCAGGTCGAACGCAGCGGCCAGTACACGATCCACCTGGTCGACGCCGACGGCATAGCCAACATCCCGCAGGTCCGGCAGATCGAGGCCGTGCCCGACGCGCCGCCGAACGTCGTCTTCGTCGAGCCGGCCAGGGACGTCGCCGTGGCGCCGGACGCCACCGTGTCCCTGCTGGCCAGCGCAGAGGACGACTTCGGCCTGCGCGAGCTGCACCTGTTCGTTCAGCGCACGGCCGGCGCCGAGTGGGAGCCGCTGCGAAGCTGGCAGTACGAGGGAGGAACGCGCGCCGCCCGCGAGGGATGCGTGGTCGACGTGCGGGAGATGGGCCTCGCCGTCGGCGGCTCGCTGGCCTATTACATGCAGGCGAACGACGGGCTGCGGCGCGAGGGCGAAGGCATCGGCCGCAGCCGCGTCTACCAGATCCGCGTCGTTGACGCCGCCGTCGCCGGCCGCACCGCAGACGAGCTCCGCCAGGCCCTCGCGGACGTGATCAAAGAACTCATCAAGCTCCAGGAAGCTAACCTGGCCGTTACCCGCGCCGTCGCCGAATGGGGAAGCCAGCCGGAGCGGATCGACCTCGGGGACGAACAGGCGAAGGGCGAGCTGGGCCAGCGGGCCGGCCCGCTGGTCGCGCAGGAGGAGGCGATCTACATCCGTGCCAGCTCGGCCGTGACGACCTACGCGGGCCAGGACGGCTCCCGCACGGCAGAGGCGCTCGGCCGCATAGCGGCCGGCCCGGTCGCGCGCGCCATCGGGCTGCTGAAGGAGCTGGAGCGCGCGCCCGACGCGGGCGCAGTTCAGCCCCGCGCCGAAGGGGCCGCCGCGCAGGAGGCCCACGTCGTCGAACTGCTGAAGGAGCTGCTCGAGAATCCCGCCGCCGCCCTCGCCCGCGTGCTGCGAGAGGAAGGGGGCGGCGAGCAACTGGCCGAGCGCATGGAGGAGGTCATGGGCGGAGAGCAGCTCGCCGAGCGCCTGCTCAAGTCGCTGGACGATTTCAAGACCGACCAGGAGCGCGTCATCCAGCTCTCCAACGCCCTGGGCGACAGGCCCGTGGACGACTTCACGGACGAGGACGAGGGCAAGCTCCAGGACGTCATCGACACGGAGAAGGAGTGGACGAAGTTCTTCCAGGAGGCGGCCACGGACCTGAGCAAGCTGCCGCCCCAGGATCACTCGCTCGCCACGCAGGCGCAGGAGTTCCTCGAAGTCTACAGCGAGATGCAGCAGGCCGTCGAGGAGGCCGAACGCCGGGCGATCGAAATGGCCGTGCCCCACGAACAGGCCGGCGTCGAACTGGCCGAGCAGATCGAGACCAACATCGAGAAGTGGCTCATGGAGACCAAGGACAACCAGCTCTGGTCCATGGAAGACCCCATGCAGGACTACGAGGTGCCGCTGGCCGAGCTGCCGGACGAACTCCAGGACCTCATCGGCGACCTGGTCGAACAAGAGCAGGACATGCAGGAGCAGTTCGACGACGTGACCAGCGGCTGGTCCGACAGCCTGGACATCGGCGCGGGATGGGACACGATGGACGGTCCCATCAGCAACATGTCCGCCAAGGGCGTCACCGGCAACCGCCTGCCCAACACGCAGGAGATAGGCGGCCGGAGCGGCGAAGGGCGCACGGGCAAGTCCAGCGGCCAGTTCGTCGAAGAGGTCGCCACCGGCAAAGGCGGCCGCCAGACGCCGACCCGCCTGACGCCCGACCCGTTCGAGGCCGGATGGGTCCAGGACCTGAGCGGCGAGTCGCCGACCGGCGCCACGGGCGGCGGCAAGGTGAGCGGACAGGGCGCCGAAGGATTCCAGGGACCCGTCCCGCCGCCCCTCCAGCAGCGGCTCAAGCGGATGGCCGTCCGCCAGGGCGACCTGATCGACAACGCCCGGCGGCTGGACTATGGCCTCAAGAAGTACCGGCAGCCGCGCGCCAAGCTGCCCGAAACCATCGAGCTGATGGAGGCGCAAAAGGTCGCGCTGGAGCAAGCCGAGATCAGCACCTTCGGCAAGTACCAGCGAACGGTGCTGACGAACCTGCGCGAGATCAAAGAGCTGTCCGAGATCCAGAAGCAGCTCTGGCGGGACCGCAGCGCCCTGCTGCCCAAGCAACTGCGCGAGGAGATCGCCAGCGGTCAGAGCGAACAGGTGCCCGAGCAGTACCGCGAGATGGTGCGCAACTACTTCCGCGCCCTCTCGGAGGCGGGAACGCCCCGCCGCTGACGCGCAGCGTGGGCAGGGGCGGTTCGCGAGCCGCCCCTACGGTCTACGCAACCACGTGGCGGCTGGAACGAAATGAGAGCACGTCCCATACACCTCTGCATCGTGTGCCTTGCGATGCCCGTCCTCCTCGCCGCGCATGGCGGCCCGGCCGAGCCGCCGGACGAGCAGAGGAAGGCCGAGGCCCAGCTCGTCGCCCCGGACGGCATCCCCTATGCCACGCAAGACGCGCGCGACGTCATGCAGATGGAGGCGAAGTCCGGGAACCTGCTCCAGAACGGAAGCTTCGAGACCGGCCGCTACTGGCCCTACGGCTGGGAAGCGACCGACGGCCTGAGCACGTTCTGGGTGCCGGGCGGCACCGACGGCCGGCTCTGCCTGAGGATCTGCACGGACGTGCTCGACGCGCAGTGGAAGGCCCGCAGCGAGGAGGTGCGCGCCGCCGTCGATGGAGCCGCGCGACAGGCAGGCGGCGATCCCCAGTCGCTCCCCGAGAGCCCCGTCCCGCCTCCGCCGGACCGCATCCCCACCCAGCCGCCCTACTACGACACCGTCGCGGGCCTGCACGGCGTGCACTGCCGCAGCGATTACGTCCAGTGCGCGCCCGGGGCCGTCTACCGCTTCAGCATAGACGCCCGCACCGAGGCCGAGGGCGAGCCCAAGGTCTTCATCAAGGGCTTCTTCGACCAGAGGATGAAGACGAAGGAGGGGTATCAGGTCGTCCGCCGGGACGCCTACCAGGCGCCGATCTTCCTGAGCCCCTGCGACGGCCAATGGCGGCGCTACGCCAGGCTGTTCCATCCCTCGCAGTCCAAGAGCACGCTCGGAGGCGAGGAGCTCAAGGCCGAGTGGCTCCAGGTGCAGGTCTACGCCTACTGGAAGCCGGGCGATTACTACTTCGACAACGTGCGCCTGGACATCGTCGGGATGGAGGAGCGCGAACCGAAGAAGAAGGCCGAGCAACCGAAGTCGCCGAAGGTGCCCGAGCCGGCTCCCCGGGTCGGCGAGGACGAATTCCCGGTCTTCAACCCCTAGCAGCGCGCAGGGGCAACGCCCCGCCATGCGCACGGCGCGGCGGGTGCAGCATCCGATCATGTGACGCAACGTTTTCCGAAGATGGTGCGATCCTGGTCACAGAGAAGACCCGTACTCCGAGCGGCTATCCTGCTGGCCATGCTGGCGGCGGCCTTCGGCCCCGTCGTCCGCGGCCAGGGATGGCCGGCGTGGTGGGACGGGCGCTGGCCCTACCGCATGCTGGTGCGCTTCGGCCGCCAGCAGGACTGGCCCGACAGCCCCGGCGCGCAGCTCTGGGTGCACCTGCGCAAGGACGCCGACAACGGCGGCAAGGACATCCGCGTCGTCGGTCCGGACGGCAACCCCGTCGGCTTCGCCGTCATCCATGCCGCGCCCGAGGGCAGGTATCTGATCGCCTTCCGCACTCAAGCAGCGCCCGGCACGTACGCCGTCTACTACGGCAATCCGCGCGCCAGCCCCGTCAACCCGGACCTGCCGCAGCTCGGCCTGATCTACGAGACGCGCCCCATGCCGGACAACGCCGACGCGAACAGTTGGACGGCCGCCCAGGCCACGCTTCAGCGCGCCGGCCCCGCCTACGGCGCCGACTACTGGCGCCAGGTCTTCGACGCCTCCAATCCCTTCGGTCCGCAGTCGGACTATATCGCCGTTTACCGCGGATACCTCCGCACGCCGAAGGCCGGCCGGTACCGGTTCGCAACCGTGAGCGATTGCTCCTCCTTCCTGCTGATCGACGACCAGTTGGTCACGCAATGGATCGGCCGTCACAACGTCAACGAGGGCAGGCGCGGCGAGCACGGCGGCGAGATCTACCTCGACCAGAGGATCCACAAATTCCTCTACGTGCACTTCGTCTCGGGCGGCAACGCCCGCAGCGAGGCGGCATGGATGCCGCCGGACCAGCAGGACTGGCAGGTCATCCCGCCGCAGGCCTTCGCCGGCCTGCGCACGGCCGAGGTCTACGAGTGCGAATGGTACGGCCAGCCCATATGCGCGGACTTCACCGTGGAACCCCGGAGCTACTGCGAGGCGGGCGACGCCAGGATGCTGGCCATCCAGTTCGCCTCCCGCTGCACAACCGCACGCAATACGCTCATCGACAGCTATCGGTGGGACTTCGGCGACGGCCAGACTTCGGACGAGCCCCGCCCGGGCCACGTCTTCCTGGACACGGCCGATTACGCCGTGACGCTGGCCATCACGAACACCGCCGGCGACCGCACGAGCTGCACGAAGACCGTCCGGGCCTCGCCGATCTGGAACGATCTGGACTTCCGTCGCTCCAAGCTCGAGGCATTCTGGCGCGACGTCAAGGGCTACGACCTCGGCGCCCTGCCCACGCCGTGCCTGCTGGCCGCCTGGCAGTTCGCCCGATACATGGAAGCCGACGCGGAGGCGTTCGCGGCAGCGCTCGCCCTGGACCAGCGCCGGACCTCGCTGAAGCGCGAGCAGGTCTACGAGGTGGCCATGGACATCGCGCGCTGCTACGACGAGCTGAAGCCGGACCCCGACCGCGCCGAGCAGTACTTCGCGCTCGCCCTCCAGAGCGTCCCCGAGTCGGACAGGGGGCGGCAGTTCGACGTCCGTTTCGCCCTGTCCGAGCACTACTTGCTGCGGAGGGGCGATCCCCAGCGCGCCAGGGCCGAGCTGGAGAAGCTGCGCGCCGATTTTCCCCAAGCGGACCGGGAGAAGCTCCGCCGCGCGCTGATCCGCGTCGGCGACACCTACCGCAAGGAGGGGAAGGCGGAGGAAGCGCTCGAAAGGTACCGACAGGCGGAGGCGGATCCCGCCTTCGTGCCCGACAAGCCGAAGGCGCTGACCGTCGGCAGCTCCCTTCAGCAGGTCGAATCCTACCTGCGCGACGGGGAGCCGGAGCAGGCCCTCGAACGGCTGGACGAGCTGCTGTGGCTCTACCCCACCATGCGCATGGAGGGTCAGCCGTCGCGGCTGCGCGTCCAGGCGTATCTGGTGAAGGGAGAGTTCGCGAAGGCCCGGGACGAGGCGGAGGTCTTCATTGCCACGTCAAAGGACGCCAACCACCTGCCGGCCCTCCGTCTGCTGGCCGCCGAGGCGTGCTCCGAGCTCGGCCTGATGCAGGAGGCGGCGGCGCACTACAGGGCGATCCTGCACGACTTCCCGGAAGCGCCCGAAGTGCGCGAGGCCGAGGATGGCCTCCGCCGGCTCGGGCTGTAGCGGCCTATTCGAGGGCCTTGCGGACCAGAGCCATCCCCGCTTCGGCCGAAGGCACGAAGAACGCCGCGGCGAACAGCTTCCCCGAGCTGCCGATCGCGCAGTAGTTGCCCTCCGCCGCCTTGAAGACGAGGAACGGCTCGACGGCTGCCTGCTCCTCGCCCCAATCGGCGCGCACCTGCGCCAGACGCGACACGGCCTCGGCGGCGGCCTGCGCGGAAGCGTGCTCGACCAGCAGGAGCCCGGCCGGCTTATCGTCCTGCCTCAGGTCGTAGGCGCCGTACGCCGCCACCGCGCCCTGGTCTATGCCGAACGTCCCATCCGGGATGTACTCGTCTGCCAGGCGAAGGTTGAACAGCGCAAGCTCGTCCCGCAGAAAGACGACACTGTCTGAATCGAGTCCCTCGGCCGGCAGCCTGCGGCAGACGGCGGGGCGCTTGGCGGGCGGTTCGTTCAGCGCCGCAAGGACCGCAGCAGCCAGCACTCGGACCTCGTCCGCGGGCGTCCGGCCCAGGTCAATGACGCTGAGCATGAACGGGCCGCACCGCGCCCACAGGGAACTGCCGGACATGGCGCCCTCGTCCCCCAGGTCAACGCGATCCCCCTGCCGGTCCTTGGCGAACGCGCCGAATGCGTCGTCGCTGGTCTTGAACTCCCACAGGCCGGCCCTCACCTTGTTCTGCCCGTCCGTGTACTCGGCGGCCGTCACGCGGACGAAGTTGAGGCGCAGGTAGGGCTCCGCCCCGCCGTCGATGTAGTCGAACAGCTCGTCGGCGCCCTGGTAGGTCTCCCTCTTGCCGGCAAGCCGCAAGGCACCGGCCTGGTCGGGCAGCGCCGCCTCGGTCCGGACGGGCGCAGCGGCTTCCGCCACGACCGGCGCTGCCAGCTCCCTGAAGCCGCCCGTGACGCGGATGGCCGACCTGCCCACCACGGGACACACCGCCTCGCAGTACCCGCAGCCGACGCACGACTCCTGGCGAACGTAGGGCAGCCGCAGCTCCTGCCCCTCCCCGCCGACGCGCTGGAAGTGGATGGCCTTGCCTGGGACGGGACAGACTTCCTCGCAGACGCCGCAGTTGTGCTCATCGGCGACGAACCCGGCCTCCTCCCGCCGGCGATAGCCGCGCCACGGGATGCAGCGCGTCTGGTCCAGGTAGGCCAGGCCCATCGCCGCGGCGTGCTTCTGCGGCAGGGAGAAGCGGGGGATCGCGCCCGTAGGGCACGCGCGCCCGCACAGGTCGCAGTTGTACTCGCAGTAGCCGGGGCGCGGCGACAGCTTCGGCGTCCAGAGCGACTCGATGCCGGCCTCCACGCCGGCGGGCTGGATGACCTGCGTGGGACACGCCCTCATGCATTGCCCGCAGCGGAGGCACTTGCTGAGGAAAGCGTCCACGTCGCGCCCGGCCAGCGGCGGGCGGATCAGGGGATCGCCTTTCGCGCGCTCCCAGGCCGGCCGCACGCGCAGCACCGGGTATGCGACCACGCCGGCGGCCACGCCGGCCAAGATGCCCCGCCGCGTCAGGTCCACCTCCCGCTTCTGCTCGGCCGGCGTCGGGCCGAAGAAGCTGACGGCCCGCGCGGGACAGACGGCCTGGCAGTCCAGGCAGAGGATGCATTCGTCGTTCAGCGTCCGACGGCCGTCCGGCGAGATGCAGGACATGGGGCAGGCGTCGGCGCAGCGCCCGCATTCCGTGCAAGCGTCGCCGACGGAGCGCTTGGTCAGCGCCGGCTTGCCCGCCAGCGCGTAGACGGCGCCGAGGGGGCAGACGTACCGGCACCAGAACCGCCGGCGCACCAGCCCCAACGCCAGCAGCGCCAGCAGCGCGACGAGAGTGCCGGCCTGGAGCTGGAATATGGGGTCGGTGCGCACCAGCAGCCATCCGCGGGCGGCCGAGCTCCCGCCGCTCCAGCCCAGCGAGCCAAAGAGGGCCAGGAGGCCGAGGGCCAGATACGAGTGGAGCGTCAGCACGTAGCTGCGCACGGCGATGCTGAGCGGATCGAACAGACCGAAGAACGAGACCCCCGCGAACGCGCTGACCAGGCAGGCCGCCAGCAGGTAATACTTGAGGCGCCGCCCACGGACGTGTTCGAAGTCGGGGACGGCTTCCTCCCCCTGCTGAGGCGGGCGGCGCCGCTGCGGCTTACGGCCCAGCATGAGCGCGATGATACGGTCGGAGATGTCCAACGTGGTCCCCATCGGACACAGCCAACCGCAGAAGAAGCGACCGAGCAGCAGCGCGGCGGCGAGCAGGACGAGCGCAGGCCAGAACGCCGCGATCAACTGCCACGCGGAGATCGACGCGCCGAGCCCCGCCAGCGGGCTGAGGCGCATGAGTCCCCCATGCCCGTAGCGCAGCGCCAGCGCCGGCAGACGGACCACGAACGCGATGAACGCGACGAATGCCACCGCCTGCACGATGCGACGGATGCGGCGCGGCCAGACCTGCCTTGCCTTCGCTGCCACTCGGCCCGTTTCCCGGAGATGAAACGCCAGTAGCGCTTGTGCGCCCCGGAATCGAATCTAACCGAAGCCGCCCGACGCGTCAAAGAAAGCCGGGGCTATTGAGCCAGGTAAATCTAATGTTGTTGGTGCTCATAGGCGAATCGGCAG
>CAZFSS010000009.1:47152-137891 GCA_964521715.1 uncultured candidatus Brocadiaceae bacterium | reverse complement strand
GGCCCTCACACGCTACCTCAGGACCGCTGCATGAACTGCAAAACTACAGACTAGACGCGCGGCACGACGCGATCCCGTCCCTCTGGAAAGGCTCGAAGCAGTGAAGGACGTCACCGCCGGCGTAGACCTGGGAGGAACCAACATCAAGGTCGGCCTGGTCTCTCCCGAGGGCGCCGTCCTCCAGCGCCATCGCACGAAGACGCGAGCCGACCTCGGCCCGAAGGCCGTTGCTGAGAGGATATGCCAGGCCGTCCGCGACTGCGCCGAGGCGGGCGGCGCCGGCGCCGGATCGGTCCGCGGCGTGGGCGTCGGCAGCCCGGGCACGATAGACCTGGCCGAGGGCGTCGTCCTCTTCTCGCCGAACCTGCCCGGCTGGCGCGACATACCGCTGCGCCGCATGATCGAGGACGAGCTGGGACTGCCGTGCTTGCTCGACAACGACGCCAACGTGGCGGCGCTGGCCGAGCAGTGGGTCGGGGCCGGGCGCGGCGCTTCCTCGCTGGTGCTTCTGACGCTCGGGACCGGCATCGGCGGCGGCATCGTGCTGGACGGCCGGATATGGCACGGCGCCAACGGCGTCGCCGGCGAGATCGGCCACATGAGCATCAACCCCGACGGCCCGCCGTGCGGCTGCGGCAACCGGGGATGCCTCGAGGTCTACGCCAGCGCCACCGCAATGGTGCGACGGATGCGCGAGGCCGTCCAGAGCGGAGCCGAAAGCTCGCTCGCACCGGAGCTCGAGGAACTGACCGCCGAGCGGATACACAAAGCGGCCCTGTCGGGCGACGCCGTCGCCCGGGATAACGTCGAGCAGACCGGCCGCTACCTCGGCGTCGGCGTGTCCAACATCATGCACATGCTCAACCCGCAGGTCATCGCTTTCAGCGGGGGCGTCACGGCAGCCGGGGACATGCTCATGCAGCCCCTGCTGGACGAGGTCGAGTGGCGCACGCTCGAGGCTTCGCGAAGGAACGTGAAGGTCTGCTTCGCCGAACTGCCGCGCGACGCCGGCGTGATCGGCGCCGCGCGTTGCTTCATGCTTCGCTGACATCATTCCGCCTGCGACCCCCGCACCCTCACCATCCGGCCATCTCCCCGGCCGACGGCGTCCCGTCGGGAACGCCCCGCCCCCATCACCCGGCGACCTCCCCGGCCGCCGGCGCCCCACGGATCAGGACTGTGGCGCACGGTCGGCGGCGTGCCGGTCCAGGTAGCGCTGCAGGATGATCTGAGCAGCCATGCCGTCCACGTCCTGCCTGCGCCTGCGCATGCTGGCGCCCATCTCTGAAAGGGCGCGGTGCGCTTGCGCGGAGGTGAGCCGCTCGTCCTGCTCCTCGACGATCAGGTCCGGCAGGCGCTGCCGCAGCCGCTTGATGAATCCCCTGACCTTGCGGGCCTGAGTCCCCTCGGTGCCGTCCATCCGGACCGGCATGCCGACGACGATCCGGTCGGCGCCGCGCTGGCGGACAAGCTCGGCGATCCGGTCCAGCTCCTGCCCGTCCTTCTCGACCGTAGCCAGGAAGTGGGCCGCTATGCCGAGCTCGTCGCTGACGGCCACGCCAATCCTGCTCCCGCCCCAGTCAATCGCAAGCACGACCATGCTGCTCCTCCTACGGCCGTGACAGATTCAGGGAAGACGGCGCCATTCTAACCGCCCGCCCCACGCACGCCAACTCCGCTTCACCGCTCGCGCGGGCCCCGCCGGGGGCACCCGGGAGACCGGGGGGCGCAACCGTGTGACGGTATGGGAACGAAGTCGCCGGCCCTACCGTCGCGGCAGCCACGCGGAAATCAACGAAAAAACGAACGGATTCGGAGCTCCGCGCCAATTGACTCAACATGTGTCTAATACCAGATACATACTGCATGGGGCGCTGCTCGTACTTTGTGTAGCGCGCAGGGCCGCCTTGGGGCAGGCGCGCCCGCCAAGGGGCGTCTGGGAGCCGTCAACGGCGAAGAAACGGCCCGAAAAAAGGTCTTGACAAGACAGGGCTCGGTCGCTAGTATTGTGACCGCTTTGCTCGTCTTAATTCGCAACTTGGGAGGCTGTACTCCTTAGCTTCAAAGAGCTTACGGAGAGAAAGCCGCGCGGTCCCTGGTCTTGGCGGGTTCTCTTGCGCCACTTGAAAGGAGCCAAAAGGCATTGGCGGGGAATGGAAGGAGCCAGTCTCTGGTCCGTCTCTTCGGCTATCAGGATTCGGTGAGCCTTGACGAACGCGGCCGCTTCCGCCTGCCCGATGACCTCGCCTCCGCCATGCACCGGGAGCTGGGCAGGGCCGAGCGCACGGCCGAGCCCGAGATGGCGCTGGCCGCCTACGAACGGCTCTCCTTCTACTTCGTGCCCGGAACACGCCAGCGCATCTTCCTCTACCCCATCCCGAACATCGACCTGGCCCTCGAGCGCTTTGAGAATCCCCCCGCCGAACTCGACCCCGACGTCATCCGCCGCGCTCGCGATTACTTCTACTACCGGATGCGTTTCGTTGAAGCGGACAAACAGAACCGGCTCGTCATCCCGGAGGGACTCCGCGCACACGCCGACATCGGCGAGCAGGTTCAGCAGATAACGCTGGTCGCTCAAGACTACTGGCTGGCGCTGACCCGAAGCGAGGTGGCAGAAGCGAGGGTCGCGGAGGAACTGAAGGCCTTCGAGCAGGTTGCCGCCGATCTGCTCGATCCGGCGCGCCGCACGCCCGCCCCTCAGCGCCCGCCGGCCCGTGAAGAAGCCGAACAGGACCGGACCGAACCGGGGCCATGACCGGTCCAAGCGCCAGCGTCGGGCACCGAACGCGCAGCATCGCACGAGCATGTGCTTCTTTGACGCCCAGTGTGAGACCATGGCCACCCTCGACAACGAGCAGGCCGGCTGCCGGCCGGCGCTGCACCAACCGGCCATGGTCTCCGAGGTGCTCGCGCTGCTTCGCCCCGGCCCCGGCGACGCGGCCATCGACCTCACCATAGGGACCGGCGGGCACTCGCTCGCCCTCGCCCGCGCCATCGGCCCGCAAGGCTTCCTCATCGGCGTGGACGCCGACCCCGAGGCGTTGGAAGTCGCCCGGCACCGCCTGGACGCCGAAGCCCCGTGCGAGTTCACATTGTTCGCGGGGCGCTTCAGCTCGGCCCCCCAGTTCGCCCGCCAGGCGGGGGCGGACGCCTTCGACGTCCTCCTGGCGGACCTGGGCGTCGGGACGCATCAACTCTCCGACCCCGCGCGCAGCTTCTCCTTCGACTCCGACGCGAAGCTCGACATGCGCTACGACCGCCGGTCCGGCGTCAGTGCGTGGGACGTCGTGAACCGGGCGTCCGAGCGCGAGCTGGCCGACGTCTTCCACCGGTGCGGCGAGGAGCGCTACAGCCGGCAGGTCGCCGCGCGCATCTGCCGGGAGCGCGCCGAGAGCCCGATCGACACGCCGGCCGAGCTGGCCGACCTGGTCGTGCGCGTGGCCGCGCGCCGCAGCCGCGGGCGGACCTGGCGCATACACCCGGCAACGCGGGTCATGATGGCCCTGCGGATACACGTGAACCACGAGCTTGAGGAGCTGGACGCCCTGCTCGATCTGCTGCCGGCCCTGCTGAGGTCCGGCGGGCGCGCCGCCGTGCTGACCTACCACAGCCTGGAAGCCAGGCCGGTCAAAGAGGCATGGCGCCGTCAGCAGAAGGACGGCCTCCTGGAGGTGCTCAAGCCATTCCCGGCCAGGCCCTCGCAGGAGGAAGTGGACCGCAATCCCCGCGTGCGCAGCGCGCAGTTGCGCGCCGCCCGCAAGCTCTGAGGCGAACGCATGACGCTCGGCAAGTTCATCTACCTGCTGGCTGTGGCGACGGCGGTGGCCTTGTGCGTCGTGCGCCAGAACGCGGCGCTGCGAGCGACGGGCTACCGCGTGCAAGACTTGCGCGAGGAGGTCGCCGATCAGGAGGGCGAGCGCGCCACCTACCAGGCGCACCTGAGCAAACTGAGGAATCCTCAGCGCATCCAGTCCTTGGTGGCATGGCTCGGATTGGACCTGTGCGAGCGATCCGTCGCGACGCCCGTCGCCCGAACGCCCGATCAAGACCTCAACGCCCCCGAACCGGAGCCCTGAACGGAACTTGGCTGAGCGAACACAGCCGCAGGACGAACTGGCCGCGCACGCCGCCGTCGGCGCCGGCATCTCGCTGAAGGTCCGCGCGTCGATCGCGCTCGGCCTGGTCGCCGTGGCGTTCTTCCTGATGGCGGCCCGGCTGTCCAGGCTCCAGGTCGCCGAAGCGGATCGCTACCGCGAGCTGGCCGATCAGCAGCAGCGCCTCAGCCGCAGGCTCTCCGCCCGCCGGGGCAGCATATATGACCGGGAGGGCCGGCTGCTGGCCGCCACGGTGCGGCGCTGGAGCATCTACGCGGACCCCAGCGCCGTGGAGGCGCCTGACAAGGAGGCCGTCCTGCTCGCCCGAACGCTCTCGATCCCCGGTCAGCCGCTCAGGGAGAAGCTGCGCAGGGACTGCTTCTTCGTCTGGGTGAAGCGGCAGGTTTCCGACGAGCAGGCCGAACGCGTCCGGAACCTCGATCTGCCGGGCATCTTCCTGCAGCGCGAGAACAGGCGCTTTTACCCCCAGGGCAAGCTGGCGGCGCACGTCATCGGATTCACGGACATAGACGGACGCGGGCTGGCCGGCATCGAGCTGCTGATGGACGCGCTGCTGCGCGGGCGGCCCGGCATGGAGAGCGTGTTGTGCGACGGCCAGCGCCGCATCTTCCGCTCCCCGCAGGACAGGCTCGAGCAGGCGCCCTTCAACGGCTACGACGTCCACCTGACCCTCGACGTCTACGTACAGAGCATCGTCGAACAGGAGCTGGCAGCCGTGGTGAAGAAGCACAGGCCCGAAGGGGCGATGGCCGTCGTGATGGACACGCGCGACGGCTCGGTGCTGGCCATGGCGAGCTGGCCGACCTTCGACCCGAACAAGCCCGCGGCCAGCCCCGTCTCCAACCAGCGGAACATGGCCATCAGCGACGCCTATGAGTTCGGCTCCTCCTTCAAACCCATCAGCATCGGCCTGTCGCTCGAGGAAGGCGCGGTCCGCCCGGACAGCCGGTTCGACTGCCACCAGGGGGAGTGGAGCATCGGCCGGCGCACTCTCCATGACGTGCACCCCTACGGCCTGCTGACCGTCAGCGACATCATCTGCTACTCGAGCAACATCGGCGCGGCGCAGGTCAGCATGGCGCTCGGACAGGAGAAGCTCTACGAAGGCATCTGCCGCTTCGGCTTCGGCCGTCCGACGGGAGTCGCGCTGCCGGGCGAGGTCGGCGGCATCGTCCGTCCCTTGCGCGCCTGGACCAAGTACAGCGTGGCCAGCGTCGCTTTCGGCCAGGAGATCGCAGTGACGGCGCTGAGCATGGCGCGCGCGTTCGCCGCGTTCGCCGACGGCGGGGTCCTTCCTCAGCCGCGCACGATCAAGGCCATCGTCCACTCCCACACCGGCAAGGTGGCATACACGGCCGGCGAGCCCGTGGCGACCGGGCGCCCCCTCAGCCTGGAGACCTCGCACGCCGTGCTGCAGATGATGCGGCGCGTGGTCGAAGAGGGCACCGGCCAGCCGGCGCGCCTCGACGAGTATCCGCTGGCCGGCAAGACCGGCACCGCGCAGCTTCTGCGCAAGGGCGGCAGGGGCTACGAGCCAGGCCGCTACCTGTCCACCTTCATCGGACTGGCGCCCGTGCCCGACTGCCGCATCGTCGTGCTCGTCAGCGTCAAAGCTCCGAGCAAGAACGGCTACTACGGCAGCGTGGTCGCCGCGCCCGTCGTCAAGAACATCACGCTGCGCACCCTCAGGCACATGAACGTGCCGCAGGCCGAACCCATCAGCGTCGCACTCGGAGAACGATCATGACCGGACCGGCCGGCACGCAAGACACCGCACTGCGGCTCCACGAGCTGGCGCAGGGCCTGACGCTCGTCCGCCTGGTCAACGATGCCAATCCCCTCATCACTTCCCTGACGAACGACTCGCGAGGGGTGGAGCCCGGAACGCTCTTCGTGGCCATCAAGGGAGAGAAGGCCGACGGCCACGACTACATCCCGGAGGCGGTCCGCCGGGGAGCCAGCGCGCTGGTCTGCCAGGCGATGCCCTCCCCTGCTCCGTGCTGCCCGGTCATCCAGGTCGCGGACTCGCGGCTGGCGCTGGGCACGCTGGCGGACCGGTTCTACGGCTCGCCCTCGCGCGCGCTGCGCATCACCGGCATCACGGGCACCGACGGCAAGACGAGCACGACGGAGATACTGCGCACGATCCTGAACGAGGCCGGCCATCCCGCCGGCTCGATAGGCACGCTCGGCTACCGCATAAGGGACGGGTGGCTCGACTCAGACCTGACCACGCCGGACGCCATCGCCCTGCACCGCTCCTTCAGGCGCATGCTCGACGCCGGGCTGACCGACGTCTGCATGGAGGTGAGCAGCCACTCCCTTATCCAGCAGCGCGTCGCCGGGATCGCGTTCGACGCCGCCGTGCTAACCAACATCACGCAGGACCACCTCGACACGCACGGGACGCGGGAGAACTACATCCGCGCCAAGCGCCTCCTCTTCGAAGGGCTCGCGCCGGACGCCGTGGCCGTGCTGCCCGCCGACAACGAGTTCGGCAAGCTGTTCCGCCCCGTCACGCACGCCAAGGTGCTCACCTACGGCGTCCAGAACATGGCCGACGTGAGGGGCACGATCATCTCGCTGGGCATGAACGGCATGGAGGCGCTCGTGCGCACGCCGTGCGAGACATACGCCGTGCGCACCGCCCTGATCGGCGAATACAACTGCCTGAACATCCTGGCCGCGGCCACCGCCGCCTTCGCCTTCGGCATAGGCGGGGAGGCAATCAGGGAAGCGCTGCGCGACCTGCGCGGCGTGCCCGGCAGGCTGGAGCGGGTCCGCGTGCCGGCCCGCAGCGACCTGCCGACCGTCTGCGTGGATTACGCCCACACGCCCGACGCGCTCGAGAAGGTGCTGAGCGTGTTGCGGCCGCTCGTGAAGGGCAGGCTCATCTGCGTGGCGGGCTGCGGAGGCGACCGCGACCGGACCAAACGGCCCCGCATGGGGAACATCGCCGCCCGGCTGGCCGACGTGGCCGTGTTCACCGCCGACAACAGCCGCAGCGAACGCACCGAGGACATCATCGCGCAGATGGTCTCCGGCATCGAGTCGCGATTCGTTGACTACCGGATCGAGGCGGACCGCCGCCAGGCCATCCAGCTCGCCGTGGAGCTGGCGGCCACGCCCGACTCGATGGTGGCCATCTGCGGCCGCGGCTGCGAGAGGTACCAGAAGATGGGCGGTCGCAACATCCCGTTCGACGACCGCACAGTCGCCCGGGAGATCCTGAAGCAGACCCCCGTCAGACGCAGGAAGAGCGCTTAGCCCAGATACGCCTGAAAGGGAAACGCAGCAGCATGCGAGGAAGACGCCTGATCCTGACGGCCGAGCTGATCGCAAGGACCTGCAAAGGGCGGCTCGTCAGCGGCAGTGCCTGGGCCACGGCGGACGGCGTGTGCACGGACACGCGCGCCCTGAGCCCGGGGCAGGCTTTCTTTGCGCTGGTTGGGGCGAACCACGACGGCCATGACTATCTGCCGGACGCCGCCGCGGCCGGCGCGCGCATCGCCGTGGTCCAGAGGATGAACGGCAAGCCGCCAGACGGAACGGCCGTCGTCCGCGTGCCCGACACGCAGAAGGCGCTCCTGGCGCTGGCGGCCTGGCGCCGAAAGCGCCTGCGCGCCAGGGTCGTCGCGGTGACCGGCAGCTACGGCAAGTCCACCGTAAAGGCGATGCTGGGCGCCATACTGTCGCGCGACGCCCGGTGCACCGCCGCCCCCGCCAGCTATAACAACCGCGTCGGCGTCGCCCTGACGCTGCTGTCGGCCGCCGACAACGACGACTTCGTCGTGCTCGAGATGGGCACGAACCACCCCGGCGAGATAGACGAACTGGCCCGGGCGGCCTGGCCGGACCTCGGCGTGATCACCGCCATCGGGGAGGTCCACCTGGAAGGGCTCAGGAGCCTGGACGGCGTCCTGGAAGCCAAGGCCGAGCTGATAGGGCACCTGCCCCCCGGCGGCGTGCTGATCCTGAACGCCGACGATGCCGCGTGCGCATCCCTGGCGAAGCGGTTCGCGGGCACGACGCGCACGTTCGGCCTGAGCGCCGGCGCGACCGTCCGCCCGCAGCGGATCCGCCGTTGCGGCGAGGGCTGGGAGTTCGACGCGCTGGGCTGGGTCTTCAGGCTGCCCGACGGCGCGCGCTACAACGTGCCGAACGCGGCCGCCGCCATCTGCGCGGCGACCTCGCTCGGCGCGTCGGCCGCATCGGCCGCGAAGGCCCTGGCGGCATTCAGCTCCCCTGCCCTGCGCTACGAGAAGCGGAACCTGGGCGGCGTTACGTTCATCTGCGACTGCTACAACAGCAACCCCCCTGCCCTGCGCATGGCGCTGGAGAGCTTCATCGCCGAGCGCAATCCCGGCCGCAAGATCGTCGTCTGCGGCGACATGCTGGAGCTCGGCGAGCAGGCGGAGCAGCTCCATCGTCAGATGGGCAGGGAGATCGCCGAATCGGGCATCCAGCTCCTGGTCGCCGTGGGGCCGTTGGGCCGGCACCTCCTGGAGGGGTGGCGCAGCCGCGCAATCGCGTCGCAAAGCGCCCTCTACTTCGAGTCTGCCGAACAGGCGTGGTCTCCCGTGTGGTGGGAGGTGCGGCCGGGCGACGCCGTCCTGCTGAAGGGCTCCCGCGCCATGAGGCTTGAGACCATCGCCGACAACATCGCGAACAGCCCGACGGACAAGGGAAAGGAGGCCGCGGCCTGATGCTGTACCGACTGCTCATGCACGGGTGGAGCGCAAACGGAGCCCTGCAGGCGCTGCTGGCGCCGGGGCTCCGCGCGCTGCTGGCCTGCGCGACGGCCTTCCTGCTGGCCCTGGCCGCCTGCCCGTTCGCCATCGCATGGCTGACGCGACTGAAGGTCAGGGAGAGGACGGAGAAGACCCCCATCGAGGACACCGACCTGCGCCGCCGCATAGAGAGAAAAAGCGGCACGCCGACGATGGGCGGGCTCGTCCTGGTGGGGAGCATGACGGCGGCATGCGCGCTCTGGTGCGACCCGTCGAGCTATTACGTGCGCGTCGTGCTGCTGAGCGTCCTCTCGCTGGCGCTGCTCGGCGTGGCGGACGACGTGCTCAAGGTGCGCGGCCCCGGCCGCAGGGACCGCGGCCTCAAGATCCGCCACAAGCTCGGCTACCAGGCCGTGGTGGGTGTGGCGATCGGCCTGCTGCTGTGGTCGCGGGTCGGACCGCTCAGCGCCGCCAGCGCCTCGCCGTCAGTGGGCCGCCTGCTGAGCGGGGCGGGTCCGTGGGCGGCGCTGCTCTTTGCGGCGTGGGCCGCTCTGGTCCTGTCCACGATGAGCAACGGCACGAACGTGACCGACGGGCTGGACGGCTTGCTGGCGGGGCTCACGCCCCTGGCGGCCGTCGTGCTGGGCGGCGCATGCTGGGGCGCGGGCAGCCCGGCGCTGGCCGCGCGACTCGGCATCGCCCACGTGCCCGGCGCGCAGGAGCTCACGGTCTTCTGCGCCGCGCTGTCGGGCGCGTGCCTCGGGTTCCTCTGGTACAACCGCTATCCCGCCTGCGTGTTCATGGGCGACACCGGGGCGCTAGCCATCGGCGGCGGGCTGGCCACGGCCGCGCTGGCGGCGCAGGTGGCGCCCGTGCTCGCCCTTGCGGGCCTGGTCTTCATCGTTGAGATCGGTTCGTCGCTCCTCCAGATCGCGTGGTTCAAGGCCTGGAGGCGCCGAATCCTGCCGGTCGCGCCCGTGCACCACATCTTCCAGAAGCAGGGACACGCCGAACCCCGCATCGTGCACGGCTTCTACCTGTGGGGGGCCCTGGCGGCCCTGCTGGGTCTGAATCTCATGTGCCTCTGACGAGGGAGCAATGCAGGCGACCGCGACGACAGGCGAACTCGCCGTTGACGCCCCGGATGCCGCCCAGGAGTCGCAATGGAGGCGGCCCAGCGTCAGGTTGACGGCGCTGGTCATGACGCTGGCGTGCCTTGGCCTGGTCGTCTCCGCCAGCGCGGCAAGCGCGGCGGATTACACGCCGGCGCTCCTGAGACGACTTGCATTCACGGGCGCCGGCCTCTGCGCCTTCATCTTCGGCGCAGGGGCGAACTACCAGTGGTGGCGGCGGCATCATCTGGCGGCCCTGGCACTGGCCTTCGCGGGGCTCGCGGCGGTCTTCGTGCCCGGCGTGGGGATGCAGATAAACGGCGCGCGCAGGTGGGTCAACCTCGGACTGCCCGTCGGCTTCCAGCCGTCCGAGTTCGCCAAAGTGGCCCTGCTGATCTGGGTGGCCGCTTATTGCGAGCGGAACGCCGGCCGCATGCGGAGCTTCGCGCACGGGTTCCTGGTCCCGGTCGGCGTCGTTGGCGTGGCGTGCCTCCTGATCCTGGCCGAGCCGGACTTCGGCACGGCCGTCCTGATCGGCGGCGTGTGCACCGTGGTGCTGCTCGTCTTTGGCACGCGCCTGGTCTACGTGCTCCTGGCGGGGGCGGCAGCCATGCCTCTGCTGCAGCGACTGATCTTCGACGTGCCGTACCGCATGCAGCGCCTTCTGGCCTTCATGCACCCGTGGCGGGATCCGCGGGGCGCCGGCTACCAGTTGATCCAGTCCAAGATCGCCATCGGCTCGGGCGGCCTGTTCGGGGTCGGACTCGGTGCCGGGCACCAGAAGGCCGGATTCCTGCCTGGCGCCGGCAACGACTTCATCTTCAGCGTTCTGGCCGAGGAGCTGGGCCTGATCGGCTCCCTGGCGGTGGTGACGCTGTTCCTCTTCGTGCTGTGGGAATGCCTGAAGGTGGTCATGCGCACGCGCGACCCCTTCGGGTTCTCGCTGGCTGTGGGCCTCTCATGGCTGCTGACGGCGCAGGCGGCGGCCCACATCGCCGTGGCAACGGGCTCCGTGCCGACCAAGGGACTGAGCCTGCCGTTCATCAGCGCAGGCGGCTCCTCGCTGATGGCCAGCATGCTGGCGGCCGGGATCCTGGTGAGCATCGCGCGATCCGTGGAATCCCCCGAGAGCTACCCCCTGAGTCCGTGGGATCAGGACAGGCCTGCCTACGAGAGGCTGGCCTCGGCGGGGCTGGACCACCTGGCCCGAGCGGCGAGAACGTCCACAGGTCGGCTCGACTGAGTCAGAAAGGCAACAGGTCGTGTCTGAGGATCGATCGCAGGCATCCTTGCGCGTGATGTTCGCGGGTGGGACCACCGGGGGCCACCTCATGCCCGGGGCGGCGACGGCGGAAGCGCTGAAGCTGCTGCTCCCCTCGTCCCGGTGCCTTTTCCTGGTGACGGACCGCAAGGCAGAGAGGCACTGCCGCGGCGCGATCGCCGGGTTCGAGGCGGCCGGCGTTCCGGCCACTCCTGTGAGCGGCCTCATGGCCAGGCTGCGCTTCCCGGGCCGGGCGTTGCACGCCGCCGCCCGCGCTTCGAGGGTAATCCGCGCCTTCCGTCCCGACGTCGTAGCGGGCCTGGGCGGGCACAACTGCGTCGTGCCCCTCCTGGCCGCGAAGCTGCTCGGCGTGCGAACCGCCGTCTTGGAGGCGAACGCCACGCCGGGCCGGGCCGTGCGTCTGGTCGCGCCCTTCACGGACCTGGTTCTGACGCAATGGCCGATCAAGCCGGCCGGACTGAGGGCCAGACGCGTGCTGGTGGCGGGCAATCCCGTGCGACGCAGCCTGTTCGGCGTAACACGGGAGTCGGCCGCGCGCAGGCTCGGCGTCTCGTCCGACAGGTGCACCTTGCTGGCGCTGGGCGGCTCCCAAGGAGCCCTGGCGCTCAACCAGGCGCTCTACGGGGCCCTCAGGATCCTCCGCGCGAGAGGGGCGCAGCTCCAGGTGATCCACCTAACGGGAGTGGACCACCTGCCGGCGGCCCTCGAAGAGCAGGCGAACTCGTTCTCCTCCTACAGAGCCATAGGTTTTCTGGAACGCATGGAGGACGCCTACGCGGCGGCCGACTTCGTCCTGGCCCGCGCCGGCGCGTCCACCCTGGCCGAATTGACGGCCGTGGGACTGCCATCCATCCTCGTGCCCTATCCCTACGCGGGGGACCATCAGCAGGCGAACGCGGCCGTGCTTGCGCGGGCCGGCGCCGCCGTGAGCGTGGACCAGGCGGAGCTGACCGACGAGCACCTGGCGGGGCTGATCGGGGCCGTCGCCCTCGATCCCCAACGGCGCAAGCTGATGGCCGAGCGCGCGCGCCGTCTGGGGCGTCCCCAGGCGGCCCTGACCGTCGCGGCGGAACTGGCCGCCCTGGGCGGCTTCAGCCAAGACGTGCCGCACTCCCCCCGCAAGCAGGAAGAGATCAAGAACCGGTTCTTGCGAGCAGCCTGAAAGGAGCATGTCATGGTGGCTTGGCAGAGGTCGAAGAGGCTGGACCTGTCGAAAGAGCACTGGCACTTCATCGGCATACTGGGCACGGGTATGCGATCGATGGCCACCTACGCGGCGGCCTGCGGCGCCCGCATAACGGGCTCCGACATCCAGTACACCCCCACGGCCGACAATCTGGCTCGCTCCGGCATACGCGTCATTGCCCGACAGGTGGGCCGCAACATCGAGAGGGACACCGACCTGGTCGTCGTCAGCCAGGCGATCGCCGACGACAACCCCGAACTGGTCGAGGCGCGCCGGCGCAGGCTGGACGTCGTCCGCTACCCCGAGCTGCTCGGCCTGCTGATGGAGAGGCAGAAGGGGATCGCGGTCGCCGGCACGCACGGCAAGAGCACCACCACCTCCCTCATCGCGTTCACGCTGCGTCACGGAGGGCTGGACCCTTCGTTCCTGATCGGCGCGGACGTCCCCCAGCTCGGCGGCGGCTCGCATTACGGCTCGGGCGAGTACCTCGTCGCCGAGGCGTGCGAGTACAAGCGGTCGTTTCTGTGCCTGGCCCCCCACATCGGCGTGATAACGAACATCGACGCCGATCACCTGGACTACTACTACGACATGTGGGACATCCGTGAGGCGTTCGGCGACTTCGCCCGCGCCGCCGGCGAGGAGGGCCTGGTCATCGCCAACGCCGACGACGCCAACACCGCAGAGGTGGTGCAGGAGGCCGGCGTCCGGGCCGTGACCTACGGCATCGAGGCGAAAGACGCGGTCTATCGCGCCGAACGACTCTGGCGGGCGAAAGTGCACAGCAACTTCGACCTGGTCTATAGGGGCAGGAAGGTCGACCGGTTCAGCACCAAGCTCTATGGCACCCACAATATCCTGAACTCCCTGGCCGCCATCGCCGCCTGCCACGAGGTGGGGATGGACTTCGCGGACATCAAGGAGGCGGTGGCCGAGTTCGAAGGCGTGGCCAGGCGGCTGCAGTTGATCGGCACTCCGTGGAACGTGGCCATCATCAGCGATTACGCGCACCACCCGAACGAGATCCGGGCGAGCCTGGCCGCGACCCACCAGAGGTTCCCGAACCAGCGCGTGTTCGTGGTCTTCCAGCCGCACCAGCACTCCCGCACGAGGAAACTGCTGGGCGACCTGGCCGACTCCTTCCGCACTGCATGGGTCACTTACGTGTGCGACATATACGCGGCGCGCGACTCGCGCGAGGACCAGATGTCCGTCAGCGCCCTCGACCTGGTCCGGCAGATGAACCACATCGGGCTGCTGGGCCACTACGTGCCCGAGTTCGAAGACATGGAGGACATCATCGTGGGCGACGTCATCCCGGACGACGTCGTGCTGGTCATGGGAGCCGGCAACGTCTGGCAGATCGCCCGCAACATCATCCCCAGGATCGAAGAGAAGGGACGCCGCCAGATCGCGGCGTGAGGCGAAGTTGGAGCAGACGATACAGCTTCGGGACCTGACCACGTTCCGCTTGGGCGGGGCGCCGGTCCGCTACTTCCGGCCCATAACGGAAGAGGACCTGCGCGACGCCCTGGCACAGTGCGCCCGCAGCGATCTGGCCTGGCGGGTGCTCGGAGGCGGCTCGAACCTGGTCGTCGACGACGGCGACCTGCCGTACGCCGCCATCCACATACACTCGCCCGGATTCGCCCGTCTGGAGCGCACGGGCCAGTTCACGGCGAGGGCCGGCGCCGGCGTGGTCACCGCGAAGCTGCTCGCCTACTGCAGGGAGCAGGGGCTGGGAGGGCTGGAGTTCCTCGCAGGCATCCCCGGCACTGTCGGGGGCGCAGTGGCCGGCAACGCCGGCGCGTGGGGCCACGGCATCTCGGAGCGCCTGCTTCGCCTGACCATCGTGACCCCCGAAGGGACGCGGCGCGAATGCGCGTCCTCGGAGCTGGACTTCTCGTACCGCCACATGGAGCTGCGCGGCGGGGTGGTTGCCGAAGCGGAGTTCTCACTTGAACCGCGCAAGCCCGGGTTGATCGGCCTGCGCATGGCGCAGCACGCCCGGGACCGGGCCGAGCGCCACCCGCTGGGCGAGCCAAGCGCCGGCTGCATCTTCAAGAACGCGCCCGGGCATCCGGCCGGGAAGCTGCTGGACCTGTGCGGCCTGAAGGGCCTGCGCGTGGGAGGCGCGGAGGTCTCGAAGCTGCACGCGAACTTCATCCTGAATCGCGGCGGGGCGACCACGGCAGACGTGCTCCGGCTCATCGACATCATGAAGGAGGCCGTCCGCCGCGAATTCGGCATCGAGCTGGAGATGGAGGTGCAACGCTGGCCCGGCCGCGCCAAGGCGGCCTGACAACTGCACGCGACAGAACGGCGGAGGAATCAATGAAGTCGTCCGAGAAACTGAAGGTGGCGGTTCTGATGGGCGGCCCGAGCGGCGAGCGCGAAGTCTCGCTCAAGTCCGGCACGGCCGTCGCGGCGGCGCTGCAAGAGGCCGGCCACGAGGTGATCCGCTACAGCGTGACCGGCCGGTCCTTCCCCGCGCTGAAGGAGATGAGGCCGGACGTATGCTTCATCGCCCTGCACGGCGCGTTCGGTGAAGACGGCGGGGCGCAGGAACTGCTCGAGGATATGGGCATCCCCTACACGGGAAGCGGTCCCGTCGCCAGCCGCCTCGGCATGGACAAGGTCGCCAGCAAGCGGCTCTTCATCCGGAACTCGGTCCCCACGGCGGACTACCTGGTCATTGCTCCCATGCACAGCCTGGAGGAGGCCGCCGCGCAGGCGGAGCAGTTCGGCTATCCCCTCATATGCAAGCCGGCGACGAGCGGGTCGAGCCTGGGCGTGAGCATCATCCGCGGCCCGGACGAGCTTGCCGAGGGGATCCAGCAGGCGCGCCGCGAGAGCGACACCGTCCTTGCGGAGCGTTACGTCAGGGGCCGCGAGTTCACCGTGGGGGTGCTCGAAGGCGAAGCGCTGCCCATGATCGAGCTGGTCGTCGGGCGCCAGTTCTTCGACTATGAGGCGAAGTACGAAGACGAGCGCACCCGTTACCTGACGCCCGTCTCCCTCCTGCCGACCATATACCGGAAGGCCTGCGAAGCAGCCGAACGCGCCTACCACGTCATCGGGTGCCGGCACATGGCGCGCGTGGACATGATGTACGGCTACGACGGCAGGCTTTACGTGCTGGAGGTGAACACCATCCCGGGCCTCACGCCCCGTAGCCTGTTCCCCATGGCGGCGGCGCAGGCGGGGATACCGTTCCCGGGGCTCTGCGACAGGCTGGTGCGGGCGGCGGTCCGGGACGCCGCAGCAGTTCAGAGACGGCGGACAGCCTAGACCAGCAATCGGAGCCACGGCCGGCCGATGAGCAAAGCAGCCGCCAGAAGGGCCTCAGCGCCGAGACGCTCACGGCTGAGGCGGGGATTGAAGGTCCTGCTGCCGGTCACCGCAGCCGCGCTGGTGTGCGCGGCCGTCTGGCTGGGGTGTCGCGAGGTCTGGCGGGCCGTCCTTCGTCGCCCGGAATTCCAGGTGGACCCCGTGGCGCTGTCGCTCAACGAATTCCCGGAGTGGATCAACGGCCCCCGCATGGAGGAGGAACTGCGCAAGGAGCTCAGCCGCCTGCCCCAAACGAAGTCCCTGTTCAAGAGGGACCTCGCCCACGCGGTCCAGCATGAACTGCTCGCCTCTCCCTGGGTCCTTGACGTGACGAGGGTGGAAAGGAAGCTCCCCAACGCGCTGGCCGTCAACGCCTCCTTCCGGAAGCCGACGGGCCAGGTCCTGTTCGCAAACCGCCTCCGCATGGTGGACAACGATGGGCGCTGGCTGCCCGAGGAGCTTTTCCAGCCGCCCCGCGAATGGGGCGAGCTGCCCGGGCCCGTCATCGAAGACAGGCTGTTGAACGACCCGCCGCGGACCGGCACGCGCTGGGACGGCCCGCGGCTGGCGGCCGGGGCAAGGCTGACGGACTTCCTCCGCCGGGAGGGCCTCCTGAAGCGTCTGCGGCTCGAAAACATCGACGTCACGGGGGTGGGACGGGATGCCGGAGAGCCCGACATCGTGCTGACGGCCGCCAGCGGCGCCCAGATCAAATGGGGGGAGTCGTCCGTCTATGACGGCGTGCCCGGCGTGGAAGCGGCGCCGGATCTGGTGCCGGACTCGGAGAAGCTGGCAATGCTGCTCAGCAAGCTGGGCGACTACCCCGGGCTGGAGGGCATCAGGTACGTCGACCTGCGGTTCCACGGCAAGGTGTTCTTCGCCGAAAGCGATTCACCCGCCCCGCCGGCTGCCCTTTCCTCCCCGCTGTAACCAGGAGGATGGGGCGTTCGCGTGATTGACCGTTGCGAAGGGATTATCCTATAATAGCGGGGGCTTGCCCCAGAAACTGGAAGCCGGCCGGGCCGAGGGGCAGGCAGGCCATCGGGGAGTCCATCCCCAAAGGCATCGAGGGTGCGTGCTGCGCATGGAAGCGAAACTCGTCCCAGCAGCGGGGGCAGAAGGCCTGGAGGAGATCGCGCTCTCCGCGGGCCAGCCGGTCGTCCTGGGCCGCGGCAAGTCCGCAGCGGTGCAGCTCGTCCACGGCAAGGTCTCACGCATGCACTGCCGGATCGCCTTCGAAAACGGCTTCTACCGCATCGAAGATCTGGAGAGCAAGAACGGCACCTGGGTCAACAACCGAAGGATCCACAAGGTCATCCTCTTCCACCAGGACCGCATCAGCGTCGGGGGCGCCCAGTTCCGCTTCCTGCTGGACGCCGGCATTGCGGAGGAGAGTTCCCACATACCGGTCGACGACGAGGACGAGGTGACGTTCGCCAGCGAGATCAGGGAACCGGCCGAGGTCACCGCCGCCTCCTCGCTCTTCCTGGAGATACCGAAGGCCGAGGGCATCGGCGGCCGGCAGGGCCTCGAACACGACCTGTCCATAGTCTGCAACCTCATCAACAACGTCAACGCCGAGCCCCACCTGGACCGCCTGCTGGAGACGATCATGGACAGCGTCATGGCGGTCACGGGCGCCGACCGTGGCTACCTGATAGCCGCCAAGAGGACCAACGGCGTTCTGATGCCCTTGGTCAGCCGGAACAGGAACGACATCCCCACGCACGCGCGCAGCACGTTCAGCCGCAGCATCGTGTCGGAATGCTATGAGAGCGACAACGCGGTCCTGCTGGCGGACCCGCAGGACTCGCACGAGGTGAGTGAGAGCATAGTCGCACAGCACATACACAGCATCATGTGCGTCCCCATGCGGGACGAACACGGCCCGGTGGGCGTCGTCTACGTGGACAGCCTGCTCGGATCGCGGCAGTTCGATAAGCATGACCTGAAGGTCCTGACCGCGATCGGCAGCCAGGCCGGCATAGCCATCCGGCGGGCGCAGCTTGCCCGCCAGGTCGAGAGCCTGTTCCGTGACGCGATGCGGACCGTCATAAACCTGGTCGAAATCAAGGACGAGTACACCTACGGCCACAGCGAGCGCGTCACGGCGCTGGCGATGCGCATCGGCGAGCTGTGCGGGCTGGACGGGTCCGACATCCGGGACGTGGAGATCGCCGGCCTCCTGCACGACGTCGGCAAGCTGGCCGTAAGGCTGGACGTGCTGAAGAAACCCGAAAGCCTCACCGACTCCGAGTACGAAGCCATCAAACGGCACCCCGTGGCCGGCGCCGCAATACTGGCCAACGTGGACAACGCCGAACGGATCGCCAGCGGCGTTCGCCACCATCATGAGCGCTGGGACGGCAGCGGGTATCCCGACGGCCTGGCCGGAGAAGGCATCCCCCTGATCGCCCGCATCATGGCGCTGGCGGACGCCTTCGACGCCATGGCTTCCGAACGCCCCTACGAAGGTGTGGTGCCCCGGGAGGAGATCCTGCGCGAGATCGAGCGCGTCAGCGGGACCCAGTTCGATCCGGCCCTGGTCAAGCTCTTCGTCGACGCCCTGCGAAACGACGAGGCGTTCATCAACCGCATCAACGTGGTCTACCGCCAGAAAGGCACCGGCCCGAAGGGCGCCAGCGCGTTCGACTGAGGGGGTGCGGCGCCCCGCTCCGCCCAGCGCACACTGGACGGCGCGACACGTCGGATCGGCGGCAGCGCCGGTCCGTTGCGCGCCCTTCGCACACGACGCCAACCGCATGAACTGCCCGGTCCGCAAGGCATCAGCCATGGGGCTCACCCGCCGGTCCGTCCTGGCCCCCCTTCTCGCAGCGGCCGCCTTGCTCGGGTGCCGGGCGCCCGGCCCGCTGCCGGCTCCGTTGCCGCGTGAGCAAGTGGCCGCCGCGGCGCGCGCCTGGGCGAACGGCGTCAGAACCGTGCGGGACGGGGACGTTTCGCTGGAGATCACGCAGACGGTCGACGGCCGCAGGCGCGAACTCCCCGCCTTTGGCGGGCAGATCGGCTTCGACCGCACGATTCCGGCGCTCTACCTGCTGGCGGAGAAGCTGGGCCAGACCGCCTTCTGGCTCCGGGCGAGCGGGGAGCGCTTCTGGCTTGCCTTCCCTCGCACCTGCGAGGTGGCCACCGGCGGGCCCGCTGCTTACGAGAAGCTGCCGCACCTGATCCGGCCTGAGGAGGTGCGCATCTGGTTCGCCGGTCCGGAGCGGCTCGGGCTCACGTGGCCCACCACGGAGATGTCCGTCGGTCCGGAGTCCTACCGCTTCGACGTCTTCCTGGCCGGTGCGCTGCATCGCAGCGTGCTCGTGGACCGAAGGAAGCTGGTCGTTGCGGCGATCCAGAGTTATGATGTGCTCGGACGGTGCGTGACCGAAGTGCGTTTGGAAGACTACGCGCCGTTGGGAGGCGTCGAGTTTCCTCGCGTCATCGCGGTGGAGCGGCCGGCGCAGGGAGTAACCGTCAGGCTCGAGCTGGGGGATCCAGAGCTCAACCCGGACATCAACCCGGCGGCGTTCCTTCCCGGCAGGCGGCCCGGGTGGAGCCAAGTGGACCTGGACCGGCAGCCGCTCTCCGCGCTCCGCGCCCTCCAGGAGGACTGAATGGCTGACGCCGCGACAGAGCCGGCCGGCACGCCTCCCCGCAAGCCGCTCGGACGGATCTACGGCGCCGTGTCCGAGCGCGTCGGGACGGGGATGAGCGCCTCGCTGGCCGCCGAGGGCGAGGCCGCCCCGCAGGACCGGCCGGAGCTGGTCAGGTGGTGCCGGCGCCTGGGCGCGGTGCCCAGAAGCTGGAGCGGCACGAAGGCAGCGCAGGCCGCGCGCGCCGTCCTCCGGGACATGGCAGCAGCGGCCGGCGAGAGCCCCGAGCAGGTCTGCGCCGTCATGCTGAGCTTCTGCTCGGACGAGGGGGGCACCTCGCTCTGCGGGCCCGTCCCGCAGTGCGCCGAGTGTCCCATCGAGCGGTACTGCGACCATCCGCAGCGCAAGCCCACGATCAAGGACCTGCCGAAGACCGAGCGTCCGAGGGAACGGCTGCTCGCCGCCGGCCAGGAGGCGCTGAGCGACGTGGAACTGCTGGCCATCATCCTGGGCGGCGGGGCCGAGGGCGCGACGGCGCTGGACCTGGCCGGCCGGCTGCTCAGCACGTTCGGCAGCTTCCGCCGGCTGGCCGACTGCACCGTGGGCGAGCTGACGCGCGTGCGCGGCATCGGCCCGGCCAAGGCGGCGCAGGTCAAGGCCGCCCTGGCGATCGCCCGGCGCTACGCCGCCGAGAAGCTGTCCGCAGGCGACCTGGTCAGCAGCAGCGACCAGCTCTTCAGCTACATGCGGGAGAAGCTGGCCGGCCTCACGAAGGAGCATTTCTACACGCTGATGCTGGACACCAAGCACCGGATCATCCGCGAGGAGCGCGTGGCCGTCGGCTCGCTGAGCGAGAGCGTCGTGCATCCCCGCGAGGTGTTCAAGAACGCCATCCGCGAGAGCGCCGCCAAGGTGATCTTCGTGCACAACCACCCGAGCGGCAATCCCGAGCCCAGCCCCCAGGACCACGCCCTGACGGCGCGGCTCTGCGAGGCCGGCAGCATCGTCGGCATCCAGGTGCTCGATCACCTCATCGTAGGGCAGGACAGCTACTACAGCTTCGCCGAGCACGGCTTGCTCGGCAGAACCGGCACGGCGCCGTCTTGACGGCAACGCGCCCCCGGCGCGCCCGATCCGACCGGCTGCCCCGAAGGGCGAGACAACCGATGGGCAACCTCAAGCTGCTCAAAGCCGTCTATGAGTCGATCGACTGGGAGAGGCTCTACCGGCTGATCCCCGAGGCAAGCCGCCAGCTCGTGGACGAGCTCTTTCAGGACCTGCGTGAGAGGCTCCAGCTCGACGCCGAGCCGCCGGAGGAAGCGGCGGCGGAAATCAAGGCCGGCCAGGCATGCCTCTACTGCGACGGGGCCTCACGGGGCAACCCGGGGCCGGCCGGCATTGGCATGGTCCTTGCAGCACCGGACGGAGCGGAGGTGCTCGCCTGGGGGCAGGCGATCGGCCGGGCGACGAACAACGTGGCCGAATACCGATCCGCGATCGAGGGCCTCAAAAAAGCCCTCGAACTGGAAGTGCGCGCGATCCGTGTCCTCTGCGACAGCGAGCTGCTCGTGCGGCAGGTCCGCGGCGACTACAAGGTCAAGAACTCGGGCCTCAAGCCGCTCCACGGCGAAGTGCTGGACCTGCTCTCGCGCTTCGAGCAGTGGCAGGTCGAACACATCCCCCGCGGAGAAAATGCGCGCGCCGACGCCATCGCCATGGAACATGCGAAGCCGCGCCGGCGCAAATCCGACGCCGGCGGGTAGGAGCTCGGTCTCGCGGAGCATCACTCGCGGGTGAGTTCCTGCTCGGCCTGCGCGATCAGCAGCCGGCAGCGGCTGAAGGCGTCGACGATGAGGGGGTCCGGCCTCCTGCCACTCCCGGACTACGCGGTACCCCAAAGCAAGCGCAGCACCATTGTGACGGGCGCCCGATCCCTGCTGAAGGCCGCAGCGGCGAGACCCGGCACTCCGCCCCGCCAAAGGCGCAGGCAAGGGGCTGAGCTTTGCACGCCGGACGGCGCTCTGGTAACATCGTTGGACCCACTAACGCATCGAGCATGCCTCATGAGCAACGCGGCGCTGAGCCTGCAGCAACTGATCCTGACGCTCCAGGGCTACTGGGCGGACTACGGGTGCGCCATCCTCCAGCCCTACGACGTTGAGACAGGCGCCGGCACCTTCAACCCGGCGACGTTCCTGCGTTCGCTCGGGCCCGAGCCCTGGAGGGCGGCTTACGTGGAACCCTCCCGCCGCCCGACGGACGGCCGCTACGGAGACAATCCGTTCCGTTTCCAGCAGCATTACCAGTTCCAGGTCATCGTCAAGCCCGCGCCGGAGGATTCGCAGCAGATATACCTGGACAGCCTGGCGCACATGGGCATCGACCTGGTCGGGCACGACGTGCGCTTCGTCGAGGACGACTGGGAGTCGCCCACGCTCGGCGCCACGGGCCTGGGCTGGCAGGTCTGGCTGGACGGCCTCGAGATCACGCAGTTCACCTACTTCCAGCGCGTCGGCGGCATCGACCTGGACCTGGTCTGTCTGGAGCTCACCTACGGCATTGAGCGGACCGGCATGTTCCTGCAGGACAAGCCGGACGCTTTCGACCTGGAATGGGCGCCGGGCATGACCTATCGCGAGATGCGTCACCAGGAGGAAGTCCAGTTCAGCCGCTACAACTTCGACGAGGCGGACGTTCCCACCCAGCGGCAGCTCTTCGACATCTACGAGACCGAGTGCCGCCGATGCCTGGAGGTGGACCTGGTGCTGCCTGCCTACGACTACGTCCTGAAGTGCAGCCACACCTTCAACCTGCTGGACGCGCGCGGCGCCATCAGCGTCGCCGAAAGGACTAGCTACATCACGCGCGTGCGGAACCTGGCGCGCGCCGTCGCGGAAGGCTACCTGGCCCTGCGCCGGAGCATGGGTTTCCCTCTGCTCAAGTGACGCTCCCCGGCCGCCCTCGTGCTCCTGCCCCTCCTCCGCGCAGGTTCCTCGAGCATGTCAAGCGCTTGCATGAGCGCTGCCAGCACCTGCACCTCGCCGAGGGACTCTGGTCGTGGCATTGCGCGCGGAGGGCGGGGCGGTCTACTTGGAGCCCCGGCCTGAGGCGCGCGAACTGGACGAGGCCCCTGGCGACCCGTCCGTCTTCGAGGCGGCGGTTGAAGTGCTGACGCAGATCCGCCGCTACAAGGCGGAGTCGCACATGTCGCTCCGGGTGCCGATCGAACGGGTCCGGATCTCGGGTCCCGCCGATCAGCTCGCGCGTCTGGAGCAGGCGTTGGACGAAGTCCTCTGCGCCGCAGCGGCCGGGGACGCACAGCTTTACCCGGGGGCCGCGCCAAACCTGCGCGCGGAACGCTAACGCGGCGTCGCGATGCTCCGCCCGGCGCCGCCCCGGCCGGCGTCGCCGCGCGCGCCGGTGCCCTCTTGACGGTCCCGGCCGGGCTGATTATCATCCACGCCGCGACGCGCCAGGACTCGCAGCACCCGAAGCCAACGGAGGCCGCTCATGGCCAGGCTGTTCCTCGGACTCGACTCCAGCACGCAGAGCCTGTCCGCCCTCGTGATCGATCACGACTCGCGGGAGGTCGTCTACGAGGCCTCCCTTGTGTTCGACGAGGCGCTGCCCGCCTACGGCACACAGAACGGCGTGCTCAGAAACCCGGACCCGAAGGTGGTGCACTCGCCGCCGCTCATGTGGGTGGAGGCGCTCGACCTCATCTTCGACGGGATGCGGCGCGACGGCGTCGATCTGGGCTCGGTGCTCGCCGTCTCCGGTTCGGGCCAGCAGCACGGGTCCGTCTACATGAACGCGGGCGCGCCGCAGGCGCTGCGCAGCCTTGACCCCGCCCGGGCGCTGGTCGAGAACCTGTCCGGCGTCTTCTCCCGCAAGACGAGTCCGATCTGGATGGACTCCTCGACCACCGCTGAGTGCGACGAGATCACGCAGGCGCTGGGCGGGGCGGCCGCCACGGCCGAGGCGACGGGCTCGGCGGCGTTCGAGCGCTTCACGGGGCCGCAGATCAGAAAGTTCTTCAAGACCGATCCGAAGGCTTACGAGCGCACTGCCCACATCGCGTTGGTCAGTTCCTTCATGTGCTCGCTTCTTGCGGGGAGGATTGCGCCGATCGACCACGGCGACGGCGCGGGGATGAACCTGATGGACATCCGCAGGAAGGACTGGCACCCCCCGGCGTTGGAGGCCACGGCGCCGGGACTGGGCGGGCGCCTTCCCAGGCTTGTTCCCTCCGCCACCGTCATCGGGCCGGTCAGCAGCTATTTCGCGGACAGGTACGGGCTGAACGCTCAGGCGCAGGTCGTGGCATGGTCCGGGGACAATCCGAACAGCGTCATCGGCGTCGGCCTGGTCAGGCCCGGCATGGTGGCCATCAGCCTCGGCACCAGCGACACCTACTTCGGCTTCATGAAGGAATGCCAGACGGACCCGCACGGCGAGGGGCACGTCTTCGGCGCGCCGACGGGCGATTACATGACGCTGATCTGCTTCAAGAACGGCTCGCTGGCCAGGGAGAAGGTGCGGGACGAATACAGGCTCGACTGGGACGGCTTCTCGGAGGCGCTGCGCAACACGCCCCCCGGCAACGGCGGCAAGATCATGCTGCCCTACTTCGAGCCGGAGATCGTGCCGAAGGTGCTGGAGCCCGGCGTGCGGCGGTTCGGCCTCGATGCGGCCGACGCGGAGGCGAACTGCCGCGCCGTCGTCGAGGCACAGATGATGTCCATGCGCATCCACTCGCGGTGGATGGGCATGCGGCCGTCGAAGATATACGCCACAGGCGGCGCCTCGCGGAACCCCGAGATACTGCGCATCATGGCGGACGCGCAGGACTGCCCGGTCTACAGGTTCGAGGTAGCCAAGAGCGCGGCGCTCGGGGCGGCGCTGCGCGCGGCGCACGCGCACCTGGCGGCGGGCGGCCAGGCGCAGGGCTGGGACGAGATCGTGGCCGGCTTCTCCGAGCCGGTTGCCGGCTCCATGATCGAGCCGGACGCGGACGCCGCCGCCGTCTACGACCGCCTCGTCGAGGTCTACGCCGAGCGAGAGAAGGAGGCCACGCGGAGGTAGGCGCTGCGCCGGCCCCGCGAAAGCTTCGACGGGCGCTTGACTGCTCAGGCAGAAAAGATACGATATGATCGTTTAGGTCTTGACAAAGGGGGGCGACTTCCCGTACCTTTAGCGCCTTTGATTCGCAGATTGCCATATGGCGTCTGCCGCGGACGGGTCTGCTGGGCGCCCACAGAGGGGGATACAAGCGAGCGACCTGTCCCCGTGAACCGTTGCACCGACCGGATAGCTACCAGGGGCTCGCGCGTGACGGACGTTCCTACCAGACGACAAGTCGCAGCGTTCGCATAACCGCTCCGCCTCGGGCGTATGCCATCCAAAACAAGGAGAGAGGAAAGCTCGCAAATGGCCGGAAAGAAGAACAAGAAGAAACAACAGGAGGTGGCTGACGGCTTGCTGGCTCGCAGATTGGAGTTGATCAGGAAGCGGCACCGCCAACTGATCCTGGAGCCGCGCGAGGTGATCGCCGCCGATTTCGCTGCGGACCTGGACGAAGTGCTCGGCGATCTCTTCGAGCCCGAAGAGCTCGAACTCGCGGAGGCAACGACCGCCAGCAGAAAGCGCCAACCTGTGCTCTGACCCCCGCCTACGCCTCACACAGCCTGGCCACCAGGCCTTCCAACCACAGCCCTTCCTCATGCGCGCGCAGGGATTGCGTCTTCAGTTCGACGTCGGCTGAGCAGAGCGTCGCCAACTGCCGGGCCAGGGCCTCGTCGGGGAGCCTTCCCAGCGCGTCAATCGAGCGGCGCACGACGAACGCCGGCACGTTGACCTGTTGGGCAATGTCTTTCTGCGGGACGCCATCGGCCTGGAGCCTCTTGATCTGCCAGAGCTGGCGCACCCGCAAGGCCAGCACGGCTATGATGCCCTCCGGCCGCTCGCCGCGCAGCAGGAGCTGACCGCACAGGCGCAGCGCCTCCGCCGCGTTGCCTTGCGCGACGACGTCGGCCAAGTCAAAGACAACGCGCTGGCGCGCCTGCGCGACCATCTCGGCGACGTCACGTTCGCTGATCGTCGTCTCAGGTTCGACGTAGGCGGACAGCTTTTGCAGCTCGCCCTCGAGCGCCATCAGGTCCGGCCCGACCGCCTCCACCAGGACCGAACAGGCCCGCGGGGTCAGCCTCTTGCCCATCCGTTCGGCCGTGGACCGGGTCCACTGCCTCGCCTCCTCCCACGTCGGCGTGTGGCAGTCCACGACGGCGCCACGTTCGGAGAGCCGTTTGACAAAGGCCCGCCATGATTTACCGCGCTCTTTCTCGGCCGAGTCGCCCTGTTGACGCCCGGGCAGCTTTGACGCGTTCAGCTCATCCAGACAGAGGATCAAGGCGCCCGTCGGGCTGGGCGTCCGCAGGTATTCGGCCACACGCTCCCAACTCCCTGCAAGGAAGGCGTCCCCCTTCTCGACGATCACCACCCGCCTGCCCGGCATGCCCAGGAACGGCACGGTGCGGAGTTCGTCGAAGACGTCGCGCGGGTCGGGTGCGTCCTCGAACCGCCGGACCGTGCTGCCCGGCAGGTCGGGCGCAGCGGCAGCTTCGGCCAGCATCCGCACGCACCGGGAACGCAGCGCGTCGTCCCCCCCTGCCAGCGCGCAGACGGGGGCGCGGGAAACCTCGTCGACGCGATCTTCGAACTCCAATGCCTTCAGCGTGGTCATGATCTCTCAGCCGGGGCTGCAATGCCACAGGTCAGCAGCCCCTTGGCCTTGCCGCAGCCGACGGACGTGGCGAGGACGAAGCCAACTGCGAGCCAGACGGCCGGCCGGGCCGGTAGCCCCGTGACGCAACGCCTCAGCCCGCCCTCACGCCCGAGCTGCCGCGGATCCGCAAGGAGCAATGCACGGTCCACCCTCAGATCCTCGGCGGCCCCGACTCGGGCTCCGGCTTGGGCAGAGGCGCGTGCTCCAGTCCGCCCTTCTCTTTGAGCAGGCGGATGATGTCCTCATGCCCGCGCGCGACGGCCATGGCCAGCGGGGTTTCCCCGACGCCGTTCTCCTGGTTGACGTCTGTGCCGCCGTCGAGCAGGAGTCCGACCAGTTCGGCGTTGCCCTCGCAGACGGCGATGTGCAGCGGCGTTGCGCCCGGCTTTGAGGCGGCGTGGCTCGCGATCGAGTCCGGACGTGTCTGGGAGCGGGGCAGACCCCTCGTGGTTGCAGCGTTCGGATTGGCGCCGTGTTCGAGCAGCAGGCGGACCATGTCGGGGGACTGGATCGTGACGGCCAGATGGAGCGGCGTCACCCAGCGTATCCCTTTCTCGCTCGGATCGGCGCCCCTCGCCAGCAGGGCCTCAACAGCCGCGGCGTCCCGCCGACCCACGGCCTCGAACATCGGGGCCCATGGCTGGTCGCCCCAGCCGACCTCTCCGCCATGCTCCTCGAGCAGGTTCACCATCTCGGACACGCCGCACCCCTCTGCCAATGACAGGGGCGTGACGCCATGCCCGTCTGACACGTTCACGTCCGCACCATGAGCGAGAAGGACCTCAGCGACCTCCACGCTGGCAGCCATGGCCGCGAAGTGCAGAGGCGTCGTGCCGCCGCTGGGCATGTTGACGTCTGCGCCACGCTCGATCAGCAGCTTCGCCGTTTCCGGCTGATACCCCAGCGCTGCGGCGGCAAGAGGCGTCAGGCCCGTCGACCCTGTCACGTTCGGCCCGGTCTCCTCGTCCAGCAGCGTCTCCGCCTCCGCGACAACTCCGGCCCCCGAGACATCCGACAGGCGAGCAGGCGCCCGGACGCCCCAACGCGCCCTGGCTTCATGGGCCTCCAGCAATTCCACCACCTCGCTCTGTCCGTTCGCCGTGGCAAGGGCCAGCGGCGTCATGCCGTCGTGGTTCTGCACGTTCACGTCCGCACCGTGCTCCAGCAGCAGTTTGACGAGTTCCGTCTGCCCCAGCATCGCCGCGATGTGGAGCGGCGTTGCCCCGTCATTGCGCCGCACGTTCGGGTCCGCCCCTGCCTCCAACAGCAGCGTTGCGATCGGGACGTTCCCCCCGAAGGCGGCCAGATGCAGGCCCGTGTCACCGGCCACGGCCCCCTTCAAGTTGGGGTCGGCGCCCTTGTCCAGAAGCGCCTTGACCGTGCCGAGCTTGCCGCCGGCCACGGCCACCAGCAGCGGCTCGCCCTTCTTGGAGCGGCCGCATCCCGCCCCAAGCAGAAGCAGCACGCCCAGCACGCATGGAAGCCAAAGGTGACGCGCTCTATCCATGATGCCTGCTCTCACCGCCGACAGGCCGGCGCTCGTTGTTCGCTGGCCGGACAGATAGAGTGTAGAACATGCAACGGCCTCCTGCAAGCGCCCGCCGGACGCTCTCGTGTATTGACAATTCATGCCTCGCTGGTATACTTCCCCGCGTTCTCCGGGGGTGCGAGGCAGCCTCCGTCCCTCTATGCGCCGGCACTTCGCGGGGGGCGTGCGTCAAGCGCCATTGCGGCGGGCTCCCAGAGCGAGAGGTAAGTCAGATGGAGATCCAACAGCCCGAGCGCCTGCTCAAGTTGCCGCCCTACCTGTTTGCAGACCTGAGGCGCAAGATCGCGGCCGCACGCGATAAGGGCATGCAGGTCATCAACCTGGGCATAGGCGACCCCGACATGCCGACGCCGGATCCCATCGTGGACGAGCTCTGCCGGGCCGTTCGCGACGCCGCGGACCCGAACCGCCATCGCTACGGCTGCGACATCCCGGCGCCCGAGTTTCCCCAGGCTGCGAGGGAGTTCTACCGGCGCCGGTTCGGAGTTGCCCTGGCCGGGGACCAGATCGTCACCACAATGGGCAGCAAGGATGCCATTGCCAAGTTCGCGATGGCGATCCTGAACCCGGGCGACGTGGCCGTCGCGCCCTGCCCGGGCTATCCGACCTACAACATCGGCCACGTGTTCGCCGGCGCGGTCACTTACCAGGCGCCGCTGCTGAAGGAGAATGACTTCCTGCTCGACTTCGACGCCATCCCGCACGAAGTGCGGCGGCTGGCCAAGCTGCTCTGGCTCAACTACCCGAGCAACCCGACCACGGCCACGGCACCGCTCGCCTTCTTCGAGCGCGCCGTCGAGTTCGGCCGGCAGAACAACATCCTCATCGCACACGACTGCGCCTACAGCGAGAACACCTACGACGGCTACATCGCGCCCAGCATCCTGCAGGTCGAGGGCGCCGACGAGGTCGCCGTGGAGTTCTTCTCCCTCAGCAAGGCCCTCAACATGACGGGCTGGCGCGTCGGATGCGTCGTGGGCAACGCCTCCGCCGTCAAGGCCCTGCGCACGGTCAAGGAGAACATAGACAACGGGACGCTGCGGCCCGTGCAGTTCGCCGCCGCCAGGGCCTTCAGCATGCTGGAACAGCTCAGTCCGTCCATCAACGCCGTTTACCGGCGCCGCCGCGACATGGTCGTGGAGGCGTTGAATACCAACGGCTGGTCCGTCGAGAAGCCGAAGGCCACCATCTACGTGTGGGCTCCCGTACCCGGGAAGTACGAGGGCTCCAGCGCGGCCTTCGCGACGGAGCTCCTGGAGAAGGCGGGCGTCGTGGTGACCCCGGGACTGGGTTACGGCCAATGGGGCGAGGGGTACTTCCGCATCTCGCTGACTTACCCCGATGAAGTGCTCGAACAGGCCCTCTCGCGCATCGTCGAAGCGCGGCCGTAGCCCTCGTCCTCGCCGCGCCCGCTTGCCTGTCGCGTGTCCTTCTTCCTGCGTTCATCCGCCTGAGCGACCGGAGGGCATCGTGTCCCAGATCGTCGTCGAGGATCTGGTCAAGACGTTCCGCGTGGCCGAGCGACGGCCCGGCTTCTGGGGGGCCCTGGCCGGCGTCGCGCATCGCCGCCACCGCACCGTGCACGCCCTGGACGGCGTCTCCTTCTCCGTGCAGGCGGGCGAGCTGGTCGGCTACATCGGCCCGAACGGGGCCGGCAAGTCCACCACGGTCAAGGTGCTCTCGGGAATCCTGGTCCCGGACTCCGGGCGGGTCGAGGTGCTCGGGCGCGTGCCGTGGCGCGAGCGCGCGCCCACCGTGAGCCGCATCGGCGTCGTGTTCGGCCAGCGGACGCAGCTCTGGTGGGACCTGCCCGTGATCGAATCGTTCGAGCTCCTGCGCGACATCTATCGCGTGCCCCAGCCGGACTACGCCCGCGCCCGCGACGAGTTGGTCGGGCTCCTCGAGCTCGACGGCCTGCTCGACGTGCCGGTCCGCCAACTCAGCCTGGGACAGCGCATGCGGTGCGACCTGGCCGCCGCCCTGCTCCACTCCCCTGCCCTGCTCTACCTGGACGAGCCGACGATCGGCCTGGACGCCGTCTCGAAGCTGGCCGTGCGGGACTTCGTGCGCCGCCTCAACCGCGAGCGCGGCGTCACCGTCATCCTCAGCACGCACGACATGGACGACATCGAGGCCCTCTGCCGGCGCGTCATCGTCATCAACGAAGGCAAGATACTGCTCGACGGCACGCTGGACGAGCTGAGGGCGCGCGTCACCCGGGAGCGCTGGCTGACCGTCGACCTCGTCAACGAAGGCGAAGACGTGCGCGATCCGGACGCCGCCGTCATCCGCCACGACGGGCACCGCGTGCACCTGCGATTCGATCCGGAGCGCGTCTCGGCCGCCGACCTGATCGGCCGCGTCACGGCGCGCTACGCCGTCAGCGACCTCTTCGTGGAGAACCCCCCCATCGAGCACATCATCGCCCGCCTCTACGGAGACCTGAAGCGATGAGGCCATACTGGGCGATCCTGAGCGCGCGCTGCCGGATGCTGCTCCAGTACCGGGCGGCCGCCGCCGCGGGATTCGGCACCCAGCTTTTCTGGGGCCTGATCCGCCTGATGATCCTGGCGGCCTTCTACCGCGCTTCGACCGCCGCCCAGCCGATCAGCTATCCCGACGTCGTCAGCTACGTGTGGCTCAGCCAGGCGTTCTTCGCCATGCTGCCGTTCAACACGGACACCGACCTGCGGCAGTTGATCCGCTCCGGCAACGTGGCCTACGAGCTGCTGCGGCCCGTGGACCTGTACGGCTTCTGGTTCAGCCGCGCCGTGGCGCTTCGGGCGGCGCCCACGATGCTGCGGGCCGTCCCCATGTTCATCGTCGCGGGGCTCTTCTTCGGACTCCGGCCGCCAGCGAGCACGGCGTCCGCGTGCGCGTGGCTTGCGGCCACGCTCGCCGCCCTGCTGCTGGCGGCCGCCATCACCGCGCTGCACTCGATCTCCATGCTCTGGACCATCAGCGGCGAAGGCGCCTCGCGCGTCATGGGCATAGGAGCATACGTGCTATCCGGCATGGTGATCCCGCTGCCGCTGCTGCCCGACTGGCTGAAGGCGATCGTCTACGCCCTGCCCTTCCGGGGCGTGGTGGACACGCCCGCCCGTCTCTACATGGGGCACATCCCGCCCTCGCAGGCCGTCCCGGCCCTCTTGCAGCAGTTGGCGTGGACTGTGGCGCTCATCGCGTTCGGCCGATGGCTGCTCGCGCGCGGTACCCGCCGCGTCGTCGTGCAGGGAGGGTGAACTCCATGAATTGGCTGCGGCTCTACCTGCGCTACATCGGCACGTCGCTGCGCGCCCAGATGCAGTACCGCGCCTCGTTCGTCCTGTACGCCGTCAGCCACTTCCTGGCGACCGGCGTCGAGTTCCTGGCCATCTGGGCGCTGTTCGACCGGTTCGGGTCGTTGGAGGGATGGTCGCTCCCCGAGGTGGCGCTGTTCTACGGGATGGTCAGCGTGGCGTTCGCCCTGGCGGAGGCGGTCGCGCGGGGGTTCGACCTCTTCCCCGGCATGGTGCGCACGGGCGAGTTCGACCGCGTGCTGCTCAGGCCGCGCAGCACGGTGCTTCAGCTCGCGGGCCAGGAGCTCCAGCTCATGCGCATCGGCCGCTTCACGCAGGGGCTGATCGTGCTGATATGGGCGGCGTGCGCGCTGCACGTGGCGTGGACGCCGGCGAAGGTCGCGCTCGCGATCGCGGCGATGCTCGGCGGCTCCTGCATCTTCAGCGGCATCTTCGTCCTCCAGGCCACGATGGCCTTCTGGACAGTCGAGACCCTGGAGATCGCGAACACGGTCACTTACGGCGGCGTGGAAGCGGCGCAGTTCCCGCTCACGGTCTACAAGCCGTGGTTCCGCCGGTTCTTCACGTTCGTGATCCCGCTGGCGACGATCAACTACTTCCCCGCGCACGCCATCCTCGGGCGGCGGGATGTGTTGGGCACGCCGGCCGTCGTGCACTGGGCCGCGCCGCTGGTGGGCGTGGCGTTCCTGTTCGTCTGCTTGCAGGTCTGGCGGCTCGGCATCCGCCACTACGCAAGCACGGGCAGCTAGCGTCCTCCCGCCTTCTGGAGTGCGGCGGCTCGCCACCCCGCCGTCCCTGCGCTTGCGGTGCCGCGAGGGCACGGTAAGATGGTCCCCCTGCGCGGAGGCGCTCGCGGACCCCAACATCGCCTCTGGCAGAGGAGCGACAGCGACATGCTAAACGAGAAGATCGAGAAGGCGCGGCAGGCGGCGCTCGACCTGCTCAAGCCGAGCCGGAAGGATCTGGAACACGGCCTCGAACTGCACCGCGACTCGCTCGTCGTGGAGTCCTACGGGCTCGCCCCGCGAGCGGCGCCCGACGGCGATGCCCTCCAGGCCGCCGCCAGAGAAGGCGCACCACCTACCGAGCTCCGCGAGATGCTCGAGCAGAGCTACATGACCCGCATGGTCACAGACGCCCATCAGCGGGCCGAGTACCTGGAGACCTGGCAGGCCTCCGGCGTGGACTGCATGCTGGCCACGGCCGGCGAAGAGTGCCAGGCCCCGATGCGGATCATGCGCCGACTGGCCCACTACACCTTCGCGGCCGACATGAGCGACGTCATCGACCGGGCCGTCACCCCGGACGACATCGCCGCCGCCAGGGAGCGCGGCCGGCCCTGCTTCTACCTGACCATCAACGGCGTGCCGCTCGCCCAGAACTGGGAATCGGTCGAGGAGGAACTGCAGTACATCCGCGTCTTCTTCGAGCTCGGCGCCCGCATGATGCACCTCACCTATCAGCGCCGCAACATGATCGGCGATGGCGCCGGCGAGACGGCGAACGCCGGCCTGAGCGACTTCGGCCGGGCCGTCGTGGCCGAGATGAACCGCGTCGGCGTCATCGTGGACGTGGCGCACTCGGGCTGGCAGACGGCCCTGGAGGCCGCCCAGGTCTCCGAGAAGCCCGTGGTGGCCAGCCATTCGAGCTGCGCGGCGCTCTTCCCGCACATCCGCTCGAAGCCCGACGAGGTGATCCGCGCGCTCTGCGACAGCGGCGGCTACATCGGCATATACGCCGTGCCCGGCTTCCTGGGCCTCAGCGACGACCTGCTGGCCATGCTCGATCACCTCGACTACGCCGTGAAGGCGTTCGGTGCCGACCACGTGGCCATCGGCATGGACTACTGCGCGACGGCGTCCACGTACCACGCGGAACTTCGGAAGATGGGCGAGCTTCGGGAGCGCAAGCGCTGGCGCTGGCTCTGGCAGCCGGGTCCGGAGGGCAGCCCGCCCGACAACTCTGAGCCGGGCATGTTGAGCTGCTACTGGACGAACTGGCCGTACATCACGGTGGGGCTTGTGCAGCAGGGGCATTCGGACGACGCCATTCGCAAGATCATCGGCGGGAACGTCTTGCGCGTGGCGCGGGCGGTCTTCCCCGGCGACCGCATCGTCAAGGGCGAACGGTGAACGGGTAGCGCCATGTTGGAAAACACGTTCTGCCACATGCCGGGGGTGGGGCCGAAGACGGAGGCGCACCTCTGGCGCGCCGGCGTGCTGTCCTGGCAACAGGCCTGCGACTGCTCCGCCCTGCCCCTCTCCCCGCGCCAGGCCGAATCCGTCGCCCGGCACGCCGGCGAGTCCATCCGCCGCCTGGCCGACGGCAACGCCCGACACTTCGCCGACCGCCTGCCCGCCAACCTCCACTGGCGCCTCTTCCCGGAGTTCCGCCATTCGGTCGCCTACGTCGACATCGAGACCACCGGCCTCGCCCCGCCCCGCGACTACATCACCGCCGTCTCCATCTACGACGGCCGCTCCATCCGCTGGTACGTCCGCGACGACAACCTGGAGCAGTTCCGCGAGGACATCCGCGACTACGGCCTGATCGTCACCTACAACGGCAAGGGCTTCGACGTGCCCTTCATCGAGGGCTACTTCGGCATCCGCATGGACCAGGCGCACATCGACCTGCGCTACGTGCTCGGCAGCCTGGGCTACAAGGGCGGGCTGAAGGGCTGCGAGAGGCAGCTCGGGCTCGACCGCGGCGAGCTGGAGGGCGTCGACGGCTACTTCGCCGTGCTGCTCTGGCGCGACTACGTCCGCAACGGCAACCCGAAGGCCCTCGAAACGCTGCTCGCCTACAACATGACCGACGTGGTGAATCTGGAGACGCTGATGGTGCTCGCCTACAACATGAAGGTGCGCGGGACGGTGTTCGGCGAGACGCGTCGGCTGGCGCTGCCTTCCCCGCCGGCGATCCCCTTCAAGGCGGACGCGCGCACCGTGCGCCGGATCCGGCGCGACGTGGGCTGGATCTGAGTCCCGTCCTTTCCCCACCTCCTGTGGCAGGACGGCAGTTCTCTCCCGCCGACCGTACCGGGGCGGGATCGCGGTTGACACAAACTATCCATGCGGTTAGGATGCTGCGCTTTCAGTGACCGGCAGCCGGAGCCGCCGGGCCAGGGACCGAAGAGAGGAGACAGCAGTGAAGAGCGGAATCATGATGGCAGCGGTGATTGCACTTGCGGGCTGCGCCGTGGCGACTCCCGCCAGGGAAGTGGCAGACATTGTCGTGCTCCGCGTCAACTGCGGAGCAGCGGCAGACTACGTGGACCAGGCGGGCAATACGTGGCTGGGCGACAGGTGGCTGACGGACGACACCGCATGGGGCGCCGTCGGCGGCCTTACGGCCGAGCGCACAGAGATGGCCATCGCCGGCACCGAGGCGCCGGACGTCTACCTGAGCGAGCGCTACGGGATGCGGGGTTACGAGTTCCGAGTCCCGAACGGCACGTATGGCGTGCGGCTGCACTTCGCCGAGACCTACGAAGGCGCTGCAGCGAAGGGCGCGCGAGTCTTCTCGGTCACGGTCAACGACGCGGAGGCGCTGACGGACTTCGATCCGTTCGATGCCGCCGCCGGGCTTGCCAGGCCCGTGGTCCGCAGCATCGGGGACATCCAGGTCACGGATGGCAAGCTGCGGATCGGATTCCGTCCGAACGTCCAGAACCCGGAGATCAACGGCATAGAGATCACGGCCAGACGCGTGAGCGCAGAGGAGGCCGCAGAGATGGCCGAGAAGCTTCACAGAATGTCGGAGGAAGCGGAGCAGGCGCGGGCCTCAATGCCGCAGCCGAAGATGCTGGACGGCCTCCAGGCCGAGCCGCGCTGGGTCACGCACATGGGCGCGGTCGAGGGCAGCCTGCGCTACCTCGGGCGGGAGGTGCCGCCCGGATGGCTCTACGGCGCGACCGGCTTCGCGTTCGCCCTGAACATCCACAGGCAGCTCTGCCCCAGCGCGCCGTACGTCTGGGATGGCGAGCAGATCCGTCCCGAGCTTGCGCGCAACGTGGGGTTCTCGGTGGAAACCGTCCTCAACGAGTCAGAGCAGGACTTCAGCCAGAAGCAGAAGCTCGCATGGGACCTGGCGCGCAGGTCGCTGGACGCCGGCCTCCCCTGCTTCGCCTACGACATCGAGTTCGGCGACTACTTCATCGTGCACGGCTACGACGGGACGGGCTACTACTACCGGGCGCTGGGCTCGAACGAATCGCGTGGGCCGATCCCCTGGCGCGCGCTCGGGACGACCGGCAACGTCGGCATCGTGCTCATGAAGTCGCTGAAGCTGGAGACGCCTTCCGACGACGCGACGACGGTGCGGGACGCGCTGCGTTTCGCGCTTGACTTCCAGAAGGAGGCTGCGAGCGTCCCCGAAGACGCCGCTTACATCTCCGGGCTGCGCGCCTACGACATGTGGATCGCCGCACTGCGCGACCCTGAATCGAACCCGCACGGCGCCTCGTTCAACGCTCAGTTCTGGGCGGAATGCCGCCGATTCGCCGTCGAGTTCCTCGAAGCAGCGAAGGCCCGGGTGGGCAACGAGCGTCTCACGCCGCTCTTCGACGAAGCAATCAGCGACTACAGGGAGGTGGCCGGCAATCTAAGCAGAGCCGCCGAGCTGTTCCCCATGGACGGCCAGCGGGAGGCGCGGCTGAAGGACGAGCAGATACGGGCCGAAGCGACCAGGACCCTCCAGGCGGCCAGAGCCGCCGAGGAGAAGGGCCTCGACGCCCTGGCCAGGCTGTTGAACGCCATGCCGTGAGGGCCGGGAGTCGGGTGCGCACGTTGCCTCTCGAACGGGAAAGCACCATGGCCGGCATACTGGACGCCGGAAGCCTGACGGCGACAGTGTGCGCTGCCGTGCCGTGCGGGCTGCACTCGCTAACACAGACCCCTTGAAGGAGGACAGCCATGAAGGCCAGAGCAAGCTGGACGGTAGTCGTGGGCACGCTTCTGGGCGGCTTTGCTGGAGGGCTGTTGTCTCAATGGACGCTGGCCGGGCGTGCCGTGCACGCCGAGGCGGCCGGCGGCGCTGCCGCCATACGCACGCAGGCGGTCGTTCTGGTGGACGCCGAGGGCAACGAGCAAGGCTCACTCGCCGCGACTGCGGACGGCGCCGGCCTGATTCTGAAGGACGCGCAGGGAAGGGAACGCGTCAACCTGGGCTACAGCGGCGGCGACGAGCCTTACTGGTCCCTGGTGTTCACCGACGCCGAAGGCAAGAGCCGGTTCACGTGTGGAGCGCGTGCGGACGGCGAGGGCTCCGGCATGGGCGTCCAGGACTGGAACGGGACGCTGCGCGTCGGACTCGGGGCCGCCCGGTATGGCTGCGGCCTCACCCTGAGCAATGAGGAGGGGAAGGAGATCGTCAGTGCGGGAGTCGGTCCTGCCGCCGGAGGAGGAGACTTTGTCCTCAAGCATCCCTTCGACGGCCATGAGCTGTGGCGCGCTTCGCAGCAGGCGAAGCCAGCCGAGTGAAGGAGGAGGAACCAGATGATTGCACGGACGCGATGGTTGACCGTTGCCGGACTGCTTGCAGTCGGGTTTGCAGGAGGGATGTTCTCGCAACTGCTCTCCGGCGGGAGAGATGCGCTGGCAGCGAACGAGGGCGGCCCTGAGATCGTGCGCGCTCAGGGCTTCGTCCTTGTCGACAGCGCAGGTGCCACGCTCGGCAGCCTTAGGGCGGACCCGGGCGGTGCGCGCATTGTGCTCAGCGACGCGGGCGGCCACGAGCGGCTCGCGCTGGGCCCCGTGGTCATGCCCCACGTGCCGGAACAGCACTCGTGGGGCCTCGTCGTCAGCGATGACGGCGGCAAGGCGCGATGCGCCCTTGGCCTGGCAGACGGCGCGGGCGTGGCCGTCTGGGACCCTCAGGGCACGCTTCGCATCGGCATCGGCGAGGGAGCTGCAGGCGTGGGCATCGCCCTGAACGACGGCCAGGGGAAGCCGCGCTTCGGCGTCGGCATGCCGCCCCATGCAGGGGCATCCATGGGGTTCACGGACGAAGAGGGCGTAAAGACCTGGAGCGCGCCCTGACACGCGATGCCGGCCGCCCGCCGGACGTGGACTCCGCACTCCGACGCCTGTAAGATACTACCCCCGCGACGACAGGCGAGGGAGGCGCCGATGGATGTCCAGATAAGGGAGGTGGGAAAGGACCGGCTCCCTCAGTACGGCGAGGTCCCCATTGCCTTTCGGGTCGAGTCCGTGTTGCGCGTGGTCCCCCAGGAGGGGGGATTCGGAGGGCTGGCGCTCCAAGAGGAGCGGCTGGCCGAGCCTTACGTCAAGGACTATGACGCCAGGGGCTATGATCGCCCCGCGCGCTGGCCGGACGAGTTCGACATGTCCGAATGGGGCATCCTGATGGCGTTCGACGGGCGGGACGCGGTCGGCGGCGCCATCATCGCAACCAGGACCGCCGGCGTGGAGGTGCTGGAGGGGCGAGACGACCTGGCCGTGCTGTGGGACATCCGCGTCCGGCCCGACCTCAGGCAGCGCGGCATCGGCTCGGAGCTCCTTCGTCGCGCGGCCGACTGGGCCCGCCAGCGCGGCTGCACCCAGATGAAGATAGAGACGCAGAACGTCAACGTGCCCGCGTGCCGCTTCTACGCGAAGCACGGCTGTGAACTGCGCACCATCGACTGCAACGCCTACGCCGCCTGCCCCGACATCGCCCATGAGGCCATGCTGCTCTGGTACCTCGACCTCTGACCCCCGCCCCTGAAGTTGACTGGGGGGCCAGCCGTCCTATAATCCGTCAGGCAGGCTCACGCGCGCTGCCACACGGCCGTCACGCCTGGAGGGCGGTACATGGACATCGAACGTCTGGCGCAGGCCAACATGCAGGCGCTGCGGGAGAACGCTTACCCCGGCAGGGGCATCGTGATCGGACTGACGCCCGACTCGCGGCGTTATGTGCAGGTCTACTGGATCATGGGGCGCACCGAGAACAGCCGTAACCGCATCTTCGTGCGCGACGGGGACGCCGTGCGCACGGCTCCCCACGACGAGTCGAAGGTCAAGAACCCGTCTCTCATCATCTACAACTGCGTCCGCACGTTCGGCGCCGCCCACGTCGTCTCGAACGGCGACCAGACGGACACGATCTTTGACGCATTGCGGGGGGGCGGCACTTTCGGGCAGGCGCTCGCCACGCGGACGTTCGAGCCCGACGCGCCGAACTTCACGCCCCGCATCGCGGGGCTCGTGGACCTGCACGACCCCGTGAACGCCTACAAGCTGGCGATCCTGAAGGCCGTCGAGAACGACGGCAGGTATGCCGTGCGGCACTTCTTCGACTACGAGACCGCGATCCCGGGCGTGGGGCACTGCGTGACGACCTACTCCGGCGACGGCTCCCCCCTGCCCTGCTTCGAGGGCGAGCCGTACCCCGTCGAGCTTCGCGGCGACGCCGGCGACGTGGCCGAGTTCTATTGGGACGCCCTCAATCAGGACAACAAGGTGTCCCTTCTGGCCAAGTCCATCGACGCCGGGACGGGCGCAGTCGACATCAAGATCATCAACAAGCTTCCCTCCCCTGCCGGGGCGCAGTGAACTCAATGGCTGCCGAATCGAGAACCGCCCTCCTGGAGGCGGCGGCGCGCGTCCTGCCGCCGGACGAAGCAGAGCTGCTTGCGGCGTTGCATCGGTTCACGGCGGAGCGGCTGGAGGCCGCTGCCGATTGCCGGGAGGCCCTGCTGGGAAGGCTCCGCGGGGGCGCCGACGCAGGACCGGCGTTACACGCCTTCCTGCGGGAATGCTGGGAGGCCCTGGACGGACTGGCCCGGGAGGTCAACGTGTGCATGCATCACCTGTTCCCGGAAGCCGGCCTCTACACCCCGATGGAGATGACGCGCCAGTGCACGTTCTACGTGATCCGTAAGACGCTGCACGAGAGCCCCCACACCGCCGCCCATCCCGTCAGCCTCCTGCTGTGGGGCCGCACGCGGGAAGCGGCCGCCGAGCCCTACGAACGGCTGAGCTTCCTCTACAACCTGAGCCTTTTCCTGCCGATCGATCTGCCCGAGGGGCAGTTGCCGGCCACGTCGGACGTGCCGGGCTTCGCCCGTTCCCTGCTGAGGCCGGCGGGCATGGAGCGATGCGACGCCGGCGAAGGGACGGGAGAGATGCTGCGCTGGCTGGGCTCGTTGACGACTGAAGCGTACGCGCTGCTCGCGGCCGCGCTAGGCGGCGCGCTCGCCAGGGGTTGACCGGGCTCCACGCTACTCGATGATGCGGGGGACCTTGAAGCAGCCGTCGGCAGTGTCGGGAGCGTTCTGGAGGGCTTCCTTGCGGGGGAGAGACTCGCCCACGACGTCCTGGCGCACGCGCTCCTGCCCCTCGATGCCGTGCACCATCGGTTCGACGCCCTCGGTGTCCAGCTCCTTGAGCTTCGCCACGTAGCCCAGGATGGCGTCGAGCTGAGCGGCGAACTTCTGCAGTTCCTCTTCCGACAGGGCGAGCCGTGACAGATAGGCCACGTGCTCCACTTCCTGGCGCGTGATGGGCATTCGGCCGATCCGCAGAGGTGGTGTTACTTGGCGGGCTTGGTGACCTTGCCGTCCCGGATGCACCTGGCGCAGACGAGCATCCTTTTCGGAGCGCCGTCGACCAACGCGCGAACCCGCTGCAGGTTGGGCTTGAACGTCCTCTTGCTAACGCCCGTCGTCTTGATGCCGACGCCGCCGAGGTGCTTGGCACGGCCGCGCCGGGAGATGCTACGTCCGGCGGTGGTCTTCCTGCCGCATATGGCACACACTCTGGCCACTGGAGGATTCCTCAGGCAAGCGGTGGATTTACTCCCAAAGCCCGCATTATACCTGTTGGGGACCCCTCCTTCAAACGCCGCGGCCCGAAGCCGCACCGGCCGGGCGCCCCGCCCGCCGGTCGGGAGGCATGCACTTGTCAGTTCTGGCGCGGCTCAAGTAAGCTGATGCGCGCAGCATTCGCCACCGCCACCCGCTGAGGGCCATGCCCGGACATGAGGGACGACGCGCCAGTCCGCCTCGACCGCCGCGCCCGGCGCATGCCGTTGCTTAGCTACGACCCCATCTTCATCGGCCTGCGCTACCTGGTGAAGAAGAAACTCTCGTACCTGGCAATGGTGGGCGTCGCGCTGAGCGTGGGCGTGCTGATCGTCGTGATGAGCGTGTTCACGGGCTTCCACATCCGGCTCACGGAGGCCATCCGGGGCTACCTGAGCGACATGACGATCCGCCCCTTCACGGGGCGCGTCTACGGCCTGAAGGACTGGCAGACCTGGCGCGACCAGGTCCTATCCGTCGAGCACGTCCGGGGCGCCGCGCCCTTCATCCAGGGCTTCGGCCTGGTGCGCCTGCCCGGCGTGGAGTACATGGAGCACGTCTTCTTCCGCGGCGTCCATCCCGAGTACGAGGCGACCGTTTCGGATCTGCCCGACTACATGCGCGTCGGCAAGCTGGAGGACCTGCGCAAGACGTACCCCAACCCCGAAGGCGGCCTCCTGAAGGCCTGTTTCGTGGGCAAGATGTTCCCCGGGTTCACCCCCGAGTGGCCCATCTTCAACCCCGACCTGCTGGACGCCCAGCCCGGGCGGATCATACTCATCACCGCTACCCCCAGCCTGGAGAAGCGCCTGTTTCCGTACGCCATCAACGGCCTCTTCGAGACCAGGTACATCGACTACGACAGCAAGTACGTGATCATGGCCCTTGACACCGCGACCGAGCTCGTCGACTCGAGCGGGGCGGTGAGCGGGCTCAACATCCGTCTGGACGACTACGAGAATGCGGGGGCCGTCCGGACGGCGCTGCGCCAGAAGCTGGCGCCCGGCCTCGTGCTTCGCGAGTTCGGAGAAGCCGGCCGAGGCGCGCGGCGGGTCGCCCTCAGCCGTGACGGTTCCCGGCTCGCATTGCTTTCCGAGGACGGGCACGTGGCGGCGTACGAGGTCAGCACAGGACAAGAGAGCAACGCAAGCGGCGGCGACTCCGACGAGCAGGGAGAGAAGGCCCCGCGCGCCGCCGCCACGGCCATTGCCCTCGGCCCGCAGGGCGAGCTGCTGGCGACCGGCCGCGCAGACGGCTCGGTGCAGGTGCGCAGCCTGGGGGCGGCAGCGCAGGCCTTCGACGCCGCCCCTGGCGATGGACCCGTTACGGCGCTCGGCTTCTCCGCCGACGGCCAATGGCTCGCGGTGGCGCACGAGGACGGGACCGCGACCGTCTGGGACGCGCCGTACGGCGAGCGCACGGCGGCGCTGGCGGGCCATGCGGGCCGCGTCAACGCCGTGGCCTTCGATCCGGGAAGCGAACGCGTGCTGACGGCCGCCGAGGACGGCACCGCGCGCATCTGGGATGCCGAGCGCGGAGCGCTGGTGGCCACCCTCGGGGAGGCCGGCGCGTCCCCACCCAGGAGCGGCGCCTACAGCCCGGACGGCCAGGTCATCGCGACCGGCCACGCGGACGGGAGCGTTTCCCTGTGGCGGGCACAGAACGGCGAGAGCATCGGGGCGTGGCAGGCCCACGGGGGCAGCGTGGTCGGCGTGGGGTTCCGCGGCCGATCGGGCCTGGTGATGAGCGCCGGAGCGGAGGGCGTCAGGCTCTGGCAGGTTCAGGCGCTCGGCCCGCCGACCGAGGCGACGCAGTACCTCGCCTTCGGGGCCGAGTCGGGTGCGGTTGAGGACGCCGTCTTCAGCGCCGACGGCGAACGGGCCGTCGCTCTGGGCCGGGACGGACTGGCGCGGGTGCACTACACGGGCCCCGGCTTCTCCATCATGACGTGGGAGGAGCAGCAGAAGACGTTCCTGGAAGCCGTCGCCATGGAGAGGTTCCTTCAGGCGTTGATCCTGAGCCTGATGCTCGTGCTGGAGGGCTTCTTCATCTTCGCCATCGTCACGACGATGGTCTACGAGCGGCGCCGCGACATCGGCATCATGAAGGCGATCGGGTTCCGGCCGGGGCAGATCTGCCAGGCGTTCGTCATTGCGGGGCTGGCCATCGGCGTCATCGGCGCGCTGCTGGGCGTGGCGGGAGGGTTGATCTTCGCGGACAACATCAACGTCGTCCGCGAGTTCGTCAAGGCGACGATCCACTTCGACCCCTTCCCCCCGGAGGTCTATTACTTCAAGGAGATCCCCGCCCACGTCGGGCTGCTGACGCCGCTCTTGACGGCCGCCGGGGCGATCTTCTGCAGCCTGCTCTTCAGCATCATCCCGGCGCTTCGCGCCGCCCACATGGACGCGATAGAGACGCTCCACCACGAGTAGAAGCGGCCGGCGGCGCCGCCATTGGGGCCGGTAATGACAGGGTTGCCGCCATCGAGGAGTTGTCATTCTGAGGCCGCTGCAGGGCGGCCGAAGAATCTCGTTTTCCCCTGTCCAGCAAGGCGAGATTCTTCGTCGTGGCTTCGCCTCTCCTCAGAATGACAGAGCGCACGGGGTCAGCACATTGGCTACGCAGTTCTCCATAGGTCTATTCACGTAACTCCACGGGAGGCGAAGCCATGTCCGCAGAGCTGAAGCACTCCGTCATGATCGGCCTGATGGGCCGGCAGGCCGACCGCTTCCACGAGTATCAGCCGGCCCGCGACCTGGCCGAGCGGCTCGAGATGGCCTCCACTGTCCGCGGGATCGACGGCATCGAGGTCGTCTACCCCGCCGACTTCGCCGACGTAGAGGAAGGCGTCCGGCAGATCAAGCGCTGCGGCCTGCCCGTCTCCGCCGTGAACCTGAACGTAAAGGCCGCCAAGAAGTGGCAGTCGGGCTCGTTCACGTCAACGGACCCGGCCCTCCGCGCCGACGCCGTCGCAGACCTCAAGACGGCGATGGACCTGGCCGCCGAGCTCGATGTCTGGATGGTCACTTGCTGCCCGCTGATCGACGGGCACAATTACAGCTTCCAGGCCGATTACACGAAGCAGTGGAAGTGGCTGGAGGAAGGCATCATCGAAGGCGCCGCCCATCGCGCCGACGTGAAGATCAGCCTGGAGTACAAGCCCAACGAGGCACGCAACTACTGCGTCCTGGCTGACATGGGACGCAGCCTCTACCTCTGTGAGAAGCTCGGGCTTGCGAACGTCGGCGTGACCATGGACGTGGGGCACGCCCTGGTCGCCGGGGAGACGCCGGCGGAGATGGCCGCACTGGCCCATCAGGCGGGACGCCTCTTCTACGTGCACTTCAACGACAACGCGCGCGACTGGGACTGGGACATGCTGCCCGGGTCGGTCTTCCTCTGGGACCTCGTCGAGACGCTCTTCTACCTCGACCGACTCGCGTGGGAAGGATGGCTCGCCTACGACGTACTGACGCACGACGGCGACCCGGTGGAGCAGATGAGCGCCACAATTGCCATCATCCAAGCCGCCCAGAAACTGCTTGACAAGATCGGCCGCGACCGGCTGGAGGAGTTCATCGGGGAGGGCATCCCGGCGCGCGCGTTCGAGCACCTGATGAGGTCGCTGCTCTAGGGCGCTGTTCGGGCGTTCCCAATTGGCCTCGGGGACTCAGGCGCCGCCCGTGGGCGCTTGGCCGCCGGTCACGGCTGCTCCACTCAGCGCGGCAGCGGTTCGTCGGAGCTGTAGATGATCTGACGCCCGTCGCTGAGGGTCACGCGGACGAGGACGGCACCCGGGCCGGCCAGCTTCTCCCCTTCTCCCGCGAGGGCCCGCCTCTCGGCCTCGTCGAACATCGCCTCCTCGTCGCCCAGGCAAGGGTCGGTCCGCATGAGGGTGCCCGTGCAGCCGTCGGACAGGACGTACCGATAGGTATACAGCTTGCGACCGCCAGCACGCCACAGCCCGACCAGCTCCCCCTTCCCCGCGGATTGCAGCTTCTGCATCTCCGCCAGGTTCTTCTGCTCGTCGTAGACCTCGCCGAGCCGGCGAGGAAAGCTCATCGTGACCTCCTTCCCGTCGGGCTGAGAGAAGCGGTAGGTGTACTGCTTCTCGCCCCAGTAGCCCTCCTGTTCGCCGACAAACGTGCCCTGGCCCAGCCCCTTCGGCGCTTCCACTACCAGCGCCCCGTGGCCGGTGCGATCCCTCGTGGCGATGCCTGCGATAACCAAGACGGCAAGCACCACGACCGCGCCGACGACACCGATAACCTTCCCCCTGCCGCCCATGACGCGCCTCCTCCCGCTAGTGCTATAGTGCCAGCCCCCAACCACCGGCGCCATTATGCCCGCCTGGGGGGCGAATCGGGCCTCCGACGAAAGAGGGGTCCTCGGCAGAAGCCGACGGGCCTCCTCGCTCGGGCGTTCCTGCCCGGCCCCCGGGAGACTCAGGCGCCGCCCGTGATCTCCTTGAGCCGGCCGAAGAACGCACGCTTGCATTCGGTGTTGATGCCCCAGTTGATGGGCGGGGTCTGAAAGCCGCTCAGTTCCTCATAGATCGACTCACGTCCGCGCACCGTCCAGTCCATCAGCCCGTCGTTGAACCCGCTGCCGAATCCCTGGCAGTGGAATCCCCACGAGCAGTGCTCCGCGACGGCGGCCTCCATGTTCTCCGTGAAGATGCCGTCCTCGTTGATGACGATCGGGCGGGGGCGCTCTCGGTACTCGTCCATTCCCTTCAGCCGGCGCAGCTTCGCGGTCAGTTGATCCGGGGTGCAGCCGTTGCCATGCGGCATGGAGATGTCTTCGGCGGCCAGCCACCTGCCGAACGGTAGCGCGTCCCCTCCCCCGCTGCTGGCGCCGACCATGAGGCGGCGGCCGGCCACGCTGACGCCTTTCACGGCCTCGACGAAGGAGTGCACGTTCTCCGGCTCGAAGACGGGCCGGTTCCACCAGTGCGCGCTCTCGTTCGCCACGTCCACCAGGACGTTGCGACAGCCGGTCTTGAGCAGCCACTCGGACACGCGCTCGGCGACGTCGTAGAGGACGGCGTCGTCGGGGAAGCGCTGCACCTGCTTCCAGTAGTAGTAATTGACGATCACGACCATGTCGCACTGGTCGGCCGCTTCGAGCACGCGCAGCAGCCGGTCGAAGTACGGTTCCTTGAACGAGCCGTCGGGACTGAACGCGGACATGACGTAGTTGTCGTATATGTCCGGCGCGTGGCCGGGCGAGCCGCCCTGGAGCCCGACCGTGCAGGCGAGCAGGCCGTGCGCGCGGTACTCGGGCAGGTGGGCGCAGAACTCGTCCGTATTGCGTTCGGGGCTCCACTCTCCCGTGTCGGGATACCGCCAGCGTTCGCGCGTCTCGGGGCACTCGTCGTCGTAGATCGCCTGGATCATGCGGGCGTTCATGAGCAGCCCTTCGACGCGGTGGCCCTGCCACGACACGCCCTCGTAGGTCGGCCGCCCGTTGATCAGGAACTCCGTCCCGTCAATCGCGATTTCGGTAGGCATGTGGGCACTCCTGGATCGTCAACCGATCAGCCGCCATCCGCCCATTCGGCCGTCCTCCCAACGCGCAGGCGGGAGGCAGGTCCCTCTCGCCGGCGCTGCTACTCCGCGACCGGGCGGCCCTCCAACATGACGGCGGTTATCGAGTACGGGGGCAGGTCAAGCAGAAGGCTCCCCTTCTCGACCTTGACGCGCCCCTTCTGCAACGCGTTGTCCGCGATAGACTTGAAGGTCCGCGTCCGCTCCGGCAGGTCGTGAAGGGATAGCGTCACGTGCTCCCCCTCGCGGGGCGCGTAGTTGGCGATCGACACGTGCACCTGTCGTGCCCCGTCCTGATAGCGGTTGACGAAGATTATGGTCATGGCATCGCCCGTACCGCTGACGGACGCATAGGCGGAGACCATGTCCTCGTCCGTCGAGCTTGCCGCAACGCGCGTCGCTCCGGCGTAGCTGCTGAACAGGTGCAGCACCTCCCACCAGCTCTCGTGCCATCCCCACGGGCAGAAGACTTCCACGCCATGGTCGGCGAACGTGCCCAGCATGGAGGCGTACCACAGGGCGCACGCCATCTCGCTGGCCCCCACATCCGTTTCCGTGATCCCGATGCCGATGCCGTGGTCCGGGCCGAAGTACTGGTCGAGCCATTGCTCGGTGCGCGCGAAGATCATCTCGACCTTCTGGTCTTCGTGCCATCCGCCGTCCGGCCAGCGCTTGCAGCCGTTGGCGCCCGGGTACTGGTAGTTCGGGTCGTAGAGCATGCGGTGCTCCTGGAGGACGTCCTCCTCCGAACGCACGTTGCCGTAGGTGTGGAAATCGATCACGTCGATGAGGTTGCGGCCGAACTTGCGGCTCTCCTCAGCCATGCGCTTGATGAAGTACTCCATCCACGGCATCCCGTCGACGAACTCGTTCTTGAAGTTCCACCACATCCACTCGGAGGTGAAGCCGGGCGCCATGAGCCTGATCTGCGGGTAGCGCGACCTGACTTCGCGCGCGACGGCTGCGTACTTCTGCACCACGTCCTCCGCCGTCAGGTCCTCGGGACACACGTCGTTGTGTGTGGACGGCCAGCAGGCCGGCTCGTTGTCCATGTGCCAGTAACGGAAGCGCTCGGGGTCGAGGCCAAGGCCGCCGGGGCCAAACCAGTGGTCCAGGATGTCCACAGTGTCCTTCGCCGTCCAAGGCTCCAGGTAGAGGGAGGCGTCCCCACCGCCGCACAGGTCCTCGTGGGGGTCGGGCCGCTGACCCTCAGGCACCTCCCCCTCCCTGTAATTGTGCTCGTCCGTCTTGGCCACCCATCCCAACACCTGGAAGCAGAACATGATCTGCAAGTCGCGGAACTGATCCTGGAGCATCCGGGCCCGGTCGGGCCAGCCCTGCTTGTAGACATTGTTGTACCAGTCGGGGTGCGAGGACAGGTCGTTGCGCCAGTTATACTTCGTGCAGTTGTTGCCGTTCGACTCGCGGCTGATGCGCAGGCCTGCCTCCCTAGCGACCTCGGCGTCCTCGCCGACGCCGTTCTTGCCGTAGATATAGGGCGAGATGGGGCGGCGGCCGGCGGCCGCGTCCACGCGCACCTCTACAGGAGTAACGGACGACTGCGCGCCGCCCGGGACAGCGCTGTCGCCGGCGGCCGCAACAGTGCACGAGGCGACACCGGCTGCCAGCAGGACGCCGAGCGCTACTACGGCACGTGTTACCATGTTCCCATTCCCTCAGCGAACCATCAGCCCGGCGCGGTCGATGAAGACGGCGCCGGTAACGGGCTTCCGCGCCTGCAGGACGAACCAGACGTTGTAAGCGGCGGGCATTGCCTCAATGTGCTTCGGATTGGTGACCATCAGCGTGTGCGTCTCCCACCGGTCGCCGGCCTTCGGGAGCGGCACGCTGCCCAGCGCCATCCAGTAGTCGGCCGGGCTCTGCATGACGATCTCGATGCGGGCATCGGGGTCCTCGCACTGGAAGTCGCGCGAGACGGCCACGTCGAAGAACACGCCTCGGATGTTCTCGCGCCTCAGGCCCGCCCCCCTCGGAAAGTCCGAGATGACGAGCAGCTCCCGGTGCTCCTGGTCGGGGATGACGCCCGGAACGTCAATCCGGGCCACCCGCTGGTTCGGCCGGATGCTGTCGTCCGTGCTCAGGTGCCAGTGGGAGCGGTAGCCTCGGCCGAGCGACTCGGTCTCGAACTCCCACAGGACCTGGGGCCTCGGTTCGGACTTCTGGAGCACCACCGCGGCCATGACGGCCTGCTCACCCAAGGACGCGGTAACAACGGCCTCGCCGGGGCCCGTCGGCCGCAGCGTGAACGGCCCGGCGGCCTCAGCAAGGCGGACTTCGGCCCGGTCTGCTCCGGCCGGCCCGCTCACTGCGATCCGCGCGTTCGGCAGCGGCGCGGGGTACGGGTCCTCCGTCCCTGGAAAGAAGGCCAGGACCCAGCCCTTCATCTGCGTATCCTCATAGCCCGACGAGGGCAAGATGACCCGCAGCTCGGCCGCGCCGAAGTCCTTCCCCTCCATCCCCCGACGCCGTTCGGCACGCGCGGAGATGCCCGGCTTGTCGACGGACGGGATCCGCACGCACTTCACAGACATGGGCGGCACGTTCACGGAGAAGGACGGGCCCATGGCGATGGGGTCCGCCTGCGGCTCGCTGCTCCAAAGGGGCCGATTGGCCAGCCGGTCCCAGAAGCACTGGCGGTGGGAGAGCAGAGCCGTCTCCCCCTCCGGCGCGGGCTGGAAGCCCTCGGTCCGCACCTCCAGGACGGCCTCCTCGTCCTCCGAGGAGTTGATGGTCATCAGGCAGACGGCGTCTTCGGAGCGCGTGGCGAAGGCGCGCAGCCAGTCCGGGCCGTCAACCGAGCACTCCAGCAGGGCGTCCCCCATGTAGTGGCTCCAGAGCCAGAACGCCCAGTACTGCGCCTTGCGCAGATACGGCTTCTGGCTGAAGATGAGCGATCCACCGGCGTTGTGCGTGAACGCGTCCCACTGGTTGGCGAAGTCGACGCCGTTGCGCAGCATTTCGCCGACGAACACGGAGGTCCAGATGGCGCCGAACACGTCCACTTCCATGCCGCCCTCGAGGCCCAGGTTCCACTCGCTGACTCCGAGCTCGATCTCGTCCTCGCGGGCCGGCTGGTACCTGCGGACCAACTCGTGCGTCGCGGTCGCAATGCGTGCCAGGTCACGCTCCGGGACGGCCATCATCTCCTGCCTCGACATTGTGCTTCGCAGGGGGTAGGTATGCCAGGAGATGAAGTCCACCAGCTCGCCGCAATGGCTCAAGACGTCGGGGAGCCAGTCCATGCAGCCGACCCTGATCGTCGGATCGACAGCCTTCATGGCCTGGGCGAACTGGCGGTAGCGCTCGGCGTAGATCTCGCCTGTCAGCTCGGTGCCGTCCGGCAGGAGGTGCCCCGCCTCCCAGGAGCCGGCGAGCTCGTTGCCCACCTCCCAGTACCGGACGTTGTAGCCCATCACCTTGTTGGCCCACCGGACCCACTCGGCGGCGTCGAGGGCGCGGCCGGTGCCGGCGTTGACGCACACGAGCGTCTCGCAGCCCGGAACGCTGCGGATGAACTCGTGCACCGTCTTCACGTCGGTCACCTCCCTGGTCGACACCTCCCCCCGGCCGCCCACGATGATCGAAGGGGCGTAGCCGCTGTAATCGACGGCCGGGAAGCCGTCCTTCACGTGACTGGGGTCGATGCTGCCGTCCGCGCCGCGCACGCCGTGCCCGTTCCAGTACGTGATGTCGGACCAGGAGCCTCCCGGCATGCGGATGAGGCCGATGCCCAGGTCCTCCAGCCAGCCGTGCAGCTCCGGCGTCGAGAAGGTCTCCTGCGCATTCCACAGGGCGACGTTGGATCCGATGAGCATCCGCCGGTTGCCCGTGTGCAGCACCTTCGCAGCGTCGACGCGAACCACGGCCTCCTCCGCCCTTCCGCTTCCGCAAGGGATCAAGGCAAGAGCCAGGACCACAACGCCCGACGTCATGCGGGCAATGGGAAATCGCATGCTCTCGCTCCGGTTCGGTCGTGGCGAGGGCCGGCGCTCACGCGCAGGCGCCGCACGCGGCCCGGCACGGCTCGCGCAAGGACGCCCCGCCACTTCCGCGATTCCGTCTCCGGGTCCTTCGTGTCTGCGCGGTCGGCCTTGCCGTCAGACGCCGATCACGTCACGCAGGTAGTCGCGGCTCATCTTGATGCTGACGGCGGGGTCCTTGTCGGTGCGGTCCTGTTCGGTGATCACCCAAGGCAGGTCCATCGGCCCCAGCACGCGGAAGATGGCTGGGAAGTCCAGCACGCCCTCTCCCACCTCGGCGAAGGTGTCGTTCTTGCGGTCCTTCAGGTGCACCGTGGCCACGCGATCATGCCACTCGAGCAGAAACTCGGCCGGATCCAGCCTGCCGTCGTAGACCCAATAGACGTCCACGCAGAGCTTGACGCGTCCGGGGTCGAGTTCGCGCAGCAGGATGTCCATCCCCGACCCCTCGCTGAACGTGTCCTGGAACTCCCAGGAGTGATTGTGGTAGCAGAGCCTGATGCCCTCGTCGGCGGCGCGGCGGCCGGCCTGGTTCAGGCCGACTGCCGCGTCGGCGTATGCGGCGGCGCCCTTCTCCCGGTCCCCGACGCCGGAGACCATGAGCAGCTTCGCCCCGAAGTCCTTCAGGAACTTAAGCTGGCCGTCGATCCCGTCCAGGCCCTCGTAACCCATATGCGAGCCCGCCACGGCCAGGCCGTTCTCGCCGAGCAGGCGGCGCAGCTCCTCGTTCCCTTCGGGACTGCGCTGCGGTCCTATCTCGACGCCGTCGTAGCCGGCGTCCGCCATGGCCTTCAGCATCCTGTCTAGGCCGTAATCCTCGCGCCTGCCGAAGATGATGGGTTGACACGCGACCCTGGGCTTGCTCATGCCACTCCTCCGCGCTGGCTGAAGCTGACGGATCATACCCTCCGCAGGGCAGCCGGGCTGGCCGGGGCTGCGGGGACGGGAACGCATAGGATACCCGAACCGCGCGCGGATGCAATCGCCGCCGCGCCTCCTGCTCTTGCTCCTGCTCCTACTTCTGCTCTCGCTCGGGCACGGCCCGCCGTGCCCCTACCGGTCGCCCTGCCCAAAAGAGCCCGCGGACAGCAACGCGCCGTACAGGTACGTCGTGTGCAGCATGGTCGAGGCGACGGTGTGTTCGCTGAGTATGGGAACCCAGCCGATGTCGGCAAACAGCCTCAGGTCGGGCCAGTCCCTGGCGGGCGGATAGTAGTTATCGGCTCCCGTTGAGGGGTTGGCATAAACGTAGAGAAGCTGGCTCTGCCACCCGCTGAACCCCAGCGGGTAGGCGTGCACGCCGAAGATGGGGATGCCGGGCAGCCGGTGCTCGACAGGCGCCCCGATCTGCGTGGCCATGGGATCGGACATGGAATGCATCGGCCAGTTGATGGACCGCTGACCGAGGCCGGTGATGAAGACCTCGCCCGTGGGATGGCAGCCCAGAGAGAAGTCCGCCGCCAGGAGCGCGTGGTCGCGGTAGCGCTTCTGCCCGGTCAGGCGCCAGGCCATGACCTGGAACTCGCCGCCGGGGAAGTTCGTGCCGCAGCCCCAGCCGTAGCGGATCGGGCGGTCGATCAGGTTGGGCGTCCGGTAGGCGTACGTCTCCATGTTCTGGAGCTCCCACTCGGCAGCCTCGACGATCCGACGGCGGCACGCCTCTTTCACGGCCTCGTCAGTGCCTTCCCTCTGGCACATGACATACGAGGTCCACACATTCCACACGAACAGCCCCTGGTGCCTGGCCTGGGCGAGCGGGTCGAGCTTCACCACGGCATCCGCCGCCTTCAGGAAAGCATCATGGTATTCACGCTTGCCCATAGTCCTGTAGAGCTCCACGGCGGCGAAGGCGTAGGGGATTGCGAACTCGCTCCCCCCGTGTGCGACCGCGTACGCCCATGCCTTCTCGGCGCGCTCAAGGTAGGGGGCGGCCCTGCCCGCCTCGCCGAGTCCGCCAAGCACTCGGGCGGCCTGCGCTGCCACGCCCGCGAACGACAGGCTTGTGATGGGGTCCTTGCTGTAGACGTGAATCGGGTGCTCGTCCAGATCGGCCGGGGCAGTGACGACGGCGTTCGGGCCGGCTCCGCCCCGCACTCCCCCATCCTGCGCGTCCTGCATCCGCACTCCGAAGTCGACCTGCCACAGCGCTTCGTCGACGATGTCCGGGATGCCGTTGCCGCTCTCCGGCAGGTCCAACTGCCCGTCCCCGAAGGCGCCGGGGAACATCTCATAGAGCTGAAGCAGACACGCAGGAACGCGATAGTGTCCGACCAGACGGTCGTAGTCGGCCGCGTCGTGATATCCGCCCCAGGCGTCCACGATCGTGCCCGTCTTGAGCGCAGGATTCTCCTCCACGAGCTGGTCCTCATCCTCGCTGCCGTGCTCGACGATCGTGGCGGCGATCTCGATGCCGGCGCTGCGGTGACAGGGCTTGCGCGCGAACCTGCTGTACGGCTCCTTCAGCTCGATCCCGCACCGCTGATGCAGGATCGCCCGCGCGCAGTGGTAGAACGGCTCGGCGTAAACGTCGCCGGCGACGCGGAAGGCGTAAGAGCGGCCCACTCCCGGCACCAGGATGAAGTACTCGCCCGGGGCGGTCACCTGCGAGAAGTCGAGCTGGTAGACGTCCTCGCCCGTCAGGTTATGCAGGGAGCTGGTGCTCATCGGCTCCTCGGCGTCGTGGGCCATCCGCAGGACGGGAGTGCCGCGGAAGACAGCATCGCCGGTCCGCGCGTCGATCACGGCGAACTCGCCGGTGTACCCGTCGAGGGGCAGGGGCCCCGCGCTGCCGAGCCAGCCGCCCAGGTAGGCGTACTTCAAGGCGTCGGGCACGTAGCCGTACTGGTTGACCTTGATGTTGCGGTTCAGATTCGTGCGCTCGTCGAACGGCAGCTCGAACTCCTCGCGCTCGACGCCCACGTTGGCCATTGTCAGGCGGTAGCGCATGCCCGACCGGAGCGGCGTGGGCAAGAGAAGGAAGACGTTATGGCGGTACGTATCAGCCCACCAGAGCTTGCCGGTAGGGTTGTCCAGGGCCCTGGTTCGGCCCACCTTGATGGGCCGCACGCCGCCTCCGAACGCCGGATCCTCCTCGCTCTGGACCAGCCAGTTCTCGGGCTTCTCGGCCTTGAAATACTGCAGGTCGCCGATGAACTCGAGCGCGATGCACGAGGCGGTTTCAATGCGCACCGCTTCGAGACGGGCGGGAGGGTAGAGCCCGTAGTCGGTGGACGGGGCGTCTTGCTCCTCGTACTCCACGATGCGCACGTCATCGACCCACGCCGTCCCCCCGCCGAGGAGCCCGATGACGACATCGGCCAGTTCGCCGTCGCCGGACGTGCAGGCCACGCGCGCGGAGACCCAGCACCAGTCGCGCGTCCCCGTCAGGATGGGGCTGTAGCGCTCCGGCTGGCCGCGCACGGGCAGGCCCTCGCTGCTCCAGACGGTCAGCTTGATGCCCACTCCGTGCGCGTCGAGGAGCTTCACGTGCGCGCGGACCTCGTAGGCGCAGCCCTTGCGGACGGCAAACCGATCCTCGGGTTTCCAATGGCGCGCCCACTGCAGAGAGGCACGGTTCTGCTTCTGCGACCAGTTCGCCCATTCCTGTCCCCAGGCGAGGTCCGCATCGTCCGCGCCGTCATCCATCAGCTTGACGCACTGGCGCCCGCCGTGGGCAGTGCCGCCGTCCAACTCGGCGCTGACGCCATCGCCTTCCGCCACGAGACGGAAGATGCCGGCGCCCTGCTCGAAGTCGCACGAGTAGAGTTCAGCCTCGCCGGGCGTTGCGCCCAGCAGCATCCGAGTGCCCGTTCCGGAAAGGAACAGGGCGATCATCGCGAGCAAGAGGTGCGTTCTCGACATGGCGGCATGTGCTCCGACGCAAGTGGCGGGCGGTGCAATCCCAGGCCCGCGCTTGCGACCTGTCAGCGCCCTTTGGAGAATGCCCGCTCGAAGAAGTCGAGCAGGCGCAGATACAGCTTCTTCTGGTTGCCGGGCCTGGCGATGCCGTGGCCCTCGTCTTCGAAGACGAGCAGTTCGTAGGGCACGCCGGCCTGCCGCAGCGCGCCCGCCACGGCGTGCACGTTCTCCGGCGTGACGTTGGGATCCTGCATCCCCTGGACGATCAGCAGCGCGCCCCGGATGTCCCGCACGAAGTTGATGGGCGAGCGGTCGCGGTAGCGCTCCGGCACTTCGTCCGGGCTGCCGCCCATCATCTCCTCGGAGTAGGGCCTCAGGTCGGGGCGCGTGGTCCGGTAGTCCACGACCAGATCCGTCATGCCGCAGATGGGCGCGGCGCCGGCGACGAGTTCGAGCGGGAAACGCGTTATCGCGCACCAGGAGGAGTAGCCGCCGTAGGACGTACCCGTGATGCCCACCCGGCCGGGCTCGGCCACGCCGGCAGCGATCAACGCCTCGATGCCCGTGCGGAGGTCGTCCTGCTCGCGGCCACCCCAGCCGTCCGTCCTTATGGCCTCTCGGAACTCCAGGCCGAACCCCGTGCTTCCACGGTAGTTGGGGTCAAGGACGTTGAAGCCGTGATGCGTGAAGAACTGGATCTGGGGGTTGAATCGGTCCTCGCTGTGGCCCGTCGGTCCGCCATGCACGTAGACGATGGTGCCGCGGGGGCTTCGCTGCGCCCGGTAGAGCCAGCCCTGGATGGGCAGCCCGTCCACCGACCGCCAGCGGAAGTCCTCGGCAGGCGCGAAGTCCGCCGGCCTCAGCCCGGTCCGGTCCCACACTCGCGACAGACTGACGGGCTCCTGCAACGCCGGCGCCCCGATGCTGAATCGGACGACGTCCGCCGGCTGACGGGAGCCATAGCGTTCGCCCACCCAGTCCCCGCCGACGGGAGCCACCGGAATCAGGCTGGCCCCGGCCGGCCGCACCGGCGTCTCCTGCCCGGTCTCCACGTCCAGCAGCGAACTGCATGCACGGGCCTCCCTGACCTCCACGACCACGACGCGGTCGCTGCCGTGAGGCGCGAAGGCGTGCTCGACGCAGCGGGCGGCGTCGTCGAGCACCCAGCGCAGGAATCCGTCCCGGAGGCCCCACACGCCGACCCGTTTGTGCGTCTCGGTCTCGCCGACGACGAGAGCGTGCTGCCCGTCCGGGAACCAGGATGCATGCGCTTTGACGCCGGCACCGAGGTTGACTATCTCGCGGTCATCCCGGCCTTCGACGTCGGCCAGCCAGACCTGGGTCCCGGCCGGGTGCAGATCGCGGCGAGGGTAGAGCACGTGGGTGCCCGTCGAGTTCAGGCGGGGGACGGCCGAGCCGCCCTTCTGCGGCCTGGCGAGCACTCGACGCTCACCGGTCTCCAGGTCATGCCTGTAGATCCACGTCGGCTCGATCTCGCGGCCGGCGGCGGCGTCGAAGTTGGCGCCGTAGATCAGCCACCGTCCGTTCGGATGCAGCTCCCCACCCCGGATGAAGTACGGGGGATCCGGCTCCGTCAGGGGCACCATTTCGCACGGGCGGTCCAGGTCAACGCGGAACAACTGAGCGCGCTCGTTGCCGTCCCGATCCTGAGACACGAGCACGCCCCGGCTGTCCGGCGTCCAGGACACCAGCTCCGAATCGTCGGCGGTGTCCGTCAGCCGGAGCGGAGGCGACGATCCGTCGGTCGGAGCGGCGTAGACGTCCGCCGCCTGACCGGCCCCGTACCACGTCCAGGCCACCCACACCCCGTCGCGCGACACCTGCGAACCCCACATGCGGGGCAGGGACAAGAGCGCATCGACGTAGTTGTCCGGCATCATCCGCACCTGCGACCTCCGCATCTCTGACTGCTTCGGCGGGACGAGCGCACGCGTCTCAGGACGCATGCCCCCCGCCGCGTCCTCACGGGCTGCCGCGGCAATGAGGCGCGGATTATAGCACGGCATCGGGACGGGGCCAAGACGACGCGCCCCGCCTCTCGCTTGACATCGGGACCCGCAGGCCGTACCAATGCGGGGCCGCACGGAAGCCTGGCTCCCCGCGCGACGAGCGGAGGATGGTCGATGCTGTTCCACCCGCCAGGGGTGTACGTGCTGGAGGGGTTGTGGGAGGACGCGGACGCCGTGCGGGACGGGAAGTAGCAACGCATGCCAGAGGAAGGAGGAACGCACCGTGGACACCATTGACCTGCGCCCGCATCACCTGCTGGACATCGTGCGTGACTTCAAGCCGGACGAGGACCCCGGCTACGTCCGCACGCCGGGCGAGAACGGCGTCCGGACCGTGGTGCGGATGCTCACGGACAGCAGCGACTTCCCCGCGCGGTTCATCATCGGGCCGGACTTCATCTGCGCCCCGTGCAGTCACTTGCAGCCGAACGGCCGTTGCGACCGGATACTGGACAGGCATGACCCGCCCCAGGCGATGGACGACTACAACGACCCCCTTGACGCGCGCATCCTCGACTATCTGGGACTGGCGCGGGGCGTCAGGATGCCGGTCCGTCGGTTCCTCGAGATCGTGAACGAGCGATTGCCGGGCATCGAGGACGTCTGCACGCATCCCACGGAGCAGAGGTCCGCGCGCCGGCAGAGGCTCATGGACGGAATGGTCGCCATCGGGGTCAGGACAGCCGCCGGGCCGGGCGCAGACGGAGAGTGCCGCTAGTGCAGCTTCAGCACTGAACTCCCGAGTAGGCCTCTTTCGGCTGCGTGCAGTAGGGGCACGGCGCGCCGTGCCCCTACGAATATAGATCGAACTTGCCAGCATGGCGGAGGCCCGACCTGACAACCACCAACTTCAGCGCTGAAGGTCCCTAGTTCGAGGACGTCAACTCCGTGGAGCCACGCCGGTTGTCATCCTGAGTCCCGCTACGGCGGGATGAAGGATCTTGCCGTTCACTTGGGCGTCACAAAAACGACGAGATTCTTCGTTCGCCGGACGGCGAACTCAGAATGACACCAATGCGCTTCTCTTGGCAGGCACGAGAGCGAAACGGCCCGTGACTTGGCAAAGTGGTACCACTACGCCGACGCCTTCGCGACCTGGATCGTCAGGTCCGCGCCGCCGATGCGGACGGTCTTCGGCGTGCCCTCCCCTTCCCCGCGCTCCATGCGCAATGAGAGAGTCTCGGCCATGACGTAGTCGCGCCACGTCTCGATCGCCCCCGCCAGCGCCTCGGAATCGGTCGCGTAATGCAGGTGGATGCGGTCCTCGATGTTGAGGTCGATCTCCTTGCGCAGTTGCTGGACGTGGCGGACGGTGTCGCGCGCCCAGCCCTCGGCTTCGAGCTCGGGCGTGATCCGCGTGTCCAGGATCAGCATGACGCCCTCGGCCTGCGCGACGGCGAGGTGCCCGGGCATCTGGCGCCTGACCTCTACTTCGTCCGGGGCGATCTGCACTTCCCTGCCGTCCACGTTGACGGCCAGTTCCTCGCCGGCCTCCAGCGCCCGCGCCGCCGCAGCGGGATCGAGCGATCGGATGACTTCCGCGACCTTGCCGGCGTCGGACTTGTGCTTCGGCCCGAGCTTCCTCATGTCAGGCACAAGCTCGAGCCGCTCGACGCCCTCCGCGCTGTCCGTGACCGTAAGCGCCTTGACGTTGAGCTCGTTGAGGAGCTGCGCCTCGAATCGCGCCAGAGCAGCCACGGCTTCGGCGTCGCCCGTGACCGCGGTCAGCTCGCCCAACGGCTGACGAACGCGCATCTGCTGCTCATTGCGCAGCCCCAGCACGGCGGACACGCATGAGGTGATCACGCCGGTGTGGCGGCTCAGCTCCTCGTCGATCAGCTCTTCCCTGCACCGGGGGTAGTCGCAGAGATGCACGCTCTGCGGCGCGTGCGGGTCCTGCTCGGCCACCAGGTTCCGGTACATGACCTCGGTCATGAACGGGATGACGGGCGCGAGCAGTTGGCACAGCGTCACGAGCGCCTCGTGCAGCGTCTGATAGGCGGCGAGCTTGTCGCGGTCGTCGACGCCCCTGGCGCGCCAGAAGCGCCGCCGGTTGCGGCGCACGTACCAGTTGGAGAGGTCGTCAACGAACTTCTCTGCGCGCCGCACGAAGGAGGCGACGTCGAACTCCGCCAGCCTCTCGTTGGCGAGTGCTACCAGCAACTGAAGGTCGCTCAGGAGCCAGCGGTCCATGTCGGGCCGCTTGGCGTAAGGGACGGGCGCGGAGTTCGGATCGAAGCCGTCCAGCCGCGCATAGTTGCAGAAGAACGCATACGTGTTCCAGAGGGTGTTGAAGACCTTGCGCCTGGTCAGGTCGCCGATGGCCCAGCCGAAACTCAGGTTGTTGACCGGGTCCTGCCGGCAGAAGATCCAGCGCATCACGTCGCTGCCCATGCGCTCGGCGGCCTCGTCGAAGTCAATGGCGTTACCCCAGCTCTTGTGCATCTCCTCGCCCTTCTCGTCGCGCACGAGGGCATGGCCGAGCAGCGTCCTGAACGGAGGGATGCCCTCCATCATCGCGCTCATCGCCAGCAGCGCGTAGAACCAGTTGCGGAACTGGCCGGGGAAGCACTCGGTAACGAAGTCCGCCGGAACCCACTTCGACCAGTACTCGCGGTCCTCGTTGTACTTGACGGTGGAGTAGGGAACGATGCCGGCGTCGAGCCAGGGGTTGCCGACGTCCGGGATGCGGGCGACCGGCTTGCCGCACCGGCCGCAGGCGATCCTGACGGCGTCCACCCAGGGCCGATGCGGGGAGTGGCCCTCGAACTCCTCCCAGCCCTGGACGGCGCGCTCCCTCAGCTCCTCCCTGCTGCCGATCACGTCGAACCAGCCGCAGTCGCACCGGTAGATCGGCAGCGCCAGGCCCCAGTAGCGCTTCTTCGAGATCATCCAGTCGCGCATGTTGCTCAGCCAGTCCAGCTCGCGCTCGAGGCCCCAGTCCGGGATCCAGCGGATCTGCTTAGCCACGTCCTCGATCTCATCGCGCCAGGACATGTCGATGTACCACTCGTCCACGTTCCGGAAGAGCAGCGCGGCGCCGCAGCGCCAGCAGTGGGGATAGCTGTGCGTGTAGGGCTCCTTCTTGTAGTAGTAGCCCTTCTCGCGCAGGCTCTGGAAGACGGCCTCGGCGACTTCGGCAGCGTTCTTCCCGGTCAGGAAGCCGAAGCCGTCCATGAACACGCCGGACTCATCGATGGGCGCGATGACGGGCAGGTCTAGCTTGACGGAGAGGTCGAAGTCCTCCTTGCCGCAGCCCGGGGCCGTGTGGACGATCCCGGTGCCCTCCGTGCTGGTGACCAGGTCCCACATGATGACGCGGTGCACGTCGACGGCGGGGGCGGCGGCCGGCAGCTCGTCGAACGGGCCGTCGTAGGTCCATCCCTCCATCTCGGCGCCCAGGAATTCGTCGAGCACCTCGTACGGGCCGCGCGACTTCAGCTCGTCCAGGCGCGAATGCGCCAGGTAGTAGACGTCGCTGTCCTGGCGCGCCCTGGCGTACATCAGGCCGGGGTGGACGGCGCAGGCTACGTTCGAGGACAGCGTCCAGGGCGTCGTGGTCCAGACGAGGAGGTACTCGCGCTCGCGGCCACGCAGGGGCAGGCGCAGGAAGACGGCATCCTCCGTCACGTCCTCGTAACCCTCGTGCATCTCGTGCTGGCTGATGCCGGTGCCGCAGCGGGGGCACCACGGCATACTGTCGCGCCCGCGGTAGATCAGCCCGCGCTCGTGGCACTTCTTCAGGAAGGTCCAGATCGTGTAGTTGTTCTCGTCCGACATCGTGTAGTAGGAGTCGTCCCAGTCCATCCAGTAACCGAGGCGGATGGACTGCTGCGTCTGGACGGCGGCGTACTTGCGCACGCGCTCCTTGCACTTCTCGACGAACTTCTCGAGTCCGTAGCGCTCGATGTCGCGCTTGCTCGTGAAGCCCAGCTCTTTCTCCACTTCCACTTCCACCCACAGGCCCTGGCAGTCGAAGCCGTTCTGGTAGCGCATCTCGTGGCCCGTCATGGCGTGGTAGCGCAGGTAGCAATCCTTGTAGGTGCGGCCCCACGCGTGGTGGACGCCCATGGGGTTGTTGGCCGTGATCGGCCCATCCAGGAAGGACCAGCGCGGTTTGCCTTCGTTCTTGCGGCGCAGCTTGTCGAACGTCCGGCTCTCTTCCCAGAACCGCAGCATCTCGTGTTCGAGGTCAACGAACGAAGCCTGGCTGTCGACTTTCGTGAACACGGTGTTGTCCCTCGGAATCGAAGTCTCCGGTTGCGGCATGCCCGCCGGCTCACGGGCAGGCGGCGTCGGGCACTGAGACGGATCGTAGCGGCCGGAATCGGCCGTCGAGGCCATCGAAAGGCGGCTCAGGCTATGATCGCCTCGAGCGCGTCACGGGAGACGCGCTCGATGAGCACCTCCTTCTGCCTGGCCGCGTGGCCGGAAAGGATGTGGACCTGCGACTTGCTCAGGCCGAGTTCGGAAGCCAGGAGCTTGCAGACGGCCCTGTTGGCCTTGCCCCTCTCGGGCGGCGCCGTGACGGACAGCTTCAGGCGGCCGGCATATTCGCCGTACAGGCGGTCCCTGCCGGCACCGGGCTCGACCAGAACCGGCACCACGAAGCCGTCCGCCGTGTCCCGCACGTGAACCACCTGCGCTCTCCCTCGCTACTGCCCGCAGACCCCACCGGGCGGTCCATTCTAGCGGCCGCGGACGACCTCCGTCAACAAGATAGACCGGGCCTCGCCGCAGCGCGCGTCCGCTCTCCCTCGCACGCTGGACGGGCCGCGCACGCTTGCACCCAGTGAGGAGAGGCATTGACACGGTCAGTCCAACGGCTTGTGGAACACCAAGGTTATCTTCCGACGGGCTTTCATCGTGTCAGGTCCCTTGTACGAACCCTCGTAGACACCCGGCTCTGGAGCGTTGAAGAGCCACCGATCGCTATAGAAGTAGATAATAAGGCCCTCCTCTGTCCATTCCCAGCGGTACTGCGGGATCTTCTTGCGGCCGAACCTCATGCTGTGGTCCGCGTACAGAACCACCGCGCTCCTAAGCTCCCCCTCTTCGTACCACCCGTATTCCCCCGGGATGTGCTCCGACAGCCTTGTGCCGGGTTCGAGCTCTAGGACAACTTGCCCCTGATAGGTCCCGTACGTGAGCCCAAACGGCTCCAGAAGCTGGCGCAGAGCGTCTCCGCACGGGCGTTCTACAATGCGCGGCCGAACCCACTGGCGGCAGATTGGGTTCGTATTGGCATAGGAGCGCTCCCAGTCGTAGGACACTCCAACCTGATCCACGATGGCCTTCACTGCGTACTGAATCGACATTCTATCGGTCGGTGCCCCGCGGTATGCCTGCCGGTAAGGCTGCGTGAGACTAACCTTCTGGCCCATGGCGGCAACGATCGAGCGAGAGGTGACATCGACCGCCGCATTCGCTGCCGCCTGCTCGAGTGCTTCACGTAAGGGAGACCCTCGTAGCGTGCAAGCTGTTCGCCCACGCGAATACACCGTTAGCAGGAACTCAGTATCGCGCTGGCCGACTGCCTCAGTCAGCTTATCTGGCAGCGGCGAAAGGAAATAGCCCCTCCCTGACGTAGGCGGGAGGAACGCGCCCGCGGCCACATCGGACTCGAGGAAGACCTCGTCCTGGGCCCCTCTCCGAGGCTGCCACCGCAGGGCAACTCGCCCCAAGGGGGCTGCCGCTTCCCCTTGATTCCATACCTGGGCGACTACCCCCCAGGAAGGCCACGACGCGCGGCGGTGCGGGGAGACCTCGATTTCCAGTAACGCCTTGCGCCGCCGCAGGCCCTTCCAGATGCTGTGGAAGATGGCTAGAGCGCTAAGTGCTATACTGCAGAAGACAAGGTGTCCCGCATCACCCATGACCATATGCCTAGAGCCGCGGTCTGGCCCAACCGCGCCTGCAGAACGCGCGCACAAAGACGGCCAAGAGCAAGCCTTTCGAGCGACGCATCAAGACCACTCGTTCCCCTCCAGCGCTACACCAGGTCCTTCCACTGCTCGCCCCTGCGCATGCGCTCGACGAGCTTCTTGACCTTGCCCGATTGGTCCTTCGGGCAGACGAGGAGCGCGTCCTTCGTGTCGACGATGACCACGCCGTCCAGGCCGATCGTGGCGATCACCTTGCGGTCGGGATTCCGGGCGAAGACCGTCGTGTTGACCGTTTCCTCCGACAGGACAGGGGCGAGGAACAGGTTGCCCTGCCCGTCCGCCGGGAAGGCGTCCGTGAGGGTCGCCCAGCTTCCGATGTCGCTCCATTCCATGGCAGCGGGGATGACGGCCATCCGGCCGGCGCGCGCCGCCGGCTCCAGCACGGCATAGTCGATGGCGATCTTCTTGATGCCCGGGTAGGCCTGGCGGATCGCCTCGCGCAGGTCCGCGCCCCCGGCCGCCTCGCGAAGCGCCACGAAGGAGTCGTGCATCTCCGGCTCGAACTCCTCGAACTGCGCCATCAACGTTTCGGAAGCCCAAACGAAGAAGTTGGCGTTCCACAGGTAGTCGCCGCTCTCCGTGTACTTCTGCGCCGTCCGCCCGTCCGGCTTCTCGGTGAACTCGGCCACCTCATAAACCGGTATGCCACCGTGCTCGGCCAACACTTCCCCCTTCCTGATGTGGCCGTAGTTCGTCTCGACCCGCGTCGGTTCGCACGCGATGGCGACCAGGTAACCCGGGCTGTGCTTGATGAACTGCTCGGCCGCCGACAGCGCCTTGATGAACTCGTCCGGCCGCCCGACGTAGTGGTCGCTGCCGAGGCTGGCGATGATGGCTTCGCCACCGCGCCGCGTGACCCAGACCGTCTCCAGGCCGATGGCGGCTCCGGTGTCCCTGAGGGCGGGCTCGACGATGACCTGCTCGCGCGGGACGTCCGGAAGCTGCTCCAGCGCCAGGTCCAGGCTCTGCTTGCCCACCGAGAGGTAGATCTCATCAGGGGCGGCGAGCCCGGATTGGACGAACCTCTCCCAGGCCACCTGCACGGAGCTCTTCCCCTGGAACAGAGGCAGGAACTGCTTCGGGCGGTCGGCCCTGCTCCAGGGCCAGAGCCGCGTCCCGACCCCTCCGGCGCGTATGACGATCCTCATCGTGACATCCTCGAAGACGCGGGGATGAAGGCTTGTTCGGAAGCGCACCAACGGGCATGATAACGCATCGAGGCCGCAATGCAAGGCATTTTCCGGGCGCCCGATCGGCGCTCCTATCCGCCTTTCCGAGCGCGAGGCAGGTCCGCCGCCCGCCGGCTTGATTTTGCCCTAAGAGGAGCTTATGCTTCGTCTTCGGTAAGGTCGTCCGTAACTCAGTCAAACGGGGGAAGAACGTGGCAGAAGGCAAGACGCGCGACGCAATACTCGCCTGCGCTCGGGAAATCAAAGAGCGGATCAGCAGGAAGCAGAGGCCCTCCCTGAAGTTCCCGAAGCGCTCGCTCAGCAACGTGGCTTACGACGAGGACGACGGCTACTTCAAGCTCAAGAAGGGCAAGATCACCCGGACCCTCACCTACAACACGGTGAAGACCTTCGCCCAGACCTTGCGCATGATGGCCCTCTCCAAGGAGGCCATAGACACCGAGGAAGAGGTCACCAAGAGGGAGGCGTACTACGTCTCAAAAAACTGGGGCGACGCGCGCTTCGACGAGCAGCCCGAGTCCGACGCCGTCATGGAGGACGTGGAGGCCCTGTTCGCCGTCAACAGGGAGCAGCTCGGCTTCATCCCCGAGGAGAAAGGGGGCGAGGTCGCCGGCCAGCTCGTCGTCATAGACCGCGACCGCATCACGGGGAAGAAGCTGGAGATCGACTGCACCAGATTCGGCAGCGGGGCTTACTCGGTGCCCATCAGCGTCGAGGAGCTCGAGTTCAGGGCGAAGGCCGACTTCATCCTGGCCATCGAGACGGCCGGCATGTTCCAGCGCCTCAACAACCACTCCTTCTGGCGAACGGCCAACTGCATCCTGGTCTCGATGGGCGGCGTGCCGACCCGCGCGTGCCGCCGTTTCGTGCGCCGCCTGAGCGAGGAGAAGAAGCTGGACGTCTACGCCTTCGTGGACGGCGACCCGTACGGCTACGGCAACATCTACCGGACGCTGAAGGTGGGCAGCGGCAACGCCGCCCACATCAACGAGTACTTCTGCGTGCCCACGGCCCGCTTCCTGGGCGTCACGCCGTACGACATCGAGAAGTACGACCTCCCCACCCACCCCCTGACCGACGTGGACGTCAAGCGCGCCAGGGACCTGATGAAGAACGACCCGTTCTTCAAGCGCCACAAGCCGTGGCAGAAGGCCATCCAGAAGATGCTCCAGATGGGCCAGAGGGTCGAGCAGCAGGCATTCGCCAAGCACAGCCTCAACTACGTGATCGAACATTACCTGCCCGAGAAACTGGCCAAACCCGACGATTTCCTGCCGTAGGGGCGAATAGCCTGCGGGCTCCTGGCGTAATGACGTGAAGACGGGGTACACGAGTCCCGCGCCCTCTTGCATGCCCGACAACCACGCTTTGAGGGAGGCCCGGCCGTGAAGAGCTTCTGGAAAGTCGTGTTCTTCCCCGGATGTCTGGTAATCGCAGCCGTCGCCTTCGTCGTCGTGCTTCTGCTGGTCAAGGTGCTCTGGGCCTGGACAATCCCGGACCTGTTCCCGGGGGCCGTCAAGCAGGGGCTCGTGGCCGCCAAGATCTCGTGGCTTACGTCCCTTAAGCTCGCGATCTTCGCCGCCGTCCTGCTGGGCATCGCGGGCAGCCGGCGCAGTCAGAGCTCTTGATGGCGGCAGCGATTCCGCCTCCGGGCGCGCGGGGGGAGAGGTAGGGGCACGGCGCGCCGTGCCCCTACAAATGCCGGCCACCGGCGCGCGAGGGAGTGGGCTCATGCCTCGAGCAGTAGGTCGAGTTCGCGCCGGGCCATGTCGATCTCGTCGATCACCACCTTGACCGTCTGGCCCAGGTGGAACTCGCGGCCGCCGCGCGTGCCGACCAGCGCCTTCTTCCGCTCGCTCAGCCGGTAGAAGTCGTCCCGGATGTCCTGCACCTTCACCAGGCCCTCGACCGAGTAGTCCTCCAGGCGCACGAAAAGGCCGTACTCCTGCACGCCGGTCACCACGCCCTCGAACACCTGCTCGCGGTGATCCTCCAGGTACCTGAGCAGCTTGATCTTGACGATCTCCCGCTCGGCCTCGTCGGCCCGCTGCTGCATCTCGTTGCAGTGGCCGGCGATGCCCGGGAGAGCTTCGCTCCACTCGGCCCGCAATGAGGCCGCGCCCCGCCGCTGCTTGAGGTGCTGGTCCAGGATCTGGTGCACCACCAGGTCGGGGTAACGGCGCACGGGCGAGGTGAAGTGGCAGTAGCGGTCGAAGTGCAGCGCGAAGTGCGGCTGGAGCTTCGGGCTGTAAACGGCGCGCTGCATGGCCCTGAGCAACTGCATGTTCACGGCCTCCGCCAGGTGCGTGCCGGCCACTTCCGCCAGCAGATCCTGGAGTTCCCTTCGGTCGCGTGCATTCACCTGGCGGCCCACAACGGTGAGGATGAAGTCGGCAAACTCCGACAGGTCCTCGTCGACCGGCGGCTCGTGGACGCGGTAGAGGGCGGGCAGCTTCCTCTTGTGCATGAAGTCCGCGACCGCACGGTTCGCGCTGAGCATGAACTCCTCGACCAGCCCGTGAGACCGATCGCGGACGATCTGCGAGACGCCGACGACCCGCCCGTCCTCACCCATCTGGACCTCGTACTCCGGCACGTCCAGATCCACCGAACCGACCTCGCGCCGGCGGAGGCGAAGCTGCCCTGCCAGCCCGTCCAGGTCCAGCAGGAGCCGCAGGATCTCTTCCGGAATCCTCTCGGCCGGTGACGCCGCAGCCGGTTCCTCCGCCTCGGCCGCCTCCAGGACCTCCTGCACCTCGGTGTAACTCATGCGCCGGTCGACGTTGATGACCGAGTAGCCGATGGCGTAGTCCACCATCTCGGCCGAGTCGTCGAACTGCATCGTCACCGTCTTGGCCAGGCGGTCTTCGCCCTCGATCAGGCTCAGGTCCTTCTTGCTCTGCTCCGGCGGCAGCATGGGGACCACTTCGTTCGCCAGGTAGACGCTGTTGCCGCGCTGGCGCGCCTCGACGTCCAGGACGCTGCCAGGAGGAACGAAGCAGGACAGGTCGGAGATGTGAACCAAGACCACGCGCCTGCCGGTCGACGGATCGCGCTGGAAGGACAGCGCGTCATCGAAGTCCTTTGCGTCCTCCGGATCGATGGTAACGGTAGTCACGTCACGGAGGTCGCGGCGCCGGCCCGCCCCGGCATCGGACGCCGCCTGTAGATGTGCGGCCGCCTGGAGGACCTCGGGCGGGAACGTGCGCGGCAGGCCGAATTCGAGGATGACGGTCTGCACGTCCACACCCGGCGATCCGGCCTTGCCCAGCACTTCCCTTACCGCGCCCTCGGGATTGCGGTGCAGGCTCGGCCAGGCCGTCAACTCCACGAGCACCTGATCGCCGGCCTCCGCGTCCAGCCAGTCGCCGCGCGCCACGTAGATGTCCTTGAACAGCCGGGGGTTGGCCGGAACGACCCGAGCGAACTCGCCCCCCGGCGTGAACGTGCCGATCACGCGGGCGCTGCGATGTTCGATGACCTTAATGACGCGACCCGACGGCCCCAGTCCCTTGCGCGATCGCCCGCCTCCCTGCCGCGGCTTTTTCCGATGCACCTCGACCACGACCAGGTCGTCGTGCATGGCCTCGCCCATGTCCTCCTCCGCCACGTAGACGTCCTGATCCTCCCCCGCGATCGGAATGAGGAAGCCGAAGCCCCGGCGGTTGCACTGGAGCCGGCCCGTCACCAGCCCCACGCGGTCAGGGTTCACCCACTGGCGCCGCTTGACGCAGACCAGCAGGCCGCGCCGCTCCAGATCCTCCAGCAACGCCAGAAACAGGGGCATCTCGGACTCGTCGACTGAAAGGCGCTGGGCAAGCTCCTCGGTCTTCATCTGGCGGTAGGACTTCGACCGCACGAGCTTCAGCACTTCCTTCTCGGTGGTCATGACCGTCTCCGCTCCTCGTGACGGTGTCAAAGCAATGGACCGGGCCCTCGCGCCTATTCTACTGGAAGGACGCCGCACCCGACAGCGCCCGTGCAGAAAAGCCGCAGCCCCTAAACGCCCGAGACCCAATGACTTAGCTCTGCGGTTTGAAAAAGGCTCGCCGCTTCCTTCACAATGCGGAACGAGACGTGCCGCACAGAGACCGTGCACCGGAACGGGGCGGCGCTATGCCACGATGCATCCATTCACAGGGGCTACCTTCACGCCGGATGCTCCGTGTCGCCTGCGGCCTGCTGCTGGCGCTTGCCGCCTCCGTGGCGGCTGCGGGCGAGACGGCCCTCGACGGGACGCTCGGCGCCCTGCTGTCGGACGTGCACCTGAGCCGGGCGGACGTAGGAATCCACGTCGTTGCCGTCGCAAGCGGCCGCGTCATCTACACGCGGGGCGCCATGCGCAGGTTCATTGCGGCCTCCAACGAGAAGATCGTCACCGCCGCGGCGGCGCTCGACACGCTCGGCGCGGACTACCGGTTCGAAACGGCGCTCTACGGCCGGGGCAGGCTGCGAGGAGGCGTGCTGGATGGCGATCTGATCCTACGCGGGGGCGGCGACCCGACGTTGGGCGGACGCTACGACGACGAGGACGCACTCGACGTCTTCAGGCGCTGGGCACGCAACCTCCGCGCCAAGGGCCTGAGCGGCATCACGGGAGACGTCGTCGCAGACGACACCTTCTTCGACCGCGTGTATCGCCATCCCAACTGGACGAAGTATCCGGCGTGGAACTGGTACTACGCGCCGACGTCCGCCCTGTCCGTGAACGACAACTGCGTGGTGGTCACCGTCCGGCCCGGCGCGGGGGCCGGGGCCCCTGCTTCGGCGGCCTTCGCTCCGGCGTCGGCCCCCGTGAAGCTGTTGAACCTGTGCGAAACGTCCACGAAGCGACACGCGGTCTGGTTCGATCGAGCGCCGGGCGAGAACACGATCAAGACGGGGGGACACGTCAGGCTGGGCTCCGCCGGCTACTCGTCCGAGGTGACGGTGCCCGATCCTCCCCTGTATGCCGCGACGACGCTCAAGCAGGCATTCGAGGCCGAGGGGGTGCGGATCGGCGGGCGGGCGCGCGTCCTACCGGCACGCGACCCGGCGCTGTACGAGGGCGCCGAACGGCTCTGCCTGAGGAGCACGGCGCTGCCGGCGGTGCTCCAGACGATGGTCAAGCGCAGCCACAACCATTACGCCGAGCAGGTCATGAAGACGATCGGCGCCAAGGCGGCGGGCGTCGGTTCCTGGAAGGCCGGCACCGCCCGTGCGGCCGAGATGCTGAAGCGGATCGGATTCAGCGACGATGAGTTCCGCCTGGACGACGGCAGCGGCCTGTCCCGCCAGAACGAGCTTACGCCCGCCCTCCTCACGGCCGTGCTGGTCGAGATGACCCGTTCCCCCTACGGTCCCGCGTTCGCGCAACTGCTGCCCGTGGCGGGCGAGGACGGCACGCTGGCCGGGCGCCTGACCGAAGCGCCCTGCCGGGGCAACGTCCGCGCCAAGACGGGGTACCTGAACGGAGTCGGAGCCCTCAGCGGCTACGCAACCACCCGCAGCGGCGTCCCCATCGCCTTTTCCATCCTCATCAATGACTCGCGCAACCCGCCCGGCACCTACTCCATGCGCCAGAAGCTGGACGCCATCTGCTCCGCCATCCTGGACGGCGCCTGACGGGCGCGCCTGCGCCCCGCGTTGACGGGGGCGGGACGCCTCCCTATAATCGCCGAGGAGCGGCGCGGCGTCAGCCAGTTTTCAGCAAGGGGGGTGAATCATGAAGCTCACGAGTCCTGCGTTCGAGCACGGGGGCGAGATCCCTTCGCTCTTCACCTGCGACGGGTCGGACATCTCCCCGCCGTTGGAGATAAGCGACGTGCCCAAGGGGACGGCGTCGCTGGCCCTGGTCATGGACGATCCCGACGCTCCCGGCGGCACGTTCGACCACTGGGTAGTCTGGAACATCCCGCCCGGCACGGGCCGGATTGCCAGCGGATCAGAGCCGCAGGGGGTCCAGGGACGCACCGATTTCGGCAGGATGGGCTACGGCGGGCCGTGTCCGCCCAGCGGAACACATCGCTACGTGTTCAAGCTGTACGCCCTGGACACGAAGCTCGGCCTGGGCAGAGGCTCCCGCAAGGACGACCTGGAAGCCGCCATGCGCGGACACGTCCTGGCGGAAGCGCTGCTGGAAGGAAGCTACCGCCGAAGCCGCTAAGAGGGGAGTCCCCGGCAGCGGGACGCCGGCTTCGTCCTGCCGCGACGGCGCGTCCATGGTCTGCGCTACGGGGCGCGGGCGCGGCCCAGGAAAGGGCCCGCCGCCAGCGCTCAGAGCCCCGCCTATTTGACGCGTACACCTGCCCGAAATAGAATGTACCTTCGGAAGGAAGCTGAGTCGTCCTGCGGCGCGGCTCCGGAGTCCGAGGGGGGTCCGTCCAACAGCCGGGATCGGTCCGGCAGGAATCAAGCGGGATGTACGAGCTAAGGGTGGAGAGTCAATTCGCAGCCGCCCACAACCTGCGGGGCTACAAAGGCGAGTGCGAACGCCTGCACGGCCACAACTGGCGCGTTGACGTGCATCTGGCCGCCGAGGAGCTGGACGAACTCGGCATGGTGATGGACTTCCGCGACGTCAAGGGGCTCCTCAACGACATACTGTCGGAGCTCGACCATACGTACCTGAACGAGGTCAAGCCTTTCGACGAACAGAACCCCACGACGGAGAACCTGTGCAGGTACGTCGCGGGACGCCTCGGCGCGAGCCTGCCCGATCGAGTGCGCGTGCAGCGCGTCACTTGCTGGGAGTCGGAGAAGTGCGGCTCGAGCTACGTGCCCCGGCGCCCGCGGGGAGCCAGCGGGTCCAGCCCTAACCGGAAGAGGGAGACGTGAGCGACGAGGAGCCCATCTGCGAGAAGTGCGGCGAGCATCCCGCCACGTGGCACCTGACCGAGTTCGTGGACGGCCGGCCCGTCCAGCATCATTACTGCGAGAAGTGCTACGCGGACAAGGAAGGCGCCAGTGCCATCTTGACGCCTCAGCTCGCCTTTGCGCAACTGCTGGCGGCCCTGGCCCCGGAGCTGAAGCAGATGGCCGAGCGGCACTGCCCCCTCTGCGGCATCAGCTACCTGGAGTTCCGCCAGAACACGCGGCTGGGCTGCCCGCAGGACTACGAGGTCTTCGGGTCGTCCCTGGAGGAGCTGATCCAACACATCCACGGGGCGACGGAGCACTGCGGCAAGGCTCCGCCGCAGGCCACCGGGCGGGCCACGATCCGCGGGCGGATCCACGCCCTCCAGAAGGAACAGCAGGAGGCCATCGCCGCCCAGCAGTACGAACTGGCGGCGGAACTCCGTGACCGCATCCAAGAGCTGCAAGAGCAAGCGAATGAACCTGACAAGCCTGACCGATAGGCCGGTTGAATGGCTCAAAGGGGGCCCGGAAGGCGATGTCGTCGTGAGCAGTCGCGTGCGGTTGGCGCGCAACGTGGACGGCCGCGTGTTCGTCTGGCGAGCTTCGGACGAACAGAAGGCCGAAGTCGAAGGGCTGCTCCGCCACGCCATCCAGTCCCTGAGCCTCGATCCTCCCCTGTTCTACACTCGCCTGGACGGACTCGATCCACTGCTTCTGGAGTTGCTGCTGGAGCGGCGGCTCATCAGCGCCGAACAGGCCGAGGGCGACTGGGTCCGTGGGGTGGCCTTCGACGAGGCCGAGCAGGTGAGCATCATGGTCAACGAGGAGGACCACCTGCGCCTCCAGGTCATCCGGGCCGGCTCGCGGCTCCAGGAGGTCTACCGGCGGGCCAATGAGCTCGACGACGCGCTTTCGCAGGCCGTCAAGTTCTCCTACTCGGAGAAGTACGGCTACCTGACCGCCTGCCCCACGAACGTGGGGACGGGCATGCGGGCCAGCGTGATGCTCCACCTGCCCGCGATAGTGATGGGCCAGGAGATGGACAGGGTCATCCAGACCGCGCGGGAGCGTCGGCTGGCGGTCCGGGGCGTCTACGGCGAAGGCACACACGGGGCGGGCGACTTCTACCAGGTCTCCAACCACGTAACGCTGGGCGTCTCCGAGGACGAACTGATCGATACGGTCGGCCGGGCCGCAGCGAAGCTCGCCGAAATGGAGCGCACGGCGCGGCTGAACCTCTACCGGAAGCACAAGGCGAAGTTCGAGGCCAGGATACGGCGCGCGTTCGACCTGCTCTGCTCGGCCTCCGCCATATCCTCGCAGGAGGCGCTCAACCTGCTGTCCCAGGTGCGCATGGGAGCGGAGATGAACGTGCTGGAGGAGACCCGCATCGAGGCGCTCAACAAGCTGTTCCTCTTGACTTTGCCCGCCCATTTGCAGACAATACAAGGCGAGGTGTTGGATAGCTCAGTAGCCAATGAGCGCAGGGCAGATTACGTAAGAAACGTGTTGACAAGCGGTTAGAACTAGCCGCTGGAGACGCGGTCACATGATGGACAAACTCACGGAAAGAACCCGGAAGGTCATCACCTTCGCCAGGCAAGAGGCCCAGCGGTTGGGCCATCCATACATCGGCACCGAGCATCTGCTGCTCGGCATCGTGCGGGAAGGCACCGGCGTTGCCAGCACCCTCCTGCAACGGCTCGGCGTCGACACCAAGAGGATACGGCTCGAAGTCGAGAAACAGGTCCAGAGCGGCACCGAGGTCATCTCCACCAGCAAGGAGTTACCCTGGGCTCCTCGCGCCAAGAAGGCCCTCGGCTATGCCTTCGAGGAAGCCAAGCGGCTGGGCCAGAACTACGTGGGCACCGAACACCTGTTGCTCGGCCTGCTGAAGGAAGAGGACGACATCGCCGCCCAGGTGCTCATGAACCTCGGCGTCGAGATCGAGGAGGTCGAAGACCAGCTCATCGAGCTTCTCGGGCCGGAGACGGCGGAGGAGGAGGCCGAGGCCGAAGAGCCCCGCGGCTTCGCCAAGGGCAAGAGCAAGACGCCGGCGCTCGACTCCTTCGGGCGGGACCTGACCAAGCAGGCGATGTCCGGAGAACTCGACCCCGTCATCGGCCGCGAACGCGAGATCGAGCGCGTCATCCAGGTGCTGTGCCGTCGCAAGAAGAATAACCCCGTCCTGCTCGGCGAGGCCGGCGTCGGCAAGACCGCCATCGTCGAGGGGCTGGCACAGGACATCGTCACCGGCAACGTGCCCAGGCTCCTGCAAGACCGCAGGATCGTCATCGTCGATCTGGCCCTCATGGTGGCCGGAACGAAGTACCGCGGCCAGTTCGAGGAACGCATCAAAGCCGTCATGCAGGAAGTCAAGAAGGCCAAGGACATCATCCTGTTCGTGGACGAGCTGCACACGCTGGTGGGCGCGGGCGGCGCGGAAGGCGCCATCGACGCCTCCAACGTCCTGAAGCCTGCCCTGGCCCGCGGCGAGTTGCAGTGCATCGGCGCGACCACGCCGGACGAATACCGCAAGTACATCGAGAAGGACGGCGCGCTCGAGCGCAGGTTCCAGACCATCATGGTCGACCCGCCCGGCCGGAACGAGACGGTGGACATCCTGAAGGGCCTGCGCGACCGCTACGAGGCCCACCACTGCGTGCAGATCACCGATGAGGCCATAACCTCGGCCACGGACCTGTCGACGCGCTACATCACGGGCCGGTTCCAGCCGGACAAGGCCCTCGACGTGATAGACGAGTCCAGTTCGCTGGTCCGGCTGCGCAGCATGTCCACGCCGCCGGAGCTGAAGGAAGTCCAGAGGGAACTGGCCAGGCTCCAGATCGAGAAGGACGAGGCCGTCGACCAGCAGGACTTCGAGCGCGCCGCCAGCCTGCGCGACCAGATCGAGAAGCTCGAAGAGAAAAAGAAGGCCTACGAAGAGCAGGAACTGAACGTGGGCGCCGAGACGGTCGGCGTCGTGGATGAGGACGTGATCCGCGAGGTCGTCTCCAAGATGACGGGCGTGCCGTTAGCCAGGCTGGAAGTGGAAGAGGCCGCGCGCCTGCTCAGCATGGAGCAAGAGATCCACAAGATGATCATCAGCCAGGACGAGGCCGTCAACGCCGTCAGCCGGGCCATCCGGCGGTCGCGTTCGGGCATGAAGGATCCGCGCCGCCCGGTCGCCAGCTTCCTGTTCGTCGGACCCACAGGGGTGGGCAAGACGCTGCTGGCCCGCTCGCTCGCCTCGTTCATGTTCGGCGCCGAAGAGGCCCTGATCCAGATCGACATGTCCGAATACATGGAGAAGCACAACGTGTCGCGTCTGGTCGGCGCCCCGCCGGGCTACGTCGGATACGAGGAGGGCGGCCAGCTTACCGAGCGCATCCGACGCCGTCCATACTCCGTCGTGCTCTTCGACGAGATCGAGAAGGCACACGCCGAAGTCTTCAACATGCTGCTCCAGATCATGGAGGACGGCCGGCTGACCGACAGCTTCGGCCGCCGCGTGGACTTCAGCAACACCGTGCTGATCATGACCTCGAACATCGGGGCCGAGGTCATCAGGAACAGCGCCGGGCTCGGCTTCCGCGCCCGCAGCAAGGAAGCCGACTACGAGACCATGAAGAAGCAGCTCATGGACGAGGTCGAGAAGCACTTCCGGCCCGAGTTCCTCAACCGCGTGGACGACATCATCGTCTTCCGCGCGTTGAGCATGGAAGACCTCTACGAAATCGTGCGCCTCGAACTCGACAAGGTCCGCCAGCGACTCGGCGCGCAGGACATGGAACTCGTCGTCAAGAAGGACGCCGTAGACCTGCTCATAGAGAAGGGTTACAACCCCCAGTTCGGAGCCCGGCCGCTGCGCCGCGCCATCGAGAGGTACCTGGAGGATCCCTTGAGCGAGCAGTTGCTCGCCGGCAAGTTCACGGACGGCTCCATCGTCGTCGACGTGAGAGACGGCGCCCTGGTCTTCGAAGAGGGAGAGGCCAAGCCCCAGGCCGCGACGGAGAAGATCACCCCTGCGGCTCCCTAGGGCCGCTGGGCTTCGGTTCGGCCTGCGTTTGCATCGCGGAGGGCGGGATTGTCCCGCCCTCTTTCTACGTACCGGCCGGCCCCACGGGCACCTCAACCAGGCGGGCGCTCGATGCGCCGCGCAGGCGTCGCGTCGGGTCGGCCCGGAAGTAGTGCAGGTGACTGCGACACCGGCAATCGCTGCAGCCGAAGCCCGGCACGCTGCCCTGCGCCAGGCGGGCCACCTGCCGGCTCAGCGCGCACTCGTCGGCCCTCTCCTCCGCCCATGCCAGGGCGCCGGCGGGCTGGGTGGCCTGACGCAGGTAGTCGACGTGCCAGTGCAGGCGCTTGCCCCCGCGCCGCAGGTGCCGCGCGAGCCGCGCCCTGAGGCCGTTCCGCGCGCTCCCCACGTAGCAGTAGAACCCCCGCCCGAAGGCGATCACACCGAGAGCGCCCACGCGCACTTCCACGTGCGGCCGCCCCTGCCTCAGCACCAGGACGTAAGCGCCTCCGTCGGGCACTCCGGTGTCCTCAAGGTTGAGCCTTCGCATCTTGCCACAGTCCCACGCGCGCCGCCTGCGCCCGAACCTCGCTCACGCCAGGCTCCGCCGCTCGCCTCGGAGCGTCACGGAGCCATGGCGGTGCGAGTGGCAGGCGAGGTTCACGGCCACCGGCAGGCTGGCAATGTGGCACGGCGCCTGCTCGACCAGGACCCGCAGCGCCGTGGTCCGCCCGCCGAGCCCCTGGGGACCGATGCCGAGAGCGTTGACCCGCTTGAGTATCCGCGCCTCGAGCTCGGCCAGCTGCACGTCCGGATTGGCCTGCCGCAGGTCCCTGAGCAGCGCCCGTTTGGCGAGCAGAGGCGCCGTCTCGAAGTCACCCCCGATCCCGACGCCCACGATCACCGGCGGGCAGGCGTTCGCGCCCGCGTCCCGCACCGTCTCGACGGCCACCCGCACGACGCCCTCGCGGCCTTCGCCGGGCGTCAGCATGTGCAGCCGCCCCATGTTCTCTGCGCCCCCGCCCTTGGCCATCAGGCGGATCGTCAGCCCGTCCCCTTCCACCTGTTGCACGTGCACGACGGCGGGCGCGTTGTCGCCCGGATTGGCGCGTTCGAGGGGATCGGTCACTGTCGAGGCGCGCAGCGGCTGCTCGCGGGCCGCCCGGCGGACGCCTTCGTCTATCGCTTGCTGTAGTGGCTCGCCGCCGATGACCACCTCACGCCCCACGCTCACGAAGGCCACCGCCATCCCGGTGTCCTGGCAGAGCGGAACGCCCTCCGACCGGCTGACCCGCTCGTTTTCGAGCAGGGCCGCCAGTATCTCGCGCGCCAGGTCCGACTCCTCGTGCTCCATCGCGTGCTCGAGCGCGGCAAGGACGTCCGGCCTGAGCTGCGTGTTGATCCGGCGATAGAGGTCGGCGACGGCGCGCGTGACGTCGGCCGAATCTATGACTGAGACCGAGTCCATGATCCATCCCATGCAGGCCGTCGGGTCGGGACACCTGGGCTTCCTGACTGTACGGGAAACCCATCGAAGCCGTCAAGTCGAGCGCCGCGGGACTGATTGAAAGGGCCGGCTCGGGATGCTAGAGTAGCCCCCGCAGGGTCCGCCCGGACCCGCCCGCTCCGACTCGCCGAAGGAGGAAACCGTGACCCCGGAAGAGCTGTTCGACAACTGGCTGGAGAACGCCGTCCACCGCGACAAGCAGGTAGACGCGCATGGCGTCCATCTGACGGTGGCTGAGCTCTTCGCCGCCCACACACGGGGCAGGCTGGACTTCGGGGGAAGCGAGCTGAAGCCGTGCAGTAGGCACCCCGTCGAGCCCACGGAGCGCACGCCGGGAGACAAGTACACATGGTGGCGGCTGGAGGAGGGCACGTACGTCGTGCGGTTCAACGAGCGCCTGAAGCAAGGCGCGCCCCCCGCGCTGCTGGTGGGCGACGAGCGATTGCTGAGCTGCGGCTGCGCGATCGCCGCGGGCCTGTGCGCGGGCGGTGAGATGCATTCGGTACTCACCGTGCCGGCTTGCGGCGTGAACATCAAGCAGAACGCCCGCATCGCCCTGCTGCGGCCGCTGGCGTAGGTCGGCACACTGGCCGACCTTTCACGTGCCGGAGGAACCACCGGGTGCCAGATGCTGATAGCCGGAGACGATGGCTCGAGGTCGGCGCCGTTGTACTGACCGGCGCTGCTTTCCTGCTGTACAGCCGCCTCGTCGGGACCGGGGTGTCCTTCATCCTGCCTTGCATGATCTTGTGGTCGGGCTACGCCGTCGCGCGCGGACGATGCAATCCCGCGACAATGCAGGAATGGGGTCTGCGGCTCGACAACTTCCGCCCGGCGTGCGCGCGGTGCTTTGCGTTCGCCGCGCCCGTCATCCTCGCCCTTCTGGCTTACAGGATCATCAAAGGGTGGCAGCCGCTTCCGCCATCCTTTGTGGCATTGCTCGCACTGTATCCGGCCTGGGCGCTGGTGCAGCAGTTTCTCGTTCAGGGGCTGATCGTGGCCAACCTGAAGCACCTCGGCCTCCCATCACTGCTCATCGTGCCGATTGCAGCGGTGCTGTTCGGGTGCGTGCACATACCGGACTGGACGCTCGCGGCCATCTGCGTCGCCGGGGGCGCCGTGTGGGCTGGCCTCTTCTTGTGGACGCCGAATCTCATTCCCCTGGCCCTCGCTCATGGCTGGCTGGGAACACTGACGTACTACTGGGTCCTCCAGCGTAATCCATTGGCCACGGGGCTCTGATCGGCCAGGTTCGTCCCATTGGCACCTCATGGCCCGGCTTTGTCAGGAATGTTGCATCGTACGGGCGTCCGAGTAGAATGGGCACGCCGCTAACGAGGGGGTTGCAGATCACGTGAACGCCGTCGTCATCATCCCGGCCCGGTATGGCTCGACGCGGCTGCCGGGCAAGCCGATCCTCGAGGTCGCCCGCCGGGCCACCGGCAAGTACATCATCCAGCACGTCTACGAGAGTGCGGCGCGGGCGCCGTCCGTCCGGGACGTGATCGTCGCAACGGATGACGAGCGGATCGCCGCCGCCGTCGAAGGCTTCGGCGGCACGGCCCGCATGACCAGTCCGGGCCACCAGAGCGGCACGGACCGAATCGCCGAGGTGGCAGCCGGCCTCGACGTGCCCGTCGTCGTGAACGTGCAGGGCGACGAGCCGGAGATCCGCCCCGAGCAGGTCGAGCAGGTGATCGGCCTGCTGGCCGAAGACGAAGCCGCGGTGATGTCCACGCTGGCCCACCCGATCTCGTCAGAGGCGGAATGGCAGGACCCCAACGTCGTCAAGGTGGTGCGCGACGAGCGGGGCTGTGCGCTCTACTTCAGCCGCAGCCCGATCCCGTACCCCCGGGACACGGGGGGCCGGGTCGTTGGAGCCCCGATGGAGCTGCTGCGCCACCTGGGGATCTACGGCTACAGGCGGGACTTCCTGCTCCGGTACTCGCAGCTCCCCCCTGCCCCGCTGGAGGTGACCGAGAAGCTCGAACAGCTCCGCGCGCTCAGCGCCGGCTGCCGCATCAAGGTCGGCATCACGCCGTATGCCTGCATCGGGATAGACACGCGCGAGGACCTGGAGGCATGGCTCGCCAGGCACAAGAGGACGTGACGGGAGCAAAGACATGGACAGAGCCGAGGAGTTCGCCGTCAAGCTGGAACGCGTGGAGCGCTTCCTCGCCGACCACGGCCTCGGTGGCGCGATCCTGGGAAGAAGCGACAACTTCGCGTGGCTCGGCTGCGGCGCCTGCAACGTCGTCAACTCCGCCCAGGAGACCGGCGTGGCCGCGCTGGCCGTCCGGCCGGGCAGCGTGACCCTCGTGGCCAACAACATCGAGGCGGACCGCCTCCTCACCGAAGAACTCGACGGCCTGGACGTAGCCGCCACGGAGGTCTTCCCGTGGCATGAGCCGGCCGAGCGCGGGGCCATCATCAGGCGCCTGACCGCCGGGGCGCGGTTTGCGGCAGACGACGGCTCCGCGGGACTGCCGGGCCTGCCGGACGGGTTCCCTCGGCTTCGCTACGCCCTGACCGAGGCGGAGGTCGAACGCTACCGCGCGCTGGGGCGGGACGCCGGCGCGGCCGTGGAGAACGCCGGCCGGGCCGTGGAAGAGGGCATGACCGAGGCCGACGTGGCCGCCCTGACCGCAGCCGAATGCCTGAAGCGGAGCATCGCGCCGATCGTCCTGCTCGTGGCCGCGGACGAGCGGATCAGGAGCTGGCGGCATCCCATCGTCAAGACGACGCCGGTCGAGCAATGTGTCATGATCGTCATCTGCGGGCGCCGCCAGGGGCTGGTGGCCGCGGTGACGCGCCTGGTTCACTTCGGCGCGCTCCCGGGTGACCTGAAGGGGCGGCACCGCGCCGTCTGCGCGGTGGACGCCGCCATGATGTGGGCCACCGTTCCCGGCCGGCGCGCGGCCGACGTGTTCGCGGAAGCTCAGCGGGCATACGCCGAGAGCGGCTTCCCGAACGAATGGCAACTGCACCACCAGGGCGGCGCCATCGGCTACCAGCCGCGCGAGTACATCGCCACGCCCGAATGCCCGGAGACCGTCCGGGCCGCCCAGGCATTCGCGTGGAACCCGTCCATCCGCGGCACGAAGTCCGAGGACACAATGCTGGTAAGCGAGGACGGCCCGTCCCTGTTGACCTACCCCGGTGCCGACTGGCCGGTCGTCCGCATCGAAAGGGACGGCGCCACACTCGAACGCGCCGACATACTGGTCAAGTAGCTCTCCCTGCGCGGAGCTGACGTCCCTCCAGGCGCGGTAATGTCCCCGCCGAGGGCGAATGCCTTCGCTGGCGCACATGGCGCAAGCCCCGAGCGTGCAAGACCTTAACGCCTGCAGCCCCGACAGCCGTGCCAGCTTCCCGCGAATAATGGGCCCGCCAGTTGCGTCTAAGGGATGACTGCGCGTTCGCGCTGCGCCGGACCTCGGCCTCAGTACAAGAGGCAGGCGCCGGGCGGCGGCTGTTGAACCGTCCCGGCCGGCCGGGTATGCTCATCGGTTCTGTCAGTGCGCGGCAGCAGCTTCTCTGCAACGCAGGAAGGGCAGGCAAGTGAGGGTTCTGATCGCCATCGTCATCACGTTCGTTGTGACGGCAGTGATTGCAGGAGCGCTCGGGCTGTGGCTGCACCTGCGCGGGGGCCTGAGCCCGGAACAGGCGGCGCTGGTGCGCGTCGAGAAGCCGACGCGCGGCGACCTGATCGAGTTCGTCAGCGCCCGTGCGGAGGTGGAGCCGGAGACCAAGGTCAGCATCAGCGCCCGGGTCAGCGCGCGCATCGTAGAGCTGCCCTATGACGAAGGCGACCCCGTGACCAAGGGCGACCCGCACGCCGATCCCCCGGTCCCGCCGTCGGTGCTCGTGCAGCTCGATGCAACGGATCTGGAGGGCGCCCTGCTGTCGGCCGAGGCCCTTCGGGCCGCTCAGGCTGCGCAGACCGAAGTGGAGAAGGCGCGCATCGAAAGCCAGCGCTCGCAGATGGAGGGCACCCGTGCTTCGCTCGACCTCACCAAGCGAGACCTGGCGCGCCAGCAGGAGCTCATCCAGTCCAACGACATCAGCCAGGCTGACTTCGATCAGACGCAGTCTCGCGCGCGGGAGCTGGAGGCGCAGTTGGCGTCGGCCGGGCATTCCCTCCAGGCGGCGGAGATGAATCTGGACGTGCTCCAGCACAACCTGGACGCCGCGGACGCCGAGATCGCCCGCGCGCGGGACCGGCTCTCCTACACGACCATCACCTCGCCAATCGACGGGACCGTGACCAGGGTCAACGCCGAGGTCGGGGAGACCGTGATCCCCGGCACGATGAACAACCCGGGCACGGTGATCATGACCGTCGCCGATCTGTCCAGGATGCTGTTGGTGGCCCAGGTGGATGAGACGGACGTCGGCAAAGTGAAGGTCGGCCAGCACGCGACGGCGAAGATACACACGAGCCCGGACGACGACTTTGAAGGCACCGTCCAGTCCGTCGCCCTGACACACGACGTCGGCTGGGGCGGGGTCAAGTACTACAGGACGGAGATACTGCTGAAGCTCGACGGGCGTCGCGTCTACTCCGGCGCGACGGGCGACGCCAAGATCGAGACCTCCTACCACACGGGCTCCCTGAAGGTGCCCAGCCAGGCCGTGCTGGAGCGCCCCGTGGACGACCTGCCGCTGGCCGCGCGCCAGGATAACCCGAACCTGGACGCCGACAAGACCTACGCGCCGGTCGTCTACAGGCTCGTCGACGGACAGGCGGTCGTCACGCCCGTCAAGATCGCCTCCAGCGACGAGACCCACACCATCATAGAGTCCGGCCTCACAGAGGAGGACAACGTGATCGTGGGTCCCTACAAGGTGCTCGAGAGCATCAAGCACGAGCAGAAGGTGAAGGACGAACGCGAGGCCCCCAAAGACGCCGACCAGGGCAAGGACAGCGCGAAGGAAGGCAAGACGGACGCCGGGTAGCCCCCCCCTCTCCAACCGCGCTCGCGGCCAGACATGCTGATTCGACTGACGGACATCACCAAGATCTACAAGATGGGCGCCGAGCGCATCCACGCGCTGGACGGCGTGAGCCTGGAGCTCCGCGAGAACGAGTACGTGGCCGTGATGGGGCCGTCCGGTTCGGGCAAGAGCACGCTGATGAACGTGATCGGCTGCCTGGACCGGCCCACGGCCGGCACCTACGAACTGGACGGCCGGCTGACGACGGAGATGGGCGCAGGGCATCTGGCCAGCGCGCGGAACGAGCGCATCGGGTTCGTGTTTCAATCCTTCGAGCTGCTGCCGCGGCTGAGCGCGCTCAAGAACGTGGAGCTGCCCCTGATCTACTCCCGGGCCGGCTGGTGGGGCCGCCGCAAACGCTGCCAGGCGGCGCTGGAGCGCGTGGGGCTGGCCGGCCGCGCCAGGCACAGGCCGAACCAGATGTCCGGCGGCGAGAGGCAGCGAGTCGCCATCGCCCGTGCGCTTATCAACGGCCCCGCGATCCTGCTGGCCGACGAGCCGACCGGCAACCTGGACACCCGCACAGGCGCCGAGATCCTCGCGCTCTTCGACCAGCTCCATGCGGAGGGGCAGACCATCATCATGGTCACGCATGAAAGGAGCGTCGCCGGCCATGCCGGACGGATAGTCCGCATGAGGGACGGCCGCATCCAGTCGGATCTGCCGGCGGACCGCGACGGCCTGTCCCAGACCGTCGCCAGCGCCGCGGACGGCGCGCCTGAAGACGGGGAGGGAAGCCCGTGATAGCGCTCCGCTGGCCCTTTCTGTTCCTGCGCCTGCTGGTCCAGAGCGCCCTGCTCGCGCTGGCTCAGATCTGGGCGAATAAGGCGCGCGCGGCGCTCACCACCATCGGCATCGTCATCGGCGTGGCCTCGGTGACCACCGTCATCGCGGTCCTGACCGGGCTGAAGGCGCACGTGCTGTCCGAGTTCGAGGCATTCGGCACGAACAAGATCTACGTCATGCCCCAGCGTCCGGAGAAGGGCCGCCTGCGAGAGGCTCCGTGGCAGTTGATACGATTCACGCCGGAGCTCGTCAACGGCCTCGAACGCCATTGCCCCTCCGTCGGCGAGCTCACTCGCGTCGCCTACATGGAGCAGACGGTCCACTTCGGGGACGAGTCACTGGAGAACGTCCGCGTGCTGGGCATCGACTCTCCGTGGCACAAGATCGAGAACCGCCCGGTCCAGCTCGGCCGGCCGTTCTCCGTCATAGACCAGGAGAACAAGCTGCCGGTCTGTCTGCTCACGCCGGAGGTGCGGGACAAGCTCCGGCTCGACCGCGACTGCATCGGCCAATCGGTGCTCATCGGCACCAGGCTGTTCCGCGTCGTTGGCGTGGTGGAGCCGCACCTGGAGTCCGCCATGTTCAACCAGGGCTCGGAGGGGCTGGAGGTCTGCATCCCCTTCATGACGGCGTGGAAGATGGCGGAGCCCTGGATGCTGGTGATCGCCGCGAGCAAGTCCCCGGAAGTCTCCGAGGAGGCGCGCGCCGAGGTGTGCTTCTTCCTGCGCCATGCGCGCAACCTCAAGCCCGGCGACCCCGACACATTCGGCGTCGAGGTAATCGAGAAGTACCTCCAGGAGTTCAAGAATGTGGCCATGGCGATTACGATCGTCGCCGCCGGCATCGTGGGCATCTCGCTGCTGGTCGGCGGCGTCGGGATCATGAACATCATGCTCGTCAGCGTCTCGGAGCGCACACGGGAGATCGGCCTGCGCAAGGCCGTCGGGGCCAGGCCGTCGGCCATCCTCCTGCAGTTCCTGGTCGAGGCCGTCATGCTATGCCTCATCGGGGGCATGGTGGGCCTCGCCGTGGCGGAAGGGCTCACGAAGATCATGATCAGCATCCCGAACGCTCACCTCGACAAGGCCTACATCCCGGTCTGGGCGGTGGGCGTCTCGTTCGGCTTCGCGGCCGGCGTGGGCGTCTTCTTCGGCATGTTCCCGGCGCTCAAGGCCGCTCGTCTGGACCCCATCGAGGCACTTCGCCATGAGTGAGCGCATCCGCAATCGACTGGCGCGGCGCGCCCTGCTGTTGCTTGTGGTGGCGGCGGCAAGCTGGTTCTGGACAGGGTGCAAGGCGCTGTTCACCACCGATCCGATGCTGGACGTCCGCGTGCCGACGCGCCAATTGCGGCGGATAGAGCCGATGGACTTCAAGGCCATGTCCACCGAAGAAGCCAACCAGGAAGCCGCAGATGAGGCCGCAACGGCACATCCCCCGAGCGAGCTCCAGCTGGCCCTGGAGGAATGCCGCGTCATCGCGCTGCAAAGCAACCTGGACCTGGAGGTCGCGCTCCTGAACCCCACGATCGCAGGCGAGACAGTCAACGAGCAGGAGGCCCGGTTCGAGCCGTATCTGTTCTCCAACTTCAGCTACAGGCGGACGGCGATGCCCGTTTCAACCACGCTGGCGGCCTCCAAAGAGGAGTCGGCCGCCGCCGACCTGGGTGTCTACGTCCCGCTGCGCACGGGCGGCTCGGTCTCGTTCGACGTGCCCTTCACGCGCAGCGAGACGAACAACGTCTATGCCACGCTGAGCCCGGCCTACACGGCGAACTTCGTCGTCTCCATAAGCCAGCCCCTGCTTCGCAACTCCGGGCTGCGCGCGAACACGCACGCCATACGGCTCGCCCACTACGAATCGCAGATCGCAGAGGCGCGGACCAAGCTCGAGGTGATACGGGTCCTGGCGGCCGTGGACCGGATCTACTGGCGGCTCTACGCCGCCCGCAGGGAAGCGGAGGTGCGCAAGAACGAGTACGAACTGGCGAGGGCCCAGCTCGAGCGGGTCGAGCGAATGGTGAAGGCCGGAACGGTCTCCGAGGTGGAGATCGTGCGCGCCCAGACCGGCGTGGCCGAGCGGCTCGAAGCCATAATCATCGCCGACAACGCCCTCCGCGACCGAGAGCGCGAGCTCAAACGACTGCTCAACAGGCCCGGCCTCGGCATGGAGACGCCCACCGTCCTCATCCCGAGCACCGAGCCCAACCCCGTGCATTACAGGCTGGACGTCGAGCGCCTGCTCGAGGCCGCCTTCGCAAACCGCATGGAGATGCTTGAACTCGAGCTCCAGATCGCCCAGGACGCCAGCACCATCGAATACCAGAAGAACCAGGCCCTGCCCGCCCTCGCCCTCGACTACACCTACAGCATCAACGGCCTGGGGCCGATCATGTACGATGCGGTGGACCTGCTGCTGGACAGGCGGTTCGAGGATCACACCGTCGGGCTTCAGCTTGTCGTGCCCATAGGGAACAAGGCCGCCGCGAGCCAGCTTCGGCGCGCCGTCTACACGCGCGTGCAACGCCTGTCCACGCGCAAACTGCGCGAGCTGCTCATTCAACAGGAGGTGGCCAACGCCGTGGACAAGCTGGAAGCCACCTGGCAGCGGATACTGGCCAGCCGGCAGCGGGCGCTGCTTGCCGGCCGGAACATGGAGGCCGAGCAGCGGCAGTTCGAACTCGGACTCAGGACGTCCACGGACGTGCTCGACGCGCAGACCCGCCTGGCCGACGCGCAATCGGCCGAGATACTCGCCCTCACGGAATACCAGATAGCGCAAGTGGACCTTGCCTACGCTACGGGCACGGTCCTGGCGGCCGCTGCGGTCGAGTGGCAGCCCCTCGTGCCGCCCAACGGCAACTGATGCAGAGCACGTTCCGCCTCCCGCGTGCGCCCCGTCGTTTGAAGATAGGCCCCGGCTGCCGATAGACTGAGAGGGGTTGCGTAAGCCTCCGGGCGCCGGCGCAAGGGCGAAGGCTGACGTTCCGGTCCTTGACCGCCGTCGACGGAACCGTGAGGAGCAGGCAATGTCGTCTATGCTGGCGCAGTTCCGGGGGAAACTCAGGCGAGCGTGGCTCACTTCCTTCCGATCGCGCTACGTCCGAGAACAGCGCCGGCGCCGTCGCGGCCGGTGCCACCAATGCGGGGAGTGTTGCCGGCTGGTGTTCCGCTGCCCGATGCTTCTGAAGGACAACCGCTGCCGCATCTATGGCCTGCCCCGGCCCGCGAACTGCACGGCGTTCCCCATTGACCGACGTGATATCCAGGACGTGGACGGCGCATGTGGATACTCATTCTCGGAGCGGAGCAGCGACGCTCTCGACTGACATCCGCGCCATGGAGGAGACGCGCGGCGCCGTTTGGGGCGGCGGGCAAGCCGGCCAGCATCTGTCCGGCGCTCAGGGCTCGGGCAGGGGCCGCGAGCGCAGGAGCAGGGATTCCACCTCGGACATGGAATAGCCGACCGTGGTCTCGCTCATGGCGCAAGCGGCGCCCGCGGCCACCGCCCAGCGCAGGGCGTCGGCTGGCACGATAGTCATCTGCTCCCCCCTCAGCCAGCCGGCGAGGAACGCGTCGCCGCACCCGACAGTGTTGCGCACCCTGGACTGCTCGACGGGGCAGCACGCACCCACGGTGAGGCCGGGCCGGACCAGGAACGCACCCTCCGCTCCCAGCGTCAGCAGCACGGTTCTGACGCGGTCCAGAAGGCCCCGCGCCGCCACCAGGGCTCCCTCCCGCGTCACCGGATGGCCGAGGCACTCTCCCAGTTCGTCCAGGTTTGGCTTGAGGGTGTCGACGGCGCCGGCCTCAAGCGCCGCCCGCAGCGCGGGCCCGTTCGCGTCCACGACGACGCGCGTCCCCTTGCCCGCACAGGCCATGAGGAGCCCCGCGAAATCCTCCGGCTCCATTCCCTGCGGCAAGCTGCCGGCGAACACCACCGTGGCCTCTGCCTCCTCGACCAGCCAGCCGGCAAGCATGTCCCGCAGCCGCGCCACGTCCACTGCGCTGACCGTGAATCCCCTCTCGCGCAGATGCGTGCTGCTGCGGCATTCGGGATCGAGGATCGTCGTGTTCGTGCGAGTGCGGCCCGCCACCGGACAGAAGCGCGTGCGAACGCCTTCGGCCCCCAGGCTTTCCTCGAACATCCGTTCCTCGTCCCGGCCGATGAAGCCGGAGGCAGCCGCCCGTCCGCCGAGGCGCACCAGCCCGCGCGCAACGTTAACGCCCTTGCCAGCCGGCACCGCGGACTTCACCATGGCCCGGGCGTGATCGCCGACGCGGAAGCCGGGCACTTCCAGTGCCTTATCGATCGCCGGATTGAGCGTCACCGTGATGACCATGAGAGCCTCACGACAGACTGGGAACCGGCACTGAGCGACCCCCAACATTATCCCCCGAGCGGGAAGCGGTGCACCACAGTGTAGACGGCGCCATCGGGCCGCAGGTCGCTCTTCATCAGCACCATCGAGTCAACGCTCACGGCGCCGAAGCGCTGCTCCGCCACGGCCGCCGAAACCTCGGCCATGCTCGGGCAGGCCCGGCGGTCCTTCACCCGACCCAACGTGATGTGGGACACGTACTCGCGCTTCTCCTTCGGAATGCCAAGCGCCTCCTTGAGAGCGGCGTCGATCCGCCCTTGCAGAGCGACCAGCGTCCCGGTCGGCTCCTGCACTTCAACGTGGATCACGCGGGGAGCCCCCCTGCCCGGGAACCCGGACAGGCCGGACACGTTCATCACGAAAGGACCGGCTTCGGCGGACGCCGGCCGGAGGCATTCGATCGCCCGCGGAAGGTCCGTCTCGTCCAGGGGACCGATGAACTTGAGGGTCAGGTGCAGCGCCTCGGGCTTCACCCAACGGACGCCCCGAGCGGCGGGCCGCAGAGCCTCGAGGGCTTTGCGAAGCCCTTCGCGGCACGCCTCATCCAACTCGATGGCAACGAAGGCCCTCACGTCCCTTCCCCCGCTTCTTGCGCCGGCTCTTCCAGCTTCTCGAACAGGATGACGGGCTCGCCGAGCGGGCGCCCTTCGGGCAACGGCTGCGCCGCGACGGGCCAGCGCATCTCGTCCCTCCCGGCAGAGAGCATGTCTCGCGTCTTCGCGGCCGCGAACGGCAGGAACGGCTCCATCACCACGGCGAGCGCCTTCACCGTGTTCAGGCACACGTTGATGACCGTGCCGCAGGCGGCCTTGTCGTCCTTTCGCAGGACCCAGGGCTCGCGGTGGTCGAAGTACCGGTTGCTCTCCCGCGCCGCCGCCATCAGCTCCTGCAGGGCGTCCTTGAAGCGGTACTCATCCAGCAACGCGCCCACTCGCCCGGCCAGCGTGCCGATCATGGCCAGCTGCGCTTCGTCCTGCCGGGTCAGCCCGCCCCGCGCCGGCACCTTCGCCCCGAGGTAGCGGCGCGCGAACGTCATGTTGCGGTGCACGAAGTTGCCCAGGGCCGCCACCAGCTCCTCGTTGTTGCGACGGATCAGGTCTTCGAACTTGAACGCCGTCCTCTGGCGTTCCGGCGCGATCATCGTCACGTAGTAGCGGAGCGGGTCCGGCGGGTAATGCTCGAGGTACTGCCGCACCCAGACCGCCGACCCGCGGCTGGTGGACATCTTGGACTCCTGCTGCCCCGGGAACTGGATGTTCAGGAAGCAGTTGGCCAGCACGTTGTCCGGAAGCTGGAACGTCCCCTCCCCCATCAGCATGCCGGGCCACACCAGGCAGTGGAAGACCACGTTGTCCTCCCCGATGAAATGCACGATCTTGCAGCCGGGGTCCTTCCACCACCGTTCGTAGCTGCCCGGCTCCTCGCCCCGCTGCCGGCACCATTGCTCCGTGAAGGACACGTAGCCGATCGGCGCGTCGAACCAGACGTAGAGCACCTTGCCTTGCGCGTCCGGATCGTCGGGAAGCGGCACGGGGATGCCCCAGTCCAGGTCCCGCGTGATCGCGCGGAGGGGCAGGCCCTGCTCCAACAGGCCGAGGCTGAAGTTCCGGACCATCGGCCGCCACTCCTGGTGGCCTCCGATCCACTCGCGCAGCCGGTCCTCTAGGTCCGGCAGGCGGAAGAACCAGTGCACCGTCTCCCTCACCTCCGGCGTGGCGCCGGTGATGGCGCTGCGAGGCTCGATCAGCATGACGGGGTCCAGCATCTTGCCGCACGCCTCGCATTGGTCTCCGCGCGCCCCGCCCGTCTGGCAGTAAGGGCAGACGCCCTCGACGTAGCGGTCGGGCAGGAACATCTCCGCCTCCGCGTCGTAGAGCTGCTCGCTCGACTTCCGCTCCAGGTAGCCGTTCTCCAGGCACTTGAGGAAGAAGTGCTGGCTCAGCTCGGTGTGGATCTCCGTGCTGTTCGTGCCGCTGTAGATGTCGAACTCGATGCCCAGCCCGTCGTAGTCCTTCTTCTGCTCGGCGCGGTAGAAGTCGGCCACATCCTTCGGCCTCTTGCCCTCCTTGCGGGCGGTCAGCAGCACGGGGACGCCGTAGTCGTCGCTGCCGCAGATGAAGGCCACCTCGTCGCCGCGCGAGCGCAGATACCGCACGAAGATGTCGGCCGGCAGGTAGCAGCCGGCGATGTGGCCCACGTGCAGGAGCCCGTTGGAGTAAGGAAGGGCCGCCGTGACCGTGAATCGCCTTCTGCCCATCTATGTCGCTCTCGAACCGGTCGCCGCAGGGAAACGAGTGACACGCAGGTGGGTCAAGACGAGCCAATATACCAGGGCCACCGGGCCCGCGCAAGCCGACCCGCCGGCTTAGAGCCCCTAACGGGACTCCACGCGTCGGCCTGAGGCCGAGCGAAGCGCCGCCATGCAAGAAGGGCCAAGCAGGCGATGCAGGGGCACAGCATCGCCGATGCAGCCCGACGCCGCAGGGCGGCGCTGCAGCCGACCGAAGCCAGCAGGGAGTCTTGTTAGGGGCTCTTAGAGCGAATCGGCGAACTCACGGATGACGCGGATGTGCTCCGCCGTCGTGCCGCAGCATCCGCCGATGATGCGCGCGCCGGCGCGGTGAAGCGCGGGGATGACCGCCGCGAACTCCGAGGGGCCTTCCGGGTAGACCGTCTGCCCGCCCACCAGCTTCGGCACGCCGGCGTTCGGCTGCACGATGATGGGCATGTCATCCGACCTGAGCGCCGCCAGCTCGGCCGCCAGGCCGGGCATGGTGGCTATCCCTTGCCCGCAGTTGGTGCCGGCGGCGGCGCAGCCGCATTCCTCGGCCAGGCGGATGACGCGCTCCGGCCCCTCGCCCATCATGCTGCGGTAGCGGCCGCTGGGCTCGGGCGTGAACTTCATGCTGGCTATCAGGGGCAGGTCGCAGCAGTCGCGCGCCGCTTCCAGGGCCAGGCGCAGCTCGGCGCTCGACTCGAACGTCTCGCAGATCACGGCGTCGACCTCCGCCTCGGCGAGCGCCGCTATCTGCCGGGCGAAGGCCATCCGGGCCTCGGCCTCGGCCAAAGCGCCAAACGGCTCCAAGAGGCCGCCCGTCGGACCGACGTCGCCGAAGACCAACGCGCGCCCGCCGGCCGCCCTCCGGGCGATCCCCACGGCCGCGCGGTTGAGATCCTCAGTCTGCTCGGCCAGGCCGTGCCTTCCCAACGCGACCGGGTTGGCCCCGAACGTGTTGGTCAGCAGGTAGTCCGCGCCGGCCTCGACGTACGCCCGCTGTATCTGCCGGACGGCGTCCGGATTCTCCACGTTCCACAGCTCGCCGCACTCTCCCGCCGAGAGGCCGCAAGCCATGAGCTGGGAGCCCATCGCCCCGTCTCCGACCACGACGGGGCGCTCCTTGAGGAGTCTGTGCAGGTCCATCGCTCTGTCCTCACTCATCGCGGGAGACGTGCCGGGTTTCAGGTGCCAGGTTTCAGGTGATAGGTGATAGATGCCGAATCTCATCGGGGGCGGCCGCGCGACGCCGTCAGCGTATCTTCCGGCCGCTCGTCCCCATGTTCAGCGTGCCGTACTTGACGCCCGTCAGGGCAATCATCCTCTCGCCGAGCGCGCGCAGGTCCTTGCCCTTGCCCTTCAGCACGACCAGCTCCAGGCAGTTATTCCTGTCCACGTGCACGTGGAAGGAGCCGACGACCTGAGCGTAGGCGTCGTGCTGGAGTTCGGTCAGGCGCGACGGGAGCGACATGCGATGGTGATTGTAGACCAGGGAGACGGTGGCGAAGGTCTGGCGGTCCGGCGCCTGCCATTCCTCCTCGACCAGCTTCTGGCGGATCAGGTCGCGCACCGCCTCCGAGCGGTTCTGATAGCCAAGCTTCCTGATCAGCTTGTCGAACGAATCGAGCAGCTCAAGACTCAGCGACACGCCGAACCTGACGGTGTCTGACATGACACGCCTCCCCCTGGCCGCACCGATGCCCAACGAAACCAACCCGACAGCTTAGCACATCGCCGCCCGAAAACAAGTAGGGAGGGCAGCCGCCGGCCGCGGCAGGCGTTGAAAAGCCGCCGCCGTTCACATAGATTATGGGCCGGCGGGCATCCGATCAACTCTCATGGGCGCGCCGCGTCTTCCGCAAGAGGAAACCACAGAGATGAAGAAGCCCTGGGCCGGCCGGTTCGAGAAGGACACCAACGAGATCATCGAGCAGTTCACCGAATCCGTCTCGTTCGACAGGCGCCTCTACAGGGAGGACATCCGCGCCAGCGTCGCCCACGCGGAGATGCTGGCCCGCTGCGGCCTGCTGACGCAGACGGAGCTGGGCGAGATCCGCCAGGCCCTCCACACCGTCGAGCAGGAGATCGAGGACGGCCGGTTCGAGTTCGAGATCCCCCTGGAAGACGTGCACATGAACATCGAGGCAGCCCTGATCCAAAGGATCGGAGACGCCGGCCGCAAGCTGCACACCGCCCGCAGCCGCAACGACCAGGTCGCCTGCGACGTGCGCCTCTGGTGCCGCGACGCCATCGACCGCTTCCTCGGCCTGATCCGCGACTGCCAGCGCGTCCTGGTCGACCAGGCCGAAGCGCACCGGGAACTCATCCTGCCCGGGTTTACGCACTTGCAGCACGCGCAGCCCGTCCTCCTCGCGCACGTCCTGCTCGCCTACGCCGAGATGCTCGATCGCGACCACGCCCGCCTTGAGGACTGCCGCGACCGGCTGAACGTCAGCCCGCTGGGCGCCTGCGCGCTGGCCGGCACCTCCCTGCCCACCGACCCGGAGAGCCTCGCAGAGGAACTGGGGTTCGACGGGTGTTTCTCAAACAGCCTCGACGCGGTAAGCGACCGGGACTTCGTCATCGAGCTCGTCTTCGACCTCTGCCTGGCGGGCCAGCACCTTTCGCGGCTCTGCGAGGACTGGCTCATATGGTGCACGCCCGAGTTCGACTTCCTGGACCTGGACGAGGCGTTCTGCACGGGCTCCAGCATCATGCCGCAGAAGAAGAACCCCGACGCGCTGGAGCTCGTGCGCGCCAAGTGCGGCCGCGTCTGCGGCGACCTGATGGGACTGCTCACCACGTTCAAGGGCCTGCCGCTCGCCTACAACCGCGACATGCAGGAGGACAAGGAGGCCCTCTTCGACGCCGTGGACACCGTGCGCGACTGCCTGGCCGTCGTCACGGAGCTGGTGCGCACCACGGCGTTCAAGGGCGACCACATGGAGCGCGCCTGCCAGATGGGCCACATGGACGCAACGTCGCTGGCCGAGTATCTGGTGGGCAAGGGGGTCCCGTTCCGGGAGGCGCACGAGGTCGTCGGGCACGCCGTGCGCTCCGCCGCAGCGGACGGCGTGAAGCTCGAGGAACTGAGCCTTGAGCAACTGCGCTCGGTCAGCGACGTGATATCGGACGACGTCTACGGCGTGCTGGGGGTGCGCAACTGCGTGGAGAACTACCGCTCGCACGGCTCCTCTTCGCCGGCCGAAGTCGAGCGCCAGCTCAAGACCTGGCGCGAAAGGCTGAGCAGCTAGCGGGGCGGCCGGCGCGTCGGCCCCCTGTCATCCCGAGGAGTCCGTCCCCGACGGGCGGGACGGACCGCCCCCTGTCATCCCGAGGAGTCCGCAGCCTGGCGGACCGCGAGGGATCTCGTGGCTGTGCAGGCGGCCGCCGTCGGACCGGCGGGATTCCTCGTCCCGCCGCAACGGGACTCGGAATGACAGTGGGTGAGCAGGCGCGGGACGGACCGCCCCCTGTCATCCCGAGGAGTCCGCAGCCTGGTGGACGACGAGGGATCTCGTGGCTGTGCAGGCGGCCGCCGTCGGACCGGCGGGATTCCTCGT
>CAZFSS010000009.1:0-47052 GCA_964521715.1 uncultured candidatus Brocadiaceae bacterium | reverse complement strand
CGAGGAGTCCGCAGCCTGGTGGACGACGAGGGATCTCGTGGCTGTGCAGGCGGCCACTGTCGGACCGGCGGGATTCCTCGTCCCGCCGCAACGGGACTCGGAATGACAGGAAGGGGGCGGGACTCAGAATGACAGGAAGGGGGCGGGCCTCAGAATGACACGAAGGGGGCGGGACCCAGAATGGCACGGGGCGTGCGGGACTCGGGATGAGAACGGCCGGACCGCACGCGGAGCGACGCGCTTCTTGGGGGAGTGCCCGGACCGTCTGAGTTTGCCTTCTGGGCCCCGTGCTGGCACAATGGGAACAAGTAACACGGCGGCGGGAAGCGTATTGGTGAATGGAAGAGCAGTTGAGGGGGATTCCAAGAACTTAAGGGGGGGACACGAACGATGGCAGCAGAACAGGGGGCCGACCGCACAGAAGCCGCCAGTGAGGTGCCGAATCCTGGTGTGATCCGGACGATTCTGGCCGTGGTTGGCGGCCTGGTTGCCTTCGTGCTGGTGGGGGTGGCCAGCAGCATCGTCTTGCGCTCGGTGAAGCCCAGCCTGCCATCTGACGCAATAAGTCCAATTGCGGGCACCTTCAAGAGCCTTCTGAGTCTGTGTGCTGCGGGATACTGCATAGGCCGGATCGCCAGACGCAGAAGCTGGCTGCCCGGGATCGTGCTCGTGGCTCTCTTCGCAGCCGGCGGAGTTGCCCTGATGGTCTTCGTAGAGAGCACGCTCGGCATGCCTTCATCCGGGCTTGTGCCCATCATGCTCGCGGGCTCCCTGGCGTCGGGCATGATCATCGTGTGCTGGGCATGGGTCGGGGAGGCGGTCTCGAGCCGGCAGGTGAAGCGCAAGCGCAGGAAGCTGGGCTACCTGATCCTCGTCAGCCTTTGCGCCTTGCTCGCCATCTACGGCGCCGGGTTGGCCGCTTTGGGCGTGTTCAACCGCCCCTCAGACCAAATGAAGGAGCTCGACCGGACGTTGGCGGAGCTGAAGGCGTCCGGTGCGCCGATGTCGCTGGCCGAAGCCGCGCCCGAGCCCGTGGCCGACGAGGAGAACGGCGCGCTCCTCTACATGCAGGCTTTCAAGGAATTGGGCAAGTTTGAGGAGCACAAGGCCCTCTACGATCCCGACTCCGTGGAACCGTCCTCCAAGCGGCCCGAGGCGTCCACGGAACAGCTTCTTCGCTTCTTCGATGAGTCGAGCGTGGTCTACGACCTGCTGGGCGCGGCGGCGCAACGGCCCCGCTGCCGCTTCCGCGTTAACTACGAGGACGGAATCTATTGCATTGCAGAGCATCACACTGAGCTTCGGCAGTGCGGCCGGTACCTGAGGGCGCGAGCTATCGCGATGGCCGGAGCGGGACGAAAAGACGAGGCCGTGGCGACGGTGTCACTCCTTTCTGCCTTGGCCCGCTCGATCCGCGACGAGCCAATGGTCACCTCGTGGTCGGTGTCAACATCCCTCCAACATATGGCGCTGGCAACGCTTCAGCAGGTCGCAACGACGTGTGAGTTGCCGGCCGAACAGCTTCAGACGCTCGCCGAAAGCGCGCCCTGGCCGGACGCCCGCGAGGCGCTTGCCCGCGCCTACCTTGGCGAACGCGCCATGGGGATCCGTTTGCTCCAGGATGCGCGCGAGGGCAAACTGGACCCGAGGGAACTGGTCGGTGGGGGGAGCGGCTCGGGTGAGAGCCTGTACACGGCCCCTGCGGGCGCCAGGGTCCTGGCCGTCGACGAGTTGTTCTACCTGGAGGCCATGGGCCAGATCATCGCCATGGCCGCGCTGCCGTATCAGCAGGCCAGGGACCAGATGCCCCAGTGGCAGGCACGCGTGGATTCGCCTCCCAGGGCCGCGCTCATCTCGATGGTCCTTGCGCCGACCACCCGCGCTATAACGGAGCTTGCCAGGTTGCAGGCAGACGAGGCCGTTTCGCTCACGGGGCTCCGATTGCTCGCGCAGAGGGCAAAGACCGGCCGCTACCCGGCAGACCTGACCGAGCTGGAACGGGCCGACGGACAGCCGTTCCCCCTGGACCCCTTCACAGGAGCGCCGCTCGCCTACAAGCCGGGGGAGAACGGCTTCCTGGTCTATAGCTGCGGCCCGGACGAGCAGGACGACGCGGGCGAGGACGACGACGTCGCCTGGGAGATGGCGCCGTAGCAGGTCTGTGGCCCGAGCCGGACGCAACTCCGCGCGTTCCAACGAATAGCCCGGCGCTCGTGCGCGTATACATGGGCAGAGGCACGAGGTCGGGCGCCCGGCGCCCGCGGGCTTAGAGCCCCTAACAGAACCCCACGCGTCGGCCCGAGGCCGAGCGAAGGGCCGTCATGCAAGGAGGGCGAAGCAGGCGATGCAGGGGCTCAGCATCGCCGATGCAGCCCGACGCCGCAGGGCGGGGCTGCAGCCGGCCGAAGCCAGCAGGGGGCTTTGCTAGGGGCTCTTAGAGGGAAAGATGAAGCTCAAGTGCCGGTGCGGGCATGAGGTCGTGGTCCGAAGCACAGACGGAGCGGCCAGGACCAGGTGCCTTTACTGCGGGCGCGAGTACACGGTGTCGCAGGGCTCTGAAGGCAAGCTCAGCATCAAGGTCACCGGGCCGGCCCAGCCCGACCGCGCCGCACCCCGCGAGTCCTGGCCCGTCGGCCTCGGCGTGGAACTCGAGCAGCCGTTCGCCGGTCGGCGCCCGCGCCCGGAGGAGCCTCCGGCCCGCGCGCGCCCTGTGCCGAGCGCCGGGCGGGAGCCGACCGAAGCCGGGGCAGCGCCAGCGGCCCGTCAAAGCTGGTGGTACTATGTGGCCGACGCGTGGAGATACCCCCTTCGCGGCGATGCGAAGTGGACGCTTCTGCTGTGGCTCGCTCTGAATACGTTCATCGCGCCCTTCCTCTGCCTTGCCCCGCTGTTCGGCTTGTTCGTGCCTTTCGTCATGCTGGGATTGCTCGTGCTGTACGAATTCGAGCTCGTCCGGCAATCGGCGTTCGACGCCGAGGCCGATCCCAGACTGCCTGGGTGGGAGGACTGGCACGAGTCGGTACTCCGGCCGCTGGGGCTGCTCCTGGCCATCGTGGTCGGAAGTGGCATCCCGTTCTTCGCGGTGGCCCTCCCAGACCTGTTGCTGGACATGCCGGGCTGGTGGCTATACGTCGACTACGCAGGGCTCGCGCTTTCCCTGTTCATGCTGCCCATCAACATGCTGGCCGTGGCTGCGTCCGACAGCCCCGCCGGGATCAATCCGAAGTTCACCTTCCCAGCGGTGTTGCGGATTCCCTTGCCCTACACCGTCTGCGCGGGATTCTGTGCGCTGTGCCTGATCGCCGGCGACCGGATGGGCAGCAGGCTGACGCTCGGAATGGGCGGCGGCTTCCTTGGCATCTTCGCAGGCAGAGCAGTCTGGCTCTACGGCGTCACCGTTGCCGCGCGAGCGCTCGGCACACTACACTACGCCTATTCGGACAGGATGGGCTGGCTCAAGTAAGGGCGTCGCCGGGCCCGGGCCGCCCGGACGGCGCCCGCTCGGGGGCGCTGACCTATGAGACTCCGCTGCACATGTGGCCACGACGGCGCCGTGGAGCCCGCCGAAGGCGCCGAGGAAGTCGGATGCCCCGACTGCGGGCGGCGCTACCGCGTCTTCACGCACGGCACGAGAGTTGAGTTGGTCGAGATCGAGGACCTGGACCTCGACTCCGGGGAGCTCGCCCTCGAACGGGAGCCCGTAGAGGTGCTGCCGGATGAGGCGCCCGCGGACGAGACGCCCACGGAGGAGATCGAGCTGCCGGTGCCGGTCCGGCCCGAGCCGAGGCGCTGGTGGCCCCACGTGCTGAGGGCCCCCTCCTATGCCCTGCGCGGCGACGCGAAATGGGTGCTCATCGTATGGCTGGCAGGGCATCTGGTCGTGTCCGGTGGCCTTGGTCGCCTCTTCTGGCTCAGCGCCGGCGCGCGGGGGGCGTCCAGTCCCCTCGGCGCGTTCGGTCTGTTCCTGCTGGGGCTGGCCGGGCTCACGTTCAACCTAATCATGCTGGGCGCGATGGCGCGCTACGTCTTCCATCTCATCCACCAGAGCGCGTGGGAGCCTGAGACCCCGCCGTCGCTACCCCGGTTCGATAGCCTCTACGAGTTCCTCGGGCGGCCCATCGTATCGGTCCTCGCCATCCTGGGCTTCAGTGGCTCGCCGCTGTGGCTCGCCGTCTGCATCTGGAAGCTCGTGCCCGGCATGCCGGCGTGGTGGCCGGTCGTCATCGGCGTGTGCGGCCTTGCCTTCCTGTTCATGCTGCCGATGAACGCGCTGGCAGTCGCAACGGCGGACGACCTGCGCGCCCTGAGCCTGCGTGCCACGCTTCCCGCCGTCGGCCGGCTCGGCGGGCCTTACCTGGTCCTCTGCGTGCTCTGCGCGCCGGCCGGGCTGCTGACGTGCCCGGCGCCCTTCTCGTTCCTCGGATGGGTCGGCTGGGGCATACTCGTCACTCCCGCCGTCGAGATCCTCTGGGTCTACGTGCTTACGGCGTCGGCGCACGTTCTCGGGGCGTTCTACTACGGGTATTCCGAGCAGTTGGGCTGGCTGCGGGAGCTTAGGGGCCTCTAACAGAATGACCCGTAGCCGCGACGGAGCGGATTTCGCCGCAGGCCAAGGAGCGTCGGGCGCTGAACGACAGAACCGCCCCGGCCGTGCCTGCCGGGGCATTCAGGCCAGGCGGAGCGGTCGCCATTTGCATGCAAGACCTTGAAAACGCCACCTTTGCGCTGTCATAATCAAGGAAGGTAAGCAGGGAACCGTCCCGGCGCCACTACGTCGCCCGGAGGGCCTCCGCAGGGGATTCCGAAGATGCCGGTAGAAGGGATTCGGCCAAAGGCTGTCGTCTTCATCGCAGTCGTGTTCCTTGCGCTGGTCGCCATGCGCCTGCGCTGGGGTGGCGAGGACGGCGCCGCCAACGAGCCCGAAGAGCCGCGGCCCCAGCTCTCGCAGGTGCAGATCACCAGCGGCGGGCAGGCCGTCGAGATCGACCTGAAGGCCCTTCCCACCAGGGGCGACATCGAGGGACTCATGGATGGCTACGCCCGCGTGCTGCGGACCGGGGACCTGAGCGAGCGGCGCACCACGGCCATCCAGCTTGCCTACATCGCCAACGAGCCGCGCGAATACGAGAACATCCTCCAGGTCCGTCAGCCCGTCCTGGACGGACTGCGCCAGGCCCTCCTGGCGGGGCTGAACGATCAGGACGGCCGCGTCGCCTCACATTGCAGGGACGCGCTGATCGGCCTGTGGCGCGTGTCGGACAGCGCCCTCGCGATCGAACGTTTCGCCGCCGGACTGGCCGCGTACGAGATGGGCGACTACGACGCAGCCCTGAAGGCGTTCGAGGCCGCCGAACGCCTGCAGACCGACGCGCCCCCCGACCTGCACCGCATGATGGCGCAGGTCTACCTGGCCCAGTCCAGACCCGACCAGACCATCGCGCAGTGCGGTCTGGCCCTCCAGGCCGAGCCCAGGCACTTCCTCGCCCTCTACGTCCAGGCGCAGGCCCACGTCCAGAGCAGCCAGCCCGATAAGGCGCGGTCCGCGCTGGACAGGGCGCTGGCCATCTACAAGGGCTTCCCGGAGGCCGTGAAGCTGCACGACGAGATCGCTTCCCGCCCTCCGAGCGACACCCGCTGAGCGCCGCTGTTCAGGCGATCCCCTGCGAGACGTCTATCAGCCGGACCAGCGTGTCCCTGGCGCGGCCCGAGTCGACCGACTCCGCCGCTGCCTCCAGCCCGTCTGCCACGGAGTCCGCCTTGCCCCCCACGTAGATGGCCGCCGCCGCGTTGAGCAGCACGATGTCGCGCGCGGGCCCGGCCTCGCCGGTCAGGACCGAGCGGACGGCCGCCGCGCTCTCCTCGACGCCGTGCACGGTCAGATCCTCGCGCTTCGCCCTCGGCAGGCCGAACTCCTCCGGCTCGACGTAACGCGTCTCGATGCGGCCGTCCTGCACCTCGGCCACGAACGTCCGATCGCACGTGCTGATCTCGTCCATGCCGTCGTCGCTGTGCACGACCATCGCGCGGACGGCCCCCAGCCGCCTCAGCACTTCGGCGACCGTGACGACGAGGCCAGCGTCGAAGACGCCCAGCACCTGCCGCCGGGCGCCGGCCGGGTTCGTCAGCGGCCCGAGCACGTTGAAGACGGTCCTCAAGGCGAGCTCCCGCCGGGGCCCGATGGCGTACTTCATGGCCTTGTGCAGCGACGGCGCGAAGAGGAAGCCGATGCCCACCTCCCGGATGCACCTCTCCACGACCTCGGGCGGCGCGGCGACGTTCACCCCCAGGGCGTCCATCACGTCCGCGCTGCCCCAACTGCTGGAGGCGCCCCGGTTGCCGTGCTTCGCCACCGGCACGCCCGCCCCGGCCGTCACAAGCGCCGAGGCCGTCGAGATGTTCAGCGTGCCTTTGCGCGTGCCACCCGTGCCGCACGTGTCCACCACGTCCAGCCCGCCCGCGTCGATGTGCGTGGCGGCCTCGCGCATGGCCTCGGCGCAGCCGGTGATCTCCTCCACTGTCTCGCCCTTGATGCGCAGGGCCACCAGGAACCCCGCGATCTGCGCGTCCGTGGCCTGGCCGGACATGATAGTCGACAGGGCCTCCCTCGCCTCCTGACCGGTCAGGTCCTGCCCGTCCACCAGCCTGGCTATGTAGTCCTGCAACATACCGCCTCCATTGCGACGGACCTGCCGGTCCCCTGCCCGCTGCCCGGCTCTGCTTCGCGGGGCTATTGTAGGCGCAGCCCCGCCGCCGGTCAACACGTTTCGCGCGGGACCGGCGCGCGCCCCTGCGTGCAGTGGCAAGCCACGGGCCGTTCTGATATAAGGCGTGGCGGGCGATCCAACACCTTCCCTTCCGAGGCCGCAATGATTGATCTGCACACGCACACCCTCCTGAGCGACGGCGACCTGCTGCCCGCCGAACTCCTGCGCCGGTGCCAGATGCAGGGCTACCGCGCAATGGCCATCACCGACCACTGCGACCCCTCGAACCTCGAGTTCATCATGGAGGCCCTGGCCGAGTTCTGCGAGGCCGTCGCCGGCGCGTACGGGGAGCTGGAAGTCCTGCCGGGCTGCGAGCTGACCCACGTGCCGCCCGTGCTCATCAACGGGCTCGTCGTGCGCGCGCGGGAGATGGGCGCCGAGATCGTTCTCGTGCACGGGGAGACGATCGTCGAGCCCGTGGCGCCGGGCACCAACCGCGCGGCCATCGAGGCCGGATGCGACGTCCTGGCCCACCCCGGCCTGATCGATCCGGAGGACGTCGCGCTGGCGGCCGAGCTGGGCGTCATGCTCGAGATCTCGAGCAAGCGCGGCCACAGCCTGACCAACGGCCACGTGGCGCGGCTGGCGGCCGAGCATGGCGCCGGGCTGGTCTTCGGGTCCGACGGGCACACCCCCGGCGAGTACCCGAGCCGCGCGGAGGCCGTGCGAGTCGCGCGCGGGGCGGGCCTGACCGACGAGCAGGTGGAGGCGATGTTCGCCAACGCCGCCCGCTTCTTCTCGCCCGAGTGACGCCCCGGCCTCAGATTGGACTTGGGCGCCCGCCTCCCGGTGTCTCCGCGAGCGCCTCTTCCTACCAGCCTTCGGCCGCGTACTGGATGGCAAGGAGCGGGTAGGCAGTGACCAGGTCCGGGATCTGCTCCATCCAGCGCCCGTTCTCGTTCACCCACGAACCGTCGGCGCGCTGCACCGTCAGTAGCTGCGAGACGAGCTCCTGCCGCCAATCGTGCGCCACGCCCTCGGCGTCCACGACCAGCTCCCGGCTCCTCACTCCCCTTCCGGACTCCACAGCATTTGGGTCACATCCACCCGGGAGCCAATCAGCTTCTCCTCGGCGAGGAGGTCCGCCAGTCGCTGAAGTGCCTTCACGTCCTCCTCTCCCGGCAGCCACCAGGTGTAGAGACCTACTTCGGGCATCAGTTCGGCCTCCACCCCTGTGTACTCCGGCAGAGCTGACAACGCGCCAACCGGGTCTTCTCGGATGTCCTTGACGGCTCGCAGCAAGACCTGTGCGAACTCCGCTGCGAGACGGGGCTTACTGCGAACGAAACGGGCGCCAAAGCAGCTGGCGGCAGCCGGGAATGGATCACATACATATCGTCGGAGAGGGTCCTCCACAAGCACATCCGCGACCTGCTCGTGGATCGCCTTCGTACCGTAAGGCTCTACGGACAATGCCGCGTCGATCCAAGCAGTGGCCAACGTCTGAACTTGGCAGTCATTGCGTTCCTCGGTCACCTCCCATTCAGACGCAGTAGGCGACGCCCTTGCCATCAGGAGCCTCAAGCAGAGCACATGCCCTGATAGATTGCATGCGCCCACACGCTTCCCTGCCAGTTGGTCGATGCTGCTAATGTCCGCGTCCTTCCCCACGAGCAGTTTGCTCGCATGGTTAGCCGCATCCTCCACACACGGCATGTAGAGCCTGAGTTGCCCAGGTGCGTCCGCCTCTGCAGCCACGTAGGAGGCAAAAGACAGCCCCATAGCGGCATCAACTCGATAGCCCCCGACCAGACCTTCCCTGATCACTGCGTCAGCTCTGAAAGACTCCTCCGCCTTCACCGTGATGTGTGCATCGTCAAAATACCCTCGCTGAACCGCGACAAAGAATGGCAGACAGGAGACATTCGCGCAATAGGCCACCCTGACGGTTCGCTTAGCCCCCTGTAGGGCAGACACGACTGTGTAGACGGTCACGGATCCTACCACTAGGGCCATCGCTGCGAGCACGAACTGCGCACGTCTGCTCATTGCCCCTCGAGCCCCATTTGGCTGGAATCCCCGGTGCGTCTTCTGGCGGCTGCCCGGGCCAGTGCGCACAGGTGGTAGAAGAAGTCCTCGTCCAGCTCACGGTACCAGGTAAAGCCTTCCATACGGCACTGGAAGTTTCGCTGGTTCGCCCTAGAAGGTATGTTGGCAAAGAAACGAAACACGACGGCGCCGTCGTGCACGACCTCCACGGCTGCTCCGATGGGAAAGGACCTGGATCTCGTCCTGCGATTCCAGTCCCCAACAAAGGCGAAGTGGGACGCGAGGTCGCGCAACTCATCCGGATCGCTGACACGGAGGGATCCAGCAAAGTGATCGGGCCGGAACATCAAGTTTTCGAAGCTGACCCTGACCTCGGTCGCCCCCTCAATGAGTGAGCGTATCTGCGCCTCAGTCGGCGGCTCCGGCCTGCTGCAGCCGCCGCCAGACAGGACAGCTGCCAGCAGGATCACGTTCACAACGACTCGTCCTCTAACCAGCATCACGCGACCACCCCGCGCTGGCACCACGACCCTACTCGAACTGGCTCAAGGCCTTGGTGAGTACTCCCAGCCGGCGCGGCCTCCACGCCAGCCGGTGTCCCAGACGCATCGGCCTGCTGCTCCATGGTTCGCACCCATCCCGGAAGGTCACATATCTGACACAAACATACCCCGCGCCGCCGCTCCCGTCAAGCCACAAAATGCGTATAGGAGGCAATACCGCGCACGGCAGCCGCGCGCCACGTGCAGGAGCGCCTCCTCCCTACCAGCCTTCGGCGGCGTACTGGATGGCAAGGAGCGAATAGGCGGTGACTAGGTCCGGGATCTGCTCCATCCAGCGCCCGTTCTCATTCGCCCAGGAACCGTCGGCGCGCTGCACTTTCAAGAGCTGCGAGACGAGCTCCTGCCGCCAATCGTGGGCGACCCCCTCGGCGTCCACGACCAGCTCCGTGCCGTACACTTGCAGGGCGCGGGCCATCGTCACGTAGTAGTAGTAAAGCCCCTGCTGGCCGAGCCCGGGGTTCTCGGTGACGGACCAGTGCCGGCAGGCCCATTCGTAAGCGGCCTTCACGCGGGGGTCCTGCTTATCCAGCCGGGCGTAGATCATGCTCTTCAGGCCAGCGTAGGTCATGCCGGCGTAGCTGCGCAGTCCGCCCTCGGGGGTCTCGCCGGCCTTGCTCTCGCCGGAGCGATACACGAATCCGCCGTCGTCGGAAGCCCAGCTTTGGTCGTTCGTCTCGCTCAGGTTCTGGCAGCGTCCGAGGAACTTGGCCGCGCGCTCGTAGGCCACCTCGGTGGGCGTCTGGGCCCACTCCGGGGCGGCGGACCTGGCGCGGTCCTTCGCGTCGAGCGCTTCGAGCTGCCTGAGGGCCTCGAGAGCGAACTGCGTGTTCGACAGATCGGCGCGGTGCGTCTCCTCGCGGGAGGGGCTGCTCTCATACCCCCAGCCGCCGTAGTCCACGCTGTCGGGCCCGAAGCCCTCGCTCTCGTCCGCCTGCAGGTCAAGCAGGAAGCGGCGGGCGCTGCGCACCAGCCCCTCGTCTTCCGGCTTGCCCGCCACGAACAGAGCCGTGGCGCAGACGCTGGTGCTGTAGGAGGGATAGACGCGGTCGTAAATGCCGCCCTCAGGCATTGCGTGGCTGCGGATGAAGTCGAGCCCCCGGCTGACCGGCGCGCTGGCCGGGCCGAAGTCATCCTGACCGCTGCCTACCATCGCCATGACCACAAGGGCCGTAACGGCCGGGTCATTGCACCAGGAGCCGTCCTCCCCCTGGGTGGACTTCAGGTGGAGCAGCGCGCGTCCGGCGGCGGCCTGGCTCTCCTTCAGGAGCGAGACGTCACGCTTGGGAGCGGGCGCGCCGCCGGCCGCCGCCGATGTCAGCAGAACCGCCAGCGCCCCGAGGACCAGAACCGCCAGCAACGGAGCTCGGCTCCGCAGTTCCATCATTGCTTCTGCTCCGCAGGTTTCTGTTTCTGGTCCGCTTGCTTATCTTTCTCCGGGACTTCGACGATCAGCTCGACGGGAGTGCCAATCGGCGGGCACAGCTCTTTGTTGACGATGTAGTAGATGTCGTCGTTGGCGGTCGCCGCGCAGAGCTCGAGGATGGCCAGCGGGTCATGGTAAGTGGTGATGAGGCTGCCGTCCAGGTCGGCGCCGAACCGGCCGTCCGTTACGCGGCTGCCCAGGAAGACCCACGTGGCCTCGGCCTGCGGCGTGTCGGCCTCGACGTTGAAGAGCAACTTCTCGGCGCGAAGGCGGGAGGGCTTCGCGTCGGGTTTGGCGGCGGGGTCGCGCCACTCGACGGAGATAAGGGCCTCGTCGCCGGGCGGGCGCTGCCGCTCGGGGCTCTCTTCAGGGTACCGGACGGCGGGGTTGCGCCCCTCCTTCATGCCCAGCAGCAGGAGGGCGACCTGGAGGTGCTTCGGCTCGATGTCGAGGGTCAGCACGCTCTCGTGCGTCTTGCCGCGCGGCAGGCAGGCCATCAGCTCGATCGGGCCGCCCTCGGTCATGTTCACCCGCCCGGGGCAGCGGACGGTGCGCGCTTCGGAGTTCAGGACGACGTTGCCGATCTGGTAGAAACCGGGCCCCATCTTGTGGATGCGGGCCTGGTCGCCCGCGTCGGCCTGCGGCGGCGTCTCCGGCGGCTGCGTCTCAGCCGGGGGCGTCTCAGCCGGCGGCGTCTCAGGCGGCGGCCCTGCGGGCGCCGGTCCGAGCCAGATTGCGATTGCCATGCAGAAGATGCTGAGCGCCAGCCGCATCGCAAAGCCCCCCGCAGAACGGACTCATCAACCCGATTATAGCGCGCGGACGCGCGCGGGGAAAGCCAGCGCCGTCTGCAAGAATCTGCTCAAGAGAAAAGGGCCGGGGAGAGCCTACTGTGCCTCCCGGCCCGGGCCTGTCCCAACCGTCGGCGTCACTCCTCGGAGATTGCCTCAACGGGGCATTCGTCCACGCACGTGAGGCACTCGGTGCACTCCTCGCGGTTGATCTGGGCGACGCCGTCAACCAGAGAGATAGCTTCGACAGGGCATGCGTCCACGCACGTGCCGCAGCCCGTGCACTCCTCCTTGTCCACTTTGACCATCCAATCTTCCTCCTGACAGAGATGGCGGCGCCAGGGCCGTATTCCAAGCATTGCCAGACCCAGAGGCTTGAGTTCGCCCGCGTGCGCAAGCAAGGGGATGGCGCTCAGCGTCCCAGGCCCAGGCGATAGCCCAACATCTGGTATTCATCGCCGAGCTGGTTGATCTTGTCCATGGTGCGACGGTAGTCGTACGGCACGCGGTTGTAGCGCACGACGCCGTCGTCGAAGGTCACAAAGCAGGCCCGGTTATCCCCGTCGCGCGGCTGACCCACTGAGCCGATGTTGATGATCCTCTTACGGCTGTCCAACTCGATGGTCATCCCCTCGCCGCGCACGCCGGAAAGCTCCAGGTCCTCCGTGATGCAGCACGGCAGATGCGAGTGGCCGACGAGGCACAGGTAGTCGAACATGGAGAACATCTCGTCGAACTTGCCGGGGTCGTGAGCCACGTCGGACGGCAGTATGTACTCGCTGAGCTCGGCGCGCGGGGAAGCGTGCACGAGCAACATGCCGTCCCTCTCCGCGCTCAGGGGCAGCTGCGACAGGAAGTTCCACCTCTCCTTGTCCTGATCGGTCGAGTCGTCGGTGATCCTCATCCACTTCTTCGTCTTGTAGATCATGGCCGTGGCCAGGCTGTTGAACCCGACGGGGCTGTTCAGCAATGCCCAGTCGTGGTTGCCCATCAGTGTGAGGGAGCAGTTCCTCCTGACCAGGTCCGTGCATTGGATGGGATCGGGTCCGTACCCGACGATGTCGCCCAGACACCAGATCTCATCTATGCCCTGATGGCGGATCTCCCGGAGAGCCGCTTCGAGGGCCTCCAGGTTGCCGTGAATGTCCGAGATTAGGGCCTTCTTCGCCATCCCATAAAGCCTGCTCGCGCGCAGCGGCGCCCGATTTGACCAGAACAGGTCGAGGACGTCAAGGAAGGACCGCGATGCGCGTGTTGCCTCTATTATCCCAGATGGGGAGGGCTGCTGCAAACGCTGCCGGGGCCCGCCGCCGCCCCTCCCGTCGCGGCCGGCCCTGGCGGTCCTGGCCCCGACTTGTGGGTCGGCGAGCAGTTGCATTAGAATGGCAGCTGTGCCGGGTCGGATGCACCGGCGGGCGGGCAGACCGGCTGCAGCCACGCGATGAAGAAGCTTCAGAGATACATCCTGAAGGACCTGTTCCGGGCTCTGGTCCCGGCGTTCGGCACCCTCGTGCTGATCATGGTGGCGGGGTTCTGCATGCAGCTTCTAAGGCAGGGGCTGGACGTGGTCCGGCTGAGCGGGCTCCTGCCGCCCGTGTTCGCCTACTGCATACCCATGGTCCTGCCGGCCGCCTTCCTGACGGCCGTCATCATGACCTTCGGCAGGTTGTCTGCGGACAACGAACTGATGGCCGTCCGGGCCGCGGGCATCCACCTCTTCGCACTGGTCTACCCGGTGCTGGCAGTGGCCGCATTGCTCACGGTGGTGGCTGTGTACTTCCAGTTTGACACCGTTCCGCGGGCGCGCGGAGCCGTCAGGGCCCTCAGGTACCAGGCAGCCAAGCAGATACTGCTGGACAAGGTGGCCCTCTGCGCCAGAAGGCGGCTGTCCTTCCCGCCCATGTATGTGCAGTACGATGACTTCAAGGACGGCAAGATGATCAACCTGGTCGTGCTGGAGGTCCGCGGCGATCGGCCACGGACCGTTTTCACCGCCGAATCAGGCGTCATCAAGGAAGACCCTGAGGACCCCGGCGTCGTCTCGTTCGAGATGAGCAACTGCACCGTTACGCGGTTCGGCCTCCAGGCCGGCGACCAGGCCGTGCCGATGACGTCCGAGCTCGTCGTGCTGGGCTTGCGCGTGGCACCCAGCGCCGATGAAGTGCTGGGCGAGAAAAAGCACCTGGGATTCTGGGAGATGCTGAGTGAGCTGCGCCGCGTGAGCGAAAGGGTCGCCTCGCAGCCGGTAGTCCGCGATCCCCAGCGCGTCCGGCGGAAGGGGTCAGTCGACATCCATCGCTACAACGTTGAGGTCGTCGAGGTAGATCGCGCCCTCAACAGCCTGCGCGAGAGGTACAGGAGACACTCCGTCCAGGAGCCGAGGCGGCAGGAGCAGATCATCGAGCGCAACCGCCAGTTGATCGCCGATGCGCAGAAGGACGGCGAAGTCCTCCAGCAGCAGCAGGCGGCCTGCCTGCAGGAGCTCAAGAGGGCCCGAGACGCAGACACCGAGAACATCGAGAAGCTGGTGGAGCTGGAGAAGAGACACAGGGACCTGCTGGCGCAGATAGATGCCCTGAAAAAGAGGACCGAGTCGCTCCAGCAGGAGCTCCAGGCGACCGGCAGGCTCACCGACGCCTCCAGCACGAGGGCCGGCGAGCTTCAGGAGTCCATCCACGAACTGGAGGACAGAAAGGCCGAACTCATGGTCGAGCGCGAGAAGGTCCAACAGGTCATCCAGTGGGCCAACGAACAGGATGAGTTGATCGCCTTGAGGCTGCGCATCCACAAGCGCCTGGGAGAGGCGCTGTCCGTGTTCGTCTTCGCGTTCATCGGCGTGCCGGTTGGGATACTGGCCAGCCGCCGTCGCGTCGTGACTGCGTTCGGCATCAGCTTCGCCATCGTGCTGTTCATCTTCTACCCGCTGCTGATCCTCGGCCAACTCGCCGCGGAGGGAGGGACGCTGCCCATCGGACCGTCCATGTGGGCCGGCAACGTCCTGACGTTCCTTATCGGGGCGGTCCTCACCGTGAAGGTGATGCGGCGCTGAAGCGCCAGGCCCGGGCATGCGCACCCGGGCGGCCCGTAGAATGATGCGCCCGATCCTGTCCGGTGACCTGCTGCTATGCCCCCAGACCGCGCCCTGACGCAGCCTGTCGAAGGCCCCCCCGGGGCGCGCAGCGACGGCGGATCGGGCCTGCCCCGGCCTGCGGTGCCAGGGCTGTTGCCGCAGATGCTTCTGTCCGCGTCCGCCGGGATGCTGCTGTTCCTCTCCTTCCCGCCGGCCGACCTGTGGCCCGTCGCCTTCGTGGCGCTGGTTCCGTGGCTGGTCGCCATCGGCGCCACGCGCTCCTACCGACGGGCCGTGCTCTGCGGAGCGGTGGCCGCCCTCGCCTTCTACCTGCCCTCATTCGCCTGGGTCGCCAGCGTTGCCCTCACCGGGTGGCTCGGGCTGACGGTCTATTGCGGGCTCTACGTCGCCGTCGCGGGAGGCATCATCCGGCTGTTGCAGCGCAGCGCGGGCGCGCTGTGGCCGCTGCTGGCGGCGTTGCTGTGGGCTGGGCTGGAGCTCCTTCGGGCGCAGTGCGGTCCGGGCTTTCCATGGCTCTTCCTGGGCTACACGCAGTACCGCTACGCGGGGCTGCTTCAGCTGGCCGCTCTGGGCGGCGTGTATGCAGTCAGCTTCGTGGTGGTCCTGGTCAACGCGAGCCTCGCGGGCGTTATCATCGCCGCCCCTCGCCGGTGCCACTCAGGCAGCGGGGCCGGGCTCGAGCGGCCCCTGCTCGCCCTCGGGCTGTCAGCGGCGCTCCTGTTTTTCCTCACGGTCCTCGGGGGTGCAGTGGAGTCCGGGCTCCAGATCCGCGAGGGCCCGGCCGTGGGCGTCGTCCAGCAGAATATCCCAAGGCTGGTCGAGGAGATCTACGACCCGCGGAAGGACATCGAAGAACGCTACCGCGAGGGCGAGGCGGAGGTGCGGCTCTGCGCGCAGTTAACGGCCAGGCTGCGTCAGGACGACGTCTGCATGGTGGCATGGCCGGAGACTTCCGTCCCGGTGCCCCTGGACCTGCCTGCGGAGCTCTTCGGCAGGGACAGGGAGCGTTCGATCCAGAAGGAGACGCTCGACTACGTGCGGCTGCTCGGCGGTCAGATGGACGCTTGCTTCCTGGTGGGCGCGCCCGCCTACGTCTCCCGCCAGGCCGCCCGGAGCGGCAGCCTTCTCTACGGCGTGCAAGCGCAGCCCGAATTCGGCAACAGCGCCGTCCTCCTCTCGCCTCGGGCGGAGTTCGTCGAGCGCTACGACAAGATGCGGCTGGTGCCCTTCGGCGAGTACATCCCCCTGCGGGAGGAACTGCCCTTCCTCCAGGCCCTCACGCCCATACCCAGAGAGCTGACGCCCGGCAGGGAGGAAGTGGTCTTCTCGCTGCCCACGGGCGAGTCAGACGGGGCGGTGCGCTTCGGCGCCCTCATCTGCTACGAGGACGTCTTCCCGGACCTGACCGCCGACTTCCGGCGCCGGGGCGTCGACTTCTTCGTGAACCTGACGGACGAGGGCTGGTACTTCATCCCCGGAGAGCTGGGCCAGCACCTGGCCATGGCCGTCTTCCGCGCCGTCGAGACGCGGACGACCGTCGTGCGGGCGGCGAACACGGGCATGTCCTGCTTCATCAACCCGCGCGGCGAGGTCTACGCGGCCCTCCGGCCGCATGAGGAAGGCGCGCTCAGTGCAAGGATTCAACTCTGCGACGCCGTGACCCCTTACGTCAAGCACGGCGACGCGTTCGCGGTGCTGTGTCTCATGCTGGCGATCGCCTTGCCGGCGCTCCTGGCAGCCCTCCGCAGGCACCCCGGGGGCTGACATGGCCCGCGGCCGTCCGAGCAAACCAGAGGACCCGGGCCCCGCACCGGGTCAGAGCGATGTGTAAGGGAACGCCACGTCAATGTACTCCACGGGCAGGCCGGGGAAGATGCCCTTCAGGTAGTCGACCATGGCCATCATGCCCGGCTTCTCCGCCGTCGCGTGGTTGACGATCAAGAGCGGGATGCCCAGGTCGGCGGCCCAGAGCCCCCCATCCCAGAAGTTCATCCCGTCGTCGGTCGCCAGCAGGAGGTCGGCTCCCAGATCCAGCATCCTCGGCAGGTGCGTGATGGCGCCCGTGCCAACGGCCATCCGGTCCACCCGCATGGTCCGGTCTCCGAAGATCAGAACCGTGTCCTGCCCCAGCTCGGCAACGCGTTCCGCCACTTGCCGCGCCGCCTCCTCGACGGTGACGCCGCTGAGCAGGCAGATCTTGTAGTAGGACTCAACGGGCCTCTGCTCGGTCTCGAAGCCGAGCCACGCCGCCCAGGCGTCGGGGATTCCGACCTCCGGCATTCGGTCCCACGTGTCGTGGCAGCGCAGCACCGTCACGCCGAGCGAGTCGAGCAGTCGCCTCTTGCGCTCGGCCGCCTCATCGGCCGACCTCTGACCCTTGTAGCCGCCCATGAAGGCCGGCTCGTGCGTCACGAACAGGTTCAGGCCCCTGTCGGCCGCCTCCTGGATCGCCTTGTTGGTGGGGATCCATGCCGTGGCGATCCCGCGGACCTCCGTGCCGGGGTCCCCATGCAGGAACTGATCCACCGTTTTCTCCCAGTTCACCCAGCGACCAACCGACTGGAAATGCGCCAGCACCTCGTTCGCCTTCATGACGTTCTCCTTGTCAAATCCATGCGTGCCAGAGTGCCATCGTAAACGCGTTGTCAAGGACTTCGCGCACAGGCCGTCGTCCCGCGCGGGCGGGCGGAGGTTGACGCCCCGGGCCGCCGCCACTATCCTGCTATCGGCGTGCAGCGGAGGCACCTACAAGGAGGACGGAAGATGCGGCCGCGCGAGCGCGTCCTGGCCGCGCTGAACCATGCCGAGCCGGACGCGGTGCCCGTGGACTTCGGAGGGCACCGGTCCAGCGGAATCATGGCCATCGCATACGCCCGCCTGAAGGACTACCTGGGCATCAAGGGCGGCGGCATCTACGTCTACGACCTCGTGCAGCAGCTCGCCCTCGTCGAGCCGGAGGTGCTCGACCGCTTCGGCGTGGACACGATCGAACTGGGGCGCGGCTTCGCACGGGAGGGCTCCTACTGGGCCGACTGGGAGCTGCCCGACGGCACGCCATGCAAGGTGCCGGCCTTCATCAGCCTGGGCCGCGAGGGGGACGACTGGCACATCTACAACGACAAGGGCCGCCCCATCGCCGTGCAAAGGGAGGGATCGCTCTACTTCGAGCAGACCGCCTGGCCGCTGATGGACAGCGACGACCGGAACTTCGACGACCTCGAGGACCGGCTGGCCGACATCATGTGGGTGGCGGCCGACACTCCCCCTGCGCCGCTCGGGCTCGAGGGAGAGGACCTGGAGGAGCTGAGACGCGGCGCCCGCGAGCTGCGCCGCTCGACCAACCGGGCCGTCATCGGCCTGTTCGGCGGCAACCTGGTCGAGCTGAGCCAGTTCTGCTTCCGCATAGACAACCTGTTGCGGATGCTGGCCGACGACCCCGAGCGCGTGCACCGCTTCCTGGACAGGCTGACGGACCTCCACATGCGCCACCTGGAGAGCTACCTGGCCGCGGTCGGCGACTGCATAGACGTGATCCTGTTCAGCGACGATCTGGGGATGCAGACGGGGCCGCAGTTCTCCCCGCGCATGTACGACGAGTTCTTCAAGCCGCGCCACGCTCGCATGTGGCGCCGCGCCAAGGAGCTGGCGGACGTCAAGGTCATGTTGCACTGCTGCGGGGGCATCAGGCCCCTGCTGCCGAGCCTGATCGAGGCCGGGATGGACGCGACGAACCCCGTCCAGACCACCTGCGCCGGCATGGAGCCCGACGGGCTCAAGCGCGATTTCGGCGATCGGATCACGCTGTGGGGCGGCGGCTGTGACACCCGCGACGTGCTGCCCCGCGGGACGCCCGGGCAGGTGCGCGCCCACGTGAAGGAGCGCGTCCGAGTCCTGGCCCCCGGCGGCGGATTCGTCTTTCAGCAGGTGCACAACATCATGGCCGACGTGCCGCCCGAGAACATCGTGGCCATGTTCGACGCCGTGCGAGAGTGAACGTCCCCCATTCCACCGGAGAGGCCGAATGCCCAAACACAAAGCGAGTGCGAGGAAGCCCGGAGGGATCGAGCCCGCCGAGCCGGCCGTCGCGTCCGAACTCGTGCAGTACGCCGAAGGCTCCATCGTCAGCCGGACGCTCGTGGACAAGACGCAGGGCACGTTGACGCTGTTCGCGTTCGACACGGGCCAGAGCCTGAGCGAGCACACCGCGCCGTTCGACGCGTACGTGCTCGGTCTGGACGGCGAGGCGGAGCTGGTGATCGGCGGCAAGCCCGTGGCGGTTCGCCCCGGCCAGATGGTGCTGATGCCTGCCGGCGTGCCGCACGCCGTCAAGGCAAGGACGCGGTTCAAAATGATGCTGGTCATGATCCGCGCGTGAGGGACCCCCGGAGGGCCGCCCGTTCTCTCGCCCTGAAGCCAGCTTCCTTGCCAAAGCCTGCCGGAGGCCGTATCATTGCGGGGCTCGCGCCGCTGGCTTGCGCACATCCCGGCGCGCCCGTTCAGGTCACACAGGAGGGCATTCATGAGCAGTCGAGAGAATCTGGTCGCCCTTGCGGCGGCACTGCTGGCCGTATGGGCGTTGGCTTCATCCGCGATGGCGCAGAACACGCAACCGGGCGCGGCCGCCGCCCCGGCCGAGGCCCCCGCGGCCACTGCTCCAGCCGAGGCTGCCGCGGCCGCTGCGGCCGAGACCCCGATGGCGGCTGCGGCCGAGACGCCCGTCGCGGCCGGGGCGCTCGAACCGGGCGGGCCTCGGCGCGAGCTCACCATGGGCCAGGCCTTCCTTCTGAAGCTGAAGCAGGGCGGCTGGACCATGGTGTTCCTATTCCTTGCGTCCGTGGCCGGCGTGGCATCGGCCATCGAGCGGCTCGTCAACCTGCGCATGAGCGTCATCGCGCCGAAAGGACTCGCCGAGCGGGCCGACATGCTGTGGCGTGCCGGCAGGTACGACGAGATCGAGGCGCTTCCGGAGAAGAGCAACAGCACGCTGGCGCGGGTCCTGGCCGTCGTCGCCAGGCACCGCCGGAGCAGCATGGCCGACGTCTCGATGATGGCCGGGGACGTGGCGTCGCGCGACGTGCGCCGCCACATCCAGAAGGCGTACGCCCTGGCCGTGGTCGCGACCATCTCGCCGCTGCTGGGCCTGTTCGGAACCGTGATCGGAATGATAGGCGCCTTCGACAAGGTCGCGGCGGCCGGGGCCCTGGGCGATGCATCGCTGCTGGGCGGCGACATCTCCAAGGCCCTTATCACGACCGCCGCGGGGCTGACCATCGCCATGCCCGCGCTGGTCCTCTACCACTACTTCAAGAGCCGCACGAACATATACGCCGTCGTCCTCGAAGAGGAGGTCGGCGAGTTGATCAGCGCCTGGTACGCGGCTGAGGCGGATCGGGCCAGGCCCGGCCGGGAGACCCGCGATGAGGATTGAGGCGGAAGACGAGGAGGAGGTGGCCGTCCAGATGGCCCCCCTCATTGACTGCGTGTTCCTGCTCATCAGCTTCTTCCTGGTTGCCACCACGCTGAAGAAGATCGACAGGGAGCTCCCCCTGGAGCTGCCCGAGGCCGCAGCCGCCGTAAGCAAGCAGGTCCAGGACAACATGACCATCATCTCGATCGACCGACAGGGGAACCTCTACCTCGGCTCCGAGCCCGTCGGGCAAGGCTACCTGAGCCAGAAGCTGCGCGAACTGGCCAAGCAGGATCCCAACCACCACATACGGATCGACGCGGATCGCGACGCTCCCCTGTGGTCCGCCGTGCAAGTCCTTGATCTGTGTGATTTCGAGAACCTCCACAATGTCGGAATCAAGACCAAGCAGCGGCCCGACTGACCGGACTCCAGCCGTCCGCTCGAGCCTTCGCCTGCGCCGGCGTGAGAACCGCAGCGTCTGGTTCGTGCTCTCGGTCTGCCTCCACGGGCTGGCCCTCGGGGCGCTGCTTTACCTGACGCCCGTCCGCGAGGTCGTCAGGCAAATCGTGCGGCAGACCAGGCCCCAGGAGACGATGTCCGCAAGGGAGCTGGAGAACCTGGCCGAGGCAATCCAGTACCGCACGGCCGACCAGATTGTACGCAACACGGATGAGCTCGGGCGCGTCCTGGACGAGATGGCCGGGATCCAGGACGACGTCTTTCGCGATTTCGCGGCATTCGACCAGCAGCGCAGGAACACCGCCGCGCAGGACGCCCGCCAGGAGATGGAGCACGCTATCCAGCAGATGGAAAGCGCCGTCGAATCCATCGGAAAGAGCGCGCCCATCGAGCAGACCGACCGCTTCCAGGCCCTCGCCGAGCAGGCTCAGGAACGGGCCCGCAGGAAGCTGGAGATGGTCCCGTTTGACGTCGGGTCGGCGCAGGACGCGCACGAGAAGGCCGAGCAATCGCATCAGGAAGCCAAGTCCGCCCACGACGCCGACAGAGAGGCGCAGGCGCGCGTTGCGACCCTCGAGCCGGCCCTGGAGACCGAACAGAGCCGCGCCGAGCAGCTCCGCGCCCAGCTCGACCAGATGAAGCAGTCCGCAAAGCCCGAGGACCAGATCGCACAGCAGACAACGCAAGTCGAAGCCCAGGACCAGCGCGTCAGTGAGGCTACCCAACAGCTCGACACGCAGAGGAAAGAGCGCGCCGATCTGCACGGCAAGGCGGTCGAGACACAGACGCTCGCCGCTGCCGCCCAGGAGCGGGCCGTGGAGGCCCTGAATGCCGCAATCGAGGAACACGAACGGGCCGTGGCCCTAATGCCGCCCGGCCCCCCCGGTGCGCCTACGGCGGGAGCGGGGCTGCCCTTCCCGCTGCCTTTCGGCGTCGAGCCGGCCGCCGCCCCGCCCGGGGCGCCGCAGGTGACCGACGTGGCCAGTCTCTACGAGCAGGCACGCACCTCCGAAGATCATATCGCGGCGGTGTTCAAGGAGGTGCGGGCGATGGACCTGGCCAAGGTGCGCGACATGAAGCTGGAGGATGCCCGCAATGACATCGAAGTCGTGCGGCCGGTGCGGCCCGTCCTCAACGTGGAGCTGCTGCGTGAGGCGGTGCGGACCGACGAACGCTTCGAAGCCCACAAGGAGGAGATAGAGGTCGCCCTCCGCGAGACGCAGTCAATGGTGAACCTGGCCTACCGCATGCTCGAGATGGCCACGCAATCGGTGGAGAAGATGAAGTTCGGCGCCGACGTGGGCGTGGAGCCAGAGGCCCTTGAGACGCCGGACTTCCAGCTCATCATCCGGGAGCTCGCCATGGAGGACGTCAGCGGCCGCTTCTCCGACATGGCGGGCATGATGCAGGCGCTGGAGGAGCGAGAGGGAGGACAGGAAGGGGAAGGCGAAGGAGGAGAAGAAGCGGAAGCGGGAGAAGGAGAGGGCCAGGCGGGCGCCGGCGGCTTGCGGCGGGCAGGCTTCGGCCCGCGGGGCGGGGCGGGCGGAGGGCTTCCGCTGCCCCAGCCTGGGGAAGCCGGCCGCGGCTACGGCGCGCCTCCCGAGATCCAGCCCAACATCCCGGCCATCGGTGCGCGCAAGATCAGCGGCACAGGCCGGCCCGCCCAATGGATGTTCATCGACAGCTGGTACACGCTCGGCCCCTTCCCGAATCCCAACCGGATCAACATCGACCGGGAGTTCCCCCCGGACAGCCTGATCGATCTCGACGCCACGTACGTCGGCAAGGACGACCGGACCATCCGCTGGCAGTTCGTGCAATCCGAGGTGCCGCAGATCATACCGCCGAACGCCGAACCCTACGGCATCTGGTACGCTTACACCGAGTTCCACTGCGACGAGCCGCGCGACGTGCTGATCGCCACGGGCACCGACGACCGCGGCACCCTGAAGATCAACGGCGTGCCGGTCTGGATCAGCTCCAAGCGCCTCAAATCCTGGGACATCGACGAGGTCTGGCGCCGGGTCCACTTCAGGCAAGGCATCAACCGGATACTCTACCGCGTCGAGAACGGCTGGCAGCACATCGGCTTCTCGCTCGTGCTCCGGCTCGAAGACCAGCCCGGCGCCCAATGAAGCCCGCCTCACCCCTCCTTCCCGAGCACACCCGGACGGCCCGGTCAGTCGCCCACGAGGTAGACCGGCACGTCGCCCGGCGTCAGCTCCTTGCCGGGCAACGGGTTGCCCATCAGGTCGAGGGCGCGCAACCCGTCGGGGATCGCCATCGGCGGCGGGTCGCTCCTGCGCGTCCAGAGGATGACGACGGTGCGCCCGCGCGAGCGGAACTCGTAGGCCTGCACCCAGTCCGGCTCGTCCCACTTGCGCACGAAGTCGAGGTCCGGCCCGAGCATCCGCGACAGGGCCGCCTGCGCAGCGTACTGCTTGCTGGGCACGCCGCCATAGCGGAAGAAGAGGTTGCCGGCGCTTGACTCGTGCATCGGCGCGCACGTGCCCGCATGGTAGAAGATCTTGCGCACGCCGTGCGCGCACAGGATGGCCGCGAACCGAACGAGGTCGGACGAAGCCGCCAGCTCGCTCGGCCGCAGCGTGTTGTTCATGGTCGTATCGCCGACGCGGAAGGGCGTGGCCGGGGGATCGTCATCCGCGTAGAGCCCGAACTCCGTCATCCAGATGGGCTTGGCCACGCCCAGCTGGTTCAACTGCTGCCAGCGCGCCCGAAGGGCCTCCTCGTAGGACTCGGGCCACCCTTTGTGCGGGTAAGTATGGTAGTTGAGCACGTCGCACCACTGCATCCCGCCCTGCTCGATGAACTCGTCCAGCCATCCCGCGTCCGGCCCCCCGCCGAGGCCGCCGACGACCGTGCAGGCCGGATCGGCCGACTTGGCCGCCGCGTAGGCCGTGCGCAGGATGTCGACGTAGTCAGCCATCACGTAGCCGAAGCGCGAGGGCAGCGAGTAATCGGTGTAGAGCGCCTCGTTCAGGATCTCGAACTCGTGGGTCCGGCCCTCGTAGTGCTCCACGCCGGCGCGTATGTACGCCGCGAAGTCCTCCAGCCGGTCCGGCTTGAACGCGGTGGGCAGCCGCTCCTTCAGGTAGCTGTTCTCGCCAGCCGCGGCATCGATCTTCTGCTGGTCCGGCGTGGCGGCCCACACGGCCGACGGAAACGGGAACAGGACCAGGACCCGCCCGTCGGCGTCCAGGACGCGGTCGATCTGCGCGTCAGGGACGCTGAAGTCGAATCCGTCCGGCTTCGGCTGCACGGTCTGCCACTTGACGGACCAGTCGCGCCACCAGCGGATCCCGGCCGCGTGCGACAACCTGAGCAGGAACTCCCACGGGAAGGCGTGGTTCATCCCGAAGATGCTGTCGTCCTCGGGGGACGGCTCGATCACGGCGCAGCGGATCTCCTGGGCCGGCCCTCCTTCGGGCTCCCACCGGACGCGGAAGAACCCCCGCTTGCCGGCCAGCACCCGGTCGCATTCGACCTCGGCCGACTGCCCGGCCGCCACGAGGGCCTCCACCTGATTCTGCCACGCGGGTCGCCCCAGGAAGTCCGTCACGGTGAGCGCGCCGCGAACGGTCTGCGCGGACCCGCCCGCGTTGTAGGCCCTGATGCCGAGGCTCATGCCCGCTTCGGGGTCCAGGAACACGTTGCCCGTCCGCTCCGTCGCCAGTTGCGTCTCCAGGTCGGCGCGCGGCCGGTAAGGCGTCGCCGCCGATCCCGGCTCGAGTTGAAGGGCGTCAAGCCAGATGGTCCCTTCGGCCCGGTCCGCCTCGCGGAAGTCCAGCCCCACGAAGCCGCAGGCGTACTCCGTGGCGGCCTGGAAGGGGATCTCAAGCCGCTGCCAGTCCTTCCCGACGGAGACGAGGCGGCTGTCGCTCGGGCCGTCGGCCTGCACGATCATGATGCGCACGGGCACGTTCGGCCGATCCGCCATCACGTAAGCCGAGAACACGTAAGGCTGCCCCTTCTGGACGCCCACCCACACCTCGTGGCCCACAAGGATCGAGCGCAGGGCCGCCTCGATCGGGTTGTAGTAGTCGAAGTAGGCCACCGGCTGGGTGTCGGGCGAGAGCGACAGCCGCCACGAATGCCCGCCGTGGAAGGCGCATCGGTCGTCCCAGTCTCCGAGGAGGCGAAAGAGGTTGGCGCCCCACGAGTAGTACTCCGGGCACCAGCAGCCCCATCCAGCCCCGCCGCATTCGAAGCTGCTGTTGGGCAGCCCGTTCCCGACGCCCTCCAGGGGCAGCACTGGATGCCACTGACGGCTGACCTCCGCGGCCTCCTCCAGGACGACGTCGTCCATCCAGAGCGTTCCCGTGCTGCCGTACCAGATCTGCAGCCGGCTGTCCTGCGGCGCCAGGTCCTGTATGGCCCGGAAGACGAACTCGAACTGCTGCCACTGCGCCGGCGGAACGAAGGAGTCCGACAGGCCCGTGTTGCTCCAGTCGCGCGTGTTCGACAGCGCGACGCTGACGATCCCGTCCTCGATGTCGGACCCCTTCGCCCAGAGGCGGAGCCTGTACCACTGCCCGCGCTTCACGCCGACGTGTTCCGTCTGCGCCAGCATCGCGTGGCTCGATGGCGAACCGGGCACGAAGCGCGTGCACACGAGTTGGGCGACGCGTCCGCGCTGCGGATCCTCGGCGGCGGTGAGCCGCTGCTCGATCTCGGGCCGGCCAGCGGCCTGCCAGCCTTCCGGCGCGCCGTCCTCGCCCACCTTCTCGAAGTCGCCGTTGAAGACCAGAGACTGCGCCCGCGCCGGCGCAGACAGAACCGCAACTAGCGCCAGGACCATCCACGCGGCACAATGCACGTTCATGCTCTCTCGCCTCCTCAAGGGATGCTACGTTTCGGGTCCCGCGCTCTGGTCTAGCTCTTCACTGCGTATGAAGGCATGGCAGCTTTCACAGTGGAACGTGCGTGTCAACACCTCTTTCGTCGTCCCGTCCGGCAGGGCCACCTTCCGGCGGGAGACGGTGAGGCGCACGTTCCTCAGCGCCCTGCACCTGGGGCACAGCTCTATGGACATCTCGACTTCTCGTCAGCCAGATAGGCACCTATCCCTGTCCGGCCGCCGCGGCCCTCAGAACGTCCGCCAGGGCCCGCAGCAGGAACAGGCGACCGAGCAGAAACAGGACGATTGACAGACCGGCGGCGGCTGGAACCGTAACGAACCACGAGGCGAAGATGTTGCGCGTCACGCTTCTGTTGACGGCTCCCAGGCCGCGGGCAAAACCGATGCCAAGAATGGCTCCCACCAGTGTGTGCGTGGTCGAGACGGGCAGCGACAGCCTGGTGCAGACCAGCACGGTGGTGGTCGCCGCGATGTTCGCCGCCACGCCACGCGAAGGCGTCATCTGGGTTATCTTCTCCCCTACAGTGCGCATGACGCGGTAGCCAAAGGTCGCCACTCCCAGCACGATCCCGGTTCCTCCCAGGGCCAGGATCCACACCGGAACGTACACGTCCATCTTCACGGTGCCCGTGCGGAGAATGTCTACAACGGCTGCCAGGGGCCCGACGGCGTTGGCGACGTCGTTGGCGCCATGAGCGAACGCAACCGAGCACGAGGTGATCACCACCAGGGGCGCGAACACCCGCTCAACCAGTTCGAGCTGCTGAGGCAGCGCCAGTCTGCCTTTCCCCTTCAGGTAGCGCTGTATCAGAACCCGCGCACCGACGGAAGCAAGGAGCCCAGTAGCCAGAGACAATAGGATCCCTGCATCCCCGGCCAGCCAAGCTGCCCTCTCTCGAGCAAGGTGCGCCAGGCCTTTGTAGACCGTCGCGAGGGCGACCACGGTAAAAACAACGAAGACGATGAATGGAGCAATCTTGATGGCCGCCCGCGTCGGCCTCTCCCTTCCCAGGATCAGCCAGCTGATGAGCTTGAAGAGGATGAAGGCCAGGACCCCGCCTGCAACCGGCGAGATGAACCAGCTTGCGACGATCTCTCCCATCTTGTCCCAGTGGACGGCGCCCCATCCCGCAGCGACAATGCCGAACCCGGCCACGGCGCCCACTATAGAGTGAGTGGTGGAGACCGGCATCCCCATCCAGGTGGCGATGTGGAGCCAAACGGCCGCCGCCAAGAGCGCACAGGCCATCCCGAGCACCAACGTCTCGGGGCTGCCCTGAAGATGCTCGGGACTCACAATGCCCTTGCGGACGGTATCGGTGACATGCGCGCCGACCAGCACGGCGCCGGCGAACTCACAAATGCCGGCGGCGAGGATGGCCCACTTGATGCGGATCGCCCCCGAGCCAACAGCAGCACCCATGGAGTTGGCAACGTCATTGGCTCCGATACTCCAGGCCATGTAAAGGCCGAGCACGACGGCTATGGCGATGACTATGAGGGCCATTCTGCGGATCGGCACCACGAAGTGAGGTCGGAAGCACGCGTCATCCCTTCACGATCATCTGCCTGATCAGCTCTCCGGTGTTCTCCGCCGCGTTCGCGACCGCACTCAAGGTGCGGAGCATTTTCTCATAGAACAGGATGGTCACGGGACCGAGTTCGTCTTCCAGACGGTAGATGTGTTGGCTGATCTTGCGCTGCAGCCGGTCCGCCTTCCACTCGGCCTCGCCCAATCCGGCTATGCGTTCCAGCACTTGGCGGGCCTCCGCTCCGCCGAAGGAGACCTCCACCAGGTTCTCCAGCTCCTCGGCTGCGTCCATCAATATGCGGCAGACCTCGAGCACCTGGTCCACGAACCCGTTGAACTCATCCACAAGGCCCGGGTGCACCTTCGTATTGCGGAGGATCAGAATCACGGCGAAGTCCTCGACGCTGTCCGCTATGCTGTCCTGACAATGGAGGAACCTGTCCAGATCCTCCCTAGCAACCGGCAGGAAGTAGCGCCTGGGCAGGTGCTCGCGGATCTCATGCTTGATCGTGTCCGCCTCGTACTCGAGCTTCGACACCCTGTCCTGCAGGCGATGCACCTCCTCGTAGTCTTCGGCAATCAACGCCGCCATGAGCGGCTTGATGAGGTCCACGCATTCGTGCGCCTTCTTCGTGTGCGCCAGCAGCGACCCGAAAGGCGACCTGCCAAACAACTCCTTGATCAGTGCCATGCCCTTATCCCCCATGTCGCGATCCCTTGTGCATTTCCTCATGCCCTTTCGCATTTCTAGGCCAAGCGACCCAGCCTACCGGACGCGCAGCAGGGCGTCAAATACAGAGCGTCCATGTTCCCTCTCCGGCTCACGCGCCGGCATCCCTGCCGCCCGCGGACCTTTCTCGCTCAATCGCCATCGGACGGCGCCGGAAGCCCGTCCGGGCCGCTCTCAAGGCTCCGCAGAAGCTCGGCCAGCTCCGCCGACCGCCCGGACTGTGCAAGCGTCTCAACTGCGCCAACGGCCTCCGGGGGCACGCATGCATCCAATGCTTCGACCAGCCTTGTCCACTCGTCGTCGCCCAGCGACTCGAGCCGCAGGACCGAGGGGATCATCGCACCGACGTCGCGGCCGCCGATCGCGGCCAGCGCCTCAGCCACCTCGCGCGGATGCCTCCCCTCGCTCAGCAGGAACTCGACGGCCCGTTCATCCCCGACCCGCCCGAGCGACCGGATGGCGGCCCGCCTGACGCGTCCATCGACCGCGCGCCTGCACGAACGCATCAGCACTTCCGCTGCGTCCGCAACGCCCTCCCGCTCGGCAAGGCCCCTGAGGTACCTGAGCTGGCGACGCGTCCTTACCTCCAACGCCGCAGCGAGGGCGACACCCACGCAGCCCGCCGCGATTGCAGCCGGTATCTGGGCCCCGTCCGGCATGCCGCCCGCCGCGACCAGCGTCAGCAAGACGAGGAAGGGCGGCGCCACGGCCATCGCCGCCTTGATCACGTTCCACTGCTGAACTGCTGCCGCAACTGCGATCGCCGCCCCCAGCACGCTCGCCACGCCGAGCCCGAGCGCAAGGCTTCCTCCGCCCACGAACTCCAGATAGCCTCGCAGCTTCAGAACGAGCAGAACCGAGGTCGGCAGCCCCACGAGCCATATCACGAGCGTGAGGAAGAGGCCCACCAGTCCGTGGCGCACGCACAGGTAGGCGCTGAGCACGCCCAGCACGGTCCACACCCCTATGGGAAGGACGAAGTGCACGAAGCGGTAGGACGGCGAGACGGCCGACTTGGCGCGGTAGATGTCCAGCAGGCCGGCTCCCAGCAGGCCCGCGCGGTAGTGATCGTCGTCGATCGGCCGAGCCGTGGATGCCAGGATCGCGTACGCCTGCGCGGGGGTGAGACCTGGCCTGGCGCTCAGCAGGTAAGCGAGCGTCGCTGCGACGCGAGGCGCGGCGAACGACGTGCCGCGGGCCTCCATCTCCCGCCGGAGCTGCTCATACGGGAGGAACTCGTAATCGATGAAAGTGATGTCGCCGGAAGCGGCGATGTCGACGTGCCGTCCGAAGTTCGAGCTGAGGACCTTGCCGTCGGGCGTCGCGCTGGCCACCGCAATCACCTCGGGATAGGCTGCGGGGTAGACCGGCGCGTCGGTGTCCTCGTTGCCCGCGGCTGCCACGACGACGGCGCCGGCGTGCGCCAGCCGCCGTACCAGATCATGCTCCTCCGCGTCGGGCGCGGAAGAGCCAAGGCTGACGTTCACCAGCACCCTTGTCTGCGGATGCTGCTCCGCATAGTCCAGCGCCGTCCGCAGCCCGGCCAGGTAGGCGTCCCTGCTCGGCCCGCCCTCGACGTCCTCGACCGGCACGGACATGACGGGCGCTCGGCAGTACCTGAGCAAGACCCGGCCCACAAGGCTGCCATGCGTCACGTCGGACCCGGCCAGGCCAACGACATGTCCTTCGATGAAGTCGCGGTTGACGGCCGAGTCGAGCAGGAAGACGACGACCGGCTCCTCGCGCTGCCGCCCGGCGGGCAAGCACCCCGCCAGGCATGCCAGCAGCAGGATGGAGCACAGGCGTACTGCCTTCACGGATGGCCCAGGGTGCCACAGAGAGCCGCCGGCGCCGAGCCGACCGCGCTCGTTAACGCCACGTGGCCTCAAGCGTCCTCGATGCAGCCGCGCAGGTACGCAGCGAAACGGTCCACGCCGACCACCGGGTCCTCATCCTCCTCGTACTCGATGGACAGGCAGCCTTTGTAGCCCGCCTCGCGCAGGATGCGCACGACCTTGCGGTAGTCGACGAGTTCCCGCCCTTCGCCCTGGCGCACGGTGAGCTTGGCGTGCGTGGTCACCACGAGAGGGGCGCAGCAGGCGTACTGGCCGTAGATGTCGCCAGTGAAGTTGCCGAAGTCCAGGTTCAGGCCCACCCAGGGGTCGTCGACGAACGGTTTCATCAGCCGCAGCACGCCGTCGGCGTCGGCCGTTACCCCGCCGTGGTTCTCCAGGCCGAGCACGACGCCGCATTCGGCCGCCAGGGGCGCGCACTCGGCCAGGCCGTCCTGGACCCAGCCTTCCGCGGTCCGGCGGTCCACGCCATCCGGCTGGTAGCCGGCGAAGACGCGCATCACGGGCGAGCCGAGCTTGCCGGACTTGACCAGCCAGTCCTTCACGTGGTCGATCTGCTTGCGGCGCGCCTCGGGGTCCTGGTTGATGAAGTTGCCCCCCACGGCGGTGCCGGAGACCTCCAGCCCGCGGCGGAACACCTCGCGCTTCAGGCCGGCCAGGTACTGGTCGCTCTCCTGCGGAAAGTAGTACTGGGTCAGCTCCACGCCGTTGAAGCCCAGCTCGGCGCAGACGTCCAGGAAGCCCTCCAACGTCATCGCGCCCTCTGTCAGCAGCTGCCGGTACGAGTAAGCGCAGCAACTCAGCTTCATCACGATCTCCTCCTAGCCCACAGGGGTGTGCTGGATCTCGCTATTCCCGTAGACGCCGTGCGTCCCGGGGGGATAGTCTAAGAGGCCCGCCGGGCGCAGTCAAACGCTTGACGCCGGCCGCCTCAGGCGATAGAGTCTGTGCGATGGCCGGCGGCAGGCAGGGGCGGGATGTGCGATTGACCGGCCCGAGCGACTTGACTTTGCAGACGGGGGACCTATAATCTACGGGCTGTTGTAGATACCGGCAGGCATTTGGGAGCGCAAAACGGGGCGAGGAGGAACCAGATGAGCGCAGTAGCCAAGGTTCTGGTCGTCTTGGTCCTTCTGTTGAGTGCAGGCTTCGCGGCGTCGCAGATCATCCTGTACGACAAGCGGGAGGACTACGGGCAGAAATGGTTGGACACAGCCAAACAGCTTCAGGTCGCCACTCAGAATCTGGAGCAAACGCAGAAGGCCCTGGCCGACAAGACGACGGCTTTCGACACGCTGAAGGAGCAGACAGACACGGACATCGCGGCGCTCAAGAGCGCCGTGGCCGACGAAAGGACACGCGTGCAAGACCTGAACTCCCAGCTTGAGAGAATGACCACGGCCGTCCAGCAGCTCACCGCCGCCAACCAGGACCAGGAGCAGCGTTTGCAGGTGCGCGAGCAGACCGTCGAGCAACTGCGCACCACCGTGAGCGAGCGCGACCAGACGATCAAGGAGAACCTGACCAAGATAGACGATCTCCAGAACACCGTCGCGCAGAGGGACTCCACGATCGGCGACCTGACGCAAGACCTGAATCAGACCAAGAAGAAAAACGTCGAGCTCACCGAGAGCGAGCAGCGCCTTCAGGACACCATCGCCAGCCTGATCCAGCGAGGCATTGAGGTCGAGCCTGCCCTCGCGCCGGCCATCAACGGCCGGGTGATCCAGGTGGACAGCGAGCTTGGCGCAGCCGTCATTGACCGGGGATCCAAGGCGGGCGTGAAGCCCAACACCCAGTTCACCATCTATAACGACGCAGGCTACGTCGCCAGCCTTATCATCCACCAGGTGCAGGAGACTCTGTCCGTCGGCAAGGTGCAGATGGCGGCGGCAGGCAAACAGGTCCAGCAGGGAGACAGGGTCACGACCGAGGTGCGCTGAGGCCGATCCTCCCATCATGGTCCCGCGCAAGGGGCACGAGCGACTATGGACCAGAAGCTGTTGCAGGGGATGCTTCTTGCGGCTTGTCTGTGCCTGGTCGTCGCGCTGACGATGACGTGGGTCGACATAGCGGCTTACGGCAAGTACAGAACCATGGCCGCGCCGGCCGTGGGAGCGTTGCCCTCGCGCGGCCCCAGCCGGGCGGCTGGGCAAATGGAAGTCCAGCCGGACACCGCACCCGCAGCGGCTGTGCCCGTCGCGCCCGGCCCAGGCTAACCTGATACACGAACCATGAACGACAGACTGGTTCAGATGGCGCTGGTCGTCTCCTGCGTCTGCCTGCTGGCGGCGAACGCGCTGACCTGGGCGGCCATCACCCACACCAACGGAGCGGCCGCTGAGGCCGCCAAGATCGCTGTGGCTCCGCCCGCCCGTCCGGCCCCTGCTCGCCCGGCGGCGGCGCCGGCCGGCCCAGTGGAAGTACCGGCGGAAACGCCTGCTGCAACCGCTGAGCCCGCCGGAGCGGGATAAGGGGCAGAACCCGGGCCGACGCCTGCGGCAGAACTCGTAGCCGAGGGGGAAACGCAAGTAGGTGCGGTCCCAGACGGCCAGACAGCCTTCCGGGCCATGAAGGCTGCGCTGGCCTTTTTTGTTTGGCGTGCAGAGGGTTGAAGTTTCGGCCGCGTGATCGTTATAATCGCGGCGGCCGGCAGGGGTCGTCGGCCATCCTGCATCCGGAGGTCGCACAGGGAAATGGCTGCCACGCTCAGGGCGTCCCTCAGAAAAGCGCTTAACTTCGTCATGAACCTGGGGGGGCAGGACCTGGGGATCGACCTCGGCACGGCCAACACCCTTGTCTGCGTTCCCGGCAAGGGCGTCGTGCTGATGGAGCCCTCCGTGGTGGCCATCAAGACGGGCAGCAACCCGCCCGTCGTCCCCCTGAACGGCCGCGCCGTCGGCTACGAAGCCAAGCGCATGATCGAACGCACGCCGGAGAATATCAAGGCCATCCGGCCGCTCAAGGACGGCGTGATCGCCGACTTCGAGATCACCGAGATCATGCTCCGCTACTTCATCAACAAGGTCCAGCGCCGGTCCTGGGGCGTGCGGCCGCGCGTGGTGATCAGCGTGCCCAGCGGCATCACGTCCGTGGAGAAGAGGGCGGTCAAGAACAGCGCGATGCACGCCGGCGCCCGCAAGGTCTTCACGATCGCCGAGCCCAAGGCGGGCGCCATCGGGGCGGGCCTCCCGATCAGCGAACCGCGCGGCGTCATGGTCATTGACATCGGCGGCGGGACGACCGAGGTGGCCGTCCTGAGCCTGGGCGAAGTCGTCACCCTGGAGAGCCTGGGCGTCGCCGGAGACGAAATGGACGAGGCCATCATCACCTACGTGCGCGACATGTACGGCATGGAGATCGGCCACCGGACAGCAGAGGAGGCCAAGATCGCCATCGGTTCGGCCTATCCCCTCCAGGAAGAGGTAACCTACGAGATCCGCGGCAAGGACATCGCCGCCGGACTGCCACGCAGGCTGGAGATATCCAGCGCCGAGCTCAGGGAAGCCATCCGCGGACCCATCCAGCAGATCATCGACGCGGCCAAGTCCTGCCTGGACAGGACCCCGCCCGAACTGGCCAGCGACCTGATTAGCACGGGCATCACCCTTTTCGGCGGGGGTGCCTTGATCCCCGGCCTGGCGGAGCTGATCGCCGAGGAAACCGGGCTAAAAGCCACCGTCGCGGAGGATCCCCTGACGGCAGTGGCCCGCGGCACCGCGAAGCTGCTCGAGAGGCTGGACGAGTACGAGGAAGAGCTCAGCGAGGAGTAGCGGCCGCCGCTTCGATCCCGCCCTCTCTTTGCCTTTCTCTTTCTCTTGCTCGTGCTCCCGCTTTCGGAGAACAAGAGCCGCAACAGCGGGGCAAGAGAAGGAGTAGGAGCAAGAGCACGAGCAAGAGCAGGATGGGGTGCGGGACCTCAGAGCCGAACTTGCAGCCCCTTCCCCTTCAGGTAGGCCTTCAGGTCGGGGATCATGATCTCGCCGAAGTGGAAGACGCTGGCCGCCAGCAGTATGGCGGCGCCCCCGTCGGTCGCGGCCTCGTAGAAGTGCTCCATCTTGCCGGCTCCGCCGCTGGCGATGACGGGCACGCTAACCCGGTCGGCGATGCCCCTGGTGAGCGGGATGTCATATCCATCCTTCGTGCCGTCGGTCTGCTTGCTGGTGGGCAGGATGGTGCCGGCGCCGCGATCCTCGGCCGCTTGCGCGAACTGGAAGGCGTCGATGCGCGTGGGCGTGCGCCCACCGTCAATGTAGACCTCGTAGCCGCTGGCGACCTCGTCGGAGAGGTCGGCGTCGATGGCCACGACGATGGTCCCGGAGCCGAACTCGGCGGCCGCCTCCTCGACAAGCTCCGGGTTGCGCACGGCGGCGCTGCTCATGCTGACCTTGTCCGCGCCGGCGTCCAGGGCGTCCTCAATGTCGCCGAGCGATCGAATGCCTCCGCCCAGCGTGAGCGGAAGGTCGACGGCGTCCGCCACGTTCGCGAAGACCTCTAGCATGGTCCTGCGCTTCTCGACCGTGGCCGTGATATCCAGGAAGGCCAGTTCGTCCGCGCCGTCTTCCTGGTAGGCCTGGGCGCACAGCACGGGATCGCCCGCATCCCGCAGATCGACGAAGTGCACGCCTTTGACGACCCGCCCGTCCTTCATGTCCAGACACGGCATGATTTTGATGAGATCGGCCATGGGCAGCCTCCAGTTCTCGTGGCTGAATCGGTCCGCGCAGGCGCGTAACCTTACCACATTCCGCTGCCGGCGCAAGTGGGGGCGTCCCGGCCGGGCTGGCCGCACGAGCCCGAGCCGACGGCGCGCTACCCCGTCAGGTAGCCGAATTCGCTGCCGACGCGAAGCTCGCCGACCACCTGACGGCCGGATTCCTCGATGAACCGCCGCAGCGCCGCCCGCTCGCGCCGCTCGATGCCCTGCCTGCGCGTCATGGCTTCGCTGCTGCCCGTCACCAGGATGCGGTCGGCGGGGACGTCGTGCAGCCGCCGAACGGCGTCGCCGCTCAAGCGCCCCAGCACGGGCACGACCTTCAGCATGAGGGCCACGTCGAATCCTTCCGCCCCGAAGGCGGGATCGGCCCAGTCCACCCCCTCCAGGTCCGCGCGCACGGCGACGAGCCGGGCCGGGCCGACGGCCCCGGCGTAGGCCTCCACGGCCCGCATGGCCCGCAGGTCCCTGTCAACGGCCACGTAACGGCGCGTGGCCGACCCGGCGCCCCGGAACGGATAGGACAGCGGGTGCATCCCGCAGCCCATGTCCAGCAGCGCGGCAGGAACGCCGACCAGATCGAAGAACGTCCGATAGAACTCCGCGTAGTGCGCCGCCCGCTCACGCGTGGACGTGTGCAGCGCCAGCAGCTCCAGGCGCAGTTCCTCTGCGCGCGCTGAGGGCCCGCGTCCGCCCATCTCGCGCTCGAACTCCTCCACGAGGCGGTCCGCCGCCTCATCCTGCGGGTAGTAGCGCCTCAGTTCGTAGTAGACCCGCTTGCGGGCCCGGCGGACCGTGTCCCTGTAGTCGCGCCATCGGGTCACGTCCTCCTGCCCGTGCCTGGCGCGGATGCGCGCGGCCAGGTCGCCTTCGGCGGAGAACGCGCGGGCCAGGGCCCGATGCGCTTCCTCTTCGCTGACGCGGTATCGGGCGCAGATGCGCTCGACCTCCGCCCGCAGCAGTGGCTCAGGAATCGGAGACTCAGAACCCATGGCTACTCCCGTGCCGGCTCCTCGCGCCAGGAAGGCCCGAGCAGGCTCTCCGGAAACCACTCCTGATGCACGCGGACCACCTCGTCCAGATACCCGATGAGTGCGTCTTCCTTGAGGAGCCTGCGCGTCCTCTCCACGGTCGCCAGCACCGTCCACAGGTTATGGCGGCAGAGCAGAGCGGCGTCGCGCATGGCGTGCGCGCCCTGCCCCCGGCAATAGGGGCAGGGGCAGTCATAGGCTTGGCCCGCGGACGGGCGATCCTGCGCGCGCAACGCGCCGTAGGGGGTCATGTAGGCGCCCTTCTCCGCGTAGTGAAGGAAGGACGAGGAGTCGAACACGTCGCAGCCGAGCGCGACGTAGAAGGGCAGCTCCAGCGGGTCGCCCGCGCCGTACAGATGGATGAGCACCGACTCGGACAGAATGCTGCGGGCCTGGCTGATGACTTGCCCGGCGAAGCCCAGGTGATGGTTGCGGGTGAAGAACGGGACCAGGCTTCCCAGAGCGACGTAGGTGCAGCCAAGCTCGGCCAGCCGCTCGGCCGCCCGCTGCCTCAGCGCGAGGAAGCGGCCCCCCTGCTGCACTCCGATGAGGGTCGAACGCCTGACGAGCGACAGCCCCTCCTCCACCCTCGCGAGGGTGATGCCCAGCTTGCTCTCCGCCGTGCCCATGCCATCGGAGGGCGGCGTCACGACGTCCAGGGGCGAGATGATGTCCGCGCCGATCTCCTCCTGGAATTGGATGATGCGCTTGTTGCTCAGGTAGAGGGGCCCGCGCAGGGCCTGGAAGGCGCCGCTGTCCGTCGCCACGAGGCCGTCGAAGCCCAGGTGGCCCTTCACTCCCCGCTCGGGCAGCGTCCGCCGGAGCTCGCGCTGGCGGTACAGAAAGTAGGCGTTCACCATCACGGCCCGCACGCCGAAGTCCGCCTCCATCTCCGCAAGCGAGATGTACGGATTGCCCGGTTCGAAGACGGGCAGGAAGAGCGGACTCGAGATGGCCAGCGCCCCGCCCGATGTCTCTGTGCCGTGCGTCATGTCAGGGAAGTCAATCAGCTCCCGGCGCGGCAAGCGAACCGCCGCCAACCTGCGGATGGAATCGTGCTCAGCGTCGCCATTCGGACAGGGCCTCGGCCAGCCGCTCCAGGCGAGCCGCCGGCCCCGTGCCGATCGCCTCGAGCGCGAAGTCGCGCGCCGTCGCTCCCGTCACCGCGATCGAGAGGCTGAAGTGCTCCGCCGGCAGGCACTCCGCCACGTGGTCGGCCCACTCGACCACGCTGAGGCCGCCGCTGCTGAAGGTCTCCGCACAGCCTATGTCCTCCATCTCGGCGGCGCCCCGCAGCCGGTAAGCGTCGAAGTGGTAGAGCGTGAGCCGGCCCGCGTATCGCCGCACCAGGACGAAGCTGGGGCTTATCACGTCCCTCTCGTCCGCAACGCCGAGCCCCCGGGCGAGGCCCTTGACGAAGCAGGTCTTGCCCGATCCCAGGATCCCTGACAGGCCGATCACGTCACCGGGTGCGCAGAGGCCGGCGAAGGCCGCCGCCATCGCCTGCGTGTCGGCCGGGCTCCCCGTGGCGAGTTCGATCTGCACGCCGCTGGTCAGGTCAGGTGTTCCCATCCTTGCGCCTTCAGGGGGCCGCGCCGTCCCGCCCGGTCCTCCAGATACGATTCGCGCCGGACCGTCACGTCACCGATTATCGAAACGGGCGTCCCGCCGATGCCGGTTCGCGCAAGCTCGCCGGCCTGGCCTTCCGGCAGGCAGAACAGCAGCTCGTAGTCCTCGCCGTCGTTCAGGGCGTGCCACAGGGGCTCGCGGCCGGTCTCGCCGGCCAGGGCGAACGCGTCGTCCGCGACAGGGATGTCCTCCGCCCGGAGGCCGATGCCGACTCCGCTCGCCTCTGCGATGTGCAGGGCGTCGGTGCTCAGCCCGTCGCTCACGTCGATCATCGCGTGGAGGTCGAAACGCTCGGCCAGAGCGAGGGCCTCCTCGATCCGAGGCCGGAACGTCAGGTGCCGCCCGCGTGCCGAACCGCCGAGACGACCGGTGACGCAGACGGCGTCGCCGGGGCGGGCGCCGCTCCGGCCCACGAAGCCGGCAGGTCCGGGCGTCCCCAACGCCGTCACGGTTACGCACAGGGGACCCGTCCCGGAGGCCACGTCCCCGCCGATCAGCGGCGCCGAGAGCTGAGCGGCCGCGTCATGGATCGCCCGCACCAGCTCCTCGCAGGAGGCGGCGTCCCGCCAGCTTCCGAAGTTGACGGCCGCCAGCGTGCAGAGCGGGCGCGCGGCCACGGCGGCCACGTCGCTCAGCGCCCGGGCCACCGCCTTACGTCCCACCAGCGCCGCGGGAGTGCCCGCCTCGAAGTGCGTGCCCTCCACCGTCATGTCGGTCGTCACGACAGCCGGTCCGCCTTCCGGCAGGCGCAGCAGCGCAGCGTCGTCGCCGATACCGACCTCCAGCCAGGAAGGAACGGGACCGGCCGCAAGGCCGCGAATGTACTCGATCAGTCCGCGCTCACTCATCCGATTCGCCCTTCGCCGCCAGCCAGAGGCGCATGACCGACTCGGCCGCCCGCGTCAGCAGCGGACCCGCCTCGGCCAGCGCTGCCTCGAGCTGCATCGGACGGTCCAGGATCGGGAACACGGCGCACACGCCCTGCGGGTAGATGCGCTCATAGCCCTGGCCGAGGGAACCAGCCAGGACCACGACGGGGATCCGCTGCTCACGGGCCGCCGCGGCGACCCCTGCAACCGTCTTGCCGAAGGCGCTCTGCCAGTCCAGGCGGCCCTCCGCAGTGATCACGAACTCGCTGCCGGCCATCTTCTCCCGCAGACGGACGACGTCCATCACGGTCTGGACGCCGCTCTGGAGCCGCGCGCCGAGGAACGCCACGAGCCCCGCCCCCAATCCGCCGGCCGCCCCGCCGCCGGGCAGGGAACGCACGTCCACGCCGAGCCCGGTGCGAAGCGTCTCCCCCAGCGCACACAGGCCATCTTCAAGCCGTTCGGTCTGCTCAGGGCTCGCGCCCTTCTGCGGCGCGTAGGTGCGCGCGGCCCCATCCGGCCCGGTCAGGGGATTGGTCACGTCGCATGCCACCAGTATCTCGGTGTCCTTGATCCTCGGATCGAGTCCGCTCGCGTCAACGTCGCGTATCTCGGCGAGGCGTCCGCCGCAGCAATCGGCAATCTCCCGACCGTCCGCATCGAGGAACCTGACGCCGAGGGCGGCGGCCATCCCGGTGCCGCCGTCAACCGTGGCACTGCCCCCGATCCCCACGATGATGCGCCGCACGCCGTGGTCCAGCGCGGCGCGGATCAGTTCGCCGGTTCCGCGGGTGGAGGTCAGCATTGGGTTCCTCTGGCGGGGCTGGAGCAGCTCCAGCCCGCTGGCCCGCGCCATCTCGACGACGGCGGTTTCGCCGTCGCCGCACAGGCCCCAGACCGACTCTATGCTCCGGCCGAGAGGATCGGACGCCGCGGCACTGTGGTAGGTGCCGCCGGTCGCCCCGACGATGGCCTCGGCAGTGCCCTCTCCGCCGTCCGCCATGGGCACGAGCACCACGTCGGCAAAGGCGGCCGCTCGCCGCACGCCCCGCGCGATCGCATCGGCGGCTCGCGCCGAACTCAACGACTCTTTGAGCGAATCCGGAGCTACGGTGATTTTCATGGCCGGCAAGACGGGTGAGCAGATACGGGCATTCTACTGGAACGGGAGGCGTTTTTCACCGCGCCAAGTATGGGCCGGGCTGGTCCGCGCCCGAGGAGTGTGCGACGTAAGTCATTTTCCAGAGAAGGCTTACGTTTCTGCTGCCGTGGGCCGGCTGTGGCCGGGGCCATTTTCGCGCCATTTCTTGACTTTCTCCGCCGCCGCCGTGTAGAAAACCAAGGCAAGACACAAGGGAAATCGTGCCGTTCTCGGCTGTCTGCTTGCTTGCCGGTCGCCTCAGCGGGGAACACTGGCAAGGGGGAACTCAAGGGTACCACCCGCAAAGAAGGAGGACGCGCCATGCAACCGCTTCTCGCAGCGTGGGGTACGCCTCAGACCGTGCTCGTCATCATCGCGGTGATCATCCTGATCGTGCTCATCGTGCTGATGGCGTCCAGGAAGCCCGCGCCGGAAGGGCCTGCGGCAAAGGCGGGCTCGGAGGAAGAGGAAGCTGAGCAGTAGCAATAAGACCCAGCGGAACCGGAAGCGGAACGCCGTCGAGCTCTAAGTTCCGTCCGGTTCCGACCCTCCCACACTTCTCTTGCGAAGCCGTGTTGCCGGATCCTCCCCTTTCCGGCAACACGGCTCAATTTCCGCTCGGCTCGCGTCAAACTGCCGGCCTGGACGGTCCGCCACGCACTGGTCTGCTTGTGGCGGCCGAACGCGCGTTGACGCCCTTGAAAGCCTTGCGTTATAATGCCGTGGCGAGGCTGTTCTCTCTCACGTGCCATCGCTGGTGACCCGTCGCGGCGCGTGGTTTCCACTCGGCCATCGCGTCGGCGGCATTGACCACGCCGGAGGTCCTCTTCATGCAGGACGGCCTGTCCCCAGACCTGCCTGAATCGGTGGGGCAGTACCGGATCGAGCGCAAGATCGGCGAAGGGGGGATGGGAAGCGTCTACCAGGGCAGACACAAGACCCTCGACACTCCCGTCGCCATCAAGGTGCTGCCCAAGCACATCGACCTGAAGGACCCCGAGTACAGCCAGCGCTTCTCCCGCGAGGCGAAGATCGCCGCGCGCCTCCGACACCCCAACATGGTCCAGGTGCACGACTACGGCGTCGAGGGCGGCTATTACTACCTGGTCATGGACTACGTGGAGGGCCCCACCTGCAGCGAGGAAGTGCAGCGGCTGGGCAAGATCGAGTGGCACAAGGCCGTCGAGATCGCGCGCCAGGTGACCGAGGGGCTCGAGTACGCCTCCGACAAGGGAATCATCCACCGGGACGTGACGCCGGGCAACATCATCATCGACGTCGACGGCACGACCCGCATCACGGACCTGGGACTCGCCAAGGAGATGACGGCCGAAGCCACGGGGCTGACCCGCAGCGGCGCCAGCCTGGGCACTCCCTATTACATGAGCCCCGAGCAGATCAACAGCGCGCGAGACGTGGACTTCCGCACCGACATCTACTCGCTGGGCGCTACCCTGTACCACATGGTCTGCGGCCAGGTGCCTTACACCGGCACCACGTTCGAGGTGATGACCAAGCAGGTGCGCGAGCCCCTGCCCTCCCCCAAGGAACACGTGCCCGACCTGCCCGACGACCTGTGCGACGTGATGCGGAAGATGATGGCCAAGAATCCAGAGAACCGCTACGGGAGCTATCAGGCGCTCCGCGATGACCTGACGAACCTGGTGGAAGGCAAGCCTGTCTCGGCGGTGGGGTTCCGCGATCAGAGCATGGTGACCGGCGAAGTGACGGTGTCGCCTGAAACGGCAGAAGCCATGAGCCTGGCCATGGAGAAGACCCAGATCGCCAACCCGCGGGGGGCGCGGCTGAACTGGCGAGTCGTGATTGCCATCCTCATGGTGCTCGTCCTTGTCGCCATCGCCGTGGGCATCTATCTGCTGCTCTAGCCCCGGCCTCCTACTTGAAGGTCATTCCCGCGTACCCCACGACGTAGTCGCCCCGTCCCATGGGCGAGTCCGCGCTCGTCGCCCGCCCGACCAGAACGCCCTTCGTCCCCCCGCGCGCGATGACGGACTGCATCATGGCCACGGCCGGCAGCACGCCGCACATCGTTATGCCTTCCTGGCGGCAGACCTGGTAGAGGCCATCGGGGCTGAGCTGCTGCATCTGGGCGATGGCCAGGGGATCGTTGCGGTTGACCCTGTCCAGTGACCCCATTCCGCTCTCATGCGACATGTCGCTGCTGGCGACGACAAGGCCCTGCTCGGCGCCGCAGCTTCGCAGCGCGTCGGCGAGGGCATTCCCAAACTCCTTCAGGGCCGCTAGCTTCGCGGACGCCGTCACGCAGACCACCGCGATCCGCGCCTGCGGGTTGTGGTACTGGAGGAACGGCACGACTACCTCGCCGGAATGCTCCGGCAGGTGGGGCCTGTCGTCGGAGACGGCCAGTGGCAGAGCGGCGAGCGCGGCCGTCAGCTCCTCGTGGAGCCGCGCCTCGCCGAGAGGGGTAAGCCAGCTCCCACCCGTCCAGAGCGCGAACGCGGGCTGGCCGTACGAGTGGCTGGGATTCAGAACCACCACCGTGTCCGGGATGTCAATGCCCCCGAACGTCTTGCCGGCAACCGGTCCGCTGAACACGTAGCCGGCATGAGGGCAGAGCGCACCCAGGACCCGCTCCTTCTGTGCCACCTGGGGCGTGAAGGACTCCACCATCGCCCGCAGTTGCTGAGATCCTGCCGGGTAGAAGCGCCCGTGGACGACTGGTTGCCTGGGCATTCTTCGGTCTCCTGTCTGGCTTTGCAGACGGCGCCGGCACGCCGGCCAGCGACAGGCGGGCCCCACGTGCGCGGGCCAGCCGGTCACCCTTCCTTTGGCCGAACGCACTGGAAACAGAACCGCGCGAGCTTCTCGTAATACGCCTGTCCGCCGACGGCGGAGGTCTCGTTATGTCCGGCTCCCTCGACGGTGTAGAACTCCTTCGGCCCCGGTGCAGCCTCGTAGACCTGGCGGCCATGCTGGATCGGCACGAGCCTGTCGTCGCTGCCGTGCACCATCAGCAGGGGCACCCGCAAGTAGCCGATCATGCCCAGGTTGTTGAACTGATTGCGCATGAAGAGCACCAGAGGGGGAATGGGTATCTTGCGCAACGCGATGGCCGGCGCGCTCTCGAAGGCGCCCTCCATGATTAGGCCAGCCGGCTTCCTGCGCAGCGCAACGTGCAGCGCGACCGCCGCGCCCAGCGAGCGGCCGAAGCATACGATGCGCTCCGGCCTGATCCCGCGCTGCCCCGTCAGGTAGTCGAAGGCGGCTTCTGCATCCAGGTTCAGCCCATGCTCAGACGGCTTGCCGTCGCTCCTGCCATAGCCCCGGTAGTCGAAGAGCAGGAAGGCCAGGCCCTCCTGCGCGAACGCCAGAGCGTCGTCCGCGCGGTGAGAGATGTTGCCGGCATTCCCGTGGCACCATAGCAGCACGGGCGCCTGCCCGTCCTCCTGGCGACGTGCGCCGGGGTGCCACCACCCGTGTAGCTTCAGGCCGTCGCGGCTCCGGAACGTGCATTGCTCGATGCCCGTTCCCGGCATGTCCCAGCTGACGGCCGGTTCACGCGTCGGGTAGAACACAAACCGGTTCTCAAAGAGCAGCAGGAACGCCGAGAGCAGCAGAACGGCCAGGCAGATGCCGACGAGCACCCGGACAATCCTGTTCCACAAGGTAGGAGGGGCTTGCCCCTGGTCTTCGGGGACGGGCCCGGTCGGCGACGGTGCTTGCGTTACCATGGTCTCCTGCGGGCCGGTGGGCTGCTGGGCGAGCGCGACGCTCACAACAACGAGCGCCAGACCGATCGCCAGGGCAATGCACAACTTCCTCACTCTGCGCCTCCGGAACGCGGCTGTGCCTGACCCGCACGGCCGAAGCGGCGGCACGCGCGGCCCCTCAAGGGGTCCACCGGGATGGACGGCGCCGGCCACGTCGCGCGCTGACGGGGGGGCCCAGGATCTCCGACCAGAGGACGGCCCGTTTGAGATCCATTCCGCGAAAGGCCAACGGCGTCACGGCAGCGGCTTTCAGGGCCTGCGGCGGAAGCCCAGGCTGCTCTCCCTTGCCTGCTTGCGGAGCAGAAGGAGCTTCCGCGCGCCCCCGCGGCGCGCGCCTGCGGGGGCTGACGCGCGGCTCCCGCGCCGGCGACGGCGTCTGCCGACCCTCCCTGGGAGATCGGCGAAGAACGGGCCGCCCGGCGGAAGACGGCCGGACCACCGGTCCGCGCAGCTCAGGTTCGGCTTCAGCATCGAGCAGACGGGCGACAGCGGGCGTCTCCTCGTCTGCCACGCGCGCCTCCTGCGGAGGTTGCAGGCCCTCCAGGAACTGCCTGATCTGCTCCTGAGTGGCCTCGTAGTCGACTCGACGCCGCTCTCGCGCCTCAGGCTGCCCCGCCAGGCTGTCCAGGAGTCTCTTCACGATGCCCCCGAAGAAAACGACGATGACGAAGATGATGAACAGAACCGTGTCCAGACCCATGCGGCACCTCCACGCGCGGCGCTCGTCCGCAGCCGCCGTCAACTCACAGGAAGCGGCCGATGTTCGCGTCGGCGCATTCTAGCATTGCGGGCACGGTATCCTCAACGGCCCGGCTCAGGTGGATGAGCAGGCCGGCCTTGGCGCTGCCCGGAGCGGACGGCAGTGCCTCGTCAAACCATGTCGTGCCCCCCGGGTGGCCCTGCCGCAGCAGCGAAGCCGCACAGAGCGCCTTGAGCATGTGCGGAATGTCCCGGTCGCGCACACCGGCGAAGACAAGAGCCGCCGTGCGCGCCCGCGACAGGGCCAGGTAGTAAGCGCTGCAGTACTGCTGCGCCGCCGAACCGTTCCGCAACACGTCCGCCAATTGCGACGCCGCAGGTGCATCGTTGCCCATGATCCGCAAAGCGAGGCGCGCGCAGGCCAATTCGGACCCGTCGGCCTCCCCGGCGTCCGGCGGCAGGTCAAGCTGCTCGATCGCATGGCCGGCCCCGCGCAGCGCCAGGGCGAAGCAGAGCCCGGGCAGGTCGCTCACCGCCCTGCCGGCAAGGTGATCGCGCAAGATCGCGGCGCAGTTTCCCTTCTGGGCCGCAGCCAGGAGCCGTTCCGTCAGCTCCGCCCTGAAGTCGACGTTGGCCTCGGCCAGGGCGAACTCGCCCAGTCGAGCGGCATCGCGGACTCCCGCCCTGAGCAGCACGACGGCGGCCCTCCCCAGGGGCCTGACGTAGGCCTTGTCGGCGGCGTGCTGCTCGCACAGCGCGGCGATCTGTTGGAGCGTTTCCGGCTGCTCCGGCTTGAGCTCGGCACTTGCAGCCAGCGCCGTCAGCTTGACCCAGTCGTCGTCGTCACCGGCCAGTCGCGCCAGATCGTCCGCGGCGGATCCCGGGGCAAAGGAGTCCCCCGCCTGCAGCACGTCTGCCTCGGCGCGGCTGCGGGACCGGTGGAGCCGCCGCAGCCACCTGCCCGCCGCGTCGCCCGGGCCCCACTCGAGCCTCGGCGCGGCGCGCACCGATCTCGCCCACTCGCCAAGCGCCGCCTTCGGTCCCTCGTGGCCGATCAACCGTATGGCGCGGGCCGCGTGGGCCACGCCGCTCAGCGCGGCGGACAGGTCGCGGGTGAGGCCCCCGAGGATGCGGGCCGCTGCCGCCCCGTCCAGCTTCCGTGGTCCCCGGCCGGCACCTTGGACCGCCGCGACCTGCTCCGTCGAGAGCCGGTAGGCGGTGCGCCATCGCTCCAGGGTCTCCTCGTCCGGCTGGTCGGCGAGCGCCCAGGCGCCCCCGTCCCAGCGCACGGCATGGGCCTCCCGGGCGAGCCGTCCCCGCCAGGCCAGGACCTGGTCCACCTGCTCGGCAATCAGCGTGGCAATGGAGTTCCGGCTGACGACATCGGCCGCGTTCTCGGCATCCTCCTGCACCAGGAAGGAGACAGATTCGTCCCTGGCCAGACGCTCCAGCCGCCGCAGGGTCTCCCGCACGGGCACGAGGCGGATTCTCTGCGCGTAGTCACGAACGGTCTCGCAGGCGCGCTGCCGGACCTCCGGGTCCGCGTCATCCAGAGCATCGAGGAAGAAGCCGTAGAGCTGCATCCCCAGGGTGCGCGTGGAGCTGAAGGCCACCTCCAGCCCCCGGCGCCCGACGCGCCTCGGGCCGCCGGGGTTCTCGGCGAGCCTATCCGCTGCTCGCCGCCTCACCAGCGGATCGGCATTCGACTGAAGGACCTTCGCAAGCAGCCCTGCGTCGCGCGTGCGCGTCAGCGATTCGGCCGCCCGGCTCCGCACGGACGAGTCGTCGTCCTCAAGCGCGTCGCGCATTGCCTCCGAATCGGCGATGTCCACGAGGCCGCCGAGCTCGTTGAGCGCGTGGACCTTATCGGATGAAGACCCCGTCCTGAGCGCCATCTCCAGCGCCCGGACCAACTCGTTCACGTCCGGCCCGCCGGCGCGGGCGGCCGCCGTCTGCTCCATCCCAATGTTGCCCGCCTCCCAGACGGCGAGGGTGCGGTCGTCCGCCAGGCTCTCCGATATCTCGTCGGCCAGCCAGTCCACGCTGCTGCCGGCCTGATGCCTGCGCAGTATCTCTCCGGCGCGCCGAGCCACTTCGAAGTCCTCGTCGGTGACTGCTTTGTCCAGCATCGCCTGCACCTGGCCCAAGTCGAAGCGATCCAGCATCAGCACAGCCTGGCGCCTGACCTCGGGCAGCGGGTGGGACATGGCCCTCTGTAGCATCGGGAGCAGTTTCGGCGAGCTGCTGCCGAAACGGGCAGCCAGCACGTCCAGCGCCGTTGAGACCACGCAGTAGCTGGGATCGTCCAGACGCCGCGCGATCAGGTCGAGGGCGGCTTCGGAGCCGACGGCCGTCAGGCAAAGCACGGCCTCCTGGCGGACGTCCTCGTCCCCGTCCTCGCACAGGCGAGTGACAGTGGGCAGGGCGGCGTCCGAGCCGGAGAATGAAAGCCCCTGCAGGGCCTGGCGTCGAACCTGCTCGTCGGGATTCTCCGCGATGGCACGCGAGATCTCGCTCTGCAGATCGGACAGGCCATCCAGAATGGCCTTGCGGAGCGGATGCCGGGGCGTCCCGACGATCAGGCCGAAGGTCACCGTGGCCATCCGGCTGACGACGGGCGCCTCGTCCGTCATCCCACCCGCCAGCAGCACCACGACAGACGGATCGCTGAATCTCTCGACAGCCTCCACGGCTCGACGCCGGACCGACGCCTCCTGGGACGCAAAGCCCTGCCGCAACACGTCGAGCCCGTGCGGGGCCCGGGCCAGATCCACGAGCAGGTCGGCGGCCACGTCCGCCAGTTCGGGGCTGCCCTCCTGGAGGGCGGCCCCGACGAGGGCGGCCTTCACGCGCTCCGGAGAGCCGGCGGACGTTTCGACGATGGCACGGCGGAGCCCCGGGTCAGGGGCGGCAGCCAGGGCGCTCCTGGCGGCGGCGTCTACGTCGTCCGCCTTGGCCACCTGGTCAACTGCCCGTCGTGCATAGGCAGCCACCTGCTCCGCGCTCAACCGTCTGGGCCGCGCCATACGTCCCTCGATACGGTCGCCTGGTCAAGAACCGCGCAAGCCCGACCTGAGGTCAGGTCCTTGCCTCGCCGCCCTCTTCGGGCTGGCCGCTTATCGACTTGCGCATCGCCGTGTCGGCCTGGAGGTTCCTCAGGGAGTAGTAGTCCATGATGCCGAGGTTGCCCTCGCGAAAGGCCTGGGCGATGGCCTTGGGCACTTCGGCTTCGGCCAGGACGACCTTGGCCCGGTTCTCCGAAACGAGGGCCTGCATCTCCTGCTCGCGTGCGACGGCCATCGCACGGCGCCGCTCGGCCAACGCCTGGGCGACGCGCTTGTCGGCCTCGGCCTGGTCGGCCTGAAGCTTGGCGCCGATGTTCTCCCCGACGTCAACGTCGGCGATGTCGATCGAAAGGATCTCGAAGGCGGTGCCCGCGTCCAGCCCCTTCCCCAGCACGCGCTTGGAGATGATGTCAGGGTTTTCGAGCACGACCTTGTAGGTCTCGGAAGAGCCGATCGTGGTCACGATGCCCTCGCCGACGCGGGCGATGATGGTCTCCTCTTTCGCGCCGCCGACCAGGCGCTCGAGGTTCGCGCGGACCGTCACCCTGGCCTTCGCCTTCACCTGGATTCCGTCCTTCGCCACGGCAGCCACGGTGTCCCGGCCCTTGGCCGGGTCGGGGCAGTCGATGACCTTCGGATTGACGCTGGTCTGCACGGCGTCGAGCACGT
>CAZFSS010000008.1:42486-137940 GCA_964521715.1 uncultured candidatus Brocadiaceae bacterium | reverse complement strand
GAAGCGGCGAATGCGGCTTCCCGTGTGACGGCGTGCCTTTTGGAGAATGAGCCGGTGAGTTAAGCTGCGTCGCGTTAGGTTAAGTGCCTCAGGCACGGAGCCGTAGGGAAACCGAGTGTTAAATGCGCGATCCAGTGGCGCGGCTTAGACGCGAAGCCGGGTGATCTATCCATGGCCAGGATGAAGCGACTCTAACAGGTCGTGGAGGTCCGAACGCACCAATGAGGCAAAATTGGGCGATGAGCTGTGGATAGGAGTGAAAGTCTAAACAAACCCGGGGATATCTCGTTCTCTCCGAAATAGCTTTAGGGCTAGCCTCCTGTTGTCGGCGGCGGGGGTAGAGCACTGAATCGACTCGGGGGCCCACCAGGCTACCCATTCGAATCAAACTCCGAATACCGCCGCACGTAAGCAGGGGAGTCAGACTGCGGGGGATAAGCTCCGTGGTCGAAAGGGGAACAGCCCAGACCGTCAGCTAAGGCCCCTAAAGCGCGCTAAGTGCAGCAAAGGAAGTGGAGAGGCTAAGACAGCCAGGATGTTGGCTTAGAAGGAGCCATCATTTAAAAAGTGGTTAACCCCTTACTGGTCGAGCCTTTCTGCGCCGAAAATGAACGGGGCTCAAGCGCGCTGCCGAAGCTGCGGGTGTCGTCCCGCTCAGGCGGGATGGCGCGGTAGGAGAGCGCTGTATGCAGGGCTGAAGGTGCACCGTAAGGAGCACTGGACCGCATACAGGTGAGAATGCCGGCATGAGTAGCGTTAAAGGGAGTGAGAATCTCCCTCGCCGAAAACCCAAGGTTTCCTGGGCAAGGTAAATCCACCCAGGGTTAGTCGGGGCCTAAGGTGAGGTCGAAGGGCGTAGCCGATGGACAGCAGGTTAATATTCCTGCACCACTGGTGGCCGTGAAAGCTGTCTGGTCGACGCGGTCCGGCAGAGCTACACGATCAAGTAGACATGGTCAGAAGGGCTTTTAGCCCGGTTGTAGCCGAGCCGATCGCCAAGAAAAGCGCCAGACAGGGGCCACTTGTGCCCGTACCAAAACCGACACTGGTGGGTGAGGAGAAGATCCTAAGGCGCTCGAGAGAACCGCCGTTAAGGAACTCGGCAAAATGGGTCCGTAACTTCGGGATATGGACCGCCTTCTGCACGGTTCTTCAAAGGGCTGTGCAGGAGGTCGCAGAAAAGAGGCCCGGGCGACTGTTTACTAAAAACACAGGTCTGTGCAAAGGCGCAAGCCTACGTATACAGACTGACGCGTGCTCGATGCCGTAAAGTTAAGGAAGGGGGTTATCCTGAGCGCAAGCGAGGGAGAAGCTCCCAACCTAAGCTACGGTGAATGGCGGCTCTAACTATGAGAGTCCTAAGGTAGCGAAGTTCCTTGTCACCTAACTGGTGACGTGCATGAATCGCGTAACGACTTGGGCACTGTCTCAACGGCGGACTCGGCGAAATTGTGGTCGTGGTGCAGACGCCACGTTCCCGCGGCGGGACGGAAAGACCCCGTGGACCTTTACTGTAGCATGGCATTGGGTCTTGGCTGTGCATGTGTAGAATAGGTGGGAGGCTGCGAAGCCCCTCCGCCAGGAGAGGTGGAGCCGTCAGTGGAATACCACCCTTGTTCAGTTAGGGCTCTAACTCTGACCCGTGAAGCCGGGCAGAGAACAGTGCTTTGTGGGCAGTTTGACTGGGGCGGTCTCCTCCTGAAAGGTAACGGAGGAGTCCAAAGGCTCCCTCAGTGCGGTCGGCAATCGCACGTCGAGTATAAGGGCATAAGGGAGCTCAACTGCGAGACTTATACGTCGAGCAGATGTGAGAGCAGGGCCTAGTGACCCAGCGGTCCTGTGTGGAAGGGCCGTTGATCAACGGATAAAAGGTACCCCGGGGATAACAGGCTCATCTCCCCCAAGCGCTCCTAGCGACGGGGAGGTTTGGCACCTCGATGTCGGCCCATCGCATCCTGGGGCTGTAGAAGGTCCCAAGGGTTCCGGAGTTCACGGATTAAAGCGGTACGCGAGCTGGGTTTAGACCGGCGTGAGCCAGGTCGGTCCCTATCTGCCGTGGGTGTTGGATAGCTGAGGAGGTTCTTCCCTAGTACGAGAGGACTGGGAAGAGCGAACCTATGGTGTGCCAGTTGTCCTGCTCTGGGCATCGCTGGGTAGCTATGTTCGTAATGGATAACCGCTGAAAGCATCTAAGCGGGAAGCCGTCTCCAAAACCAGCTATCCGGTCCCCTTCGAGGGAATAAGGCACCTCTAAGACTAAGAGGTTGATAGGCCGGAGGTGTAAGTGCGCATACATAAAGGCACTTAGCTGACCGGTACTAATCTGCCGAACGGCTGACACATACCGACCGCCGACGGCATCAAATCGTCCGGCATGTGTCGCTGACGCTCTCCTATTCGTTCGACTTGTTGCTCTGCACGCGGAGTCCCGCGCCCCCCTTTCCAGAGAAGTTGCATATCCTCCCTCTCGGAAGGAAGCGCGCGGGCGCCCGGAAACCCAAGGACACAGCTTGTTCCCCGTCGCGCATCGGCGGCGGGCAAGGGGTCTCCCGGGGGCCGGCAGGCTGTAGTTTATGGAAAACGTCCCGGCCAGGGGACAACTGGCCGGGAAGATCGGGGTCCGAGATCCCCGTCAGCCAGCCGGCGCTGCTTGCAGGGCCCAAGCTGACGTTGCCCGGTGATCATGGCGGAAGGGAAACACCCGTTCCCATCCCGAACACGGTCGTTAAGTCTTCCGCGCCGATGATATTGGCCCCAAGTGGGCTGAGAAAGTAGGTCGTCGCCGGGCTTCTTTTTTGCCTCCTTGCTCTGTCGCCCCGCCTGTCCCCTCGCCTGATGTGGCCTGTCGGGTGCCCTGAACGTCCCGGGGGCCAGTCTGCGGCTCGAGCGCGCCTTGACATGCATCCGGCTTTCGGCCATAATCTCTGAGTGTAGAGCGCTTGAGCGGCGCCGACCATAACTACGGGGTCGAAACTGTCCAGCTCAATCCGTTGCTGGGCCGCCCCTGCGCGTTTCGGTCCAATTCGGCGCCTGGGAAAGCGCTCCGTTGTGCGAACGCGGGGCGGCCGTGCGCGACGGATAGATACAGCAGCTTTTGCCTTCTCCGGTTGACGCGGGGTCGGCGGGCGAACGGCCGTCTTGGACGGAAGGGGCTCGCAGGTCCGGTCGCGAGAGGCAAAGCGCAGACTCATAAGAGCCATTTGAATGTCTGTTGCGAATTTCGCCACTGGCCACCGGATAAGTGGCCTACACTTTGCATCGTGACCATGGCATCGCGACCCGCCAGCAGGGGGAAGCCGGCATGTCTGTCGTAAGCTTCTACTTGGCAAGGACGTATCCCCGCGTATACTACGTTGGGCCGAACGGCTTCGTCTGCTGCGCGCCGCCGGGCGGGACACTTCGTCGTCCCTGCACAAACGCCCGGTGAAAGGCTCTGTGTGAGCTGACAGTCTTTGCACCTGCGACCGGGACGAGACTCGGGGTCCTCGTCCGTGCGGTCGGTCTCTCCGACGCCTGATCCATCGCCCGCGTTCTCCCGGCCGGCAAGCGGCTGCCTGCTCCGAGACCCGGAGCCGGAGGGGAAAACGTGTTCGCGATCAGCAACTTCACTGCCGCTGGCTTGGTGGCGGCGGCCGTCGCCGGCGGCTACTTCATCCGCCTGATGGTGGACAAGCTGACCGAGCGAGGGGCGCTGCAGACCAAAGAGCGCATCCTGAAAGAAGCGCGCCATGACGCCGAGCAGCTCAAGCGCGAAACCGAACTCCAGGCGAAGCATGACACCATCCAGCGGCGCGAGGAGTTCGAGGCCGAAGTGCGCCAGACTCGCAACGAGCTGCGCCAGACCGAACGCCGGCTGGACAAGCGCGAGGACAGCCTGGACGAGAAAGAGGAGCTCGTCAACAAGAAGGAGAAGTTCCTCGAAACGGGCGAGAAGAACGTTGCCGCCAAGCGCAACGAACTGACCCAACTGGAAGACCACCTGAGGGAGCTGGAGGAGAACGCCCGCCAGGAGCTCCACCGCATCAGCGGCCTCTCGCGCGACGAGGCCAAGCGCCTGCTGGCCGATAGCCTGCGCGAGGAGGTGGAGAGCGAATGCACCGAGATGGTCAACCGGCGCGTCAAGCGCGCGCAGACGCTCGCCGAGCGGGAGGCCACAAGGGTGCTGGTCGATGCCATCGAACGGTGCGCGGCCGAGACCACCAGCGAGGTCACCGTCTGCACCGTGGAGCTGCCCAACGATGAGCTGAAGGGCCGCATCATCGGGCGCGAGGGGCGCAACATCCGATGCTTCGAGAAGGCAGTCGGCGTGGACGTCATCGTGGACGATACGCCCGGCGTGGTCGTCCTGAGCAGTTTCGACAGCGTCCGCAGAGAGGCGGCGCGGCTGGCCATGGAGCGCCTGGTCGCCGACGGCCGGATCCACCCGGGCCGGATCGAGGAATCCATCAAGCAGGCAACCGCCGACGTCGAACGCATCATCAATGAGACGGGCGAGGAGGTCTGCTACGAGCTCGACCTGAGCGACGTGCCGGAGGCGATCAAACGGCTGCTGGGCCGGCTGAAGTTCCGCACCAGTTTCGGGCAGAACGTGCTCGAGCACTCCGTGCAGGTCTGCGAACTGGCCGGCCTGATGGCGTCAGAAATGGGCCTGGATCCGCGCCTCGCCCGTCGCTGCGGGCTGCTGCACGACATCGGCAAAGCGCTCGATCAGCACCATGAAGGCTCGCACGCCTCCCTCGGCGCCGAAGAGGCCAAGCGCCGCGGCGAGTCGCCCAGGGTGGTCAACGCCATCGCCGCGCACCATGAGGAGACGACGCCCGAGTCCCTCTACGCGGGGCTGATCATCGCTGCGGACACCATCAGCGCCAGCAGGCCGGGCGCGCGCAGGGAGACGCTGGAGCGCTACATCAAACGGCTGGAACGGCTGGAGAACCTGGCCATGCAGCACGGCGGCGTCGCGCGGGCGTTCGCCATTCAGGCCGGGCGCGAGGTCCGCGTGCTGGTCGATTCGAGCAAAGTCAGCGACCAGGCAGCCGCCAGGCTCTCGCACGACATCGCTAGGGAGATCGAAGAAGAGCTTCAGTACCCGGGCGAAATCGTCGTCATGGTGATCCGCGAGTCCCGATTCCAGGAGGTGGCGCACTGAGTCGCGCCCCATCCGTGACCTTCAGGCCGGACAGGAGCAGGCGCACATGGCCAGGATCCTCGTCGTATACCATTCGGAGACGGGCAACACGAAGCGGATGGCCGAACTGGCCGCCGAGGGGGCCGAGGGCGCCGGCGCCGACGTCGCCCTCAAGTCCGTGGGGGAAATCTCGGTCGACGAGCTTCTCCAGTACGACGGCATCATCGCCGGCAGCCCCACCTACTACGGCCTCATGAGCGCTCCGCTGAAGAAGCTGTTCGACGACTCGGTGAAGTTCCACGGCCGCCTCGAGGGCAAGGTCGGCGGCGCCTTCACCTCCTCGGGCGTGATCGGCGGCGGCAACGAGACCACGATCCTGAGCATCGTCCAGGCGATGCTCGTGCACGGCATGGTCGTCCAGGGCGCCCCCGGCGGAGGCCACTACGGAGCTGTTGCCATCTCGAAGCCGGACGATAGGGCCCAGCAGAGCGCCCGCGCCCTCGGCGAGCGTGTGGCGCAACTCGCCGCCAGGCTCGCATAAACCGTCGGCCCCGTTGCTCCCTCAGAGCACGACGCTCTTGGCGGCGCGGACGAACTCGTTGACGAGCTTCCTGGACTTCTTGCCAGGCGCGCTCTCGACGCCGCTGGCCACGTCGACGGCGTAAGGGCGGGCGGCCTCGACGGCCGCCGCCACGTTCGCTGGCGTCAGGCCCCCCGCCAGGATGATCTTGGCTCGGCTCGACGCCTGCCTGGCCAGCCCCCAGTCGAACGTCCGGCCCGTGCCCCCCGGCTGCCCCTCGACGTAGGCATCCAGCAGGAACGCCTCCGCGCCGTACTTCTCAAGCTGATTCAGGTCCTTCTCGTCCTTGACCCGGATCGCCTTGATGACGCGCAGGTCCGTGAGCTGGGCGACCTTGGCAGGCGTTTCGCGCCCGTGCAGTTGCGCGTAGTCCAGGCCGCAGCGCGTCATGATCTCCCTGACCTTCTCCACGTCTGCGTCGACGAAGAGCCCTACGGTGGCCGTGAAAGGCGGAAGGCAGAGCCGGATGGCCAGGGCCCTGTCCGGTTCGATGTAACGCGGGCTGCGGGGCCAGAAGTTGAAGCCCACGGCGTCCGCCCCTGCGGAGGCCGCCATCAGGGCGTCCGTGCCGCTTGTGATCCCGCAGATCTTCACTTTCACCATCATCGCGCTCTGAGTCTAGCAGACGGCCGGGACGCGGTCAATTCCCATGTGACGGCCGGCGGCAGCGGGCGCCGGACCGGGGCGTTTGACTTTCTGCCCCCCTTCGGATACCTATTCGGGTTCCGGTTCTTCCGGCCTCTTGCATGTGTTCCCCATGTGCCGAACTGCCCGTGTGGTCAGTTCGTGTCCCGGCCTGACAGGAGACAGAAGATGACGGACATCATCGACGTAAAGGCCCGCGAGATACTCGACTCGCGCGGCAATCCCACGGTGGAAGTGGAAGTCCATCTGGCCTCCGGCGCCATCGGTCGGGCCGCCGTCCCGAGCGGGGCGTCCACCGGCGCTCATGAGGCCGTCGAGCTGAGGGACGGCGATCCCGGCCGCTACGGCGGCAAGGGGGTCCTTCAGGCCGTGCGGAACGTCAACGAGGTCATCAAGCCGCAGATCTTCGGCCTGGACGCCCTGGACCAGCGTGCGCTCGATGAGCTGATGATCGAGCTGGACGGCACGCCCAACAAGGGCAGCCTGGGCGCCAACGCCATCCTGGGCGTCTCGCTCGCGTGCGCGAAGGCGTCTGCCGACGCGCTGGACGTGCCGCTCTACCGCTACATCGGCGGCACGAACGGGCGCTGCCTGCCCGTGCCCATGATGAACATCCTCAACGGCGGCAAGCACGCCGACAACAACGTGGACCTCCAGGAATTCATGATCATGCCGGTCGGCGGCGATTCCTTCGCGGAGGGGCTGCGCATGGGCGCCGAGGTCTTCCACGCTCTCAGGAAGGTGCTTTCCGGCGCGGGCAAGAGCACGGCCGTGGGGGACGAGGGCGGCTTCGCGCCGGACCTCGGCTCCAACGTCGAGGCCCTCGAGATGATCATGAAGGCCATCGAGAAGTCCGGCTACGCCGCCGGGGACCAGGTCTGCATCGCGCTCGATCCCGCCGCCAGCGAGTTCTGCGGCTCGGATGCCAAAGGCAAGGGTGTCAAAGCCGAAGGCAAGTACGTCCTGGCCGCCGAAGCGCAGAAGGACCGCATCAAGACCGCCGAGGGCATGGTCGAGTTCTACGCCAAGTTCTGCGAGCAGTTCCCCATCATCTCCATCGAGGACGGCCTGGCCGAAGACGACTGGGACGGCTGGAAGGCGCTGACCGATGCGCTCGGCGACAGGATCCAGCTCGTCGGCGATGACCTCTTCGTCACGAACGTCGACAGGCTCCGGCGCGGGGTCGCCGACGGCATCGCGAACTCCATCCTCATCAAGGTGAACCAGATCGGCACGCTGAGCGAGACCCTCGACGCCATCGAGACCGCCCACAAGGCCGGCTACACGGCCGTTGTGAGCCATCGGTCCGGCGAGACCGAGGACACCACCATCGCCGACATCGTCGTGGCCACGAACGCGGGCCAGATCAAGACGGGCTCGGCCTGCCGCACCGATCGCATCTGCAAGTACAACCAGCTCCTGCGCATCGAGGAGGACCTGGGCACCGCGGCCATCTACGCCGGCAACTCGGTCAGGCGGAGTTGACGGACGCGCCGGAGCGCGCGGGGGTCCCGTCCGCATCTGGGTCAGCGCTTTAGGCTGTCCCCTCGCAACCGCGCCGCGTGCCGGTGCTCGTGCTGGAATCCGAAGAGGTGCGTTTCGTACCCCGCTTCGCGGAGGATCGCGGGCAGGGGCGGGCACCTATCCGCATGCAGGTCGCACCCCCGATGCACCAGCCCCATCAGGCCGTTCGTGTGCGGGTAGCAGCCGGTCATGATGGAGCCCCTGCTCGGTGAGCAGACGGCGCCAGCCGAGAAGTGGTTCTCGAAGACCCCGCCGTGCGCTCATGGGGTGCGCGGCTTGAACCTTCGCTTCCGATGTATCACAATGGCGGCCTTCGTGCGTTTGCCGCGTTCCCGTCGTGTGCCGCCTAACGAGGAGTCCGGCATCCATGGAGAACGGGCTGCGATGCCGCGTGGCGATGGCGCAGATGAAGGTGGAGTGGGGCGAGGCGGAGCGCAATCTGGCCCACGCGGCCGAACTGGTCGAAGAGGGCGCCGCGCGCGGCTGCCAGGTCGTCGTGCTGCCCGAGTGCCTCGACATCGGCTGGACGCATCCGGACACCGCGCGGCTGGCCGAGCCGATTCCCGGGCCGCATAGCGACGCACTCGCGGAGGCCGCACAGCGATGCGACGTCTGGCTCGTGGCCGGCCTGACGGAACGTGACGAGGACCTCGTCTACAACGCGGCCGTGCTCATCTCGCCCGACGGGGAGATCGCCCTCAAGCACCGCAAGATCAACGTCCTGGAGATCGCCCAGACCTTCTATGCCATAGGCGACCGCCTGGGCGTGGCCCGCACCCCGCTGGGCGTGATAGGGGTGAACATCTGCTCGGACAGCTTCCCCACGTCGCTCGTTCTCGCCCACAGCCAGGCCCGCATGGGCGCCCGCGCCATCCTTTCGCCCTGTGCGTGGGCGGTCGAGGCGGACCATGACAACCGCAAGGACCCCTACGGCGGCTACTGGGAGAACGCCTACACGACCGTGGCCCGCCTCTATGACATCCCCTTCGTCGGCGTGAGCAACGTGGGCTGGATAGGGGGCGGCCCCTGGGAAGGCAGGAAGTGCATCGGCTGCTCGCTGGCCGTCAGTCGCGACGGGTGCATCCTGGTCAAGGCCCCGTACGGCGAGGACGCGGAGGTCGTCATCCCCGTGGATCTGGAAGTCACGCCGATGCCGGTAAAGGGGACGGCGATCCCGGGCTGGCTCAAGGGACGGGGCTACGAGGGCCCCTGAGGGCCGAGAACCTTGACTCCCCGACGCAAGTACCGGAGAATGCATGGGTTGTGCCATGAGCCTATGATTGGAGATGCGAATGTCCGCCGAAGGCATGGATGAGTCGCCGATGAGTTCCGCGCAGTCGGGTCCCGCCGCTGGGGCGGGCCGGGGCATGCGGTCACAGCGCGCCCCGCAGGCGCCGAGTTTCGGCAGGCCGTTCCTGCTGGGCTGCCTGGTGGGGCTGGCGGCCGTGGCGACGATCATCGTGCTTATCGTCGTCGGCGTCTCGCTTCTGGCGGCGGCCATCAGGGGCACGGCGTCCAGGGAGGCCGTCTACGAGGCGACGAGGGTGCAGGAGGCGACGGTCAGCGGAACGCCCGGGGACCCGAAGGTAGCCGTCATTCCTGTCAAGGGTCTCCTCGCGCCGGGCTCGAGTCTGCTGATGGCCAGCGATCCCGCGCTGGTCTTCAAGGCCATGCTGGAGCAGGCCAAAGACGATGCGAAAGTGCGCGCCGTCATCCTGGCGGTGGACAGCGGCGGGGGAGGCATCACAACCTGCGACGTGATGCACAAGGCCCTTCAGGACTTCCAGGCAGAGTCGCATCTGCCCGTCGTGGTCCTGATGGAGGACGTCGCGGCGTCCGGCGCATACTACGTGGCCTGCGCCGCCGACTACATCATCGCTCATCCCACCACCATAACGGGCAGCATCGGCGTGATGATGCCCCTGCTCGACGCCGGCGACCTGATGCAGAAGATCGGCCTGACCGATCGGACGGTGAAGAGCGGCGAATTCAAGACAATGGGCTCCCCGTTCACTCAGCGCACGCCTGAAGAGTGGAAGCGGGAGAAGGAGATCCTGGACGGGCTGGTCATGCAGATGTACGAGCGTTTCGTCGAAGTGGTCGCCGAGGGACGAGGACTCGAACCGGACGCGGTCCGCGCCGTGGCCGACGGCCGGATCTACACCGGCCAGCAAGCCCTCGAGAACGGCCTCATTGACGCCATCGGATACCAGGAGGACGCCGTCGACAAGGCCAAGGAGCTGGCCGGCATCGCGAGGGCCCACGTGGTGCGGTATACGCGCGCCCTGTCGCTGCGCGAGATGTTGCTCGCCCGCACGGAAGGGCATGGCCTCGCACTCGGCCTGGAAGGTCGGCTGCCGGCCCACATGCTCAGCCGTCCCATGTACATCTGGCCGCCGGCGGCGCTCCAGGCCGACTGACTCGGCGCGTGATCCGCGGCCCGCCGTACGGCGGGCCGGCTGTGAGGACGCCAAATGCTGAAAGTGCACAACAGCCTCGGACGGGAGCTGCAGGAGTTCAAGCCGCTCAGGGAAGGCTTCGTGGGCATCTACGTCTGCGGCCCCACCGTTTATGGCCACAGCCACATCGGCCACGCGAAGAGCTACGTCAGCTTCGACGTGATCGTCCGCTACCTCAGGTACCTGGGCCACCGCGTGCGTTACGTGCAGAACATCACCGACGTGGGCCACCTGACCGACGACGCGGACATGGGGGAGGACAAGATCGGCGTCAAGGCGCGTGAGATGGGGATCGAGCCGATGGAAGTCGTCGAGATGTTCACGCGCAGCTACTTCGAGGACATGGACGCCCTGAACGTGCAGCGTCCGGACATCAGCCCGCGCGCGAGCGGCCACATCCCCGAGCAGATCGAAATGGTCAAGGCGCTGCTCGGGAAGGGACACGCCTATGAGGTGGACGGAAACGTCTACTTCGACGTGACCAGCTTCCCGCAGTACGGCAAGCTGAGCGGCCGAAGCCCGGAGGAGGCGGGGGAAGGGGACCGCGTCGAGGCCCGGGAGGACAAGCGCCACCCCGCCGACTTCGCCCTGTGGAAGCGCGCCGAGCCCGGCCATCTCATGCGCTGGAACAGCCCCTGGGGCGTGGGCTTCCCCGGCTGGCACCTCGAATGCTCCGTCATGTCCACCAAGTACCTCGGCGAGACGGCCGACATCCACGGCGGCGGCATCGAGAACATCTTCCCGCACCACGAGGACGAAGTGGCACAGACCGAAGCCGCCACAGGCAAGCCGTTCGTCCGCTACTGGCTCCATAACGGGATGGTGACCGTCAACGGCCAGAAGATGGGCAAGAGCCTGGGCAACTTCATCACGCTGAAGGACGCCTTCGCCGGCAAGCCGCCGCTGGCCAGGCCGGTCCGGCCGATGGTCGTGCGCTACTTCGTGCTGACCAGCCACTATCGCAGTCCGCTCGACTTCTCGCAGGAGGCCCTCGACGCGGCCGAGAAGGGCCTGGAGCGGATCGAGAATACTGTGGGGCGCGTCCGGCGGCTACTCGAACAGGCGCCCGAAGGCGGTCCCGCCGCGGCCGTCAGGGAACTGGTCGAGCAGACGAAGGAGCAGTTCCTAGCCGAGATGGACAACGACTTCAACAGCGCCGGCGCGCTCGGCGTGCTCAGCACGTTCACGCGCGAGGTCAACCGGCTGCTCGACGAGGGGCAGGGCGTCACCCGGGGCGGCGTGCAGGCCGTGTGGGAGACCTACGGTGAGCTCGGCGAGGAAGTCTTGGGTTTGCTCCGCGACGCTCTCACGGTGCACGAACACGTTGGCAGTATCGTTCGCATTGAAAGCGGCGTCACGGATCAGAAGATACCGTCCAGCCGCGATCTGATCGAGCTGCTGGTTCAGGTACGGTCGGAGTTGCGCGAGGCGAAGCAGTTCGAGCTGGCCGACTCAATACGCGACCGGCTTGAGGGGCTAGGCGTCGAGCTGCAGGACGGCCCGGACGGGACCACGTGGCAGTACAGGTGAACGCCGAAGGCTAAAGGCTGAAGTCCGGAAAGAAGGGGGAAGCGCGTGAGAGATCCCATCGCCGAGATGATGTCGCGGGTCAACGCTGGCCGCATCAGGGCCGACGTCTTCCACCTCGCCAAGGACCCGCTGCCTTTCCGCAAGCTCAACTACACGATCCCCGGCCACGGGAAGTGCTCTCTCTACGAGGCGGACGACCACATCGAGGCGCAGCTTGAGGCGGCCGGCTGGGCCGTGGACAAGGAAGGAGTCCAGGTCCAGGCCTTTCGCTGCGATGCGTCCAAGCCGAAGGCGCACCAGTACTCGGCGCCCAAGCCGGAGGACCCGTGGTACACCGCTTACAACGTCTACGGCAGGAGGCGCGGCGCCGTCCATCCGGACGAGATCATCATCCTCGTCGCCCATAAGGACTCGCAGAGCTGGGTGGACTCGCCCGGCGCCTACGACAACGCCGCGGGCACGGCCGCCAACCTGGAGACGGCGCGCGTGCTGGCCGGCTACAAGCCGCAGAGGTCCATCTGGTTCCTCTTCTGCAACGAGGAGCATACGCCTTGGACGAGCGTGGCCGCCGCCCGGCACTGCCGGGAGCGCGGGGACAACGTCATCGCCGTCTTCAACCAGGACGGCCTCGGCGCGCGGAGCCAGGAGGACATCGACGCGGACCGCAAGGTGCACACCACCCGCTACACGGTCGACGAAGGCAAGTGGCTGGCGGACCTGATGACGCGCGTCATCGCGGACTACGGCATCGGCCTGGATCATTCGGTGCACAAGCGCGAGCGGTCCGGCGATGACGACGGCTCCTTCGTGAACGCCGGCTACGCGGCGGCGGTCCACAACGGCGGCTCGGCCTTCGCCGGCTACCCCGACTACCATCGCGAGACTGACGTGCCGGAGAAGGTCGACATCGCGAGCGTCCGCATGGCGGCCCAGGCAGCCCTGGGGGCGCTGCTGAGATTGGATCGCGAAGGCGCGCCGGGATAGGCAGGCCGCTCCCGCCGGGCCGCTCAGGGGTAGAAAAGCGCGGGGGCGGTCTGGTATACTGCTTCCGGAGTATCCGTCCTCAGGGGCAGGATGGGAGCGGGATGGTCGATCTGGTGGCCATTGCGATCGTCATGCTGTGCGCGCTGGTCGGCTACATGCGCGGCGGGCTCGTGGGGGTGCTCAGCCTTATTGCGCTGGTGCTGGCGTTCGTTGTCAGCGCGCCGGTGGGGCCGGCGGTCGCCGGGATCATTGCCTCCCGGACCCAATGGCCCGTCGTGGCCACCTACCTGGCGGGTAGGATGGCGGCGTTCGCCTTCGTTTACATGCTCCTTATGGTGCCGACCCTTATCCTGGCCCGCAAGCTAGGGCAGACCGAGTGGGGGGAGGTCCGGGGCTGGAACCGCTTGCTGGGGGGCGTCAGCGGGCTGATCTCCGGCCTGCTGCTGGCCGTCGTGCTTCTGTTGCTCATCGACGTCGTGCTCAAGGTGATGCCGGAGGTCACGACCGGGCCGGCGGCCTGGGCGCACGCGTCCGTCCTGCGCAAATGGGCTTCGCCTCACAATCCGGCGGACCGGTTCCTCGTGACGGACGTGCTCAGGCTGCTTCGCGCGGCGCGGGAGGACCCGGCCGTCCTGGACCGCCTTCGCGAGCAGCCGTACGTGCAGCAACTGCTCGAACAGCCGGACTTCAGGGCCGTCCGCGAGGACGAGGGCCTGGCCAGGGCCATCCAGAAGCGCGACATCGAGGCCATAATCAAAGACGAGAACCTGCGCCGCGTGCTGGCGAACAGCGAGCTGCGCGCCCAGGTGCTGGCCCCGGAGATGCGGCTGGCCATCCAGCAGGCCATAGGCCAGCCGCCCGAAGCGGCGCCGTGACCTGCCGGCTGCGGCACACCTCGCTCAACGCAGGCCCGTCTTGCGGCGCACTTCGTCCAGCGTCTGGCGGGCGATCGTGCGGCAGGTTTCTGCTCCCTCCTCCATGAGTTCGCGCACCCGCTCCGGACCGGCCGTCAGCTCGCGGTACCTCTCGCGGACGGGGGCGAGCTCGGCGGCCATGTTTCCCGCCAGGCGCTCCTTGCAGTCCAGGCAGCCGATGCCCGCCGTGCGGCATCCCTCTGCCGACCACCGGACGTCTTCGGGCGGCGAAAACGCCTTGTGCATGGTGTAGATGTTGCAGATCTCGGGTGTGCCGGGATCGCTTCGGCGAACTCGCGCCGGGTCGGTGGCCGCCGTGCTGAGCTTGGCCCATATGGCGTCGGGCTCCTCCAGCAGCGAGATGTGGTTATTGAGGCTCTTGCTCATCTTGTCCTTGTTGTCCAGCCCCATCAGGCGCGGCACGTCGCTGTAGAGCGCCTGGGGCTCGGGGAAGGTGTCGCCGAACCTGGCGTTGAAGGCCCGCGTCACCTCCCGGGCGAACTCCAAGTGCTGCGTCTGGTCCTCCCCGACGGGCACGACCTCGGCCTTGTAGAGCAGGATGTCCGCCGCCATCAGCACGGGATAGGCGAACAGGCCGGCGTTGACCTGGCCCTGGAGCCTCTCGCTCTTATCCTTGAACTGGGTCATCCGGCCCAGGTCGCCCATGGCGGTGCAGTTGAGCAGTATCCAGCACAGCTCGGTGACCTCGGGCACGTGGCTCTGCACGAAGAGGCGGCAGCGCCCGGGGTCCAGCCCGCCGGCGACGTTGGCAGCGTACGTCTCGAACACCCTCTGTTGCATCTGGGCCGGATCGTAGGGCACCGTCATGGCGTGCAGGTCCACGACGCAGAAGGTGCAGTCGCAGTCGTCCAGCATGCTGGCCCAGTTGCGGATTGCGCCTACGTAGTTGCCGATGTGCACGGTGCCGCTCGGCTGGATGCCGCTGAAGACGCTCTTCTTGGGTCCGGCCCCTGTTTGGGGCCCGGCGTTTGTTTCGTTCATTTCCACCTTCCTCCGTCGTTTGCATCGTGGTTCGCGGTGGGGCGGCTGGCTGCCGCCCTGGATTCGGTTCCGTTGGAGTGCGCCGACATTGGAGCCATGAGACCAGGCGCTCGGCCGTCTGGACTGCACGGACGAGGCAGCCCCTCAAGCCGATGGCCGAAGGCAGGCGGGCCGGGGATTGCGTGCGTGGCGGGAGGACACAGACCCGGGCCGCCTCAGGCCACCGGCTTGCGCCAGGGCCAGATCAGGCGCCAGACGTTCGGATTCCTTGCGGGTCGGTGCGGTGCAGGTCTCATGGCATCCGCCAGGTCAGTCCGTGTCCTTTGCTTACTCACACGGGCGCGCGCGGTCCGGCGCCGGTCAGAGGTTCTCGGACAGGTCGCCGACTATCTCGCCGAGCTCTCGCGCGTTGATCTCGGCCAATTCCTTGCCGCGCTTCTCCACGTGCTCGTTGAACTTCAGGCACGTCTCCGTCATCAGTTCATGCGTGTCCTTGGAGCCGCCGAAGAGGAGGAAGTTCTTCCCGCGCGTGATGCGCTTGTGCTGCGGGTCGCCGTCGAAGCCGACCCCAAGCAGACCCCTTATCCTCAGGGGCTTTTCCTCTGTAGGAACGCCGCTCATTGCTGTGCCTGCCGTGCCGTGGAAGAAGTCACCTATATCGTATCCGCCGGGGGACCGAATGTCAAAAACGGCGCACTCACAGCTCCCGCCAGTAGAAGATCTGGCGCCCGATCTCCTTGAAGCCGAAGGAGGGATAGAGGTGCTGGCCCTTGTAGTTCTGCTCGAGGGTCTCGATGCGGGCGTAGTGCATTCCCTGCTCGCGGAAGTGCTCCAGGGACCGCCGGATCAGCGCCTTTCCGATGCCCTGCCCCTGGCAAGCCTTCGCCACGGCCAGGTTCGCTATGTGGCCGGTCAGGAGCTCTCCGTAGAGGCGCGTGCAGATGAAGCCAACCACTTTGCCATCCAGCTCCGCCATGAACGCGTGCTTCGGATTGGCACGAAGGTCGTACTCAATCCCCCTGCGCTTTCGCTCCTGCCACGTGGTGTCGGCCATCACGCCGAAGTGCTTCTCCATGTTCTCGTCGAGGCAAAAGCCCTCGAAGCTCTCCTCGGTGATGCGCATCACCGCCTCGAAGTCGCGCCTGGCATACGGACGTACGATGGCTTCGCTCATCGGACGGCACCTGCAGAACCGGATGGAGCCTGGCTGACCTCGAACCGGCGGTTCTCCGCGTTCCACCGGAGCTTCTCCTTGTTTGCCTCGTACCATTCCTGCCACGCTCGCGCACCCTCTTCCCGAATCGGCGGCTCGGCGGACGCATCGAAGGCGAACGACTGCCCGAAGCCCTTGCGCAAGAGCCGGGCGGCGACCTCCCGGACCGCTTCGTCTTTATCCCGCAGCCCGATCAGGAGCACCTCGGCCACGCGGGCCGTCTGCGGCTCGATCACCGTGGTGCACCGGATCGCGCATTCGCGCACAAGCTCGCTCTCGTCCTCCCGCAGGGCCTGGCGGAGCGTGTCCAGCGCGTCCGGTCCCTGCAGGACGGCCAGCGTGTGAAGGGCGTCGTAGCGGACCTCCGGCTCGGCCGATTTCAGGAGCGCCCGGACCTTCTCGGCCGCCTCCTTGTCCTTCTTGAACTGGATGAGCTTCAGCACCCAGCCGCGCACGAAGGGGCTCGCGTCGTCCAGCCTCTTCAGGACGGGCTCGCGCACGTCCGGGCGCCCGTACCACCGCCCGAGGTGCCAGACGGCCACGGCGCGCACGAGGGCGTCCTCATCGTCCAGACGGGACAGGATGGCCGGCAGGACCCGGTCGTCCCCCATGTCACTCAAGGCGGCGATCGACCAGTAACGCACGCGGGGAACGGGATCCTGCAGGGCGGCCACGAGGCCGGGGATCGCCGGCTCTCCCATCCGGGCCAGTTCGCGGGAGGCCGCCATGCCGCTGAAGTCGTCCTTGCCCATCTGCTCGATGAGTTCCTGGGCGGTCTGCGGGCGGGACGGCTCGGGTGCGCTCGGCGCGGCCGGAGCCTGAGCCAGAGCGGCCCCGGCCAGGCCCAGGGCCGCGGCGGCCAGCGCGATGGCCTGTCTGAGCCTGCCCATGTGGGTTCACTCCGCCAGGCGGATGGTCACGGCTTCGCCCGCCGAGTGCCCCTTCATCCCGTCCGGATCGTCGATGCGACCTATGACGTTGACGGGCGAGGCCGGCACGATCTCGTCCTCAGACGGGCTCATCGGCGTCTTGCCGTAGAAGATGCAGAAGCAGTTGCCGTCCGGCCAGTAGCCCAAATCCCCCTTGGCCACCCGGCTCCGTGCGTTCTCCCGGTCCACGTCCACCGGTATCTGGAAGTAGACCTCGTCTCCCCACGTCATGGCGGTCGACTCGATGGGCAGGGCGCTCAGGATCTGCGCCACGGTGTTGGGGGCGAGATCATCGGCAAGACGCCCGCTGAACTCCTCATCGCCGATCTGGATGACGATCTCCGTCACGCTTCGACCCTCCCGGTGTTCGCGCCATCTGCTGTCGGGCTGTTATAGCGCATGCACAGCGGGGATGCAAAGGGGCGCGGCGCGCCGGCGTGATCGGCGCCCGCCCGCAAAAAAGCACCCCCGGCAGAGTGCCGGGGGTGCCTGCTCGTCCATACCGGCGGGAAGCGCTAGGCGATCAGTTCCCGCGCGAGGTCCACGGCGGAGGCGGCGTCGGGCGCATAGCCGTCGGCACCGATCTCCTCGGCGTATTCCTGCGTGATGGGGGCGCCGCCGATCATGACCTTGACGTCCAGCCCTGCTTCTTTGAGCGCCTCGATGACGTTGGGCATCTGCGTCATGGTTGTCGTGAGGAGGGCGGACAGGCCGACGAGCTGGGCCTTGTTCCGCTGGGCGAGCTCGACGAACTTCTCGGGAGCGACGTCGATGCCGGCGTCGATGACTTTGAAGCCGCCGCCCTTGAGCATCATGCCCACGAGGTTCTTGCCGATGTCGTGCAGGTCGCCCTTGACCGTGCCCAGGACGACGACGCCGGCCGGCTTCGCGCCGGCCTTGGCCAGCAGGGGTTCCAGCAGTTCCATGCCGGCGTTCATCGCGCGGGCCGCGATCAGGACCTCCGGCACGTAGAACTCGTTCTTCTTGAACTTCTGGCCCACGACGTCCATGCCGGCCACCAGCCCTTCATTGAGGAGCGCCTCCGCATCGACGCCTTGGGCCAGGGCTTTTCGGACGAGGCTCACGACCGTGTCGCGGTCTCCCCTGATGAGGGCTTCTGCTATCGCTCCGAGGTCGGCCATCGCTACCTCCGTGAGAAAAAGAACTCCATCGCACGCCGGCCCGCGGACTTAGCAGCGCTCAGCGTGAAGGCCGTAGTTTAGCAAGTGCGCATCGAGGGTGTCAATGGGCCGGGCCGTTTTCCGGCTGCCCCGGCGCCGGGCTCTCGGGAGCTTCCGCGTTCGGGGTCTCGGCGGGCACGAAGAGCCCCGCAGGAGGCGTCCCGGCGGGCTCCGCTGCCGCCTCCGGCTCAAGCGCCTTCGGTTCGGGAGGCGGCGGGAGCGGCTGCCCCGCCTCCAGCTTGACCAGGCGGGCCTCGGCGAGGGCCCGCAGGTCCTCGGCGAGGTCGGCCTTGATCGCCTTCTCATATGCCGCCCTGGCGCCCGCCACGTCGCCCGCCAGCTCCCTGCATCGGCCGGCGTCGATCAGATAGGGCGCCGCACCTGCCTCGGCCAGACGCTCATACAGGCCGGCGGCCTCGCCGTACTGCGCCGTGGCCTCCAGCGCAACCGCCAGCCCGTCGCGAGCCATCTCCGCTGCGGGTTCGCCCGGATACTGCTCGACGATCCGACGGTATGTGTTAGCGGCTTCGCTCCACTGCTCACCGGAGGCGAACAGGTTCCCCATCTCCAGCAGAATCCAGGGCGTCGCGCTGGTTCGCTTCTCCGTGTCGATGATGTTGCTGCACTGGGCGAGGGCGCTCTGCCTTACCTGCGCTGCCTGCTCCGGGGGGTACAGCATCAGGAAGGACGTCTGCGACAGCCGGCCGACTGCCGCCCACTGCGAGACGGCGCGAGCCCTCCTGTGAAGGGCCAGGAGCCGGACGGCCAGAACGGATATCACGATCAGGCCCGCTACAATCAGGATGTGGAGGCCGTTCCTCAGCAGGAACGCCTGCAACTTCTCCAGGACGCGGCCGAGCATGTCCTCGTCCGCGTGCGGCTCTCGCGTGGGCGCATCGCGCATAGGCAAACCGGTGCTGTGGATGAAGAAACGACTGAACCCGCGATTATAGACCAACCCTGCGTGCCGTTCAAATCACGGCGTCAGGACGCGCGGGAGAACCGCCGCTCTATCCGCCTCAGCAGGTCCCGCCCTTCCGCTTCGCTGCCGCAGTACGTCTGGACGAAGAGCCCTTCGTGCGGCAGCACGGATAGGAGGTACTCGGTCTCGTGCGCCTCGCAGTTTATGTTCAGGCACTTGCCGCCCGCCAGCACCCGGCGGCAGACGTCCACCCATCGGGACATCGGCAGCGCGCCGGCGCCGGGGACCCACTGGATCCCGTCGAGCGCGGACACCTCGAGCAGGTGCGGCAGGTTCCCGAGTGCGATCGGCCCGTCCAGGTGGTAGATGGAGTTGTCGAGATAGGCCGCCAGTTCCTCGATCTCGCCCAGGAAGAACTCGACGAACATCTGCGGCGAGATCAGGCCGGAGAAGTCGTTCTGGAGCGCCGTGTACGTCCCGCGCGAGTAGGCAGGGATCCAGGTAGTCGAGCCGTCCTGCACGCGGCCGATGCGCGCGCAGTAGTCCTCGAAGACCTCCTTGTAGATCCCGGACAGCACGGGCATGATGCGCCGGACCTGGTCCGGCTTGTCGTACAGGTCGAGGGCCAGCCTGTCGGGGTGGCGCGCGGCAGCCAGCGCGTCCCCCCCGCCGTGCAGGTCGGGAACCGCGACCAGGAAGTTGCCCTCGGCGACCTCGCACACGCCGTCCACCAGCGCGCACATGCGCCGCCACCACTCGTTCGAGCGGTCAAAGGCCGGCTCGAAGCTGCCCAGGTCGTCCACGTGCGGCCGGACCCAGGAGGTGCCCTCGTCCAGGAAGACCAGTTCGCCGCCCAGGTAGGCCGTGAAGGAGTCCGGCCCGAGGTTCGGCATGAACGTGGGCAGGGCCTCCCCCAGATACGCCGTGTTCTCGACGTGCCACCTGGCGCGGTTGCACTGGTATTCGACGTCGGTCCAGCGCTGCTCGACCGTGTCCGGAACGGGGAAGTCCCTGGGTCTGCGGCCCTCGCGCGGGCAGGTGATGGACACGAGCGGACGGCCCGGCACCTCCCGGCGCCAGAAGGCGTCGAACCGCTCCTTGATGCCTTCGAAGTCGATGCGTTCGAGTGCGGATTCCACCGGCTGATCCAATCGCTGAGGGCCGCGCAGCCGCGCTGGCGGCGAAAGGGCGCCATTATACCGGACGCCCGGCGGGCGGCAAATGCCACGCGCCTGCGGGCGAAGTTGACAAGGCCGCCTGGCGAACTTAGACTGACTGGTCTGCGTGCCGGTCTGTGCCGTCGGCCCGTGTCAGGTCCTCTCAGGGGAGACAATGATGAGCCTGTGTCCGAGGAGAACGTTGCTTGTCGTTGCCGCGATCCTGCTCGTTGGCTGCGTCGCCCAACCTTACTTCTCGAAGAAACGTCACGGCAACCTGGAGGTGTGCGTTAAGGTAGCCGAGCGGGGTCCGGAAGCCGTTTACCCGGAGATACTCGTCGACGGCGAGCTGCTGGGCAACGTTACGGAAGACGAGCCGGTGCTGTACCTGCACGAAGGCGAGCACGAGATCGAGGTGCGCGCCCCCGGCTTCCTTCCCTGGCACCAGTGCATCTCCATCTCCAGCTTCTATTCCCACCAGTACGTGCACGTGACCTTGCGCAGGCATCCGGAGGTCATCGGCGGCCCCGAGATGCCGGCGGAGGAGCCTGCCGCCACGGCTCCCGAGAAGGCTGCTGCGCCCCCCGAGGGGGGCGTTGCGCCCGCTGCCGAGAAGGCTGCTGCGCCCGCTGAGGGGGGCGCAGCGCCGGCTGCCGAGAAGGGCGGTGCTTCGCCTCCCGAGAAGGCTGCTGCGCCTGCACCCGAGAAGGCGGCTGCGCCCGCACCCGAGAAGGCGGCGGCGCCTGCTCCCGCCAGGCCGGCGGAAGGGCCCGGGATTCCTGTGGAGCAAGCGCCTGCGGCGCCCGCGGCGCCCGCCGGCGGGTGAGGCCGTGCAGTGACGACGCGGCGTGACGGGCCGTCGGGGGCCGCAGCGGACGTTCCTTGCCCCTTGTCCTGTTGCCTCGCTATAATCGGCTGGCGGGGTTTGTTCGGGGCGTAGCGCAGCCTGGGTAGCGCGCGTGCCTTGGGAGCACGAGGTCGTGGGTCGCCGTAAGGCGACTGGAGTTCAAATCTTGCCCGCCTGCCGGCGGGCTTGCCCGCCGTACGGCGGGCCGGCCGCCTTCTGTGCTGCGGTGTGCGCGCTGCCGGAGGGCCGTGGCATGACGACGTGCTTTGTGTATGTGCTCCAGTCTGAGGTAGATGGCTCCCTCTATGTGGGGATAAGCTCTCGTCTGCAGCGCCGGGTCAGGGAGCACAACGGCGGGCACTGCCGCTCTACTCTGGCAAAGCGCCCCTGGCGCCTCGTCTACAAGGAGCAGTGCGCGACCCATGCGGAGGCCAGACAGCGGGAGAAGTCCCTGAAGTCCGGCGGGGGGCGGCGCTGGCTGCGTCGGCAGGTGAATGGGGATGAGGCCGGCGGCATGTTGCCGCGGGGTGGTTGAGGTCGTTGCTCCTGTTCTGATAGAATCCACTGGGGGTCGGGCGTCGGGGCGTAGCGCAGCCTGGGTAGCGCGCGTGCCTTGGGAGCACGAGGTCGTGGGTTCAAATCCCACCGCCCCGACCATTCTTCAAGTATGAAGCCCCCATGGAAAGCTGACCAGCTTTCTCGTTGCGGAGCAATGAGTTAGGACGTATGATGTTCGCAGGGACGGTTCAGACTGAAGGAGTGGTGACTGGATTAGCGAACTGTCCCGACTGAGGGTGTTAAGCAACACGCCAAAGGTCGGGCTTTCGAGCAAACCGGCGACCCGGGCCGCAAACCGAGGATGAGGAGCAGATACATATGGTATGCCCAGATACAGATAGCCAAATTGCGCAGCACGATCAGGGGGGACTATTGCAGTTACGCTTACAGTATCAGCAGAATCCGGTCGCCGATGAGGTGTCGGCGGTGACCGCTGTCGTCCGACCGATTCTCGAAGGCGTTCTGTACGCGCTCAAGGCCGATGTCGTCGCCGAAGTCGGAGGCTACGAGAACGTCAAGATAAAGATATTGCCTAGACTGTACCGGCCAGGCGACAGAGACTGTGGAATCTGCTTCGAGTATGCCGTTCATGACGCCCTGAATCGCGGCGAGCCGTGTGTGCTGGAAAGGCTCCACGACGCGATGAAGGTGCACTGCGGAGTTCCCGGTTCCGTCCCCGCTTCGATACTCTTCGGTGTTGAGAAGGGCGGTTCTCTCAGTCTCATCGAGACTGCAAAGGAAAAACTGACGGATGAATCCCGGCTGTTGGCAGGCGTGCGAGGACAACCGGCGAAACTCAAACGACACATCGACAGCATCGCTGCTGCTTTTCGACGAAAGGAAGCTCGAGCCGCTCTGCCTTGGAGCATCTCCGGGCTATGGAAGGCAGACCTCTTCGTCGGCCACACTGACGTTGACCGCTGGGTAGCCACGACAGTCAAGATCAATCCAGCGCATCTGGAAGGGGCACGAGGTCTGCGTATAGGAATCGTTCCGGCACGCGAGGGTAGCAAAGATACTGTCAGACGCGATGATGTGCGCAACCTCGTCATTTGTCCTTTGCCCCATGACGGTGCGTTCATGGAAGTGTTCTACAAGGGATGGGGCGTCGTGCAGCAATTCATGGCCGCTGATGCTCACGTTCCGAAAGAAGTCAGTCTTCCGCGCCAAGCGGAGCGGCAGGTCGCCCGGTACTTGGAGGATCGTCGCGAGTTTCCCGTTCTTGAGGTTATCGAAGCGCTGAAGGCTCTGGCGCAGCCGGAGTTGCTGCAGACGCAGGGGCGTAGCGCGGCCTTGGTAAGTCGGCGTGAAGGGCCTGTCGAAGTCGAAACAGGTACTGTCATAGCACCGATCGCAAAGACCACGGACTAGCCATTGTGCTGCCCAACATCGCGCTGCATCTGCCCGCTCTTCCGCTGCGCTTCATAGCGGGGGGTGAGCTTTGTCGTTGCGCGCTCGGGCATGAGGTAAGGAGCCTAGGGAGCGAGCCATCCTGTGAGCCGGATCATAAGCCTGGATCAGGCGGGGTGTAAGCCTCGTGAGCCCGGTGAGCCTGCGCCGGTCGTGGGGGGCGAGGGTACGCCGAGAGGCACACGAGCCGGTCCACGGTGAGGATGTGCGGCTCTGGCGGCTTGAGATACAGGGCCATGACCGGCGCGAGGAGTTCCTGGGAAGGTTCAAACGAGCGCCGGCCGCCCCGGCCAGCCCGCAAAGCCACGTGCCTGCTCCGCCTCACCGCAACCCTGGCCCCCGCTGCCCCGGCTGCCTCTCGCCGCTCACATAAGCCAGCGTGATTGTGTCCCGGCCAACTTGCTACAGCCTCATTATCTCTGTCTCTTTCGTCGTTCTTCCGCTCGAACCAATATGCGATGCTGCCGGAGCCGCTCGGCATCGGAACGCGCCACGGGGATCGGGTTCCCGTCCGGGTCAATCCCGGCGTAGAACATCGCCGATGCGACGGTTCCCGGCGTGGGGATGAAACACTGGACCTGTTGCGGCGTCCAGCCCCGCGACTTCAGCCAGCGAGCCAGCGCCTTCATGTCCTCGTCCGTGCAGCCGGGGAACGCGCTGATCAGGTACGGAATCACGTATTGCGACTTCCCCGCCGCCCTCGATTCCGTCTCGAACACGGACAGGAACTCCGTGAACGCCCGGAACGCCGGCTTACGCATGAGTTTCAGGACCGAATCGGCGCAATGCTCCGGCGCGAGTTTCAACTGCCCTCCGGTGAATTCTCGGACCAGGGCGCGGACGTACTTCGGATCGCGGCGGGCGAGGTCGTGGCGGATTCCGCTGGCCACGCGGACGTGCTGGACGCCGGACACCCGCGCGACCTCGCGCAGCAGATCCGCGATGGCCGACTGATCGCATTGGAAATGCGGGCAGATCGCCGGAGTCAGGCAACTGGATCGCTCGCACCGGCAGGGATCGGACGCGCAGCGCGCGCCCCACATGTTCGCCGTCGGGCCGCCCACGTCGCTGATCGAGCCTTTCCATTCCGGATGCTTCGTCAGTCCGGCCGCTTCACCTAGAATGGACTTAACGCTCCGGGACCTCACCCGGCGGGTCTGGTGGAGCGCCAGGGCGCAGAACGAGCAGCCGCCCGCGCAACCCCGGTGCGACGTGATGCTGAACTGGATCATCTCCTCCGCCGGAATTGGTTGCCGGTAAGACGGATGCGCGGCGCGGGAAAAGGGGAGCGCGTACAGGGCGTCGAGTTCCCGCGAAGACAGCGGTTCCGTCGGCGGCGCGATGACGACGCTCCGGTTCCCCGCCGCCTGGATGAGCCAGACGTCTGCCCGATGCGCCTGCCGCTCCAGCGCAAGCGTCGCGGGCATCAAGAGCCGCGGCTCCGCCTGGATTGCCTCGAACGACGGCAGGACGGCGCAGGGGCTTCCGGCCGGGACATCCGCTTCCGTTCCGACGAACACCGTGCCGGGGATGCCGCCCAGGACTCCGGGCTTGCGCCGGGATTTCCTCACCGGCGCCTGGTTGGACGACTCAATCCGGCGGGCGACGTCCAGGATTGCGCGTTCTGCCATCCCATAGACGACGAGGTCGGCTGTGGCGTCCAGGAGGATGGGGCGGCGCAGATCATCGTCCCAGAAGTCGTAATGAACGGCGCGGCGAAGAGACGCTTCGATGCCGCCCAAGACGACCGGCAGGCCGGGAAACGCGTTGCGCAGGAGCGCGGTATAGACCATGCAAGCGCGGTTGGGCCGCGCGCCGGATTTCCCGCCGGGCGTGTAGGCGTCATCGCGGCGTTTCTTCCGAAAGGCGGTGGTATGGGCCAACATGGAATCCAGCGCGCCGGCGGATGCTCCGGCGAACAAAAGCGGTCGTCCCATGCGGACGACGTCGTCGGCGCGGTCCCAGCGCGGCTGCGCGACGATGCCGACGCGATACCCCTGAGCGATCAGCCAACGTCCGATCAGCGGCGTTCCGAAGGACGGATGGTCCACGTAGGCGTCGCCGGAGACCAGCAGGACGTCCAGCGCATCCCAGCCCAGCGCGTCCATCTCGGAGCGGGACATGGGGAGAAAGGCGGGCTGCGGGGGAGCAATACGCGTCATCGGACAATACGAACCGTCTTGTGATCCATTTGGAATCGCCCTTGCCCGGAATCGTTACCGGGTGATGCGCAACCTGATTATGGCGGAGTTGGGCGGCTTGGTCAAGAACCCCGCCCCGAGCGCCCTCATGCACACCCGCTGGCGCGCAGGGCTTCGTCGTGGTAGATTGGCTGTGGGGGCCGGGCGCAGAGGACAGCCAAGGCGCCTTGACGGTCGGACCAGGACGAAGCCCAGAGGGACTGCGCCAATGACCGACGCTGGAGGAGACAAGGCCGACGAGAAGGCCCTGGAAACGCGGGAATGGCTCGACTCGCTCGATGAGGTGCTCAGAGACTCCGGGCCCGGCAGGGCCCGTGAACTGCTCCAGGAGCTTCGCGACCATGCCTACGCGCGGGGCGTGCGCGTGCCGCCCAGCACCAACACGCCCTACGTCAACACCATCCCCCTGAGCGAGCAGCCCCCGTATCCGGGCAACCGCGAGGTCGAGCGGCGCATCAAGAACATGGTGCGCTGGAACGCCATGGCCATGGTCGTGCGCGCCAACCGGGAGGAGGAGGGGATCGGAGGGCACATCTCGACCTATGCTTCCGCGGCCACGCTCTACGAGGTGGGGTTCAATCACTTCTTCCGGGCGCGGACCGACGACCATCCCGGGGACCTCATCTACTTCCAGGGGCATGCCTCGCCGGGCAACTATGCCCGGGCCTTCCTGGAAGGGCGGCTCTCGCTGGAGCAGGTCGAGAACTTCCGCCACGAGCTGCACAGCGAACCGGGCCTGTCTTCCTACCCGCATCCGTGGCTCATGCCCGGCTTCTGGAGCTTCCCCACGGTGTCCATGGGGCTCGGCCCGATCCAGGCCATCTACCATGCCCGCTTCATCCGATACCTGGAGGACCGGGGCCTGAAGAAGCCGTCGGACCAGAAGGTCTGGGCCTTCGTCGGGGACGGCGAAACGGACGAGCCGGAGACGCTGGGGGCCATATCGCTGGCCGCGCGCGAACGACTCGACAACCTCATCTTCGTCGTCAACTGCAACCTCCAGCGGCTCGACGGCCCTGTCCGCGGGAACAGCAAGATCATCCAGGAGCTCGAGACCGTCTTCAGGGGCGCCGGCTGGAACGTCATCAAGGTCATCTGGGGCGACGACTGGGATCCCCTCATCGAACAGGACGCCGAAGGGCTGCTCGTCCGCCGGATGGACGAGGTCCTCGACGGCCAGTACCAGAGGTACGCGGTCGCGGACGGCCATTACATCCGGCAGGACTTCTTCGGCACGGACCCCCAGCTCTTGGCGATGGCCGAGGACCTGACCGACGGACAACTGGAGAAGATGCGGCGCGGCGGGCACGATCCCGAGAAGGTCTACGCCGCCTACAGGGCCGCCGTCGAGCACACTGGCTCTCCCACGGTCGTCCTGGCCCAGACGATCAAGGGCTACGGCCTCGGCGCCGGCGGCGAGGGGCAGAACGTCACGCACCAGCAGAAGAAGCTGAACGAACAGGAGTTGCGCGCGTTCCGCTCCCGGTTCAGCATCCCCCTGAGCGACGAGGAAGTGGCCGGCGCCCCGCTCTTCCGTCCGCCGGACGACAGCCCGGAGCTGAAGTACCTGCACGAGCGGCGCAAGGAGCTCGGCGGCTACCTGCCGGCGCGGGCTCCCATGAAGGAGAAGCTGAAGGCGCCCTCCGACGAGGTCTTCCGCGAGTTCTTCGAGGGCACGGGCGACCGACCTGTGGCCACGACCATGTCCTTCGTGCACCTGCTGGCCCTGCTGATGCAGCACGAAGAGATCGGCAAGCTGATCGTACCCATCGTGCCGGACGAGGCCAGGACGTTCGGCATGGACGCCCTGTTCCGCCGGTTCGGCATCTACTCCCGCGTGGGTCAGCTCTATGAGCCCGTGGACAAGGAGAACCTGCTCTACTACAAGGAGGCGAAGGACGGCCAGATCCTGGAGGAGGGCATCACCGAGGCCGGCTCGATGTCGTCCTTCATTGCCGCGGGGACGGCTTACTCGAACCACGGCATCAACGCGATTCCGTTCTTCTTCTTCTACTCGATGTTCGGCTTGCAGCGGATCGGGGACCTGGTCTGGGCGGCGGGCGACTCGCGCGCGAAGGGGTTCCTCGTCGGCGGCACGGCCGGCCGGACCACGCTCGCCGGCGAGGGGCTCCAGCACCAGGACGGCAACAGCCACCTGACGGCCTTCACGGTGCCCAACCTCCTCGCGTACGATCCCGCCTACGCCTACGAGATTGCCGTGATCGTGCAGGACGGGATCCGCCGCATGTACCAGGAAGGCGAGGACGTCTTCTACTACCTGACCATGATGAATGAGAAGTATCCGCAGCCCGCCATGCCGGACGGGGCGCGCGAAGGGATACTGAAGGGCATGTACCGCTTCCGCCCGGCCGAAGGCGGGGACGCGCAGGTCCACCTGCTGGGCAGCGGGGCCATATTGAACGAAGCCGTCAAGGCGCAGAGGATACTGGCCGACGGCTTCGACGTGGCCGCCGACGTCTGGTCCGTCACCAGCTGCAAGGCCCTCTACCGGGACGGGCACGAGGCGGAGCGGTGGAACATGCGCCATCCCGCCGAGGAGCCCCGGGTTCCTTACGTCACGCAATGCCTCGGCGACGCCGCCGTGCCGGCTGTGGCGGCGACGGACTACGTGAAGGCCGTCCCGGACACGGTCGCCCGATGGGTTCCCGGCCGGTTCATCACGCTGGGCACGGACGGCTACGGGCGGAGCGACGGGCGAGACTCCCTGCGGGACTTCTTCGAGGTGGACGCCCGGCACATCGCCCTTGCGGCCCTGGCCGCGTTGCGGGAGGAAGGGCGCCTGTCCGCTGACGTCGTCGCCCGCGCCATCGAGCAGATGTACATCGACCCCGACAAAGCCATGCCTTCCGACCTGTGAAAGGAGAGCCCCGCCGCCATGCCAACCGAATTCAGGCTTCCCGAACTCGGAGAAGATGTAGAGTCGGGACAGGTCACGCGCGTGCTCGTCCAGGCCGGCGACACCATAGAGGCTGAGCAATCGGTGATCGAGCTGGAGACGGACAAGGCCACCGTCGAGGTGCCCTGCGGCGTGGCCGGCATGGTGAAGGAGATCCGGGTCAAAGAGGGTGACGAGATCCGGTCCGGCGACGTGATCCTGATCGTGGAGGAGGGCGGCGAGGAGCCCGCGGAGGCGGCCCGGGGGCAGGGAGGCGCAAAGGAGAAAGCAGCGGCCGCCGAAGAGGCGCAAGCCCCTGCGCCGGAGCAAGAACGGCAGGAAGCGCAGGAAGGGAGAGCGGTCGCCAAAGGAGTCGCCCCGCAGGAGGCCCGGCCGGAGCAGGTGGAGGCGGCCGCCCGGGCAGAAGAGGAGGTGGTGGCTCCGCCCGCCCGGGAGGCAGCACGCAGAGGCGCCGGCCTCGAGGCCGAGGAGATGCCGGCCGTGAACGTGCGCGCCGCGCCGTCGGTTCGTCGGTTCGCCCGCGAGGCGGGGGTAGACGTCTCGCGCGTTCCGCCGGGTCCAGGCGGCCGGGTCTCGCGGGAGGACGTGGAGCGGTACCTGAGCCGGCAAGAGGAGATGGCGCAAGCCCGGCGGCTGCGTGCGGCGCCTGCGGCCTCGCTTCCGGATTTCGGGAAGTGGGGGCCCGTGCGGCGCGAACCCATGAGCGCCATCCGCAGACGCATCGCCGAGCATATGGCCCTGTGCTGGTCCCAGATCCCCCACGTGACCCAGCACGACCGGGCGGACGTGACGGCCCTGGAGAAGATGCGCAGGCAGTTGGCTCCGAAGGTGGAGGAAGCGGGGGCCAAGCTCACCGTCACGGTCATCGCGGTCAAGGTTGCCGCTGCGGCCCTCCAGGCCTTCCCGAAGTTCAACGCTTCCCTGGACGCAGACGCGGGCGAGATCATCTACAAGGACTACCGGCACGTCGGCGTGGCCGTGGCCACGGACCAGGGGCTGCTGGTGCCCGTCATCAGAGACGCCGACCGCAAGGGCCTCATGCAGATCGCCCGGGAGCTCTCCGAGCTGGCCCGGAAGGCCAGGGACGGGAAGATCGCGCCGCAGGAACTTAAGGGCGGCACGTTCACAATCACCAACGTGGGCGGCATCGGCGGGACCTACTTCACGCCGATCGTCAACTTCCCGCAGGTGGCGATCCTGGGCATCGGCAGGGCCTACGAGGAGCACGGCCACGACGATCCGCCAGCGCGGCTCTGGCTGCCCCTTTCGCTCTCCTACGATCACCGCGTGATAGACGGCGCGGAGGGGGCGCGCTTCCTGGGCTGGATCGCCGAGACGCTCGAGGCGCCTTTGGCGCTGGCGCTCGAGGACTGATGCTGCGAAGCCGACCGGACGGGGGAACGGGGCAGCCAGTACTGGGTGGACCCGGCCCGCGCGAAGCGCGTCCTGGAGCTGTGAGGAACGCCTGTCCCACCGACCGGGTCAACAAAGCCACCACCAGCTCCGCCGCGCCTCACACTTTGACCGGCAGAAGGCGGCGGATCAGGATGCCGATGCAGAAGGTCAGGGCTGCTATGCCGAGGCTGATGGCCGCCATTTCCGCAAAGCGCTTCCCGAAGTTCAGCCCCTTCGCCACGGCGAGGTAGAAGTTGAAGAAGGCGATGATCAGCAGCGCCCCAGCCAGCATCGTGCCCAGGCAGACGTAGAGGTCGCCGAAGACCAGGTACGGGGCGATGAGCACCGCCACCGTGAACGTGTAGGCCAGCCCCGTGTAGAACGCGGCCTTGCCGGGGCTCAGCTCGCCGCCCTCCGACCTCCTGCCCAGGTACTCCGACCCGGCCATCGAAAGGGAAGCCGAGACCCCTGTAATCAGTCCGGCCACCGCCACGACGCGCGGCTGGCCGAACGCGAACGTGAACCCCGCCAGCGCGCCCGTCAGCTCGACCAGGGCGTCGTTCAGGCCGCGCACGATGGCGCCGGTGTACTTCAGGCGCTCCTCGTCGAGCATCTCGATCAGTTCGGCTTCGTGTTCCCGCTCCTCTCGCGCGATCCTGTCCGATTCGGGGACGGCCTTCAGGGCGGCGTAGCCGTCCTGGGCGCGATCCTCCCCCGCCTCCATCAGCTTGACGACGAACGTGAAGCCGAGCAGCCGCGCCATCACGTAGAACCAGAGGACCTTGAGCCCGTGCGGGTGCACGTCGTGTCCGGTGAACTGCTTCCAATGATGATAATGGCGCAGCTCGTCCTCGCTTATCTGCCGGAGCACCTGGCTGTTGTGAGGATCTTTGACCGCGCGGGCCAGGCGGCCGTAGATGTGGTGCTCGGTCAGCTCGTTCCTCTGCGCCTGAAGAAGCGCACGGCGGGTTGCGTCTTCCATGGCCCATCGGCCCTCAAGTAGGGGTGGCGGCCGCTCGCGGTACCTCGCCCGGATGCTACAGAGGGAGGCATGCCGCGTCAAGGCCTGTCCGGGTACGTGCGTATATCGGCCGGCGCCGAATCCTCGTGCCCCTTCATCTGCGCGGCGATGGGGGATCCGCTATAATAGATGTACTCGAGTGGAGGAAAACCGAAATGCCGGTGCGTATGCTGACGGCTCTCGTTCAGCGTGAGGGCGACGGGTGGGTCGCACTCTGTCCGGAGCTCGACGTAGCCAGCCAGGGGGGAACGGTCGAGGAGGCGAGGGCGAATCTGCAAGAGGCCGTCGAGCTGTTCCTGGAAACGGCAAGCCAGACGGAGGTTGAGCAGCGCCTGCATACGGAGACCTATCTGAGCCCGCTTGAGGTCGATCTTGGCTAATCCGGGGATTCTGTCCGGGAAGGAAGTGGTCGCTATCCTTGCGGACAACGGGTTCGCCGAAGTGCGCAGGCGCGGAAGCCACATCGTCATGCAGCGCCGCACGGGGGATTCCACGGTGACCGTCGTCGTGCCGGACCACAAAGAGATCCGCCCCGGCACCCTTGCCTCCATCATCCGGCAGAGCCAGCTTCCCAGGCGGCTCTTCGAACGGTGAGCCCCGCCCGCTCGCCGGTCCCGACTGCCCCCGACGGAGAGGCCCCATGAGCCTTGTACAGGTGCTTCTCATCGCCGTCGGGCTGGCGATGGACGCCTTCACGGTCTCGGTCGCCGAGGGGGTGGCCCTCCGCAAGGTCACGCCCGGCCACACGCTCCGCGTCTGCCTCCACTTCGGCGCGTTCCAGGCGATCATGCCCGTGGTTGGCTGGCTGGCGGGCGTGTCGCTTCGGGCTCTCATCCAGGGCGTCGATCACTGGGTGGCCTTCGGGCTCCTGACGGCAATCGGCCTGAAGATGGTGGCGGGCACGTTCTTCGGCTTCGAGACGGGCGAGCCGCGCGAGCCGAGCCGTGGGGCCAGGCTGATCGCGCTGTCCGTTGCTACCAGCATCGATGCCCTCGCCGTCGGGATCAGCCTGGCCATGCTGGGAGTGGCGATATGGACTCCCGCGGCCGTCATCGGGCTGGTTACCGGCGCGCTCTGCGCCGGCGGCATGCATATGGGCGACCGGATCGGCCGCCGCCTGGGGAAATGGGCCGAGCTGTGCGGCGGCGTCATCCTGTGCGCGATCGGCGTCAAGATCCTGCTGGAGCACATTCTGTAGAGGGACAGGACGGCGCGGACGCGTTCTGCTTGATCCGGCCCTGTGCGACGGCCATAATGACGGGGTCGCTCGGCGTACGGAGTGGCGGGGGTCCTGCGGCGTCAGCGCGAGGTTACACATGATCGTCAGGAAGCGCTCTTACGCCCGTGTCGGGTTTGTCGGCAATCCCTCCGACGGGTACAACGGCAAGACTATCGCTTTCACGATCGGCGACTACTGCGCGGAGGTCCTCCTGTACGAGAGTCCCGAACTGGAGCTGAAGCCCAGCGCGCACGACCACGCCGTCTTTGGGAGCTTGAACCAGCTGCTGCAGGACGTCCGGCGCAGCGGCTACTATGGGGGAATACGCCTGCTCAAGGCGGCCACGAAGAGCTTCGCGGATTACTGTGCGGGGGCCGGCATCGAACTGCCGGACTGCAACTTCACGATCCAGTACAGCACCAGCATCCCGCGCCAGGTCGGCCTGGGCGGTTCGAGCGCCATCGTGACGGCCGTCATGCGTGCGCTGATGGCCTTCTACGGCGTTCAGATACCGGACCAGATCCTGCCCGGCGTCGTGCTCCAGGCCGAGACGCGGGAGCTGGGGCTGACGGCCGGCCTTCAGGACCGCGTCGTCCAGGCATACGGCGGCGTCGTCTACATGGACTTCGACAAGGACTACATGGCCCGCAACGGGCACGGGCGCTACGAGCAGCTCGATCCCGCCACGCTGCCGCCCGTCTACCTTGCCTACCGCAAGGACATGGGGCAGGAAAGCTCTACTGCGCACCTGCGCGTGCGTGAGCGGTACGACCTGGGCGACCAGAAGGTCGTGAAGACCATGCGGGAGATCGCGTCTCTGGCGGATTCGGCGCGCGAGCTGCTCCAGAGCGGGGATCGCGACGGCCTGGCGAAGGTGCTGAACCGGAACTTCGACCTGCGCTCCGAGATCTTCGTCATCCGGGACGAAGACCGCAAGATGATCGAGACGGCGCGCGCCGTTGGCGCCTCGTCCAAGTTCTGCGGGTCGGGCGGCGCGGTGATCGGCACGTTCAAGGACGCCGCGATGCTCGAGCGATTGCGCCATGCGATGGAACAAGGCGGCTACGAGTTCATCCTGCCCGAGGTCGCGCCGAACGACAGGTAAGGGGGGAGCCGGTCAGCGGGAAGAACTCCCTGGCTTCTCAGTCCCCAGCGAACGCCGGAGCGCAGCCCGCGCCAGCAGCCTGGTCGAATCGAGGACGGGCAGGGGCGCGTCCTCAGGCCTGACGATCAACGGTATCTCCGTGCAGCCCAGCACCGCCGCGTCCGCGCCGCGCTCTTTGAGCCCCTGCATCACCCGGCCGAGATATAGCCGCGACTCCTCGCTGAACACCCCGTTGACCAGCTCGTTGAAGATGATGGAGTTGATCCGTTCCCGATCGCCTTCGTCCGGGATGAGGACCTCGATGCCGGCGGGCTCGAGCGCACTGGGATAAACGGGCCCTTCGGTCAGACAGCGCGTGCCCAGCACGCCGAGACGCGCGAATCCCCTGCGGACGGCTTCCGCCGCCACGACGCGCGCGATGTGGAGCCACGGGATCGGCGAGCGCTCAACGGCGAGGTCGAACGCCTCGTGGATGGTGTTGTCCGGGCAGACGGCGAAGGCCGCCCCTGCACCGGCGACCTTGCGCGCGGAAGAGAGCATCAGTTCCGCGATGGCCTCCCAGTCCCCCGCGCGGATGTGGACCATGTACTGCGAGAGGGGATGCGCGTGCATCGTGATCTCGGGATGACAGTGCCGGCCCATGAGGCGAGGCGCCTCCGCGCAGATCGTCCGATAGCAGAGGGCGGCGCCTTCCGCGCTGCATGCAACGATTCCGATGTGTTCGGCCACTGCTTGCGCTCCCTGGCTTCGTCTCACGGCGGTTGGCTCCGTCAGCGGGGGAAAAGTTCATCCAGCTCGTCGGCGCGCGGCTGCCGGCCGTACTCGCAGATCTCGAACACCTCCGCCTGCCGTATCTGCCGCCCGGCCTTCGCCCCGTAGCGCTCGACGAGCTTGTCGCGGAACTGATCCGCAATGCGCGAGGAGCCGAGCCTCCGTTCGCGCAGCCACGCCAGGCGTTCGTCCCTGTCCTGCGGCACCTCGTCCAGGTATCCGCCGTTGTACGGCAGCCACTCGAAGAACTGACTCTCATGGCAGGCCAGCATGTGCAGCTTCTTGTCCTCGTACTCGTCGACGCCGACGGCGACGTCGCACCGGAAGGGATAGGGCCTCTGGAATCGGTCGTAGGTGTAGCAGATGACGGGCATCTGCCTCAACGCCGGCACGTCCGGGCGGACCAGCGGCACGGTCAGCAGGTAGGAGGCGTCCACGACCAGTTGGCCGGCCGCGCGGTGGTCCGCATGGTAGTCGAACGGCCTGAGCCCGATGAGCAGATCGGGCTCGAACCGGCGGATGAGGGCGATCAGCTCCTCCCGGACCTCGACCGTGGGCGTGAGCCTCCCGTCATTGTGATCCAGAACGAGGTACTCGGCCCCGATGACTTCGCCGGCCTTGCGGGCCTCCTGCCTGCGCCTGGCAGCCAGCTCGTCCGGCGCCATCTCCTGATGGCCGGCATTGCCGTTCGTCACGGAGACAAGCATCGCCTGGCCGCCGCGCTCGACGTAGCGGGCCGCGAGCCCTCCCACGCGGCCATCGCCGTCGTCGGGATGCGCCCCGATGAACATCAGCCTCACGTCCGTTCCCTCCTTCGTTGCGGTGCGAGTGGCGAGTGCCTGGAAGCCGCGGCGGCGCAGCTCATTCCTTCGCTGGAGCTTCCAGCAGCAGCCGCCCCCACTGGGTCACGTCCTCGGTCGGCGCCCAGGAATGCAGTTCGCTGAAGTAGTCGCCGTCGTTGTCCCAGGCGCCGATGTTGAAGTACACCTCCTGATCGGGTTCGGGACCGTCCGCAAGCAGGACATCCCACGGGACGAACCCCTCGCAGGTCCATCCCTTGCCGCCGGGTTTGACGACGGCCGCCACGTGCACTCCGGGGGCTTCGAGCCCGACGGGCTGGCTGGCGTCCCAGAAGGCCCGCATGGCCTGCTGTGCGCCGTCCGGCGCGAAGGGGAAGACGATCACGACAGGCACTTCTGAGAGCGGCGGTGCGTCGGCTTCCTTCGGGGCGGCGAATGCGCCGAGAAAGACTGCATCGCTCAGGATGCGGGCTCCCCGGAAGTCTGAGACCTGCGCGTCGGGCGAGTCGGCAAAGAAGTAGACGCCCGCGGCGGTAGCCAGGATGCGGAACTCCGGGCCCGCCTCGCCCGTCTCGTAAGGGCTCGCGTACCACACGGCGGTGCTGAGCAGCGGGGCGCTCCGCCAGTCGTCCTCGCCGGCGCGCCCGTCGAGCGAGACGGCGACCTTGACCAGCGGCGCCGTCGCGGCGCGGATCAGCGGCACTCGCCGTGGGAGCGCGATGGCCACGTTGCGGCCCTTCGCGTCCACGTAGTCGTACTGGACCTCCACTTCGGGCACGGCCACGCGCCCCGGTTCCGCAGCCTCGGCGCGAACGCCGAGGCGGGCGAACTTGGAGCCGTTCGGCGGGACGAGGAGCGGCACCGCCTCGGGCGAGAAGCGCCAGCTCCGATCCGGCGCAACGCCCCGCACCAGGGCGCGGATGGGCCGGTCAAGGGGGTTCGCCACCCGAACGGCCAACTGCTCGTCGACGGGTCCGAGCTCCGGGCTGCGAATCGGCGCGGCCACGCCCGTCTGGTCGATCGACTGCTGCCGGAGCAACTCCATGTTCTTGTAGTCGCCCCCCTCGATGTAGTCGTCGGGTAAGACGTGGCCGGGCTTCACGAGCGCGAGTCTGAAGCCGTCACCGTCGACGTGCAGCAGGCAGTAGTGCTCCAGGCCGCCGGCCAGTTCGGGCGAGAAGAGCTGACCTCCGGTGACGCCGATGGCGTAGTACCGAATGCCGTCGCGTTCTTCGGACTTGTAGTAGTGGTGGAAGTGTCCGGCAAAGACGGCGCGCACGGGGTATTGCTTGAGGATCGCGTGGACCTGGTCCCAGCCGGCGTCCGGGTACTCCCAGACGGGCTTGTGCATGAAGACGAAGACGTGCTGCGCCGTGCTGCGGGCCAGGTCGTCGCGCAGCCACTGGATCTGGCGCGCGCTGAATCGAGGAGCGGACTGGAGGCTCTCCTCCGTGTAGAGGCAGATGAAGTGAGCCGGCCCGCAGTCGAAGGAGTAGTAGAGCGGCCCGAAGTAGCGCTTGTAGAGCTCCTCGGCGCGGTGGTCGTCAGGATCGCCGGTGCCCGTGATGACGTCGTGGTTGCCGGCCACGGGGAAGAAGGGCGGCTCGAGGCGGTCGAGCGCTTCCTTGACGCGCCGGATGTCGCTCTCCCACCGTTTCATGTCCCGGATGTAGCCGGGCACCAAGTCACCGATGTGCACGACGAGGTCCGGCTCCAGCAGGTTGAGCTCGGCCACGGCCTGCTCCAGCACGGCCAGGCCGGACTCATCCCCGCCGGTCAGGTCGCCCAGGATGGCCACCCTGAGCGCTCCGGAGGGGGTGGGGGCCCTGAGCTCGACCCTCGTGTCCGTGCCCACGTTGACCTGCGCATCGGCGACGGCCGGCGCGGCCGCGAACGCCCAGCCCAGGGCCAGGGCAGCGATCAGGACGACTCGTTTCATGTGCCTGCCTTCCCGGTTGGAGGGCCGTGCACGCCCCATTCTAGCGTACGGTTCAGCGAGCCGCCAGCCCCGTGCCGGCCGCCAAAAGAGCGGCCTCCGCCGGCCTTCCATCGGGGAGGCCGGGCGGAGGCGCTTCTGGTTCCTTATGTGTGTCAGGACGCCATCTTGGCGATGACGGGCGCGAAGACGAGGGAGACAACGGCCATGAGCTTGATGAGGATGTTCATGGACGGGCCGGACGTGTCCTTGAAGGGGTCGCCGACCGTGTCGCCGACGACGGCGGCCTTGTGGGCGTCCGAGCCTTTGCCGCCCAGGTTGCCCTCCTCGATCCACTTCTTGGCGTTGTCCCAGGCGCCGCCGCCGTTAGACATGGAGATGCCCAGCAGCACGCCGGACGCGGTGGCGCCCGCCAGGAACCCGCCCAAGACCTCCTTGCCGCTGGGGACGAGGAAGCCGATGAGCAGGGGGGCACCGAGGGCGAGCAGGCCCGGCAGGATCATCTCCCGCAGGGCGCCCCTGGTGACGATGTCAATGCACTTGCCGGTCTCGGGCTCGGCCTTCCCTTCGGCCAGGCCGGGAATCTCTCTGAGCTGGCGGCGTATCTCGGCCACCATCTTGCTCGCCGAGCGGCCCACGGCCTCCATCGTGAGGGCGGCGATGAGGAACGGCAGCATAGCGCCCAGCAGCAGTCCCACGACACCCGGCGCGGCCGTTAGGTCTATGGACTTCAGCCCCACGGCCTGCTGGTAGGCGGCGAAGAGCGCCAACGCCGTCAGGGCCGCCGAGCCGATGGCGAAGCCCTTGCCGATCGCCGCCGTCGTGTTGCCCAGGGCGTCCAGCTTGTCGGTAATCTTCCGGATCTGCGGGCCGGCTCCGCTCATCTCTGCGATGCCGCCAGCGTTGTCCGCGATGGGGCCGTAGGAGTCGGTGGACATCACGATGCCGATGGTGGCCAGCATCCCCACACCGGCGATGGCAATGCCATACATCTGGGCGGCCTGGTACGAGAAGTAGATCGCAACGACGAGCGTGATGACCGGCAGCACCGTGCTCTTGAAGCCGACGGCGAGGCCGGTGATCACGGTGGGGGCCGCGCCCGTCTCAGCGGCGGCGGCAATCCTCTTGATGGGCGGGCCTGAGGTGAAGTACTCGCTCTCGAGGCCGATGAGAACGCCTGCCACTAGCCCGGCGAGCACGGCCCAGAAGGCGTCGGGCACGAGCTTCTGGCACACAAGGTAGGCGCCGATGAGGAAGAGGCCCCCGCTCACGTAGGTTGCGTTGCGCAACGCGGTTTGAGGTGCCATGCGCTTCAGTATGTTCATCGAGAAGATGCCGATGAGAGAGGCGACGAGCCCGCCGGCGATGAGCACGATCGGGAGCACCATGTACAGCATGCACGTGGTCGGGTTGGTGCTGATGATCGCGCCGATCGCCATCGCGGCAACCACCGAGCCGACGTAGGACTCGAACAGGTCGGCGCCCATGCCCGCGACGTCCCCGACGCAGTCGCCGACGTTATCGGCGATCACGCCGGGGTTGCGAGGGTCGTCCTCCGGGAAGCCCGCTTCGACTTTGCCCACCAGGTCCGCCCCAACGTCCGCGCTCTTGGTGTAGATGCCGCCGCCGACGCGGGCGAACAGCGCAATGCTCGAGGCGCCCATGGCGAAGCCGTTGACAATGATCGGCGCGTGCCCGCCCATCTTCCGGGTGAACAAGTAGAAGAAGCCGAGGCCGACCACTCCGAGCGCCGCCACGGCGATGCCCATCACCGAGCCGCCCTGGAAGGCCACGGAGAGCGCGGCCGGCGTCCCGCCGTCCTTTGCCGCCTGGCAGGTGCGCGCGCCGGCGCGGGTTGCCGCCTGCATGCCGAGCCAGCCGGCCAGCATGGAGCAGAGGCCGCCGCACAGGAAGGCCACCGCCGTCCAGGGGCCGAGCCCGGGCGCCAAGGCCAGGGCGATGAAGACGACGACCATGAAGATCGCTATGATGCTGTACTCGCGCTTCAGGAAGATCATCGCGCCGCTGTGGACCTTCTCGGCGATGGCCCGCATCTTCTCGTTGCCCGGGGGATACCTGAGCACCGCGAAGTAGGTGGCCACAGCGACGCCCAGGCCAACCACGCCGAGCCAGGGCACGAACTCCATGACCATCTTCAGCTTTCCGGCCTCGGGAAGCAGAGCGGCGAGCATCTAGGGCTCTCCTTTCGGGCTTCGGTTTGGTCCAAAGGTGTCGCGGGGCGGGAGTCCGGCGCTCTACTTGCCGACGTGACTCGTTGGAATCGAGCTCCCCCGAGACGAGCGCCATAGCCTACATGGGCCGCCGTGCGGTGTCAAAGGTAAGTGGCTGCCGGAGGGCCGCGGGGCCTGGCCCACGTGCAGTTGTGCCGGGCAGGCTGCGCCGTTACCATCGGTGGTCGCCGGGCTGGCGCGACGGCTTTCCCGGAGCCCCCATGGCTGGAAGGAGGGATTGCGGCATGAAACTGGGACTCTACTCCGTCACCTACAGCGGGCTGTGGTACCTCGGACCGCCTCTTAGCATCGAAGAACTCATCTCCAAGACGAAGGACCTGGGCTTCCAGGGCCTGGAGCTGGGCCTGAAGCGTCCTCACGCCAGCCCCGTCGACCTGGACGAGAGAGGCTGCGAGCGGATCAGGAAGGAACTCGACCGGCAAGGCGTGGACCTGGCCGCGTGCGCCTCGTACAACGACTTTAGCTCGCCCGTGCTGGAGCGGCACGAGACGGAGCTGTACTTCGTCAAGGGACAGATCGAGCTGACGCGGGCCCTGGGCGCGAAGATCCTCCGGGTGTTCGCCGCCTGGCCCGGCGTCACGGTGCGGGACGGCATCGGCACTTACGACATGGCCCGCCGATACGTCCAGACGCACCATCCGGACGCGACGAGCCTGGAGAGGTGGCGTTTCGTGCGCGAGACGCTGAGCGAGGCGGCCCGCTTTGCGGAGGATGCCGGCGTCGTGCTGGCCCTTCAGAACCACGCGCCCATCATCGAGCGGCATACGGACATGCTGGCCTTCATCCGGGAGGTGGACTCACCGGCGCTGAAGGCTTGCCTGGACTGTCCCCTGCTGAGGCCTCGCGCCGGCGACGCCGAATACGTGGCGCAGGCCGTCCGGGACACGGGCGATCTACAGGTCCATTCGCACTTCGGCGGCGAGTTTCACAGAGACGAGCGCGGGCGGGCGCAGCTCAACGAGGACGTGGCCTACCCCGCGTTCGTCAAGGCCCTGAAGGAGATCGGCTACGGCGGCTACATCTGCTACGAGTTCTGCCATCCGTGCCTCGACGACAGGCACGATCCCGCCGGCATTGAGAAGGTGGATGAGCAGAGCCGGATGGCCGCCGAGTACATGTTGCGGCTCATTAAGCAGGCGTCACGGCCCGGGCGCGGCGGTCGGTCCGGTTAGGCGGAAAGCTTCTGCGCGGCCCACTTGAGCTTGGCCGCTATGGGCAGGCCGTACGGGCAGAGCGGCTCCACGTCGGAGCAGTCGGTCTGGTCCGTCACTTTGTCCGGCATGGCGGCGTATGCGGCGCGCGCGTAGTCGCGGTTGCTGAACCAGCCGTTCAGGCCCTCGCGCAGGTCCATGTCCGGCAGCGTCATCACGGGGCCGGGCATCATCTGCCGGTCGAAGTATCCCTCCAGGCGGAAGATCCCGGGTATGTCCAGCCCCGCCTGATTCGGCATGCACTTGCCGCAACGTCGGCAGACGTAGTTGGCCAGTTCGGGCGCCTCGAGGTAGAGCTTCTCCTTCTCCTGCTCCGTTATCGGCCGGTGGCTCTTGGCCAGCGCCAGGTTCGAGAGCAACTGATACGTGGTGTTGTTGCCGGTCGCTACGGACGTCACGTCGTCCATGCTCCAGACCCACCGGAACGCCCTTGCTGCCGACTCGGGGCGGTAGAGCAGCCCGTCGGCCAGGGGCTTCATGCAGATCACGCCGACGCCGCGTTCGACGCACGCCGGGATGATCTCGTCGTAGATCATCGGGAAGTTGAAGTAATCGTAATAATTGATGTACTCCATGACAGCCTCGAATGGGTAGGCCTTGATGGCCCTCAGCAGCACGGGAGGGAAGTGGCTCGTCATGGAGATGAAGCGTACCTTGCCGGCGTCCCGGGCCTCTTCGGCCGCCCGCAGCGCGCCGTCGTCCGACATGATCCTGTCCAACTCCTCGTCCGTGCTGACGCAGTGGATGAACAGGTTGTCCACGTGATCGGTGTTCAGGTTCCGCAGGCTCTGGTCGATGCTCTGAGCGGCTCCGTTGCGGTCCCTGCTGTAGGACTTCGTGCTGAGGAAACACTCGTCGCGTCGCCCCCTCATCACGCGGCCTATCTTGCGCTCCGAGTCCCCGTCGCCGTACGCGATGGCGGTCTCGATGAAGTTGCCGCCGGCGTCCAGGTAGAGGTTGAGGAGCCCCTCGGCTTGGCGTTCCGAGACCTCCAGCAGGTGGAAGCCTCCGAAGCCCAGTATGGTGAGTTCCACGCCGGTCTTGCCGAGGGGGCGCCGCGGGAGCCGGCCCTCGAGAGCCTTGCGCCGCAGCTCCGCCGTGACCGGCGGCTCCTGGTAATCCGACGTTATCATCCCCAGGACCTCCGAAGACAGCCCGCTCAGGCCGACTGCCGCCGACAGCTTCAGGAAGCGCCTTCTCCCGAACATGGTGGAAAGACCTTACCAGAGGAAGTCAGTGCGTATCAATGGGAGCCTTGACCTTGCGGGCTTCTCCAGGGCGTGCGACCGCCCGGCCCGCAATGGAACATGGGATGGACGGGCAGCGCCTCTGGCGTGCTGCAACGCCGCGACTGACCGGGAGAGAAGCGCGGAGGGCACCGAGCGCTGATCGGGACAGGGATGCCTCGGCGAGGCCAAAAGGGCGGAAGCACGTCCTCGCGATGGAACAAAACACGGGGTCGCGGGAACTAAAGCAACAACGCAGATAGCTCAGCGTTTGGCGCGCGGGGCGGCGCGGGGCGTACTTGAGGGGCCGTGCGCGATCGGCTGGGCGGCAATGGCCTTGCGCAGACGGGGGCGCCGGTTCTATGATGACGTGATTGCAGTCCTTTGGCTGCTCGAGCTACGGGAGCGGCGGTGGAAGCCGTCCTGACATGCAAAGGGGCGAACCGGGCAGGTCCCGATCGCGGGCCGCCGATGCAGCTGCGGCGAAGCGACGGGGAAGCGGACGCAGCATGGCCGATGGCATCGCCACGGCCGCAGGGGCGCGAATGAGTCCGACGCGCCCGTGGACGGATCATGACGTTGAAGGAGACTGGTTGGACCTGACGTCGTTAGAGGAGGGTGGGGCTCATGTCCCGACGGATCAAGGTAGGCGTGTTGGTTCTGATGGCAGTCGTTGCAGGCGGCCTTTGGATCGGCAGTGCACTCGCCCAGCAGGGCGAGCGTGCCGGGTACGACCCCGAGCAGATGCGTCAGCGTTACATGACCCGGGTGCAGGAGGCCCTCGCCGTCAGCGGTGAGGACTGGACGAAGCTGGAGCCGAAGGTCTCGGACGTCTACACACTCTGGCGCCAGATGAGAGGCGGCATGGGGTTTGGCACGCAGCGGCGCGCTGCCCCCGGCGCGGAGGAGAAGTTGACCGACCTTGAGCAGGCGACGGCGGACCTTCAGACCTTGTTGCAGGATGCGCAGGCCGCGCCCGAGCAGATCAAGGGCAAGCTGGACGCGCTGCGAGCCGCCCGTGAGAAGACCGCAAAGCAGCTTGCAGAAGCCAGGGACGCCCTCCGCAAGGAGCTGAACGTCCGCCAGGAAGCCCAGCTTGTCCTGATGGGCCTGCTTGAATGACGTGGCGGGCACAGACGGCAAGAAGCCTTGCGGCGGAGAACCTGCCGCACGGACGTTGCGTCTAATGGTGCAGGAAATTGCCGGCCCGGCCTCATAACGCGGCCGGGTTCTGCGGATTAGGTAGGAGGGAGGATCCTTTCCCTTTAGGGGAACCGCTGTATTGGCTCAGTCAGAAGCTATCCTGCTCGCGCGATACGCGAGAGAGCGCGACCCCGAAGCGTTCCGGGCGCTCATAAAGCCGCACGAGAACATGGTCTTTGCCGTCTCCAAGCGGATACTGGGCAACCGGACGGACGCTGAGGACGCGGCCCAGGAGTGCTTCTTTGCGCTCGTGCGCAGCGCGGACCGGCTGACGGCCCCCATAGCCGGCTGGCTTCACACGGTGGCCGTCAGCCGGGCCGTTGACATGTTGAGAAGGCGCAGCGTCCGGCAGGCGCGCGAGGAGGCCGCGCGAGGGCGCCAACCGCCGCGCGCCGATCCTTCCTGGCCCGAGATCCGGTCGCATGTGGACGCCGCGATCGAGGAACTGCCGGAGGGACTCAAAGCGCCGCTGGTGATGTACTACCTGGAGGGCCGGACTCAGGAGGAAGTGAGCGCGGAAGCGGAACCGTCGCCTTGTTCCGTTGAGAGCTTGCATGGCAGGCGCGAGCTCAGAAGGGACCGAGGCTAGCGATGGAAGAAAGAGCTGCAGAGCAACAGACCTGTGCGATATGGCCTCTTTTTTGGTTCGAACCAGACTGGCGACTGAGGAAGTATGATTTCCCGCCTTGCGTCACATTACACCGTTTGAGCAGGGATGACGTATCTTCGATGCTGAACGCCCTCAAAGGATGGGACGGAAACTGCCAAGTATGGCAGACCCTCTACGAATCTGACCCCGAGTCTTGTGATGAGAGATATGGCAACTGCCCGATGTGGAATGAGTCACCGCTGGTGTACGCCGAAGACGAACTACACTGGGTAATGTCAGTCAACGTGGGAGCACTTACACAGGAACGGCCCGTTGAGGAAGTGGGAGTTGAATTCCGGCGCGAGCTCGAGGACGACATCGCGAAGTCGTTTCTTGAAGCCCTTCACATTGTGAGCGAAGCACCGGTATTCGCCCCGATGAGCCTGGTCGCTCCACTGGCGGCAAAAGGTCCCGAGTTCGACAGACTTGCGCTGCGCAACGGCCTCTGGCAGCTTCCTTCTGAGGATTGCGACCGGTTGGCACGCTCGGACCTCGCCGAAGAACACATCGACCGACTAAAGGTGATTTGGAAGCGCCTAGCTAAGGCCTACAGTATCTTCTCGTGGAAGAAATACGTTGGCAGCGAAGAGCTTTTCTCGAAGCTCGACAAGGATGTGGGGAACCTTGTACAAGAAGGTGATGTAGACACTCTGTGTCACGTCCTTGAGGAGCGATGGGGCGTGCCTGTGACGCTGACGGATGCGCGTGACGTCTTGATGGCCTTGGCGCAAACGCAGCCGGAAGCGCCAGGCGGCGCGGGCGGCGTGGGTCAGCATGATCAGGAGCGTTACCGTCGAATATTCGCCCGCAGGTTCAGGGAGCTTCGGAACGAGTACATGGCCGCCAACGCCCGGATCGGGCGGGCCGCCAGGATATTCACCAGTTCTCTCGACCTGCCCCCGCTGCAGCTCTTCGTTTCGATGTGTATTGTGCTGGAGGTCCTATTCAACACGGGCTTCTGGGAGCAGAAAGGCGCGCGTCTGAGCAGCCGAGTGTGTTGGCTCCTGGCGGGCGGCGATCCAGCAGAGGCCGCCGGGCTGAAGGAGTTCGCAAACGAAGTCTACAGGGATCGTTCAAAGGTGGTGCACGGCAAACTGCCGTTGGAGAAGGTGCACTGGCTGAGTCAAGCGGAGGCTGGCGAGCTGGCGAGGAGGTCGATCATCAAGATTCTGTGTGATGGTGAGCTCTTCCGGATATTCAGCGACGACAAGCTGATCGACACGTTCTTTGATGACGTGAGCTAGCGACCCGGACCGATGACGACCGCGCCACCCAGGAAGAACGGACCAAGCTGCACGAGGTCAATGAGAACCTGCCGCAGCAAGTCGAGGGCGACGAAACCTGACCGGCCCGCGGGTCCGCAACCTTCCATGCTGGCCCGTCGCCCGACGGGAAGGGCCGCCGCTTGACAGCCGGCGGCGGCCGCGGTAAACCGGCGCGCACAGACGGCGGCCTTCCACATCGAGAAAGAGAGGGGATCGTGTCTGATGAGAGGATTCGTGGGTCTGGCGCGGCAAGCTGGCCTCCGCGGCGCGTGAGGCACGCGGCCTGCACGGTTGCGCTGGCGCTGGCTCTGTGCGCCGCCGCAGCGGCGCAGGAAGTGACGGTCCTGTCCGATTTCGAGTCTCCGGCGGACGTCCAGCTATGGGACGTAGCAGCCGCTCATTCGGAGATTGTTGCGGAAGGCGTGGCCCATGGCGAGCACGCCCTGGAACTGACTTTCGACCCGAAGCTGCGCTGGCGCGGCTGCACACTCCAGTGGCGCAACATGCCCGTCGACTGGAGCGGCTACGACGCGCTCATCCTCGACGTCTTCAACCCGTCCGACCAGCCACTCGAAGCGTGGGTCCTGGTCGGCGACCGCGCCTGGCAGGAGAAAGGCGGCACCTACTGGAACCGCCACAACGGCGCGGCCACGTTCGCCCCCGGCGCCGGGCAATGGGTCGTGCCGATGAAGGGCCTCTACCGCGGCGAAGCCGGCAGCCGGAACAACGACATCAAGCGGAACGTCGACCCCGACAGCATCGTGCGGCTCGACCTCTCGTTCGGGCGCGAGGGACAGACGGGCCGGGTCATCGTGGACAACATCCGCCTGGTCAAGGCGAGCCGGCCCGCCAACGTGCAGGCGTTCGACTTCGGGCCCCCCGGCCAGTCTGCAATGCTCGGCTGGACGCCGGTCTCCCACGAGACGTCCTACTCGGAGGAGCGCGGCTTCGGCTGGTGGCCGCCCGCCGGCTGCCCCTGGGACGGCGCCGCGCGCGACACGACCTTCGGACCCATGCTTCTGCGCGACTTCTGCGAGGCGGGCGGGTACCAGTTCCGCATTGACCTGCCGCCGGGCCTCTACCGCGCGGTGGTCTTCTACGAGAATTCCGGCTATTGGGGCGGCGAACAGGCGCAGCATGGCGAGCGCCGCATACTTGCGAACGGCGAGGCCGCGTGGCAGGAGTCGCGCCCGGACGGCCCGGCGCACGCGCTCTATCGGTTCGAAGACGTCGAGCCGGTCGGCGCGGACGTGTGGGATACGTACATGGCGCCCGAGCTTGCGCGGCCCGCCGAGTTCCGCGCACGGGTGGCGCAGGACGGCCTGCTGCTCCGCTTCGAGGCCGACCGCGTTTGGGGCAGCAAGGTCGCGGCCGTCGCCCTGTGGCGCGACGAAGATGCCGCAGCGAGCAGGTGGGTGGACGAGCAGCGGGCCGAGTTGGCCGCGGAGTTCCGGCGCAGCGCCGTCTGCCTGGACGGGCCGCCAGCCCCCTTCGACGTGCGGCCCGAATGGCGCGAGCTGGGCGTGATCGCGTGGCCCGTGGGGATGGAGGACATCGTCACGCCCACCAGCGTGCCCCCGGCGCAGTCGCCGCCGCCGGAGGAGCTGAGCGTTTCTCGGCTAGCGGTGCGGGACGAATACGAGCCGTTCTGCCTTGCGGTGCGCCCGCTGGGCGACCTGGGCGAATGCAGGCTCGAGCTCGATCCGTTCGCCGGTCCCGGCGGGCTGGACGCGGTCGTCCAGGTCGTGCGCTACAACACGAGCCGGGGCTTCAACAGCATCGCCTACCACATCATGCCCCACACGTTGCGCGCCGAGCAGGCGCTCAGGCTCGACGCGGACGTCACGCGCGAGATCGTCGTGACGGTTCACGTGGCTGCGGACTCGGCGCCCGGCCTGTACGGCGGGGCGGTCCGCATCGTTGACGCCGCCGGCAAACTGGTCCTGCGGGCGCCGCTGGAGCTGCGCGTGGCCCCCGTCGTCCTGGACAGGGACACGCCGTTCCTGATGGGTTTCTTCGGCCTGATGCCGCCGCCGCTGATCCCGGAGGACCGGCGCTCGCGGGTGCTCGAAGAGACGCTCGTCCTGCTGCGCGAGCACGGGATGAACGCCGTGTCCGGCGGGCCGAGCTGGCGCCTGACCGGCTGGCATGACGGCGAGCCGACCATCGACTTCGGCGAGATGGACGGCTACTTCCGCCTGCTGCGCGAGCACGGGTTCGACCGGCCGCTGAACGGCTACGGGGGCGCGCGTTTCCAGGGGCTGCACGACGGATACGAGAAGGGGCGGAGCGGCGAGGCGGTCGAGCAGCAGAGCGGCCTCCCGTACGAAGAGGCCCTCGTGTGCGCCTGGCGGGCCGTCGACGAGCATGCGCGGCGAGAGGGCTGGCCGACCATCTTCTACGCCATGTGCGACGAGACGCGCGTGCGCGAGACGGCCGAGCGGGAACTCGACTTCATGCGGCTGATGGCCCGCGTGAGCGCCGCCTTCCCGCAGACGGTCCGCACGAGCGGCTCCTACAGCGTCAGCTTCGAACGGCGTCCGACCGATCCCGACGACCTCGCCTACTGGCACCAGCGTTTCCTCGAGGCGCTCGACATCAGCAGCCTCAACCTCCATGACGAGAGCGTGATGGCCGAGGCGCGCGGGCTGGGCAAGGAGATCCAGATCTACAACCAGGGGCGCACGCGCTACTCCTTCGGCCTCTACCAGTGGAGCGAGTGGACGAAGGGCGTGCGCGCCCGGTGGCAGTGGCACCTGAACATCCTGCACGGCTACCAGTTCTTCGACCTGGACGGCCGCGAGCCGGACACGGCGATGATCTGCTACGGGCGCGACCGGATCTACCCGACCATTCACTTCGAGCGGTGCCGCGAGGGCGCGGAGGACTTCTACCTGTACCAGACGCTCGAGACGCTCATCGAAGCCGAGCGGCGGAAGGGCAGAAGCGCTGAGGACCTGGCGCTTGCCACCGCAGTGCTGGCAGAGGCGACGGCGGAAGTGAGGCTGAACCAGCACGAACCGCCGGAGGGCTATGATCCCGACCGCCTGAAGGCGGAGGTGGTTGCGGCCATCGAGGGGCTCCAGGGCATGTGAGGGGGCAGGCTACCGGAGCTTCAACACGGAAGCTCCTTGGTAGGCCCCCTTCGGCTCAGCGAGGTAGGGGCACGGCGCGCCGTGCCCCTACGAAAGCGGACCGGACTTGCCAGCATGGCGGGCGCCCAATGGCCGCGCGACACGTCTGCAAGGCCGCCTCGACCTGACAACCACCAGACCGAACGCTGAAGCTCCCCTAGTCTGGACCGCCCCCAGCGGCTGCCCTGACGCAGCGGAATCCGTAGGCGTCGTAGCCGAAGCACACGTCGGCGAACCCCGGCGCGTCGCTGTATCGAGCGGAGGATCGGCAGGCGTTCTCGCTGCTCTGCCAGCTTCCGCCGCGCAGCACGCGCTCCTCGCCCGCTGCGGGGCCGCGAGGGTTCTCCTCCGGCGCGGCGCCGTAGTATGCGGCGTCGTAGGCGTCATGGCACCATTCGGCGACGTTGCCGTGCATGTCGTGCAGGCCCCACGGATTGGGCTGCTTCTGGCCGACGGGATGCGTGGCATCGCCGGAGTTCTCCTCGAACCAGCCGTACCTCCCCAGGTCTGCGGGGTCATTTCCGAAGGAGTAATCCGTATCCGTCCCCGCCCGGCACGCGTACTCCCACTCCGCCTCCGTGGGGAGCCGGTAGCCGTTTGCGGAGAAGTCGCACTCCAGCGTCTCCGGCTCGTAGCAGGGCTGGAGACCCTCCCTGAGCGAGCGCGCGTTGCAGTACCGGACCGCATTGTACCAACTGACCTGCTCGACCGGTTTGTCGGACGCCTTTGACTTGGACGGGTTCTTGCCCATCAGGGCCTCGTAGGCCTCCTGGGTCACCTCGTGCTTGTCCATGTAAAAGGCGTCAAGGCGCACGGTGTGCGCCGGCCTCTCGTCCTCTTCTCCGCTGCTATCGCCCATCGCGAAATGGCCGGCGGGGATCAGCATCATCGGGATCCCGGTCTCGGTCACGGACTGCTCCGGCGCGGCGGGCTTTGCTGCGGCCGGCTTCGCTGCGGCTGCGGCAGGTTGGGCTTCCTTCTCCTTCTTGCCGCATCCTCCGACTGCAAGGACGGCCAGCACCAGGGCGGCCGCCGCACATCCGAGCATTCTCTCTCGCATCATCGTCTTGCTCATGGAGTCCTCTTGGGTCCTCATGCTTGGTCCTTGGAGCTTCTGCGTCAGTGTCTTGCGCCCTCGTGGCCGGCGGGGTTGCGCAGCACGACCTGCGTGCGCTCGCGGATCTCCTTCGCGATCTCTGCCATCCGGGGATCGACGGCCAGCGCCAGCGCCGCCCGCTGGCGCAGCATCTTGACGGCCCATCGGCACTCCCCGGCCAGTTCGTCCTGGTTCCCACCAATGTCCACCCAGGCTTCGGTCAATTTCTTGCACCTGTCCAGCGCGTCCGGCCCTTCGTAGTCGAGGACGCTGGCCCGGAACTGATCGACGAGCCCGGCGGCGTAGTCGGTTGTCTTGATCTGTTCGCTTCTTCGGGCCACCCTCGCATCTATCGCTTTGGTGAACGTCTCCAGCTCGGCGATCCGGTCGGCCAGTTCGGGGTGCTGTTCCTTCTGCGCTGCCAGGTAGTCGAGCATCTCGTGTCCGAACTCGACGTAGCTCTCGATCCGCCCGCGGATGTGTCGGATGAAGATCATGACGTCGACCAGGGCCTGCTCCACGTCCGCGCGACGCTCCTTCTGCTGGCCTTTGCCGTAGATGCCGTCGAGCAGGTCGCGCGTAGCGCAGGTGGCCTGGCCCTGATACGTGCTGCGCTGCGCCTCCAGGTCGAGTATGTATTCGCAGGGACCGACGCCGAGAGTGGAGCGCACGATGTCGACGACGGTGTAGACGTCCAGCGGCGTGTCGTTCACGCGGTTGACGGGGTAGATGATGGCAGGCCCCTTGAAGGTGACCACGCGCCGCAGCGGCTCCAGGTGCCCCTGGCCGGCCTTGTCGATCCAGCAGGGGTATTCGAACCATCCGAGGACCGTCGTCCAGCGGCGCCTGTCGGGGCCCAGCCTGTCCGGATAGGAGTACAGACTGGGCTTCGTGAAGTTCCCGCCGGGATTCTCGTTGAGCATGGCCCAACTGTCAATCAGGCCGTCATCGCGCGTCCAGTCGACCTGCCACTGGGCGGGGAAAGGGGCGCGCCAGTCGAGCGGTATGACGTTGCCCCTGTCGCCTTCGGTGACCTGCCGCTCGTGCCAGGCGCCCGGTCCCTCGATGACGGCCACCCAGACCTTGCCTTCGTTTCCGTATTGGATCTCGGACGCGTCGATGCTCTTCGGGCCGCCGTGCTCCGAAAGCTGGACATGCACGTCTTCGCCCCCCACGCTCCACACGTTCATCAGCACGGCCTCGCCCGCGCCCAGCATGTGCAGCAGGAAGTTCTCTCCCGGCAGGTCGGCTTCCGAGACGGGGAGGGCGGTTGCGTCCACCACGATGTCGTCGGCAAAGAAGTCCGGCAGGATGACGTAACGGCAGGGGGCCTCCACGCCCAGGGCTGTGACGTTGCGCTGCGGCTCCGTCTCGACGAAGACCTGGCCCAACGTCAGCCTGTATCGCAGCGCCAGGTCGCTGCCGTTCGACGCCCGGAAGGTGGCGTCCACGGCGGCGCCGTCCGGGCTGTTCTCAATGAGGGTGGCCGAGGTGAGCTCGCCCGATTGGGCGCCCGCCAGTGGCGCCAGGACGGCGCGCAAGCGCGTCGAGCCGGGCCCGGATGCATAGAGCTCCGCGCCTCGGGCGCCCGGACGCAGGGCGAGGGTGAGGCGCTCGTTCGAGACGACCGCGTCGCCCGTGAACCGGTGGGCCGCCTCGCCCGGCGCAACCTCCTCCCAGCCGTCCCTCCGGCCGAACGCCTCGCCCGTAAGGGGCGCAGCGGACGGCGCGCCCGTGTCGAACACCCGCACGCCGGCCTGCGTCGTCTCCTCCTTGGCGACCTGCTCATAGGGCAGGTAGTCGCCTTCGTAGAGCCGGAACGCGTCGACCCTGAACCTGGCCTCGGGCTGGTCGCAACTGATGTAGGCGGTCCATCCCTCCGGGTAGTCCCGGGTGACCTGGAACGTGACGTGGAGTTCCGCCCATCGGTCCTTCGCCAATGCCACGGGCTCGGTCTGGGCGGCTCTGTCCCAGGGATCGTCGCCGCGCTCGATCTCCAGCCTCACGGTGACCGGCCCGGACACGCCGCGGGCGAGCGCCGCGAAGGTGTAGGTATGCCCTTTGCGGCCCGCGTCCAACCCCTGCCCGAACTGGGCTCCCCAGTCGGCCACGGAGCCTATTGTGACGAGGGCGCTGAGCCGGCCCTCGGCCGCGTCGTCTTTGTCGACTGTGAAGCTGGCCACGGTGCCCTCGGCGCTCTCTATCTGCCACGGGGTGGAGCCCATCTCGAAGCCGGGGTTGGCGAGCAGGTTGGGGCTCTGCGCACGCGCGGGGCGGATGGAACCCGCCAGGCCAAGGTGCAGCACGATCACGAGGGCGCATGCGGCAACCGTCCTGGCGCTGCGTCGCAGGGGCATCCTCAACGTCTCCTTCGGTTCGTGTCGCTTGAGTTCTAGTGTCGCGGGGCTTCGAGCAGCGTGGGATTGCGCAGCATCTGCCGCGTGCGCTCCCGGATCTCCGTGGATATGTCCGCCATTCGCGGGTCGAGGGTCACGGCCAGGCTCGCGCGCTGTCGCAGAAGCCTGACGGCCAGGCGGCACTCTCCCACGAGCTCGTCCTGGTTGCCGGCGACCTCGACCCATGCTTCGCTGATGGCCTTGCAGCGGTCCAGCGCGTCCGGCCCTTCGTAGTCGAGGACCTCCGCCCGGAACCGCGCCATCAGGTCGTCCGCGTACTCGGGCGTGTTGATGGCTGTTCTCCTGGCTGTCACCTTCTCGTCGATGGCCTTCGTCAGGCTCTCCATCTGGGTCAAGGCGTCGGCCAGTTCGGGGTGGGCCTGTTTCTGCGCCGCCAGGTATGCGAGCATCTCATGGCCGAAGGCCACGTAGGCTTCGATCCTGCCGCGGATGTGTTTGAGGAAGAGGAGGAGCCCGCTCAGCCGTTGATCGATCTCCTCGCGCCGCTTCCTCTGTTCTCCGCTGGCGTAGATGGCGTTGACCTTGTCCCTCGTGTCGCAGCCCCCGTTGCCGACGTATTTCGCGTCCTGCGCCTCGACGTCCAGGACGTACTGGCAGGGCCCGAGCCCGAGCGTGCCACGCGCCATGTCCACGAGCGTGTAGGCGCCAAGCGGCGTGTCCGTGGCTCGGTTGATCGGGTAGATGAGCGCGGGTCCTTCGAAGCGCATCGGCTCGCTCAGGGGTTGCAGCCAGCCGTAGCCCGCGCGGTCGGTCCAACAGGGGTACCGGAACCATCCCAGCACGGTCGTCCATCTGCGCCTGTCGGCGGGCAGGCTTCCGGCAGCACCGAACCAGCCGTGCTTGACGAATCCACCGTCCTGCTTCTGAGTGGCCATCTCCCAGCTGTCGATCAGCCCGTCGCGGCGCGTCCAGTCCACACGCCATTGGGCCTGGAACGGCGGCCTCCAGTCGAGCCGCAAGGCCTTGTCCGCGTCTGCCGCGGTCACGTTGCGGACGTGCCAGACGGCGGGACCCTCCATGACGCCCAGCCAGATGCTCTGCTGCGGATCGCAACGGACCTCGGAAGCCGTGACGGCTCGATCCCCGCCCTGGCCCGACAGGGCGATCTGCACGTCCTCCGAGGCGGCGCGTCGCACGATCATGAGAACGGCTTCGCCGTCGCCGAGCATGTGCATCAGGAAGTTCTCGCACGGCAGGTCCGCCTGCGCCACGGGCAGCGCGGCGGCGTCCACGACGATGTCGTCCGCGAAGAAGTCCGGCAGCACCACGAAACGGCACGGCGCCTCCACGCGCAGCCGGTCGAGGCCGCCGCCGTTCTGGACCTTCACGAACGGCTCTCCCATGCCCAGTTCGCACCGGAGCGTGAGCGGCCGCCCGTCTGCCGTCTCGAAAGCCGCCGCCACAACCGCCCGCTGCAGGTCGTTCTGCACCACATTGGCCGCGCGGAGCGTGGTCGCCTCAGACGCGGCATTGGGGCACGGCGCAAGGATCGCCCGCGATACATAGCCCTCGGGGCCCCTGGCGTAGAACTCCAGGCCCGCTGCCCCCTTCCGCCCGACAAGCCCGACCCGGTCGTTCAGGACGACGGCGTCCCGCGCGAACTCGTGGCCCGCTTCTCCGGGAGCGACCGGCCTCCACGACGAACTGCCCTCCGGAGGGGGCTCGGGGAACCGCCCGTCGGCGGGCACGGCTGCGTCGAAGACGCGCGTGCCGGCCGCCAGCGTCTCCTCCCGCGCGATGTCCGAATACGGCGCATAGTCGCCTTCGTACAGCCGGAACATGTCAACCCGGAACTCGGCGCTCGGCTGCGCGCAGTACACGTAGGCGTACCAGCCCTCGGGGAAAGCCTTCGGCACGCGGAAGGTAACGTGCAGCTCGTGCCACTGGCCGTCGTCGAGCTTGAACTGCTCGGTGATGGCGTTGTCCCACGGCGAGCCGGCCCGCTGGACTTCGAGGTTGAGGGTGACAGGCTCTTTGGTGTTCCTGGCGAAGGCCGCGAAGGTGAGCGTCTTGCCGACCGCAGCGGCGTCCACGGGCTGGCCGAACTGCACGCCCCATTGGCCGACCTGGCCGACGGTTACCAGCGCGCTGTAACGCCCCACGGCGGCGTCTGCGTCATCCACCGAGAACTTGCCGGCAGTGCCGGGCCCCTCGTCCATCCACCAGAACTCTCTGCCCATCTCGAAACTTGCGTTCCCGAATCTGTTCCTGTCCGGCCGGAGCGGCTCTGCGCCCAGGGCGCCCCACGCGCCGACGTGCAGGCAGAGAAGGGCGATCAGGACGAATCCCAATTCGCGTTGTCGAGATCGGGTCATTCCGGGATTCCTCTCGGGGCTGCCGACATGCGCCGCTACTGCGGCCGCAGGATCTTCTCCGCCAGGTCCTGGACCTCTCTTACGAACTGCTCCGTCCGCGCGTCCCCGGCTGCGGCCATGCGGCAGGCCTGCTTGACCCTTCTGGCCGTCATCCGGCAGCGGGCCAGCGCTTCGTCCTGGGCGGCGCCGATGGACCGCAGCTCGGCCGCGATGCGCTGCACCTCGGGCAGGACATTCGCGGTGCCGATGAGGCCGGCCATCGCGTCCGCCAGCTCCGCAGCGGGCGGCACCGACTGTATGGCCTCCCGCTCGACGGCGATGCGCCGCTCCGTCTCGTCCGCCATGCTCAGCAGGCGAGACCTCGTGTCGCCGGCCGACGGCCCCGGCCCGGCGCTCTCACAGAGGCCGCGCACCTGGCGTGCGAAGCCGGCGTAGGTGTCCAGGCGCTGCTGCGTGTGGGAGACGTGTTCGACCATGGCGGCCAGCCGCTCCTTGATGGCGCCGGACGACTGCTCGTCGCGCCCGCGCTCGAACTGCCTCTCCACCCATTCTGTCACGTCCGCCGGTGTGGGATGCGCCTCCGCGCCCAGGCCCTCCATGGCCAGGATGTACTGGCATGGGCCGACGCCCAGCGTGTTGCGCATGATATCGATGGCGCAAAAGGCCGTCAGCGGGGTGGCTCGACTGCGATCCAGCGGGTAGGCCACGACGGCCTCATAGCCGCCGGCCCGTGATGCCAGAAGCGGCTGAGGGACACGGAGATACGCGCGGCCGCCCTCGAGCCAACAGGGGTAGACCATCTCCGCAAACCCGGGCCGTGAGTAGCCCTCCTGCCGTCCGTCCTGGAAATCCCAGGAGTCGGCCACGCCGTCGGCCCGCACGAAGCTGGCCCGCCACTTGGCGGGGAAGGGGGGCTGCCAGGACAGGGCGATGTCCTCCGTGGCGCCGGCCCCATTCAGGGCGCGGGCGTGCCAGATGCCGGCGCCTTCCAGGCATGCGACCCAAACGCTCTCTCCGGGCGCGCACTGCACCGTGCAACCCGAGATCGCGCGCTCGGACCCGTCACCCATGAATGTCACGTCGGCGTTGCGCTCGGGCGAACGCCACGTGCACGCCAGGATGGCGTCACCTTCCCCGAGGAAGCTCAGGAACAGGTTCTCGGTCGGCAGGCCGATGCGGTCCCCCTGGCAAGTCTCGGGGCCGAACACCACGTCGTCCCCGAAGAAGTCCGGGACCGCGACGTACCGCATCTGTCCCGCGACGGCCAGCCCGTCCGTGCCCGGGCCGGGACGCACTTCCGCAATGAGGTCGCCCGTGGTGAGGCGGAATCCCGCGCTCGCGGGCTTGCCCTCCGGCGTCTCGAAGGCTACGTCCAGCATGACGGCGCCGGGCCCGTTCTCGACTATGCTGAGAGCGGAAACGGGAGCGGGGGGCGACACCTCGCTTCGCAAGGGGCCGAGCAGCGCCTGACGCCTCGGCCCGCCGGCGGCCCGGGACCACAGTTGGACGGAACCCGCCCCCCTGCGGACAAGGACCGCAACCTTGTCGTTCATGACGACCGCGTCGCCGCGGAACTCGTGTTCCAGCTCTCCTTCCGGCAGGCCCTCCCACGCCGGCGCTGCCTCCCAGGACGCCCATGCAGCAGGATCGAGAGGTTCCCGCGTGTCGAACAGGCGCACGAACGGGAGCAACTCGTCGCCCGCGGCGGCGCACGTCGGCGCCGTCACGGCGCATGAGACAAGGGATGCCAGCAGCAGGGCGTGGGCGAAGCGTGACGTCCGCAGGGGATTGGCCGGTGGTCGCATGTCGGTTGATCCTAGGGGATGCGCTGCCAGTCGGGGTACATGTCGGAGCCGCCCTCGGTGACCTTGCGCGGCGTGCCGCCGGGAGCCGGGATGGCGTAGAGCTCCCACGGACCTCGCTCCGAAGGGCCCTGGCAGAAGATGAGCTGCTGGCCGTCGGGGCTCCAGCGCGCGTAATGCTGCACGCCGCCGAAGTAGGTGATCAGGCGGTTGTCCGTGCCATCCGGCTTGATGGTGCAGATGTGGGTCTCCGTTTCGTACACGAGCTGCGTTCCGTCGGGAGACCAGTGAGGCTCGCAAGCCCCTTTCTCGCCGTAGACTTCGGTGGGCTGGCCGCCGTCCGCGGGGACGGTGTAGACGGCGTTTCCCGCGTCCCACCTGCACGCGAAGGCAATCGTCTTCCCGTCCGGACTCCACGCCGGACCGGAGCAATGGGGCCAATCCTCCGGCGTGAGGCGCTTCTCGGCGCCCGTCTCCAGGTCGCGGACAAGGACGGCTTCGCTGCGCCGGAAGGCCATCTTCTTGCCGTCCGGGGACCACTCGGCCTGATCGCCGTCGCAGATTCGTTCGGGAGCCGAGCCGTCAACGGCCATCCGCCAGACTCCGGTCTCGCCTCCGCGCGTGGACGTGAACAGGATGTGCGCGCCGTCGGGGCTGAACGTCGGATCGACGTCATTCTCGTCGGGGGCGCACTCGGTCAACTGGCGCAGCTCCGAGCCGTCCGGATTCGCCATCCAGACGCGCCACTGGCCGGACCGGTCGCTGGAGAAGATGATGCGCTCAGCGCGCCCCTCCGTGCCCTGTTCCGCCTGTGCCCTGCCACTCGGGAGCGCGGCCACGCACGCCAGGGCAAGCGCCGCCGTCAGCCAGATCCTTACCGCATCGCTGAAATGTAGTCCTATCATCTGCTCATTGCCTCGCGAACGGGGCAGCGACACCCTGTGCGATGGCCGCTGCCACCCGTCCAGTCTAAACCAGGCGGCGGATACTCTCAACAGCCCCGGATGCAGCGGCGGGACGAGCCCGATCCGCCCGTCACTTGCCGCCGTCCTCGCCCATGAACCGCGCGAAGGAATCGCGTCCCACGAGTTGCTCCGCCAGCAGCTCGTAGCCTTCAGGCAGGGGATGACTCGCGTCCGCGTAGTATTCGCTGGGCAGCGCGTCGGGAACGTAATGGGGGACTTCGAGTTCCTCGAGCCCCCGGGCGATCGCGTCCCTGAGGTTGCCGTACCTCTGAAGGCTCGGCTCCTCCAGCAGGTGTTCGTTGAACGGCCCCACCAGCACGTACACGCGATTGCCACGGTCCTGCAACGTCCGGATCAGCCGCCTGAAGGAGCGCCATTGGAGCGACGTTTCCAGATCGACCCAGGGAAGGTCCTGCTTCTCGATGCCGTGATCGCTCCAGGAGACGGGCTCCTTTGCGTGGTCCTCCGCCGGCGCCGGCAGGGGGCGCGTGACCGCCGCGATCGGGTTGGCATAGGGGTGCTCGAACGTCCAGGCGGGGATGTCCTTCTGGTCGAAGTACGCAACCCGCAGGTGGCTGGCCCAGCTCAGGAACGGCACGGTGCGCTCCACCACTATTGCCAGCTTCCCGGAGAATGCCTCCCTGTAGCAGGGAATGGCGGGGAAGAACTGGGGGACGAGCCGGGGGTGGTTGAAGCGGAACTCCTTCTCGGTCCGCAAGTCATGGCGCTCCGAGCTCATCCACAGGGGATTGCAGTGCACGAGCACCTTCCGCCCCGAGATGCCGCGTCCGTAGTACCTGACCAGGCCGTCCAGCGCGACGGGGTGCATCCCGTCCATGCCCATGTTCGCAAACCGGACGTTTCCGGCCAGTTCGGTCAGGTAATGCGGCAGCGTCTGGTTCCTGTTCACGTACTGGCCCCAGATCACCGAGTCGCCCAGGACCATCGCGCGCCCCTGTCCTGCGGCCTGCCGGCAGTAGCGGCCGAACAGCCAGTAATCGTTGCTCAAGCCATAGGGCAGCCGATAGTCGGCGTCCGGCTGGAGGGGATCGAGGCGCTCCCACAGGACCGGCATGAGCGCCAGCGCCGCCAGGATGAGTGCGCCGGCGACGAGCCACTGGCGGCCCGACAGACGCACCTCATGGGAGGCGAACTCGACCGGCGCCAGGTCGTCGGCGTCGGGCGAGCCTTTGTCTTGCTCTTTGTGATTGTCCTGTTTGTCGGCCATTCGACTCAGAACTGGAAGTAGATGAAGGCCTCAGAGCCGGAGGGGGCGAAGAGGCACAGGTAAAGCGCCATGAAGGCGACGACGGCGACCCGGACCGGAGCCAGCACCAGGATCCGCCTGGCGCCCGACTCGTAGATGAACTGGTAGGCCCAGATGGCCGCGATCAGCAGCACCGCGACGGCGGGGAAGCGGGGATCGGTCCACGCGCCCGTGAAGATGCGGGACACGATCAGCCCCGCGTCGCTCAGGCTGCCGGCCCGGAAGAATACCCACGCGAAGGTTACGAACGCGAAGACAAGCAGTTGCTTTGCGAACGTCGGCACGCGGCGCTTGTAGAAAGCCGTCTGTTCGAGCCCCCGCGTGACGAACCGGCCGATTGCGTGCAGGGCGCCCCAGATGACGAACGTCCAGGCGGCCCCGTGCCACAGGCCGGAGATGACCATCGTGAGGAACATGTTCAGGTAAGTGTGGAACTTGCCCCTGCGGTTGCCTCCGAGGGGAATGTAGACGTAGTCCCGGAACCATGTCGAGAGGCTGATGTGCCAGCGGCGCCAGAAGTCGCCGAGTCCGGTCGCCAGGTACGGGTTGTTGAAGTTCATCATCAGGCGGTAGCCCATCATGCGGGCGATGCCGCGCGCCATGTCCGTGTAGCCGCTGAAGTCGAAGTAGATCTGCCATCCGAACGCGAACGTGGCGAGCATCAGCGTCGGCGCTCCGAACTGCCCCGGGGACCCGTAGATGCGGTCCACGTAGAGGGACAGGTAGTCGGCCAGCGCCACCTTCTTGAACAGCCCCACGATGAAGAGCGAGAGCCCGTCCGTGATGTCTTGCCTGGTGATCTTCGGCGTCTCCAGCAATTGAGGCAGCAGGTTCCTGGCCCGCTCGATGGGGCCGGCCACCAACTGGGGGAACAGCGCCACGAACGTGGCGAAGTGCATCAGGCTGGGCGCGCGCTCGACGTCGCCGCGGTAGTAGTCGATGGTGTAGCTCATCGCCTGGAACGTGAAGAACGATATGCCGACGGGCAGTATCACGTCGGGCACCGGCATGTTGACGGCGAGCCCCAGATGCCCAAACAACGCGTTGAGATTGCGCGTGACGAAGCCGCCGTACTTGAAGAAGCCCAGCAGACCCAGGCTGCTGCCTATGCCCAGCCCCAGCCAGAGCCGCCGCCAGCGCGTCCGGTCCATCAGCACGACGGCGTAGTAGTTGACTGCGCTCGCAGCGGCGATGAGCAGAAGGTAGAGCGGGTCCCACCATCCGTAGAATACGTACGACGCCGCCAGGAGCAACGGCACCTTGAGCCGGGTGTGCCTGAGGGGCAGATACGCCCCGTAGACGATGATGAAGAAAACGACGAAGGTCCAGGTGTGGAAGAGCATGTGTCCTGTGTCCTGTTACTCCATCAGGGCTCTGACGTGGGCCTCGACCGAATCGGCCAGTCCCTCCAGGCTGTAGCCGCCCTCCAGAACGGACACGATCCGCCCGTTGCAGCACGTGTCGGCGATTCCTCTGACGATGCGCGTGAGCTCGGCGAAGCCCTCCGCCGTGACGTTCATCCCGCCGATGGGATCGTCCGCATGAGCGTCGAAGCCGGCCGAGATCAGCACCAGGTCCGGCCGGAAGGCCAGCGCGGCGGGCTCCAGCTTGTCCCGGAAGGCGCCGATGAACTCCCCATCGCCGGACCCCGCCGGCAGGGGCACGTTGATCGTGTAGCCCTCGCCTTCGCCGGTTCCCCGCTCGTTTGCCTTCCCCGTGCCGGGGTAGAAGGGATGCTGATGCACGCCGAAGTAGAGCACCGTCGGGTCGTCGTAGAACGCGCTCTGCGTCCCGTTGCCGTGATGCACGTCCCAATCCACGATGAGCACCTTCGTCAGGTTGTGCCTCCGCTGGGCGTACCGGGCGGCAATGGCGACGTTGTTGAAAAGGCAGAAGCCCATGGCCCGGTCTGCGAGCGCGTGGTGGCCGGGCGGGCGGACCGCGCAGAAGGCGTTCCCCGCCTTCCCGTCCGCCACGGCGTCCACGGCCGACAGCACGCCCGCCACCGCTGCGACGGCCACGTCATAGGACTCGGCGCATATCGGCGTGTCGGACGAGTCGAGGTAGGGCAGGCCTTCCCGGCAACTTCGGAGCACCCGGTCGGCGTAGGCCTTCTCATGAACGGTCAGGATCCATTGGAGCGTGTCCGTCCGCGCCGTCGCGTCGGGCAGCAGGGAGCATAGCTCCTTGGCCCTCAGCCTGTCCATGATGGCCTCCAGGCGCTCCGGCCTCTCCGGGTGGAGCGGGCCCGTGTCATGCCGCAGGAAGACGGCGTCGTAGACGATGGCGGTCCGTGTCGCCGGCGCAGCCGGGACTGCGGCCGGCCCGGACCTGGCCGCCAGAGCAGGCTGCACTCCGGAGGCCGGGGCGAGCGCGATGCAGGCAATCAGGCAGAGGCAGAGCAGGACGCGGGCGCCCTGCACCTGGCCGGCCTGTGCGTGCCTGCTCGTACTGCTATGGGCTTGAACGGCCTCAAGTCGCATGGGATGGAGCCGTGCATGCTCGGGCGATCTGGCGTCGGGCTGGGGCGGGCGTCAAAGCAAAGCCGTGCTGAAGTAGCGTTCGGCCCGGTCGGGCAGGACGGTGGTGATGTTGCCCGGGGTAATCCTGGCCAGCTCACGCGCAGCCCACACGTTGGCGCCGGAGGAGATGCCGACCAGGAGCCCGTGCTTGCGTCCCAGCTCGCGCGTGGTCTCGATGGCCTCCTCGTCGGTCACTTCGATCACGTCATCCACAAGCGAAACGTCCAGGACGGCCGGCACGAAGCCGTCTCCAATGCCCTGAATCTGGTGCAGGCCCGGCTCGTGACCCAGCAGGGCCGAGACGTTCTTGGGCTCGACGGCAACTATCTTGACGTCGGGCCGGTGCTCTTTGAGGAACTTGCCCACGCCCTGCAGCGTGCCGCCGCTGCCGACACCCGCCACGAAACAGGCGATGTCGCCCCCCATCTGGCGCCACAGCTCCCGCGCGGTCTCCTCGTAGTGCACGCGCGGGTTATCCGGGTTCTCGAATTGCTGGGGGACGAAGATGCGGGGGTTCTCCGCCGCCATCTGCTTCACGCGCCGCACGGCGCCGGCGATGCCTTCCCCGTCGGGCGTCAGGACCAGTTCGCCGCCGAGGGCGCGGATGAGCTTCTTGCGCTCCTCGCTCATGCCTTCGGGCATGACGATGCGCACCCGATATCCTTTCAGCCCGCCGACCAGCGCCACGCCGATGCCCGTGTTGCCCGAAGAGGGCTCGACGATGATGGAATCGGGCTTGAGGCGTCCGTCGCGCTCGGCGCCCTCGATCATGGCCAGCGCCACGCGGTCCTTGATGCTGCCCCCGGGGTTGAGGAACTCCGCCTTGACGAAGATGCTCTCGCCGTTGAGGCGCACAAGCGGCGTGTTGCCGATCAGATCAAGTATGTTGTCGGTCAGCATCGCATGAACTCGTTCTCGCTGCCGGGCGCGCGGTCTGGCGGCCTCTCCGCCTCGGCGGCGCTGCGGCAACGCAACCACGTAAGCTACCACGCAGCCCGCGTCGAGTTCAAGAGGCGAGCGGCGTCCCCTTCGCAGCGCGCCGAGCGCGCATGGGGCCGTCTGACATTCCCAGGCAAGCTTCAGAGCCCGGCGCCGAACGCCTTCTCGAGCTGCGGCGCCTCCGACAGGTGCCGGGGCGTTATGATCGTCCTGTCCAGGGGCGGCGGGCCCCCTTCGTATTCGCGGATGGTCTCTCCGTACGGTTCCCAGTCCAGATCGCCCAGCCGCACAGGGGCCCCCAGCTCCTCGCCGGTGGCGTTCCTGTACGCCTTGTAGACCAGTTCGGAGCAGTAAAGGGCCTCGTCGTCCATGCGAAACCTGCTGTCGTAGGGCCTGCCCAGGAAGGGCTTCAGCTCGGCGACGAAACGGGGGATGTGCGGGCGGTAAGGCTCCCTCAGGCGGTAGACCGCGAACCTCCCCCCGCGGCCCTGCAGGACCCACCGGAACAGCCCGGTCTTCTTGACCTTGCCGAGCGCCTCAATCACGGCCCATCGCCCGTCCTCCCTCACTACGACCCCGCAGTGCGAATACGGCGAGTGCGTCGCGCCTTCAATGGCCCTGACTAGGCCCACGCGAGGCAGGGATTGGAGGACGATGTCGCCTTCGCGCGGCGCGTATCGCGAGTAGCGGACCAGGGGCACCAACACGAGGTATACGAGCAGGGCCGAGACGACCACCGAGGCGACCACAAGCCTCAGACGGGCCATTCTTGTTCGCGGTATGAGCCTCATTCCTCGTGCAGACCTGCCTTCCCGTCGGCGGGTATGCCGGTGGCGTCAGATGGTTCGAGGCCGAGCGGGACGGCGCGCGCGTCCCCCTGGTGGGAACCGCCTTCATCGTCTGAAACGAAGTCCAGCGGCGCCGAGTTCACGCAGTAGCGCAGTCCCGTGGGCAGGGGGCCGTCCTCAAACACGTGGCCGAGGTGCGCGCCGCAGCGGCTGCACAGGACTTCAGTGCGCGTCACCAACAGGCTCCCGTCGGGGGCCGTAGCCACGGCACTCTCATTGATCGGCTTCCAGAAACTCGGCCAGCCTGAGCCCGAGTCATACTTCGCCTCGGAACTGAACAGCTCGTTTCCGCAGGCGGCGCAGCGATAGACGCCGTGTGCCTTGAAATTGTAGTACTTGCCGCTGAAGGCGGGTTCGGTGCCCTTCCTGCGCATTATTCTGTACTGCTCCGGCGTGAGCAGTTGCCGCCACTCCGCATCGCTCTTGACGACCTTCTCGGGCATTCCTCCGCTTTCCATGCCTTCTGTGGGGGACCCGTCCTGTGCTCGAACATGTGCCGTCGGCCGGCCGGGCTGTGAGCCGTCACAGCCCGCGAGCAGCAACGCCAGCAGCAGCCCGGGCCCTGCAATGGTTCTGATCGGGCCGGCGACCATGACGCCTTCCTCCTTGTGCTGGCGCGCGCGACGGGCCGCTTTCTTCTATTCTCCGACGGGCCGGAGACCTTTTCAACGGGCTGTCGGGGACCGGGCTCATTCCGCTTGACGGGGGATGCCCCCCAGCGTATACCTCAGGGTGTTCCCGCCGCGCGACGAAGGATGGGGCGGGGCGGTCGGTCCGCCCGCCGGATCCCAGGGGGACTTCACAGAGGCGAGGGCACTATGGCCGAAGGTCAATGGACGGGCGTCGCCGGGGAAGAGGAACTGGCCGAGGGGCAGCCCGTCGCAGTCAAAGTGGGCAACAGCAACGTCCTGGTCGTGCGCCGGGGAGACGGGATCCACGCCTGCGGGGGCAAGTGCAGCCATTACGGCGCGCCGCTGGCCGAAGGCCTGCTGATCGGCGACGTTGTCACCTGCCCCTGGCACTGCGCGCGGTTCGACGTGAGGACGGGGCGGATGGTCTCGCCGCCGGCACTCGACGACGTGGGATGCTACGCCGTCAAGGTGGAAGGCGGCCAGGTCTACGTGGGCCGGAGGAAGAAGGCCCGTCCGCCTGAGATAACGGGCGAGGACGAGCGGACCTTCGCCATCGTCGGCGCCGGCGCTGCTGGGAACGCCGCCGCAGAGACGCTGCGGCGGGAAGGGTTCGCCGGCCGAATCCTGCTCATCACGTCAGAGCCCCATCGCCCCTACGACCGGCCGGCCCTGTCCAAGGGGTTCATGTCCGGCGAGGCGTCGGAGGATCGGCTCTCGCTGCATGAGTCGAGTTTCTACGAGGACTGGCGGATCGACCTTCTCACGGAGCGCCGGGTCACCTCCGTCGATCCGGCCGCGCGCACTCTGACCTTCGCCGACGGGGAGCAGGTTGAGTTCGATTGCGCCCTGCTGGCGACCGGCGGCGTGCCCCGGAAGCTGGCCATCCCCGGCGTTGACCTGGAAGGTTGCTTCCTGCTGCGCAGCCGGGCGAACGCCCAAGACATCGTGGACGCCCTGGAGCAGGCCGAGAACGTCGTGCTGCTCGGCGCCGGGTTCATCGGCCTGGAGGTCGCGTCGCACCTGATGGAGCGGGAGCAGGAGCTGGCCGTCCACGTTGTGGCGCCGGAGCAGGTCCCCATGCTCGGCCTGCTGGGCGAGGACGTCGCCCGCTGGCTGCTGGAACTGCACAGGGAGCACGGCGTGCGGTTCCACCTGGGTACGACCGCGAAGGAGCTTCGCGGGAACGGCAAGGTGCAAGAGGTCGTCCTCGCGGACGGAACGGTCCTGGCGGCGGACGTGGCGATCGTAGCGGCCGGGATAGCCCCGGCCGTCGAGTGCCTGGCCGGTTCGGGGCTCGTCGAAGGCGGCGCCGTTCCCGTGGACCGCACGCTGAAGACGCGCGCGGAGGGCATCTACGCCGCCGGGGACATCGCCGCCGTGCCCGATCGGCGTTCCGGACGCAGATGCCGCGTCGAACACTGGGCCGTCGCCGAGCGCCAGGGCCAGCATGCCGCCCGCGCCATGCTGGGCAGCACGGAGCCTTACGACGAGGCGCCTTTCTTCTGGACCATGCAGTGCGGCAAGTCCTTGAAGTACGTCGGGTACGCGGACGGCTATGACCGGGTCGTCCTGCGGGGCAGCCTGGATGGGGGCAAGTTCCTGGCCGGGTACTACCTGGGAAGCGAGCTGAAGGCGGCGGCTGGGCTGGGGCGCACGGACGATATCCTGGCCCTCGTCGAGCTGCTGCGTGCGGGCGTGAGCATTCCCGTCGACAGGCTGCGCGACGAGGGCGCCGACCTGCGCAAGCTCATCCCGCAGCCCGAAGGGATGTAGCTGAGGCGGCGGCAGGCGAATCCGGGCGCTCGGGGGGTTGCATTGGGAGGGGCTTTCTGGTAGCATCAGCCTGCAATTGGTGGACGCTGGCGGGCTAGTGATCGCCCGTTTTCGTGCGAACGGTGAGGGTGTCGCGCGCACCCAGCCGACGTAAGCGCCGCCCTGAGGGGGGTTGGAAGGGCGGCGTTGCTATGTACGGACTGCCAGGATCCGCGCCCATCCGTCCAGACCGGACATTCTTCCTAGAATCTGCCGGAGCGGCACCGCTATGCCATGACGCCGCCCCGTTTGCCGTTCGGCGTCCGGCGGCCTGCCCGGGGGACCGCTGCTCCTGCGGACGTCTGATCCTCGGCCGTCTGAACCTTCCGTGGCACTAACCAGGGGGCATCCGACGCCACTATGGAACGTGATCGCGTCACCGCAGCGCGCCCGGCGGCAGACCGCACCGGCGCGGCCACCGCGCACTTCGTCGCGTTCCGCGTGGCGGGGCACACGTACGGCGTGGCGCTCGAACACGTGGAGCGAGTGTTGTACATGGTGGCCGTCACGCCGGTGCCCGAGCCCGCTCCCTGCGTGATGGGGGCCATCGACCTGCACGGACAGGTCGTGCCTGTGCTGAACGCGCGAGAACGGCTGGGGCATCCGTCCCGGTGTCCCGGCGTTGACGACCGGCTGCTGGTCGTCCGCACCGACGGCGGCAGGTTCGCCGTGGTCGTGGACGAAACGCTGCAGGTGATCGGCGCACGCCCGGAGGAGCTACAGCCATCGCACGCCACCGTGCAGAACAAGCAGTTGCTGCAAGCCATCTTGAGATCGGACGGACAGATGGTGCTCGTGCTTGATCCCTCGCAACTGGTCCCGGCCGTCCCTTGAAGGCAGGTACTGCAAGGACATGATCACAGCGGAAGCACAACTGAGCGAGGCCGACCTCCAGCGCTTCGCCGAGCTCATCGCATCACGGACGGGGATAGCCTTCGGGCAAGGGCGGCGCGATGCCTTCGCTCTGGCCCTCGTCCGGGCTGCCCGGGACGCAGGCTGTTCCGACCTGGCGGAGTATCACAGGCTGCTGGATGAGGAGCGGACCGAGAGCGAGCGGTGGGATTGCCTGATCGGGCACATCACGGTCGGAGAGACGTACTTCTTCCGCAACGAGTCGCACTTCGCCGCATTGCGCCAGCACATACTGCCGGACCTGATCCGGCGGCGCCGGGATCAGCGGCGCCTGCGCATCTGGTCAGCCGGCTGCTCCACGGGCGAAGAGCCGTACTCCCTGGCCATCCTGCTCGTGGAGCTGCTGCCAGACATCTCCGATTGGCAGGTCACGATCCTCGCAACCGACATCAACCGGCAGGCCCTGCGCGCGGCGCGCCGGGGGCGCTTCCGGGAGTGGTCGTTCCGCACGGGCAATCCCGCGCTTCGCCAGCGCTACTTCATCGAGCAGGACGGCCACTTCGAGCTTGGCTCGCGCGTGCGGGAGATGGTGACCTTCGCCTACCTGAACCTCGTCGAGGACGTCAGCCCGTCCCTGGTGGTCAACACGAACGCGATGGACCTGATCGTGTGGCGCAACGTGCTCATATACCTCTCCCCCGAAGCGGGCAAGGGGGTGGCGCAGCGGCTGCACCAGTGCCTCGTTCCGGGCGGCTGGCTGATCGTGGGAGCTTCGGAAACCGGCGCCGGGACCTTCCGGGAATTCGAGGTGCATAAGCTGAGCGGCGCCATCGTGTACCGGAAACCGATGCCCGCGGCGCCGACGCACGAGCGCAAGGCCAAGCCGGTGCTGCCTCTGCGGGCTAGGCCTGCCGTTGCTGTGCCGGCCCCCTTCGTGGCGCCTGTGCCGGAACGGGTGGCGGCGGTCAGCGCTGATGCCGGCCGCGGCGCCTCCTTCGGCTGGGGCATGGCCCTGGCCAAAGCGGGCCGTTGTGCGGAAGCGATCCAGTGCTTCGTGGCTCACCTGGCGAAGGAGCCAGACTGCGCCGCCGCACGCCATCAGATGGCGCGGATGCACGCCAACGCCGGCCGGTTGGAGGAGGCCGAGCAATGGGCAAGGAAGGCCCTGGATGCGGATCCCTTGGTGGTCGGCGCGCACTACTCCCTGGCCCTCATCCTGCAGGAGCGGGGGGATCTGCACGGCGCCGTGGACCGGCTGAAGAAGGTGCTCTACCTGGACCCGAGCTTCGTCCTGGCGCACTTCAGCCTGGCCAACCTGTCCCAGCAGTTGGGCCGGGCCGGTGAAGCGGCCCGGCACCGCAGACAGGCGGCCCGGCTGGTCGCTCCAATGGCGCCGGACGAAGAAGTGCCCGAGTCCGACGGCATGACGGCAGGTCGGCTCGCCACGATGATAAGAGCTACGGAAACGATTGTGGGCAACGGAGTGCACTAATGGCCGTCTCTCCTGAGCGGAGCGCGTCACATGCCTGATGGGGAGGCACGGCTGTCCGAAGAAGAGACGCAGCGCATCCTCAAACGCCGCGCGCAGCTGCTGGCGCGCGTGGCCGAAGAGGAGGCCGACCGGGCCGACGTGATGCACGTGGTCGCCTTCCGCCTGGGAGAGGAACGGTACGGCGTTGAGGCGGCCCTGGTCCGGGAGGTGCAGCCGCACGAGCGATCCACTTCGTGCCGGGTGCCCTGCACGCCGGACTTCATCGTCGGCGCCGTGAACGTCCGAGGGCGGACCTACTCCCTGATGGACGTCGGACGGTTCCTGGGCCTGCCGCCGAGGGCGGCGTCGGAGGAGAGCCACGTCCTGCTTGTCTCCGGGGTGGGGCCCGACGGCGAGACGCCGATGGAGCTGGGCATCCTGGCTGACGAGAGGCCCGAGGCGCTTGTCCTGGCCAGGGAGGACCTGGGGGCAGCGGACGCCGCTATCTCGGGTCCCACACAGGGATACGTGCTGGGCGTGACGGAAGACTCCCTGGTGGTGCTGGACCTCGAGCGACTGCTGTCGGCCCCCGAGATCGTCGTCTCCGACGAACAGAGTGAAACAGGCGCATGGCTGATGCCGCTGCGGGCGCACAAGAGCGGCATGTGACAGGGCAACAACAGCTAGCAAGCCAGGATCAGAAGGAGGGCGCAGGGATGGGGTTTAGCATCGGCAAGAAACTGGCCGGAGGCTTCGGAATCGTACTTCTGCTGTCCGTCATCACGGGTGGCATAGTCCTGGTCACGATGGCTCGTGTCAACGAGCAGTTCGCCTTCGTCGCCGAACACGATACTCCGGTCATAGCCAATGCCAGACAACTGACAAAGCTCGTCGCAGGCATGGAGGCCGGGCAGCGGGGCTTCTGCATCACGCAGCAGGACAAGTTCCTGGAGCCTTACACGCAGGCAGTCAGCGAGTTCAGCTCTCTGATGAAGGAGGAGAAGGACCTGGTCAGCGACGACCCCAGCCAATTGAAGGCGCTGGAGAGCATCGAGAGCTTGCTCCAGGAATGGCAGGAGAAGGCTGCTCGACCGGAAATCGAGATGGCCAGGAAAACCGCCCAGGGAACGGTTGATGCTGACTTCTTTGCAGAGCTCATCGCAAAAGGCGTGGGGCAGGGAATAGTGGACGAGCTCGAAACACTGGCAGACAGCATGATGCTGAAGTTCAGGGCAGCAGGGAGCGTCAACGGCGAGCTGCTGGCTGCCCAAGCAAGCAAGGCCATGGTGGCACGGCAGTCCGCGAAACGGGGGTTCCTGATAACGGGCAGGGAAGAGTTCCTCGAACCCTACAAATCGGGGAGAACCGAGTTCGATGCTGCCATCGCCGGCCTGAAGGCGCTGGTCGGCAATGCGTACGATCGAGCTGGCACGGCCAGCGATCTGGATGAGCTGGACAAGCTCGGCGAGAAGTGGCTGAAGGAGTCGGGCGAAGCGCAGACAGAACTGAGGCGCCAGGTCGATTCAGGCGAGAAGACCCTGAAGGACCTCCAGGACGCACTGACTCAAGGCCTCGGGAAGGACACTCTGGACAAGATGCGGGCGATCGTGGGCCGATTGGAGAGCAGATTCGCCAAGGCCGAGAACGAAGGGGCGCTGAGGTCGCTCGTGCAGACGGCCAAGGGCATGGTGGACCAGGAGACGGGACAATGGGCCTTCCTCATCACCGGCAAAGAGCAGTTCCTTGCTTCGTACAAGGCCGGACAGGAGTTGTTCAAGGAGAGCATTGAGGAGTTGCGCAAGCTCAACTCTGACGCCTACGACGTAGAGGCCATGAAGAGCGATATCGCGAAGCTGCAGGAGCTCGCGAGCAATTGGGACAACGAAGCCGGCGAGGCTCAGATCGCGGCTCGCGAGGAGATGAACAAGCACCCGGAGACACTCAAGGACGTCGCGGCGCTTCTGCAGGCCGGAACCGGCACGAGCATAATTGACAAGATCCGAGCAACGTTTGACGGGTTCATCAGCGCGGAGATGAAGCGCAGAGCGGACCGTTATGCGGAGGCCCGTGCGGCGACCACGGCGGCCAGGAACCTGACCTGCATACTCACGCTCTCTTCCGTCGTGATCGGCTGCTTTGTGGCAGTCGTGATAGGCCGGCGCGTGACTTCGCCGATCCGTGAGCTCGTGCGCGCGGCGGAACGCGTCGGGGAGGGGGACCTTGGAGTCGAGGCACGCGTCAACTCGCACGATGAGACCGGGGTGCTGGCCGATGCCTTCAACCGCATGGTGGCCAATCTGCGCACCATGGCCGGGCAGGCGCGCGAGGCAACGAGCAGCATAACGGCCAGCACAGCTCAGATCCTGACGGCCACCAGCGAGCAAGCCGCCAGCGTCAGCCAGCAGGTCGCGTCGGTGAGCGAAGCCGGCAGCACCGTGGCCGAGGTGCGCCAGACGGCCGAGCAGTCCGCCGACCGCGCGACCCTCGTGTCCAAGTCCAGTCAGGAATGCCTCGAGTCCGCCGACGAGGGCCTGCGGTCCGTTCAGGAGATGGTCGCGAGCACCAACAGCATCAAGGAGCAGGTCGGCTCGATAGCGGAGACGATCCTGACCCTGAACGAGCAGATGCAGCAGATCGGGGACATCATCAGCACGGTCAACGACATTGCGGACCAGTCGAACCTGCTTGCGCTGAACGCTTCGATTGAGGCGGCACGGGCGGGCGAGGCGGGCAAGGGATTCGCGGTGGTCGCAGACGAGGTGAGCAGCCTGGCCGAGCAGTCGCAGCAGGCCACGGCGCAGGTGCGCGACATCCTGGGCCAGATCCAGAAGGGGGCCAACGGCGCCGTCATGGTGACCGAGGAGGGGATCAAGCGGGCGGAGGCGGGCGTTGAGCTTGCCCAGGGCGCGGGAGAGGCCATACGCAGCATCAACGAGCAGGTGCGGCGGATGTCGCTGGCGGCGCAGCAGATTGCGGCCAGCGCGCAACAGCAGTTGGCCGGCATGGACCAGATCGGCGCGGCCATGGACAGCATCAGCAAGGGCTCGGAGCAGACGCAGGCCGGCGCCGAGCAGACTGAGAAGACGGCGCAGAGCCTGAACGCGTTGGCGGAGCAGCTCAGCGGCGTCGTCGCTCAGTACAAGATGAGCTGACCGGGCGCAGGCGAACGGGTCAGGGAAATGGATCGGCAAGAGGAACTCAGACGCCAGTTGATGGCGACGTTCCGAGCGGAGCTTCAGGATCACCTGAAGACGCTGAACGAGTGCCTGCTGGCGCTCGAGAAGGGCCCGGCCGAGCAGGATCGGGAGAAGCTGCTGGCCGACCTGTTCCGCGCGGCCCACAGCATCAAGGGCGGCGCTCAGGCGGTGGGCCTGCCGGATATCAAGACCATCGCCCATTGCCTCGAGGACGTTCTGGGCGCCTTGCAGGAGGGGCGCCTGCCGTCCTCGCCCGACCTGTTGGACGTGCTCTTTGCGGCGACGGACGCGCTGGAGGCGGCGATGGCCGCCCAAGTGAAGGGCGAGCGGGCGCCCTCCCGGAAGATGGGTGACCTGCTGGCTCGCCTCGCCGCCGCTGCGCGCGGGGACTTCGGCCCAGCACCTTCGCAGGCGGCGCCCGAACGTGAGGGGGCCGACAGCCCTCGTGCCGGCGCGGACGAAACTGCCCCGCCGGAGGTCAGCCAACCGGGTCCCTCCCCGGCGCCGCAGCCTGCCAGGGCGGGTGGCGACGAGACAATACGCGTTGACACCGCCAAGCTGGACGCCCTCATGTCGAGCACCGGCGAACTGGTCGTGGCCCAGATGCGGCTGGAGCAGCGCCTGGGCGAACTGCGCGCCCTCCAGCAGCGCGTGGACGATTGGCAGAGGAGCTGGCGGCAGGTGCGGGGCAACTACTCGCGCCTGGCACGTCGAGACGGGCACGGGGCGGAAGTCGCGGCATTGCTGGACTTCCTGCGCCGGTACGACCGGGGCTTTCATGGGCTGGCAGACGGCGTGGACGGCCTGCTGCGGCAGCTCGGCAGGGATTGCCGCACCCTCAAGCTCCTGTCGAAGGAGCTCCCCGACGTGGCTCGCAGGACCCGAATGCTGCCGGTGGCCAACGTGTTCGACATGTTCCCCCGCATGGCGCGCGATCTGGCGCGCGAGCGCGGCAAACAAGTCGACCTGGTCATCGAGGGGGCCGAAACGGAAGTCGACCGGCACGTCCTGGAAGCTCTCAAGGACCCTGTGACTCACCTGGTGAGGAACGCCGTGGACCACGGCATCGAGCCGCCCGAGAAGCGTCAGCGCGCAGGCAAGCCTCCGCGGGGGACGGTTCGGCTTAGGGCGGCGCACCAGGGAAACAACGTCGTCCTGGAGGTGGCCGACGACGGAGCGGGGATCGACCTGGAGGGCGTCCGCAGGGCTGCGCTCAAAGCGGGAGCCCTCAGTGCGGAAGAGGCCGCTGACCTGGACCAGGCGCGGGCCGTGGACCTGATCTTCCGGCCGGGACTCTCCACGTACTCGGAGCCGACGGACATATCCGGCAGGGGTGTCGGCCTGGACGTCGTGCGGCAGAACGTGGAGCGGCTCCACGGCAGCATCCGGGTGGAGACCGCCTCGGGGCGCGGAACTGCCTTCACGCTCACATTGCCGCTGACGTTGGCGACCAGCCACGTGCTGCTGGCTGAGACGGCGGGCGAGACCGTCGCCCTGCCGACGGCGGCCGTGCAGCGCATCCTGCGGGTGGAGGCCGCCCAGGTCCGCAGCGTCGAGGGCAAGCCCGTCATACAGGTGGAGGGCCGTCCGGTTCCTCTGCTGTCGCTGGCGCGCGTTCTGGAGCTGGAGGGCGATGAGAGGCGCCCGTCGGCCGATCCCAAGCTGCTGGCCGTCATCGTCCGCGTCGGGGACCGCCGGGCCGCTTTCCGCGTCGATCGCCTTCATGGAACGCAAGAGGTGATCGTGAAGGGCCTCGGTCCTCAGCTGCGGGGCGTGCGGAATCTGTCCGGCGTAACGGTCCTGGGCAGCGGCAAGGTGGTCGTCATTCTGAATCCCTCGGACCTGTTGGGATCGGCGCGCGCGACGCCGGTCAGGCCGGAAGCGTTCCGGCCTCACGTGCCGCCCCGCCGCCGCGTCCTCGTAGTGGATGACTCTATCACGACGCGCGCCCTGGAGAAGAGCATCCTCCAGAGCGCCGGATACGAGGTGCTGGCGGCGGCCGACGGACAGGAGGCCTGGGCCCTGGTGCAGAGCGAATCCCTGGACGCCGTCGTGGCTGACAGCAAGATGCCGAACATGGACGGCTTCGCGCTGACGGAGAAGGTCAAAGGAGAGGACCGCTACCGGGAGCTTCCCGTGGTGCTGGTGACCTCACTGGAGACCCCGGCCGACAAGGCGCGGGGACTCCAGGCGGGCGCTGACGCGTATATCACCAAGAGCACGTTCGACCAGCGCGAGCTGCTCGCGACGTTGGAACGCCTGATGGGTGAGGGAGAATGATCCGAGTCCTGGTTGTCGAAGATTCGCCGACGCTGCGGCAGTTGGTCTGCGAGGTCCTGCGGACCGACTCCGAGCTATCCATCGTCGGCGAGGCGCGCAACGGCCTGGAGGCCGTCAGGCTCTGCCACGAGCTGCAGCCCGACGTCGTCACCATGGATATCCGCATGCCGGAGATGGACGGTTTCGAGGCCATTCGCTGCATTATGGACGAGTCGCCCCGGCCGGTCGTCGTGTTGACCAGCACGATGTCCGACCGCGAGCTGGGGATCAGCTTCAAAGCCGTGGAGGCGGGAGCCCTGAGCGTGATCGGCAAGCCGGGAGGCCTGCCCGGCCGAGACGCCCGGGCGGACAGGCTCGTGGCGGAGGTCAAGGTGATGGCCGGCGTCAAGGTCGTGCGCAGGCACCGGCACCTCATGCAGAGAGTGCAGGAGTCCCGGCCTGTCGCGACCATCTCCGGCACGGACGCCGGCAGGGGCAGATCGGAGGGGCGGCGCCCGGCACGCATCATCGCCATCGGGGCGTCTACGGGCGGCCCGCCCGCCGTACAGCTCATCCTGCAGCAGTTGCCTGCCCGCACGCCGGTGCCGGTCGTCATGGTGCAGCACATCAGCAAGGGATTCGTGCGGCCGATGGCGCGCTGGCTGGACGGCTCCACGCCGCTGCGAGTCACGGTGGCCGAGCATGGCGAGACGCTCCAGGCTGGCAGCGCGTATCTGGCCCCGGATGACGCCCACCTGACCGTCGGGATCGGAGGGAAGGCAGCGCTCGACCCTTCGGGCCTTGTGGGCGGCCACCGTCCTTCCGTCTCCGTGCTGTTTGACTCAGTGGCCCGGCGCTACGGATCGGGCGCGGCCGGCGTGATCCTGACCGGGATGGGCCGGGACGGTGCGGACGGGCTCAAGGCGATGCGCGACGCCGGAGCGCTCACGATCGCGCAGGACGAGGGAACTTGCGTGGTCTTCGGCATGCCGAAGGCCGCCATTGAGGCCGGGGCGGCCGGCGAAGTCCTTCCGCTCGGCCAGATCGGCGCCCGGCTGAGGGCGGTCGCAGGGGTGGAGGCCACGCTGCCACAATGAACCGGGATGGCGCCGATCACAGACGAGACACATGGAACGGCACAACGAACAACAAGGGGAGCCGCGCGGGCCCGTAGAGGTGATCGTGGTTGATGATTCCCCGACCGCCAGGCAGGCGATCGCGGCGCTGCTCGCCACCGACCCAGGCATCCGCTTGCTGGGGCAGGCGGAGACCGGACGGCAGGCAGTGGAGATGTGCGATCGGCTCGCCCCTGACGTGGTCATCATGGACGCCGTCATGCCCGACATGGATGGCGTGGAAGCCACCAGGAGACTCATGGAACACGGCGCTCCTCCGGTGCTGATCGTGACGGCCTACGCCGAATCGGCCGACATGGACATCGTCTTCAGGGCCATGCGCGCCGGGGCCGTGGACGTCGTCTCCAAGCTGGATGTGCTGGGGGCAGACGCTGACCCGAAGTCGCAGGCCGATTTCCTCATCAAAGTGAAGGGCGTCGTCGCAGCCAGGCCAAGGCCGCGTCGCCAGTGAAGGATCGGAACGTGAACGCGCGCCGGCGCGTTCAGAACCCGACGGGACAACAGGTGCATCCGCTGCCACGCAGATGACGACAACAGCGCAAAGAGCCCATATCCTCATCGTCGAGGACAGCCCCACCCAGGCCCAGCAGCTCAAGCTCGTGCTCGAGCGCCACGGTTACGAGGTGGCCGTGGCAGGCAACGGCGAGGAGGCCCTGAGTGCGATGGCTCTGCGCGAGCCCGCCATGGTCCTCAGCGACGTCGTGATGCCCGGCATGGACGGGTATGAGCTGTGCAGCGCAATCAAGGAGAGGCCGGCGTCGGGGGGCATCCCCGTTGTTCTCGTCACATCCCTCTCGGACGCTTCCGACGTTCTGCGAGCGCTGGAAAGCGGCGCGGACGGGTTCGTCACAAAGCCGTACGACGACCGGCACCTGCTGTCCCTGGTGCGCCGCATTCTGCATGGCGTCGGACTGGCGCCCGAGGAAGCGGCCGAGGAGGAGCTGGAAGTCACTCTTGACGGCCGCCGATACGTGATCGGAGCCGGGCGCGCCCGGATGCTGAACCTGCTGCTGTCCAGCTACGAGGCGGCCGTCCGCCGGAACCGGGAGCTGACCGAGACACAAGAGCAGTTCCGAGAGCTGAACGAGACGCTCGAAGAGAAGGTGCAGCAGAGGACCGCTGCCCTGGCGGACGAAGTCGTGGAACGCCGCCGCGTCGAGCAGGAGGTACGACAGCTCAACGCAGAGCTTGAAGGGCGCGTCAGGCAGCGCACAGCCGAGCTACAGGCCGCCAATGAGGAGTTGGAGGCGTTCGTCTACTCGGTGTCGCACGACCTGCGCGCGCCGCTGAGGGGCATGGACGGCTTCAGCCAGGCGCTCCTGGAGGACTACGGCGGTCGGCTTGACGCCACCGCGACCGATTACGTGCAGCGCGTTCGCGGCGCGGCCGAGCGCATGGGCGAGCTGATCGAGGACCTGCTTGAGCTCTCCCGCATCACGCGCGCGGACATGAAACGCCAGACCGTCGACCTCAGTGAGATGGCCCGGTCGGTCGCCTCGGCGTTGGAGCAGGCCGAGCCTGAGCGGGCAATGGAGTTCAGCGTCCGGGACGGCCTCGTCGCCGAAGCGGACGCCAGCCTCATGCGGAGCGTGTTGGAGAACCTGGTGGGCAATGCCTGGAAGTTCACCAGCGGGCGGCCTCAGGCGCGGGTGGAGTTCGGCAGGATCGAGACCGAAGCCGGGCCGGCCTTCTTCGTGCGCGACAACGGGGCCGGCTTTGACATGAGGTATGCGGGCAAGCTCTTCGGGGCCTTCCAGCGGCTGCACTCCGCGCGCGAGTTCCCCGGCACGGGCATTGGCCTGGCCACGGTGCGCCGCATCATCCGCCGTCACGGGGGCCGCATATGGGCCGAAGGCGCCGTGGGCAAGGGAGCCACTTTCTACTTCACGCTTTGACGACGGGGGGCCGAAACCCATGGCAGACAGAACCATCCTTCTGGTGGAAGACAACCCGGACGACGTCGAGCTGACCTTGCGCTCCCTGCGGAAGAACAACATCGGCAACGACGTGAAGGTCGTGCGAGACGGCGTCGAAGCCCTCGATTACCTTCTGGCTCCGGAAGGCGGCGCCGACGCGGGCGAGCACGCCCTGCCGGCCGTGGTGCTGCTTGATCTAAAGCTGCCCAAGGTGGACGGCCTGGAAGTGCTCCAGCGCATCCGCGCCAACCGACGGACAAGACTGCTGCCGGTCGTCATCCTGACCTCGTCGAAGCAGGAGAAGGACCTCATCAACGGCTACAGTCTCGGGGCGAACAGCTACGTGCGCAAGCCCGTTGAGTTCACGCAGCTCGCCGAGGCGGTCCGCCAGCTTGGGCTGTACTGGCTGCTGCTGAACGAGCCGCCGCCGGGCTGACCGTGGAGTCGAAGATGACCGAGCCATTGAAGGTTCTGATCGTCGAGGATTCGGAAGACGACGCCCTGCTGGCTGTGCGGGAACTGCAGCGTTTGGGGCGCGACGTGACGTTCGAGCGCGTCGAGACCCCGGAAGGCCTGAGCGGCGCCCTTGAGCGCCAGGAATGGGACGCCGTCATAGCCGATTACTCGCTGCCGCACTTCAACGGCCTCGACGCCCTGGCGCTGGTGCAGGCGAAGGGGCGTGACGTTCCCTTCGTCCTGGTCTCGGGCAGCGTGGGCGAGGACCTCGCCGTCAAGGCGATGAAGCGCGGCGCCCATGATTACATCATGAAGGACAGGCTGGCGCGGCTGGCGCCGGCCGTCGAGCGCGAGCTGCGCGACGCCGACGTGCGCCGTCAGCGGAGGAAGGCCGAAGAGGCGCTGCGCGAGAGCGAAGAGCGCTACCGCAAGCTCTTCGAGGAGTCCAACGACGCCATCTTCATCCACACGCTGGAGGGGCGCATACTGGACGTCAACCGGCGCGCCTGCCAGATGGCGGGCCTCAGTGCGGACGAGCTGAAGACGATGCAGATCCAGCAGCTCCAGACCGAGGAACCCGTGCCCACGGACTCGGACTTCAGGGATACCAGCCAGTCCGGCTCGATGCGTTTCGAGTCGCAGATCAAGCGGGCCGACGGTCGGCTCATCGACGTGGACGTCAGCGCCCGGCTCGTCGACCCCGAGAAGGGAGACGTGCAGGCTGTCTTCCGTGACATTTCCGAGCGCAAACGGGCCGCACAGGAGCTGGCGCGCGAGCGGCAGTTCTCGAACGCCGTCATCCAAACGGCGGGCGCTCTCATCGTCGTGCTCGACACCGAGGGGCGGATCGTGCAGTTCAACAGGACCTGCGAGGAGGCATCGGGTTTCAGTGCCGACGAGGTGAAAGGGCGTTCCATGTGGGAAGTCCTCATCCCGCCCGAAGAACGAGAGGCCGTGCGGGAGGTCTTCCAGGATCTGACAGACGAAACGCAGCTGTCCACGCACGAGAACAACTGGCTGACCAAGGACGGAGGGAAACGGCTCATCACCTGGACCAACTCCCGGCTGCTGGACGAGAGCGGGCAGGTCCGGTGGGTCATCAGCACAGGCATCGACGTGACTGACCAGCGCCAGCTCGAGGAGCAACTCCAGCGGGCGGCCAAGCTGGAGGCCGTCGGCCAACTGGCCGGCGGCGTCGCCCACGATTTCAACAACCTTCTGACCGCCATCCTGGGCTACGTGGACCTGGACCTGACCGAAGTGCCCGAGGATACGACCCTTCACGAAGACCTCAAGCGCGTCCGGTCGGCTGCAAAGCGCGCCTCTGATCTGACGCGGCAGTTGCTGGCCTTCAGTCGGCAGCAGGCCGCCCGCCCGGAAGTGCTTGACCTGAATGTTGCCGTCGAAAACGTCAGCAAGATGCTGGGACACCTGATCGAGGAGCACGTCGAGCTTCAGTTGGACCTGAGCGAGAAGCCGCTGACCGTCCGGGCCGATCCCGCTCAGATGGAGCAGGTGCTGATGAACCTGGCCGTCAACGCCAGGGACGCGATGCCGGAGGGCGGGCTTCTGACAATCGAGACCGCAGTGGCCGAACTGGACGAGTCCTACGTGCGCACGCACGCAGGCGCGCGCGTCGGCCCGCACGCGATGCTGGCGGTCACGGACACGGGCATCGGAATGCCCCCCGAGATCCAGGAGCGCATCTTCGAGCCCTTCTTCACCACCAAGGAGGTGGGGCAGGGAACCGGGCTCGGGCTCTCCACCGTCTACGGCATCGTTCAGCAGCACGGCGGCAGCATCCAGTGCTACAGCGAGCCGAACATCGGGACCACCTTCAAGGTGTACCTGCCGCTGGCCGGCGCCGCAGCGGCCGTCGCCGCCGAAGAGAGCGTCTTTGAGACAGAGATGCTCGGCGAGGAGACGATCCTGCTGGCCGAGGATGAGGCCAGCGTCCGTGATCTGGCCGCCAGAGTCCTGCAGGACGCCGGCTGCACCGTCCTTTGCGCCGCCGACGGCGCCGAGGCCATGTCCCTCTTCCGGGAGCACGCCGGCCGGATCGATCTGATCCTCACCGATGTCGTCATGCCCAAGGTCAACGGCCCCGCAATGGCTCGTGAGGCCCGTTCCGTATGTCCCGGCGTGAAGCTCCTGTTCATGTCCGGCTACGCGGGCAATCCCGTGGAGCGCGTGGGGCAGAACATGGCCGGCGTGCCGATCCTGCGCAAGCCTTTCACCGCCCGTGAACTCACGGAGAAGGTGCGTCATGCCCTTGACAAGACTTGACCGTCACGCGGCCGACCGGGCGTCGCAGGGCCGGGCCGGCCGGATCCTCATCGTGGACGATGAGCCCTACGTCCGAGAGATCCTGAGCCGGTGGCTCGAACGCGAAGGATACCAGTGCTCTACCGCAGCCAGCGCCGACGAGGCGTGCGAGCAGCTCGGGCACGGCGACTTCGCTCTGCTTGTCAGCGACATCGTGATGCCCGGTCGGTCGGGCATCGACCTGCTGGCCGCCGTCACGCAGGAGTTCCCCGGGGTAGCCGTCGTGATGGCCACCGCCGTGGACGACCGCAAGACTGCCATCCAGGCCCTCGAGATCGGCGCGTATGGCTATATCGTCAAACCGTTCGAGCGGAATGAGGTCGTCATCAACGTCGTCAACGCGCTGGAGCGGCGCCGGCTGGTGCTGGCCAGCCAGCAGCACGAAGAGCGCCTGGAGGACCGCGTGCGCGAGCAGACGGAGGACATCAGGCAGTCGAGGGAAGAGATCCTGCTGCGGCTGTTAGCGGCCCAGGAGTTCCGCCACGACGAGACCGGCGCTCACGTTCGGCGCATCGGGCTCTATGCCGAGGCTCTGGCCAGGACGATGGCGCGGCCGGACGACGACGCCGAAACGCTTCGCCTGGCAGCGCCCATGCACGACGTCGGCAAAATCGGCATCCCCGACGCAATCCTCCAGAAGCCCGGCAAGCTCGACGATGACGAGTGGGACGTCATGAAGACCCACACGACGATCGGCGCCCGCATCCTCGAGGGGACTGGCATCTCCCTGCTGAACACGGCCGAGCAGATTGCCGCCGCCCATCACGAGAAGTGGGACGGCTCGGGCTACCCCAGCGGCCTATCGGCTGATGAGATACCGGAACCGGCCCGCATCGTCGCCGTGCTGGACGTCTATGACGCTCTGGTGAACGACCGCGTCTACCGGCCCGCCGTGCCCGAGCAGGACGCCCTGGCCATTATGGATAGGGGGCGGGGCACGCACTTCGACGCGGAGATTTACGGCGCCTTCCGCGCGGCCCTGTCCCAACTGCGTGCCATCCGGGAGCGACTGCGCGACAGGCCCCCACTGAACGCGAAGGCGCGCCCCATGGCCTGAGCGTACCCCACGCCTTCCAGGCAGGCCGTCCGCCCTGGAGGCGGAATGCGCCGCCGCTCCGGGGCGGCTTCAGTTCGGCAGGAAGACGGGTCCCAGCTTCGGCCCCACCAGGCCCACCGCCGTTGAGACGGCGATTGCCAGGGACTCGGCCAGGATGATCCCGAGGAAGAAGCTGCGCACGGCTTGCAGCACCTTGCCCCCGCAGAGCTTCAGCGTCAGCGCCTTGGCAAGCCATCCGAGGAAGGCCGAGACCCAGAGCATCTGCGCCGCGTAGCTGGACCCCATCATGAATCCCAGCGAGTGGATCGGCCACCAGTAGAACCGCCCCCTGGCCAGCGTCGTCGCGAACATGATCCCCGCGCCCAGAGCCATCGCCCCGTACTGCGGCTCGGCCGACTGCACGGGGCTGACGATCATCCGCTCCGCCTTGTTGAACGTGTTGATCGGGTGCACCCGCGTGCCCCAGGCGGTGCCGACATTATAGGCGCCGACGCTGTAATACATGTGCAGGGACGACCAGGCCGCGATCGGCATGGCCAGCACCAGAGCCGCGAACATGGCCGGCAGCAGCAGGCGGCGCCGCTGGCCGAACACCGCGGAGATGCGCAGCGCGTTCATGGCGTGAGCGCTCAGGATCTCCCGCGTGTCCCAGAAGAACACGTTGTTGTGCATCTGCCCCACGACGGCGGCGCCTGCCCCGAAAGCCCTGCCCCCGCTGAGCCCGTGAAGGAGGTCCACGGGCTTCCATTGCTGGAGGACAAAGAAGACGCCGCCCTGCGCCACCAGCCGCGCCAGACCCAGGATCATCACCAACATCAGCGCCACGAATGCCGCGGCCACCAGCACGCTCATCCCATAGTAGACAAACCACGCTGCCATGCCCGCGCAGGACGCCACGGTGCCCCAGAACGCCAGACGGTAGGCGATGGGCTCGGCCGAGTCGTCCACGCCTTCGTCCAGGCCGGCCGCCTTCCTGAACACGGCCGCGAGCTGCTTGCGCGCAGCCCACAGCATCATCAGCACGAACGTGACGTAGGCCCCGGCTTCCTGCCAGACCATGAAGGGCCCACCCCCGCCGCCCGTCAACGGCCTTCCGAGCCAATAGGAGAACTGGAGCTCAAAGCGCGTGAACAGGAAGAAGAACCAGATGCTCAGCGAGACGTCGCTCGGCACCAGGAAGGCGAACCCCATGGCGATGGGGTAGATGTGAGCGGCCCATATGCCCGTCTGCGCCAGGGGCGTCTCCCACAGTATCGTGGGGATGGGCAGTTCGGGCCGCCATCCCTGGTCCTTGCCTACGATCACCGGCGCGGCGCGGATCAGCGTGAACGCCAGCGACAGGATGACGCCGACGATCAACGGCTTGCTCCGCACCAGCGCCGGCAGGAAGTGGGGTTCTCCTGCGTCCGCCGTGAACTCCAGGGGCACCCGCGCCAGGGGGAAGAGAAGCCTCTCCGATTCGACCCACTGGCGGCGCAGCATCCCGCTCACGCAGAAGGTCCCCGCGTAGAACAGGAGGGCAATGGCCCCCCAGGCCGCCATCGGCCGCAGCCACATGCCCCACGGGATTCGGAGCGTCTCGCCCCTGGGCGTCCCCTCGTAGAACCGTTTGGCCGCCACGGACCGGGGGTCCTTCGTCAGGATCAGGTCCGCGGGCGCCTCCTTCAGCACGTCGTCCTCCCAGGCCAGGTCGGGACGCGCCGCGTAGTATGCCGGAGCGGCACAGAGGGGGAACCAGAAACGCATGAAGCCGCTGGCCGGCACGGCGCATGCCGCGATCAGCATGCACCAGACCAGCATCAGCTCCGCCTGACGCAGCGCCCATGCCTTGCGCAGGGCCTTCAGGCCGACGTTCACGATCAGGGTCAACACCAACAGGATGGCCACGACGCCGGCGGGGAAGTGACTGCCCGTCAGGAAGGTGTTGCCCCTGGCGAAGTCGTTCCAGGGGATCACGGCCGCCATGAAGGCGACGCAGACCAGGCCGATCAGGAATGCACGCCAGGTCATCTTCGCCCTCTGCCTGCGCCTGCGGCGGCCGCCACGCGTCGCCTGCGCCGGGCGAGCGGATTCGCCGCGCAGCCGTTCAGACGCGCTGCGCCGTCCATCGCACCTCGCGCAGGTCGCGCAGCGGGAACTCGCTCCCCATCACCAGATGGGACAGCCCGTGCTCGGCTGCGATGTCGCCGAAGTCGTACGAGCTGTCGGTGAGCCGGGATACCTCGAAACGGAAGCGGCCGTCGTCCGGATGGTCGCGCAAGACCCGGCTCACGGGTCGCGCGCCCACGCCTTGCAGAACGTACTCGTTGCGCGGCGCGGCCTGGCAGAACGCCTGCACCTCCTCACCCGCCACCGGCCGGCATCCCAGGCCGCTGTGCCGCGTGCGGTGGTCGGCGATGGCGCAGTTGACCCACACGGGGATCCGCCCGTCTGAGAGCGCGCGGAAGAACGCGGCGTGCGCCGGATCGTCCAGCCGCCAGTTATGGAGGTAGGGATGCACGATCACGCCGGCAAACCCGTCCTTCAGGTGCCGCAGGATGCTGGGCCAGTTGTGCGCCGTGGGGTTCAAGGTGGCGAGCGGCGCCACGCGGGAAGTGCTGCGTGCGGCCTCCAGGAACCGGTTGTTCGCCCGCTCCAGGTCCTGGCGGTAGATGGTGTCGAAGTCCCCCGCGTAGGCCGTCTCGATGCCGGCTTCCGCCAGCAACGCGTCCAGCCCGTCCGGCGTCACCCACGGGCCTGCGTGGAACGGCCAGTCCCCGCAGAAGCAGAAGTGGTCCTCCCTGAAGTCGGGCAGCTCGTCCCGGGAGCGGAGCGGCGCGGAGGGTGCGGGCCGCGTGTCCTTGAGGCCGAACAGGCGCGCGGCATTCCCGCCCAGGATCAGCTCCTTCTCCTCGTCCGAGATGTCGGCGAACACGACCTTGGCGATCTGGGAGGCCTGCGTGCGCCCCGCCAGGTCGCTGCCGAACAGGACGCGCTCGGCGCCGACGTCGCCGGCCAGCGCCTCCAGCAATCCCTTCTCGGGGTAGTAGCCGGAGACTTCCAGGTGGGCGTTGGGCAGCCGGTCGCGCAGCACGCCGATCGTGTGCCGCCAGTTCCCGCCGGAGTGCGCTGCCACGAGGTTCGTGTTCGGACAGCGTTCGGCGAGCTGGGCGAACTCCGGCACCGTAATCTCGCCGTCGATGGGGCCGCCCGTTACCTGCCATGTGTGGATCAGGACGGACAGGCCCTTCTCGCCGGCGCGGCGCAGGAGCGCTGCGGCGTTGTCGAGCTTGCCGTCCGGCTCCTTGAGCGAAGTCCAGAGCTTGATGCCGACGGCGCCTTCCTCGACGTAGCGGTCCAGCTCTTCCCGCCAGTTCGCGTTCTGGGGATTCAGGTACGCCAGGTGCCTGAAGAGCCCGCCGGACCGGCTGACGAAACCTTGCGCCTCTTCGTTGGAGCGGCGCACCTCTTCTTCGTCCGGGTACTGGGAGATCTTCCAGCCTATCGAGACGAGGCCCAGCGAGACGCCGTTGATCCGGCACTGGCGGACCAGCTCCGGCAGCACGTCCTCACGGTTTCCCTTCGGCAGCGCGTGAACGTGGACGTCGACGATCATGGCGACATGGCTCCTTGCGAGGGTCGGCGGCGCATCCGGGCGACGGGCCGGACGCGGGTGATGAGCTTAACACAACGGAGGGCAAGGAACCACGTGCATCTGTGTCGCGCGGTCGCGCCGGGCCGCGACTGTGTGGGTGGGGAACCCCCGCGCGCTGGCGATGCGCGGAGACGTCATGCGTGGAGTGAAGCTCATCAGCGGGGCGCTATCGCGGGTCGGTCAGCGACCTCGTTCGAGCATCTCCTCGAAGCGTTCTCTGCCATATGCCCGCTGTACCGCCCCGTCGCAGAAGCCGACGGCGACTCCGAGCGCCGGCCACGCGTCGTGCTTCTCGTAGATGACAACCGTTCCCGGGGCCGTGTCCTTCGCGGGCTTCCGGTAGGCGTAGCCGATCTCCAGATCAGGCCTCTGAGGGTTCCGCAGCAAATCCCCGGATGCAAGGAAGCCGCCCTCCACCAACTGCTTCAGCTCCTCCGGCCACTCGCCTCCGTGGTCCACGGCGTACATGGCGCAGGCCACGAGGACCTGGCGCGCGTTGCTGAGAGACTCCTCAGATGCTGCCCATGCAGCGTCCCGCTCAAGCTGGATCCTGAGCCACTCCTTGGCGTGCCTGTCGAACCAGGCTGCGTCGAGCGACAGAATCAGCCTATCCCCGGCCACCTCTGGCAACAGGCTCGGAAGCACCTGGTCGCAGTTGGGGATGAACTTGCGGAGCTCGTCTTGGCGCCTCAGCTTGTCGAGCGCCCGCCCGAGGAGCGCCTGGAGGTCGCGCGCTGCCCCGGCACTCTGCAACTGCACGACACACTTGAGCGACTGGCGCGGCGGCGCCGCTGCGCCGGCCAATGCCCAGAGGACCCCGCGCGTCAGCACGGCGCTGGGGCCGCCACCGAGCTCGTCAGGCAGGTCCGGAAGCGTTTCCTCGATGGCTCTCCTCTGGTCAGCGGTAAGCGTGACGGCGACCTGCACCGCTGCGTCGGCGTCCTGCGCAAAGGCTTGCTGGAGCAATGGCCGCTCCGCTGGCGCCATCCTGGAGAGACGCTCCAGGCTTGCCTTGGGACCGGCGCACACCGCACCCCTTATCTCCTCGGCGGCGCCGAGGCGCTCTGCCAGCAACGCTGCGATCGCTGCCGCGTCGGCACCGGCCGCAAGGGGCACGATGACGACCGCCGGCTCTCCCGGCAGGTAGACAGGGCTCACGACCGCGTAGACCTCGTGCGCACCGGCGCCCTTCAAGGCGGTCAGCGGCTTGAACGCCAACGCCGTGCCGGCCGATACGAGCTCGGCAGGAGCGCCCAGTCCGATCAGCCAATCCGCTATGTCCTGTGGCACAATGCGATCGAGATCGGCGCGCGCCACGAGCATGGCTTGCTCGTCGATGAAAGGAGCCACGGCGTCCCACGGCGAAGGGGAGTTCTGTGCTCCTACTGGCCCGGCAAGTGCCGCCAGGGACGCCAGCATCAACCACAGGCTCTTTGGCTTCATCTTCGGGTTTCCTCGCCTCTATCTGACCAGTTCTATCTCGTAGCGCAACGCGTTCTCGAGCTCGTCATCCGGCTCCAGCGGCGCGGACAGCACGGCCCGGCCGCCCCGCAGCTCGTACTCGAAGGGCTCGTCCCTCATGGGATTGGGCGGGACAGGCGCCCGCGCGATCTCGCCGAGCCGCTCGGGCAGGCCGGCGCCAGTCGCTCCGGCGTGAAGGCGTATGGCCTCCACGGCCTGCAGGCCGGCTATCCTGCGCTCAAGCCGCATCTGGTTGAACCTGGCTCTCTGGAGGGCCGGCATCAGGAGCGCAACCAGCCATCCGCTCTTGTCTTTCCTCGCCTCGGCGACCACTCGCTCGACGTCGTCCAGGCTCTCGCGGGCCTGCGGGTAGGGCGTGTACCACCACTTGAGGGCTTCGTCCGCGTGCAGCCGCCAGCCGTCCCGGAGGTAGATCGTGACCACCTGGAGCACAGGCATCGCTTCGACCTCCTCAGGCGGGCGGCCCCTCTCCAGCAGGTAGCGCTTCGCGTCCGTGTAGGTGGCCAGCGCGACCGCTGCGGGGAACACGTAGGCGGCATGGCGGGCTTCCTCTATGGCGCCGCCGAAGCCGCGGAAGACGTCGGCCCATTGGCGGGGGCTCATGTACGTTTGCTCGGGATTGCGCAGTTCCTTGGGCCAGAGGGCCATTCCCGTGAGCTCAAACTCAACGGCCTCACGAAGGTCGACCAACGGATGGGGCAACGCTGCCAGCGCCCAGTAGAGGCTCGGCGCGTCGGGCGCCTGCATCAGGTCCTCCATTGCGTCGAGCATCAGCGATGCTATCGCGCTCCCGACCAGGCCGTTGATCAGGACCGGTCCCTCCGCCACGTGCGAGGCGAAGGCGAAGCCGGTCTCGAGCGTGTGTACCGCTCCGTCGTAGTCATGATCCAGGACCTGCATCCGCACCTTCAGGGCCAGCAGGCGCCCCATGTCCCGGTAGGCCACCAGGTCGGGCAGGAGCATCGCGGCGCCTTCCTCGAGCGGCCAGTCCCAGTCGCACCGCTGGCGCCACGCGCCCAACTCGACGTATCGCAGCACGTCCGCGAACTGCGAAAGGGCGCTTCGCACCTCCTCCCGGGGCAGCTGCTCGAGCGGCGTCCCGCCCCACTTGTAGATCCTCTCCAGCGTGTCCTTGTCACTGTGGTCCACGAGTATCAGGGCCGCCGTCTTCAGCACCGTGGATCCATCGCCAGGCTTCCACTCGGAGAACGTCGGCATCAGGCGGTACCGCATGGCAGGCTCAGGCTCGGTGGCCGGGCGGACCGCCAGCCTGCGGACCGCAACCTGGCCCTCTTCCTCCGCACCGACCGTCGCGCACACGCAGACCGCAAGGGTCGCCAGAATTGCCGTTGGGGTCGCTCTCGTCATGATTCGGCACTCCTTGATGGAACGGGCTTCAGGAACGCATACTGCACGACGTCCTCCGGTGAATCGCAGTGCTGGCGGGCGAACAGCTTCAATCCCCTGGCCTGGTCCTCGAACAGGCGGGACAGCGACTGGGCGTCCATGGGCGGTGGCTTAGGCGCGGGCGTTCTCCCGTGACGGGTCTACCAGTATATACGCCGCCGCTGGCCGTTTTATCCGGAAAAGTGTCCGCCTGAGAACCGGAAACGCGGATTCGTGGACATCCGGCCCCTACGGCTCGACGACGGTGAACGGGACGGCGGGCAGGATGCCGATGGACGACCGTCTGGTCGCGGGAGCGTCGGGGTTCTTCGCGCGCTCCTCCTCGCTGACTTTCCACTCGGCGAACCCCTCGACGATCAGGTTGCCGGCCAGCCCGGCCTGCGCTGCATTCCCCTCGGCCTTCACCGTGAAGGTGACGAGGTCCGCCGCGCTGTCAAAACCGCGGATCGTCAGTGCCTCCTTCGGCTCGACGACCTGCATGTCGACGATCGGCACGCGCCAACCGGGCGACTTGCACCGCACCGTCGCCATGCCCCCAACGGGGATCGGCACCGGCTCGTCAGCCTCGGGTACGATCGAGATGGGACCCCACTCGCTCGCCCTAACATAGACGAGCAGTTCCTGGGACGGCACCAGGTGCCGCCAGAGGAACGCCTGCATCATGTCCTCGGCTGGGACAACGGGCCGCGTGACCGGCTGTCCGCCGATGGCCGCGCGGCCCTCCAAGCGGAGCGCGACCGGCCCGCCCGGCACCTCTATGGGCCCCGTCAGCGTCATCGTCACACGGGTGCTCCCAGCGGGGATGACCCCGCCGCGCAGCACGAAGCCGGCGGGCGCGCCCGCCAGGGCCACCCGTATCTCTCCGTCGAACCCCTCCTTGCGCAGCGCGTGGACCGTCAACGGCACCACGCGTCCGTAATACATGCTCAGGCTCGAAGGGGTCGTGCAGAGCGCGAAGTCGGGGCGCGGCGGGCCGGTGCGCAGGCGGTAGCTATGCGCCTCGCTGCCAGCGCCCTGCGCGTCGCCGAGGGTCAGCACGTAACTCCCTGACTGGGGAAGCTGGAGGCTCAGATACGAATCGGCGTGGTGCGTCAGGCTCCCCAGGTCCGGATGGAGGACCCCCTCGCAGATCATGTGGTCGTCGTTCCAGGCGACCACTTGGCCCGACACGTCGCTGAGCCAGACGACGGAGTCCAGCGGAGAGCCGAGCCGGCGCGCGAGCACTTCGACCACGACCTCCTGCCCGGCGCGGCCCGAGAACTGGAACGCGTCGCTGTCGTCGGGCCGGCCGATGCAGCCGTCAACGACCACGGGCAGCTCAATGCGCTGCGCGTCCTGTTGGCCGTCATTGGGTTCGACCTCCCGGCAGGAGGGGAGCGGGTCAACGGCGTAGGTCGCCGGGTTGGACGTGGACCGGTAGTCCCCGAGCGCCGCCTGCCGAATCGCGGGCCCTTCCGGCCCGGTGTCCAGCGGGAGCTGCAGGGACGGCAGGTTCCACCCGCGCGCGCTGGCGAAGGCCTCGGTGCCCGTCTGTGCTCCCAGGGGGAAGATGTCCGTGATGAACGGCACTTCGCCGAGCACGACCCGGTAGACGAAGTCCTGACGCCCGCGATAGATGGCGTCGCGTATCTCGAGTTCGTACACGCCGTCGGCCGGCACCTCGTAGAGGATGATGGGGTCGGGGCGGAACGCATCGCCGTTGGCATAGGCCACCCGCCGGCCGCTCGGGTCGTAGAGGGCGGCGACGGCCTGGAACCAGCCGGGCACGGCGTCGGCCAGGAAGGGCGCGAGCCGTCGCGCGCGCACGTCGATGACGAGGTGCTGCCCGCGCTTCGCATCGAAACGCAGCCGGTCGACATCGCCCGGCAGGATCTGACCGTTGATGACGGCCGGCAGGTAGACGGGAGCGGTCTCGGGCAGGTAGGGATACTCCTCCGGGTCGTTCGGCTCCTGCTCCCGGGTCTCCGGGAGCGTCGATACCTGGAAGGGCACGGGGTTGCTGAGGCCGAGCGGTGTCGCCAGCCTCAGCTCGCGTTCGCCCGGCGGCGCATCGGCGCTGACGATCACCGTGACCAGCACCATGTCGGAAAGCTGGGAGTTGGGCTGTTTTCTCTGAAGGTACTGCCAGTCGAGGAAGGCGTTGGCGACCTCCTGGAGCTGCCTCAGGTCCTTGCGTTCGAGGTCGCGCAGCAGCGGGTGCTCCGGCAACTCGACGGGTCCGGTGGGGGCGGGCTCGTTCTCCGGCCTCGGATCGGGATTCTGTCGCCACTGGCCGAGAATCCAGTCGGGGACCGACGGCGCGCGGCCCTGGCGCGTCAGCTCCGCAAGCTGCCGTTCGCGCAGGTCGCGCATCTGGCGCTGCAGTTCGCGGCGCTCGTCTCCGTCCAGGTTATCGTCCGGGCGGTAGTGCTTGATGACGACGGCGCGCACGCCCTCTCCGGACACGTACGCGGCGGTGGGCTCCTGCAGAACCTGTCCGCCAACGATCACCTCGATGATGGACCCGCGCTGCGCGCCGGCGGGATAGACGTAGCCGATGCGCGGCTCCCAGCGCTGCTGCGCGTTGCACAGGGCCGCCGGGCCCGCCAGGACCGCCAGGACGAGCAGGAGCTTCGATATGCGTGCGGACATGGTCAGGGGCTCACATGATCTCGGTCAACAGGCCGCCGCTTCGCGCGCCGGCCTCGTCGGCCGGCAGCACCCGCGCGTCGAGCCCCCGCGGGTTGGGCAGGGGGCCCTCCGGGTCGATGCCGAGCAACGTATACATGCTCGCGAGCAGGTCACGCGGGCAGACGGGGCGCTCGGCTACCTCCTCGCCTGTCTGGTTGGACGCGCCGACCACACGGCCTCCTTTGAAACCTCCGCCCGCGACGACGACGCTGAAGCACTGGCCGTAGTGCCCGCGGCCGCCGTTCCAGGGCGGCTCCCAGTCGATCTTCGGCGTGCGGCCGAACTCGCCACCCCACCAGACGATCGTGCTCTCCAGCAGGCCGTGATCCGACAGATCCTGCAGGAGCGTCGCCATGCCGCGGTCCATCTGTGGCTGCTTCCAGCTCAAGGTGCCGAAGTGCTGCTTGTGCGTGTCCCACCCCTCGTAGTTGATGGTCACGTAGGGCACGCCCTGCTCGACCAACCTTCGGGCAACGAGGCACGCCTGGCCGAACGTGTTGCGGCCGTAGCGCTCCCGCATCTCCTGGGTCTCCTGCGAGAGGTCGAAGGTCTGCTTCACCTCACCGAACATCGTCTCGTAGGCCTCTTGCTCGCAGCGGTCCAGCTCGGCGAAGTACGGATCGGAAGGCGCGGCGTGGGCGAGCGTGTCGAGCGCGTGCAGCAGTTCTCGCCGGCGGAGCTGCCGCTCGTCGGACACGCCGGGCGCGACGATCCCCTCGACCTCGAAGGGGTCGCGGTTCGGGTCTCCCCCGGTGGCAAAAGGCCCATACTCCGAACCGAGGAAGCCCGCCTCGGAGAAACGGCCCTGGGGCTGCGTCAGGACGATGTAAGGCGGAGCCGACCCCCTGTAGCCGGCCCTGTGGCCCTTGAAGAGAGACACGACGGCTCCGGCCGACGGGTACACCAGCCTGCCCGGCTCGCGGCCCGTCTGCACGAGGTACGACGCCGTCTCGTGCGCGTTGCTGCCGTGCGTCATGCTGCGGATGATCGAGTACTTGTCCGCCTGCATGGCGAGCAGCGGCAACTGCGCGTTGACCTGGATGCCCTCGACGTTCGTCGGCATCGCGGTGTCGAACGGCCCGCAGTAGTCGCGGCCCAGGCCCGGCTTGGGATCGAATGTGTCCAGGTGCGACGGGCCGCCCCACATCCATATCTGGATGACGGACCTTGCCGTCGGCTGCCGGACGGGCGCCGCCAGGGCGCCGAGGGGCCCCCTGAGCGCAAGCCCGGCCGCACACACAGCGATGCGCCCGAGCGCCTCGCGCCGCGTGATCGCGTCTCTCTTCGGTTCGTCCTGCACTCCCGTTTTCCTCCCCTGCCGCGTTTCTAGTGCCGGTAGAGGAACTCCTTGCTGTTGAAGAGCGCCCAGATGACGTCCTCGGCCGCCTGCCTCTTGTCCACGCCGGGCGCGTCGAGGTGGGCCTCCACGGCCGCTGCTTCGGCTGGCGTCGGCTCACGCGTAAGCATGGTCATGTAGAGCCATCTGATGACCCCGCGCCTGTCGTCACCGCTCGCCTGTGCGAGTTGCTGCGCGCGCCAGTTGCGCGCGATCCTGTTCTGAACGTCCGTCGAATTCAGCAGGTGCAGCCGCTGCGCCGCCGTCGGCGCGTTGTTGCGTTCCGATTCCAGCCCCGTGTCGCGCGCCGGCCGCCCGAACAGCTCTAGAAACCTGCTGGAGGTGCTCCCGTCGGCCAGCTCGGTCGTGTGGTGCCGCGCCGGCACGAAGGTGAACGGCTCCGGGATGGGGCTCGTGTAGCCCTCCCCCCAGCCGGCAAACCAGTAGATGGCGTCCGCAAGCACCTCGGCATCCAGGCGACGCGGGATGTACCGCGCAAACAGCGCATCGGCGTCGGGCTCGTCGCTCTGCAAGATGGACGACTGCTGGTAGGTCCGCGAGTTGAGGATGAGCCGGTAGATGTGCCGCAAGTCGTAGCCGGAGTCCACGAGTTCGCGCTCCAGGCAGGCGAGCAGCTCAGGGTTGACGGGCGGGTTGTCGGGCCGGATGTCGTCCGGCTCATGGACGATGCCGCGACCCATCAGCCAGGCCCAGATGCGGTTGACGGCGTTGCGGGCAAACCACGGGTTGTCCGGAGCCGTCAGCCAGTCGGCGAAGACGCGCCGGGGGTCCTGCCGCGGCAAGATCCGGACGGACCCTCCGTCCGGGTAGGAGGCCTGCACGGGGCCGGCGGGCGCCGGGTCGAGGCAGACGATCTCCTCCTTCCACTCAGCCGTCGGCTTGTAGGCGATGCGCGAGAAGAAGGCGGCCATGCCGGCGCGGCGCTCGTCAGGCCAGTTCGCCGTGCGCACCCCCATGAAGGTCAGCGCGACGGCGTCGGCAATGGCAGCCGGCTCGCGGCTCTGCACGGCGCGGTAGAAGTTGACGGGCGGCACGCGGAAGTTGCTGCCGCTCGACGTCAGCAGCACGCGCACGAACTCGTCGTACGGCCGGTTCTCGTAGATCGCGTCGCGCACCCACTGATGGTAGGCCTGCACGGCGTTGGGCCAGAGGTTGATGGGGAACTCGGCCTTGACGCGCAGCAGGTCGCACCACCTCAGCGACTGGTAGTCGGCAAACGCCTTGTGCTCGAGCAGCGCGTCGATCAGCGCGGCGCGCTTGCCGGGGTCGCGGTCCTGCAGGAAGCGGTCCAGCGCGGCGGGATCCGGCAACAATCCAAGCAGGTCCAGGTGCACGCGCCTGAAGAAAACGGCGTCGGAGCAGGGGTTGGCGGGCCGGATGCCCCGCGCCTTGAGCGACGCGAGCACCAGCTCGTCGATGCGGCTGGCGGGCGTGGACAGGGCGGCCTGTTCGAACGGCGCCAGCGGCAGGGGCGCTCCTGCTTCGGCCGGGCCGTCTCCGACCTGCGGCTCCCCGGCGGCCGCAAGGCCCTGCGCAGCCAGGCCGGCGATCATCGCGAGCCCGCCCAGCAGGGCCATCACCGATCGCCACTTCATCCCGATCGTCCCTCGTCCGACGCTGCCAATCATCTCCTCAAGTGTAACACATTGTGCAAGCCGGCACGAGCTCTCGGCGCCGCCGCCGCTCCATGCCTACTCCGCCAAAGCAGCCGCTTCGGCTGCGAAAGCTGCAAGCTATGGCGACGGAGCCTGGAGGCTCCCTGCCCATAAGCCCGCCTGCCCTGACCGAAGCCGAAGGGACAACCCCTGCCCGCCTCCGGCGGGACTGGTTCGACTGCGTGGTGGGTTGCGCCGCTGCCGCGTCCATGCAGCGCGTAGACCACGTGGGGGCTCAAGTGAACTCGCCGCAGAGTCGTGGACGCATCAAGCTGTCGGCACTTCAGGGGCAAAGGCAGCACGTCGAGTGATTGACACGCGAAGCATCGAGCCCTACTATTAGGGCGTACATCCGGAGTGGCCGGCACTCTTGAGTGCGCTGAACAATGCTTGCTGGCGGTTAGTATGGTGTGCCGACACGACGGAATGGACTGCGTGCAACATGAACGCGCCCTCGCAGAAAACGGTCAAGCGCCTCTTCGCCCTGTCCCGGAACCGCTGCGCATTCCCTGGCTGTGACGTTCCGATAGCAGAGGAGAGCGGAACGGTAACCGGCCACATCTGCCACATCTGTTCGCTGAAGCCAGACGGCCCCAGGTACGATCCTGCCCAAACGGACGAGCAACGGCACGGTTTCTCGAACCTCATACTCATGTGCGCTCGCCATCACGGTATCGTTGACAGTGAACCCGATAGGTACACAGCTGCTTCGCTCCTTGAAATGAAGCGTCAGCATGAACGCCTTGGGGAGATTGAGATAACGCCGCAGGCTGCTCTGGCCGCACAGAAACTGCTGGGCCAGTACAGGACACTTGTCATCCACGACGTGGCAGGCCATGTAGCTGTCAATAGCCCTGGCGCGGTACAGGCTGACACGGTGAACATAAGGACGGGGAGACGCACCGTGAAGGTTCAGCCGCCCCCGGGTGCCATTGCCAGCGACCTGACGATGAGGAACTACGTCAAGTATCTGATCGACCGGTACAACGAGTGGCAGAAGATAGACAAAGAGAAGACCGGTCGTTACAAGTACATGGCCATCTACGACGGCGTGAAGAGGGAGTTCAAGTGCAAGTGGGACATGGTGCCGAGGGAGAAGTTCGGGGAACTGGTAGCCCACCTGCAGCGGAGGATAGACGACACACGCGTTGGCAGAATACGCAAGAAGCGGGGAGAAAAGTCGTACGACTCCTTTGGTGATTACGCAACGCCTTGAATAAGCCTGGGCGCTTGGAGTAGACGAGTATTGTCTGCAAGTACGTGGCGGTTTCATAATGGAAAAACAAGGTTTTTGGGACTCGAAGATCCGCGACGAGCGCGTCCTGCGAGCTGTGCTGCAGCAGGCTGATGCTCGAGACGCCGCTGTGGTCATGCTGCTTTACGAAGAAGGGCTTTCGGCGGAGGAGGTGTCAGCGCTCGCGTTGAGCGACCTCTGCCCGGAGGATCAGGCGGTGACTGTTGGTACGGGGGGACAACACAGGCGTGTCCCCCTTTCCGCCGCTGTTCTGGATGCTCTGCGGGATTGGGTGGAGGAACGCGGGAAGGCATCTGGGCCCTTGTTCTTGGCAGGAAGTCCAGAAGAGCCCCGTCGCCTGAGCGCATCAGCCATACGAGCGATGGTGACCCGCAAGAGCAAGTGGGACGCAGTGATCGTCAAGCGGGAAGTAGACAAAGCCGGCTGCGTGTACTGCTACGATCAGAACGGCCGGCTGTGCTGGGACATGACTCAGCGGGAACGAGTCGTTCTTGTCGAGGACCTAGGCCGTTACGCGCCAGGTCTCCATGTCGGGCAGCTTGGGTGGACGGTGCCCGATACCTGCGACGGCTATAAGTGGGTCGATGTTGAGTTCGACAACGGCGTGCGTCTGTCCGTGCTCACCTACGGTCTGGAACGAGTGCTGCCAGAGCGCGCTCAGAGTATCTCCGACGAGATGATCGCCAACAACCGGAACACAATACATGACGCCGATCCGGCGGTAGCGGAGAAGCAGCGGGCTGACTACGTCCTCTGTACATATGGCGCGTACGTAGATTCCGAAAGAGCCCTGCGCCTGGGAGGTGGTCCAGAGGAGCTCTACGCGTTCACTTTCCCCAGTCTGAGAGAACTGGCGGCGCTCAAAGGCGAGGAGTCCTACCCAGTCAAGATCGGCTATACGCGCAGTTCAGCCGGCGCAGTGGCAAGGATCGCGCAGATGATGAACTGGCCGCACGAGGCATATCAGCAGAATTTTCCTGAAGGCCTCCAGGCAAGCCGGGGGCCTGGTGCGACTGTCATGCTGGGCATGAAGTCCATCGTTACAGTCGGAGAGGGCATGGGAGAGGGCTCCTGGGTGGAGCGGGCTGGCTTTCCTGAGAGGGCAGAGCTCTTGCTCATCTGTGGGACCCCCTCCGGGCGCGAACTTGAAGTCGCAGTGCACCGACAGTTGCGCCAAATGGGCAGGCAAGTCGAGACTGCTGTTGGAAAGGAGTGGTTCAGAACTAACGCCCAGGAACTTGCTAACATCTGCAAGCTGTTTCTCAACGAGTAGTATGTAGTGCAGATACCGTATGTAGCTGGATTCACACACAGGGGACTTGCACCCCACTGGTTCGCACCCATGCTGGGCATACATAAGAGGATGGACACGGATCGTGAGAATTGCTGCCGCTCCGCTCTGGCAGTTCCCACCGCCGGTCATCCCTTCGTTAGGCCAGAGGAGAGCCGACATCATCATGGACTTCATAGGGCTTGACGTCGAGACTGCCAACCCCGACCTCTCCAGCATCTGCCAAATCGGAATCGCACGTTTTGCTGACGGGCGCTTCCGCGACACGTGGGAGTCGTTGGTCAATCCGGAAGACGAGTTCGCCACAGTCAACACCGCAATTCACGGAATCGACGAGTCGATGGTCGCTGAGGCCCCAACCTTCCCCCAGCTTAGCGGAATCCTACGCCAGGTCCTCACCGCCACTGTGGTCGTCACGCATACTTCGTTCGACCAGGCCGCGATACGGTCTGTGTTCGCAAAGTATGGGCTTGACTTTCCACTCATCAAGTGGCTTGACACTGCGCGGGTTGCTCGCAGAACATGGCTCGACCTTTCACAGAGGGGCTACGGACTTGCTCCACTCGCTGATCGCTTGGGCATTGAGTTCCAGCAGCACAACGCAGCGGAGGATGCCCGTGCGGCGGGAGAGATCCTTCTCCACGCCATGCGTGAAAGTGGGTTGTGCGTCGATGAATGGGTAGTTCGCGCCAAGAAGCCTGTCGCGCCACCATCCCGGAGCAGCACGCCATCAGAGAGAATCACACGCGCAGGCAATCTGGAAGGCCCACTGTGCGGCGAAATCGCCGTGTTTACCGGGGCGCTTTCGATGCCCAGGCGCGAAGCCGCAGACCTCGCCGCTGCCGCAGGCTGTGAAGTTGCTGAGTCCGTCACCAAGGCTACTAGCCTCTTGATCGTAGGCGACCAGGACATACGTGAACTCGCAGGGCATGAAAAAAGCTCGAAGCATCGGAAAGCCGAGAGGCTAATCGAGAAGGGGCAACCGATTCGTATTCTGCAAGAGTCGGACTTCCGCAGGCTTGTCGCGTTGCCGGGAGGAGAGGTCTAAGCAGCGCATCCAGCGGCACGTCTGGGCCGGCGCGGCGGCAAAGGTATGATCCAACTTACGGCGCCTGAGAGCGTGAGGTGCCCATTCCTCTCGCAGGAGGCTGGGCCGTGTACGACTTGAAACCGCGCGGCGTGTTCGTGCACGAGCGCGTCTACGAGAACCCCCGGGCCCTCGAGCGAATGGACCGCATGCTCGCGGCGCTCGGGCGCTCGCGCCACGATGTGCCGACCGTGGGCATGGGCGACCTTGGCGCCATCCTCGATGTGGCGGGCGTGAGCGAGGACATCGCGTCCGAGCAGGTTCTCAAGGCCGGGCACGGTTTCGTCCGCCAGGGCCTGCTGAAGCTCGAAGACGATCCCGTGCTGGTCTTCAACACGTTCGTCTGGGACGAGTCGAGACGCCTTCCTGCGCCGCGCCGCTACGCCAATCCGCACGCGAGCCGGCTTCAGGCGCAGTTCTGCGGCGTGGGCGAGGGCTTCGCCTTCAGCAGGCGCGAACTGCTCACGCCCGAAGGCAACTTCGTCTGCCAGGGCGGCTGGGGTGTGCACACGCTTGGCGGGTGCGTGCACAAGTGCGATTACTGCGGGGAGGGATTCATCGTCAACATCATGCTCGACATCGAGGAGTTCTGCGAGCATCTCGCCGCCATGTTCCAACGCCGGCCCGAGCAACTCCTCTACCGCTACGATCTGTTCAGCGACATCCTTGCATTCGAGCCGGAGTATGGCGCCTCCGAGGTGCTGGCGCGGTGCTTCGCGGATCACGGCAAGTACCTGCTGCTCTACACGCGCAGCGACAACGTCGAATGGCTCGCCGACCTGCCGTACAAGGAGCACGTGCCCATCAACTGGACGCTGTCCATGGAGACGCAGGCGCGGGCGATCGAGCGCGACTCGCCGTCCCTCGCGCAACGGATCGAAGCGATGCGGTTCTGCCAGGAGCACGGCTTCACCGTGCGCGCGGGGTTCACGCCCATCCTGCCCGTGAAGGACTGGCGGCGGGAGACGACAGAGATGCTCGAGCTGCTATTCTCCCGCGTGAGACCGGAGGTGCTGCGCGGCTGGGTGCTGGCGATGATGGACGCGG
>CAZFSS010000008.1:0-42386 GCA_964521715.1 uncultured candidatus Brocadiaceae bacterium | reverse complement strand
CGAACTGAACGGCCAGCACCACGCGCCGTTCCCGCTCGACGTGCGGCGGGACATCTACGAGCACTACATCAGAGAAGTCGAGCGCCTCAGCCCCGAGACGCCGTTCGCCCTCTGCACGGAACACCCCGGCCTGTGGGACATGCTGGAGCACAGGCTGAAGATGACGCGCGACCGGATGTTCTGCTGCTGCGGCGGGCTCAGCGCGCCCGGAGGGGGACGTCGCCTTCGAGAGCCAGAATGAAGCCGCCGTCGCGGACAACGGGGAGCAGGAAGGCCGGGAGCGCGGGCGGCAGGCCGCACACCCAGATGGCACCGAGACCCAAAGCGCCGGTGCGTACGCTGCTATCGCTGAGGCTTCTGGCCCTGCCGCGCCGCTCCTCAGCGCTGATGTTGTGCGGCTACAAGCAACGCTCGGATTCGAAAGAAGAAGGAAAAGGTCCGGACTCCATCAACCCGCGGCGTTGGTTGCCATTTGGACCAGGACAGAGATGTCCGTGAGGTTAGGATTGCCCACGAGGTAATCGATGCCCCGGTGTATGTGCAGGCGGAGCTGTTCAGCGAGTCTGTCCCTAGTCGGCTCAATGCCATCGCAACGGCAGCGATACTCGAGCAGAGCCCAGTAGCCTTCTGAGAACTCCCCGCTCAGTGTTCGCCACGTCATCTCCACCTGTTGATGGCCACCTGGTTCCCGTTCCTTCTCCAGTGGTTGCGTCGGATCCGCGCGCGAGGCGCAGAATGCCCAGCGGCAGAGCACATTCCAGTTTGGGATGCCCGTCCGACGTTTCAGCGTAATGAGATGATTACGCCCCCTCATTCCAGGATGGCCTCCGGCTGTCCTCGCTCGCGCCCTGGGAGGCTCGTCAGAGCAGGGGCAGGAGCAGAGACCGGTGTGCAGTACCTCGTCAAGGGGGTGAGCAGTGTTAGGGTGTCTTCGGCTGGCCAGTAGAAAGCCGCTCCCGTTTGCCGAAGCTTAGGGCATTGCCGAGCTCGGCGACAACTGGACGGGACCGCGTGCACGGGAACAGGAGCTTCTTGCTCGGGAGATGGAAGACGCGGACACCGGAGCATTGGGCGCAATGCCGCAAGTGCCTCTTCTGGCGTAAGTCAGCGCTACCTTCGGCAGAAGCGCACGAACTAGTGGAGCGGTCGGGGTGTAGATCGCAAGTATAGGCCATGCAAGCCGTTAGAACCACGTAGGTGTAGCATCCCAAGCTGGACGTCGCGGGTTTGGATTGCGTCGCCCGCTCTGCAGCTTCGCGCGACATCGGCTGGTGTTGACCGAACCGTGGGAGGCGTTGCGTCTGGTCGGACGGGACACGAACTGACGTAGTGCCTTGGGCGCAAGCGGCTTGCGGCTCTCGGAATCTGAGAGTGGTTAGTAGAGGGTTGCTTTCGGGGAGCCAGGACAAGAACGGGGAGCTTTGCGTCCCTGGAGCCCCGGGTTGTCTCGGTGACTTTAGGCGGTTGGTGCGGGCCCCGCCGCATGGCGGAGACGACCTGGCTCGCCCGAACCTGGCGTGTTAGGTGGCCAAAGTTGCCGGTGTCGAATGCCCAGTCGGAACGGAGTGTTGCCCCGACGGTCTATTCGCGGGGTTCGGCGCAACCACTGAGGTGGACGGCGCGGACCCAGACCTCGGGGCTGCCGAGGCGCCTCCAGCGGCCAGTAGAGGGTCCTTTGGCGAGGCGTATTCAACGCGCGCCGTGAAGGCCGAGAAGGGGGCTCCGGAGCTACGGTCGCCAAGGGCTTAAGGCGATCGGGTTGGCTTCTCATGCTGGCCGTCGCCAGTTTGCATGCAGTCGCCCGTGGCGTCTGTTCCTTCCCCTGTTGGCACGGGGTCCGGGCCGCAGCTGCACCGGCAGGCCAGTACAGGAAAAGACCCCGAGGCTTTCGGCCCCGAGGTCTTCTCTTCTGCGTGGTAGCGGGGGCTGGATTCGAACCAGCGACCTTCAGGTTATGAGCCTGACGAGCTTCCTGACTGCTCCACCCCGCGTTCGTTTCCTGCCATTATAGGCGCTGGCAGCCCTTGCGTCAATCGCCGCCGTCCGCCCCGCGCGATTGAAATGGCCCCGGGCCGACTTATAATGGTGTTCTCCGCCCTGACCCCCTCAACCGGCAAGGAACGCGCCATGCCCGAACTGGTGCTCGTGGTGGATTGCGGCTCGACCAACATCACCGCTGCGGCGGTCGACCCCGAAGGCCGCCTCGTCGCCGCTGCGAGCCGGTCCAATGCGCCGGCGCCCCAGGCGGACGGGCAGGAAGGATGGCTGATCTGGGACCTGGATGGCCTTTGGGAGACAATCTGCAAGGCGATCGGGCAGCTCGCGGCCGAGGTGGGCGGCGAAGCGATCCGAGCGGTGACCGTCGCCACCTGGGGAGCGGACGGCGCGCCCGTCACTGCGGACGGCGAACTGACCTACCCCGTCATCTGCTGGCAGTGCCCGCGCACTGAGCCCGCCATGCGGCGGCTGGTCGAGCGGTTCGGCGAGCGCCGCCTGTTCAACGTCACAGGCTATCAGTCGATCAGCTTCAATACGTTGTTCAAGCTTGCGTGGCTGCGCGAGAACGCGCCGGAGGCGCTGGACGGGGCGGACCGGTGGCTCATGATGGCCGGCCTTCTCAGCCACCGCTTCTGCGGCGAGTTCAGCCTGGACGTGACGGGCGCATCCACGATGATGATGCTCGACCTGAAAGAGATGCACTGGTCGCGGGACCTGCTCGACGCCGTTGGCGTGGACGAGTCGTTCTTCCCGGAGCTCGTGTATCCCGGCCACGTGATCGGCGGCCTGACGGCGGAAGCCGCCGATCGGACGGGCCTGAAGGCAGGCATCCCCGTGGTGGCGGCGGGGCACGACACGCAGTTCGCCCCGATCGGCAGCGGCGCCACGCGCCAGGAGGCCGTGCTGAGCACGGGCACGTGGGAGATCGCCATGCTGCGCACCGAGGGCCCCGTCACGAGTGACTTCGCCTTCGAGGAGGGACTGCTGACCGAGGCGGATGCCGTCCAGGGCCTCTACGATCCGCAGCTTCTGATGATGGGCTCGGGCGTTTTGGAGTGGGTGCGGGAGAACCTGTACGGCGGCATCGAGGACCGAGCCAAGGCATATGGGACGATGATCGGCGAGGCGCGCAAGGTGAAACGGGGCGCGGGCGGCGTGTTCCTTGTGCCGAGCTTCGTGCCGGACACCGGTCCGACGCGCAAGTACGGCACGCATGGCACTCTGGTGGGGCTCGGGCTCACGAGCACGCGGGCGCACGTCTACCGCGCGGCCCTGGAAGGGCTCTGCTTCCAGCTCAGGGACGCGCTGAGGATACTGACTGAGGCGACGGGTCTCGCGCCGGAGGGAGTGCGCGTTGTCGGCGGCGGATCGAAGAACGAGCTGTGGAACCAATTGCGCGCGGACATCTGCGGGCTGCCGGTCGTCGTGACGGAGCGAAGGGACGCGACCGTGATCGGCGCGGCCGTCGCCGCATGGGTGGGTACGGGCCGGTTCTCGTCGATGACGGAAGGCGAGCGGGTCCTCCCGATCGAGACTCAGCTCGTGCGGCCGTCCGGTGACGCGGGCGCCTACGAAGAGCTGTACGAGCGCTACCGGGCGATCCCGCCCAGCTTGCAGGACTTCTATTCCCATTCAGGCCGAGGAGCCCGATGAAGATCAGCGTGGTCGGTGCCACCGCCTACACGAGCCGGGAGCTGCTCAGGATACTGGCGCGACACCCAGAGGCCGAGATCGTCCACCTGGGCGGGCGGCGGGAAGGGAACCCGCCCGTATCGGACGTCTTCTCGTCGCTGCGGGGGATCTGTGACATGCCCGTGATCGGCATGCGCCTGGACGACGCCCCGGAGAAGCCGGACGTGGCGTTCTTTGCGCTGCCCCACGGGCTGAGCCACCAGTGCGTGCGCGAATACCTCGACGCCGGCGTGCGGTGCGTGGACTTCAGCGCCGATTACCGCCTGGCCGACCTGGCGACGTACGAGAAGTGGTACGGCAAGCACGGGGACCCGGAGAACCTGGGCCGGGCGGCGTACGGAATCCCCGAGCTCTTCCGCGAGCAGATAGCGAGCGCCGACCTCGTGGCCAACCCCGGATGCTACCCGACGGGGGTTGCGCTCGGCCTGGCGCCGCTGGTTCGGGCCGACGTCATCGAGACGGACGCCATCATCGTGGACGCCAAGAGCGGCGTGAGCGGGCGGGGGAACAAGCCGGACGAGGGCTCGATGTACTGCGAGTGCAACGAAGACGTGCGGGCCTACAGCGTCTCCGGCCACCGCCACGAGCCGGAGATGGAGCACGCGCTGGCGCTGCTCGGAGCAACGGCCGTCGAAGTCACGTTCGTGCCGCACCTGGTGCCGATGGACCGCGGGATCCTGTCCACCATCTACGCGCGCCTGAAGAAGCCGGCGGCCGGCGAGGGCCTGACGCACCTTCTGCGTGAGTTCTACGCCGGCGAGCCGTTCGTTCGGGTCCTGCCGGCCGGGCAGCAGCCGCGCACGAAGGACGTGGCGTTCACCAACTACTGCGACCTCGCTGTGACCGTGCGCAGGGGTGACCGGGCGGTCGTGACGGCTGCGATCGACAACCTGATGAAGGGCGCTTCCTCGCAGGCCGTGCAGAACATGAACGCGATGTTCGCCCTGGACGAGACGATGGGGCTCCTCTGAGCCTCGGGGGCGCCGGGGCGGGCTCTTCAGGTCTCGCCGTCCTGGCGATGCTTCTTCCAGTACACGTCGGCGAAGCGGGAGCTGCGCTTGCTTTGTTCTTCCGCCGGCACTGGCTCGACGAGCTTGCCGTAGAGCTCGGGGCGCCGCGCGCGGACGTAGCGCCGCCCGCCCGAGAGCTCGATCTTGTCCGGAGTCAGCAGCCCCACCACCACGTCATCCCCCAGCGCCTGCGACTCGACGAGCACCTCCCCGAACGGGTCGATGATCATGGCGTTGCCCGGCTTGATCGTGTCCGCGTCGACTCCGACTGCGTTGCTGAAGACGGCGTAGACGCCGTTCTCATACGCGCGCGTCGGCAGCCAATGCATCAGCCAGCCGCGGCCCTTGGGTCCCATGAACTCCATGCGGCAGCGGACCGGGTCGCGGTCGCGGTTCTGCCACACCTCGCGCGGTATCTTGCCGCGTCCCGGCATGGGGGAGGGCAGGCCGCCCGTGACGTGCGGCATCAGGATGACGTCCGCCCCGAGCAGCGTGGTGATGCGCACGTTCTCGACCAGGTTGTTGTCGTAGCAGATGAGGATGCCGAACGTGCAGCCCAGCAGGTCGAAGACCGTGTAGCCGTCCCCGGCGGACAGGTGCTCGCTGATGAAGGGGTGCAGCTTGCTGTGCCTGGCCACGAAGCCGTCCGGGGAGACGACGACGTAGGTATTGAAGAGGCCGCCTCCGTCGCGGACTTCCAGCAGCCCGGCCCCGAGCGCGACGCCAAGCTCGCGCGCCATCGCGGCGAGTGCCTCGCACGACGGGCCGTTCGGGACGGGCTCGGCCAGCCGCTCCAGCTCCGGACGGCTCAGGCGCTCCATGAACGTGTAGCCGCAAATGCAGCATTCGTGGAAGGAGACCATCTCGGCGCCTTGCCTGACGGCACGCTCGGCGAGGTCGCGCATGCGCGCGAGGTTGTACTCTTTGTCGGCGTCCCTGGCCTCGAACTGGGCGGCGGCGACCCTGATGTCTCTCATCTGCCTGCCTCCAAGGGGGGGTGCACGGTGCGGAGCGGGCATTATAGCAGGCGGAGCCGGTAGGGAAGGGGGCAGGCGCGCGGTGCGGGCAGGCGTCAGGCCGCGGCCGCAGGCTTCAAGCTGCGGCCGCAGGCACGACGCGGTTGCGGCCCTCGTGCTTGGCCTGGTAGAGCCGCCGGTCGGCCCGGTTGAAGAGCGTCTCGGGGTCGTCGGTCGGCTCGAACTGGGCCACGCCGACGCTCACGGTTACGTTGAGCAGCTTGCCGGCCGCGCTGCGGAACTTCTGCGATCCGACCAGGTCCCGGAACCGCTCTGCGATCCCGATAGCTTGCTTCATTCGCGTGCGGGGAAGGAACACGGCCAGCTCCTCGCCGCCGTAGCGGTAGCCTGTGTCGTACTTGCGCAATGAACTGCGGATTCTGGCCGCGATCCGCTTCAGGACGACGTCGCCCGTGGCGTGCCCATACGTATCGTTGACCTGCTTGAAGTGATCGATGTCGATCAGCAGCAGGGAAAAGGCCTCGGTGTTCCTCCGCGAGAACTCGATGTGGGCCAGCAGCTGGGTGTTGAAGTGGTGCCGGGAGTAGAGCTGGGTCAACTCGTCGACGACCGCCTGCGTGTGGAGGTGCTTGGTCTTGACTGCCAGGCTTATGTGATGGGCGATCTCGAGCAGAGCGCGCCTGCGGGTGTTGTTGAACTCCTCCTGCTGGACCTCGGGCGGCCGCCCGTCGGTGGGGAACGCCAGGAAGACCACGCCCAGTATGCTCTCTTCCACCTTGAGGGGCACGATGGCGTGCAATTGCCGGCCCTGCGCGCGGCAGATAACGCTGTGACTCTCGAACTGCGCGAGGTCGAAGTCCGGGATCTCGCGCATCGGCATCTTCCTGCCCGTGAGGACCTTCCCCTCCGTATACTGCGCGAAGGGCTGGAGTCCGTCCTTGTCCCCTTCCTGCACGAACAGGGCAATGTCGAGCGGCTCAAGCAGGCCGTGGATCAGCTCGAGGACCTTCTCGGCGATGATGCCGAAGTCGCTCTCCTGGTTGACGACGGTGGCCACCTCCCGGAGCGTGGACAGCTCTTCCAGACGGGCCTGCTGGCTTAGGCGCAGGGCCTCCAGCTCGGCCGCGCGCTTCTCCAGACGCTGAAGGGCCGCGCGCGAACGCTCCAGCCGCCTGGAACGCACCGCCAGCACGACGGTCGCCACAGCACCGTAGAGGCCCGCCAGGATGCCGAAGAGCGCCGGAACGGCCACCGCAAGCCGCTGGCGGACCCCCGTCGGCATCCCCGACGCGGCGCCCGGCAGCGCGCGAATGGCCAGCACCGTGCAGGAGACGGCCGCGACGACGCACACCGTCAGCCACACGTTTCTGGCTAACGACCAGAACAGGCTGGACTCTTGACGGTCCATTGGCAATGAGGGGAGTCGCAGAACAGGGCCGCCCTTGCGCGCCATCCCATGGTAGGCCAGGCAGGAGCCCCAAGTCAAAACCCCGGGGGCCGAGCCGTCCGCAGGCGGGCCTGGAGCTGTCTAAAGCATTGCTGCGAATGCCTTTACGCCAGCAGCCAGAGCTGTATCGGACCTCCAGCGGACGCGGAAAAAGGGCTGCCTCGGCGCCGCGTTTGTGGGCAGTCCGGCAGGGGCGGAGCGCAGCGGTGCCCTGCATGGCCGCACATCGGCGGGCGGGCGCCGCCTTGGCCTACAGGGAAGCCCCTGCCGGGCTGGGACCTCACGTCAAGGAAGCCGCCTTGCGCAGGGCCTCCTCGATCCTGCCGATGCACTCCTGCCTGCCGAGCACCTCCATCGTCTCGAACAGCGGCGTGCTGACCTTGCGGCACGTGACGGCCACGCGCAGGACCATGTAAAGGGCGCCGCGGTTCCATCCGTTCGCTTCGGCCAGGTTGCGCACGGCGGCCTCCATCGGCCCCGGCGACCAGTCTTCGACTTCCGGCAGGACGCGCTGCACGGCGTCCAGCGCCATGCGCACGAAGTGCGCGTCGTGCTTCCTGGGGATGAGATCCTCGGCCCGGTACGGCTCGCGCTCGAAGAAGAAACCGGTAAGCTCGTCGAACTCCGCCAGCCGTTTCATCCGCTCCTGCACCAGCCGGGTGATCGCGAGGAGCCTGTCCGCCGGCTGATCGACTCGGGTCGTGTACGGCTCGGCCAGCAGCTTCTGCAGAAGCTCCTCCGCCGGCATGGCCCGCACATACTCACCGTTCATCCACTCCAGCTTCTGGAGGTCGAAGACGGGGCCGCCCGTCCTGACCCTGTCCCACGTGAAGCAGTCCGTCATCTCCGCCACGGAGAACAGCTCCCGGTCGCCGCCGATGGACCAGCCCATGAGGGCCAGGAAGTTGAGGAGCGCCTCCGGAAGGAAGCCCTGCTCCCGGTACCAGAGCAGCGACGTGGGGTTCTTGCGCTTGCTTATCTTGGACCTGTCCTTGTTGCGCAGCAGCGGCATGTGGATGAAGGTCGGCGGCTCCCAGCCGAAGGCCTCATAGAGCAGCACGTGCTTGGGCGTCGAGCTGATCCATTCCTCGGCGCGGATCACGTGCGAAATCTCCATCAGGCGGTCGTCCACCACGTTGGCCAGGTGATAGGTGGGGTAGCCGTCGCTCTTGAGCAGGATCTGGTCGTCTATCTCCGCATTCTCGAAGGCGACCTCGCCGCGTATCAGGTCCTGGAACCGGGTCTGGCCCTCCAGCGGGGCCTTCAGGCGGACCGTATGGGGCGTGCCCTCGTCCAGCTTCTCCTGCACTTCCTCCTTGCTCAGCCCCCGGCAGAGGCGGTCGTAGCCGGGCGAAGAGCTCCGCCCGGCCTGTGCTTCGCGCAGGCTCTGGAGCCTCTCCGGCGTGCAGAAGCAACGATAGGCGGCGCCGCTTTCGAGCAGTTGAGCGGCGTGCCGTCGGTACAGCTCGAACCGCTCGCTCTGGCGATAAGGCCCGTAGGGTCCGCTCACGTCGGGTCCCTCGTCCCAGTCCAGCCCCACCCAGCGGAACGCCTCGAGGATCGCTTGCTCGCTCTCCCTGGTGGACCTTTCCCGGTCCGTGTCCTCGATGCGCAGGACGAAATCCCCGCCCTGCGATCGGGCGAAGACCTGGTCGAAGAGGCCGACGTACACGTTGCCCACGTGCGGCGGCCCGGTCGGCGACGGGGCCAGCCTGACTCTCACGCGGCCGAACTGAGCGCTCATGTTGCCATCTCCGTGCGTGGAGGACGCGGCAGGGACAAGCAGGCGATGCTCGCCTCCCCAGCTTATCACACAGCCTGGGCCGCTTCAAAAGGGGCGGCGCCCTCCGGCCGGCGGGCGGTCGAAGCCTTGGGAAACTCGCGTGGGCATGCTCAGCGGGACGGTAGCTGCCCCAGGAGCCGCTCGACGCTCTCTCCCGTCAGGTAGACCGGTGATCGGCCGATCTCACGCAGGCTAGTCGAGTTGCCGTAGAGGTCGAGGGCTTCCGCCCCCGCCAGACCGCCGGCCGGCACGGGCCCTGCGTCCGAGAAGAGCGCGGCCACGCTCCGCCCGTCGCCCTCGAAGATGAGACAGCACAGGCCTTCCTGCGTCTGGACCTGCCGGACGAGCCGCGTCCCCTGGAGCAGGTTGGCGAGGTTGGCTTGCGCCACGGCCCAGGGCTGGAGGTAGCGTCCCGGCTCCAGCCGCACCCACGTGTGCTGGCCCAGGCGGGGGTAGGCGTGCAGCGTGTAGAAGAAGAAGTTGCGGACGCCGGCCGCCATGGCGGACAGGTAGTAGCGCGCGTGCCAGACTGCCTCCCACCGGCCGTCCGACACCGCCAGGGGGTCCAGGTCGCGGTAGAAGGTGGCGTCCGCCGTCTCCGGGCCGCCCTCGGTGTCCCAGACCTCGACGTCGCCGAGCCCGTGCTCCGCCAGAAGGGACCTGTGGAGGGCAAGCAGTGACGCCAGCGGGCCTCGTTCCCCTCCGGGCATCCGCTGGGTGTATTGGTGGAACGAGAAGACGTCGAAGTGCCCTGCCGCCCCCGCCGCCAGGCAGTCTCTGGTCCATTCGGGGGGGCAGGAGTCTATGCCCAGGACGACGCAGCCGGGGTTGGCTTCCTTGGCGGCTGCGTAGGCGGCTTGCAGGAGGGGCACGTAGTCCGCAGCCGTGCCGTCGACTTCCTGCCCGTCCTGCATCTTGCGGAAGAAGCCGCCGGCCCAGGGCTCGTTCCAGACTTCCCAATGGTCTATCAGGCCGCCATAGTGGCCCACGACGGTGCGCACGTATTGCCGCCACGCGTCCAGGTCGCGCGGCACGTAGTAGCGGCGACGGTAGTCGCCCACGCCCTCAGGCGCGCCGGACGCCCAGGGCGGCGCTCCGTCCAACATGCCGAGCACCATGAGGCCGCGCGAGCGGGCAAGCTGCACCTGGTCGTCGAAGAACTCGAAGCGTCCCGGTTCGGGCTCGGCCGTCGGCCACTTCGTGATCATGCTGGCGTCATGTATCCGGCACCACTTGAAGCCCAGGTTCTGCGCCAGCCGGGTGTAGGGGTCGTCCAGGAGGATGTGGACGCCGAACGGCGATTCGGGCATCAGGCGGTCCGGGTAGCGCGGCCGGGGCACGCGCGCCACCAGGCCCTGGCCCACGTTGCTCAGGGCGTCGCCGCCGCGGCCGAGGACCTGGGCTTCGATGCGGAACATCCCGCGCCGGCCGTCGGGAGCCAGGCGGATCGTCATCGAACGCTCGAACCCGTTGCCGGACTCAAGCGCGGCGGCCGGCACGCTCGTCACGCCTCCGTAGAGGTCGCACACCGAGACCGCCAGGCGAGCGCCGTCCGGGACCTCCCCCGCGCCGATCACTTTCACCGCAGCGGCCTCGTCGTCGAAGATGAGCCCGCTGGGCGCTTCCGGGACGACGGCCACCTCCACGGGCGCGCCGGGCCGGAACTCGGCCGGGCCCTCGCCCTCGACCAACTGGACGTTCCTCACGTAGAGGTCCGCCTTTGCCAGGGGACATATGCGGACGGCGAACGCGCCGCCTTCAACGAACGGCAGTTCTCCGGCCAGCGTGTAGCGCTGCCACTCGCCCGTGACGTTGAGGGCGCGGTGTATCCCGACGTTGTCGTAGCGCGCGTCGTGCACCGTGAGCCAGACCTTCACTCCGGGCGGCTCGCTCCGCATGTCCAGGCTCAGCGTGTGCACGCGGCCGCAGTTGACGACCACGGGAGGCGAGTAGAGCGAGACCTGGTCGTCATCCCGGCCGGTGATGATGACGCATGGGTCCGGCTGCGGGGCCGAGGGGGGCACGTAGCGGAACGCTTCGGGCGGAGCGTTGGACGGCGCCCAGCCGTTGGCGATCGCTCCGACCATGCGGCCCGTGATGAGCAGGTTGCCTTCTCTGGGGGCAGCGGCCGACGCGGGCGCCGTCAGCTCCAGCGAAGCGTCGTCCACGTCCACGACCCCGAGGTCACCCGGGATCAGCATGAAGAGGGCCGGGCCGTCCACGGGCGAGGTGAACGTCACCTCGCAGGCCGTCCACTCGGCCCCCGGGCGGCAGGTCCTGCCGGCATAGTCCGTGTAAGGCGCGCCGGGCTGGCGAATCTGAAGGCGGAGCGGAACCGCATCCGGGGATCGGGCGAACACGCGCGCGCGGTATCCCTTGCCCTCCTCGAGGGTGACGGCGCCCTGCGTCAACTGAACGGCGCCGCTGGCGATGCTGCGGACGGCGATGCGCTGGCAGGTCGAGCCGCCGTGCGGCCCGAGCCCCTCCTCGCCGTACTCCACGACCACCTGGGCCCAGCTCGAGTTGTCCGTCCAGCCTTGGGCGATCCGGCCGGTGATCTGCGTGCCGGGGCCGACCTCGATGCTGACCTCCTCGTACGGCCCTTCGAAGCCGCCGTTCGTTATCATGGATTCCGCGCCCAGGGCCCGCGCCGCCGCCGGTGCAAGGAGCGCCAGCAGGACCGCAGCAGCCCTCAGTAGCCTGATTGGTGCCATGGGTCACTCGTTGGGGAAAAGGAGCCTTGCCGCGTTCTCGGCCGTCGTTGCGGCGATCGCCTCGGGCGTTGTGCCGCGCAGCTCGGCGAGGGCCTGGATCGTCTCGACCAGGAAGGCGGGTTCGTTGCGCCCACCGGCGTGCGAAGCGGGAGCCTGGTAGGGGCAGTCGGTCTCGACCAGCAGCCTCTCCTCGGGCACGGCGCGCGCGGCCTCCTTCACCTTCCTGAACCCGGACCGCGTCACGAGCCCGCCGAAGGAGACGTAGAAGCCCAGTTCGACGTAACGCTCCGCCACCTGCCGCGAACGGTCGAAGCAGTGCCGCAGCCCCGTCGGACGGCCGTCCCGCTCGGCCAGGACGCGCAGCACCTCCTCGTCCGACTTGTGCGCGTGGATGATCAGGGGCTTGCCCGTCCACAGGGCCAGCCGAATGTGCCGACGGAACGCATCGAGCTGCTCCTCGAGCTGCACGGTCCGGCGATGCAGGTCCAGGCCCGTCTCGCCTATGGCGACCACCTCGGGCCGGCCCGCAAGCTGCTCCAGATGCTGCATGTCGTCGGGCCGGGAACAGGCCAGATCGTTCGGATGCACGCCGACGCTGGCGTAGACGCGGCGGGGCATCCGCTGCGCCAGCTCAATGCAGCGGCGGGACGAGTCCAGGTCTGTGGCGCTTGTGACGATCCTGGACACGCCGGCCTGTGCCGCCCGGTCCATCACCTCCGACAGATCGCCGGCGAACTGGGCGGCGTCCAGGTGGGCGTGCACGTCCGTGATCTGGAGTCCGTCGCCCATGGGCGCAATTCCCGCCAGCAGCAGGTATCCATTGTCTGGGGGAAGCCGACGGATTATAATCGAGGGCGTGACGACTTCATAGGGAGTCCTTGCGGGATGGCAGAGGTCCGCCGCGATCCGGTTGCGAACAGGTGGGTGATCATCGCCACGGAGCGGGCGGCCAGGCCCCATGACTTCTACGTCAGCAGGGAACGGCGAGGGGCCGAGTTCTGCCCGTTCTGCGAGGGCAACGAGGATCGCACGCCTCCGGAGATAACGGCCGTCCGGGCGGAGGGCTCGGAGCCGGACGGCCCCGGCTGGCAGGTGCGCGTGGTGCCCAACAAGTTCCCCGCCCTGCGGCCCGACCAGCCTTTGGGCATGGAGCGAAGGGGCATCTACGACAGCGTGGGAGGGTTCGGCGCGCACGAGGTCATCATCGAAACGCCTCGCCATCTCATAGCTCCGACGGAGATGGCCACGCGCGACTTCGAGCTGGTCCTGAGGATGTATCGCGAGCGTTCCCGCGTCCTGAGCGGCGACGAAAGGCTTAGCTACGTCCTCATCTTCAAGAACGTGGGCGAGGTCGCCGGCGCCAGCATCGAGCACACGCACTCGCAACTGATCGCCGTGCCGGTGATGCCCAAACGCGTTCATGAGGAGATGCGGTGCTGCGAGGAGTCCTTCAGCACTCAGGGACGGTGCCTGTTCTGCGACATCCTGGATCAGGAGCTGCGGGAGCATCAGCGCGTGGTGCTGGAGACGCCGCACTTCGCCGTCCTGAGTCCGTTCGCCGCGCGTTTCCCGTTTGAGATGTGGGTCCTGCCCAAGGAGCACTCGGCCCACTTCATGGAGCTCGGGGACGAGGGGGTCGCGGACCTGGCCGGCGCGCTGCAGGAGGCGCTGGCCCGGCTCGACGTCTGCCTCAAGGATCCGCCGTACAACTACGCCGTTCACACTGCCCCGGTCGGCGGCGCGCAGGTCCGGTGTTTCCACTGGCACATCGAGCTCATGCCGCGCGTGACGCGCGTGGCGGGGTTCGAATGGGGCACGGGCTTCTACATAAACCCGATGGAACCGGAGCGCGCGGCCGAATTCCTTCGGGACGTGCCGCGGCGCGAGGTCGAGGAGAAGGTCGGCTCGACGTCAGTTCGGCAGGAGATCGAGAGCTAGTGGGACAACTTCGAGGATAACGGCCGATGCGGATCGCGATGGTGGCTTCGGAAGCTGCGCCCTTCTCGAAGGAGGGCGGCCTGGCCGACGTGCTTGGCGCCCTGCCTGGCGCGCTGGGCCGGCTCGGCGAGAGCGTATGCGTGATCAGTCCGCTGTACCGCGGCGTGCGGGAGACGGCGGAGCGTCTTGGCTCGCCGCTGGAGCGCGTGGAGGGCGGCGATTTCTCGGTCCCCATCGGGGACGCCGAAGTGCCGGGCGCCACGTGGCGCGCCATGCTGCCGGGCACGCAAGTGGAGGCGTTCTTCCTCCAGAACGACCGCTATTACGACCGGGACGGTTACTACACGAAGCGCTCCGATCACAGCGACTACCAGGACAACAGCGAGCGGTTCATCTTCCTGTCTCGCGGCGCGCTGGAGATGTGCAACGCGTTGCACCTGAAGCCCGACGTCTTCCACTCCCACGACTGGCCGACGGGGCTCGTGCCCATCTACGTGAAGCACGTCTATGACGCGGACTTCCCGGAGTCCGCCACCATTTTTACCATCCACAACATCGCCTACCAGGGCATCTTCTGGCACTGGGACATGAACCTGGCCGGCCTGCCGTGGAGCCTGTTCAACTGGAAGATGCTCGAATACTACGGGAACCTCTCGTTCCTGAAGGCGGGGCTGGTCGGCGCCGACGTCCTGACCACGGTCAGCCAGAGATACAGCGAGGAGATCCAGACGGAAGAGCACGGCTGCGGCATGGACGGCGTGCTGCGGGAACGCTCCGCCGACCTCTACGGGATCGTCAACGGCATAGACACGGAGGTCTGGAGCCCCGCTACCGATCCCCTGATCTCGGCGAACTACTCGGCCGACGACCTGTCGGGCAAGGCCGAGTGCAAACGCGCCCTTCAGGAGCGGTTCGGCCTGAGACGGGAGCCAGGCGTGCCCCTGATCGGCATGATCTGCCGACTGGTGGACCAGAAGGGCCTGGACCTGCTGCGCGAGGCGTTGCCGGCGCTGCTGGAAGACGACATCCAGTTCGTCGCGCTGGGCAGGGGCGCCGCCGAGTACCACGCCTTCCTGAGCGGCCTTCAGGCGCAGCATCCGCGCTCTTTCGGCCTGCTGCTGGCCTATGACGAGGGGGCCGCCCACCAGATCGAGGCAGGAAGCGACATGTTCCTGATGCCGAGCAGGTTCGAGCCCTGCGGCCTGAACCAGCTCTACAGCCTGATGTACGGAACCGTGCCCATCGTGCGGGAGACGGGAGGCCTGGCGGACACCGTGACCGATTACAGCCCCGATCGGCTGGCGTTGGGTGAGGCCACGGGCTTCACGTTTGGCGAGTACAGCGCTGAGGCGCTCGTGCAGGCCGTCCGCCGGGCGATCGACCTCTACACGGACCGCAGCGCGTGGCGACGGCTCATGCTGAACGGCATGGCGCAGGACTGGTCGTGGGAGCGCAGCGCCCGGCAGTACATGGAGATCTACGGGAAGGCCCGCCTGAAGCTTACCCAGCGGGCGGCGATCCAGGCATTCGGGGAGAGGCCGTGAGCCAGAGGACGGAAATCGCGGAGGAGCGGCTCGGCGCGGTCGAGATCCTACGCGCCCACGGGAGCGAGGCCATCGAGAGGTGGCTGGGGAAGGTCAGCCTGCTGGCGGACGAGAAGGGCGTCGCCGGCCTCGTGGAGAACAAGCTCTTCCGCGCCGACGCGCGTGAGTTCTACGAGATGGTCATCTCCCGCATCGAAGGCAAGCATCCCGAAGCCGACATCGCTTCCTTCTACCATCTGGTGCTTGAGGGACGGCAGCACGATGTGCGGCTGGCGGACATCGCCTACGGCCTGCTGGAGCTGAAGAGCGTCTGCAAGCAGATCATCTTCGAAGCCCTGGAGGACGAGCTGGAGGCGTTCCGCACTTCGCGTCAGGTGGACGATGTCGTCGAAGCCATCCTGCGCCGCAGCGCGGAGCTATACGAGCTGACCAGCGAAGCGGACCAGAAGATCGCGCAGGAGCGGCTGCAGGAGATACTCGCGGCCTGGGAGATCGAAGGAGCGGTGGCCGATGCGCAGACCCCCGGCGAGGCCTTCCGCCTTGCCGTCCAGAAGCTCCGCGCCATCTGGGACCTGGCCGGCTGCCGCGTGCGCGTCGGCGGAGCCGACGACGGCGCCAGTGAACTGGTGGAAGGGGACGAGCTGCCCGTGCCCGTGGTCGCCGAGCAGTCCCAGTACCTGACCGACCGGGAGCTCGCGGCCGGCGCAGTCGTATCCCTGCTGGACAGCGTCGGGCGGCGCAGGGACGAGTTCATCTGCCCGGATGTGCGGGCGGACGACCGGATAGTGAACGGCGCCGAACTGCTGGAGAAGGGCGTGCAGAGCCTGGCGTGCTGCCCGCTGGTTTCGCGGGGCGAGATCTCGGGCGTGCTGCTGCTCTACGGCAGTCAGGGGGGCACGTTCGACCGGGCCGACAGCCGCAGGCTTCGCGACTTCTGTAGCGTGCTGGCCCTGGCGCTGGATCGCACGGCCAGGATGGAGCGTTCGCGCAAGGAGATCAGCGAGGCGGAGGTCATCGCACGGATCGGCCGCTCGCTCCTGGAGCTGCCCACCCGCAAGGCGCTGCTCGAAGGCGCCGTGGACGCGCTGCGCGCGTTCCGGGACTACTTCGACGTGTCTCTGTTCGCCGTGGACGACGAGGCCGGCGAGTGCGTGCTGGTGGCCGAGTCCGGCCGCGAACGGCGCTACCGGCCGGGCGAATACCGTCAGAAGGTCGGCCAGGGGTCCATCGGGCTCTGCGCTCAGACCGGGGAGACGATCCGCGCCTTCGATCTGGAGGAGGACTCCAGGCGCCACGTCGGGTTCGACGAGGAATACAGGGCCCGCAGCGAGCTGGCCGTGCCCGTCAAGAGGGCAGAACAGGTGCTCGGGGTGATGCACTTGCTGTCCGAAAGGGAGCGCGACTTCCCGGAGAGCGAGATAGCCGCCCTCGAGCACGTGGCTCCGCACATCGGCGTCGCCCTGCAGAACGCTCGCATGATCCTGCAACGCGGCCATGACCGCTACGAGATCGAGCGCGCCCACGAGCAGCTCGCCAACATCATCCGCAGCACCGCCGTCGGGATCACCAGCACGGACACGCGGGGCGTCTACACGCACTGGAGCCCCAGTTGCGGCGCCATGCTGGGCTACGAGGAGCGCGAAGTGGTAGGGCGCAAGACGCCCGCTGAGTTCGCGGCCGAGCCCTACGACCTGCCGAAGGCCCTCGAGGAATGCCTCCGCACCGGGCTGACGACTGCCGAGCGCTCCGTGGCGCGCAAGGACGGCCGCATCCGCACCATCCGCGAGACGCGCGCGCCGATGTACGACGAGCAGAACGAGCACATCGGCTTCACTGCCTACCTGGTGGACATCACGGAGCAAAAGCGTGCCGAAGAGCAACTGCGCCGTGAAAGGGACACGCTCAGCCTCGTGGTCGACGCCATGGGAGCGGGCCTGGCGCTGATCGACGGCGACCTGAACGTGCAATGGGCCAACAGCACGATGATGAAGTGGTTCGGCTTCGACTCGCGGGCATTCGGCCGGGGCTGCCACGAGGTCTTCGCGGCGATCGGGTGCGCTCCTCCCTGTCCCGCAGCCGAGGCAGTCGCCAGCGGCAAGCTGACCACGCGCGTGAACGAGCAGACCGACGAGCCCGGCGTGTGGCACTGCTACGAGCACGTCTTCACGCCCGTCACCTACGGAGAGGCCAGAGTGCTCCTGCTGACGCTGGACATCACCGAACAGCGCCGACAGACCGAGGAGATGCGCCTCATCAGCAAGCTGGCCGAGAAGGTCGAGACGTCTCTGGACCTGGAACGGGTCCTCCACCTGGTTCTGACCTGTGTTACGGCCGGCCATGCCATAGGGTTCAACCGCGCCTTTGTGTTCCTTCTGGACGATGAGGGGAAGGCGCTCGAGGGAAAGATGGCCGTCGGGCCGACTTCGCCGGACGACGCGGCGCGCATATGGGACGACCTGGCGCAGAAGGACCAGACGATCGACGAGCTGCTGGACTCCGCCTCGCCCGCAGCAAGCGACAGGCGCCTGACCGACCGGGTGAAGGCTTTGAGCATCCCTCTGTCCGCGCGCGAAGACGGCCTGGTCCGCGCCCTGGCGACCCGGACGCCGCTGCACGTGGCAGGCGTGGGCTCGCCGCAGGCCGCGCGCTCCGAGGTGGTGCAACGGCTGGACCTGGACGAGTTCATCTGCGTGCCGCTCACCGTTCAGGACGAGCCGCTCGGCGTGATGCTGGCCGACAACAAGTACTCACGCGCGCCGATAGACGAGGAGCGGGTGAAGCTGATGGAGATGTTCTGCCGGCAGGCTTCCCTGGCGATAGCCAACGCCCGGGCGTACGAGAGGATCCAGACCCAGTTGAAGGAGCTCGAGCGAGCGCGGGACCGCCTGATCGAGGCCGAGCGGATGGCCAGCGTGGGGCGCATGGCGAGCCATCTGGCCCACGAGATCCGTAATCCTCTCACCGTGATCGGGGGGTTCGCCTCCTCCATAGCCCGCCAGCACGCCGACGAGCCCAAGACGCACCGCAACGCGACGATCATCTACGAGGAGACCCGGCGGCTCGAACGCACCCTGGCCAACGTGCTGGACTACACGCGCCCGCTGCGGCCCAACAAGCGTCCGACCGACATCAACGACATCGTCCGCCAGACGGCCGAGCAGTTCAAGAGCTACCTTGACGAGAGCAAGATCGCTCTGAAGCTGTCGCTCGCCGAGGGCGTGCCCCAGGTGGAGGCCGACGCCGAGATGATCAAGCAGGTCGTCATCAACTTCATCAAGAACGCCGTCGAGGCAATGGAGAGCAGAGGCGAAGGGACGCTCTCGATCTCCACGGACGCCCGGGACGCCGAGGTGGAGATCGTCTTCGCCGACACCGGGGCCGGCATGGACGAAGATGTGCTCGATAAGATCTACAGGCCCTTCTTCTCCACGAAGATCGGCGGCATCGGGCTCGGCCTGTCCGTCTCGCAACGGATCGTGCGCCAGCACGCGGGGCGCATCGACGTGCAGACGCGGCTCGGCGCCGGCACCACGTTTACCGTCACCCTCGCAGCGCAGGGCGACGGGCCGGACGAAGCAGCAGAATCGGAGCTTTTATGAACTCATAGGGGGAAGGGAGATCCACAATGACTAGAATCCTGCTCGTAGAAGACGAAGAAAACGTCCGTCTGCTCTACCGGCAGGAGCTGGAGGACCGGGGCTACGAGGTCATCTGCGCCGCCGACGGGAAAACGGCCCTGCAACTGGCCATGGAGCAGAAGCCGGACGTCGTCATCATGGACATCAACCTGCCGGAGAAGATGGACGGCATCGAGTCAATGTCCAAGATACTCAGCCACGACAGAGGTATCCCGGTGATCATCAACACGGGCTACAGCGAGTACCAGGACAACTTCATGAGCTGGGCGGCGGACGCCTACATCCTCAAGTCGGCCGACGTCGGCCCCCTGGTGAAGGCCGTGCAGCAGGCCCTCCAGAAAGGGGGAGCGGCAGGTGCGGACTGACGCGGCGGGCCCCGCCCGGCTCCTCGTGCCGGCGGACGGGGAAGCACCGGCCTGGACGCCCCGAGCATGAAAGCGCGCGCCCGGCATCATGGCAGACAAAAGCATCACGGACATACTCAGAGAGACGCTCGTGATGGTGCTGGCCGGCGGGCAAGGGGAGAGGCTCTATCCCCTGACCAAGGACCGCGCCAAGCCCGCCGTGCCCTTCGCGGGCACGTACCGGATCATTGACTTCACCCTCAGCAACTGCCTCCACAGCGGCCTGCGTAAGGTCCACGTGCTGACCCAGTACAAGAGCGACTCGCTGGACCGCCACATCAAGCTCGGCTGGAACATCTTCAACCCCGAGCTCGGCGAGTGGATCGAGACCCGGCCGCCGCAGCTCAGGATGAGCGGCGATTGGTACCTCGGCACGGCCCACGCCATCTACGAGAACATCTACACGCTCGAGCACGTGCGGCCCCGGCACGTCCTCATCCTCAGCGGCGACCACGTCTACCGCATGGACTACTCCCTGATGCTGGCCCGGCACGTGGAGACGGGGGCGGACCTCACGGTGGCCTGCGTCGAGCGTCCGCTCAAGGAGGCCGCCGGCCGCCTGGGCGTCATCGGCGTTGATCCGGACCTCCGGGCCGTCCGCTTCCAGGAGAAGCCGGCCGAGCCCGAACCGATGACGGGCAGGGACGATGCCTGCCTGTGCTCCATGGGCATCTATGCCTTCGAGACCGATAGGCTCGTCCGGCAGGTGATCGACGACGCCAAGCGCGGCGGCACGCACGACTTCGCCAGGGACGTGGTGCCCGCCATGATCGCGGCGGGCGATCGGGTCTTCGCCTACCTTTTCCCCGGCGGCTACTGGCGCGACATCGGCACGCTGGACGTCTACTGGGAGGCCCACATGGACCTGCTCGGCCCCGAGCCGCCGTTGGATCTCTCCGACCAGAGATGGCCCATCCGGGGGCGCTCATTCAGCGATCCGCCCGCGATGGTCCGGGCGGCCGGGCCGGGTCCGGACGCGCCCGAATCCCGGGTCCGCAACTCCCTGATCTGCCGGGGCGCGGTCATCTGCGGCGCCGACGTGTCCGACTCGATCATCGGAGCGTGCGTCCGGGTTGGCGCGGGCAGTCGCATCGAGCAGTCACTCATTCTGGACGGCACCTGCGTGGGGCGAAACGTCGTGATCAGGAAGGCCATCGTGGACAAGTCCAACGTGATACCCGACGGCGCCAGGATCGGCGTCGACCATGGGTGGGATCACCGGCACTTCGCCGTCAGCGACGGCGGGGTCGTCGTTGTACCCAAGGCCATGCCTTTCCCGGCCTTCTGAGCCCGGCGGCGCGGCCCTGAGGCAGCCGGGGGGGGCGAGCATACAGTGTCCGCAATGCCACATGACATCAAGGGCGAGATCGCAGCGCTTGTCCGCGATCCGCAGACGGTGTTCCTGCACTGGCAGTTGACCGGCGGCGCCGACGGCGTGGCCGGACGCTGGCTGCTGCGGGCGCGCGAGGTTGCGGAGGGCACCCTCCGGGAGATCGCGGTGGACGCCCGCGCGGGGAACCACTACCTGGACGTCGAGCCGGGCCGGACGTACGAGTTCGAGCTGGCCGTGGAACGGCTTGCGGGGGTCCACGTCATCTGCCGTACGCAGCAGGTTGAGGTGCCCCGGGACAGGCCGGCCTCGGAGGCCGGCAACAGAGCGTTCCCGCCCCGATTCGCCGAGCCGCTCCGGGCGGCGCGGGGCCGCCACGTTCCGGGCCTGAACTACGAGTCAACGGCGCTCTTCATCGGTTCCTCCAGGCCCAGGGCGCCGCGGCCGCGGCGCGCCCGCCGACCGTCCCGTCGCCGACATGGCTGAAGGCTTCCTGATACCGGTCCTGCACTGCCACCTGCCCTACGTCCGCCACCCCGAGCATGACGACTTCCTGGAGGAGGACTGGCTCTACGAGGCGGTCGCCGAAACCTACGTCCCCCTGCTCCAGATGCTCGAGCGGCTGGAGGCGGACGGCGTGCCGGCGCGGCTGACGCTCTCGATCAGCCCCACGCTGTGCGAGATGCTCTCCAACGACTTGCTGCGGCAGCGATGCGTCAGGTACCTCCGCACGCGCATCGAACTGGCCGAGAAAGAGGTGGAGCGCACGCAGGGCGGTCCGTTCAACGCCGCGGCGTGCCTGTATGCCGGGCGGTACCAGGCCGTGCTTGAGACCTACCAGGACCGTTGTGGCCTGGATCTGCTGCGGGGTTTCGCGGGCCTTGTGGAACGCGGACGGATCGAACTGATCGGCTCGGCCGCGACGCACGCCCTGCTCCCCCTGGTCGCGACGGAACAGGGCCGGCGGGCGCAGGTCTCCGTGGGGCTGCGGAGCTTCGAGAAACACTTCGGCGCGCGCCCGTTGGGGTTCTGGCTCCCTGAGTGCGCGTACGGTCCCGGCATCGACGAGCTTCTCACGGATTTCGGGCTCCGCTACTTCTTCGTTGACACGCACGGAGTGCTGCTGGCGGATCCGCGCCCGCGCTTCGGCGTGTTCGCGCCGCTGGCCACGCCGGCGGGCCCGTCTGCGTTCGGGCGCGACGTGGAGACGTCCAAGCAGGTCTGGAGCGCCGACGAGGGCTACCCCGGGGATCCCGCCTACCGCGAGTTCCACCGGGACCTGGGCTTTGACGCGGAGCTCGACTACGTGCGCCCTTACCTGCACGCGGACGGGGTCCGGCGGCACCTCGGGCTGAAGTACCACCGCGTGACCGGCGACGTGCCGCTGGACAGGAAGGAGCCGTACGATCCCGAAGCCGCCGGCGCACGGGCGGCCGAGCATGCGGCGCACTTCGTCCGGCAGCGCCTCGAACAGGTCGGCCGCGTGCGCGGCGCGACGGGCATCGGGCCCGTCATCGTTGCGCCCTACGATGCGGAGTTGTTCGGCCACTGGTGGTTCGAGGGCCTCGAGTTCCTGGAATGCGTCCTCCGGCTGGTCGCGCGGAGCGAAGGGCTGGCATGCCTCACGCCACGGGATTACCTGGAGGGCGGCGCCGCCGTCCGGCAGGAGGGGCGCCCGGCGACCTCGACGTGGGGCTACGGCGGCTACTTCGAGTCGTGGGTGAACGGCTCGAACGACTGGGTGTACGGCCCCCTCCGGTCCGCCGAGGGCCGGCTGGCCCGGGCCGCCTCGCAGCACCCGTCGGCCGATGGGCTGCTGCGCCGTGCCCTCAACCAGTGCGCGCGTGAACTGATGCTGGCACAGGGCAGCGACTGGCCCTTCCTGATCAGCGCCGGCGCCGCCCGGCAGTACGCAACGCGTCGCTTCAACGACCTCATCGGCCGCTTCGGAGACCTGATGGGGCAGGTCGAAGCGGGCCGGATCGACCCCGGCCGGCTCCGCACTTACGAGTGGCTTGACGACCCGTTCGTGGAGATGGACTACACGGCGTTCGCCGCCCGCTCATGATCCCGGGGCAGGGGAGCGCCTGGCCGGACCCCCTGCACGCGATTGACACCCCCAGTCGGGGGCGTTTATACTCTCCTGTCTTGGCGGAAGTCGGCTTGTCGGTTCCCTTTGCGGATCAAGGACCTGCGAACCGTGCAGTGCAAAGTGGCCCTCTTCGGATGCGGAACCGTCGGCGGGGGCGTGGCTGAGGCCCTGCTTTCGCGCGGGGCGGGGGCTGGCCACGCGGGCGCCGGCATAGCGCTCAAGTACATCGTCGACGCCAGGGTCGACGAGATCCGGCGGTCCCTGCCCCTGCCCGAAAGCGTCATCCTGACGGACGACCTGGAGGGACCGCTGAGCGATCCCGACGTGAGCGTCGTCGTCGAGCTCTTCGGCGGAACGACGGCCGCAAAACGGGTCGTCGAAGGCGCCTTGAGGGCTGGCAAGGACGTCGTGACCGCCAACAAGGCCCTGCTGGCCGAGCACGGCGACGCCCTCTACCGGCTGGCCCGCCGCCACGGGCGCTCCATCGCGTTCGAAGGCAGCGTCGCGGGCGGCATTCCGGTCATAGCCGCCGTCCGGGACGGCCTGGTTGGCGACCGCATCGAGAGCATCTATGGCATCGTCAACGGCACGTGCAACTACGTCCTGACCCGCATGCTGGAGTCGGGCATGCCGTACGCCCGGGCCCTCGGAGAGGCCCAGGAGAAGGGCTACGCGGAGGCCGACCCGCGCCTCGACGTGGAAGGGCTTGACTCGGCCCACAAGCTGGCGGTGCTGGGCAGGCTGGCCTTCGGCCTGAACGTGAAGCTCCGGGACATCCCGTGCGAAGGCATCGCCGACGTGGAGCTGCGCGACCTGCGCTATGCGCGCGCGCTCGGCTACACCCTCAAGCTCCTCGCCGTCGGCATCAGGCACGCGGACCGCCTGGAGTTGCGGGTCCATCCGGCGCTGCTGCGCCGGGCGCATCCGCTGGCGGGCGTGGGCGGCGTCTACAACGCAGTGTGCATCCACGGGAGCCTGGCCGGCGAGATCGTGCTGACGGGGCAGGGCGCGGGGCGCCTGCCCACCACCAGTGCCGTCATGGCGGACGTCGTTCGAGTCGCGCTCGGCGTCTACGGGACGCAGTTCGCCGCCCTGAACCAGTTCGGCGACGTGCCCGACGCCCGGTTGGTGCCGATGGGGGACGTCGAGACGCGCTACTACTTCCGGCTCGACTGCCTGGACCGCCCGGGCGTGCTGGCCAAGGTGGCGGGCATACTGGGCGAAGAGGACATCAGCATCGCCTCCGTGCGGCAGCAAGAGCTGGCTGCGCCGGGGGAGGAGTTCGTTCCGGTCGTCTTCATGACGCACCGGGCCCGGGAAGCGTCGCTCAAGACGGCGCTGGAGAGGATCGACGCACTGGACGTCGTCCAGGGCGACCGGACGCGCGTCCTCAGGGTCGAAGACATATGACGAGGTGAATCGGCGGCAGTGCGCTCCGGCCGCCGGGGAGGCCAGGATGAAGTACTGCGTCATCGTTCCCGACGGCGCGGCCGACTATCCCGTGGCGAAGCTCGGGGAGAAGACGCCTCTGGAGGCGGCGCGAACGCCCAACATGGACCGCGCCGCGCAGGAGGGCCTGCTGGGCCTGACCTGTCACATTCCGCCCCGCATGACGCCGGGCAGTTCCGTCGCCATCATGAGCGTGGTCGGGTACGACCCGGTCGAGAACTACACCGGCCGGGGGCCGCTGGAAGCCGCCGACATGGGCATCCAGATGGGACCGCGCGACTGGGCCGTCCGGTGCAACCTTATCACCGCCGGACAGGAGACGCTGGAGGACTTCACCGCCGGCCACATATCCAACGAAGAGGCCGGCGCGCTGGTCGAGGCCCTGAACCAGCGGCTGGGAACCAATGAGCTCACCTTCCACGCGGGCACAAGCTACCGGCACATCATGATGTATCGCGGTCCGCTGGCCCTGGCCGTCGAGACCGTGCCGCCTCACGACGTGGTCGGGCAACCGCTCAGGCAGAACTACCCCCGGGGCGAGAACGCCGAGCTGCTCGTCGACCTGATGGAGCGCTCGCGCAGCGTGCTCGAGGCGCACGAAGTCAACCACGTCCGCGTGGACCTGGGCCGCAACCCGGCCAACATGATCTGGCTCTGGGGGCAGGGGCAGACGCCCGCCCTGAAGAGCTTCCGGTCGCGCTTCGGTCTGGCGGGCGGCGTCATCAGCGCCGTCAATTTGGTTCGGGGGATCGGCCGCCTCATCGGCTGGGACGTCATAACGGTTCCCGGCGCAACCGGTTACGTGGACACGGATTACGCGGCAAAGGGCCGATACGCCGTTGACGGCCTGCGGACTCACGACCTGGTATTCGTCCACATTGAGGCGCCCGACGAGGCCGCGCACGATCAGGACCTTCAGGGCAAGATTAGGGCCCTGGAGCAGATCGACCGCGAGATCGTCGGCCCGATCATGGCCCAGTGCGCCGACCAGGGACTGCGTCTGCTCGTCATGCCGGATCACGTCACGTCCGTCGAAGACGGAAAGCACAAGCGTGACCAGGTGCCGTTCGTCATGTGGGGCGCCGGAGTGGAGGCGCGGTCCGGTCGCCCGTTCACGGAGGCACACGCGCGCGCGACGGACGTCGTCATAGAGCAGGGCCACGACCTGATGCCCAAGTTCGTCGGCAAGCCCTCCGCCTGACGGCGCGGGGGGAATGCGGGGGCGCGGACGCGATTGCTTGCCATGCACGCCGGGACTCCCTATAATGCGCTCTAGGGTGGGGACGTAGCTCAGCTGGGAGAGCGCGGCACTCGCACTGCCGAGGCCGGGGGTTCGAATCCCCTCGTCTCCACCATCTTCTTTATCTGATTGGTGGACAAGGGCTTATGCCAACGCCGAAAAGGCCGCGCACGCCATCGGTTACGCAAGGAGAGGGACCGATGGCCGACACGAAGTATCTGCAAAGGCGCGGCCGGCAATGGTACATCCGTGTCCCCAGCCCGCCAAAAGAATGGGGACTCGGAGAAGCCGAGAGCGGAAAGCCGCGCGAATTCGTTGCCAGTCTTGCCACGGCGGACCTGAAAACGGCGCAGCAGATCCGGGACCGATACCTGACCCCGCTCCTGGCGGCCACCTACGCCGGCCGGTTCGTTCAGCAGATCGCCGAAGCTGCCGCCCAGGCCGACGCGGAGATCGCAGAACGCTTCCGGGAGCTCCGCCCCGGGCTGACCGGGCTGCCCACCAAGACGTTGACTCTCCGCACTGCCGCCGATCAGTTCGTCGCCTACCTTCGCTCGTCACGCTCCTACGCTCCCGCGTCCCTCCGCAAGTATGCCGCCTCCCTCGATGCGGCGTGCCAGTTGCTCGGCCCGGACGCGGACGTGAACGGGCTCACCAAGAGAGACGCGACTGGGCTGCGCGACACGCTCCTGACTCTGCCGGCCACGTGGCAACGTCGGGCCGGCCCGCCGATACCGGCCCAGGAAGGGGAGCGGAAGCTGTCGGCCACGTCCGTTGAGCGGCACCTTCAGGACCTCCGCCGCCTGTTCCGTTGGCTGCTGGGCGAAGGGCGTGTGAGCCGCAAGGACAATCCCTTCGATGGTGTAGGCGTCGCCCGAGTCTCACCCGGACACAAGCGGGCTCCCACGCCTGAGGAAGCCGAGACTCTGATGGGCTTGCCCCGGCCCGACGCCATCGCCGCGCTGACCTGGCGGGCCATGCCGATGCTGGCGCGATACACGGGCTGCCGTGTCAGCGAGCTCGCACAACTCCGCGGGGAGGACGTGGTGCAAACGCGTGGCGTGCGCTGCTTCCGCGTGACGGGCCAGGGACCTGGCCGCAGCGTGAAGACGGTGGCCAGCGAAAGGCTCGTGCCCGTGGCCGACAAGCTGGAGCCGCTGGTCAACGAACTGCTGCGGAAGCGGAAGAAGGGGCGGCTCCTGGACGCCGGCGACTACAAAGCCAAGGACGGCACCGTCAAGTACGCCCACGGCTTCCTGAAGCATTGGAACCGGCGCGCCAAGAAGGTAGCGCCCGACCTCTCGTTTCACTGCTGGCGGGTGTATGCAAACGACGCGATGGCGACCGCCGGCGTGGATATCGGGGACCGGGAGCGCCTGCTGGGCCACAAGTCGGACCGAACACAGGCCGCCTACACGCCAGAGAACCTGGAGCGCCTGAAACGCGCCGTGGACTCGATCCCCTGACCCCCGCAGCCGGGGAATCCCTCGTTTCCACGCGCCCAGGGACGCGAAATCCTGCCACGGGGCTGGGGCTGTGTTTCCTCCGTTTCGTCGCTCTGGCGTGAGCACAGGGCCTCCTACGGCCCACCAAGGTCGGACATGCTCACGGTCATAGCATCCCCTCGTTTCCAACAAGCCAGCCCCCTGGTTCTGTGCACGTTTCTCCACTTTCGACGGAATCGACCTTTTCGCGACTTCCGCCGGAATTCACCTTTTCGCGGCTTTCTACGGAATTGACCTTTTTGCGATTCCATTGCGCTAGGACTTTGTGCCAACCCCATGCGTCGGCCTTTCACCCCCCAGCCCTGAACCTTGGCACACCTCGACGAAGGCGCACAGAAGGGCACCGGAGGCCGGCAGACGCGCGAATGGCACCTAGGCCGCCATCAGAGCTTTACTCCTTTCGTAGCGCCGCAGCCCGCCCTGAGCCCCACAGAAGGGACTCGCCCACATACGATAGTGCGCTCGTCGCTCTGCTAGCCTGCTTCCCCATGTGCAAGGGGACAGGGGTTAGGCGCACCGTGCTGGTTACTCCCCGTAGTAGCTCTCACTGGTAGTCCGGGGCGTCTGGCCGGGATAGAGCGCCACACAATCCGGCGGGACCTTTGTCTCTCCTCCTTTGGAGCGGATAACCGCGCTGCGAAAGGAGCGGGGACGCGTAATAGACGGGGCTCCTATGTAAGTGCTTGGCGGCGGATGACTTGAAACAAGCCAGAAGACGGGCGGCGTGCCCGTGACCTGGCGCTGATGAAATCTTCCCGGTCTTGGGGTTGACAACACCATGTGATTTTGCTACACTTCAAGTTGTAGTTGTCGGTCCGCTATGTCTTGGCGCTGGACTTTCTAAGGGGAGAACCGGTATGGGTGGGCAGGCTCGGTGGGGGGATGCAGCGGACGTTCGCAGGGAATTTGGGCTCAGCGATCGGCGGATTCGGGAGCTCGTGGAATCGGGGGCCGTGAGGAAGGCGAAGCTCGGGGATACAGGCCAGGCGCGGTGCATCTATCGCCTGGGTGACATCGAGGACACGCTGCAGCGCATCGCAGCGGGTCTGGAGCCCGTGCGGCGGCGTGGGGCGTCGCGGCGCGAAGGCGTGGGGGTGGGGAAGTGACTGCGCCGGAGCGACCCGCCGGTGACGGGGGGGCGGCATGACCATTAGACAGGTCAATGTTGGCGTTGGCGATCCGATGGATCAGCACAACTGGGGGATCGTCAAGCTGAACTTCGAGTACCTGGACGGGTACGCGATGGTTACGACCGTCTACGACGCCGATGCGGACGGCAAGATCGACTTGTCTGCTGGCGGAACGGATGCGGACCTGAGCGGCGCAGCCAAGGGGAGCATTTTGGTCTGCAACAGCAATGCCGTGATCGGCCTGATTCAGAGCAGCGACGAATACGATGTGCCGACAATCCAGGCTGATGGGACGGTTGCATGGCAGGGCGGCGTCAAGACGCTGGTTGTGAACGGGGACGGCGACGTGGTCGTGAACGACGATGGCGAGATCGTGACGGTGGAGGTGTAGCATGGCGCTGACGACTGACAAGATCGTCAAGGCAAGCGGGGCGAACACGGTTGGAGACGGGCCGGACCTGCTCACGACTGTGGGTACTCCTGGTGCGGACGACGATATCGTCTCCGAGCAGGGAATTCGAGAGGCGCTGACTGCCCTACAAACATCACTTTACGAGTACAAGAATTTCATTATTGACGGCAGCGGCTCAGCAATCACCACGGGCATCAAGGGCGACATGGTGGTCTGCGCCGGCACCATCGTCGGTGTCTGGCTCTTAGCGGACCAGACCGGCAGCATCAAGGTTGACCTGTGGAAGGACACCTATGCCAACTTCCCGCCTACCGATGCAGACACAATCATGGGCGGCAACGAACCGGAGATCAGCAGCGCCACGAAGGACGTAGATACGACCCTGACAGGCTGGACTACTTCGTTGACAGCCACCGACATCATCCGTGTCAACGTGGATAGTTGCGCCACCATCACGCGCTGCACGCTGACGCTCAAGATTCAGCGGAGCTAGGAAGCTATGGCAACAGGCTACGTGGACCCAAACGCAGACGGCTCGCCGCTTCAGTGGACCACGGGAGGCGCGCCGCAGGCGAACCATTACAACTACATCGACGACGCAACACGACAACCCACTGCGCCGGACACGGCGGACCTCATTCTGACAAGCGTAACTGCGAAGCAGGAAACCTACGGGATGGCAACCCTCGCCGGCGTGGCGAGCATCACCAGCATCACCGTCTGGGCGTACTGCATCTACAGTGGCACGGCCAATATGACGGCCAACATCTACGTTGACGCCGGCTGGAAGACGGCACAGAACCTCAATCCGACAACGAGCTGGTCCTGGAAGAGCGTGACATTCAATGGCTCATGGGACCAGTCAGACTTGGACGACCTCCAGATTCGCTTCGTGTCGTCGGTCAGTGGAGGCAACGTGCAGATTGCCGCAGCGTATGCCGAGGTGACGTACACGCCGTCCGGGGCTTCTGCCGCTCGGAGCTTTGTCGTGGACTGACGGGCGCACGGATGACGGTGTGAAGAGTACGGGAGTGCGGGCCGCTGGCAAGCGTAGCCCGAGATCTGGAGATGGGACAGAAAAGGCCGAGAGGGAGTCGCAGGACAGAGCAAGAACTTACGGGCGCCTGTCTCCAGATCGCCCGGTATCAGGGCCACGCTCGCCAGCGGCGTGGCCCTTCGTCTTTCTGCGCACAAATGGAAGCCCCCGCCATGTCCGTGGCGGGGGCGTAGAACGAATCCCTTTGCTGGGGGGACCTGATGTTGAACAAGTCTAGCACACCTGGACGTTGTCTGCAAGGCTCGCTCGGGGCCGCCAAGGAAGTATCTATCCTCGACGTTGCGCGGAAGCTCTCGGACCAGGGGGCTCTTGAGCTTTCGCAGGGGGGCGGTGGGTATGTAGCGCCCTGCCCGACCCCCGACCATCTGGACGCACATCCGTCCGTTCACTTTCGGCCCGTGCCGCGCGAAGTCACACGCAAGTGCGGTCCCAGCGCAGCGAAAACATGGGCGACCGTGACGCGCTTTGTGCCCGTGGGGCAAACCTTCGCCCAGGTCACTGAGCGGAACCTGGCCGAAGACCGGGGCGTCACGGTGCGGACGCTGCGCACGCACCTTCGGAAACTGCAAGCAGAGAACCTCATGACTGTTGAGCGCGGTCGGGGGCCAGCGGCGCCGAATACCTACCATCTATGCTGGCGTGGACGCGCCTACCGCAAGGGCAATGATCCCACACGGCAGGGCGAATGGGATCGTCTGAGCGACCGCCTTTGGGATACGGACATTCCCGACGTGGACCAAGTGCTGTTGGCCTTCTGTGCCGGCCTGGAAAAGCGACGGACCTGGGCGAGTATCGCGCGCCAACTCGGCCTGAGCAACAAGACTGTGGAACACGCCCGATACCGTCTCCGAGAGGCGGAATACATGACGTGGGACGCGAAGGCGGGCTGCGAACCCTCTCTGGTCTTCTTGCGCCCATCCTGGGCACTCTTACGGCTCAATGCGGAAGCTGGCGCCCCTGCTCGCCAAGCTGGAGCCGAGAAACGGGCGCCCCGCAAACATCCTCAGCCCGTCTCGCTCTTATCTACAAGGCTCTTGGACGCCAATGCGGAAGCTGAGGGGACATGCCCCCAAAACGCCGCCAGAGAGGAAGTTTTGGGGACTTGGGCGGAAACGGAGGGGACTTGGGCGGAAGCTGAGGGGACGCCATCTGTTGAGAGAGTAGTTGGCAGAGACGTTGAAAGAGAAAACCCCCCCGTAAGCCCCCGCCCCGAACTCAGGCCAGATGAGATTGCCCAGAGACTCGGCCTCGATGAAACAACGACGGGGGGTTTTTTTTCTCAAGCAGCAAAGACGAAAACGGCTTCACCGAAGGAAACGGCGCAACGACTGACGGCCCTTGTCGAGCAGTTCGGCCCCATCCATGTTGAGTTGGTCATGCAAGAGATCCAAAAAGTCCAGAATGTTCGGGATGCACTGGGCCTCCTTAAGTGGCGGCTCGAACGGACAGAATCCGACGCATACAAAACGGCGGAGCGCAGGCGAAAGGCGGCGCAAATTCTTGAAGGAAGTCTCTGACGCAAAGGAATTCGGCCGGTTTCGACGGGAAAACAGATTTCGCTCGTCAAGGCCAAGAATCTTCGGCAGAAATCGGGCTAGTGTCGCAAAATCCGACAGAAAGAAGGTCAGGGGGCTTGGGGAGGCTTGAGTTACCTCATCTGGCCGGCCACGAGAATCCGCCCTCCAGCGGTTCGGTAAGGCGGAAAGCGAGTTTTTGAGGCCAGCAACGGGGTTCTGGTCGCTGGTTGTGGCTTTCGCGCTGAAAAAGGGTTGGGGCATGAAAGGGGGAAAACAGTGGTAAGTTCGGTTCGGACAGCGGAGAGGATGGCGGTTCTTGAGTGCGCGAACTGGTGTGAGGGCGGATGCCGGGGGATTGACACGCAGAGCGCGTTCGCGGTTCCGCTGGCTCGTTGCCTGCTCAGAGACAAGTTGCCCTGCAAGTACTTCGAGGGGTGTCTGCTGCCGCTTAGGCTCAGGCGGGCTGAATACTCCGGGGTTGGGGCGGCCTACATCCAGCAAACGCGCCGGGATCTGCGCAAGTCGCTGGCGCGGATTGAGGACGAGGGTACTAGGAAACGGACGAGGCGACATCCGTTCTTTGGCCGTCTGCCCGAGAAGTCCGAAGCGGCAGGCCGGCACTGTGAGTGCGGCGCGCCCCTGCCGAAGGGCAAACGGCTGTGTCCCACATGCCGGGCGGAACGCCGCCGAGCGACTTATCGGGAACAGCGCCGGAAGCAGCGTGCCCAAGGGGGGGTCTTATGTACCACAGTTCTCTGATTTCGACCCTTGCCCAGCAAGGACTTATGACAACGAGAATGAGGGGTGCGTGTTTAGGGTCGCACATCGCGGTTTGGGGGCCTTAACTGTAGAACAGGGGGACGGCAGATGACGACGCAAACAGTCTCAGAACCGATCGTTGTTCAGAAGAACTCGACTGAGGAGATCCGTATCCGTGCGCAGACCTTGTACGGGCGTGATGTGGTGGACGTAAGGGTGTGGACTGACCCTGCCGGCAACGGCGACCGGGTGCCGACCCGCAAGGGCGTCTGCTTCCGCCGGACGCTCTTGCCGAAAGTAATCGCAGCTCTCCAGGAGATCAGCCACCTGAACATGGCTGCCAGCCTGGAAAGCGCCACCGAGACCGAATAGGCCGGTCCTATTCTTCCGCGCGCGCCTGCGCGGGTTCTCCGCCAAGCGGCAGGTAAGGGGTTATTCTTCTCCTAAGTCTTTGTCGTATAACCGCTTATGACGTAACCTGCCTTCCTGAGAAGCTTTGGCGCTCTCTCGGCTTCTCGTCGGCTTTCCCGCCGTTTCTGCGGGGCCGCCCGTCTCCTCAGCGCGCCGATCCTGCCCGTAGACGCCCCACGGCCCCGTGGCGCGTGTGCTTAGTGAGCGCATGCCGCTTGGCTGCGGGGGCCTACCAGCAAGCGCCCCCGCCAAAAATGGTCCGGCGGCGGAGAGGGGGATATCTTGGGGCATGTGAGGAGAAAGGGGGTAGGGGCGTGGTTACGATTCCCGGGCTCGTGGGGACCCCCCGCGTTGCTTCTCGCTTTCTGCCTATAGGGCGCTCCGGGCGCCGTAGTTTGGGCCTTGCCTGAGCCCTGTCTGGCCCCAATCTGGCCGCAAGTAGGGGGCAAACAGAGCCCAAAGTAGCCGCTCCGTCCAGGGCAAGGCGTGCGAATCGGAGCGGCAGCGACAGGGCAGAGCAGACAAGCGCCCCCGGCCGGCGCCCCCCCATCCGGGGAATCGTGTTTTCGGCCCCGTTGTCTGGCCCCTGTCTGGCCGCTCTTTGCTGCTTGTCTGCTGTCGGATTCTCGCGCTCGGTCCGGCAGAGAAACGGTGCACGTCCGCTCGGAAGAATCTTGCAGAAGACACGATTTCCCCCTTGACACGGGGCAGAGTATGGGGTATTATATTGGCATAAGATAGCTTATCAAAGGCGCGAATCCGAAGGCAGAAACGTGGTCCAGAAGCAGAGAAACAAGGCCCGGAAAGCAGGAGCGGCCGTTGCCGAACTGCTCAGGAGAGCGGGCCGCGTCGAGCGCAGAAAGGAAGGTGGTGCCAATGCAGGGAAGCCGGACTCGGGCAATGAACTGACGGGGCTGGCCCGGCCCCACACTAGTGCGGCCCCAGGTGCTCGAACACCCAGGGCCGCGCACAGCCGTAGGACTCTTGAACGGAGTTACGGCCATGCAGCAAGTCATTCTAGCACAGACGAGCAGCACAGACAACGCAGAGAAGGAACGCGAACACGCCGCGCGCCGCGTCGTGGACAGGCTCAGGCGTGGGCGCCATGTCGCCTTAGTCGTCCTTGACGGCGACGCCTTCCACGTGCATCAGGGTCATACGCCGCAAGCCCTTGTCAACGCCCTTGGCCACTACAACGGGCGCGTCCATGCCTTCGCCGAGGGGCTATATGCCGGCGAACTGGACACGGGCCTTGCCGCCTTCATACTCGCAGGGACAAGGTAAGGGGGCGGCCATGACACTAGAGAACCAGAGACAAGCTCAGTCGGCCCTCGGCCCCGTCAAGGGCGCCCTTCCCCTCTACGAGAAGCACAGGCCCCGGACATGGGACGAAGTCGTTGGGCAAGACAAGGCAATCCGCAAGATTCGGACGCTTGCCCGTCGTGGTCTGGCCGGACGGGCCTACTGGATCAGCGGCCAGAGCGGCACGGGCAAGACGACTATCGCGCGCCTGATAGCCGCCGGGATCGCAGAGCCCTTCAACGTCTGGGAGGTGGACTCAAGCGACATGACGGCCGCCGCCCTGCGCGACATCGAACGTAACATGCGACTGGCCGGACTCGGCCCGAAGATCGGACGGGCCTACATCGTAAACGAAGCGCACGGGCTCAGGGCCGATATCATCCGGCGACTGCTTACGGCACTCGAAGCCCTGCCGCGACATGTCGCGTGGGTCTTTACAACGACGAACGAAGGCCAGCAGTCCCTTTTCGAGGGACAGATAGACGCTTCCCCTCTTCTGTCGCGTTGCATCGAGCTTTCCCTTGCAAGGCGCGGACTCGCAGAGCCCCTGGCCCGGCGAGTGAAGGAGATAGCGCAGGTAGAGGGACTTGACGGAAAGCCCCTGCCGGCGTACGTGGAACTGGCCCGGCAGTGCCGGAACAACTGCCGCCGGATGCTGCAAGCCGTTGAAGCCGGCGACATGCTCGAATAGGCGAGACGGGGGCGGCCCCTCGTGGGCCGCCCCCTAACCCCTACATGGAACACGGAGCAATGAGAGACGACATCATAAAGAGGGAGCCCAGGGCGCCGGCACGGGCCGATGAGCCGGGCGTACGGGAGCTTATCGAGCAGTTCCTTTCTCGCCGGAGCGAGAACACGCGCCGGGCCTACGATGCGGACCTGCGGGACTTCGCCGCATTCCTTGGCAAGTCGGGGCCGGTCGAGGCGATGGATTGCCTCATCGAAGCCGGCCCCCGTCGCGCGAATCTGCTGGTTATGCAGTACCGCGACGACATGGCAGAGCGAGAGCTTTCCCCCTCCACGCGCAACCGGCGCCTATCGGCCATCCGCTCGGCCCTCAAGCTCGGGCGGACGCTCGGACTACTGACCTGGACGGTCGAGCTCGAAGGCGAGAAGGTCCAGCGGTACCGTGACACGGCCGGGCCGGGCGAGGATGCGTACCGCGCGATGATCCAAGTAGCCGACGGCAGGGATACGGCCATGCTGCGTTTGCTGCACGACCTGGCCTTGCGGCGAGGTGAAGTCGTGGAGCTCGACCTGGAGCACGTGGACCTGAGGAAGCGCAAGCTCTCGATCCTCGGCAAAGGCCGACTGGAGCGGGAGACGCTGACCATTCCCCCGGCGACGGCAGACGCACTCAAGGCGTGGATCAAGGAACGCGGCAAAGAGCCCGGCCCCCTGTTTGTCTCCAGGGCGGGGCGCTATGCGGGCGGACGCCTGACAGGTGAGGGCGTGCGCATCATTGTCGCTCGCATCGCCGACGCAGCAGGCGTTGGGACGGTGCGCCCTCACGGGCTCCGGCACACGGGCATTACGACGGCCCTGGAGCGCACTAACGGGAACATCTCGAAGGTGGCCCGGTACTCCCGCCATGCCAGCATCGAGACGGTGAGACGCTACGACGACAACCGCCGCGATGTTGCCGGCGAAGTCGCGGAACTGGTCTCCCGAGACAGGCCGCCCGACAAGGAGTAGGCTCTGACCTGCCACTTGCGCCGTAGGTCGGCCCCTCAGAATCTTGGAAGGCCCGTATCAGAAAACTGCCTATTGTGGTCCTGTCGGCCATCGGCTAGCATATTGGTGCAACTACCCGGGGGAGGCAGCTTCTTGGCCCGCTGGTTGATCGCTGCCTCCGAGGTTGGTATTCAGTCGGGGTGGCGAAATGGCCAAGTCCGTCGTGAAGTGCCCTGAGTGCGCCCGTGCTGTGGGCGTGCCGGCCGCGCCAGTGGATCAGACCTACCAGTGCCCCTGGTGCGCGGCGTGCTTCCATATCCGCCCGGATAAGCCGTCTGAAAACCAGGCGCACGCTTCCTACAGGCTGGCCGCGTGCCTTCTTCTGGCCCTTGCTCTCTTCGCGGGAGCGTGGTCCTTCTATGTGTTTCGAGGGCCGGACACGTCCAGACAACACACGGCCCTTCGACCCGGGCTTGCAGCGCCCCAGCCTGGGGCGTCAGGTGTGACGGCCGGCAAGATCGCTCCCAGCTCTGTTGCTCGGCTTGCGTCGAGCCCTCGGAGGGCACTCGATGGGAGTGTTGCGGCCAACACGAGAGTCGAAGGGCATCGCACGGCGCCGACCGACAGAATGCAGGCCGCTGCGGAAGCGCAGGCGAGCCCCGATCTTCGTGCCTCGATGGGGGTACCCGCTCCGTGGCACGCGATCGGAGAAACCGAGTCGGGCTTTGGGCTCGCCGGTCCGCACGACGACTCGGCTCAGGCTCGGCAGAGAAGGTGGCAGCAAAGGCAAGCTCCTGATAGGGCGTCCCCGCCTCAGTTGGCACAAGCTCCCGGACGCCCCGTTCTTTGGCGTGTGTGGGGCCACACCACGACACCTCATGCCACTGGCCAAGCGGACAGTAGCCCGCCTTGGGCATACGGCAGTTCGGCTGACACCGATCTGGGTCTGGCGGCCCATGCGGACGCCAATGTGGCGAGACAAGTGCTCCTTCTGCAGGATCCCGCGCCTTGGCTACTCAGGCTCCGCTCCTACCATCCCCTCGCTGGCCAGGAAGAGGAAGGGACAGAGTGGCGGCGCTCCACACTTCCATGGTCCACTTGGGCCGAGAGCGGGCTCGTCGGAGACTCCGGCACCGACGACTGGGGCTGGGGACCGTCGGTCTCGGCTAGGGAAGCCGACCACGTTGGTCCTCTCGGCAGTCCCGTTGACACGCTTGATGAGGGCTACGGCAGACTAACGGGGAGCTACTCGTCTAGCCCCCTTGGCAGCGTGTCGGGCTTCAGCAGCACTCGCGACGGGATGACGTGGCACGACTTGAGCACGCCGTCCGGTACCGTGGGCGGCTGGAGCAGCACCCACGGGGGCCAGACGTGGTATGACCTGAGCACTCCTACAGGCACCGTCGGCGGCTGGAGCAGCACCCACGGGGGGCGGACGTGGTATGATCTGAGCGCGCCGTCCGGTACCGTCAGCGGGTGGAGCAGCACCCACGGGGGCCAGACGTGGTACGACCTGAGCACTCCTACAGGTACCGTCGGCGGCTGGAGCAGCACCCACGGGGGCCAGACGTGGTATGACCTGAGCACTCCTACAGGTACCGTCGGCGGCTGGAGCAGCACCCACGGGGGGCGGACGTGGTATGACCTGAGCACTCCCATAGGTACCGTCAGCGGGTGGAGCAGTGGCCCGGGCGGACTGGCCGTCGACCACGACCGCCTCGGCCCGGGGTCGGCCAGTGCTGGGGTAGATGCGAACACACCAGGGACGGGTGCGCTCGCCCCGTGACGAGTACCGAGGGATGCGGGGGTGCCTGTCGATATCTATGGACCGTGCCAGCGCGCGACTGTCGCAGGGATGCCTGGGGCGATCGTGTAGGGGGCTTGAGTCGGCACGAAGGGGATCGACCGTGGCACATCGGATGAAGTCACTAGGCTGGAGCATGAAGGCCGTTCGCATCGGCTACGGGCGGCACAAGGAACAGGTGCTCAAGACGTTCTGTTGAGTGCGGCGTGCCAGCTGTGGCTGCTCCGTGCCGGCAGGAGAGAGGAATAGGGCCCCATCGCTGGATAACCTGCAGTTTGCCCGCTGTTCTGCACACCGAGCGTTTGCCAGTCAACCGGCCGTTGCCGTCCGCAACGCCACTTGACACAGGCTTGTGGCGCCCCATAATGCTGGCGCCGGGGTGCGTAAGGCAACGTCACACCGGGCCGGGGGGACAGGGAGAATCCCTATCCGAATGGGGCAGCGAGATGGCCAACCAAGTCATCATTGAGAAACCGGTAATCAACTCGCCGTTCGAAGAGCCCAGCCGCCACTTCAGGTTCTCCGACGAGGGGATTACGAACGAGGTCGTCGAGCCCCGTCGGGTAAGTGCGTACTTCGTGCCGGTGCCTCGTCCGCGCAAGAGAGGGCCTAAGCAGACGCTGTTGGACACAGAGTGGACCGAGGATCGCCTCGAGGAGAACAAGTTCATCAACGAGGTACGTTCCCGTGTCTCCCTCTGGCGGCGTCGGGGCCGGCCGGGCGTCACGAAAACGACTGCGCGCCTGCTGGAGTACTGGACCCGCCCGGACCGGGATAAGCGGCTCTTCTTCTGTCAGATCGAGGCAGCTGAAACCGCCATCTACATCACGGAGGTGGCGAGCAAGTTCAGCGACGCCTGGATCGAGAACCGCATCCGCGAAGCCAATGAGGGCAGCAATCCCGGCCTTTACCGGATCGCCTTCAAGATGGCCACGGGCAGCGGAAAGACCGTGGTTATGTCCATGCTCATCGCCTGGCAAGCGCTGAACAAGTTCGCCAACCCCCAGGACGCCCGCTTCACGGACAGCTTCCTGGTTGTCACCCCCGGCATCACGATCCGGGACCGCCTGCGCGTCCTGCTGCCCAACGACCCGGACAACTACTACCGGCAGTTCGACACCGTCCCCAGCACTATGCGCGAAGACCTGCACCGCGCGCGCGTCGTCATCACGAACTTCCATCAGCTCATATGCCGGGAGAGACTGCCCTCCAGCAAACTCACGAAGGAGATACTGGCTAAGGGAGAGGAAAGCCCGTTCAAGGAGACCCCCAACGAGATGGTACGGCGCGTCTGTGCTGAGTTCCGTAACAAGAAGAACATCATCGTCCTGAACGACGAGGGGCACCACTGCTACCGCCGGAAGCCGGATGAGGACGAGCCCAAGCTCAAGGGTGATGAGCGGAGGGAAGCGGACAAGCGGAACGAGTCTGCCCGCGTCTGGATATCCGGCCTGGAGGCCGTGCAGAGCAAGCTCGGCGTCAAGGCTATCTACGACCTCTCGGCGACGCCGTTCTTCTTGCGGGGCTCAGGCTACGGCGAGGGCACCCTCTTCCCCTGGGTCGCCAGCGACTTCTCCCTCATCGACGCCATCGAGTCCGGGATCGTGAAGGTGCCCCGTGTTCCTGTAGCTGATGACTCCATGACGGGCGAGATGCCTACGTACCGCGACCTCTGGTACCGTGTGCGCGACGACCTGCCGAAGAAGGGCCGAGGGACTCAGGCCGTGTCCGGCGAGCCGAAGCTGCCGCTACAGCTGGAAGGAGCTCTGGAAAGCCTCTACGAGAACTACAAGGCGTACTACCGCCTCTGGGAAGAGGACAAGGACGCCCAGGCGCGCGGCCTCACCCCACCCGTCTTCATCGTGGTCTGCAACAACACGAACGTGTCCAAGCTCGTCTTCGACTACGTCGCTGGGTGGGAGAAGGAGTTGCCGGACGGCTCTAGACTCGTAGCGCCTGGGAAGCTCATCATCTTCAGCAATGAACAGGACGGCGGGTGGACGGCCCGGCCCAACACGATCCTCATCGACAGCGAGGAACTTGAGTCCGGTCAGCAGATGAGCCGTACCTTCAAGCAGATGGCGGCCGCGGAGATCGAGGAGTTCAAGCGGGAGTACCGGGAACGCTTCCCCGGCGCCGACGTGGACAAGATCACAGACGAGGACCTCCTGCGAGAGGTCTGCAACACGGTCGGCAAGCCTGGGAAGCTCGGCGAGCACGTCAAGTGCGTCGTTTCGGTCTCCATGCTGACAGAAGGGTGGGACGCCAACACCGTCACTCACATCCTCGGAGTCCGGGCGTTCGGCACACAACTCCTCTGCGAGCAGGTGGTCGGTCGCGGCCTGCGCCGTCGGAGCTACGCTGTCAACGGAGACGGCATGTTCGAACCTGAGTACGCCGAGGTGTACGGTGTGCCCTTCTCGTTCATCCCGTGCAGCGGCTCGCAGCGTGAGCCGACGCCAGGTCCCATCCCCACGCACGTGCGAGCGCTGCCCGAGCGGATGGACTGCATGATCAGTTTCCCGCGCGTGACCGGCTACAGGTATGAGCTTCCCTCAGAGACCGTAACCGCCAGCTTCAACGAGGATTCGCAGTTCGTTCTCTCGACGGAAGACGTGCCGACGAAGACCGAGAACGCGCCAATCGTCGGCGAGACGAGCATCCACACGCTGGACGACCTCAAGCAGAAGCGCATGCAGGAGGTGGCCTTCCTGCTCGGCAAGCTGACCCTCGAGCGCTACTTCCGCCAGGACGGGGCGCAACGTGAGGACACGCCGCAGGAACACCGCTTCGAGCCCGAGGTGAAGCACTGGCTCTTCCCATCGCTCCTTCAGGTCTGTAGGCGCTGGCTGGACGAGTGCGTCGTCTGCAAGGACAACACCTTTCCTCAGCTCCTGCTGCTCCTTGAGCACGCTTACAGCGCCTCCGACAAGATATACCGCGCCATTGCGCACTCTGAGCAGGGGCAGAAGCGCCTCATGCCGATCCTCCGGCCCTACGATACTGTCGGCACCACGGAACACGTGGACTTCGACACGACGCAGCCCGTCTATGCCACGAGAGAAGACAAGTGCCACGTCTCTCATGTCGTGGGCGACACGAACGACTGGGAGCAGAAGATGGCCCAGGCGCTGGAGGACATGGACGAGGTCCGTGCCTACGTCAAGAACCACAATGTCGGGTTCGCGATTCCCTACGTGCTTGCCGGCGAGGAGAAGAACTACTACCCGGACTTCCTGGTTCGCCTGGACGATGGCCACGACGAGGACGACCTGCTGAACCTCATCGTCGAAGTGACCGGGCAGAAACGGAAGGACAAGGAAGCCAAGGTAGCGACTGCCCGCGACATGTGGGTGCCGGCCATCAACAACCACGGCGGCTTCGGCCGCTGGGCATTTCTTGAAATCCGCGATCCATGGGACGCCCAGAACGAGATCAGGGCGCTGTTGGAGGCGACTGTGGCCGATGTGTGATGCGGGACTCGATGACGTCGGCTACTGGACCGAGATCAAGCTGAACATCCTCCGAGAGTACGCCCCCGCATACACGGCTATTCTCAATAAGCGAGAGTGGCTGAAGCGCCTCGCTTACATCGATGGATTCGCTGGCATGGGCGCACACGTATCCAGAACGTCCGGAGAGGTCATCGAAGGGAGTCCGGCGGTCGCGCTAACAGTTGAGCCCCACTTCTCTCACTACCACTTCATTGACCTGGATGGGAAGCGGGCCGCGGAACTCCGTCGTTTGGCCGGTGATCGCAATGATGTCACTGTGTACGAAGGCGACTGCAACATGGTCCTGCTTGAGAAGGTGTTCCCGCAGTGCCGCTACGAGGACTTCTGCCGGGCTTTGTGTCTGCTCGACCCTTATGGCCTCAACCCCCGGTGGGAGGTCGTGAAGACTGCAGGGCAAATGAAGAGCATCGAGATACTCCTCACCTTCATGATAATGGACGCCAACAGGAACGTCCTACGGCGCAACCCCGATGACGTCCGACCTGAGCAGATAGAGCGCATGAACGCTTTCTGGGGCGATGACTCCTGGAGACAGGCGGCCTACAGGAAGCAGCCGGGGTTGTTCGGCGACATCGAGGAAAAGAAGGCGAACGAGGCCGTGGCCACCGCCTACAGACGACGCCTCAAGCAGGTTGCCGGTTTCAAGTACGTGCCCGAGCCACTGGCCATGCGGAATTCGAAGGGCGCGACTCTCTACTATCTCTACTTCGCCTCGCACAATGAGACGGGCGGGAAGATCGCAGGCGCCGTCTTCAAGAAGTGGCGAAAGACGATGGGAGGCGGCCGTGGGCGCTAAGTCGAGCATAGAGTGGACAGACTCCACCTGGAACCCCGTCACCGGGTGCACAAAGATCAGCCCGGGCTGCGCCAACTGTTACGCTGAGCGGATGGCGAAGCGCCTCCAGGCGATGGGCCAGCCCAACTACGTGAATGGCTTCCAGGTGACTACTCATGCTCACATGCTTGACAAGCCTCCGGAGTGGCGGCACGCGCAAGTGATCTTCGTCAACTCCATGAGTGACCTGTTCCACGGTGACGTCCCGGACGCGTTCGTGCGGGACGTGTTCCGGGTGATGGGCCAAGCCGACTGGCACCTCTTCCAGGTGCTGACCAAGCGCTCAGAGAGGCTCGCGGCGATGGCCGCGTCTCTGCCCTGGCCGGAGCATATCTGGGCGGGCGTCAGCGTCGAAAACCAAGACTATCTCTGGCGTATGGATCACCTGCGAGCGGTACCTGCCGCCGTGCGCTTCGCCTCAATCGAGCCCCTTATCGGCCCTGTGGAGAACCTGGACCTGGAGGGCATCGACTGGGTGATCGTAGGTGGCGAGTCGGGGCCGGGCGCGCGGCCGATGAAACAGGACTGGGTGCTCCAGATCCGGGATCGGTGCCTCGCCGCCGGCGTCCCGTTCTTCTTCAAGCAATGGGGAGGCGTCCGGCGCAAGGAAGCCGGGCGGGAGCTGGAGGGCCGCACCTGGGACGAGATGCCGACGCCTGCGATCGTACAGGCATAGGGGTATGGAGACAACTGAGCGCATAACAGGGGAAAAACATGCCGCGCAAGAAGGCCAAGAAGGCGAAACAGGTTGAGAGCCTGAAGCATAAGGACAAGCGGAAGAATATCCCCACCGAGGAGCTGCGGGACTTCGTGGCCGAGGATGAGGAGAGGCCGCCCGTCGTGCTCTATCCCCGCGACCCCTCTCTCGACCCGCAGCTCGTCTGGAAGGGCAAGGACGAACAGGACGCCCAGCCCCTCGAAGTCCCTGCCGTGCCCATCTACATCCAGGAGAAGATCAAGCCCCAGGCCATCATCGAAGACCTGCGCAAGGAGACTGCGTCCGGCAAGCCCCGCCAGGCCGACCTCTTTGCCGACTTCAACGGCCTGCCCGAGGACTTCGCCGACCGTGTTGACTTCTACCACCACGAGGCCAACTGGTCGAACCGCATGATCCTTGGCGACTCGCTGTTGGTCATGACCAGCCTGGCCGAGAAGGAGGGCCTGAAGGGCAAGGTCCAGATGATCTACATCGACCCGCCCTACGGCATC
>CAZFSS010000007.1:91282-173642 GCA_964521715.1 uncultured candidatus Brocadiaceae bacterium | reverse complement strand
CCGCCCACCGCGCCGTCGTCGAGGACAAGCCCGAGGTCAAGAAGGCCGGCGGCGTCTACTACACGCCCACCTATATCGTCGACTACATCGTCGAGCACACCGTCGGGGTGCTGCTGGAGGACAAGACGCCGCGCGACGTGGCCGGCATCGGGCGGGGCAAGCGCCCGCTGTGCGTGCTGGACCCGGCCTGCGGGTCCGGCTCCTTCCTCATCGGCGCCTACCAGCGCCTGCTCGACTGGCACCGGGACCGGTATGCCGAGCGCCTCGTCCCGCTCATCGAGAAGGGGAAGGACGCCGAGTCGCGCGAAGTGCGGCGCCTCCTGCCCCAGCGGTCGGGCGAGAAGGCCGTGCTGCCCGTCTACGAGGGGCGCGGCGGCGAGTGGCGGCTGACCACCGCCGAGCGCAAGCGCATACTGCTGACCTGCATCTACGGCGTGGACATCGACCCGCAGGCGGTCGAGGTGACCAAGCTGAGCCTGCTGCTGAAGGTGCTGGAGGGGGAGAACCGGGAGACGCTGGAGCGCCAGCAGCGGCTCTTCCACGAGCGCGCGCTGCCGGACCTGGCCTCCAACGTCAAGTGCGGGAACAGCCTGATCGGGCCGGACTTCTACGATGGTCGGCAGGGGAGTCTGTTCGACGAGGAGGACCGCTACCGGATCAACGCGTTCGACTGGCAGGCGGAGTTCCCCGAGGTCTTCGCGGGCAAGGACGGTGGCTTCGACGCTGTCATCGGCAACCCGCCGTACGGCGCTTCTGTTTCTGCTGCCGACATCGAGTACTGCCGACGCATGTACCAGTCCGCATCTGCTTCCTGCGACAGCTACGCCCTGTTCATGGAACGAGCCTCGGCGCTTCTCGCTCAGGGCGGCTTCCTGGGCATGATAGTGCAATCCGGATGGGTCTCGGCCCCGGCGATGAGCCATTTGCGCGCTGTATTCGCGGCTGCTTTCAAGCCTCTCAGTTTCGTCACGATGCCGTACGACGTGTTTGGCGCATACGTTGACACGGTGATCACCGTCGCTGAGCGCCTGCCGAATGGCGTGGATGTCCGAGACTTGGATGCTGCACCTGTCGAACTGGTTGTTTTTCCTCCCAGGTTCAGGGTCTCGGGTCTGAGCGATTTCGATCAGTTCCTCAAGTCTGCCGATGCTCGCGACTGGGTGCGGAAGGAGCGCAACGAGTTCCTCGTGGCCACTTCTGAGGAGGAATCCTGCATCATTGCGAGAATGCAGGATGCGGGGACTTGCTTTGCGGATGTGGCGGACATACAACGCGGCGTGACCCCCTTCAAGACCCACGGCGACCCGCCCACCACTAACCCATTCCCGGCCTTTGACGGAACCGTACGGCGTTACAGCCTCCAAAGGGGCAACCCAGCGTTCATTCGTTACGATTCGAGCTTGGCGGAGTTCAAGCCCAAGCGCTATTTCGTGGGACCTCGCCTGCTGCTTCGCGAATTGATAAGCAGGCAGTTCCGACTGCAGGCCGTCTACACGGAAGAAGCCTACGTGACCAATAAGTCGATGCAATCCGTGCTGCTCATGGATGAGGATTACGACATTCTCTTCCTCTTGGGCATCCTCAACAGCAAGCTGATCTCCTGGTACTTCCTGGCCATCCACAGCGTTGGCAGGCGCGATGACTTCCCGAAAATCGTGTTAAGCCAGAGCCGATCTCTCCCGTTCCCGCGGGTCGACCCCGCAGCGCCCGAATTCAGAAGAAACCACGGCACTATGGTGTCGCTCGTCGGGCGCGTCCTGGACGCCCACAGGAGTTTAGCTGAAACCAACACCCCGCATGAGAAGGAGGTGATCCAGCGGGAGATCGAGGCGACCGACCGGCAGATCGACCGGGTCGTCTACGAGCTCTACGAATTGACCGATGAGGAGATCCGCATCGTCGAAGAAGCGACGAACGCCTGACCACTGAGTCACGGAGGGCGCCCTTCGGGCGAGTGACGAGTGATAACTGATGAGTGCAGAATGACAGGGCCGGCGCCCTCCGGGCGAGTGACGAGTGATAGGTGATGAATGCTGAGTGGGACGGCACAAGCACGGCTTGGTCGTCGTACGGCGACAGTAGGGGGGAAGGCGTTGCGTCTTATCCGCGGGTATCCGTGCTGATCCGTGTCCCCCGCCGTGCCGTCCTCCGTGTCCTCAGTCCAGCCTTCGTAGCCGAAGCTGCTCTCTGCTTCGCACTGCGTAGCTCTCTGCTTCGCACTGCGTAGCCAGCTTCGCAGAGCAGTGTCGGCAGAGCAGTGTCGGCGGAGTAGGCTGTCTCCGTGGTGAGTCTCGTCAGTCCGACTGGCCCTGGCGGATGAGGTCCGCCACGCGCTGCGGGTTGGGGATGCCGCCCGCCACGATCTCCAGGCCCGCCGTCGCCGCCGTGCCCACCGCGATGTCCCCCGTGAAGAAGAGCCGCTGAAGGATCCCCTGATGCACCTCGATGGACCGCACGTCCCGGTGCCGCACCTCGACCGTGCTCCTGGCCAGGATGCCGTGCCGCAGAATCGTCCTCTGAGGCGTGACCGTCAGTGTGGTGCAGAGGCACTTCAGCCGCCAGCCCACCAGTGACAACCCCTCCCCGACCAGCAAGACTGCGGCTGCCACGCGCTCGGCGGGCACGCCGAAGTGGACGACGCCAAGCGCTATCATCGCGCAGAAGACGATGAAGGCGATTGCGAGGCTTAACTTGAACGGGTGGGCGCGGAACATGACGGGATGGACCGAAAGCAGCTTCTCTTCGGGCGCGGGCATGACGGGCTCCTGTCACAAGTCGGTGGCGCGACAGCGTACTGCGTTGCGGGGCGGTTTTCCAGGGCGGACCGGCGCCCTGCGGGCGAGTGAGGAGCGGTGACGGCAGTGGCCGAACGGCAGTGGTCAGTGGCCAGTTGTCAGAAACGGCCAAGGACGAGCAACCCGAAGGCCCTGAGCGCAGCCGAGCCTACTTCGCCGACACTGCTCTGCCGAAGTCCGCCGTACGGCAGAGAGCAGAGAGCGGCGTCGGCTGCGAAGGCTGAAAGGGGACCAACGCTTGGTCGCCGTACGGCGCACCGAGCCCGCCGAACGGCGGGAGCAACGGCGAGCAGGAGCAAGAGTAGAAGAAGGAGAAGGAGGGAGGCCGGCGTGCCCTATCCGGCTGTATCCGGGTGATCGGTGTCCCCCGTTGCCGTACCGTTCTCCGTGTTCTCAGTGTCTCCGTGGTGATCTGTTCCGTCAGTTTAGTTGGCCTTTCGACAGGCTCACGGCAGTCAGAAAGGGGCAGGGCGTTCACATATGCGACGGGGGAAGTGGGGCGGCATGTCAGCCCGGACCCGCGTGCGCCGCAAGTCGTAACGTTTGATCTACTAATACGTTATGGGTCTCGTTCCCCGCCCGAGCGCAGTTGCCGCGCCGGTTTCGGGCTTGACGGGAACGGGGTTTGCGCTATAGAATGGTCGTCGGAGGCAGTATCGTTTTGCATCCGTGGAGGGAGCGGTGAAGCTGTTCTTCTTCCATGCGTGGGCTTTCCTACGCTCCGCGAGGGGCCAGACCCTCGTGGAGTACGCGCTGATACTGCTTTTCGTGATGATCGTGGTCTTCGTCGGGCTCCAAGCCCTGCCGGATACCCCTGTGAACGCCATGGAGGAGTTGAGCGGGACGCTCGGCAACTCCTGACCTCCAGGCCCGGCTCGCCCCCCTTCGATCATCTCCGACAAGCAGCCGGGGATGATCCTTCATGATGTGTGGCGCGCCCCAACTTGCCGCCCTGACGGGGAGGGGCTAGTGGGCTGCTAAGGAAGTCGCCTTGCATTTTCGCAGCCACTGCTCGATAGCGCCCGCGACCCTGTAGGGGCACGGCGCGCCGTGCCCCTACGTATCAGTCCGCACAAGACACGGGCTGCAGAACGCAAGGTTGTTCGTTGAAGAGACCACTAGGCGGGCAGGCGCACAACCTGCCCGCCCCTCCGCTGACGCGAGCCCCGCAACAGCGATCACGAGCCCCCTCACAGGCCGCCAGCTATTCGCTCCGCCAATTGCTTGACCAAAGCGTCCCGGTCCTCCGCCGACGTGCCGCGGGGGGTGATGACGGCCCCGGCGACTGCCTTGCCCCGCGTCGTCCCAAGGACGCCCTGCAGCACGCCCAGACACCGGTCCGTCGTCGCGAAGGCAGTGACCACGTGGCCATCCAGCCGCACCTGCGCGCGGAAGATCCGGTACAGCGTCTCGTCGAAGAACCGCACCATCTGCCACGGCGGCAGGCCGAAGTAGTCGGGGCAGCCCAGGACGAGCGCCTTCGCGCCCATGATCACCCTGGGGTCGCGGCACTTGTCGGCGGGGATCAGCAGCACGGAGAGCCCCTTCGCCTCCAGCTCCTTGCCCAGCTTCTCGGCTATCTCCTTGATGTTCCCGGCCTCGGCTGTGGCCTGCGTCACGGCGTCCACGGACCCGGCCTCCACCGCCGGCAGGGGCGGGGCATCCGGCGCGCCCGCGTTCCACACAATGAGCACGTCGCAGGCAGGGACCTGCTCCTGGGCGGGTGCCTGCACAGCCGCGCCCTCCTGGGCGGACGCACCGTGTCGGGCCGCCACGTACCCGAGCAGCAGTACCGCAAGGACCACGCTCGCAACGGCACCCACGAACACCCCCGCACCCTTCATGACCGGCCTCCTTCCTTCGCGTCCCTCGCTGGACGCAACCGTGCAGCGATCACCCGAGCGGCTTGATGCGGCCATCTCATCGATCGTTCTCACTTGACTGTACCACCCGTGCGCGCCACGTCAAGCGAAAGGGCGGAGCTCAAGGCCCGCCAGGGCGATCCGGCACTCCGTTGCGTGCCAGGCCGGAAACCCGTAGAATCGCGGGACTGGGGCCCGCTCTTCGGGCACAGGACGGACCATCTGCGGAGGTGTGGTGAATGCAGACAGCGCTGGTGCCTCTGACGATTACGGCCGCGAGCATCGGGTTCTTGCACACGCTGCTCGGACCGGACCACTACCTGCCCTTCATCGTGATGTCCCGGGCGCGGCAATGGTCTTCGCTCAAGACGGCCGTGGTGACCACGCTGTGCGGGATCGGCCACGTGGGCAGCTCCGTCCTGCTCGGGATGATCGGCATCGCGCTGGGGCTGGCGGTGGCGGGCCTGAAGGCCGTCGAGGCGTTCCGGGGCGACCTTGCGGCGTGGGCCCTGATCGCGTTCGGGCTCGTCTACATGGCGTGGGGCGTGCGCCGGGCATGGAGGGGTAAGACGCACGAGCACCGGCACCAGCACGCCGAAGCCGTCAGCCACGCTCATGAGCACGATCACGGCGGCGAGCACGTCCACGTGCATGATGGCGCGGGTGCCGTGAACCTGACGCCGTGGGTCCTGTTCACGATCTTCGTGTTCGGCCCTTGTGAGCCCCTGATCCCTCTGGTGATGTACCCTGCGGCGGAGCACAGCGTCTTGGGCGTGTTCGTCGTGTCCTGCACGTTCGGGCTCGTGACCATCGGGACGATGCTGACGATTGTGCTGCTGTCGGCGACGGGACTCAGCCGGCTGCCGATTCACTCGCTGGCCAGGTACAGCCATGCGCTGGCGGGGCTCGTGGTGCTGGGGTGCGGCGTGGCGGTCAAGCTTGGGCTGTAGGGGCGGGGGGCCTGTCCGTCCAACGGCGGCCGGGGCCGCGTGTTCGGCTGACGGAGTCGCACCTGCATCGCGCAGTCCGGGCGCGCGCTGCTCTCACCCCGGGCACGACCGGGGCCGCGAGTGGGTCCGGAGCAGCCGGCGCAGGTTCCCGCCCAGGATCGCCCGCTTGTCGCCGTCGCTGATGTCGGCGTAGAGGATCGGCCCGAAGCCCCATGCGTGCGGCAGGTCGCTCATGTCGGAACCGAAGAGCAGACGGTCCGCGCCGTAGGCCTTGACGTACCACTCCGTTGCGCCGAACCGGATCAGCGGGCACGTGCCCATGTAGACGTTGTCCACCTCGCGGAAGACGTCGGCGTAGCCCGTGTCGGTGTGGCCTGTGATGAGCACGGCGCCGGGGTAGGCGCGCGCCAGCTCTAGCAGGTTCTCCGGCGGACCCCAGTGGTGGTCCACGACGAGCAGCCGCTCCTCGTGCGCAATGCGGCAGGCGACCTGAAGCAGTGTCTTGTCGGTCGTGTAGCTCTTGATGCCCCGCAGGCCGGCAGCGATGCAGCGGCGCAGCTCGGCCTCGTACTCCCCTGGCGTGCGGCGCACGTCCGCAAAGGCGAAGCCGACCAGGCGGTCGGGGTGACGGCGTTGGGCCTCGATGACGCGATCGTTTGCCTCGCAGTCGCGCCCTCCTCCGCCGAACGAGAAGGCACAGACCATCTCGACGCCAAGCCGGTCCATCTCGCGCACGAGCTGATCGGGCTCCCATTCGTGCACGTGGTAGGTGCTCGAGCGGCCCATGTGGCCGTGGCAGTCGGCTATGGTCGCGGCAGGCAGGGCCGTCCCCGCCATGGCGAGACGGTACAGCTCCCGGCCCTTGTCCGGCTCGTTCGCCTCAGGGCCGACCTCCGGCAGGGCGCCCGCCCAGGAGAGCAGCCGCCGCAGGTTGCCCCCGGCGATCAGCTCCAGCGCGTCCGTCCCTACGTCGGCATACTGCACGGTCGCCTTCGTCGCGGCCGGGTCGTGGAGGGGCAGCCGCGTGCCGAAAAGCAGCCGCTCGGGGCCGGCCACGTCGACCAGTAGCTCTACGTTCTTGTAGAACCACCAGCCCGACAGTTCCATGTAGAGGTTCGGGGTGGCCTGCATCGCCTGGCACACGCGCCGGTGCTGCTGGCGGAAGCGGAACGCCGTCATCACGACCGGCAGTCGTGGGTGGCGCTGCGCGAGGCGGACGGCCGCGTCCACGTCCATGGAGTCATTCTCGCCGCCATCGCCCCAGCCCGGCACGCCGCGCTCGGGGTCCAGGAAGAGGGGGACGCCTGCCTCCGCGAGCGGGGCCACCAGGTCGTCCACCTCCCAGTCCTCGAGCCCGTGCCCGTAGGTCCTCGGGCAGAGGAAGGCGGCCCGCACGCCGGCCTGCCGCATCTGCTCGACCACTCTGCCGGGAGCGGGCGTCTCGCCGGTCGCCGTAGGCAGCAGCACCCACGCCGGGACCAGCCGCGGCTCGTCGGCAACCGCCTCCACGACGGCGCGATTGCCCATGGCAGCGTCGGCGGACCGGGCCAGGCTGTCGCTGACGAGCGCTTGCCCGATGCCGAAGCGGTCCATGACGCCCAGCAGCTCAGGGACTGTCGTCGGCATCGGCGGCTGCCAACGAATGTGCGGCCCGAGCACGCAGTGCGCGTCGAAGAAATGCGGTCCGTGCTCCATCGTTTGCCCTCCCGTCGCTGCAGAACCGCTCCCCGCCGGCCGATCAGGCGAGAAGGTGGCCCATGATGAGCATGTCCAGCTCTTCGTAGTCGCGTCGGGCGATCAGCTCCTCGATCCGGTCGGTGTCGAGGCTGCGCACCAGGTCCAACAGCCGCAGGAACACACCGCGGCTGTTCGCCAGGTGCTTGGTCGCCTGGCCCTGCTTCTGGGTGCGCACGGCTTTCACGTCGAGTCCGACGAACTCGCCGTCCGCACCGTAGTCGTGCGCCTCCAGGATGCGCACCTCGTTGAACGCCCGCCGCAGGTCCACGGAGCCGAACGGCTTGTCCTGGTCGAACTTGAGGCCGTTCTGGTCGTTCAGGTGGACCGTGAACAGCTTGCCGAAGGCAAGCGCATAGCCCATCTCGTCCGACGGGTCGAGCCCCGCGAGGATGGCGTGTGCGCTCTCGATGTTCACGCCGACGCGGTCCGGGTCGCTGCACTTCAGGCAGAGGCCGATCGCATGGCCCGTGGTCGGGATGTAGGCGTGGTCCATCGGCTCATTGGGTTTGGGCTCAATGGCGATTCGGACCTCTGGATCGTGAGCAAGGATGTCGTTGATCGCCTCGACGATGCGCTCGACGGCCAGCTTGCTGTCCTTGGCCTCGCGCATGTAAGTGCCCTCGCGGGCGAGCCAGAGGACGATCAGCTTCGTGCCCAGCGCCTCTGCGATGTCGGCGGCCAGGCGGCTGCGCTGCCGAGCCCACTGCCGGCACTCGGGGTCGTTCGAGGTGTAAGCACCGTCCACGCCGCGCGGGTCCTCCCACAGGCGCGGCGCCACGAACTCGGCTGTGAGCCCTTCGCCCTCCAGGACCTTTCTGACTTGCCCTGCCTTCGCCACGGTCTGCTTGGGCGTGAGTCCCTCCAGGTCGGGCACGGCATCGTCGTCATGGAACTGAACCCCGTCGAAGCCCAATCCCTTGTAGAGCTTGAGTTTCTCAGCGAACTTGATGGGGTTGCGCACGGGCGGCCCGAACGGGTCTGCGCCCTCGTGGATGTTCCACGGTCCGAAGGAAAACCGGAACTGGCCAGCCATATCCATCCCTCCTTCACGGGTTCACACGTCCAGAGCGAAGTGCCGATTGCCGCCCGGGCGCGTCCACCGGCCCTCCGTGCAGGCACACAAGATGCAAGCAGCCTTCATCCATAGGCTTGATCTCAACCATGCCGGCCTCCTGCGTCTTCGCAGCAGCCGCATGTGCACGGGAGGATAGCTGCCCGGCCTGCCGCTGTCAATGCCTGTCATCCTGTGACGGGATTGTCGCGTCCGTGTGGACCTCGTGCACCGCACGTGCTTCCGCGAGAGATTCCCTCCGGGGTCCTTGCTGAATGTGCACTTCTGTAGTCGGCTGCTGCCACCTATTGGCAGCCGGACGGCGTGGGCGAAGCCGGGATGTCCAGCCCAAGAGGTCACGGGCCGCGCGGAGGGTGCAGGCCCCTGCACGGCCCGTTGGTTTCCTCGGCTCTCTCGCCCGCCGTAGCTGGCCTATGGCCAGCGAAGGTGGGTCGGCCCGGCCGTGACGTGTCCGCCATAGTCCCGCCGTCGCGGGACGCAGGCGGATCAGCCGCCGAACTGTCGCCCACTTGTGCTGTCACCCTCCATCATGGCCGTGGGCCGAGGTAGCGCAAAAGGGGTTCGGACGCTTCCTGCACCAGAACTTACTCGCTGAGAAGGCGCTGGCAGATGGCGTCGAGTTCCTGAGCGTTAGTCCTGAAGCGTTCCTTGACGGTGTAGGCGCCATCCTCTATCCTTGTCGGCATGGACGAACCAAGCACTCTTGCTTGCTCCCTGTCCTGAGACGACTTTCGGAAGCAACCTGCCCTCGTGGCTCAGGCGTAATCTGGATCTATACGACGGGATGGAGACAAGAGATGCTCTCTCGGAAGGCGACTGTAAGGCTCAAGGATGCCCGCCAGGCCCGGACCGATCTGGAGCGGCTCGTCTGCAGGATCGTCCAAAGCGAAGAGCCCCGTACCGTGTCCGAAATAGTTGAGCGAATCGCACAAGAGATGTACGACGACACGTTGAAGCATGGGGGATGGGCTGCGGACATCGGACTCTTCCGGCCGCCCCTGTTCGAGGGGGATGCCCTCGCGTTGCTCGAGTCCATGAAGAGCCGGTGTCTCTCTGTGGAAGGTGGGGACGACAAGTGAACCAATCGGAGCGCAATTGCCCATCTTCCTCCAAGGCGGCAAAGGATGTGTCCTGCATCGGCTTGTTCTGTACGTTTTTCCGCATTGGCCTTATGGCTTTCGGTGGGGGCTTTGCGATGGCCACTGTGTTGAGGCACGAGCTTGTGCTGAAACGGGGATGGCTCACCGACAAGGAGTTCGTCAATACGTTGTCAGTCGCGACAGCGGTTCCCGGGGCCGTTGCCGTGAATCTCGCTTTCTTGGAAGGGCGGCGCTTGCGTGGCCTGCCCGGGGCTATAACCGCAGCGGTGGGCACAATGTGCCCTTCCGTTCTGGTGATCCTGTTGATCGTCCGGTTTGCCGCCCCGCATTTCGACCATCCGACAGTTGCGGCATTTCTGAAGGGGTGTGCCGTTGCGGTGGCCGGTCAGATCGCATTCGCCGCCTTTGCGTTTGCGCGGAGGCTTCGGCGCCATTGGCAGAACGCCGCCGTGTGTGGGCTAGGGCTGTTCATCGTAGGTATGGGAGTGCACCCCGTGTGGGCGGTCGCCGCCGCCGCCGTGTTGGGATACGTGATGATGCGCGAGCGGATGACGCCGTACGATGCGACGGATGTGGACGACGGTAAGGAGTACGAATAGACGGTTCGCCCCCGCTCCCTGCGTGGCTATATGGTTGCCTCAGCTTGAAAAGGAGAAACGGCAGGATGCAGAAGCTGTGGTTGCTTGCGGTGAGCTTTGCGATCATAGGCATCGGGGCCTACGGGGGAGGCCTGGTAACGGTGCCCTTGATCCAGCATGAGCTGGTGGAGACTCGCCAGTTCCTTTCCATGGAGGAGATGTCCAGGATCGTGGCCATTGCACAAATGACGCCGGGCCCGATTGCCGTTAACGCAGCCACGTACGTGGGCTACCAAGTCGGAGGCCTCGGCGGCGCTCTGCTTGCGAGCACGGTCGTGGTGCTGCCGGCGATCATGATCCTCGCCGCATTGTCGTACGTTCGGGATCGGATGCCGTCGAATCAGCACTTCCTGCGCGTGCGCCGCGGCCTCCGGGCAGGCGTATTGAGTCTGTTGCTGTTCGCAACCTGGTCGTATGGGCGAGGTGTGGTCACCGGTCTCCCTGAGTTGGCCATCGCGATCGGGGCACTCCTGATCTTGACGATGTTCGAAGGGAAGGTTCATCCCCTTGCCGTGATCGCAGGAGCGGGCGTGGTCGGCCTCCTTGTTTTCTGACAACTGGTAAAGCCCTGACAAGCCGTGCGTGAAGCCCGCTCCGGCAACTGGCCTCCTCTCAAGCGCGCCGAGAGCCGGATTGCCACCGAGAAGGTCCCCGGCCTTCCAGAGCGTGAAAACCATGGTCTCAGACAAGCCTCTTAACGCCGCCACTCCACGCAACAGAGGAACAGCGTCCTGGGGAATGTACGGGCATATAACCCGCAGCCGCTTGGCGGGATTCCCGCTCCGCTTCCTAACGCCTGATGCATCCTGTCGCTACGGTTCCAAACCACGTCGACAGTCACGCCCGCCAGGAAGGGGGAGAAGAAGCAATGCCAACGCTGCAGCCCTGTGCAATCGCCACCATGGCAAATCCGGAAACCACCCGTCTCAATCCGGCATCCCATTACGGGCGAGGCTTCTGAATGCTCGCTCATCGTTTCCTGCGCTGGAATTCGGATAGCTTGAGGCGTTTCAGCTCGCCTTGCGGCTGGACGGCAGCGCCGATGCGCTCGACGCCCTGGATGGAAGCGGCCGCGGCGCAGCCGACGACGCATTCCAACCAGTCCCGCCAGAGGCGGGTAAAGGTTATCCCTTCGGCTCTGCTCAGGGCAGGCGGGCTTGTGGGCGGGGAGCTTCCACGCTCCGTCGCCATAGCTCCCGGCCTTCGCAGCCGACGCCGCTCTCTGCTCTCCGCCGTACGGCGGACTTCAGCAGAGCAGTGTCGGCGGAGTAGGCATGGAGCGTCGCCGAGCCGTCCACGGTGCGGCCCCGGCGAACATCAATCCGATGGCGAACGCTTTCATCGCCGGCTGTCGCTGCCTGCAGTCGGTGGCGGGTAGCCCTTCGCTGCATCGTCTAACATCAGCACCCAGTCCCGGCCGTCGGCGCTGCTGGGCGGTGTGAACTCCCGCTCTCCGTGCGGCTCGTACTCGCCGCCTGGTGTGACAGAACCACTGCGCGGGTCGAACCACCAGGCCCGGACGCGGTCCCCGGTCAGCTTGCTGAGCACGGCTTTGACAGGCTTTCCGCGGGGCAAGTAGAGCATTGCCCAGCTACCGTCAACAGCCCGGGTGGAGGCCACATAGTCCAGGCCCTTGCCCGGGTCGCCCGCCACCAGCGACTGATCGGGAATGCGGTCCGGGGACGGGCGAGACTCAATGAGGAAGCGCAGGTACTTGATCTGGCTCGCCCCTTCTGCGTCCAGGGAAGTCCGCCAGCTGCCGCGCTGCCCGGGACCTTGCGGAAGGGCCTGGACCTGCCCGGGGAAGGCCGGCTCGAAGAACCCGTACACGTCGTTGTGGCCGTACGTGTGCCCGCACGCGCCTGCGAAGACGGCCCAGTAGGCCTTTCGCCTGACGGCAGGCCCATCGGCGCGAGGCCGGCTCACGTCTCTGTGCACCCAGATGCCGTCCGGCGTGTCCTCATAGATGGGTTCACCGTCGAGGACGGGCTTGGGTGGGGACAGCGCGAGCGCCTGGGCGATCAGCGTGTGGTTCTCGGCCATGCCGTAGGCTTCGGCGTCTATGACGTGGCCTGACTGGAGCATGTCGAAGCTCAGCCACGGCTCCTGATGGAAGTCGCCGGCCGAGGTGCGGGCCGCTCCGGGATGGATTGTCATCAGCTGCGTTCCCTTGTGGACATCGCGAAGCCCCTCTGCCATGGCGTTCAGTACGGCCTTCTGCTCAGCGCTGATGGGCAGGCGGAAACCGTTGATGGCATCGTACTCGCCGCTGACGATCCACAGGACGTGGCTCAGCCCCAGGTAGCGCCGGGCAATCCACTGGCCAAAACGCTGGGCGCTCGCCGCATCGGTGCCGAAGGCCTTCCCATATTCCTGACCCCACATTGGGACCAGCGCGGTGTAAAGCCCGTGGTCGCGGGCCGTGGTGACGACGGCATCCATGTTGCGCCAGAAAGCCTCATCGGGCCGGGCCGGATCGTCCTCGAGGAACGGTCGGTTGCCGGCGTAGTCGGCCTCGTCGTAGCCAGGATGGACTTGGATGACGTTGAACCCCTGGCGGGCGCGGTGCGCCAGATACAGCTCAACGTCATCGGGTGGCAGGCGGCGGATCCACCAGGCGGTGTCCGCCAGCCAGAAGAACGGCTTTCCGTCGGCTGTGACGAGGAAGCGGCCGTTCTCGCTCGCCCTGAGCGGGGGCAGGTCTCGCGGCATGTTGGTCACCTCGTTGTCATGGGTCCGTGCCCCACCGGGCACTTGGCCGAGACGCCCATCGCTGGCGGCCTGCTGTGTCGCACTCTCAGCGCAGCTTGCCAGCGCGGCGATCAGAGTCAGTCCTACGACGGAGATGCATCTGACGCAGAACTCATTCACTGCTTTGGTTCCCCGCTTTCGGCCGGCGGCAGTTCGCTCCGCCAGATCCGGGCAGTGTGTAAGTCCTTGACCTCTATTGCCTCGCATGCGCGCGGCTCTCAGTGGACAGGCCGGCATTCATGACCTTCAGACGCAGCTCCTCCGGCCCTGCGCTCGACTCCAGCACGACGAAGCGCGGGTCCCCCGTCAGGACGTTGTCCTCGTAGAAGCGATGCCACTCTTGCTCTGCCGAGCCGAACGCGCGCTTCATCGCTTCGAACTTCTCGGGCGGGGCCTTGTAGGTCTCCGCCACCACGCCCGTCCAGATGCCCACAGCCTGGCAGCCGGCGTGCACGGCCTGGCGCACCTCGCGCTCAAGCTGCTCTCCGGAGACGTTTGGCTCCCAGAGGAGACAGATGAGCGAATGCTCGCCCATGACGGAGAGGGGCCCGCGCATCGCCCGGGGCGGGGAGTTGTAGTCCATTTCGCCGAGGAAGTCGAACGGCCCGGCCAGGTGCGTCATGCCGATGCCCGTGCTGACCCAGCCGCCGGCCGGCACGCCGTGTGCCCGGGCGATCTCCCGCACGCGGGCGGCCAGGGCCCGCGTGGCCTCGCGCTTGTGCTCCCACCACAGGTCCGCGGCCCCGCCCTCGTAGATGCTCGCGGGGTCCACGTAGGCGGCCCCGCGCGCCTCGCACCACTGTCTGAAGGCGTCCTTGCAGTAGGGGCAGTAGCAGGCGTACATGTCCGAGTAGTCGAGCCAGTAGTTGTCGTCCAGAATCAGGCCGTCCACGTCGTAGTGGCTCAGAAGGTGCTCGATCGTGGCCAGGTTGTGTTCCTGCCCCTTGGGATTATGGAAACAGGCGTAGTAGTTGCCGTAGTTGTCCTGGACGGGCTGGCCCTGGCGGTTGATGCGCTTCACCTCGGGGTAGCGGCGCACCGGCGTGTCGCTATCGAAGTAGATGCCGGCTATGACCTTGATGCCGCGTGCGTGGCATTCCCTGATGACGTCGGCGAGGAAGTCGCCCTGGTAGTTGGTGACCAGTCTGTCGTCCAGCGAGTCGTCGGGCAGGCCTTTGTACCACGCCCGACCGTTGGCGGAGCGCAAGAGCGGCTGGCAGACCGTGGCGCCCAGCGAGGCGAGGTACTCGGCGAGCCCGGCGGGCGAATCGGCTGCCCCGCGCAGCGTCCCCCACGGCATGTGGATGACCGTTTCCACGTTGCGCCCCGGTGGGAGCGGGCGATAGGCGACGCGGATCTCTCGCGCCTCGCCCTCGGGCCAGCCCGACGTGTCAAGCCGCAGGGTCTTCAGGGATCCCACCTGCCGGGCGGCGGCGTCAGGCACGCTCTTGCCTTCCACGTAGAGGCCGGTCACCTCGGCCCGCGCGGGAACGGCCACGGTAACGTAGCCCAGCGGCGCAGGTCCGCGCTCCAGCTTTTTGGTCAGGAGCCACTGGAGCAGGCCATCGAGCAACCGGGTGCCCAGGTCCGGGTCCTTGAAGTACTTCTCCTGCTCGGGCGGAAGGCCCATGACGGCCGTGCGGCCCGTGCCGTGCTCGCTGAGCGTGCCGAGCACGGCGCCGTCCTGGTCAGTCGCCGCGACGACGGCACCGGGCAGGGGCTCCAGGGCGACGGCAGTCCAGCCCCCTTCAGGCGCCTTGAAGCAGCCGACGTCCACCTTCAGCGCGCATCGCAGCAACGGTAAGCCGCGCGAGGCGGCGCTCTCCGGGACTACGACCTCGCGCACGGACGCGGCACGCGCGCTGCCCACCATGCCCACTTCTCGCAGGAACCGCGCTGCTCCCGGCGCCGCCCCGCGGCCCCAGGCGTACGGCTGGTCCCAGCTTACATACACGACGCCGCCCTCGGCCACGAAATGCGCGAGGACGTCCTGCTCGGGCGCCGTCAGCCCGCGCTCGGCGTTCAGCGCGACCAGGTCGAAGCCCTCGGCCGACGGCGAGTCGCCGACGCTCTGGCGGTAAGTGACCGCGAAGCCCCTTTCCTCCAGGGCGCCGTAGATGGCCGAGTCCCACTCCTGCCACACCGCCTGGGGGGCGATGACTAGGGCACGGAAGCCCTCGAATCGCTGCTGCTCCATCGCGGCAGCTCCGCTCAGCAGTGTGGCCCAGACCGCGAACGCTCCTACAGGCACGATAGCCTTGGTCATGGCCCCCTCCAGCCAACCCGCGCAGGAACCCTCTACGCGTCATTGTATGCTGCCTCTCGGTTCTGCCGCCAACGGAAGGGACCCCATGGTGCAGACGGCGCCTGATGCTGTGGTGGTCCGGTTCGACAAAGCCCGCAGGACGTTCCGCGGCACGTTGAAGAGCGGCTCGTCGAGAGGCAGCGCGAGGGGTATCGGTCTTCCGACAAGCCTCGCCATCTGCCCGAAGAGACACGTGGACGTCATCTGGTGCGCTGCCCCGCATGACCGTCTGGCGGGCTTGTGGGTCGAAACGCCTCGCGGGCGTCGCACTCGGGGGCCGGCCTGCAGTGGAGCCGGTCGAGGACCTTCTCCGTCCGCGGCCTAATGGTCCATGCTCTGGAAGTGCTTCGAGAACACGCAGATGCCCATGCGTAAGCTCTTTTCTCCAGACCGGCAGATAGGCGACAGTCACCTGTTCTCTTGGCGCTGACGGATCCGTGACGCCAGGCGGACCATCAGTAGAACTGCGATCACGTTGAGGACGATCTTGCCGACGAGGTCAACCGGCAAGACGCCGCCGGCTCTCATCACGGCGAACCCCGCCAGCATGTTCCCAACGAGGGCACCGAAGACCAGTGCAAGGCGATGGACATCCCGCCAGGCAGCGCTGGAAGACCAGTGCCTGATCAGGAGGAAAGCGGCGCAGGCCAGTGCCAGGCCGGAGACGATCGGGACTGCGACGGGGAGAGCAGGGACTGCGCCGTATCCTATAAGGACCAGGGCACTCCAGGGCAGGCCCAGCATGAACGCGGTGACCCCCGCCAGCCATGGGTGCGGCGCCGACCGCGCGGCTGGCCCCCTATGCCCCGAAGGCGCCCGGGCACGGAGTGCAGCCAGCATCAGCAGCGCAATCGCGGCCACCGCCATCAGGAGCGACGCCACAGGAGGCCAGTACACCGGTCCGTGGAAGTACATGGGTACGGCCACTTGCGTCCAAGAGTACCAGGCCACGAAGCTGGCTAAGACGAAGGCGACGGTAGCGATGACAAGCCCTCGCTTGCCCACCCACGGGTCGTCCCGCCGGCCGGGGAAGATGAGCTCTGTGAGCTGGATTGGCAGGACGACGGCCCAGATGCTCTCGTAGCCGAGCGCCCAGAGGAGATAGACCCAGTTCACGCCAACTGCGCGACCGTAGACATGCTCTGGGTCTACACCGACCAGCGGGGCCAGAGAGGTCTGCTGGATCAGGCACTCCTCAGCTACGGCCAGGGCCGTCCCCAGGAGCAGGATGGCCGTCCAGCCTTGGCGGCGACGTCGCACCAGGTAGCGGATGATCAGCGCGCCGCAACCCCAGGCGCCTATCTGTGGGATCAGCACAAACAGTGTGGTGATGCGGGTAACGCCGAAGAGCACTTCCGCGATGACTGGTGCAAGGAGAAGCAGCGTGATGACGGGGCCCATCCGCTGCCATTGTGACGGTCTGGCTGAGGCTGCTACGTCGGTGTGCGAGCCGGATGCCGCCATAGACTTCCCCGTAGAACGAATCCCCAACCGCAGCAGCTGACACCGCCGTTGTCCCGGGGGCCGTCAGGAGGCAAGCGCCGGGCCACTCTCACCTGCTCTCCTGGGCTGGCGGCACGACCTGCCAGCCGGGCGCGGCGACGGCCTGCTTCAGCCGCGCGAGCTGCTCGGCCGCATGGGAGGATGAGCGCAGGTTCCTCGCCATTGGACCTTCCTTTCCGACGATACCGGTCTCACAGCGTCGAAGGTTGGCTCGGGCCGTCGCGTCAGCTTGACATCGGCGCCGGCCGATGTCAAGCCTTTTGTGCTCTCATCACCAGACGCTCTGCGGCCTGCCCCTGCGTCGGCAGGGGAAACTCCACCGCGCCGTCCAGCGACAGCTCTGGTAGCACGTCGAGGGCGCCGGCCACGTCCAGCGGGCTGGGGCTTGCACTCCGTAGTTCGCCGTACGGCGAACTGAGGGCGGGTCGGTGTAGACGTTCTCGCCACGGCGAGCAAGCATGGTGAGGTCGAGGGCCTGCCCCGAGCGGAGTCAAGGAGGACGAGTGGCGCAGCCTACTCCGCCGACACTGCTCTGCTGACACTGCTCTGCGAAGCTTGCTACGCAGTGCGAAGCAGAGAGCTACGCAGTGCGGAGCAGAGAGCGGCGTCGGCTGCGAAGGCCGGGAGCCATGGCGACGGAGCGTGGCCTCCGGCTACGAAGCCTGGATGGCGGCCTGCACCTGCGGGCGGCTTGGACGAGGAGCCGACGCGATGGCTTTCAGCCCTTGCCGGCGTGGCTTGTTGAGAAGCTCGAGGACTACGCAGCGGCTGACAGGGCGACGCTCGTCTATGCGGACGCCTACGCCTGTTCGCCGACTCAAGCTGAGCCGCCCGGCGGCAGACTCCTGTATGTGCCGACCCATACGGCTGGGGCTCTAGACAAAGACCTGCGGGCGCCGGGTACAGAGAAGCGTAACGTCGAAGGGAAAGCCGACTTCCAGAGTCTGCGTGTGACACATGTGCCAATGCTCGGGGAGGCCGGCGGCACTATCACGGACCTGCAGGGGCTGGCACGACACGCGACGCCGCAGGTCACGGCGAACGTCTACTGGCGCACACGGGAGGAACGACTGACGTCGCTTGCAGAGGCCATCGGATCGGTTGTCGGCTCCGAACCTAACGGCTCGCCGAGCATGGAACCAGCAGTACAGGCTGAGACCGACGATCCTAAGCCCTTGCCAGTCAATGAGATAGGGTGGTGGAGGCGGCGGGAATCGAACCCGCGTCCCAAAGCCCTTCCGTTGGAGCCTCTACGCACGTAGTCAGCCTATTAGATCTCGCCGGCCCGGCTCCGGTTGACGGGATTCGAGACCGGCCAGCCCGTTATGTCCGCCTCGCGGCGGGTTCCCCGCCTGCGACCTGGCTGCGCCAGGGCGGGTACGCCTGCGTGTTCGTCGCCTTGCGCGGGCCCGCAGGTCGCGCCCGCGCAGGCGAGGCTGCGGTTTACGCAGCCATTGCGTATGCCGGCATGTATTCGGCATATTCGGTTTTGTCAGGTGTTTTACGAGGCCGCCTGACACCCTCGGTGCGCCACTCCAACTTCTGAAGCTCGGTCGAAACCCTTTCGCCCCCGCAGCTTCAACTACAGTATACCCGGTCGGGCCTGCGTTGTCAAAACCGACCGGTTCGCCATGCGACTGCGGCCGCCGCAACTTGTTCTTGGGAACGCACATTCGGTCGTGCGCCGCTCGGGGCCTGGATCGGCAGCCGGGCCCGTAGCGCATCCAGGCCCGGCAGTGCGGCGCGGGGCCCCCGTGGTCGTACGCCTTGCGTGGGACGGGGGCTTCGTGTAGAATCAACCATTCTAGCGACGGCTCTGGTCCGGATGCGCGTGGCCGGTAGGCGCCTCCGGATGTGCCGGTCCCGCCCCGGGGTGGGTTTGTCCCCGAAGTCCCCTGAGGGCAGGGAGCAGCCGCGGTTGTGCCCTCGTTCAGGGTTCGACGGGCGACAGGAGTATCTGCCAAGGTGAACGCCAAAGAGCTGGATCAGTTCCGCAAGATGCTTCTGGAGCTCAAACGCAAGTTGACCGAGAACATAGGTAACCTGCAGAATGACGCTCTGAAGGGCGCAGGCGAGACGGTGGACGAGATGTCGGACGTGCCGGCCGAGCACATGGCCGAGCGGGGTTCGGATAACTTCGCCCGGGACCTGATGATAAAGATCCTGCAGGACAGCGACGCGGAGCTGTGCGACATCAACGTGGCGCTGGAGAAGATAGAGGCCGGCACGTACGGCCTGTGCGAGACCTGCTCGAAGAAGATCATCAGGAAGCGGCTGAAGGCGCTGCCGTTCGCCCGGCTCTGCATCGAGTGCAAGCAGGCGGAGGAACGGCTGAACGCCAGTTCGTAGGCCTCCGCCTGAGCTTGGGCGAAGTCGGTTTGGGGGGACTGCCGGCGCGGGATTGCACCCGGACGCCGGGGACGATGGTTCGGCACCCGATGGGAGCCCCGTGAAGCTTCTGCACACACTTGTCCAGGGACGCCGGAAGCTGTTCTGGCCCTTCGCCGTGGGGACGGTCCTGCTGGATCAGGCCACCAAGCTCCTGTTGGTTCATCCGGCGGAGGAGTCGCATCCGCCGATCGTGCTGATCCCGCAGGTGCTTCAGTTGATCAACCATCCGGGGAACGTCAGGGGGATCTTCGGCCGGGGCCCGCAGGGCCTGGCCTTCTACATAGTGGCTTCCCTGATCGGCCTGAGCATCGTGGCGTTGTTCTTCGTGACCACGCCGCCGCGCAAGGGCCTGGTACACGCGGCTCTGGGCCTGCTGGCCGGCGGCGCCGTGGGGAATCTGGTCGACCGGGCCGTTTTCCACGCGGTCCGGGATTTCATCGATCTGCACTGGGCAGAGGCGTTTCACTGGTATACATTCAACGTGGCTGATGCGGCCATTTGCGTGGGTTTCGGCCTGGTTGTGTACGACGCTGTGACCTGCGGAGACGGGCGGCGGGCGGAGTCTGGACCGGCCGAAGGGAGCGAAGGCGCGGGGTAGGCTGCGGCCGTCGCCTGCCTTTTTCCTGTTGCATGATGCGCGTGCGCTGGTAGAATCGGTGCGGATTCGGCGGACGTCCTGTGGGCAGGGCGATTCGCCGGCACTGGACCGGGAGTCAGACGAAGGGCGTCGGGCCTTGCGATGGCTCACTTGATCATGACAAAGGGCGACCGGGTCGGCATGAAGGTGCCCCTGCAGAAGGTCACCTGCATGGGGCGCGGCCTGGACATGGACGTGCGGCTCGACGAGCTGACCGTGTCGAAGAGGCACGCGCGGGTGCTGTGCAACGACAAGGGCGAACACATCATCGAGGACCTGGCCAGCAGCAACGGCACCTTCGTCAACGGCGTGCAGGTGACGACGAAAAGGCTGAAGGACGGCGACGAGATCCGCGTCGGCAACAACGCGTTCGTTTTCCACGCGGAGACGGAGGACAGCGCCGTGCTGCCGCCCGACCGGACGCTGCTGGACATCGGGGAGGACACGACGAGCACGTCGGTCATCAGCTCGGTGGACATGCTGCAGGACACGTCCAGCGTGCTGGTGGGGACCGACACGACCATCGAGGAGCTGACGCGGGCCAACTTCCGCCTCGGAACCGTCCTGGAGATCTTCCAGTCGATCGGGACGGGCCTCGACGAGGACGAGCTGCTGAACAAGATCCTGGACAAGCTCTTCGAGGTGTTCCCGGAGACGGCCCGGGGGTTCATCATCCTGCGCGACCCGGAGACGGGCCAGCTCACGCCGCGGGCCTCCCGAATGGAGAAGCCAGCCAAGGGGGAGCAGGAGCGGCTCGAGATAAGCGAGACCATTCTGGAGCACGTCATCGACCGCAGGCAGGCCGTCCTGAGCGCCGACGCGATGCACGACGAGCGTTTCGCCAGCAGCCAGAGCATACTGGACTTCGAGATGCGCTCGATGATGTGCGCACCCCTGATGGACGAGGAGAAGGAGGTCGTGGGCTTCATCTGGCTCGACACTCAGCGGATCGCCAGCAATTACGACCAGGAGGGGCTCGACCTGCTGGCCAGCATTGCCAACCAGGCGGCGCTGACGATCGCGAACGCGCGGCTGCACTCGCGGCTGGTCAGGCGCGAGAGGCTGGAACAGGACCTCAGGAACGCCCGACGCATCCAGAACAGCTTCCTGCCGACTGAGCCGCCGTCGGTGCCGGGTTACGAGTTCGTGGATTGGTACGGGACGGCGCTGGAGGTGGGCGGAGACTTCTACGACTTCATCGAGCTGCCGGATAACCGCGTGCTCGTGGCCGTGGGGGACGTGAGCGGCAAGGGCATCACGGCCGCGCTGATGATGGCGAAGATGGCCAGCAACCTGCGGTTCTACGCCGGAGTCCACAGCCATCCCGGCGCGCTGCTTCGGGCCCTCAACCAGGTCGCCCTCAGTTCGGCGACGGACATGTTCGTCACCATGCTGGTGATGTTCCTGGACTGCGGGGACAATACGATCCACATGTCCAACGCCGGCCACTGCTATCCCATAGTGCGCAGGCGCGACGGACGGGTGGAGCGCCTGGAGGGGGGAAACGGCTATCCCGTCGGGATCACGCAGGACGCGGACTTCCCGGATACCTCGTTCTCCGTCCAGCCGGGGGAGATCGTATGCGCCTTCAGCGACGGCATCATCGAGGCCATGGACGAGAGCGGGAAGCTGTTCGGGTACAAGAATCTGTCGGCCGCCATGGCACAGGCGGACAACTCGCCGCAGGACGTTGTCAGGAGCATCCAGAGGGCCGTGCGGGAGCATGCGGGCGGCGCTCCGCAGAGCGACGACCTGACGCTCGTCTGCTTCGGCCGCGTCGACGGGACCGAGTAAGGATCCCCGCTTCCCGCGCCCTGTGCTCTCAGCCTTCCATGGGGGGCTTCACGTTCACCCGACGGCCGCAGATCTCTAGCCGTCCTTCCGCGAACAGGTTGATGGCCTCGGGGTAGGCTTCGATCTCCTTTGCGAACACGCGCGCGGCCAGCGAGTGGGCGTCGTCGCCCTCCTCGACCGGGACGGCCTTCTGGATGATGATGGGCCCGCGGTCGTAGGTGTTGTCCGCGAAGTGGACCGTGCACCCGCTCACCTTGCAGCCGCAGTCCAGCACGGCCTGGTGCACCCTGTCCCCGTAGAATCCCTTGCCGCCGAAGCCGGGCAGCAGCGCGGGATGGATGTTCATCACCTTGCCCGAGTAGCAGTCGGGTATGAAGTAGAGGCTGAGGAACCCGGCCATGGCGACCAGGTCGACGCTCTCGGCCCGGAGCTCCTCGGTGACGGCCGCGCTGAACTCGGCGGTGCTCCCGAAGTCCCTGCGGCGCACGACTGCGGCGGGGATGCCGTGGTTGCGGGCCCGTTCCAGTCCGTAGGCGTCGCTGCGGCTGCTGATGACCTTGGCCACGGTCGCCTTCAGCCGGCCCCCGGCGGACAGGTCGATGAAGTTCTGGAGCGTCCTGCCGCCGCCGCTGATCAACACGCCAAGCCTGGTCTTGCGCGCCATGGTGGCCTCCGTCGCTGCTCCTGGGGCTCGAGGGAGAGACGCCAGTCTTGCCCCTGGCCGCTGCTTTGTCAAACGAACGCTCGCCTTCAGCCCGCCTGCCGGGCCGGGGACCGCCGCCGGCCGTCCTTCTGTTTGCATCCGCACCCGTTTCCGCTAGATTGGAGGGGTCCGCGCGACGGCTCGTGTCGCCGGCGGCCGGGCGGAAAGGACCAGAGGAGGGCCTGAGGGAGCCCAAATGCACCTGATTGCCGACGCGGCAGCTACGCTGGGCGGCCGCTTCAACCTCATATTCGATCCCCACGACCACTGCCTCTACCAGAACGCGTACGGCGAGTTCCGGGAGCGGCCGCTGGACCTGACGGTCGGCGTCAGGACGCGGGACGGTGAGGTGTGGGCGCTGCCCTTCACGAGCCGGCAGAAGCACTTCCCATTCGTGGAGCAGTTCGACACGCTTACGGCCATCGAGTACCGGGCCGTCCATCCCGGGCTCTGGATCGAAGTCCGGCTCCGCATCAGAGCGCCCTTCTATCCGCAGAACGCGCACATCTCTGCGGCGCCGTTCTACTATGTGGACATTGAGGTCCGGGCGCTGGATAGGTTCCGCTGGGAGAGGGCGGAGTCGCCGCTGCTGCGTGGGGAGCTGGTTCTGGAGCTCCACGGGGAAGGGGTGGAATTCGCGCGCGGCGAAGGCGGCTTCCAGTACAGGTTCGCCAGCACGGCGCCGGCGCGGGCCGACCTGCCAGCCCTGACGGTGGACGTCGAGAACTGGGTGGAAAGCCCCGACGCCGAGCCCCTCGGCTCCTCGGGGTTCAGGAGGGCGTTCGACCTTCCGGCGGACGGCGTCGGCAGGATGACGGTCCTCTGGTCGAGCTGGACTGCTGAGCCCGTGCTGGAGGTCTTCGGGGAGGGCACGCCGTTCAAGTACGTGGAGCTGTTCGGCTCGCGTGAGAAGATGGTGGCGTGGGCGGCCAAGGAAAGGGCCAAGATCGAGAAGTGCTGCGACGTGGTCGACGCGGCCATCCGCGACTGGAGCCTGGGCAGCAGTGCGTCCAATCTGGCCGCCATCGCACTCCACTCGTTCCTGGTGAACACCTGGTGGACCACGCGCAAGGGCGGTCGCGACTGGTTCAGCGTCTGGGAGGGGTCCTGCTTCTTCCACTCGACGATTGACGTGGAATACAACGACGGGCTGCTCTACTTCGCCCTCTGGCCCGGGCTGCTGGAGATGCTGCTGGACGAATGGGCTGACTTCGAGGTGGACGGCGCGGAGACGCTCGGCGCGGAGGGCAGGGGGACGTCCTTCCTGTGCCACGACATGGGCTCCAACCACGTCGTCGGCCGGCAGGTCTACTCCCACCATATGCCGGTCGAGGAGAACACGAACTACCTGCTGCTCCTGGCGGCCTGGGCGTTCTTCACGGGCAATATCGAGAAGGCGGCCAGGAAGCTGCCGTTGTGCCGGCGCCTGGCCGAGTTCCTGGTGAAGGCGGACTCGACCGGTAACGGAGTGCCGGATAGGGGGACCGCCAACACGATCGACGACGCCAGTCCGGCGGTCCAGTTTGGCAGGGAGCAGGTGTATCTGGCCGTCAAGTCGCAGGCGGCGCTCTGGGCCCTGGCCGAGATGGAGCAGAGGTCGGGCGCAAAGGACTCGCAGGCCGAGCGCTGGCGCGCGTTCGCCTCCAAGGGCATCAAGACCGTGGAGGACGGAGCGTGGCTCCGGAACCACTACGCGGTCAGCCTGAGCCGGACGACCGAAGGGCTGACGGATCCCTGGTCCGGCCGGCCGCTCGAGCCCGGCGAGCTGGCGGGTTGGGACGACTACTCCATCTACACGGCCAACGGGCTGCTGTACCTGTTCCTGGCCGGCATCAAGATGCCCCGCTGGAAGCTGAACCGCTTCGCCGCGGACATCCGCAACGCCAACCGGGCCACCATGACGCCCTACGGCTGCCGCCACTCCAGCAGCGCCGACGGGATCGTCTGGTTCTCCCAGAACATGTGGCGGGACTACGTGGCCGCCTACCTGGAGGTAGACCTCCTGGACAACGTGTCGCGCTACTGGGATTACCAGGCCGCAACGGGCGACAACTGGCACTCCTCCCTCTACTATGACACCACCGAGCAGAACAACCTGAACTTCTACCCCCGGGGGGCTACGGTCTTCGGCATGCCGATGGGCGCCGCGGGGCTGAGCCTGAACCGGCTGGAGGGGGAGTTGACGCTCAGGCCGGTGCGTTCGACCCTGTCGGTGCCGCTCCTGCCGCTGGCGGACTGGCAGAAGATGCGCATCCCCGTCCTCTCCGTCAGGCAGCGGGAGGGCGTTACGCTGGCGCGCATATCCGAGAAGGACCTGCTTGAGGGGCTGACGCTGACGCTCGTGGGCGCCGAGCTGGAGCCGGATTGACCTAGTGGACTGTCAGGAGAGTCGCGTTGCGTTCTCGCAGCCACCACTCGACAGCGACCGCGACCCTGTAGGGGCACGGCGCGCCGTGCCCCTACGTATCAGTCCGCGGAAGACGCCGGCTGCAGAACGCAAGGTTGTCTGTTCAGAAGGCCACCAGCAGGCCCCGGTCAGAAGTCGTTCATGTAGACGTGCGCGAAGACGCGCGCGTCGTCCACCATGTCGGCGATCGCGCAGACCTCATTGGCCTGATGGGCGGTGCCCGTTGTCGTCATCCAGACGGCTGCCGGCAGGCCCTGGGCCCTGAACAGCGAGGCGAACGTCATCCCGCCGATGCCCATCGGCCTGGGGTCTACGCCTTTGACTTCTTTTATGGCGGACTCCAGCACCCTCACGACCGTGTCGCCGGGCGAAGTGGCCGGCGGCGCGTCGGACCGGGTCCGGATCGCCAGCTCCGTCGTCGTTCCGAAGCCGCCGTCCGCCCGCCTGCACTGGGCCAGGACGAAGTCGAGCACGGAGTCCAGGCCGTAGGCAGGCAGCACTCGGCAGTCGAAGCAGAAAACGTCCTCGCCCGGTATCGTGTTGACGTTCGGCACGTTCGCCTTGTGCAGGGTGGGCTCGAACGTGCTCGACGGCGGCTCGTAGAGATGGTCCACCTTGTCGAAGTGCAACTTGAACCCTTCGTCCAGCGTGTTGACGAGCCACGCGGCGGCGCGGAATGCGTTGACGCCTATGTCCGGCCGCGAGCCGTGGGACTGCTTGCCGGTGATGCGAAACTCCAGCCACAGCACCGACTTCTCGGCCACCTCGATCATTGAGCCATCTTCGTTGCCGCCGTCGGGCACGATGATGACGTCCTGCGGCGTGAACATGTCGCCGTGCTCGTGCAGGACGGAGCCCAGGCCGTGCCTGTTGCCCGTCTCCTCGTCGGACACGAAGGCGAGCTTCACGGTGTGGGCGGGTTCGACGCCTGTCTCCACCAGGGCGAGAGCGGCGAAGGCCGAGCTGACCAGGGCCTGCTGGTTGTCCGCGACGCCGCGGCCGACGATCATGTCCCCGGCGCGCCTGACTGTGAAGGGATCTGACTCCCAGCCCTGCCACGATCCGTCCGCCTCCTGCTGACCGGGCGGGACGACGTCCAGGTGCGTGCAGACCCACACGCACGGCTCCGGCTTGCGGCCGGGCAGCGCCAGCACGAGGTTCGGCCGCTTGCCCTCGGGCACGCGCTCGTCCGGGCAGTCGTAGTGGGTGATCTGGTCGAGCCCGTGCTCGCGCAGCCAGTCCTCCAGGAAGCACGCCTTCTCCCACTCGCCCTGGCCGCCGCTCTCGGGCGCAATGGCGGGGCGCGACGTCAGCCCGGCCTGTAGCTCGACCATCTGCTCGTCACGGCTGGCAATCCATTCGCTGACCTTCTCGAAGTCCATCGCATTTTCCTCTTCCGCTCTTTGCGGACGGCGGCTCAGACGCCGCTGAACGCGCTGAAACCGCCGTCGACGGGCACGACCACGCCGTTGACGAACCGGGACGAATCGCTCAGCAGCCACAGCACCGTTCCCACCAGGTCCTGCGGTTCGCCGAACCGCCCGGCTGGCGTGTGGGCGATTATGGCCTTGCCGCGCGGCGTCAGCTCCCCTGTCTGCCGGTCCGTCAGAAGGAACCTGTTCTGCTCGGTCAGGAAGAAGCCGGGCGCGATCGCGTTCACGCGGATCCGCGGACCGTAGTGCTGGTTCATGTGCACGGCCAGCCACTGCGTGAAGTTGCTCACGGCGCTCTTGGCGGCGGAGTAGGCCGGTATCCGGGTGAGCGGACGAAACGCGTTCATGCTGGAGACGTTGATTATGTGTCCCTTCCCGCTCTCAGCCATCGGCTTGCCGAAGACCTGGCTGGCCAGGAACGTGCCGAGGAAGTTCAGGTCGAAGACCCACCGCACGGCGTCCTTCGGCAGGTCGAAGAAGGACATCTCATCGCCTGTCGTCGCGTCCGCCTTGTTGCCCCCGGCCCCGTTGATGAGGGCGGTCGGCACGCCGAGTGCCTCCACCGTGGCGTCGCAGGCGGACTGGAGCTGCTCCTTGTCCAGGACGCTGCACGCGTAGGGGAGGGCGGCCCCCCCGTCGGCCCGTATCTCATTCGCCAGCGCTTTGGCGGCGGGCTCGGCGACGTCCAGGATGGCCACGGCGGCGCCGCTCGCGGCCAGGGCCCGCGCCATCGTCCCGCACAGGACGCCGGCCCCGCCCGTGAGCACGACCACCTCGCCGCTCAGGTCAAGCGTCAGTTCGTTTGCCGTCATGTGCGCTCTCCGGGTCTCACTCGATGTAGCGACTCAGGATGTCCTGCCACTTGCCCTGGGCTTTGAGGATGAACTCGGCTACCTCCCGGACGGCGCCTTCGCCGCCGCGTCGCTGCGTCACCAGGTCGGCGTGCTCGATGACCTCGGGCGCGGCGTTCGGGACGGCCACGGCCAGCCCGGCCCTGCGCATCACCGGGATGTCGGGCAGGTCGTCGCCGATGTAGGCCACCTCGTCGTCGCCCAGGCCGGCGCGCGCCAGGACGGCCTCGTACGCGTCGATCTTCACCTTCGCGCCCTGGACGACCTCCTCTATTCCCAGCACGCGCGCCCGTTCGCGGACGGCTTCGACGTCGCGGCCGCTGACGATGGCCGTCCGCACGCCGCACCTGTGCAGGTACTTGATTCCGGTGCCGTCCTGCACGTTGAACTCGAGCCCGTCGAAGCGCAGCAGCCCGAGCCAGTTTTGCAGCCGTTCGCTGAACCCCCGGCGCGTCAGCCGCCGCTGACGCATCACAGGAGCCAGATGAATCGCTTTGCCGTCGGTCAGTACGCCGTCCACGTCCATGACGACCAGGCGGACCTTGCGCGCTTTCTCGACGGCGTCCTCGGCCACGGCGTTCCCTCGGCTTCCGTGCTGCCTGCGACGGAGCGCCTACCGGCTCTCCGCCTCGGCGGGCACGTCGAATCCGCGTTCTATGTCGAGCCAGTCCTGGACGTCGACGATGCCGACCGGCTTTCCTTCCCCATCGACGACCGGCACCTGGTCGATCCGGCGGCCGCGCAGGACGCGATAGGCCTCCGCAACGAGGCTCTCCGTCGAGACGGTTGTGGGACGTTCGGTCATCACCTCTCGGACGGGCCGGTTCAGGACGGCCGGGTCACCGCCGCGCATCAGGCGGCGCAGGTCCCCGTCGGTGAAGAACCCGACCAGCTTCCCGTCATCGTCCACTAGGCTGACGGCGCCCGGGCTTCCCTCGCCGCTCATGACCTCCAGGGCCTGCCGCACGGTAACGTTGCGGTTCGCGACGGGATTGCGGCCGCCTTTGCGCATGACGTCCTTGACCCTTATGAGCCTGCGTCCCAGCTCTCCGCCGGGGTGATAGAAGGCGTAGTCCTCCGCCTGCCAGTTGCGCATCCGGAAGATGGTGAGGGCCAGGGCGTCGCCCATGACGACCATCGCCGTGGTGCTGCACGAGGGGGCCAGGCCCAGGGAGTCTGCCTCCTCTATCTGGCCGATCTCCAGGACGACCTCGCTGTGCCTGGCGAGCGTGGAATCCCTGCTGGCGGTGATGGCGATGACGGGCACGTTGAGCTTCTTCAGAGCGGGCAGGAGCTGGACGACTTCCGTCTCGCCGCTGTTGCTCAGGGCAAGGGCGACGTCCCCGGGCTGGACGCGCCCAAGGTCCCCGTGGCGGGCCTCCACGGCGTGCATCCAGTGGGAAGGCGTGCCCGTGCTGGCCAGCGTGGCCGATATCTTCTGGCCGATGATGCCGGCCTTCCCGACGCCGGTGACGACCACGCTGCCCCGGCAGTTGTAGATCAACTCGACGGCCCGGTCGAACTCGGCGCCGAGCAGCCCTCGCATGGCCTGCAGAGCGCTCACTTCCAGGTCTACGATCTGCCGCGCCGCTTCCAGGTGGTCCATCGGTTCTCGATCTGCGCCGGGGTCGAACGGCCGGAATGCCCCGCGCAGGGGATTATATCCCTCGCGCTTCAACGATTGCAAGCCGGGCTTCGCGGCGGCGTGAGGGGCTTCGGCAGGCGCCTGAGGAGCTACTGCTCGACCGACACTTTGTCCTCGGGACGGTAGATGTGCTTGATGAAGACGCCGTCCAGCGGCTCCTGCCCCGTGTTGATGACGTTGTGGACCTCTCCCGGCTCCAGGCGGAAGGCGTCCCCCGGCTCGATGTCGTACTGAAGGTCGTCCGTGATGAAGACGCCGGTGCCGCTGGTGAAGTAGAACGTCTCCTCGACCTGTTTGTGGAGATGCGCGCCGAGCTCCTCGCCGGGCAGGAAGCGGATCAGCCCCCAGTCGACCCTCGGCCCCCTGAACAGGTACTTCGGCCCGCTCACGTTATTCCTGTACTCCAGATCGTTCGCGTTCACCTTCTCCATGGTTCGCTTCCTCCGCTCTTGCGGCCCGGCGGGCTAACGGCGGCTTCCGCGCCCGTCGCGCTGGCGCGACAGGTAATGCCGCGGGTAACGGCTGGCGTGCCGCCGCGCGATCCGGCCCCAGCAGCCGCCCCACTCGGCATAGCGCGCCAGGTAGCACCGCAACACCCTGAGGCGGTCGACCGGGCCGACCGCCTGCCGCGAAGCCGCCCACTTCACGACCGACCGATCCAGGCGCAACAGGTTGGCCAGGCGCTGCTTCAGCGTGGGCCGCCCGGTCAGCTCCGCCCGGTCAAAATCTATGACGTAGGCTTCCGGCGCGTCAAATGGATTCCGCACGAGCACGTTCTTCAGGTTCAGGTCGGCGTGGACTATGCCGGCGTCGTGCATGTCGGCTACGGCCCCCGCCACGGCGGCGGCGAGCCGCCTCCTCTGCCGCCGAGACAGGGGCGCGCCGGCGCTCACGGACTGGCACAGCTCGAGTAGATTGAGCGCATCCGGGATCCTCTCGCTCACGAAATGGCCTTCGACGAACGGCCCGCGGACGCGCTCGACGCGGACGGCTGCCGGCACGCTCGTCGGGACGCCCCTGCGGCGGGCGTAAGCGGCCAGTTGCAGCTCGCGCCGCATCCGGCCGTCCCCGAGGAACGCGGATCCGAGCAGGGCGCCGAACGTGCCGCCATGCAGGTATTGGCGGACCACCAGCCCGGGCCCGTCGTGCCATTCCGGTTGCCAGCTCCATGAGCCCGGCCTGCCGGCCTGGCGGGAGCTTCGCCCCTGGAGGGAAGCCAGGATCGATGGCAGGCGGCCCAGGTCGTCGCGGTCGATCTTGCGGGCGTAGTCGGGGTTCAGGTAGATCGTGACGTTGCCCTCGGCGAGCTTCTTGAGTTGGGGCAGGTCGTCTGCGGCGGGGGGCTGCATTGCTGGCGACTCCCCTGGGGTATCCGGACGCGACTTAGAGCCTCTAACAGGATGACCCGTGGCCGCGACGGAGCGAATTTTGCCGCAGGCCAAGGAGCGTCGAGCGCCGGCGCATTAGGGGTCCGATGCGCCAAGCCTGCGCGACGCCGGGATGCGGCGAAGGACGCCCGTCCCTTCGGGTTGCGCCTCAGGCCGGCGTCTGCTGTGTCAGGTCTCCTCGCCGTGCCTGACCCTGGCACGGGCTCGGAGCCCTTCCTTGCATCCATCCGGCCGGAGGCACAACGCGGCTCACGCGGCATTCTGTTAGAGGCTCTTAGGGATTCTGCCCCCGTGCGGGCGGGGCCGCTGCAGCCTCGGGCTCGGCGATGTCGCGCACGCAGCGGAAGCCGGTGGCCATGTTGGCCGAGCCGGGGTCAAGAGGGTAGCGGCTGGCGCACCGGGCGGGAATGGGGACGATCTCCTGCTGGTACCACGCTCCTCCGCGCACGACCTGGTATGAGCCCTGCGGCAGCGTATCGGCGGCCTCGCTGCCCGGGTAAGGGGCGAACGTCGTGTCGGTCCACTCCTGCACGTTGCCGATCATGTCCAGACAGCCGTACGGGCTGCCCCAGGACGGATAGGATCCCACGGGCACGGGGCCGGCGTCCTCGGCGCGCATGTGATGGCATCGGTCCTCGGAGAACACTTCGCCCCAGGGGAAGGTGCGTCCGTCTGTTCCGCGCGCGGCTTTCTCCCATTCCTCCTCGCTTGGCAGCCTCGCCCCCCGCCAGCGGGCGTAGGCGCGGGCCTCGGCCAGGCTGATGTTGACGACGGGCAGGTCGCCCTCCGCCTCCGGATAGGAGCCCTTCGTCCAGTGCGCCGGCGGGGGATTGCCCGTCTTGTCCACATACAGCTTATACTGGGCGTTGGTCACCTCGGTCTTGTCGATGAAGAACGCCTTGGTCGCCGCAACGTGTTTCGGCATCTCGTTCACGAGGCCGTAGACCTCCACTGCCAGGTCCATCTCCTGCTCGTCGCCTCCCAGTGCGCTGAGGCCGTGGCTGCGGATCAGCGAGATCAGCTCGTCCCTGTCGCTGCCGATTCGGAACCGGCCCTCGGGGACGTAGACCATGCCCTCGGACGCCTTCTTGATCCGTTCGAGCGTCAGGCGGGCGCGCTCGTCCCATCGCAGCCCGGCGAACTGGGACGAGAGCTCGCGCAGAACTTCCTCGCACTCCGCCGTGGCCCCCGTGCCGCAGGCGTAGAGGGCCGACTCGTACGTCCATTGCGGCAGCGCGTCCAGGGCCGTCGCCGCGATGGGCGACTCCGCCCGGGAGAACTGGACGATGCCCCGCAGCGTGCCGAGGGCGTTGGCGAAGTCAAACCGGTCGTAGTACCCCTTCGCCTGCTCGAATTGCCCGCGAGCAGTGTTGTCGTCGAAGCGTACGCCGGTGGCGGAAGGCTCAAGGTCGACCCTGAGGCGGGCCGCCTGCACGGCCCACTGGCTGGAAGGATATCGCCGCAGCAGCTCGGCGTAATACGTCATGGCCTTGTCCTTTTCCCTGGCTCCATGGGACGCAGCGAACAGGCCGTAGAGCGTCTCCGCGTCGAGCTCAGCGGCCTTGGCGGCCACCTCTTGGCCCGGGTAGGCTTCGACCAGCCGGACGAGTTGCTCCCGGGCCTCCGCGAACTGCCCGCCATCCAGCTTCTCGCGTACGGCGTCGAGGTACAGCTCCGGCATTGCCCGCTCGGCCCGCGCAGCGGCGTCGGTCCCCGCGAACTGCTTGATGATGGCCGTCATCGAGCTGAGGGCCTGGTCCAGTTGCCGCTTGTCCTTCCAGGTGACGAATGCCTGGCTGAGCAGGATGTCGGGCTTGCGCTGCGGCAGCAGCGCGGCTTCCTTTGTGCCCGGGTAGTCGCGGGCCACCTGCTCGTAGACGTCCAGGGCGGGCATGTACTGGCCGCGTCCTGCCAGGCCTTCGGCCAGGCCCACCAGGGCGGCCGGCATGCTGCGCCGGGCCAGGTCGCCGAACTCAGAGCCCTCCGGTGCAGTCTCGATGGCCTTGGTGTACTTCTCGACAGCCCCTCTGGCGTCCCCTGCCTGACCCAGGGCACGCGCCCACTCCGCGTAGATGCGAGCCAACTGCTCGCGGCTCTCTGTCTCGACGGGCGTGCCGGCATACTTCTGCAAAAGCCCGCTGAACAGCGTAGCGCCGAGCTCATAGTCCGCCCGCTGGCTGATGCGTTGCCAGTCGGCCGTGGCGGCCTGGAATGCCTGATTCGCTTCGCGCTCCCTGACGGCCGGAGCGAGCGCGGCGGCTGGCTCGGTGCGAGCCGGCGCCCCCGCCGGTTCCGGTTCTGCCGGATGAACAGCCTGTGTTGCCACCGGGGCCGGCTCCGTGCGGGCGGCCGGCATGCGCCCCATTGCAAACCCCAGGGCCCCGACGGCCGCGATGATGGCCGTCAGGACGACCACGCGCGCCGCGGTGAGCAGGAGCCCGCCCCGGCGTGTTCGCGTGGGCTCGGGCAGCTCGTACTCGCGGGCGAACGCGGAGTCCGTCCCGTACGGCATGACCTCCACGCGGCCCGTCCTCATGCACTCGGCGGCGCGGTCCAGATCGTCAATGGCGCGCTGAGTGCCGCGGTAGCGGCGTGCGGGGTCCTTCTCCAGCATCCGGGCGATCACGCGCGCCACCTCGCGCGGCACGCGCTCGTCGGCTTCGTCGGCCGGCGCCGCCCTGTGCTGGCAGTTGGCGAACAGGTAGCCGACAACGTGGTCGGAGGGGAACGGCTCGCGGCCCGTAAACAGCTCGTAGGCGATGACGCCGAGCGCGAACACGTCTGCCTGCGCAGTCGCCGGCCGCCCCTTGATCACCTCGGGCGCCATGTACTTCGGCGTGCCCAGCAACTGGCCCGGCAGGGACGTGATGCTGGCGTCGGCGGACACGGCCAGGTCGAAGAGGGCAACCTTCACCACCTGCCGTCCCTGCTGGTCGGAGGTCACCATGATGTCCGACGGCTTGAGATGTCCGTGCACCACGTCCCGGTGGTGCGCGGCCCGCAGGCCCTCTGCGATCTGGTGAACCAGGTTCAGCGCGTCGCCCGGCTCGAGCGGGGCGTCCTTGAGCACCTCGGTCAGGCGCCGGCCGCCGGTGTGTTCGACTGCCAGGTAGAAGTGGCCTGCCTCGGCGCCGACCGCCAGCGCTTTCAGGATGTTGGGATGGTCCAGGATGGACTGCTGCTCAGCCCACCGGTCCCGGAAGTAGCGCTCGAACGCCGAAGCGTGAGTCACGGACCGGGCGACCACCTTGAGCAGCACGTCCCGGCCGCTCTGGGTGTCGCGGGCGCGGTACATCCTTCCCGCGCCGCCTTCTTCGAGCAGCTCGATCAGCTCGTACTTGCCCAGACGGCGCTGTTCGGGGCTCTGGTCAGCCATGGGGGAATGCCCGTCCTGCACTCGGAGGGTTCGCACTACCCGCCAGCGGCGCGTACATTCTATGGGATGGCCGGCGGGAAAACAAACGCCTCTCCGGCCTCCAGAGGGCGCTTGGCTCAGCGTCGGCGGGCGCCGGTTGACTCCTCTGCCGGCAGGCAACTAAGATGGGCCCATGGCCGCCCAGGCGCCGCCCGTAGGCCCCTTTGGGGGAAGGGACATGACCCGCTCCGCAGACCTCCTCGATGAGTTCCTGCACTACTGCGCCGCCGAGTGCGGATTGAGCGCCAATACGCTGCAGGCCTACGAGTCGGACGCGTCCGACTTCCTTCGATTCGCGGGCGCGGGGGATGGACGCGCCCTGGGCGGTCTGAACTCGGGGCGGCTGGTGGAGTACGTCGACGCGTGCCGCCGGCGCGGCCTATCGCCCGGGACCATCTGGCGGCGGCTCGTGTCCGTGCGCATGTTCTACCGTTTCCTGCTGTCCGAGGGTCACGTCGAGACGGATCCGTCCGAGGCATTGCAAACGCCGCGCCTGTGGAAGCGCATTCCCGAAGTGCTCAACGTGGAGGACGTTGAGAGGCTGCTGGAAGCACCGGGGCGGGATTCGCCCCTCGGGCTGCGCGACCGTGCAGCCCTGGAGATGCTGTACGCCACCGGCGCCCGGGCCAGCGAGCTGTGCGGGCTGGACGTGGCGGACGTCAACTCCGAGTACGGCTTCGTGCGGTGCTACGGCAAGCGGATGAAGGAGCGGCTGGTGCCCGTCGGCAGCAGGGCCCTGGAGGCCGTGGGCGAGTACCTGGCGCGCGGCCGGCCCGCGCTGCTGCGGGGCAAGGATGAACCGGCGCTCTTCCTGACGCGCACGGGCCGCCGCCTGAGCCGCAACGCACTATGGCAGCGCGTCAGGATGCACGCGCGCGCGGCCGGCGTCTCGGCTGGCGTCCACCCGCACACACTGCGCCACAGCTTCGCCACGCACCTGTTGAGCGGCGGGGCGGACCTGCGCTCGGTTCAGGTCATGCTCGGCCACGCGGACATCTCGACCACGGAGATCTACACGCATGTGGACCACAGCCGGCTGAAGTCCATCCACGAGAAATACCATCCGCGCGGATGAGGCGCCGCGCGAGGAGGCGTGCTACATCCGCAGGAAGTTGGCGAGCAGCTTGGGGCCTTCCGCCGTCAGGAACGACTCGGGGTGGAACTGCACGCCTTCCAGCGGATGCTCCTTGTGCCGGATGCCCATGATCTCGTCCGGCTCGGCGCGCGCGGTCACCTCGAAGCAGTCCGGCAAGGTCTCCTCGCGTATGGCCAGCGAATGGTAGCGGGTCGCCTCGAACGGGTTCGACAGGCCCCCGTAGATCGTCCTGCCGTCGTGGTGGATCATGCTCGTCTTGCCGTGCATCAGCCGGCGGTGCCGCTCGACGACGGCCCCGAAGACGTACCCGATGCACTGGTGCCCGAGACAGACCCCCAGGATGGGCACCTTTCCCGTGAAGTGCCGGATCACGTCGTTGGAGACGCCGCCCTCGCGCGGCGTGCACGGCCCGGGCGAGATGATGATGTGGTCCGGCCCCAGCTCCTCCACCTCCGGAACCGTGATCTTATCGTTCCGGTAGACCTGGATGTCCTGCGCGCCGAGCTCGCCCAGGCGCTGCACCAGGTTGTACGTGAACGAATCGTAGTTGTCGATGATCAGGATCACGCGCCCCGCCGTCCCCGCATGACAGTCTGTGCCACGCGCCATTATGCGCCGCCCAGTCCGGGCGTGTCAAATAGGGCCTGCCGTGTCCGCGTGGGCGGCGGGCCCTTTCGCTTTACATCCGAGCCTGCGTGTGCGAGAGTGGCGAGAGAGCTTAGGATTCAGGGGAGGAAGCGCCATGCTCGGCGAAGAAGTGTCCATGCCGAACTGGGAGTTGCTGATCCTTGACGCGACGCCGCCCGCCGGGAGCCTGGGGAGCCTGGCCGCCGGCGACATAGACGGCGACGGCCGCGTGGAGATCGTCATCGGAGGCAGCGGCGCCTTGCTCTGGTATCGGCCGGACACGTTCGAGCATGGCCTGGTGGCGGAGGGGACCTTCCAGGTGGGCCTGATCGTCGAGGACGTGGACGGCGACGGCAGGGCGGAGATCGTCGCGGGCCGCGCCGACCCCGGGCAGATGATCGTCTGCTACAAGCACGCGGGCGACTCGAAGCAGCCCTGGGTCGAGCGCGTCGTGGACGCGCATTGCAGCGCCAGCATCCACGACCTGATGGCCGTTGACCTGGACGGGGACGGCGCGCTGGAGCTCCTGGCGACGGCCTGCTACGGCGCCGGCGAGCAGAACGGCACGTTCGCCTACAAGTTCCGGGGCGGTTGGGAGGAAGGCTGGCTCAAGCACACGATCGGCAGGGGCGTCTTCGCCGAAGGCACGTCCGCGGGCGACCTCTGCGGCGACGGCAGGACCCACGTCATGTGCGGCCCCTATTGGTACGAGCCGCCGGCGGACGGGCCGTTCTCGGGGCCCTGGCGAAGGCGAATCTCGGCGCCCGCCTTCCGCGAGATGTGCCGCACGGCCCTGGTGGACGTCACGGGCGACGGCACGCTCGACCTCGTCGTCGTCGAATCGGAGTTCCCCGACGGCCGGCTCTCGTGGTTCGAGAACTGCATCCGCGACGACGCCGACGAGCCGTGGGTCGAGCGGCGGATCGACCCCGGAAACGTCTTCACGTTCGCTCACTCGCTCCAGGCGTGGAACGAGCCCAGAACGGGCGACGCCCACTTCTTCATGGCGGAGATGGCCGAGGGCGGATGGGACGCCCCACGCAACCGCGACGCGCGTCTGCTGCACTACTCGACCGCCGACGGCGGCCGGACGTGGCAGAAGGAGCTGATCTACCGCGGCACCGGCACGCACGAGGCGATGGTCTCGGCGACCGAAGCCGGCCGGCCGGTCGGCGTCTTCGGCAAGGAATGGCTGCGGCCGAAGGTGCAGCTCTGGCGCCGGCGCGACAAGCCCTCGCCCCTGACCCGCTACCGCCATCGCTTGCTGGACCGCGACAAGCCCTACACCGCCACGGACATCTTCCCCTGCGACGTGGACGGCGACGGGCGGCAGGATGTGGTCTGCGGGGCCTGGTGGTATCGCAACGGCGACTGGCGCCGGTTCGACATCCCTGGCATTTACCAGGCCCACTGCGCCTACGACCTGGACGGCGACGGGCGCAAGGAGATCATCGCTTCCAAAGGGCGAGAGGGCGCCGAGAAGGGCCACCCAAGCCTGGGCAGCGAGTTCTGCTGGCTCAAGCCCCTCGATCCCGTCGCGGGGCAGTGGGAGGAGCACGCAATCGGCACCGGCGACGGGGACTGGGCGCACGGCACGCTGGTGGCGCCTGTGCTTCCGGGCGGCAGGCTGGCGCTCGTGGTCGGCTACCACTATGCCCGCCACGGGAGCAGGCCGCAGCTCTTCGAGATGCCCGACGATCCCGCCGGGGCCCCGTGGCCGAAGCGCGTGCTGGCCGACATCCTCTACGGCGAGGAGTTCGTCGCGTGCGACCTGGACGGAGACGGCAGGCTGGACCTGGTGGCAGGGCCGTGGTGGCTGCGGAACCTGGGCGACGGCACCTTCGAGCCCGTCAGGCTGGCTGACGTTTCGGGCGTCGCCCGCATCCGCGTGGCGGACGTCAACGGCGACGGCCACGCGGACGTCGTCTACGTCGTCGAAAGCGTGGACTGGAGCGAAGCCAGGACGGCGCACCAGGCGGCAGTGGGGTGGCTGGAGAATCCCGGCGACCCCGCCCGGACGCCGTGGGAAGTGCACGTGATCGACAAGGTCCGCTCTCCGCACTCGCTGGACCTGGCAGACCTGGACGGCGACGGCGAGCTGGAAGTGGTCGTCGGCGAACACGACCCGTTCAAGCCGTATCGCAACCGATGCCGGCTGTTCGTCTACAAGAAGGCCGATCCGGACGGGCGCGCCTGGGCCCGTTACGTCCTGGACGACCGGTTCGAGCATCACGACGGCACGCAGGTCATCGACCTCGGCGGCGGCAGGTTGGGCATCGTCAGTCACGGCTGGCAGGACAGCAGGTACGTCCATCTGTGGGAGCCGTGCTGACCGCTCCCGTCGGGTCCGCTTTACGTCGCTGCACGTTTGCGCGAGAATGGGTGAAGGCTTCGGCGGCGTGACGTCGTTTTGCCAGGCGCGACAGGAGGTGAGCCTTGCGACCACTGCCCGAGATGTACGTCACCACGGACGCGGTCACATTCAGTTGGTCGCGCGATGAAGGCCTGCGCGTCCTGTTGATCAACCGGGCCAACCCGCCGTTTCCGGGATACTGGGCTCTGCCGGGCGGCTTCGTCGAGGAGGAGGAGGACCTCGCTGAATCGTGCGCGCGGGAGCTGAAGGAGGAAACGGCCGTCGAACCGGCGGCGATGGTCCAGATCGCCGCATGGGGGAAGCCGGGCCGTGACCCGCGCGGACGCAACGTGACCATTGCGTACCTCGCCGTCGCGCGGCCGGACGTTGCCGCCCGCGCCGGATCGGACGCCAAGGCCGTGGCATGGCATCCGGCGGGCGACCTGCCGAAACTGGCCTTCGACCACAGTGAGATAGTGGCGGCGGGGCTGGCGAAGCTGCGGTCGGTCGCGCTCGAAACGCACCTGGTCTTTGCCCTTCTGCCCGACCCGTTCGGTCGGGAGGACCTGCGCAGCGTCATGGCCGACGTCACTGGCGAGCTGGTCACGGTGCGGGAGGCCGGCGATCTGGCCAAACGCGGACTCATCGTGAAGGAGAAGGGCGCCGGCGCCAGGGACGTCGAGCTCTACCACTGCGCCGCAGCCGACTTCCTTGCGCCCTTGCGGTGAGTCCGAGCGCCGACGCGCAATGCCGGCTCGCCGGGATGCTCGCCCGTTCAGCGAGGACGTCATGGCCAGCAATCCACGCGGAGGCGCCCCGGAGGGGCCACGGCCCTCATCCCTTGCCACGCCCCACGGGGAGCTGCACCTGCCCGCCTTCCTCCCGGATGCCACAAGGGCCGTGGTCAGGTGCGTGGACGCCGACGACGTGACGGCCTGCGGCGTCGAGGGCCTGGTCGTCAACACCTTCCATCTGATGACGCACCCCGGCGTCACGGTAGTCTCTGCGCTCGGCGGGGTGCACGCCTTCATGGGCTGGTCCGGGCCCGTCCTTTCCGACTCCGGCGGCTTTCAGGTCTTCTCGCTTCTGATCGGGTCCGCGAAGCTGGGCAGCGTCACGAGGAAAGGATTCTCCTATCGCCTCGCCCCGGGCGGGGACAGGAAGCTCCTGACCCCGGAGAAGTGCATCCGCGCGCAGTTCCGGCTCGGCGCCGACGTCCTCGTGTGCCTGGACCACTGCGTGCCCCTCGATGCGCCGCCCGAGCGGCAGCGCGAGGCCCTGGAGAACACGGTGCTCTGGGCGGGCGCGTGCAGGCGGGAGTTCGACCGCCTGGCGGAGCAAACCGGCCGCCGGCCGCTGCTCTTCGCCGTCGTGCAGGGGGGGAAGGACGAGTCGCTGCGAAGGGAATGCGCCGAGCGCCTGCTTGAGATCGGCTTCGATGGCTACGGCTACGGCGGCTGGCCGGTCAGCAAGGACGGCCGGCTGCTCGACGTCGTACCTGCCGTTGCGCAGATGATCCCGTCCGGCGCGCTCAGATGGGCGCTCGGCATCGGCAAACCGGAGCACGTCGTCCGGTCCGTCGCCTGCGGCTACGACCTGTTCGATTGCGTGATCCCCACGCGTGACGCCCGGCACGGGCGCCTCTACGCCTTCACGGCGGCCCCCGACCGCGCATGCCTCGACGCAGACGGTTTCTACGAGTGCGTCTACCTGCTAGACCACAAGCACGTGCGCGATCCTTCCCCGGTGGACGCGACGTGCGACTGCGCCTGCTGCCGCAGCCACACGCGCGCGTACGTGCACCACCTGTTCAGGATCAGGGATGCGCTGGCCTTCCGCCTCGCGACGATCCACAACCTGCGCTTCTATGCACGGCTGATGGAATCGCTCGGGGCGGGTTCCTACTGCTAGTGGGGCCTCGGCGCTGGATTTGGCGGTTGTCGGGTCGAGGCGGCGTTGTGGACTTGCCGCGGCGCCATTGTGCGTCCGCCATACCGGCAAGTCGGATCCGCTTTCGTAGGGGCACGGCGCGCCGTGCCCCTACCTCACAGAGCCGGAACGGGCCCACCTGGAGCTTTGCCGTTGAAGCTTCACTGGGGGCCGTTAGAGCACGCCCTTGGTGGAGGGGATCTGGCCCGGCGCGCGGGGGTCTATCGCCACGGCGTCGCGCAGCGCGCGCGCCGTCCCCTTGAAGATGGACTCCGCGATGTGGTGCGTGTTGTCGCCGCGCACCAGGTCCACGTGCAGCGTGATGCCCGCGTTCAGGGCGAACGCCTGGAGGAACTCCTGCACGAGCTCGACGTCGAACTCGCCGACCTTCGACGCGGGGAAGCGCACGTTGTAGCTGAGCAGGCCGCGTCCGCTCACGTCCACCGCGACGGCCGTCAGGCTGCCCTCCATCGGCACCCGCGCGTCGGCGAAGCGCCTGATGCCCCGCTTGTCGCCGAGCGCCTCGGCGAACGCCCGCCCCAGCGTGATGCCGACGTCTTCCGTGGTGTGATGCGCGTCCACCTGGAGGTCGCCGCTCGCCTGGCACTTCAGGTCCAGCAGGCCGTGCCGGGCCAGCAGGTCCAGCATGTGGTCCAGGAAGCCGATGCCGGTGGCAATCTCGGCGCGGCCCTCGCCGTCCAGCGAAAGCTCCAGGCGGATGGAGGTCTCCTTGGTCTTGCGTTCAACGGCGGCCCGGCGTCTGTTCTCGGCCATCACGTTCCCTCCCGCACGGGCGCGGCGCTGGCGCCCGGCGTCCGTCGCGCGATCACGTCCGCCATGGCGTCGAGCAACGCGTCCGTCTGCTCGTCCGTGCCTATGGAGATGCGCAGGCAGTCGTCCAGACGCGGTGCGTCGAAGTAGCGGACCAGGATCTTGCGTTCGAAGAGATCCTCGAAGATCCCCGCGGCGTCCTGCCCCTCGGGGACGCGGGCCAGCACGAAGTTCGTCTGCGAGGGCCAGCAGGTGAAGCCCATCTCCCTCAGCCCTGCCGTCAGACGTTCGCGGGCGGCCTTGATCTTCCGCACGCTCTGCTTCAGCCACTCCTGGTCGGCGATGGCGGCGGTCGCCCCGGCCACGGCCAGGCCGCTGACGTTGTAAGAGTCCTTCACCTTGGCCATCCCCTCGATGAGGGGCTCCTGCGCCACCGCGAAGCCGAAGCGCAGCCCCGCCAGGCTGTAGGACTTCGACAGCGTCCGCGTCACGATGACGTTGTCATGCCTTTCGACGAGGGCGAGGCAGTTCCGCTCGGCGAAGTCCACGTAGGCTTCGTCCACCAGGAGCACGCCGGGGAGCGACTCGGCCAGGCGGGCCACCTGCTCCGGCGGGACGAGCGTTCCGCTCGGGGCGTTCGGATTGCTCAGGAGGGTCAGGCGCGCGCCGTTGCCGGCCAGACCTGGCGGCAGGGAGTAGTCCTCGGGGAAGGCGATCGCGACCGTCCGGGCCCCTTGTATCTCCGCCAGGGCGTCGTAGAGCGAGTAAGTCGGATACGGGAAGGCGACCGGGTCGCCCTCGGCGCAGAGGCTGCGAACGGCGATGTTGAGCAGGTCGTCCGACCCGTTCCCGCACAGGATGCGTTCCGGCCGAGTGCCGAGCACTTCGGCCGCCCGGCGCCGGAAGGCGTCCGCCATGGGATCGGGATACTTCCGCAGGCCCTCCGGCAACGCGGCCCGGAGCGCTTCCATGACGCGCGGAGAGGGCGGGTACGGGTTCTCGTTCGTGTTGAGCTTGATGAACCCCGGCTCCTTCGGCTGGAAGCCGGGCTCGTAGCCCTTCATCCGTTCGATGTCCGGTCGGAAATAACCCATGGCGCGCGACATCCGGCACTGGCGAGACGATGCAAATCCGTGAGCCTGCATTATAGGCAAACGTGGCGGGCACCCGCAAGAGGCGCGTGCGTTGGCCCAGAGGCGCGGTTCCTGGACAGCGCCTACGGATGGCGGCCCATTGCCTCCCCGCCGTGGCTGTGCATCCTGCCCAGCAGGTGGTCCCGCGCGTGCTGGTAGATGGCCTTCATCTCCCGATGCCGGTCCTCGTCGTAGCGCACGGACAGCGTGTCCAGGTAGGTGAGCCCGCCGTCTATCAGCGTCAGCATGTAGGCCGCGTCGGCCGGGCTGAAAAGCTCCGTGCCGGGCACCACGACGTAAGTGGGCGAAGTGTGCCCGGCCACGAAGATCGGCCAGCAGTGCTGCGCCCGCAGATCGCTTCCGCACCGGGCGGCGAACCAGCAGGAGCCCTTGACCTCGACCCGCTCCTGGACTTCCAGCTTCCTGGCGCCTGCCGGCTGAGTCGTGTCCGCCACGACCTTCCCGTTCATGACGACTTCCAGGCGCGTGATCGGCCAGGCGCATTCGGCGGAGGCCTGGACCTCGACCGTGCCCCGTCCGCCGGTCAGCTCGATCTCGCTGCCGAGCGGCTTGCCCTCGACCTTCAGGTCGAGGAGGGGGCCGGAGGTGCTGAAGGTCCGGCCGGCCCTGACGGCGCGGGCCCAGTTCTCGAAGGTGAACGGGCGGTCCGGGTCGAGCTGCGCGTAGGTCCTCACGCCGCCGACCGGCATGCCGGCCGACATCTTGTCGGTGCCTCCGACGCAGGCGACGCGGTAGCCGCAGTTGAGGTAGCGGTAGTACTCGCGCAAGGTGTACTCGTCCAGCGGCCCGCTGCCGGGCACGCTGTAGCTTCGGATCTCCAGGGCGTCGAACTTGGCGAGCACGATGTCGACGGGGTTCTCCAGGTTCGGGCCGGGGAAATGCGGCCGCACCACCACGCCTTCCTTGCGCCGGCACTCCTCCGCCCATTCCGCGAGGGTCCGTTCGTCCGGGTCTCCGACGTAGGCCTCGCCGGGCCCACCGCTGCACATCGGGAAGACCGGATCGCCGTGCGTGCCCAGCATCGAGACGTGCCCCAGGATGTGGTTGCGGTTCTCCGTGCCGACCCAGACCAGGGTATCGTCCTTCTGGACCCCCGGCTCGCCCGTGATGTCGCCGACGTTGGTGAACAGGCGTCCCCACTGGCTCGCCAGCAGGTTGATCAGGTTCAGCCCTTCGGCCTGCCCCTGGAGCCACGCGGTGTGGGGGCTGATGAAGTGCACGTGCGTGTCCGCCGTGACCCACCCCTCCTTGCGCCGGTCCGTCATGCGCTTCAGGGCCAGCTCCAGCTCGGCCTGACCGGGCTGAATGGCGACCTTCCTCCTGATCGGCTGGTACTCGAATCCCTTGGCGGCCTCGACGTAGACCTCACCCACGGGCAGCTTCGCCCGGAAGCGGCCCGGCACGTAGGCGTAGCTCATCTGGCCGAGCTTGATGTCCGCGCCGTAGTCCTCGAACCAGTTGTCATTGATGACGGTGTGATGGCCGTAGGGGGCGTAGTACTCGCCGTTCGGACCGGAGAAGTGCAGGCGGGCGGAGATCGGCTTGCCCGTGTCCTCGTCCCGGATGGTGACGTTCACCCAGGTCCGTTCGGGATGGACCACTTCGAGGCGCACGTCGCGGCGCTTGCTCTGGCCCTTGCGGAGGGCCTCGCCGATGCTGAGCTGACGCTTGCGCCTTCGCGCGCCCTCCTTGCCCGGCTTGACCACGGCCGTCAGCGTCGCCCCGTCCGCGGCGCTGATCTCCACCAGGCGCACGTTCTCGTCGAGCCCGACGCCGGCGGGCACTCCCAGGCCGGCCTCCACGGCGTCCAGCCAGGCCTCGCCGCGCGGCGAAGCGGCGCCCGCGTCGCGCACGAGCACGCCCAGGTCGACGTCCATGGACTCTACGGCGACGCCCGCGGGCAGCGTGAGCTTGAAGTATCGCCGGGGGTTGTGCCGCAGCGGGTGGCCCGGGCCCGAGTAGAGGGTCAGCCCGAGGATTACCAGCGGCGACGAGTGCACTGCGCGCAGCAGTACGGACTGGATCTGCCGATCGGGGTGCGGATTGCAGAGGGCGAAGATCCAGGGCTCGCGCGGCGCGCCGCCGCCGGCGTCGGTCTGCAGGCCGCCCCACCAGCCCCCTCGCTTTGCCTCCGCGCTCATGAAGTCGAAGGTCCTGATCTCCTCGTGGCCGACGCCTGCATACAGGTAAGCCCCGTATGGCGGCATGCGCCAGCCGACCTCGAACCGCGCGCGGATGGGCACCTCAGCCGTAGCGCCGCCGGCGTAGCGGAGGACGTACTGGCCGACCTGCTCGCCGCCCGCATCGCCGTCCTCGGGCCTGGGGGCGCCCTCCCAGTAGTGGAGGAAGCACAGGTGCGTGGCCGCCGCGCCGATCTCGACGGCCTTTCCCTCGCCCTGCGGGAGCCTTAGTCCGTTCGCCTCCGCGTCGTCCGGCGCCAGCTCGAAGGGGATGCCCCAGAGCCGCCGGCGGCCCCTCGGCATGGCGCGCGCGCGCTCGGCGGCCTCGTCCTGCTGTCCCGCCGCAGGGAAGTCGAAGGCCAGCGGAATCGGCTGGAACTGCACGGCGTATTCCTGCACACCGCCCGCCCGTTTCCTGCCCATCGCCATTGACTCCTTGCCAAAAGCGCCCGTCACGGGGGGATGCTACCGGCCGGCCTGTGCCGTTTCAAGGGCCGGCGCAGGAGGGAGCTGGCCCTCCGATCCCCGGATGAACGGCCCCGAAATCGAGGATGCCTTGACGATGCTTGACAGCCGCACTAGAATGGCGCCGGCCGGCAGGGCCGGTAGTGTTTGCGCCGTTTTCCGCGAGCATTCCCCGGGAGCGCCGATGGCATCGGCTGAGTTCTGTCACCTCCATGTTCACACGCAGTACAGCCTGCTGGACGGGGCGTGCCGCATCGAGCAGGCGGCCGAGCGGGCGGCGCAGATGGGCATGCCGGCGATCGCCATCACGGACCACGGCAACCTGTTCGGCGTGGTCGAGTTCCACCGCACGGTGCGCGAGCATGGCCTGAAGCCCATCATTGGCTACGAGGGCTACTTCACCCCGGGGGACCGCCGCAACCGGGAGCGCGCGGGCGGAGGCCAGGACCTCACGCATCTCACCTTCCTGGCGGCCGATCAGGTCGGCTATGCCAACCTGGTCAAGATGGCAAGCCTCGCCTATCTGGACGGCCTGTACTACAAGCCGCGCATCGACTGGGAGCTTCTGGAGGAGTGCGCCGGGGGGCTCATCTGCCTGAGCGGGTGCCTGCACAGCCGGCTCAATCAACTCCTCCTTTCGGGGGCGCAGGCGGAAGCGGCCAGATGGCTCGGGGACATGCGCGACCTGTTCGGACCGGAGCGCCTCTACGTCGAGCTTCAGGACCACGGTCTGCCCGAGCAGCGCGAGGTGTTGGGGCCGGCCGTCGAGCTGGCCGCCAGGCTCGGGGTCCCGACCGTGGCCACAAACGACTGCCACTATCTGGAGGCGGCGGACCGGAGCTGGCACGACGTGCTCCTGTGCATCAACACGCACACGACGCTCAGCGATCCGGACCGGTTCCGCTTGGCGACCGACCAGGTCTACCTCAAGAGCCCCGAGGAGATGGCCGAGCTGTTCGCCGGCGTGCCTGAGGCCCTGAGGAACACGCTGCGCATTGCCGAGATGTGCGAGGTCGAACTGGACAGCTCGCGCAAGTACCCGACCTTCCACCAGGAGGGGGTGCCGACGGGGGAGAACCCGAAGTTGCTCCGCTCCCTGGCGCAGGAGGGGCTGAAGGAGCGCTACGGCGCGATGTCCGATGAGATGCGGGAGCGCCTGGACTACGAACTGGGGGTGATCGAGCAGACCGGCTACGTGGACTACTTCCTGATCGTCTGGGACTTCGTCCGGTTCGCCCGCGAGAACAGCATCCCCGTCGGGCTGCGCGGGAGCGGCGCCGGAAGCCTGGTCGCCCACGCGCTGGACATGACGGCCATTAACCCCATGGACTACGACCTGATCTTCAACCGTTTCATGGACCCCGAGCGGGAGGAGCCGCCGGACATCGACATCGACCTGTGCGAGAGGCGGCGCGACGAGGTCATCCAGTACGTACGCGACCGGTACGGGGCGCAGAGCAGCGCGCAGATCATCACGTTCGGCACGCTGAAGGCGCGCAACTGCGTGCGGGACGTGGGGCGGGTGCTCGGGGTCGAGCTGTCAAAGGTGGACCGCGTGGCCAAGATGATCCCGCAGACGCTGAAGATCACCATCGACTCGGCCATGGAGGAGGTGCCCGAGCTTCGGAGCCTCGCCCGCGAGGACGAGGAAGTGTCCAGGATCATCGAATACGCCAGGCACATCGAGGGCCTGCCCCGCCACGTGGGCATCCACGCCGCCGGCATGGTGATCGCCGATCAGCCGCTCTGGCAGATGATCCCGCTGGCCAGGAACAGCGACGGCATCATCATGACCCAGTGGGCGGGTGAGGACCTGGAAGCGATGGGCATGCTGAAGATCGACTTCCTCGGCCTGAGCACGCTGACCATCATCGACAAGGCGCTCCAGATCATCCGCGACAGCGGGCGGGAGCCGCCGAGCATAGACGTGGACAAGATGGACCTGACGGACCGAAAGACCTACGAGCTCCTCTCGAAGGGCCTGACCCAGGGCGTCTTCCAGCTCGGCAGCGCGGGGATGAAGAGGCTGCTCCAGCGCCTCCAGCCGGCCAACATCGAGGACCTCATCGCGGTCGTGGGGCTCTACCGGCCCGGGCCGCTCCAGAGCGGCATGGCGGACGACTTCATCAAGCGAAGGCACGGACGCGAGGAAGTGACGTATCCCCACCCCGCCTTCGAGCCGATCCTGAAGCCCACCTACGGCGTGCTGCTCTACCAGGAACAGATCATGCGCATCGTCAACACCATCGCCGGCATGAGCATGGCCGACGCCCTGGCGATGATCAAAGCCATCAGCAAGAAGAAGGAATCGGTCATCCAGCAGCGCCACACGGCCTTCGTCGAGGGCGCGGTCGCCAACGGCGTCGACCGCCAGACGGCCGAGGACATCTTCGGCCTGATCATGCACTTCGCCGGCTACGGCTTCAACAAGGCGCACACCAGCGCCTACGCCTTCATTGCCTTTATCACGGCCTACCTCAAGGCCCACTACACGACCGAGTTCATGGCCGCCAGCCTCTCCTGCGAGATGGGCAACACGGACGAAGTGGTGAAGCTGATGGGCGAGTGCGGCGAGCTGGGCATCGAGGTGCTGCCGCCGGACGTCAACGAGAGCCGGGCCGACTTCACCCCCGTGGGCGAAGCGAAGCTGCGCTTCGGCCTGGGGGCGGTCAAGAACGTCGGAACCAGGGCCATCGAGTGCGTCCTCGCTGCCAGGGACAAGGAGGGGCCGTTCACGAGCCTGTTCGATTTCTGCGAGCGCGTCGATTCGCACGAGGTGACCAAGGGCGCCGTCGAAGGCCTGATGAAGGCGGGATGCTTCGACGGCCTGCCGGGGGACAGGGCGCAGCAACTCGCCATCCTCGAGACGGCCGTCCGCGTCGGCGCCCGTGCGCGCAAGAACCGCCAGATCGGCCAGCACTCCCTGTTCGGGCAGTTCGCCGAGCAGGACCCCGAGAAGCGCATGGCCGCCAACCTGCCCGACGTGCCGCCCCTGGCGCCTCAGGACCTCGCCGGCCAGGAGAAGGAAGCCCTGGGCCTCTACGTCCGCTACGACCCGCTCGTGCAGTTCAGGGACCGCCTGTCCCGGTTCTGCACGGCCTTCAGCGACGGGCTCGGGTCCGTGCCGGACGGCGCGGAGGTCGTGATGGGCGGGATGGTGGAGAAGGTCCGCCGCCGCAGCACGCGGGCCGGCGACCCCATGGCCGTGCTGACCGTGCTGGACGTGCGGAACAGCTTCGAGTGCGTCGTCTTTCCGCGCGCTTACGAGAAGCACCAGGAGCTTCTGGCGGCGGGCCAGGTGCTGTTCTTCACGGGGCGGGTCAGCCACGCGCGCGGCACGTCCCTGCAGGTGGCGGAGGTCATTCCTTACGAGAAGGTCCAGGCGCGGCTGGCCAGTGCCGTCTTCGTGACGGTGCCCTGCCGGCAGGCCGAGCCTGCGGTCTGGTCCGCGCTCGGCGACGTACTGGGGCGCAACAGCGGCAAGGTGCCCGTCTTCATCAACCTGGTCAGCGACGGCTGGATGCTCCAGGCGCGGGTGGGCGCGGCGGGCGGCGTGAAGGTGTCCGAACGCCTGGCACAGCAGATCGAGGAAGTGGTCGGCGACGGATGTGTCCTGTTCGCCATCAGGCGCGACGGCGGCGGTTCAAACGGCACGCGCGAGCGCAGGAGGACCGGCAGGTATGCGAATCCTGGGGATTGACCCCGGCACGCAGGTCTGCGGCTACGGGATCATCGAGGACGAACGCAACGAGGCGCGCCTGGTGCATTACGGCGTGGTGAGGAGCCGGGAACGTCCGGTCGCCGAGCGCCTGCTCGCGATGCACGAGGGGTTGTTGGGGGTCATTGACGAGTTCGCCCCCGACGTCGCCGCCGTCGAGACGGCGTTCTTCGGCAAGAATGTGCGGTCGGCCCTCAGGATGGGGGAGGGGCGGGGCGTGGCGCTGCTGGCGGCCGTCAGCCGCGGGCTGGAAGTCGTCGAGTACTCCCCGGCGGAGGTCAAGAGGGCCGTAGTGGGATCGGGCCGGGCGGACAAGTCTCAAGTGCAGCAGATGGTGCGCGTGCTGTTGCGGCTCGACCGCCTGCCGGAGCCGGAAGACGCGGCAGACGCGCTCGCCATCGCCATCTGCCATTTCCATCGGCTCCCGGCCTCGGGGCCTTGACCGGGAGCGTTCACTCCTCCTCGTCGGGTTCCTCTTCCTCGGGACGAGGCTGCTCCTCCTGGGCGGGATGGCTGATGAGGGCCACGACCTCCTCGACGCCCTCCTTGTCGAGCTGGCCGACCAGCTCCAGGACCTGGGCCGGTTCTCCGCGGATCGTGTAGAGGATGATGTCGCCCTTGCGGAACGCCTGCACGCCCGGCACGATGGCGCTGGCATAGAGCGGAACGAGCGAGCCCGCGCGGGCCTCTTCTCCGCCCGTGTCTTCGGATTCGGCTGGCTGGGCGCGCTCTTGGTCGTCCGCGGCGCACATGTCACAAACGCCTGGAAATAAAGGTCTTACGGCCTGGCGTGCAGAGGTCGAACTCGAGGTTTCCGTCGAACCGGCCAAACCTGTGGATTATAGCACTCGGGCCGGCCCGTGGCAAGACGCACGCCCATGCAGAGGCCGGGCAAGAGGGTGGGAGGAGGCCCGGCGACGGGCCGCGCCACTCAATGGCGGCCACGTGGAGCCGGTTGACGGCGCACCGTTATCTTGTCCTCCTCGCTCAACTCGCCCATGCCGAGGATGGCGATGATGTCCTGCAGGTCCCTGAACCGCTGGAGGATGCGCTTGGTTTTCTGGGCGATCTCGTAGTGGCGCTGGCCGACGATGCCGGGCTCCAGGACGCGCGACGTCGAGAGCAGGAGATCCACGGCGGGGTAGAGGCCCAGCGAGGCCAGCTCGCGCGTCAGGAAGATGGTCGCGTGCAGGTGAGCGTAAGTGGCGGCCGGGGCGGGGTCGGTGAAGTCGTCCGCACGCACGTAGATGGCCTGCACGCTGGTGATCGAGCCGCGCTTGGTCGAGGTGATCCGCTCCTGGAGTTCGCCCATCTCCGAGCCGAGGGTGGGCTGGTAGCCGACGGCCGACGGCAGCCGGCCCAGCAGGGCGCTCACCTCGCTGCCGGCCTGCACGAAGCGCAATATGTTGTCCACGAAGTGGAGCACGTCACCGCCGGTCTGGTCGCGGAAGTACTCCGCCACGCTCAGGGCCGTCAGTCCGACGCGGAAGCGGGTGCCCGGCGGGCCCCGCATCGCGCGCGGCCGGGGCGCTGAGCAGCAGGGCCGGGCCGCGCCGACGTTGCATCGGGGCGACGCGGAGCGCTATCCTGATGGCTTCTGGTGCGGAGGACGGACGTGGCGGAGAGAGGGACTGACGGACCGCACGCGGTTGTGCTGCTCAGCGGCGGGGTGGATTCTGCGACCACGCTGGCGATGGCCGTGCGCGACGGCTATGCCTGCCATGCCCTCAGCTTCCGCTACGGCCAGCGTCACGCCGTCGAGCTGCAGGCCGCGCGGCGCCTGGCGCAGGCGCTGGGCGCCGTCGAGCACAGGATACTCGACCTGCCCCTCGGCGAGCTGGGCGGGTCGGCTCTGACGGACAGCTCGATGGCCGTGCCGAAGCGCCCGCCCGAGGAAGCGCCGTCACAGGGGATCCCAGACACCTACGTCCCGGCGCGGAACACCGTGTTCCTTGCCTTCGCGCTGGCGTTTGCCGAGGTGACGGGCTCGGATGCCATCTACGTCGGCGTGAATGCGGTGGACTACAGCGGCTACCCGGACTGCCGGCCGGAGTACGTTGAGGCGTTCCGCCGCCTGGCCGGACTGGCCACCCGCCGGGCCGTCGAAGGACACAAACCGAAGATCGTCGCGCCGCTGATCACCATGAGCAAGGCGGAGATTGTCCGCGCCGGCGTGGCGCTGGGCGTCGACTACTCGCTGACCGTGAGCTGCTACGATCCCGACGGGGAGGGCCGGGCCTGCGGGCTGTGCGACAGTTGCCGCCTGCGCCGCAAGGCGTTCGCGGAAGCCGGCGTGCCGGACCCGACCGCCTATCAGGGGACGGCCGAGCAGGGAGGGCACCGATGACAGACGTGCTGGCCGTGGCGGCGAGCGCACGGCGCGGGGGCAACAGCGATGCCGTCCTGGAAGCGACCATCGAGCTGCTGCGCGAGCGGGGCGCCGCCGTTCAGACCGTGGTCCCGTGCGAGCTGTCCATCTCGCCCTGCCGAAGCTGCAACGCGTGCTGGGAGACGGGCGTGTGCGTGCAGCGCGACGCGATGCAGGACCTCTACGTCCGCTTCAGCGAGGCGGACCACGTGGTGGTGGCCTCGCCGCTCTACTTCACCTCGCTGCCGGGTCACTTCAAGGTGCTGATAGACAGGTTCCAATGCTTCTGGGTGCGGACGTATCGGCTTGGGAAGCCGCCGCAGCCGCGCCGCACCGGCATGTTCCTGTGCGTGGGGGCGATGGACAGGCAGCGTTACCACAGGGGGGCGCTCACCATCGTGAAAGCGTGGATGGCCGCGCTGAACATGGGCTGCCCGGTCAGCCGCTTCTACCCCGGCGTGGATGCCAGTAACGACCTGGTCGAGAACCACCCCGAGTGCCTCGAAGACGCGCGCCGGGCGGCGCTGGAACTGATCGGGGGCTGAAGGCGCGAACGGCTCGCCCGTCAGGTCATCGACTCCAGGAACTCCTCGACAAAGTGCAGGTGGAAGCTCCCGTTGACGTAGCTGGCGTGCTGGATCATGTCGCGGTAGAAGGGAACGGTCGTGTGTATCCCCTCGATGACGAACTCCCCCAGGGCGCGACGCATACACGCCAGCGCCTCCCGCCGCGTGGGCTGGTGCACGATCAGCTTGGCGATCATCGAGTCATAAAAGGGCTTGACCTCGTAGCCGCTGTAGCAGTGCGTGTCGACGCGCACGCCGGGTCCGCCGGGGGGCACGAATTCCGAGATGGTCCCCGCGGAGGTGCGGAACTCGTCCACCGGGTTCTCCGCATTGACGCGGCACTCGATGGCCACGCCGCGGAACTCCACCCGCTTCTGCTGCAGGGACAACTGCTCGCCCGCCGCCACCCGAAGCTGCTCCTTGACCAGGTCGATCCCGGTGACCTGCTCCGTGATGGGATGCTCGACCTGCAGGCGCGTGTTCATCTCGATGAAATAGAAGTTGCTCTTCTGGTCCACGAGGAATTCGACCGTGCCCGCGTTCGTGTAACCCACCGCCCGTGAGAGCCTTATGGCAGCGCGCGTGAGCTTCTCCCTCAGGTCGTCCGTGATGCCCGGGCTGGGCGTTTCCTCGATGAGCTTCTGGAAGCGGCGCTGGATCGAACAGTCGCGTTCGCCCAGGTGGATGATGTTGCCGTGGTGATCGGCCAGTATCTGCACCTCGACGTGACGGGCCCGCTCCAGGACCTTCTCGATGTAGACCGTGGAGTTCTTGAACGCCGCCCCGGCCTCGCTGCGGGCAAGGGCCAGCATGTTCTTGAGGCTGATGTCGTTATGGGCGCTCCTCATGCCTCGTCCGCCGCCGCCCGCGGCCGCCTTCACCATGACGGGGTAGCCGACCTGGTGGGCGAGCTCCAGGGCCTGCTCTTCGTCCTCGACGACGTCCTGGCTGCCCGGGATGATGGCTATCTTATTCTCCTTGGCGATCCGGCGGGCTTCGGTCTTGTTGCCCAGCTTGCGCATAACGTCGGAGCGGGGGCCGATGAAGATGATGTTGGATTCCTCGCAGATCTCGGCGAACGTCTCCTCCTCGGCCAGGAAGCCGTAGCCCGGATGGATGGCGTCGACGTTGGTGATCTCGGCCGCGCTGATGATGCGCGGGATGTTCAGGTAGCTCTCGCCTGGCGGGGCGGGGCCGATGCAGACGGCCTCGTCGGCCATCTCGAGGTACTTGGCCCCCATGTCGGCCTTCGAGTAGACCGCAACGGTCTCGATGCCCATCTCCTTGCACGCGCGCAGTATGCGCAGGGCGATCTCGCCGCGGTTGGCGATGAGGACTCTGGTGAACATGATCCGTGCGCTTGCGGGAGTCTATGGGCCGGACCGGCCATCGGACGTCGGCCGCGTGCGTTATCCCTCCGCGGGCTCAACCAGGAAGAGCACTTGGCCGAATTCGATGGGTTCTACGTCCTGGACGAGTATCTCGACTATGCTGCCCGTGACCTCGGCCTTGATCTCGTTCATCACCTTCATGGCTTCGATGATGCAGACGACCGTGTCGGGTTCGACCTCCGAGCCGATGGTCACGTAGGGGTCGGCCCCCGGGCTCGGCGACCTGTAGAACGTGCCGACCATGGGCGAGGTGATCTCGATGAGCTTCTGTTCCCTGGTGGCCGGTGCGGTCCCCTGGCCCGCTTCGGCCGACGCCTGGAGGGCGGGCGGGAAGCCGTGCCCCATCGGCGCCGGCGCAAACTGGGCGTAGTTCATCCCGGGAGGCAGGTACTGGACGGCCACGTTCTTGCGTATCTTGACCCGCAGGTCGGGCTCTTCCACCTCAAGCTCGGCCAGGTCGTTCTCCGCCATTATGGCAATCAACTGGCGGACCTTCTCGACCGTGTCCATGCGTGGCGTCCCTTCCAAGGGCCACCGGCCGCGGGCGCGCCTACGCCCCTGGTCAGCCTCCGCCGACCGGCAGATCCTCCGGCCTTTGCGGCAGCGTCGTGAGCAGTTCGTGGCCGTCCGAGGTGATGAGGGCCATCTGCTCCAATCTCGCCCCCAACTCCCCCCGCAGGTAGACGCCGGGCTCGACCGTCACAACCATGCCCGGCAGCAGAACGGTCTCGTCACGAGGGCCAAGCCTCGGCCCCTCATGTACTGCGAGGCCGACTCCGTGACCGATACCGTGCCCAAAATGCCGGCCGAAGCCGGCTTTTGCGATGACGGCACGACCCGCAGCGTCGACCTCTGCACAGCGAATTCCGGGTCTCAGTTTCTGAAAAACGGCTGCCTGAGCCTCCAGAACAACGTCCACAAACGCCCTCAACCTGGGGGGGATTGTACTTAGGCTCACCATGCGTGTCAAGTCGCAGCAGTAGCCCCCCAGGCGGGCTCCCCAGTCGAACAGGACGCAGCTTCCGCGGGCCACTACGGCGTCCCCCGACCTGGCGTGGGGCACGCTGGCGTTGGCGTCCACGGCGCAGATGGTCTCGAAGGCGGCGCCGTCGGCGCCCAGCGTCCGCATTTCATATTCGAGCCGGGCCGCCAGCCACCGCTCGGTCCGGCGCGCCTGCAAGCGGCGCAGCAGTTGCCCGAAGGCCGTCTCCGCCACGCGCACGGCGGCTCGGATCGCCTCCACCTCGGCCGGCGACTTGCGGCGCCGCATCTGCTCGGCGATCCCGGACGGCTGGCTCCTGACCTGCGTAGTGGCAGCCGCCGCGACGAGCGCCTCATGCTGGGCGTGGCTCAGGTTCGCGGCCGTCACACCGAGCCTCCTGACACCCAGGCCCCGGCACAGCGTGCCGACCGCCTGCGCCATAGGCGTGTGGCGGCTGACCACCTCGTCCGCCCGGCACTCGCGCTCGGCCTGTTCCACGTAGCGCGAGTCCGTGATGAGCACGGAGCGGTCGGAGCTGACGAGGAGCGTGCTGTCCTCGCCCGTGAAGCCCGACAGGTAGCGCACGTTGGCCGCGCTGACCAGCCAGTAGGCGTCCAGCCCCAGCGGCTCGAGCCGGCTGCGGAAGGCGGCGATCCGATCTGTGTAGTCCACCGTGGCTCCCTCCCCTCGTGCAAGGCCGGATTATACGGCCCGGCGCCGCCGGGGGCAAACCTTCCCGCACGGTTCGTCAAAGCTGGAAAGCCGCCCGCCGCGCGCCCTATAATCGCCTGTACCATCCGGTGATTTCACTCTTCCGACCCCGATGATGCAGAAACCGGCCGACAGCAGGTATCTCGCAGCGGAAAGCATCGTGCGCCGCCTCGTCGGCGCCGGCCACCAGGCGCTGCTGGCGGGCGGGTGCGTGCGCGACCTCTTGCGGGGCGAGGAGCCCAAGGACTACGACGTCGCCACGAGCGCCCGGCCGCAGGAAGTCCAGGCGCTCTTCACGAAGACCAGGCAGGTGGGGGCGCAGTTCGGCGTCTGCCAGGTCGTGCTGGACGGCTGCACGTACGAGGTAGCCACGTTCCGGCGCGAATGGGGCTATTCGGACGGGCGCCACCCGGACGGCGTTTCGTTCTGCGCGCCGGAGGAGGATGCCAGGCGCCGCGACTTCACCATCAACGGCATGTTCTGGGATCCGCTGGATGAGCGCCTGCTGGACTTCGTGGGCGGGCGCGCGGATCTGGAGCAGGGCCTGATCAGGGCCATCGGCGACCCGGAGGAGCGGTTCCGCGAGGACCACCTCCGGCTGCTGCGGGCGGTGCGGTTCGCCGCCAGGCTCGGATTCGCCATGGAGGAGCGCACGCGGCGTGCCGCCGCGTCCCTGGCGCCCCTCTGCGTCCACGTCAGCCCCGAAAGGCTCCAGGAGGAGCTCAGGGTGATCCTGACGGACAGGGATCCCGCTGGGGCGCTGCGGCTCATGGACGAGCTTGGGATGCTGATCGTCGTCTTTCCGGAGCTGGCCGACACCAGGGGCTGCGAGCAGCCGGAGAACTACCATCCCGAAGGGGACGTCTTCGTGCACACGGTCCTGACCGTGGAGAAGCTCGGGCCGCATCCCGACTTCCAGCTCGCCCTGGCGGCGTTGCTCCACGACATCGGCAAGCCGGAGGCCAGCCGGCAGGCCGGCCCCAAATGTTTCCCCGAGCACTGCGAGATTGGGCGGAACATGTCGGAAGCAGTCTGCCGGCGGCTGCGGCTGTCGAACGAGGAGACGGAGCGCGTGTGCTGGCTGGTCGAGCGCCATCTCTACTTCAAGGACGCCCGGGGCATGAGGGAGAGCACGCTCAGGAGGTTGTTCGCGGAGCCGGGGTTCGAGCAACTGGCCGAGATCCATCGGGCCGACGCGCTGGCCAGTTGGGGCAACCTGGAGGCGTACGAATACGTCATGGAGAAGTGGCGCAGCATGGCGCCGGAGGAGATCGCCCCGCCGCCTCTGATCACGGGCCATGACCTGATCGAGATGGGTTACGAGCCGGGGCCGATCTTCGGGGAGGTGCTGGGCCGCGTGCGCGAGGCCCAGTTGGACGGCGAGGTGGCCACGCCGGACGAGGCCCGCGCCATGGCCCGCAGGCTGGCCGGGGAGGCGAGCGCCGGGCACGCCTGAAAAGGTCGCCTCATGAAGGCCCGGTGCGTTTGGGCGGCTGGCAGGGCTCCGGAAGGGGCTGATAGGGGCGAAACCGTCCGTCCACGAACATCACGAAGCCGAACAGCACCAGCGCGAACGAGAAGGCCTGGAAGATGGTCATGCCGCCGAGCTGGGGAATCGGCGGGTTCGCACGGAAGAGCTCGTTGACGTATCGGGCCGCGCCGTAGAAGATGGCATACAGCCACGCGATCTCCCCGGCCCGCCAGCGCCTCCACAGCAGGTAGCTGAGCACGGCGAAGATTGCCAGGTTGTAGCCCACCTCGTAAAGCTGGGTCGGATGGACGGGCAGTGACCACGCGTCCGTCGGCCCTACAAGGCGCCCCCCCAGATGATCGACGAAGGGCGGGCTGCCGATGATCTCTCCCGCTTCGCCCAGGATGCGGGGGAAGCGAAGCCCCACCCATGCGTCCGTCACTTTGCCGTAACAGCAGCCGTTCAGGAAGCAGCCCATTCGGCCGAAGGCGTGTCCGAGGGGCAGCACGCTGACCAGCGCGTCGAGCGTGGGTCGGACAGGCATTCTCTTCTTCCGGATGGCGCCCAGCAGGCCGGCCAGGCCGCCCAGGAGCCCTCCGTAGAACGAAAGCCCTCCCTGGTCCAGCCGGATGATCCGCCACGGATGGCCCGCAAACAGGTCCCAGTTCTCGACCACGTAGAAGAGGCGCGCCCCCACGATTCCCACAAACAGCCCCACGATGAACAGGTCGAAAACGGCGAGAGGGTCAAGCCCCATTCGCTTCCCGCGCTTCTGGCCGATCCACAGACAGAGCAAGTAGCCGATGAGGATCATCGTGCCATACGATGCGACGGGGAACTTGCCGCCCCACGGCAGCGGGATGTCGAACAGGTGCGGGTGCATGGAAGCGATTCCCTTCCGTTCACGCGGCTGCGGGCAGCCGGGCGGCAGCAGAAGGAGCGCGACAGCCTTCACTTATACGGGATGCAGGCCGCTAGTCTCCAGCGCCGGCGGAGCCGAGCGGCATGTTGTCGATCAGCCGCGTGGCGCCGATCCGGACGGCCAGCACGGCGACCGCGCGGTCGGTCAGCTCCCCGACCGGCTCAAGCGTCTCGCGGTCCACGATCTCGACGTAGTCGGTCCGCGCCAGGGGATGGCTCCCGATGGTGCCCAGCATCGCCTTGCGCGCGGCGGCCGGGTCCCTCTCGCCGCTACGATACATCTCAGCCGCTTCGGACAACGCTCGGTACAGGCACACGGCCTGGCACCGTTCCTCCTCGTTCAGGTAAGCGTTCCGCGAGCTCATCGCCAGGCCGTCCGGCTCGCGCACGGTAGGCATGACGCGGATTACGACCGGCAGGCTCAGGTCCCGGACCATCCGGCGCACCACGACGGTCTGCTGGAAGTCCTTCTGGCCGAAATAGGCGCGGTCCGCCGGTGCGATGTGGAACAGCTTGCAGACCACGGTCAGCACGCCGCGGAAATGCGTGGGCCGGGACTCGCCCTCAAGCACCTCGCTCAGGCCCTCCTGCGCGACGTACGTGGCATGGCCTTCGGCGTACATCTCGCGGTCGGTAGGGCAGAAGGCCAGGTCTACGCCGTTCCGTTCGGCAAGGCGGCAGTCCTGATCGAGTCGGCGGGGGTAATGCTCCAGGTCCTCGCCCGGCGCGAACTGCGTGGGGTTGACGTAGATGCTGATGACCGTGCGGTCGCACTCGCTCGCCGAGGCGCGGATCAGGCTCACGTGCCCCTCGTGCAGGGCGCCCATCGTCGGCACCAGCCCGACGCTGAGGCCTGCGGCCTGCCAGGCCCTGACCTGCTCGCGAACGTGTTCGGGGGAGGAGGAACGTTCCATCGCCGTTGGCTTTCAGATGAACGCACGGCCTGCGCAGCAGGCACCGACCGTCCATTATAGAACGGGCAGGTTCCGGTGCAAAAGCCGGCTGTGGGCCGACCGTCAGGAAAGGCCAGCCGTCAGCGGACGGCCCTCTCGTACGTCCCCGCCACCGGCTCATCCAGGACAGTTTCGCCCTCGAAGCTCAGGAACATCCCGCCGGCCAGAAACACCCGGGAAGGCTCTCCCGCCTCCAGGCTTAGTATCGCCGCGGTCCCGTCGGTCTCCAGTGGACCGGCCTTGCCGATCTGTCTCCTCATCGATGGGCTGCAGGCCACTATGTGCTCCGTCCCGTCGGACCAGGAGAGTCGGAACGCCGGAGCGCCCCCACGCCCCTGGTAGGATGCCACGTCGAACTGCGGGACCTCGTCCTGATCGAACGGCAACAGGAGGGTCACAAGATCGAGGGCTTGAGTTGACGCGTCGCCCTCCAGGGACAGGATCGGTGCGGGCACGTAATCGCCGGTCCCTCTCGGCCCGGGCATCCACCCGAGCAGGGGGTCCGTCTCGCCCTCCCTGAGGCGCACTTGCAGGTCCCTGCTGGCGTGGAGACACCGGACGAGCACGTTATAGTGGCCGCTGTCGGTGGAGGCCTGCCGGTTCTGCGCGTCCAGCCTGCACCGGCCCGGCGGAAGCTGCCAGTGGGCCTCGCACGGGGCGGCGTCTGCCGCAAAGGCATCGAAGACCACGGCGCAACGGCCCTTCAGCCACAGGAGCGCCCGGTCGTGCCGGCCATAGACGCCGCGGGCGTGGCCTGCCTTCCAGCCCCAGCAGCACTCGCCCTCGTAGTAGCCTCCCTCGTAGCGGCACGCGATGAGGGCGACGCCGTCCCGCAGGCAGAGGGCGCGCACATCCGGGTCGGCTTCGCACTGGTTGAGGCCCGCGGGCGCCATCGTGTTGTGCGCGCGCGTTGACCGCCCGTAGTAGGCGTACGGATCCGTGCGCTCGTAGGAGAAGCTCCCGGGGTCGATGAGCAGCATCCGATCGCCATGGTAGAGGCTGACGCTGTTGCGGCTCAGGTGGCAGTGGTCTCCGCCCCACCTGGTGGCGTCGAAGGCGATGTAGGTCGCGTCCGGATGCCATCCGTCGCGCAGGAAGAGCTGGCCCGCGCGTGGGAACCAGCGCGCCGGGCTTCTGCCCAGGTTCCATTCAGGTCTGTCTGCGAGCCCGGCGTCCTTCAGGAAGCGCTCGCGCCCGGCCACGTGGCCGATCGCGCCCGGCCCCTTGCGCCACCCCTCGCCGTCGTGCATCCCGCTGCTGCCGCCGTCGGGCGCCGTAGAGCAGACGGCGTAGTCCCACATGCCTCCGATCCGCTCCGTGTCCAGGCGGAGCCCCAGCCCCGGCCGGGCCCGCCCGAGCCGCCAGAGGCTTGTGAAGCTCCGGCACATCCACTGGTGGTAGCTGCTGGGATTATGCTCCACGTGGGAGCCGTCTTCCTCGATTTGCCGGTGGGCTCCCTCGTTTATCCCCCGCACCGCCTGCTCCCGGTCATCCGCCAGCCCGGGCAGCACGAGCGAGCAGAACAGGATGCAGTCCAACTGGCTGATCCGCCAGTTCCCGGCGCCGCTCAGGTGCCCCGACAGGAACTCGATTTGTCCCCGCGTGGAGTCCAGCATGCGCTGAACGAACGCCTCGTCGTAGTGGCTGCTGGCAGCGAAGTCCGGCAGCGTCCGCCACCATCCGTAGAAGTAGCTCTGCCCCAGGCGGATGGACAGGTTCAGCGTGCTGTCGCCCGGCGCCAATGGGGCGTCGGCGGCGCAATCGTGCCGGTCGATCCAATCCTCGATCATCCCGCGCGCCAGGGCGGGCAGCTCTTCGTCGCCCGTCTCCCGATACAGCGCGGCCAGGTGAGGCAGCCACATGAACCGGTTGAGCTGCGCGGGCCATTCCTGGTGCCGGACGTGGCTGCCGGACCAGTCGATGTCCCGCAGGCCCACCTGCACCTCCTGCTGCTCGTCGAACAGCATCGCGCCCCGCCTGAGGCAGTCTGCCCATCGGCGGGAGACGTCCCGAACCGCGGGCCTCTCGAGTCCCATGTCCTTCTCATACGCCTCTACTGCCTGGATGATCCGATCGGTGAGCTGGCCCATAGTTCCTCGCCGCAAGAAGGGCGCACGGGTCGGTGTTCGCCCGCATTCTACGACCGGCGGCAGCGGCAGTCCAGCCGGCGCGCTTGCGAAGCTCTCGGCAGGGCTTCCCTTCCGGATGGGAGCCCGCATGGTATAATCGTAGGTTTGGGCGATAGCTTCGATCTTCCCCACTGACCATGCGCGGCATCCCTACAGACAGTCCGATTCGTGCACGCGGCGTGCGGGTGCACAACCTGAGGAACATCGACGTGGACATCCCGCGCGGGCGCTACGTGGCCATCACGGGCGTCAGCGGCAGCGGGAAGTCCAGCCTCGCCCTGGATACCCTCTACGCCGAAGGGCAGCGGCGCTACGTCGAGTCGTTCAGCGCCTATGCGCGGCAATTCCTCGAAAGGATGGACAAGCCCGATTGCGACAAGGTGGAGAACATCCCGCCGGCCATCGCCATCGAACAGAAGAATCCCGTCAAGAACCGGCGCTCCACCGTCGGCACGGCGACCGAGCTCAACGACTACCTGCGCCTGCTGTGGGCCCGCGTGGGCCACGTCTTCTGCCCCGAGTGCGGCCGGCAGATCGAAGCGCACACTGTGGGCCGCGTGGCCGATGACGTCATGGCCATGCCGGAAGGCTCGCGCTTCATGGTCAGCTTCCCCCTGGCCCTCAGCCGCAGGTTGTCTGACGCCGAGCAGATCGACCGCATCCGCGAGATGGGCTTCGTGCGGCTGTTGGCGGGCGAAGAGGTCGTGGACATTACCTCCTCGCAGGGCGTGAAGCTGGGTGACACGGACGAGGTAGAAGTGGTCGTCGACCGCCTCGTCGTGCAGGGGGGGGCGCGCGAGAGGCTCACCGAGGCCATCGAGACCTGCTACCGCCTCGGCAAGGGGCGGTGCCGGTTCCGCGTGATCGGGGGGGCGGCCCGCGAGTTCAGCAGCACGTTCCGCTGCGTGCATTGCGACCTGGAGATGCCGACGCCGAGCCCCCAGCTCTTCTCCTTCAACAGCCCGCTCGGCGCATGTGGGAACTGCACGGGCTACGGGGCCATCATCGACATCAGCCGCTGGAGCGTCGTGCCCGATCCCAGCAAGTCCCTGCGCGAGGGCGCCGTGGCCCCCTGGACCACGGACTCCACCGCCGAGTGTCAGGAGCAGCTGCTGAAGGGCGCGCCCGAGGCCGGCATACCCGTTGACGTGCCGTGGGCCGAGCTTGAGGACTGGCAGAAGGACGCCGTCTTCGGGGGGACCGAGCACTTCTACGGCGTGATGGACTACTTCAACTGGCTGGAATCGAGGAAGTACAGGCTCCACGTCCGCGTGCTGCTCAGCCGCTATCGCACGTACTTGCCGTGTCCCGAGTGCGGCGGCGCGCGGCTGTGCCGCGAGGCCCTGGCGGTGAGGGTCTGCGGCCGGAACATCGCCGAAGTCAGCAGCATGGGCATCGAACGGGGCGCGCGGTTCTTCAGCGAGGAGATAGAGCTCTCCCCCTATGAGCGCAAGATCAGCGAACTGCTGCTGAGGGAGATCCGCAGCCGCCTGAACTGCCTCGTGCAGATCGGGCTCGGATACCTGACGCTTGACCGGCTCACGCGCACGTTGAGCGGCGGGGAGATGCAGCGCGTCAACCTGGCAACCAGCCTCGGCTCGGCCCTGGTCAACACCCTCTACATTCTGGACGAGCCGAGCATCGGACTGCACGCCCGGGACGCGGACCGCTTGATCGCCATCCTCAAGACCTTGCGGGACGTCGGGAACACCGTCGTCGTGGTGGAGCACGATCGCCGTATCATCGAGGCCGCGGACCACGTGGTGGACCTGGGCCCGGGCGCCGGCGAGCGGGGCGGGCGCGTCGTCTACAGCGGGCCCGTCGAGGGGCTGGCCCGGTGCCCCGAGTCGCTCACGGGCGCCTATCTGCGCGGCGAGGCCCGCATCCCCGTGCCGGAGCACCGGCGCAAGCGCACGCGCGACCGCCTGATCCTCAAGGGAGCGCGCGAGCACAACCTGAAGGACATCACCGTGGAGTTCCCCCTGGGCCTGTTCATCTGCGTCACCGGCGTCAGCGGCAGCGGCAAGAGCACGCTCGTCCAGGACACCCTGTACGGGGCGATCAAGAGGCGCAAGCCCGGCGGCTATGCCGAGCCCGTCGGCGACCATGACGATCTGCTCAACGATGATCTGATCGAGGACGTGATCCTCGTCGACCAGAGCCCCATAGGGCTGACGCCGCGCTCCAATCCCGCCACCTATATCAAAGTGTTCACGTACATCAGGGATCTGTTCGCGCAGACGAGGGATGCGAAGATCCGCAACCTCGCTCCCGGCGCCTTCTCGTTCAACACTCCCGGGGGGCGCTGCGAGTCGTGCGAGGGCGCCGGCAGCATCCGCGTCGACATGCAGTTCCTTGCGGACGTCTACGTGACCTGCGATCAGTGCCAGGGGCGGCGCTATCGCAAGGACATCCTGGACGTGAAGTACAAGGGGCATTCCATCCATGACGTGCTTGAAATGACGGCTGACGAGGCCTTACACTTCTTTGCGGACCAGAAGAATATCGTCAGGCGGCTGCGCTACCTGAGCAGGACGGGGCTCGGCTACATCAGGCTGGGCCAGCCGGCCACGACTCTGTCCGGAGGAGAAGCGCAGCGCCTGAAACTCGCAGCGCACATGGCGGCAGGCGGCAAGGAGAAGCTCCTGTTCGTCTTCGACGAGCCGACCGTGGGCCTCCACTTCGAGGACATACGCAAGCTGCTGTCCTGCTTCCAGTCGCTGGTCGACGCCGGACACACCGTCCTGGTCGTCGAGCACAACCTCGATGTGGTCAAGTACGCGGACTACGTGATAGATCTTGGCCCGGAGCAGGGGGCGGAGGGCGGCCGGGTCGTTGCGGCAGGCACGCCCGAGCAGATTGCCCGATCCAAAGGCAGTCACACCGGCCGTTTCCTCCGGGAAGTGCTGAAGCGGGACGCTGTGGACAGCGCCCGGTGAAGGCGGGACGCGGCCTGCATCTCGGCTGGGCGGCTCGCCTGCAATCCGTCCGGCCCGCACTCGTCCGTGAGGTGCACCTCGTGAAGGTCGGCCCGAACAGAACCGCCGTGCACTGGCTGCGCTATCTCGCCGTGCGCCTGGTCCTCGCGTTCCTACAGGTGCTGCCGTGGTCCACGGCGCGGCAGGCGGCACGTGTCCTGGGCGGCCTGGGCTTCCTGCTGGACAGGAGGCGGCGCAAGGCCCACGCCCTGACGAACATACGCAGGGCTTTTCCGTCGCTTCGTCACGCCGAGGCCGTACGGATGCTCAGGCGTGTCTACCGTAATATGGCGCAGGAGTTGGTTGACTCGCTGAAGTTCTTGTGCATCGCCGGCCGGCCCGGGTGCGAGCAGTACCTGGAGACCGTCGGATTCGACAGGCTCCGGCAGGTTCGGGGGGACACGGGCTTCATCTTCGTTACGGGCCACTTCGGACCGTGGGAGGTGCTGGGCGCGGCGTTGCCGGCGCTGGGGTATCCGGTCTGGAGCCTGGCCCGGGAGCTGCGTAATCCCTTCTTGGGCCGCTATGTGCGCAGGATGCGCGAAGCGACCGACCAGCATCTCCTGCCCAAGCACGGCGCCATGCGGCAGACCATCCGGCTTCTGAGGCAGGGATCGAACGTCGGGTTCCTGATAGACCAGGACGCGCGTAAGGACGGCATATTCGTGGACTTCTTCGGCCGCCCGGCCTCCACGACGCCCGGCCCCGCTAAGCTCGCCATACGCACCGGGGCTCCTGTCGCTTTCCTCTACGCGCGGCCGATACCGGGCCAGACGCGCTTCCGAATCGTCCTGCACGACGTTGTCTTTCCGCGGCAGGGGGGCAACGTTCAGGCCGAGACCCGTCGCATGACGCAGCGCCTGACGGCGGACCTCGAGGAGATCGTCCGTCGGGCCCCGGAAGAGTGGCTCTGGACTCACAAGCGCTGGAAGACGTACCCGGGCAAGTACGGGCGGGCGTGATTCCCGCGGGAGGGCGTGGCCCGCCAGGGGGCGTGACGTTTTGCTGTTCGCCTTTAAACTTCGATGTTTTCTGGATACGATATCCTGTCCTGATCAGAGAATGCCGCGCGGCCGGGGGGGGAGCTATCAGTTCCATGACGGAGAAGGCCGTTGTCCTGGCTCGCGGGCTGGGCACGCGCATGCAGAAGGCCCGCGATGACGTGGCCTTGCGTTCCGAACAGGCTGAGCTGGCGGGGCAGGGCCACAAGGCGCTCATGCTGCTGGGCAGCAGGCCCTTTCTGGATTACGTCCTGGACAGCCTGATCCGCGCCGGCTTGCGGCGCATCTGCCTGGTCATTGCTCCGGACGCGGACGCCGTGCGGGAGCGCGCACGCCGCGTCGAGGCGGCCGCAGGAGTAAAGGTCCGCTGCGCCGTCCAGCAGGAACCGCTCGGAACCGCTGACGCGCTCCTGGCCGCAGAGGGCTTCGTCGGCGACGACGCGTTTGTCTTGGGCAACGGCGATGACCTGTACCCCGACGGGCCGCTCGAAGCGCTGGCTGGACTTGAGGACGGCGACTGCTGGGTGGTCGCCTTCTCCAGGGAGCATCTGGTCCGGCACGGCAACATAGCGGCTGAACGGATCAAGGACTTTGCCGTCATCACGGCCTCCCAAGGGGGCGAACTGCTCGGCATCGTGGAGAAACCCGCCGCCCCGGACCGCTACGTGCGGGACGGCCGGCTCTGGGTGAACATGAACCTGTACAGGTTCACGCCGGCCATCTTCGAGTCGTGCCGGCGCATCCGGCCGCATCCCGGACGCGGGGAGCTCGAGCTCACGGCGGCCGTGGCGGAGATGCTGGCGCGCAAGCCGACCGGTTTCCGCGTGATGTTCTGCGATGGAGGGGTCCTCGACCTGACGACACGCGCAGACGTGCCGGCCGTCGAGCGAGTGCTGACAGGACGGCGGCTCTGCTTTTGAAGGGAGTGCGAACCGCGTTCGAGAGTGGCCCCGGAGTTCGTGCCATGGCTTACGGCGATCTGCACATCCACACGAACGTGAGCGACGGGGTCTGCTCTCCCGAAGAAGTGGCGCAGAAGGTCCTCGAAAGCGGGCTTGGCTTCTTCTCCGTTGCGGATCACAATTCGGTTGGTGCATTGCGCGCGGTCGATCGGGCTCTGCCGGCGGATGGCCCCCGCTTCATCTACGGCGCGGAGCTGAGCGCCCAGCCCGCCGAGGGCGACGAGATGCACCTGCTCGGATACGGCTTCGACGTCGACTCGGCGGGGCTTCAGGGAATCTGCGACGAGATCAACCGGCGCAAGGAAGAACAACTGCGCGAGATGGCCCATCGCCTCCGCCAGCAGGGCGTCCCCGTGGAGCTTGCCCCGATCCCCCTGGCGGATGACGGCGTCTACCTGGGCCGCCCGATGCTGGCCGAAATCCTGGTCAGGAACGGCGTAGTCTCCACGCTCGGCCAGGCGTTCGCGCGCTACCTGGGCAGAGAGGGCGCTGCCTTCGTCCCGATGAGGCAGTTCAGCCCACGTCGCTGCATCGAGGGCGTTCACGACGCGGGCGGCCTGGTCGTCCTGGCCCACCCGACCATCGCGATGGTGGACCGCTGGATCGAGCCCCTGGGGGCGATGGGGCTGGACGGCGTCGAAGCATACCGGCCCGCTCTGACGGGCAACGAGCAGTTATACGTCGAGAAGGCCGCCGAGCACTTCGGCCTGTTCTGCACCGGAGGGTCGGACTGGCACGGGCGCCCGAACGAGGCGGCGCTTGGCGTGTTCTCCGTGTCGGACCGGCATCTGGGCGGGTTCTTCGCGGCACTGGCCCTTACGGGTGACGGGTGAGGACGCTCTCGCCGGCTTCCCGGTCGCCGCGGCCTGCGCGTGCGCAGCGGCCCGGGGCGCCCTCGAATGGTTGACGCCGGTGCGCGCGCCGCAGTACAATGATCTGTTGTTGGGTCCCAGTAGTGGAGGGGCGAGATGAGTCCGTTCATGCGTTTGGCCGTTCTTGCCGGGGTCGCCCTGGCGCTCTGCGCTGCACCCGCAGGGGCGGACACCGTGTTCCTTACGGACGGGACCGAGCTGACGGGCGAGGTGCAGACGGCACATCGCCAGGTGACGGTTCGGACGGAGGACGGCGTCCTGACGCTGCCGGCGTGGCGTGTGGCACGCGTCGAGTCGCCGGGCGGCGCGGCGGCTCCTTCCGGCCCTCCGCAGCGCGAGGCTGCGCCGGCGGCGGGCGGCGAAGGTGCCGTCGCCGAGCGCCCGGTCCAACCTGCTGCTGCCGGGACCGGCGGACCTCCGCGCGTGCAGGACGTGCTGGCCAGCAGGATGAGCGTCGACTTCGACGGCGTCCCGCTGCATGACGCCCTCGCCTACATCCACGAAGTGACGGGAGTCAACATGGCTCTCAGCTCCGATGTTGGGGCTGACACTGCGCCGATCTACCTGCATGTTAAGCAGGTGCGGCTGGAGACGATACTGGAGTTGGTCCTGAAGCCGCGCGGGTTCGTTTGTTCCGTTCGCCCCGGCGAGATCCTCTACGTCAGCATCGGTCCCGCCGGGGACCTGGTCCCTCGCGTGTATGAGGTCACGGACCTGCTCCTAAGCACGGAGGACCGCGGCACGGGCCAGGCAGCCGCGGGCGGGCAGGGCCGTGGCACGGCCGGCGCGAGCGTTACTGGCGGCGCCGGCGGCCTTAGTCCGCAGTTCACGGGCGCGAGCCGCAACGTCAGGACGGTCAACGCGGGCGGCAACGGACGGGGTGCCGGGTATGGCTACATGAGCTCCATCAGTTCGCGAGCCGAGAACCTCGTGTTCATGATCAAGGGGACCTGCGGGCCCGGCACGTGGATGGACCCGACCTCCAGCGGCCTGATCGACGTCGCCGGCACGGCCGGCGGCCGAGGACAGCAATCCGTCGGCGGAGCCGGATACTGATTCGCAGCCGCCACGGGCAACCCGTGGGTCCTTGCGGGAGCGGGCGGGCCGCTGTGCGCGGCACGGCTGCTCTCCGCGCGGGCGTGCGGCGCGCAGGGCAATCTCGGGATTGCCTGCGCGTAGTTTTTTCCCCTCTGGCACTGGGACGATGACGGCCGAAGCCGCTTTCGAAAGCGCCGGAATGCACCGGGCGATCTGGGAGGTCATGACCGACGGCCTGCCGGCCGTCCTGACTTCCCATGCACGGCTCGACGGCGATGCGGTCGGCTCCGTGCTGGCATTCTGGCACGGGCTGCGGCATCGTGGCGTGGAGGCACACCAGTATTTCCAGCCGCCCATCCCTGCTATGTTCCACTTCCTGCCGGGGATGGACAACTGCTGCGGCGATCCGGCGCACCTGCCCGCATCCTACAACCTCGTCGTGATCGACTGCGGCGCATTCGATCGCATCGGCGATGCGGCTGACCGGCTCACCGGCCGCGTGCAGACCGTCAACATCGATCATCACGACGGCAACTCGCTGTTCGGAGACATCAATTACGTGGACCCGCGGGCCAGTTCGTGCGGCGAGATGGTTTGCGAGCTTCTAGGCGCCGGAGGCGTCCCTCTCTCCGGCCCCATAGCCGAGTGCCTGTTCACGGCGATCGTGACGGACACGGGCCAATTCTCCCACCAGGATACGACGCCGGAGGCGCTGAACGTCTGCGCCGAGTGCGTGCGCGCGGGCGCCCGGCCGCACGAGCTGATCCGCAAGCTGTTCATGTCTCCCTCGCCGGCGCAGGTGAAGCTGCGGCACCTGGCGCTCGGGACGCTGCAGTTTCACGACCAGGGCCGGATCGCCACGATGGAGATCACGCAAGACATGTTCCGCCGCACCGAACTGGGGCCGCTCGACACGGAGGGCTTCGCTGAGGTGCCCATCTCGATACAGGGCGTTTGGGCTTCCGTCCTGTTCAAGGAGATGCCCGGCTGCGGCTACATCAAGGTCAGCATGAGGGGCAGGGGAGAGGTGGACGTCCGACAGGTGGCCTGTGTGTTCGGCGGGGGCGGACACAGGTACGCCGCCGGCTGTGAGATACAGGACAGCCTGGCCAACGTGCGAAGCGCAGTCGTGCGCGAACTGGAGCGGCAGCTGGACGGGCTGCTCGAGAGGTAGGGTCGCTGCGGCGTTGACGAGCCTTCATCTCGTCTTGTTCCCGAAGGACTTGAGTCCGATAGGCCCCCCATGGAAAATCTGCTCGATTCCATCGATGATCCCTCCAACCTGCGAACGCTCCAGCGCCCGCAGTTGGAGCAACTGGCGGCCGAGATCAGGCAGCTCATCATAGAGGTCGTCTCCCGCAACCGCGGCCATCTGGCCAGCAACCTGGGGACGGTCGAGCTGGCCGTGGCCCTACACCGTTGCTTTGACTTCTCGCAGGACCGCCTGATCTGGGACTGCGGCCACCAGTGCTACGCGCACAAGATACTGACCGGGCGGCGCGAGCGGTTCCCCTCCCTGAGGCAGAAGGGCGGCGTCAGCGGGTTCGCCGACCGGCGCGAGAGCGATTACGACCCCTTCACGTTCGGCCACACTTCCACCAGCATCAGCGCGGCGCTCGGCGTGGCCTGTGCGGACAGGGCGCTGGGCAGGGAGCGCCGCGTCGTCGCTGTCATCGGCGACGGCGCCATCGCCAGCGGCATGGCGTTCGAGGCCCTCAATCACGCCGGGGAACTGGGGCTCGACATGCTGGTCGTGCTGAACGACAACAAGATGAGCATCTCTCGCACCGTGGGCGCCGTGGGCCGATACCTGAGCAAGATACGGTCCAGCGTCCCCTACGGCGACGTCAAGCGCGAGTTGCACGACGTGCTGGCAATGGTGCCGCTGGTGGGCGGCAAGTTCGACGGCCTCCTGGCGCGGCTGCGCGAGGGGATCCAGTCGGCCCTCACGCCCGGCGGCCTGTTCGTCGAGCTCGGCTTCGGCTACTACGGCCCCGTCGACGGGCACAACATCGCGGAACTGGTCGGCACATTCGACCATTTGAAGCGCATCAAGGGCCCCATCCTGCTTCACGTCGTCACGGAGAAGGGCCACGGGTTCGAGCCCGCTTCCGAGGATCCCACTCGCTTCCACAGCAGCAGCAGGTTCGAGCTGGAGGACGGGTCGCTGTCCAACGAGGAAGTCTCCGAAGACACGTCCTACTCCGCCGGGTTCGGCGCGGTGCTGTGCGATCTTGCCGAGAAGGACGGCAGGATCGTGGCGATCACGGCCGCCATGCCGGACGGCACCGGCCTGGGCGAGTTCGCCGAGCGGTTCCCGGACAGGTTCTACAACGTCGGAATCTGCGAGCAGCATGCAGTCGGGCTCGCCAACGGGCTGAGCGCCGGAGGGATGCGGCCGGTCTTTGCCGTGTACTCGACATTCCTTCAGCGCGCCGCTGACCAGCTCTTCCACGACGTCGGGATGCAGGAGGCGCGGGTGGTCCTCTGCGTCGACCGGGGCGGACTGGTCGGCAGCGACGGGCCGACGCACCACGGGCTCAACGACATCGCGCTGTGCCGGGCCGTGCCCGGTTTCGTCGTGATGGCGCCGAAGGACGCGCCCGAACTGCGGCGCATGCTGGAACTCGCGCTGGCCGGGGACGCGCCGGCGGCCATCCGCTACCCCAGGGAGAACGTCCCGCCGAGCGACGGTGGCGCGCCCGCCCCGCAGTTCGGCATCGGCCAGGCGGAGGTCTGCCTGAGCGGCGCCGGGTGCGCCATCATTGCGTATGGAGCCCTCGTGCAGCGCGCGCTCGATGCTGCCCGCACACTCAAGCAAGAAGACGGGCTCGACATAACCGTCGTCAACGCCCGCTTCGCGCAGCCGCTCGACGTCGAGACAATTGCGGCGGCGGTGGAGGGGCACCGCGTCGTCCTGCTCGCGGAGGACCATTCCGTGGCCGGCGGCTTCGGCTCCGCCGTGCTGGAAGCCCTGGTTCGGCGGGGGGTCGAGACGCGGCACGTGCGCCAGGCCGCCGTGCCGCTCGAGTTCATTGCCCACGCCACCCGCGAGGAGCAGCTGGCCTGCTGCGGCCTGGACGGGCCCGGGCTGGCCGCGCGCGTCCGCGAGCTGCTGGCGAACGCGTGACGATGCCTGCCGGCCTCCTGGCCCGCCGGCGTCTGCCCGGTCTTGATAGGGACCGGCGCCTACCAATAGACTACAGGGCTAACGTCGCGCATACTGGCTGGCTGAGGTGACATGGCGAACGACGCTCAAAGCCTCCGGCGGGAGCACGTCTGCTCAGCGCGCCGGATCGTGGTCAAGGTGGGCACGAACGTGCTCGCAGCAGCCGGTTCGCCCCCGGGCGGGCTGGACGAGTCTCGGGTCGGCGCCGTCGTCGGCCAGGTCGCCTCCCTGGTGAAGGATGGCCGCCAGGTGGCGTTGGTGACCAGCGGTGCCATCGGCTGCGGCATGTCGGAACTCGGCCTGCGGGAGCGCCCGGACACGCTGCCGATGAGCCAGGCGGTGGCCAGCGTCGGGCAGGGGGTGTTGATGGCCCACTACGAGCGCCATTTCCACCGGCACGGCCTCCACGCCGCGCAGATCCTGCTCACGCATGAGGACTTCGACAACCGCGAGCGCTACCTGAACGCCTGCAACACCATCCACACTTTGTTTGAGCTGCCGTGCGTGCCTGTCGTCAACGAGAACGACACGATCAGCACCGAGGAGATCCGGTTCGGGGACAACGACCGGCTGGCCGCGCTGATCACGCACCTGATCCGCGCGGAGCTGCTGATCCTGCTGACGTCCGTTCCGGGCCTCTATGCCGAGCCGCCGTCCCCGGGGTCGGGCGGCAAGGTTCTGGACGTCGTCGAACGGGTGGACGAGCGGATCGAGGCGCTGGCCTACGAGGAGCGAACGCCGCTCGGCGTGGGCGGCATGAGGAGCAAGATCGAGGCCGCCAGGATCGCGACGGAGGCCGGCGAAGCCGCCTTGATCGCCGACGGGCGCGACCCGGAGGTCATCCGCAAGGCCATGGCGGGGGAGGCGGTCGGCACGCTCTTCCTTCCCAGGCCGGGGCGGTTGAGCAGCTACAAGCGGTGGATTCGGTTCACGAGTCGCCCGCGCGGCGCCGTGCAGGTGGACGCCGGCGCGCGCGCCGCCCTCGTCGATCGGGGCAAGAGCCTGCTGCCCAGCGGCATCGTTGCAGTGGAGGGCGGCTTCCAGCGCGGCGACGTCGTCCGCATCCGGGGACCGCAGGGGGAGGAGTTCGCGCGCGGCCTGTCCAACTACTCCGGGGCGGAGATCGAGCAGATCATGGGCTGCCAGACCTCCGAGATCGAGAGGATCCTCGGCTACAGTTACTACGATGAGGTCATCCACCGGGACAACATGGCCCTGGTGAACTGACTGTCGGGGGCTCCAGGCCTCACAGTGTCCTTCCGACGGCCTCGGCGACCGGCCGGAGTTCCCGCATCAGCTTCGCGAAGCCCTCGCAGGTGAGCGACTGCGGCCCGTCCACCAGCGCCCGTTCGGGGTTCGGGTGCACCTCGACCAGCAGCCCATCCGCTCCGCAGGCCACGGCGGCCTTCGCCATCGGCGGCACCAGGCTGCGGCTGCCCGTGCCGTGGCTGGGGTCGACGATGACGGGCAGGTGCGTGACCTCCTTCAGATAGGCGACGGTGCTGAGCGAGAGCGTGAAGCGGGTGTGCGTCTCGAAGGTGCGGATTCCGCGGCAGCAGAGGATGACCTGGCTGTTTCCGCCCTTGATGATGTATTCGGCGGCCAGCAGCAGTTCGTCCACGGTGGCAGCGATGCCACGCTTGAGCACGACCGGCTTTCGGGCCTGGCCCAGCGCCTTCAGGAGCACGAAGTTCTGCATGTTGCGCGCGCCCACCTGGAGCACGTCGGCGTAGCGGGCGACGAGTTCGACCTGTTCGGCGGCGAGCACTTCGGTGACGACGGCGAGCCCCGTTTGCCTGCCTATCTCGTGGAGGATCTTCAGGCCTTCCTCCTCGAGTCCCTGGAACGAATGCGGGCTGGTCCGCGGCTTGTACGCGCCGCCGCGCAGGCCGACGGCCCCGGCGGCTTTCACGGCCTCGGCCGTGTCGAGCGTCGTGTCGAAGCTCTCGACCGCGCACGGGCCGGCGATGACCTGCACCTTCTGCCCTCCGACCACGCCGCCGTTCAGGCGCACGGGCGTGGCCCCCGGGGACGCCTCCCGGCTGGCCAGCTTGTAAGGGCTCAGGATGGGTATGATCCGCTCGACGCCGGGCGCGGCGAGCCAGCGGTCGGTGACGGCGTCGCGCTTGTCGCCGATGGCGGCGATCACGTTGCGCTTTTCGCCGCGCAGCAGAATGGCTTCCAGTCCGGCGTCCTCGACGCTGTCCACCACGTGCCGGATCTCCTCTTCCGTAGCGGCCGGCTGCATGACGATGATCACGGCGCTCCCTCCGTTCCCTTGCTTGTGGCGGCACAAAAAAAGGCCCCGAAGTCGGCTGACTTCGGGGCCTGCTCAGTTTCTGGTCGGGTGTCAGGCTATGCGCCCGTCAGTCGGCCTCCTCCACGGAGCCGAAGTAGAAATAGAAGAACGCACGCGCCCCGGCTGAGGTGCACGCGCAGACGGTGCGCTTCGTCCCAACGATGCCGGTGGTGCATTCGTCCATTACGCGCAACTCCGCTTTGGAGGCGGACATCAACCTACACAACCGATGATACCGCGTGGCCGCGGCCCTGTCAAGCTTTGACGGCCGCACGAAGCGCCGGCGCGGCTCAAGGCAACAGCCCGTCCAGCAGCTCCCTGACGGTCTTGCCCAGGAGCGGATGGACCGCGTCCGGCGCGATCTCGCACAGAGGCTCGAGCACGAAGCGCCTCTTGTGCATCAGGGGGTGGGGCACACGAAGGCCGGGCTCGTCCACGAGCCGGTCACCGTAGAGCAGCAGGTCTAGATCGAGGGTGCGCGGGCCCCACCTGACCCTGCGCTCGCGGCCGAACAGGTCCTCGACTTCCTGCAGGACGTGGAGCAGCTCGACCGGGCCGAGGTCCGTGCTCAGCGAAGCGGCCGCGTTCAGAAAGGGGCCCTGTGGCGGGCCTCCCACGGGCTCGGTCTCGATGAAGGATGACACCCGATCCACGGCTATGCCGTCCCGTTCGCCCAGCTTGCGGAGGGCCCGCCGGAGCGTCTGCCTCCGGGGCCCGAGGTTCGAGCCGAGCCCGATGTAGGCCAGGTGCCGCATGTCGAAGGGACTTGTCATTGCCCGTCAGAAGGCCCGAAACGGGCCAGTTTGCGCCGGTGGCGCTTTCCTGATATGATAGACAACTCGTGTGCGTTCCGCCAGGCGCAGAGGGCTCCCGGTATGATCCCCGAAGACCGTATGTACACGCTCAATCACGAGTGGGTGAGGCTGGACACGGCGTTCGTGGAGATCGGCGTCACCGAGCCGCTCGTGCGCAGCTTGCTTCCGCTGGTCTCGGTGGAGCTGCCGGAGGCGGATGACGAGCTGATGCCGGAGCTGCCGTTCGGGGAGCTGGAGGGCCTGCACGAGGTGCATCAGCTCTACCCCCCGGCCGAAGCAAGGATCGTCGAGGTCAACGAGGAGCTGATCTGGAACCATAGCAAGCTGCTGAAGGACCCGTACGGCGACGGATGGCTTCTGAAGATCCGCATGCACGACCCAGAGGGTTTGGAAGGACTGCTGGCCGCCGAGACCTATCGCGAGTACTGCGCACAGGAGCTGGGAGAAGACTCCGCCGATGACTGAGAGGGCTTACAGGATCGGCGTCGTGGGAGCGGGAATGGTCGGCGAGCGGCTCGTGTCCGTGCTCGAGCGGCGGGGATTCCCTGCCGCAGAGCTCCGCGTCATGGCCACGTCCGCCCGCAAGCAGGAGGTGGCCGGCCGCGAACGCGACGTCATCGAGACGACGCCGGGCGCCTTCGACGGGCTGGACATCGCCCTCTTCGCCGGGACCGAGGGGGAGTCGGGCGCCAGCCGGCTTTACGGATGGCAGGCGGTGGACAAGGGCGTTTTCGTCGTGGACAACGGCTCCGACTTCCGCATGGACGAGCGCGTGCCGCTGATCGTTCCCGAGGTGAACGCGGAAGCCATGCGCGCCCACCAGGGCCTCGTGGCGAATCCGAACTGCAGCACGATCCAGATGGTCATGGCGCTGGCTCCCCTGCATAGGGCGGCGACGTTGAAGAGGGTCGTCGTGAGCACCTATCAGTCCGTGAGCGGCACGGGCAGGGCCGGCGTGCGGGCGCTGCTGCAGCAGAGGGAGGCCGCCTCCAGCGGCGCCGAGCCCGAGCTGGGGCCCTACGCCCACCCCATCTACAACAACGTGATCCCGGAGATCGGCGGCCTCAAGGGCGAGTTCCCCGGCTACTACAGCGAAGAGTCGAAGATGATCCTCGAGACACGCAAGATCCTCGGCCTTCCTGACTTGCCCGTGACGGCCACCTGCGTGCGCGTGCCGGTCGAGAACAGCCACAGCGAGGCGATCAACGCCGAGTTCGAGCGACCCATATCGCCCGAGGAGGCGAGGGAGATCCTGTCTCAGTCCCCGGGCGTCGTGGTTGTCGACTGGCCTTCGGACTCACAATACCCGCTGGCGGCCGAGGCGAGCGGCCAGGACGCCGTGTTCGTGGGGCGCATTCGCCGGGACCCTTCCGCGGCGAACGCGCTGGACCTCTGGTGCGTCTCGGATAACCTGCTGAAGGGGGCGGCGCTCAACACCGTCCAGATCGCCGAGAAGGCGATCGAAATGGGCTTGATCTGAGCCAACCGGCGTCGCTTGGGGAGCGAACCATGCCTCAGTCCGGTGACAGACAGCATCCCGAACTGACCATCAGCCTGCCCTATGACTTCGGGCCGTCCTCCGGATGGAGCCCGAGCAAGTTCCTCATCTTCGACGCCATCAACGACGGCCCGTACATGGCGGACGTGGAATGCCGGTTCGTCGGCGCCGGGCGGGAGATGACGATCCAGCTCGGCCTCTTCCCGGACCTGATCACGCGGGTCGTCGTGCCCCTGCGATACCTCGACTCGGAGGTGGTCATTACGGGGCGCACGCCGCATCGCTTCAAGTGCGTCTGCTCCGGCGGTCCGATCGAGCCCCGCGTCGTGGAGAGGGTCCACATGGCCGGCCGCACGCCCGGCGGGGACGCCGTGATCCGGATCTCCGAGCCGGAGCTGGCCGACGCCATGCCTCGCCAGTGGCCGAAGACGGGTCGCCCCATCGTTGACGCCCTGCAGCAGTGGGCCGACCATGACTGGCCGAACAAGGCCGTTTCCCTGGAAGACATCCGCGGCATGCTCACGGAGGAACTGCTCGCCACGGAGCCGCCGCCCGCCGAGGAGCTCGACCGGTGGGGCGGGTGGGCCATGAGGAAGTTCGATGCGAGCGGCTTCTTCCGCGCGGAGAAGGACAGCGAGCGCTGGTGGCTCGTCGATCCGGACGGCTACGGCTTCTACAGCCTCGGCGTCAACTGCATCCGGCCGAACGGCTTGGCCGAGACGTGGGGCAACGAGGACCTGTTCGTCGAGCTGCCCGCCAACGACGGCCCGTTCGACCACCTGTGGGACGCGCGCGACGACGGCGAGAGGACCCTCTTTGACGGCATGCGCTACAACCTGATGCGGGCCTTCGGCGAGGGCTGGTTCGCCAAGTGGATGGAGCTCTGCCGCAGGCGCATGTACGAGTGGGGCTTCAATACGGTAGGCAACTGGTCGCATCCGGACTTCTGGCGCCAGGCCGAGATACCTCACGTCATACAGCTCGCCGGCTTCCCGACCACGCAGAAGAGAATATTCCGGGATTTCCCCGACGTTTTCTCCGACGAGTACGAGCTCAACAGCCGCCGATTCGCCGAGCAGCTCGACCAGAAGCTTGACGACCAGTGCCTGATAGGTTACTTCCTGCGCAACGAGCCGCACTGGGCCTTCGGGCAGTACAACCTGGCGGAGCGCATGCTCGTCCGGGCGGAGCGGTTCGCTTCCCGAGACCGGCTCGTCGAGTGGCTCAGGGAGCAGCACGGCGACATCGCAGGCCTGAACGCGGCGTGGGGCACGGACTTCGGCTCGTTCGACGCGCTGGCGGCGGCGCCCGTCGCCGAGCAGAAGCTGGCCTCCCAGGCGGCCCGCGCGGACCTGAAGCAGTTCAACCGCCTGCTCATCGAGAGATACGTGCGCGCGCCGAGCGAGGAGTGCAAGCGGGTCGACCCGAACCACATGAACCTCGGGCTGCGCTATGCCTGGATCGCCCATGACGACCTGCTCGCCGGCGTTGACGCGTTCGACGTGTTCAGCCTGAACTGCTACGCGTCCAAGCCGGATGCGGACGTGGTGCGGCGCTGCTGCGAGGCCGCGAACGCTCCGGTGCTGATCGGCGAGTTCCACACCGGCGCGCTCGATCACGGCCTGCCAGCGGGCGGCCTGCGTATGGTCGTCGGCCAGCAGGACCGCGCGGACTCATACCGCTACTACGTCGAACAGGCGGCCGCCATGCCCTGCGTGGTCGGCACGCATTATTTCCAGTGGAACGATCAGCCCGTCGTCGGGCGTTCCGATGGCGAGAACTGGCAGATCGGACTGGTGGACGTCTGCCAGCGGCCCTACGACGAGTTCGTCGCCGGGGCAAGGCGCAGCCATGCGCGCATCTACCCCGTGGCGGCCGGCCAGGTCCGGCCCTTTGACAGGCTGCCCAACGACCTGCCGATGGCCTGAATCCGTCGCCCTCATTTGCCTGGCTCCGGAGGGATCCGCCCATGAGCGTTCTGGCAGATAGAGTCCTGGGATGCCTGGCGGCCAGCCAGATAGGCTCCGCCATGGGTGCAGCGGTCGAGGGATGGGACTGGCGGCGCGTCGAGTCCAAGTACGGTTTCCTGGATCGCCTGCTTGCCTATGAGCACTACGACAACGGGTGGATGCGCGAGCCCGGAACGACCGAGGACGGCATCGAGAGGCAGCGCGTTTTCCTGAGGGCCATCCGCCGCGTGCAGGGGCGCATCACGCCCGACGACGTGGCGGCCGTCTGGCGAGAGGAAGTGGACCCGGACCACGCCCGATGGTGCATGGAGCCCTTCGACCGGTACCTCATCGGACTGGCGCGGGCCGGGGTTCCGGGCGTGCGGCTGGGCAGCCTCAGCCCGCACAGCAGCCTCGTCTCGCTGGCCCGGTCCTGCCACCCCATCGGCCTCATCGACGCCCTCGATCCCGCGCAGGCATGGCGGGACGTGCATCACGTCGGCCTGGTGCTGATCCGCTCGAACGATCCCGCCATGGGATGGGCGGGCCTGGTGGCGGCCGTCATCGCCGCGGCCTGCCGCCCTGGAGCCGACCTTGACCGTGCGCTGGCGGAGTGCCTGCCCATGGTCGACGACGAAGTCCGCCGCGAGGTGGACCGGGCGCTCGGTTTGGCGGAAGGCGTTCGGGCTCCCCTCGAGATGCGTGAGCGGTTCGCCGAGCACTATTCGGGGCACGGCGTCGTCTACGCGATGAGCCACGCCAACGAGATCGTCTCGAAGGCGATGGCCGTCGTCAAGGCGACCGGCGCCAGTCCGCGCCAGTCCATTCTGACGGCCGTCAACTTCGGCCGCGACACGGACTGCCTGGCCGCCGTGGCGGGAGGCATCGCGGGCGCGCTGTCCGGCACGGCCGATCTGCCCCGGGAATGGCTCGACCAGGTGGACCGCGCGACGGAGGCCAACCCGCATACCTGCCTGAAGCTCAGCCTGGGTGAGATGGCGGCCATCGTGACCGACGGCCTGCGCCGGGAACAGGAGCGCGCGCAGCGGCGCGCGGCGCAGCTGGGCGAGCTGCTCGGCTAGGGAGGACTGCGTAGCTAATGTACCGACCCCGTGCGCGCTGTCATTCTGAGAAGCGGCGAAGCCGCGACGAAGAATCTCGGCTTGCCGCACAGAGAACAATGAGATTCTTCGGCCGCCCTGCGGCAGCCTCAGAATGACAATTCCTCGTTGGCGGCAACATTGTCGTTACCGGACTCAATAGGAAACTGTGGCTGGAGGGATGACCATGGACATACTGGACGGCATGGTGATCCAGGAGATCATCTGCGTCTACATGGAGTGCGGGGACGACTTCCACGAGTGCATCGAGAAAGTGGCGCGAGAGAAGGACATCCAGTCGGGCGCGATCCTGAGCGGCGTCGGCACCTTCGACCGCGCACGCATCCACCACATAACGCACACCGGTTTCCCGTCCCACGACAAGTTCGTCGAGATCGAGGGGCCGGTGGAGCTGTGCAGCGTCGACGGCATCATCGCCGACCATAAGCCGCACATGCACTGCACGATGGCGCTGCGCGGAGACGAGCTGTTCGCCGGCCATCTGGAGCCGGGCTGTCACGTGCTCTACCTGGCCGAAGCCGTCATCGCCAAGTTCGCCGGCAGGGAGCTCTCCCGGGACAGCCATCCGCAGCACGGCACCCCGCGGCTCACGACGAGGACGGAGGCCTGAGCCGCTTGCGCCGATTGCTCCCCAGGAAAGCCTCCCATGTCCCGTGAACGGCCCGGGGGCTGGTGGCCCCTCAGCTCCGTGCCGGTCGAGTACCGCCGGCGCGGATACCGCCACACGGCAAGCTGGGCCTTCTACGGGACCTTCTCGGCCATCACGCTCGTCCAGGGGCCGTTCGTCATCCGCCAGTTGGGCGGTTCGGCCCTTCAATGCCTGCTGGTCAATTACGGCCTGGCGGTGCCGCTCATATTCGCCGTGCTCTGGGTCCCGTTCGTCGAACGGCGCAACCCCGCGCGGCTGACCGGCCTGCTGCTCGGCCTGGGGGGCGTGCTGGTGGCATTCAGCGGGCTGGCCCGCACCACGTGGGCCCTGGCCCTCATCCTGACGGCGGGGATGGCGCTCAGCACCGTCTGCCAGCCCACGCTTGGCACGGCGCTCTCGCAGGTCTACCCCGAGCGCTGGCGCGGGAAACTGCTCAGCCTGCCCAACACGGCCTACATGCTGGCGCAGATGGTCTGCCTGGCCGTCGTCGGGCGGCTCCTGGTGCAGGACATGGACCTGCGCCGATGGGTGTTCCCGGCTGCGGGCGTTGCCATGGTTGTGGGCGGACTGCTGTTCCGCGGCGTGCGCGGCAGCCGGGCGGCGCGGGGCGGGGCGGCTGCGGATGCCTCGGCCTCGGCCTGGGCTCAGGTCGCCGCGTCCGTGCGCGCCACGTTCCGCAACAAGGCCCTGCTTGCCTTCCTCATGGGTTACTTCATCACCACATGCGGTTCGGTGGCTTACGTCAACGCCCTGCCCCTGTTCGCCAGGGATAACCTGCACCTGACGACCGAGCAGTGGGGCTACGCCAGCGCCGCGTTCACGCTGGCAATGCTGGTGAGCATCTACTTCTGGGGCCTGTTCCTTGACCGTTTCGGGGCGGCGCTCACCGTGGTGCTCTCCTGGCTGCTCCAATGCGGCATATTCGCCCTGGTGGCGTTCGTCAGGAGCTGGCCCCTCTTCTTCGCGCTCGTGGCGGCGCGCGGCCTGTTCCAGGCGGGGAACTTCCTCGCTTTCTTCCCCCTCGTCATGCACTTCACGGAGTCCTCCGAGACGACGCGCGGCATGGGCCTGCACTTCTCCCTGTGGGGCGTCCGCTGGACCCTCATGGTGACGGCTGTCGTCTGCGTCATCGACAGGGGGCTGTTCCCGATACGCTACATCTTCCTGGCCGGCGTGCTGCTGGTGGCCCTCGGCACGGTCGTCATGGCCATCGTGTGGAACAGGCACCGGCTCGCCCAGGACGCAGGGGCGCAGTGACGGCCGTGCGTCTCCACCGCTTGAGCCGCATGAGGGCTGCGGATTTACGCCGTGTCAGCCGTCAGTTAGAATGGGCGTTTCGGTCCTCTGCAGTCGGGTGAGGCGATGACCGCGGCCGGCATAGACGTCGGATCGGTAGCTACGAAGGCCGTCATACGGCTCGGGCCGGACGGCTCCGTCGCTTTCTCTTTCGTCGCAGGTCGGAGGCCATGAGCTACCGCATCGGGATGGACACCATCCGCCTGAGACCGTGCGAGAGGCTGGCGCATACGGAGTACTGCTCCAACGACGCGCTCGTGCGGGCCGTGACCGGGCTGGACCCCGCGAAGGACGACCGGGCGCGCAGGCTCTTCAACGAAGCCTGGCAACTGGACTTCCTGTGGCTGACCAACGACGGTCCGGTCCCGTGGGCCGCGCGCGGGCGCACCACGGACATGGGCCACGGCGAGTTCCTGGAAGGGGGCGTGGACAGGCGCGACGCGAAGCCCTGTCCTTTCGCGTCCGTCGAGGAGGTCTGGGCTTTCGACGCCGTCGAGGAGTACGGCCTGCCGGACTTCGACGGGCTTGTCGACTACTACGAGCGCTGCCACCGGAGCGGCCGGTCGGCCGATCCCGAGCAGGTCTGCCCCGGCGGCTACTATAAGACCATCGTCTCCGGCGCCATCGAGGCGTTCGGGTGGGAGATGCTGTTGACGGCCGCATCGGACCGGGGCAGGTTCGAGAAGGTGCTGGACGGCTTCTTCCGGCTCAGCCTGCACCACTACCGGGCCTGGGCGAAGACCTCCATCGAGGTCTTCATGTGCCACGACGACATGGTGTGGAGCGCGGGGCCGTTCATGCACCCGGACTTCTACCGCCGCGCCATATTCCCCCGCTACAAGGAGCTGTGGCGCGTCCTCAAGGACGCCGGCAAGGTGGTGCTCTTCACGTCGGACGGCGACTACACGATGTTCCTGGATGACCTGGCGGAGGCGGGGCTCGACGGCTTCTGCTTTGAGCCGATGGTCGACCTGGACGAAGTGGTGCGGCGCTTCGGCGAGACGCACGTCATCATCGGCAGCAAGGTGGACTGCCGGACGTTGACCTTCGGGACCAGGGACGCCATCAAGGCGCAGGTCGACGCGACGCTGGAACTCGCGGGCGACTGCCCCGGCTTCATGTTCGCCGTGGGCAACCACATCCCGAGCAACGTGCCCGTTGGGAACGCGCTGTTCTACTTCGACTACCTGAGTGCCAACTGGCGCCGCTGAAAGCCGCGCGGCCGTCGCGTGCCCTTAGGGCTCCTGACAGTACCCACGCGTCGGCCCGAGGCCGAGCGAGGCGCCGTCGTGCAAGGAGGGCGATGCAGAGGCGCAGCATCGCCGATGAAGCCCGACGCGGCGGGGCGGTGCCGCAGCCGGCCGAAGCCAGCGGGGGTACTGTTAGGGGCTCTTAGCGCTGGTCGATGTTGATGCCCATCAGGAACTCGGCGTTGGTCTGCGTCTTGGCCATCCTGTTCCTGAGCAGCTCGATGGCCTCGATGGGGTTGAGCTCGTTGAGCATCCTGTGGAGGATATGCACGCGCTTGAGCTCCTCGGCGTCGAGGAGGAGCTCCTCTTTGCGGGTGCCGCTGAGCGTGATGTCGATGGCCGGCCAGATGCGCCGGTCGGCCAGGCTGCGTTCGAGGTGCAGCTCCATGTTGCCGGTGCCTTTGAACTCCTCGTAGATGTAGTCGTCCATGCGGCTTCCGGTGTTGATGAGGGCGGTGGCGATGATGGTCAGGCTGCCGCCTTCCTCGATGTTGCGTGCGCTGCCGATGAAGCGCCTGGGCTTCTCCAGGGCGCCGGCTTCGACGCCGCCGCTGAGGATCTTGCCGCTGTGGGGCATCTCGGCGTTATGGGCGCGCGCCAGACGGGTGATGCTGTCCAGCAGTATCACCACGTGCTTGCCGTATTCGATCTCGCGGCGCGCCTTCTCCAGCACCATGTTGGCCACCTGGATGTGCCGGCTGGCCGGTTCGTCGAAGGTGGAGCTGATCACCTCCCCCCCGGGCACGTTGCGCGTCATGTCGGTGACTTCTTCGGGGCGCTCATCGATGAGAAGGATGATGAGTTCGCACTCCGGATGGTTCTCCGCGATGGAGTTCCCGATCTTCTGGAGCAGGATAGTCTTGCCCGTGCGCGGCGCGGCCACTATCAGGCCACGCTGTCCCTTGCCGATCGGCGTGACCAGGTCGACGATGCGCATGTCGAGCTCCTGGGCCCCGCGCTCCAGCAGAAGCCGGCTGGTCGGGTGGAAGGGCGTCAGGTCCTCGAAGACGGCCAGGTTCATCGCCGCCTCCGGGCTTTGGTAGTTGACGGCCTCCACCTTGAGCAGGGCGAAGTAGTGCTCTTTCTCCTTGGGCGGCCTGATCAGCCCGCTGATCAGGTTGCCCGTGCGCAGGCCGAACCGCCGTATCTGGCTCGGGGACACGTATATGTCGTCCGGGCTCGGCATGTAGCTGTAATCGGGCGAGCGCAGGAAGCCGAATCCGTCGGGCAGGACCTCCAGCACGCCCTCGCCGTACATCGCGCCGCTGGTGGCGACGCGTTTCTTGAGCAGCTCGAAGATCAGGGCCTGCTTCTTCAGGCCGCTGAAGTTCGTGATGCCCTCTTCTTTGGCGACCTTCTGGAGCTGTTTGACGGTCATCTTCTGCAGTTCGGTGATGTGGAACTCACCTTCAGCGGTTGCCGTTGGCGTCTCGTCGTATGTCTCCTGCCTGGGCGGCTCTGAATCGGCCATGTCCCTCCTCCTGCGGTTTTGCCGGTCGGCGCGTCCGTTCATGGACCCCTCCGAGCCCCTTGCGTTTGTCCTCATGGGCCTTCTTTGCGTATCACGTTCCATAGGTTCTCCGCTTCTCGTTCGAGTTGCGCCGGCGAGCCGGCGTTGTTCACGACGTAGTCCGCCTGTTCCTTCTTGAGTTCGTCAGGGAGCTGTGCTGCGGAGCGCCTTTCGAACTGCTCGGCGCTCATCCGGCGGCTGGCGACCGCCCTCCGGCACCGCACCGCCGCCGGCGCGTCCACGAAGGCCAGCAGGTCACACAGCTCCTCGTCCAAGCTCCACTCGGTCAGCAGGGCGGCGTCCAGCACGATGAGGCGGACGTCCTCGCTGTCTTTCAGCCGTCCCACCCGCCTGCGGATCTCCTCCAGCAGGGGAGGGTGAACGATGCCGTTGAGCTTGCCGAGTTCGCGCCTGCCGGCAAAGGCGGCCTCCGCCAGCCGCGCCCTGTCCACTGCGCCGCAACAGTCCAGTATCTGCTCGCCGAAGGCCTCCGCCAGCGCCTGCTTGACGCGGGGCCGTTCCAGCACTTCGTGGCCGATGCGGTCGGCGTCCACCACACTGGCGCCCCGCTCGGCCAGCAGGGCGGCCAGGGCGCTCTTGCCGCTTGCCGGCCCCCCCTGAATTCCCAGCACCAGGGGACGGCGTTCCTTCTGCTCGGCGCGCTTCACTTCGCATCCGCCCAGTTCTTCGCTACTGCCGTGTCCACCTTGAGCGGCACCGCAAGGTCCAGGGCGCCGCTCATCTTGTCCGTGACAAACAGCCGGACGTCCTCCATGTCCTCGTCCGGCGCC
>CAZFSS010000007.1:37714-91272 GCA_964521715.1 uncultured candidatus Brocadiaceae bacterium | reverse complement strand
GCGCCTCGAAGACCAGTTCGTCATGGATCTGTATGAGCATGTGCGCCCGCGGGCTGACGTCCGCCAGGCCGCGATGGATCTCGATCATGGCCAGCTTGATCAGGTCGGCGGCCGTGCCCTGCACGACGGTGTTGACGGCGATGCGCTCGGCCGCGCTGCGTGCCGCGCCGGAAGCGCGTATGCCCTCGATGGTGCGCTTTCGGCCTGCCAGGGTCCGCACGTATCCGTCGCGCCGGGCCTGGTCTATGGTGTTGCCTATGAACCGCTTCACTTCCGGATAGCGCTCGAAGTAGGCCCTGATGAAGCCCTCGGCCTGGCGCAGCGGCACTCCTATCTGGTGACTCAGCCCGTACGGGCTCAGGCCGTAGATGATCCCGAAGTTGACGGCCTTGGCCTGCTGCCGCATCTCGTCGGTCACCCCGTCCTCCGGGACCTCGTTGACCTGAGCTGCGACGACGCGGTGGATGTCCCGGTCCTGCTCGAACGCCCGGCGCAGGGCCGGGTCGCCCGAGCAGTGCGCCACGATGCGGAGTTCGACCTGCGAGTAGTCGGCGCTCAGCAGGGACATGTCCTCCTGGCCGGCCACGAAGGCCCTGCGGATCCGCCGTCCGAGCGGCGTGCGCACGGGGATGTTCTGCAGGTTGGGGTCGCTGCTGGACAGGCGGCCCGTCGCCGTCACCGTCTGGTTGAAGGACGTGTGGATGCGCTCCGTCTGCGCGTTGATCAGCGCCAGCAGCGCGTCCGCGTAGGTGGACTTGAGCTTGCTCAGTTCCCTGTGCTTGAGGACGTGGCGGGCGATGGCGTGGTCGCGCTCGAGCGCGGCCAGAACGTCGTTGGCGGTCGAGTAGCCCGTCGTCCGGCGCGCACCCGTCGGCGCCGGCAGGCCCATCTGTTCGAACAGCACCTGGCTGAGCTGCTTGGGCGAATTCAGGTTGAACTCGTGCCCGGCCTGCTCGAACACGCGCGCCGCCAGCTCGTCGAGCTCCTCCGAGAACTCCTTGCTGAGGGCCGCCAGCCGGTCCGCGTCGACCTTCACGCCCACCCATTCCATCTCTGCCAGGACCGGGACAAGGGGCATCTCCAGTCGTTCGAAGAGCTCCCACAGGTCCTGCTCTGCAAGCTCGGCCGTCAGCAGCTCGCCCAGTTGCAGGGCGACGTCGGCGTCCTCGCAGGAGTACGGCGCCACCTTCGCGACGGAAACGCGGTCCATGGTCACCTGGTTGCCGCGCTCGCCGATGACGGCCTCTATGGGCACCGTTCGGTAGCCCAGGTGGCGCCGCGCCAGGGCGTCCAGGCCGTGGCTGCGGCTGGCCGGGCGCAGCAGATAGGAGGCCACCATGGCGTCGCACCGCAATCCGCGCACGGTTACGCCGTAGTTCTTCAGCACCGCGATGTCGTACTTCAAGTTCTGCCCGAGCTTCGCCGGCGTCTCGGCTTCGAGGAAGGGCTTGAGCATCTCCAGGGCTTCGGCCAGGGGGCAGAACGGCTCTCCTTTGGGGGCCTTCGTTGCGGCGTAGACGCCCTGGTGCGCCCGCCAGCTGACGGCGACGCCGACGATCTCCGCCTCGCGGGGCTGGAGGCTCGTGGTCTCCAGGTCGAGCGAGACGGCCTCTTGCCGCTTCAGCACGTCCACAAGCTCGGCAAGCGCCCCCAGGTCGGTGACGGCCCGGTAGTCCTTGCCCACGGACTCGATCGTCTTGAGTTCGGCCTCCGGCGCCTCCGCAAAGAGCGACGCCTGAGCCGTTGGCGCGGGCCGGGCCGGGGCGCCGTCGCTGACCAGCGAGCGGAATCCCAGAGCCCTGTAGAATCGGTTCACTTCGGCGGCGTCCGCCTTTCCCACGCGGCACTCCTGGATGTCGAGCTCCAGCGGGATGTCATGCCTGAGCCTGACGAGTTCGGCGGCGGTCTCCGCGTCCTGGCGATGCTCTGCCAGCTTCTGCCGCAGGCTTTCGCTCTTGACCTGGTCGAGGTTGGCGTAGAGGTTCTTCACGCTGCCGAACTGCTGTATGAGTTTCAGCGCCGTCTTTGGCCCGACGCCGGGGACTCCCGGGACGTTATCCGTGGTGTCGCCCGCCAGCGACATGACCTCGACGACCTGCCAGGGCTCGATGCCCTTGAGGTCGCGCAGCTCCTCAGGCCCCAGCAGGACTTCCGCATCCTTGTGGACGTGAAGGACCCGCGTGTGTTCGTCTATGAGCTGCTCGGCGTCCTTGTCCGTCGTGACGATGACCGTATCGATCCCGTGCTCGGCCGCTTTCCTGGCCACGGCGGCCAGCACATCGTCGGCCTCGTGGCCCTCGGCGGCGAGCTGGGGTATGTGGTGCACCTCCAGCAGTTCCCGTATGACGGGGATCTGGCGCTTCAGGTCGTCCGGCATGGGGGGGCGGTTCGCCTTGTACTCGTCGTAGAGCTGATGACGGGCGAGCTCCCCCGGGCCGTCGAACGCCACGGCGAGGTAGTCGACCTGGTGATCTCGTTTCAGGCTTTCGAGCATGCGGGCGAAGCCGTAGACGGCGTTGACTGGCTCTCCATCCGGTCCGGTCAGGCTCTTGATGGCATAGAAGAACTGGTAGATGTGCGCTAGTGCGTCGACAACGAAAAGCGTTTCGGACATCTGGCCGGACGAACCTGGGCTCTGGCGCCCGACTTGGGGCTCCAATGGGCTTACGGCTTCGGGGTCGGGAGCAGCCGCCGCAAGGGGGCTGCCTGCCGGGCCGAGCGCCGCCCACGCCCACGCAGTAACGATCTCTCGATCCCCAGAGACGGCCCCCGAAGGCCACCGGAGCGGGCTCACACGGGGCAGAGTCGGTCGAAGTTCGGTGGCGAGCGGTCCTTCGGTCAGCCCATCAAACCAGACGGTTCCGGCTGCGACGATGCATGGACGAAGGTGCCTACCGGATTCCTGGGCCGCTCAACGGGCGGTCGAAGCCAGCGCGGGACTGGCGCTACGGCGTTGAATGCCCCTTGAAGTGAACAAATATAGGTTACACATTCCTGAGGGGCGTGTCAAGGGCAATCCGCGGTTGGCTCGCAACGTCTGCTGCGACGGCGCAGAATGAGGCCAGCCGAACCGCGCGTCACACGGCCGGCCCGATCTCGGAGGGAGGGCAAAGGAAGAGCGCAACCGGAGTCTGCCCGCTGGGCGTTGATGACGCAATATGAACGGGACGAGACCCCGCCGAGCCGGCAGCTCAGCTCCCGGTTGCGCTCTTCCGCACGTTGAGGCTACTGCGCAGCTGCGGGGGCCTTCGCCTCCTGCTCCGCCTTGGCCTGCGCTTCTGCAGCCTTCTTCTTGGCTTCCTCCTCCAGCTTCTTGGTGTCCGGCGGAGGGCCCGGCGGGACAGGCTGCGCCTCTTTTGCGGCCTGGCCGGCTTGCGCAGCCGCCTGACTGCGGGCCTTCTCGGCCTCCCTGCGGGCTTGCTCAGCCTTCTCGCGGGCTTCTGCCGGTATCTCTATAGCCGGCGTGGTCGGCGCGCCGGCTGCTGCGGCTCCGGCAGCGGCCCGCTTCATTTGCATCGCCTTCTCGTACTCCGCCTTGGCCTTCTCGCGCTCCTCGGCAGGCATCCTGCTGAAGTCAGGCGTTACTCCGGCCTGGAACCCGCGGCCGATCTCCTCCCTGGCCGACTCGCCCACTCCGACGCTGCGCAGTTGGTCCAAGAGTTGCTGCAGGATGCTTTCCTGGGCCTCCGGCGGGGCCTGCTTCATGGAGGTGAACAGCGCCCTGCTGAGCTGCATCAGCCGGATGACAAGCATGTCATCCGCCGTGAGGCTGCGGGTCCTTTGCCTGTCCATCAGACCGTCGATCTGCATGGTGACCTCAGCCATGGCGTCGTCCGTGCCCTTGAACAGCTCGTCGAGCACGGGACCCATCTGTTCCTCGAAAGCCAGAGCCAGGGCCTTGCGCAACTCCTCCCTCTGCTCCGGCGCGACGACCTCCATGCTCTCCATGTGCATGGCGATCACCTGCTGCACGGCGTCTCCGATGGTTTCGTCTATCCGTTTCAAGACTTCGTCGACTTTCCCGCCCACGAAGTCCAGGGCTGCCGTGTGGATCCTGGGCAGCATGTCGGTCTGCAGGTAGTCGAGCGCCTGGTCCACTATCTTGGGCGCGTTGTCCCTGAACTTTTCGGTGTACTTTATCCGGTACTCTGGAATACGCTCCTGCCAGGCGACAAGCTGAAGCCTGAGCCGCTCCTGGACGAGGATGGGGATCTGGGCCTTCAGCTTCTCGGCAACTGCCGGGGCCAGCTCACTGGAGTCGAGCGCGGGCAGCCCTTGCTTTTGCAGCGCGGTATTGGCGGCCCCCAAAGCGAGCTCGACTATCATCTTGGGCTCCAGGGCTGGCACCACGACCCTCTGGTACACCCCGAAGTAGAGGTAGCAGAAGACGACCACCAGGAAGACCGCCCATCCGGCGAGGGAGATCTTCCATCCCCTGGCTGCTTTGGCCTCTACGGCGCGCACCTCCTGGGCCAGGACCATCAGTTCGTCCACGAGATCCTGCGAGAGCCCGCCTGCGGGCTTCTGAGCTTCGGGGCTCATCTGGGGTTTCCTTTCGTTCATTGTCCGCCTCCCGCCGCCGCTGCCCGTCCTGCTGCTGCGGCAGCAGCTTCAGCGGCCTTCTTGCTAGCCTCCTCCTGCGCCCGTTTTATGGCCTCCTCGGCTTGACGACGCTCTTCCGGCTGGAGAACTTTGGCAGGACCGGCAGCGCGCGGAAGCGGCTCGGCCGCCCTGATCATGCCGAAGTCGCCGGGTTCCACCTCGAACTCCGGCAGCCGGTGCTTCACCAGGGTGAGGAGCACGTCCCGGAGCTGCTCCAGCAGGTCCTGTTCGCTCAGCTTCTCCGGCAGCGGAGGCAGCCACTCCAGCAGCTCGCTTATCTTCTCTAGTTGCGCGCCCACGTCTCCTACGCGCGGCTTGAGGACGTCTTTGAGGGCGTCGGCGGATGCCATTTTAAGGCTCTCGATGATCTGCGCCACCTTCTCTTCGGTCAGATTCAGGCGCGCCAGGCGTTGCTCGTTTTGGCCGATCGACTCGCTGAAGTGCTCGGCAAGCTTGCCCTCGAGCATTGTCTGCATTTCCCCCTGCAGTTTCCCTCTTTCCGTCTCAAGCAACTCCTGGAGCCTGGGTGTGGCGCGTTCCAGTTCCCGGCGTGCCACGGGCTCCAGGTCCTTCAGCATCAGCTTCGCCTCTTGCATGAGGACGCTCGGCAGGTCGAGCTCCTTGACCAGCGCGAGCACTTCCTTCCCGGCGACGGGCATCAACTCGTCGGCGACCAGCTTGGCCTTCCTGTCGAACTGCAGCAGTTTGATGCGCTCGACTGCCGCAGCCCGGAGCTCCTCCGGATGTTTGGAGATGTCCTTGAACAGGCCGAACAGGCTAAGCACGATGAATGCCACGATGCAGAACCCCACGACGACGCCGAGGATGCTTACGACGCGAGCCGTGCGTCGCGCTGCCGCGGTGGCGCGCAGTTGCTCGCGCATCAGGGCAATCGTGTCTCTTAGTTCTTGCTCACTCACGGCCATTTCTCGTTCCCCTCGAAGGAGGTCTCGGAACACCAGCACCTAAGCGTTTCCAACGACGAGCTGCAGCGTACGTAAGAATAGCATCACCTCCTCCCGCCGATCGCTCGGAGAGCCATGTGAGACACATGTTCGCAGTTGAGCCGCTTGAAACATCTACGTCCCCCGGCGCCCCCGGCGAGAACGGCTGCCGGATACCAGCGCGGCGGATAATAGCGTATCGCGCCTCGTTTGTCAACCCGTTTCCGGCCACTTTCGCCGCCGCCGGCCGGCCCGTCCGGCGCAGCTACAGCATCGAGACGGGGTCCACGTCCACGACGACCTTCACCCCCGATGGCCCTTTGAGCAGCGCTCGGAGCTCCCGCAGCATCCGCTGGACGGAGTGCGAGTCGGGGCACTTGACCATCAGGTGGCGGCGGTGGCGGCCCTTTATGCGGGCGATGGGGGCCGCCGCCGGGCCCAGCACGTGCGAGCCGTCGCCCATCTCCCGGCACAGCTTCCGGGCGGCGGCGGCCAGGCTGGCGGTGTACTGGTTCATCGCCTGGGGTCGCCGCCCGCTACATATGATGCGCACCATGCGGCCGTAGGGCGGATACCCCAGCTCGCGCCGCAGCGGCAATTCCTGCTGCGCGAAGGCGTCGTAGTCGTGGTGCGCGGCGGCCCGGATGCTGGGGTCGTGGGGCATGAAGGTCTGCACGATGACGCGGCCGCCCGCCGGGCCCCGGCCGGTGCGGCCCGCCACCTGGGCCAGCAGCTGGAACGTGCGCTCGCGGGACCGGAAGTCGGGCAGGTGCAGCGCCACGTCCGCGTTGACCACGCCCACCGTCGTGACGTTCGGGAAGTCGAGCCCCTTGGCGATCATCTGGGTGCCGATCAGGATCTCCGCCTTCCCGGTGCGGAAGGCGGTCAGCTTCTGCTCGTGCGCGCGGCGCGCCTTGGTCGTGTCGCTGTCCATTCGGATGGCCGGCCGCCCGGCGAAGAGCTCCTCGACGGCTGCCTCCACGCGCTCGGTGCCCGTGCCGCCGAACCGGATCTCCTCCAGCGCGCACTCGGGGCACTCCGCAGGCGGACGCTGCTCGTAGCCGCAGTAGTGACAGGCCACGGCGTTGGTCTCGCGGTGGTAGTTCAGCGTGATGTCGCAGCGCGGGCACTTGAGCACGAAGCCGCACCGCGGGCAATGGACGAACGGCGAGAAGCCGCGCCTGTTGATGAACAGGATCACCTGTTCGCCGCGCTCCAGGCTCTCGCGCATGCAGGCCTCCAGACGGCTGCTGATGACGCGCACGCGGCCCCGGCCGCGCCACTCCTCTCGCATGTCCACCACCTCCACAGGCGGCAGGGGGTGGAGCCCGATGCGCTGCGTCAGGACCAGGCGCGTGTACTTGCCTATCTGGCTGTTGTGGTAGCTCTCCAGCGACGGGGTGGCCGAGCCGAGCACCACCAGCGCCTCGTCCAGGTGGGCGCGCATGATGCCCACGTCCCTTGCGTGGTAGCGCGGGACGACGTCCTGCTTGAAGCTGTTCTCGTGCTCTTCGTCGATCACCAGGATGCCCAGCCGCGGGACCGGGGCGAAGATGGCGGATCGGGCGCCGATCACCACGTCCGCCTCGCCGGCCCGGATGCGCTGCCACTGGAGGCGGCGTTCGGCTTCCGTCAGGCGGCTGTGCAGCACGGCCAGGCGGCTGAACCGGCTGCCGAAGTGCTGCACCGTCTGCGGCGTCAGGCTGATCTCCGGCACCAGGACTATGGCCTGCTTGCCGGTCCTGAGCAGTTCCGCGATGCACTGCAGATAGACCTCCGTCTTGCCGCTGGAGGTGATGCCGTGCAGCAGCACCACGTCGAAGCGGCCGCGCTTGAGCTTCTCGATGATCGCGTCGTAGGCGGCCTGCTGCTCCGCCGTGAGTTTGGGCGGCTTCTGGAGGGTCGCGGGCACGTCCAGGAGGGCATCCTCGGGCTCGACCATGCGGGTCTCGAACCTGACCAGGCCGCGCCGTGCGAGCGCTTTGAGCGAGGACTCGGAGGTCGCGGTGTTACGCTTCAGCTCGGCGGCGGCGCACTCGCCGGCCATGAGGGCCAGAGTCCGCAGTATCCGGCTCTGGGCCGGGCTGCTGTCGAAGATCTCGTCCGCGGCCGCCTGCGCCTCCTGCCCCGGCAGCTTCAGGCACACGAAGCGGGTCCTGCGCCGTTTGCGGCTCTGGCGGACGGCGGCGGGCAACGCCGCGTGCAGCGCCTCGCCGAGCGAGCAGCAGTAGTAGCGAGCCATCCACCGCGCCAGCTTCAGCATGACGGGCGTGAAGACCGGCTCCCTGTCCAGCGACTGCGTTATCTCCTTCAGGTCGGACTCCGGCACGTCGGCGGAGGGCTTGAGCTCGACGCAGTACCCGAGCACGTGCGAGCGCGTCCTGAACGGCACGCGGACCCGTCCGCCCGGGACGACGCGGCCCCTGAGGGGCTCCGGAATCAGGTAGTCGAACATCCTGTCCAGGGGCAGGTTCAGGGCCACGGCCGCGATCCGGGCCGCCGGCTCATCCTGGTGCTGCTCGTCTGCCATGCGTGGGCCGTTCAACGACGCGTTGGTCTCAGGGGGGCAGGGGCGTAATCCGCGACGGGCGTCCATTCTCATGGCCGTCCCCTCCGCTGTCAAACGCAGCCGTTTTCGGGCGGCCGCCTTTGCTTGACAAACGGCGCGGGGCCGGTAGACTGGCGTCGTTGTCGACTGCTGCGAGGCTGCTGCCGGGGCCGAGTGGAGTTGACAAAGGGGTCGGCTGCGTATACCTTTATATGCACGAATCTGGCAACAGGGCGCGAGCGGAGACAAAGGGGAGAGGGAACATGGCCGCCGTCAGACGCAGTTCCGGTTCGGGAGTCATTGTGGCGCTGGTCGTCTTCGTGGTACTGACGTTCGTCGGCATCGGCTGCGCCATCTGGTTCCTGCAGCAGTTCAAGATGGCCAGGCAGGCGATAAAGACCGACCAGACTGCTTTTGAGGACACGATCGGCTCCGCCTTTGTCGCCAACGGATGGGAGCTGAATCAGATCTCGCCCACGCAGCAGGGCTTCAAGTTCACTCAGGAGAGCTACAATGGCGTGGCGGCCAAGCTGGCGATGGCCGCCGAGTACGAGAAGCAGGTCCAGCCCCTCCTGGGGTGGCAGAGCCTGGACAGCCTGAAGAGCGCCCTGGCCGAGTCCCCCGCGCAGAAGGAGGCGGAGCAGCGCGGGGAGCCCACCTACCACGAGCTGCGCCTGCTGCTGGGCTTCTACGAGGAGAGCTACACCAGGCTCAACCAGGAAGTGGCCGACCTGCGGACCCGCAACGACGACCTGAGCAAGCGCCTGGAGGAGACGAAACAGTCGCTCGTGCAGACCGAGCAGCGCCTGCAGGGCCAGCTCACCCAGGCCACGCAGAAGTTCGAGCAGGACCTGAACCAGTTGCGCTCGGACTACACTGACCTGATGACGCGTCATGACCGCCAGCGCCAGGAGGCCACGGACTGGACTGGCAAGTACCAGGAGGAGGTCAACGCGCGCAAGAGCGAGGTCACCTCGCTGCAGGACCAGGTAGCCGCCCTTCAGAAACGGATCGACGATCTGCTGGCGGGGCCGGCGGGGACGGACCGGCTGGAGGCCGAAGGCAAGGTCATCGAGGTGCGCAGCGACTATGATTTCGTCCTCATCGAGGGCGGCCAGGACCGGGGCGTCGTGGCGAATGACAGGTTCGTCGTCTACTCCGTGATGCCGGATGGCAAGGGCCGCAAGAAGGGCGAGCTGCTCGTCGGCCAGGTCTATGAGCACACGTCGCTGGCGACGATCGCCCAGGAGGACGAGTACATCGTGGCGGGCGATTCGTTCGTCTCCCTGCGGCGATGGGACTGGTTCCAGGGCAAGACGACCCCTTGAGCCGGGCGGTCCCGCTGCGCCTGGGCGGCCTCTCTCTCCCCCGAACTGCGCCGCCGGTTCGCCGCAGTCTCGTTTCCCGGTGGTGTAATTGGTAACACAGCAGGTTTTGGTCCTGCTATTCCTGGTTCGAATCCAGGCCGGGAAGCCATTTCCGCTGACCGGTCCGTCTGCAACGCTGCTTCCGGCGCGCCGTGTGTCCATCCCCTTGTGCCGTCCCATCCTGTAGCTCCTCGTGCGCGGAGGCCCCTATGGCGCTGCCCCTCAGGAAGGTGGCCCGGCCTGTTCTGGCATGGGCAAGACGGATCCGCGAAGACCTGCACCGCCATCCCGAACTCGGTTACCAGGAGCGCAGAACGGCCTCCGTCGTGGCCGAATCGCTCCGGAAGGCCGGCGTGGATGACGTGAGAGTGGAGGTGGCTCAGACGGGCGTTGTGGGCCTGCTGCGGGGCGCGCGACCGGGCAGGACGGTCGCCCTCCGCGCGGACATGGACGCCCTGCCGATCCGCGAGCAAACGGGCCTGCCGTACGCTTCCGTCAACGACGGCGTGATGCACGCCTGCGGCCACGACGGGCACGTGGCAGTGCTCCTGGCCACGGCGAGGGTGCTGGCACAGATGCGGGAGGGGATGGCCGGGAACGTGAAGTTGATCTTCCAGCCGGCCGAGGAGGGCGGCGCCGGCGGCAAGCGGATGGTCGAGGCGGGCTGCCTTCAGGACCCCGAGGTCGACGTGATCTTCGCGCTGCACGCCCGCTCGGGCATCAGGCCGGGCCAGATCCAGCTCTCGCTCACGCCGAACGTGGGCGTCAACGGCTTCGAGATGACGGTGCGGGGCAAGGGCGGCCACGGCGCGCGCCCGCACGACTGCGTGGACCCCGTGGCCATCGGCGCCCAGATCATCACCGCGGCCCAGACCATCGTGAGCCGCGAGATGCGGCCCGACCGCCCCATCGTGCTGAGCTTCTGCTCCTTCCAGGCCGGCACCAAGAACAACATTATCCCCGACACGGCGAAGCTCATGGGCACCATCCGCGCCGTGGACATGAAGGATCTCAGCCGCGTGCGCCGCGCGCTGGGGCGCCTGGCAGGGAACGTCGCCCGGTCCATGCGCGGCCAGGTGACCATCCACGACGACGAGCTCTACCCGCCGGTCAAGAACGACGCGCGCCTGCTCGAGGTCGTCCGGGAACTCGGCGCTGAGCTGCTCGGCAAGCGGAACGTGCTCGAGGCGCAAGAGCAGCGGATGGGGGGCGAGGATTTCGCGTTTTACCTGGCTGACCAGGGCGGCGCTCCCGGAGTCATCTTCAGCCTCGGCGTCGAATCGAGGGAGAACCTGCACTCGGCGCGGTTCGACTTCGGCTCGGCCGCGCTCGAACCGGGCATACTCATGATGGCGAACCTGGCGCTTGCTTCGCTCGCGCCAGTTATGAATGGCAAATGATGAATGACGATTCCCCCGGCCAGCACGGCGGCAGAACGGGAGCTGACAGATCGGGACACCCGCAGAGCCCCGATATCCGGCTACGGACTTACGAGTTCTCGCTGCGCGTAGTGAAGCTGTGCCGCGCCCTCGACGACGATCGGTTGGGCCGTGTAATGCTCCCGCAGCTGCTCCGGTCGGGGACTGCCATCGGAGCGAACGTAGAAGAGGCGCAGGGCGCGCAAAGCAAGAAGGACTTCATCTCCAAGAGGTCCATTGCGCGGAAGGAAGCCCTGGAAGCGCACTACTGGCTCAGGCTGATCCGTGACTGCCAAATGCTCCAGGACGCCCGGATGACGGCGATCATCGATGAGTGCGAGGAGATATGCAAGGTGCTATCCGCCAGCGTTCTGTCCGCTAAGCGGGGTTCGTGACGTGCTCTGTCGTCCCGCCCATGGCGCAGCAGCGGCGCGCCACGCGTATCCGCTCATTCAGCATTCGCCATTCTTCATTCATAACTGGCCGCAGGCTTCATGCCTGCGGCGCGTCTCCCCAGTCCGGCACTTCGAGCAGCTCCCCCTCCCGCATGGCGGACTCGTGCGCCATCACGCCCGGCGCCATGTAACGCACGGCCTCCCACACGTTGATGGCCGGCTGCCTGTCTTGCGCGACGGCCTCGACGAACTCGTGCACGAGGTAGGCGTGCGAGCCCCCGTGCCCGCCGTAGGCCACTGACTCGCCTTTCCCCCGGAACGCCTCCGCCACCTCGTGTGGCAGCGGATCGCGCATCTCCTCGACCGTCAGCCTCGTCCACTCCGTCTTGCTCACCCAGTGGTCCTCGCGGAACGTTCCCTCCGTGCCGAAGACGCGAAACATCTCCTCGCCGGTGTGGCCGATCTGCCGGTGCTCGCACACGCGCGCCGTCGCGCCGTTGCTCATGCGGAACAGCGCGGTCTCATTGCTGAACGCGCCGCCGAAGTACTCGTCGTCCGTCGGATCGGCGAACCCGAAGGCGGACACCTTCGTCATGTGCGCGCCCATGACGGACACGATGCCGGAGACCGAGTGCGTCGGGTAGTGCATCGGCCCGCCGAGCACGCCGCGTTCCGTGTACTTCTTCTCCAGTTTGAGCCATTCGCGGCCCGCGCGGCCGGTCGTGCGGTGCTTCTGGACGTCGCGCAGGTTACAGTCCGGCAGGTCCACGTCGTGCAGGTAATGGGCGTCGCCGTGGACGAAGTGCCCGAACGCGCCGGCCGCCGCCTGCCGGCGGCAGTACATCGCCTCTGGACGGTAGCAGGTCGTCTCGCCCAGCATGTAGCGCATGCCGGTGCGGGTGCACGTCTCGACCAGCCTGTCGCACCAGTCGAGGATCTCGTCGCCGTCGGGCAGGCTGATGATGGGCACGGCGCTGTAGACGTGCTTGCCGGACTCCATGGCCTGGATGCACTGCGGCGCGTGCAGCCACGGCTGCGTGATGATGGCCAGAGCGTCCAGGTCCGCCGCGCAGATCTCATCCAGGGACGCATAGGCGTCTTGGGGATCGAACTTGTCCTCCCAGGATTCGAGGCGGGCGAACGCGTCTATGCGCTCCGGCTCCAGGTCGCAGAGCGCGACCCTGTCCACGAGCGGATGCCGCTTGAACAGCTCGGCGAAGGCTGACCCGAAGCTCCCCAACCCGACCAGTCCCAGGCTGATTCCCATGACGCGCCTCCCGGTGTCGAGAGGAATGGATTGCGCCGCGCAGGACCCGAAGGTACACGAAGGACGGCAGGGAAGGCAACGGGAAGGGCGCCCGCGCCGGAGAGCGTGACGCCCGTTGTGCTTGCCAATCGCCCCCGCATCGGGCAGAATGCCGGGCCGCCCTCAGACACCACGAGCGGGGGGAGAGCCGGCCCATGCCGGAGTCGCCAGACAGGCTGCTTACCGATGATTCGCGCATCTTCGACCGCGAGGGCTTCGCCTACGACCGCGTGGCCAGGGCCATCGGCGCCCGGTTCCGCGACGGCGTGATGGCCGTCGACCTGGAACTCCAGTCCGGCGGCCGCATGAAGCTGTCCGTCCAGTGCGTGGCCGACGGCGTGCTGCGCCTGAAGGCCTGGCGGGGCAGGGCGCACTTCATGCAGACAAGCCCCATGCTGGCGGTCGGCGAGCTCCGGCCGCAGGAGGCGCGGTTCCGCAGGACAAGGGACGCCTTCGTCTTCACGGCGGGCGAGACCGGCTTCCGCGTAAGCAGGCGTCCCTTCGCAGCGTGTCTGCTCGACGCCGGCGGCGAGGTCCTCTGGCAGATCGAGGCCGAGGACCCGATGGTGACGCCCTCTCTGGGTTACCGGCGGTCGCGCGAGGCGGCCCACCCGTTCCTGAGCTGGCGCATTGCGAACGACGAGCGGCTGTTCGGACTCGGCGAGAAGTTCAACAAGGTCGAAAAAACCGGCACGCGCACGACGATCTGGACCGCCGACACCTGCGGGCTGAACACCACGGACCTGGCCTACAAGGGCGTGCCTGTGCTTTTCTCGACGCGCGGCTGGGGCATGATGCTTCACTCCTCGTTCCGCAGCTACTGGGAGGTCGGCTCCGTTTCCTACACGGCCGGCTCGTTCCTGACCGAGGACGATAAGGTGGACCTCTTCCTGTTCGCCGCGTCCGGCCTGAAGGGGCTGTTGCGCAAGTACACGGGTCTGACCGGCCGCGCGGCGATGCCGCCGAAGTGGGCGTTCGGCGTCTGGCTCAGCCGTTGCCAGTACCTGTCCCGCCGGGAGGCCGAGAAGGCCGTCCGGGGCATGCGGGCCAGGAAGATCCCCTGCGACGTGGTGCACCTGGACCCGCGCTGGATGAAGGTTCACTACTACCCCGTCATCGGCGTGGACGCGTGCGACTTCGATTGGAACGAGCGCGACTTCCCGCGCCGCGTCGAGATGTTCCGCGAGTTCGCCGACCACGGGCTCGCAGCCTGCCTGTGGATCAACCCCTACTTGCCGGAAGGCACGGCCATCTACGACGAGGCGATGCGGAAGGGCTACCTCGTCAAGGATCGGGCCGGCCGCCCCGCCCGCAACGAACACGGCCAGCCCGTCGGCATGGTGGACTTCACGAATCCGCAGGCGAAGGAGTGGTGGAAGGACCACCTGAAGGCGCTGCTTCGCGACGGCGCCTCGGTCTTCAAGCCGGACTACGGCGAGCGCGTGCCGGAAGGCTGCGTCTTCTACAACGGCGGGACGGGCGCGGAGATGCACAACCTCTACCTGCTCCTTTACAACCAGGCCGTCTTCGAGGCCACCAAAGAGCAGACCGGCCGCGCCCTGATCTGGGGCCGCTCGGGCTACATCGGCAGCCAGCGCTGTCCCGGCACGTGGGCGGGCGACACGCAGGTGAGCTGGCGCGCGATGAGGTGCTGCCTGCGCGGCGGCCTCTCGGCGGGCCTCACGGGCTTCGCTTTCTGGAGCCATGACATTGGCGGCTTCACCGGGCTGCCGCCGTCGCCGGAGCTCTACGTCCGATGGGCGCAGTGGGGGCTGCTCTCGCCGCTCTCGCGTTTCCACGGCACGACTCCGCGGGAGCCGTGGCAGTACGGCCGCGAGGCCGAACGCATCGTGGCCGACTGCTGCCGGCTCCGCTATCGGCTGGTCCCGTACCTCCTGGCGGCGGCCGAGGAGAGCTGCCGGACGGGGGTTCCCATCATGCGGCACATGGCGCTGGAGTTCCCGGATGAGCCGAATGCGGATACGCTGGACGACCAGTACATGCTCGGGCCGGGCCTGCTGGTGGCGCCGGTGCTGGTCGAGGGCGCGTGGTCCCGCACGGTGTACCTCCCGAAGGGGACGTGGACTGAGCTGGGGCGTCCCTGGAAGACGCACGACGGGCCCGGGTTCTTCGAGATGCAGGCGCCGCTGAGCCGGATGCCGGTCCTCGTGCGCGAGGGAGCCGTCATCCCGAAGCTGGCCGGCAACCCTCAGCACCTCAAGTCAGGCCCCGCCGGGCAGATCGAAGTGGAGGTCTACCCCGGACGGCGCGAGAGGGCGGTCACGTTCAAGGACGACGGCCTGCGCGTCCGGCTGAGAGCCGTTTCCACGCCGCAGGAGGCGGGGCTGACGGTCAATCCCGTGCCGATGGCCGTGACGGCGCGCTTCCTGCGTGTCCGCGCGACGGACGTGCGCTGCGAAGGGACGCAAGCGCGGTCGAGGCTGACGCGGCAGGGGACCGAGGTGCGGTTCAGCGCGCACGACGGCGCGGAGATCACGCTCGTTCGCTGAGGGCGAACGGGTCGACAGGGAGGATGGATAATGTTGCAGTTACTTCCGCTGTTTCTCTTAAGCGTTGCCGGAGCGCCGGAGGTCGATATGTGGGCGCTGGCCCAGAAGAACGCCGACGTGCTGCGCATGTCCACGTTGTTCACGGCCCAGCAGGTGCCGCAGCACCTGAGCGACGAGGAGGGGATCTCCAGGGCCATCCAGTGGTGCAAGGAGCACGGCATCACGCACGTGTACCTCGAATCCTTCCGGACGGAGAGCGTGGCGCCGCGTGAGACGTTGGCGCGGGCCCGCGACCGGTTCCGCGAGGCCGGCTTCATGGTCTCGGGCTGCATCACGCCGGCGGGATACGGCAAGCGCAGCACGGGCTGGCGCCTCTTCTCTTGCTACACGTCCGAAGAGACGCAGCGCGAGCTGAAAGCGATGTCGCAGTACGCCGCGGGGCTCTTCGACGAGATCATGATCGACGACTTCCTGGCCACGGACTGCGAGTGCGACGAGTGCCGGCGCGCCAAAGGGGACCGGCCGTGGGCGGAGTTCCGCACCGACCTGATGCTGGAGCTCAGCCGCACGCACATCATCGAGGCGGGCCGCGCCGTCAACCCCAACGCGCGCTTCATCATCAAGTACCCCTGCTGGCACGAGGGGTTCCAGGACCGGGGCTACGACGTCGACCGGCAGACGCGGCTGTTCCCACACACCTGGGTGGGCACGGAGACGCGCGGCGTCGAGCCAACGTGGCCGCAGGACCCGAACTGGCGGGCCGAACCCCAGTATCGGGCCTACTGGCTCATGCGCTGGCTGCGGGGCATCGGCGGCGAGAAGTGCGGCGGGGGATGGTACGATTCCATCGGGACAAGCCCCGCCTACTACCTCGAGCAGGCCCGCCAGACTGTCCTGGGCGGCGCGCCGGAAGCGTTCCTGTTCAACTTCGGCGCCCTCTACGGAGGCGAAGGGCGCAACAGGCAGTTCGGGCCCGATGACGTGGCGGCGCTGATGGACGAATTGCCGCTGCACTTCGAGCTGGCGCGGCTGATCCACGGCAAGCGGCCGCGCGGCCTGCTCGGATGGAAGCCCGCCAACAGCGCGCCCGGGCCCGACGGGAACCTGCATTCGCTGCTCGGCATGGCGGGGTTCCCCGTTACGGCCGCGCACGAGTTCGACGCCGGGGCGGACGGCTTCGTCTTCGGCTGCCAGGTGCTGCACGCTGCGGATTCGTCATCTGCCTTGGGGCGCGCGATGCAGACGGGTAAGGCGGTCGTGGTCACCATGGGGCTTCTGGAAGCGCTGTCCCAGGCCGGGCGCGGCCTCGAGCCGGCGGCACGGCAGCGCGTCCTCGTCGTGTCCTCGCCGTCGGATCGCAACATCTACAAGGAGCTGGCGTCGCTGCCGGAGGCGGAACTGAACGCCGTTCGCGACCGGGCGCTCGGGCCGATGGGGATCTCGTTCCACGCGCCGTACGGCGTCGGGCTGTATCTGTTCGGCGACGACGTGGCCGTCATCGAGAGCTTCCGGGACGAAGGGACGCCGTGCGCGCTGCGGATCGACGGGTGGGCGGGCTTCGAGCCCGTCCTTCAAATGCCGACGGGCGCCAGAGTCACCGTGAGCGACGGCGAACTGACGCTCCCGCCGCGCTCGCTCGTCGCGCTGCGCCGCGGGAACTGAACGGAGGATCGCGCCCGTCGAAAGCCACGCAGGGGCGTTTCGCAAGGCGCCCCCTGGATCGGGAAGGGGAGAACATGACCGGACGAAGGGCGGGCAGGCGGACGCTGTGTCTCGTAGCGTGGCTCATCGGGGCGCTCGTGTTCCAGTCGGCCGTGGCGCTCGGCGAGAACCTGATCTACAACGGGGATTTCGAGCTGGAGTCGGCCGAGAGCCCTCCTCCCGGCTGGACCATCTGGGGCCCCGAGCGGTACAAGGACGCCGCCAATTACACTCGCGACACGGCGGACCCGCACGGCGGGAATGCATGTTTCCGCATCCACCATCCGGCGGACACGGCCGGCTACATCGTCTCCTCGCCCGAGCGCCCCATCCAGTCGCAGCGCAACACGAGGTACAACGTCTCGTTCTGGGCGCGGACGGACGGGCCCGGCACGTCGTTGTCCGGCTTCACGGCCTATGAGACCATCGCGCCCTACGTGGACGCGCCGTCTCCGGGATGGTTCAGCTTTGAAGCGGGCCGGGAGTGGAAACAGTTCAGCTTCGCGGCGACGGACGGCGTCGACTTCTATGCCAAACGCAGCCGCCTCCTGCTGCTGACGTTCAAGGCCACGACGGACGACGGCGTGGAGAAGACCCTCTGGATCGATGACGTGGAGGTGAGCCCTGAAATGGCGCCCGAAGCCGAACGCCTGATCGACGAGACGGAGCTGGACTACGAGCCGCTCCAACACCGGCTGAGGCCGGGCGAACGGCTGGAGTTCACGGTGGACGCCGCGCGGCGCCTGCACCCGGCGACCCGCAACGTCGGCGGTGTGTCCTTCCACTGCGTGGTCGGATGGACGGGCCAGCCGTACGACAGGCAGGGCAACTACACGCTGGACCCGAAGCTCGAAGAGGCCATCCGCGAGATGCGGCTGCCCATGACGCGCTTCTACGGCGTCGGGGACGAGCCGTTCGGCCTGGAGGCCTCGATTGACAAGGCGGCCGAGGTCTGCCGGCGCATAGAGGTCCCGCTGGACCGCGTGCCCCTGGAGCTCGAAGCGGTGAACGCCTCCACGAAGCTGGCGCCGGACGTTTGGGCGCGGGCGGCCGAGTACGCGAAGCGCCAGGGCTACGGCTTCCACCAGTGGGAGGTCGGCAACGAGGTCTACGCCGCCGTCTGGGGTGTGCACACCGCCTTCTCGACCCCTGACGACTACGTCTCGCACCTGCGGGACGTGAGCCGGGCAGTGCGGGACGTCGCGCCCGACGCCCAGATCGGCATCAGCATCCACCCGCAGGACGCGCATTGGGGCAACTACGTGCTCAAGCACGCGGCGGGGAGCTACGACTTCGTCGTCCCGCACTTCTACACTGGGTTCACCGACTACGGCGCGGCCTTCGAACGCGTGACGCTGGCCCTCAACTACCGCGTGCTCGACGACGCCCTGCGCCTGAACGCCCTGATCCGTGCCTACAACCCCGACCGGGACGTCTGCCAGTACGACACGGAGTGGGGCCTTCACACCTTCGGGCCGAACGGCGAGCGCCCGGACAACATGGACCGCAATGGGAACGTCTTCGGGACGATCCACCGGGCGGTGCGCCTCATCTGCTACGCCAGGGAAGGGATGCTGCGCGGCGCCAGCTCGTGGGAGATGCTCTGCCGGGTGGGGGCGCAGGGATTCGGCATCCTCGCCCCGGAGGCGCCGGACAAGCGTTTCATGCTCTACTGGCTCTATTACTACTTCAACCGGCACGTGGGGGAGTGGGTGCTTGAGACGGACGGCACGGCGCCCTGGTACACGCCCGAGGGCGGGGAGCGCGCGCAAGCCGGCTCCGGCCCGCTGACCCCGGTCCTGGCCACGCTGAGCGAGGACGGGCGCAGCCTGTACCTCGTCATTGCCAACGGGTCGTGGGAGCGGGCGGTCCCTTGCCGCGTGAGTCTGCGGAACTTCGCGCCGGCCGGCGTGCACGGCGTCGCCCTCTCGCACCCGGACCCGGACGGCAAGCCCCTGCTCGAACGGAAGGAAGACGCCGTGTCCGAGTTGCCCGTGGAGCTGGCCGGCGACGCGCTGGCGTGCACCATCCCGCCGCATTCGGCCGTCTTCATTTCCCTCGTCAGGTGAGCTCCGAGGGGGGCGGCGCGGCTCAACCGGACGCGGGATTCGCCTTGACAGCCAGACATCCGTAGGGTATAGTATGCGTGGAGACTATACATGGGTATAACATGGCTCGTCGGGGCTCTCGGGCGCGCAACGCGCCGTGCTGAGGGCCGATCGTCGGAGAGACCGGCATGGAAACGCGCTTTATCATCCACGTGGACATGGACGCCTTCTTCGCTTCGGTCGAACAGGTTCTGCACCCGGACCTGGTGGGCAAGGCCGTCGTCGTCGGCGGCGGAATCGAGGGCAGGGGGGTGGTGGCCTCGGCCTCTTACGAAGCGCGCCGTTTCGGCCTGAAGGCCGGCATGCCGATCTTCCGCGCGCGGGAGCTCTGCCGGGACGGGATCTTCGTTGCTCCGAACTTCGGCGAGTACAACCGTTTCTCCGCGCGTGTCTTCGATCTGCTGTGCCGCGTCAGCCCCTCGGTGGAGCAGGCTTCGCTGGACGACGCCTACGTGGACTTGCGCGGCTGCGAGCGCATGTACGGCACGTGGTCGGCGCGGCCTCTGGCGCGCCTGCCTTTCGGCCGGGCGGCGGACGGCGTCTACCGCCGCTCGGAGAAGCGTGCTCTGCCTGCGGAGCTGCGCGTGCTGGTGCCGCAGGATTCGCGCTGGGCGGCTGCGGTGGGGCTCTGGATCAGGCGCCTGGTGCGCGCGCAGACGGGCCTGGGCGTCTCGGTGGGGGTCGGCTCGAACAAGCTGGTGGCCAGGACGGCGTCCGGCTTCTGCAAGCCCGGGGGGATTACGCTCGTCGAACCGGGGCGCGAGGCGGATTTCCTGGCGATGCTGCCTCTCAACGACGTGCCCGGCATCGGAAGGGCCACGCGCGACAGGCTGCTCAAGTGGAACGTGCGGACCGTGGAGGAGGCGCGCCGGCTCCCGCGCGATCTGCTTGAGGACGCTTTCGGGCCGGAGCGGGGTGCCGCCATATACGGCCTGGTGCGCGGCCGGGACTGCCCGGAAGGCGAATCGGCCGAACTGCGCGAGCCCGGCCCGCCCAGGAGCATCAGCCGGGAGACGACGTTCTGGACGGCGTCCAACGACTACGAGTTCGTCGAGTCCATGCTCTTCTATCTGACCGAACGGCTGGGCCGGGCACTGCGCCGCCAGGGGCTGGAAGGGCGCACGGTGCAGGTCAAGCTGCGCTACCAGGACTTCGCCACGGTGCAGTGTTCGCGCTCGCTGGGCCGCCACGCTGACCGTGACGAGCGGGTGTTCGCCGTGGCGCGCAAGCTGCTGGGCAGCCTGTGGCGCCGCAGCCGCAGGGTCCGGCTGGTCGGCGTGGGCCTGACCGACCTGCGGCGCGCCCGCACGCTGCAGGAGAGCCTCTTCGACAACGGCGCCGACCGGAGCCGTCGCATCGACCGCTGCCTGGACGGCCTGCGCGAACGGTTCGGGTTCGGCGTCGTGCAGCGCGGGCTCACGATCAACCTGTCGCATGCGTCTGGCGCGGTCGAAGAGCCGGTCCTGCCCGAGCCGGCCCGGCCGTAGCCCGGCCCTGCGGCGTTCGGACAGCCTTTCCCGGCCTGCTGTCCTTCCGGTATAATCCCTGCCTTGCTGACGACGCCGGGCGCCCCTGTCGGCAGGGAGGGAAGGTGAGCCACGAGCTACAGCCGATTGCAGCAGCGGAGGGCGCCTCAGGCTTCCCCACCATCCGCAGCATCGTCCTGGGTTCTCTGCTGTGCGGAGTCATCGGGCTGGCGGGGCCCTACTGGACGATCTACCTGCAGTCCTCGCGCATGTTCGAGGACTACCACACTGCGGGCGCCAGCTTCCTGCTCTTCTTGATCCTGGTGCCGAACCTCGCCCTGCGCGCGATCTGGAGGCCGCTGGGGCTCCAGAGGCACGAGCTGATGGCCGTCGGGGCGATGATGCTGGTGGGCGGCTCGATCGCCACGTCGGGCCTGGTCGCTTACTTCATGCCGGCCATCTCGTCGGTCTACTACTTCGCCAACTCGTCGAACAACTGGGCGGTGGACCTGTGGCCGTACCTTCCGCACGCCCTCTCTCCGCTCGACCCCAACGGCGGCACCGTGGCCATCCACAAGTTCTGGCAGGGCGTGCCCGGCGACGAGCCGATCCAGTGGGGGCCGTGGCTCGGGCCGCTGGTCACGTGGGGCGTCTTCCTGATGGCGCTGTTTGCGTGCATGATGGCCATCATGACCTTGATGCGCAAGCAGTGGATCGACCGCGAGCACCTGAGCTTTCCCATAGCGCAGGTGCCGGCGGAGCTGTGCGCGGCGGGGACCGATCCCGCCGGACCGGACTCCATCTTCCGCAGCAAGGGATTCTGGATCGGGCTCGGGGTCACCTTCCTGCTGGCCAGCGCGGGCGGCGTCGTCCACTACATGGGAAGGGACTGGTACTTCCGCGTTCGCTACTGGGTGGACTTCGCGGGGGAGCCGTGGCGGCTGCCCGTATACATCGACCTGGTCGTGATCGGGCTCGTCTTCCTGATCCCGAACCGGATCGCTTTCACGGTGTGGTTCGTCGCGCTGCTGTCATGGATCATGCGTTCGGTCATGGAGGAGTACCAACTGCGGATGCCGGGGGACTGGGTCTACGGGGACGAGATGAACCAGGTGGCGATGGGCGCGACGGTCACCTTCGTCATGGCGAGTCTGTGGCTGTCGCGGGAGCACCTGAAGCGCGCCCTGCGCTGCGCCCTGGGGCGGGGCGACCGCGGCTACGACGCCGGAGAGCCGTCCTCATACCGCACGGCCTTCATAACCGTGCTCGTCGGGCTGACCGTTGCGTGCGTCTGGCTCCACCGGATGGGCCTGAGCCACGTCTACGCCGTGTCGGTCGTGTTGATCACGCTTGCCGTCTACTACGCTATGGCCCGCGTGGTGGCGCAGTGCGGCGTGCCGATGCTCAGCCCGCCGATCTATCCCAGCCAGTTCATGGCGACCCTGTTCGGCACGGACACGCTTGGCTCGCAGCGCCTTTCGGTCCTGGGAATGCACATGGGCTGGCACTTCGACATACGCAACTCAGTCATGTCGGGTTCGGGCCACGGCATGTATCTGACGCGGCGCCGGCGCGGCGGGCTGTTCTGGGCCATGCTGCTGGGGCTGCTCATCACGTACGTGACGGCCTATCTGTGGACGGTGTGGCTCTGCTACCGCCACGGCGGGGTGAACATGGACGACTGGTTCTTCGGCACGTATCCCAAGGCGGTGCCGTGGGTGTGGACCAAGGCGGCAATCGCCGAGCAGGGCGGCCCCAGCTACGTCCGCATGATCTGGGCGGGGGCCGGGGTCCTCATCATGGCCGCCCTCATCGTCGCCCAGCGCTCGATGTTCTGGTGGCCGCTCCATCCGGTCGGCCTTCTGGTCTGCTCCAGCCACATGGTCTACTACTTCTGGGCATCCGTGTTCCTGGCCTGGCTCGTCAAGGTGCTCCTGCTCAAGATCGGCGGGCAGGGCATGTTCCGCCCGGCGCGGCGCTTCTTCATCGGTATGGTCCTGGGGTACTTCCTGGCGGGCGGCACCTGGGCCATCGTTGACACCATCGCAAGGTCTGCCCACGACCCCGTCTTCTACATCTGACTGCAGCATGCCACGTTCGACCCGACGGGCCCCTGCATTGGCCCACCCGTTCCGGCGCGGTTAGAATGGCGGATCGCGTTCTTGTGGAGAGACGTGCACGCATGGGGCTCGGGCTCGCGGCAATCGCAGCGTGGACGGCCTTCTGTGGCTCTCTGCTGGCGGCGCCGGCGAAGGACGAGTCCGAGGTCTACGCGCGCGTGAACGGATACGCCATTACTGCCGAGGCGATCGAGCGCGAGGTCCGGACGACCCAGCCGGCCGCCGAAGCCGCCGTGCAGCCCGAGCAAATGCCGCCCGAGATGCGGGCCGAGCTTGAGCAGCGCCGCCGCAGGGAAGCGCTCCAGGCCCTGATCCGCAAGCGCCTGCTGTGCGAACTCGGCCGACAGGAGTACCTGGGCGGCGAGTTGACCAGCAAGCCTCTGGACGAATTCGCCCAGAAGGAGTTCAGGAAGCTCCAGGACAGGGCCGGATCGCTGCCCAAGGCCAGGCGGATGCTGGCCGACCTGGGCCTGACCGTCGAGCAGTACAAACAACTCCAGGTCGAGAACGTCCTGGCGAACAAGCTGCTCTGGGACAAGGTGTTCACCCACGTTCACGTCTCGCCGCTGGACGTGCGCAGCCACTACGAGGCGCACCGGGAGGAGATGACCTCTCCCCGGACGGTGAAGTTCCGCCAGGTCTTCTTCCCGGTCGTGGATGCGGCTCAGGAAGCCGCGCTACGCGACAAGGCGCAGGACGTTCTGGACAGGATCCGCAACGGGCTCGACTTCGCTGAGGCAGCCGACCGGTACTCGGCCGACTGCGAGGAGCATCCGGGGGGGCTGCATGAGGTCACCGTGCCCGAGGACCTGCCGGACTGGGTGCCGCCGGCGGTCGAGGGGCTGAAGCCGGGCGAAGTCTCGGACGTGCGAGTCGTCTCCGGCGGCCTCTCCCTCGCCGTGCTGGAGGAGGTCGTGCCTGCGCGACAGCTCACCTTCGAGGAAGCGCAGGCCGACATCAAGGCCAGGCTTCTGACTGAGAAGCGGACTGCGGCTCGCGAGGAGTACCTCGAGCGCCTCCAGAAGGAGGCCCACATCGAGTACCTGCCGCCTGCGAAGGCGCTTGGCCTGGAGTGACCGCGCGGTGAGCGCTTTCCCGTCGACTGCTGGCGGTGATCCCTATGCCCTTGCTTGACCATGCCGACGTGTTGACCGAAGTCGCCCTTCGACTGGTCTGCCAGGAGGCGGCCAAGGTCCTGGTCCCGCCCAAGGCGGCCGCGCCGGGCTTCTGGTTCGGCGGGGGCGACATCTGCCGCGACCGGGACGGCGCGCTGCTCCTCTGCGGGCGCTACCGGAACGCCGGCGACTCGCGGCTCGGGCTCGGGGCGGGCGTGCGCGGGTTCGAGCTTGCCGTCTTTCGGTCGGCCGACGAGGGCGGGACGTTCGAGCAGGTGCTGTCGCTCTCCAAGCAGGATGTCGCCCCGGCGGGGCAGCAGGTCCTCTCGATCGAGGGCTCCTCCCTGCGCCGGACGGCGAGGGGGCTCGAGCTCTACGTGTCCAGCGAGAAGCTGCGGGACTACCCGGAGCGCGTCAGGGAGTTCCAGAAGCCGGGCACCGGCGTCTGGAGCATCGACGTGCTGCGCGCTCCTTCGGTGGAAGGGCTGGCCCGCGCCAAGGCGGAGCCGTGGCTGAGCTCCGACGAGCCGGCTTCGCTGCACGTCAAGGATCCCGTCGCGTTCGATCTCGGCGGGCCCGGCGCGCCGCAGGGCGCTCGCGCCTTCATGGCCTACTGCGTCCATCCCTTCAGTTGGGCCAGCAGCAACGCGGCCGTGGCGGACGTGTCGGCGGACGGGTCCCCGGGGGAGAGCGGGCGGGTCCTGCTGCCGCGGGGCCCCGTGTGGGACGTGGCCGTCTGCCGGGTCACGGCCCGCCTGGCATTGCCCCGCGTCGGCGCGCTGGCGAGCGGTCCGCCGGTCTCGCTTTACTTCTACGACGGCGCGGAGTGCATCCACGATCACAGCGCGGGCGGACGGCCGCGCGGCTGCTCGTGCGAGGAGCTCGGCGGCCTGGCAGCCGGCTCGGACGCCGAGTTCCCGCGGCTCGTGCGGCTCTCGGTGGATGGCCCGCTGTTTGTCTCGCCGCGCGGGACGGGATGCAGCCGGTACGTCTCCGTCTTCGAGGCGAGGCAGGACTACCTCGCCACGTGGCAGCAGTCTCAATCCGATGGCTCCCAGCCCCTGGTTCTCAACCGCGTGTCCAGGGCCGAGATCGAGGCCGCTCTGACGGGGTAGAGAATGGATATCACCCGCAAGGTCCTGCTGGCGCTCCTTCCCATCGGGCTCGGGCTGGCGTTCCGCTGGACCGGGCTGTTCAGGGACGAGGAGGGGGCGCTGCTGCGCAAGTTCGTCGTGCGGTTCACGGTGCCGGTCTTCGTCTTCTTTTCGATGTATGAGGCCAGGCCCGAGAGCCTTTCGGCCATCGGCCCGATGATGGGGGCATTCGTCGCCATGACGGCAGTGCTGTTCCTCATCGGCTGGGCGGCCGCCGCCCTTTTCAGGGAGCCGACGAGCCGGGCCGCCGTGCACGCCTGCATCACGTTCGGCAACTACGGCTGGATGGGCCTCGGCATAGCGGACGCCGTGCTCGGCGCGGGCGGCAGCCAGCGCGTGGTCTATTTCATCCTGCTCTGGTGGCCCGTCTTCTACGCGTTCGGGCTGACCATCGGACTCATCCACGTCGGCAAGCAGAAGGGCGGCGTGCCCGTGCGCAGAGCCGTGGCCATCGCGGCGCCTCCCATTCTGGCGATGCTGCTCGGCCTGTTCCTGAACCAGCGCGGGACGGCCGTGCCGCCGCTGGTCGGCGAGGCGCTCAAGCCGTTCGGCGACATGACGGTGCCCCTGATCCTGTTCAGCGTGGGCGCGATGCTCGACTTCAGCCGGATCACGGCCGCCCTCGGGCCGGCGCTGCTCGTCAGCGCCGTGGCGCTCCTGGTCGCCCCCTTGATCGGTTGGGGATTGGCCGCGTTGCTTGCCCGCGACTCGGTCACCTACAAGGCCATCATCCTGGAAGGAGCCATGCCCGTGGCCACGCTGACACCCGTGCTGGAGGAGAACTACGCGATGGACAAGGACCTGGTCAGCACGGCCATCGTCCTGAGCACGGCCATCTCGCTCATCACCATTCCTGCCGTGGCCACCATCATGGCCGGCTATTGAGGCCGGTAATGACAATGTTGCCGCTAACGAGGAGTTGTCATTCTGAGGCCGCCGCAGGGCGGCCGAAGAATCTCGTTGCTCCCTGTGTGGCAAGGCGAGATTCTTCGTCGCGGCTTCGCCGCTCCTCAGAATGACAGCGCGCACGGGGTCGGTACATTGGCTACGCAGTTCTCCAAAGCGCACCGCCAGGGCTGCGCCTGCAGGGAGGCCCCTTTCGCATCCGTGACGTAGGGGCACGGCGCGCCGTGCCCCTACGAGAGGCGATCGGACCTGCTGGTGCGGCAGCGCCGTCAGGCCTGTTCGCCGCCTTCTTCTGCTTGCGGTTGGGTGCGTCGGGTGCTCCGGCGCAGACCGTCGTAGAGCGACGCGAGGCCGAAGGCCACTGCTGCCCCCGCGATCGCCAGGATGACGGCTGCCAGGGGATCGGCGTAGTTGCCTTCGGCGATGACCCTCACGCCCGTCACGACGAGGGCCGCTGCCGCCAGGACGATGAAGCTGATGCCGCCCGGCAACCCCGACTTGCGCCAGAAGAGCGCGCACAGAGCGAAGACGATGAGGGCCAGCAGAACCAGGGCCGGCGTGAGCGCCGAGGTCGTCATGCAGAGGGCCTTCGCCTGCGCCGGCACGTCCGGGTTGAGGATCAGCCCCTGGAAGTAGAACTGCTGCGGAAGCTGGGGCTTGGTGCCGACGACCGCCGCGCCCAGAGGCCCGGACTGCTTGGCTGCGGCGCGCCCGAGCAGCACGGCTTCGTTGCTGGCCTGTTGCTGGTTCTGCACCGTCTGCCCCCCGCCCGCCTGGGCGACCTCCGCCGGCCGCTGCGCTGGCTGGAGGCTCCGCAGGGATTCCTCGAAGTAGGCCTCCGAGGGCAGCCGCTCAAGCGTCCCGCTGGAGCTCAGCATGCGGTAGCCGCGGGGAAGCTGGAGGATCCAGCCGAGCCTCAGCACCCGGACGCCGACCAGCGACGGCATGCTGAGCCTGACGGTCTGGAGCTTGCCGAGCTCTTTCCCGCCCAGCTCCTCCCATTGGAGCTCGACGGCCACGGGTCCGCTGACGCCCTGCACCTGCGCGATGGGGATCTTGGTCACCTCGCCCTGCGCGGTCGTCTCCGTCAGGGGCCGCACGCGCCTGCCGTTCACCAGGGCGTGCCAGAGCTTGGCCCCGTCGGGCAGCCGGATCTCGAAGAACGGCTGATACCGGCTGCGCACGCTGGCCAGCAGGCTCGTGATCCGGTTCCCCTCGCGCGTCAGCGTCGTGTCCAGCTTGCAGCTCTCCACCACGGCCGTCACGACGTCCGCCTCGTCGTGCCGGACCGAGGACACCACCAGCGCGTACGGGTGGGCCAGGTAGCGGAAGGCGAACAGGATCGGCACCGTCTCGCGCCCGATCTGCGACGCCACGGAGGGCGGAAGCTGGCGGAACTTCAAGGGGATCTCCTCCTCGTCGACCGGCGTCAGGCCCTCGATGTCCTTGCCGATGGGCGTCAGCTCCAGGGACGGATCGCCGGTCACGGCCAGGTAGCCGATCTCCCGCTCCACCTCCTTCATCTCCCCGATCACGCTGGGTCCGCTGAACCGGCGCAGCGACTCCTTCGCGTCCAGGTCCATCGTGTACTCGAAGATCAACTGGTAGGACCCCTTCGCCTCGCTTTGCAGGGTGATGCGCCAGAGGTCGCCCGGTTTCGGCTCCTCTTCCTTGACCTTCTCCTGGATCTTGATGTTCTCGCCGCGGATGTTCGGCTCGGAGATGCCTTCGGGCAGGCGCACCAGGAACTCCTCGACGCCCGCGTACTGGATGGTGAACTCCACGGTCGAGGCGCCCATCAGGTAATCCTCGCCGAAGCGCACGTAGTTGAAGGTCTGCGCCGTGATCTTGGGCGAGATGCTGGTGACCTCGACCTTCAGGTCCCAGGGCGACTCGACCAGGCGGAAGGCGAGCTTCGCGTTGGGCGCGCGCTGGAGCAGCGCGGGCGGGATCTCCTGCACGTCCACGTCGTGCAGCGGCCCGCCCTCGCCCGCCCGCTTCAGCCGGATGCCCTCATCCGTGGCGAGGGCGATGTAGCCCCGCTCCTGCTCGCAGTCCAGCGCGTAGATCGCCGCAATGGGGAATGTGTCCGACTCGCCGGGCTTCGGCAGTTCCTTGCCGAGCAGCACCTCCGTCTCGAGCTCGACCGTCAGTTCGTCCAGCGCCTTCTCCGTAAGCTGGATGGTCAGCGTGCTGGCGGCGGCGTCATACGAGTAGTCCTCCACCTTGTCGCCTTTGACCTGCAGGCTGCCCCGCAGCTCCGCCGGCACGTGCATGCGGAGCTGGAAGACGCCGGCCTTCTTGATGTGGTAGTTGAACGCGCAGTAGTAGCGCAGGTTCTTGCGCGTGATCTGTACCATGTGCAGCGGCTCGACCTTCAGCTCGGGCTCGATGTGGCTGACGACGAGCTCCAGCCTGTACGGGAAGCTCAGGTAGCGCAAGGCCAGCGCCGGCTCAGGCGTCCTCTGCGCGGCCACCATCTCCTGAACCGCCTGGATGCCGCTCAGCTCGGCCACGTCCACCTGGCTGATCCCCGTGAGCGCCCTGGCCTCGACTGCGATGCCGGAGTCTGCCGAGACGGCGATGGTGCCCCACTGCCGCTCGGCGCCCACGAGTTCGAGCGTCGGCAGGACGGCGCGTTCGGGATCGGCGATCTCGCTCGAGGTCTGGAGGCTCAGGCGATAGGTGCCCTCCGCCTTCGAGCGCAGGTCCACGGTCAGCACGTTGGTCGCGGGGTCGAGGCTCTGGTTGTTGATGTTCTCCCCGTGGAGGCTCACCAGCTTCATGCCGCGGTCGAGCCGGAGCTTGAGCTGGAACAGGCCTGCGTTGCGGATCTCATACTGCACGTCCCACTGCTGGCGGAACCGCTCCAGGGAGGCGACGGTCAGGCACGACACCTCGCCGTAGACCTTCGGCTCGATCGTGGACACGCGCAGCTTCACCGCGAACGGCCGCGCCAGGTACCGCAGGCCGAGGCTGAAGCGATCCCCCAGCGCCTGGAGCGCGATGGGCATCTCGGACAGGTTCACCTGCCCGATGTTGCTCTTCTGGACGATCTCCGCCTGGAGGCCCTTCTCGACAGCAACGGCCACGGCCCCGCGCTCGCGGGCGACGTCCAGGACTTCGATCTGCGGCGCCTCGATCTCGACCGGCACCGGGTCCAGCGTCCTCTCGAGCGTGAGCGTCAGGCCGAATCGCGCGTCCGCCGGCTCCAGCAGGCTCACGGCCAGCATGCTCCGGCCGGCGTCGTCCGCGCGGAGGTCCCAGCTCCGCATGTTGTCGCCCTCCACTTTCAGCAGGGAGTAGCCTTCGGGCAGGGCGACGAGGGCTTCGGTCATCTGGCCCTGGAGCAGCGTGTAGTCGATCCGCGTCTCGACCCGCAAGAGGCCGGGCGAGATGTCCAGCAGCATGTTCTGCTCGGCGAAGGCGATGGTCTCGACCTTGCGGACCTCCGGCCCCGGCTTCCAGAACAGGCGGAGCTCCCCCTCGACCGTGCCGTAGACCGTGACCGTTGTCAGCCCGCCTGCAGCCTCCTCCTGGTAGGGGACGTCGGGCTCGAGGCGGACCTCCAGGTTCTCCCCCGGCAGCGTCACTTCGTAGGCCGCGCTCAGTGCGGGCACCATGGGGATCAGGGCAGAATCGGTCTGCCGGTCGCGCGCGATCGGCGTGGCGAACTCGATCTCAAGCGAGTACTCGCCCTTGCTGGCGAGAAGGACGCCGACCGCATCCTGCTGCCGCATGGGCAGGGGCGCCGTGCCGAACAGGCCGCCGCCCGCCGCCCGGGCCGAGACCACGCCGACGTTGCCCGCGAAGAGCGGCACCCACGTCTCCTCGCCGGTCAGGCACCGCACCCGCACGGACATCGTGCCCCGCAGCGCGCCGGCCTGCGGAGCGGCCAGGACGCTCACCTGCTCGATCACGTACCGGGCGGGGGAGGGCGGCGCCGGAGGCGCGGGGCTGAGTTCGCCTTCCGCCGGATCGGCCGCCGCAACGCTGCACGCCAGGACCGCGGCACACCACAACACGGCAGCATGATGCCATCTCGCCATCGTCAACTCTCCTTCGCCTTGAGCTTGCGTATCTTCTGGAACGAAAGGCGCAGCATCTCGCCCGCCAGGCAGGCGGCCATGGCCAGGGCCGTGCTCGCAAAGAGCGTGGCGACCGAGGCGGACCCCGCCAGCAGGAACAGCAGCGCCGCGACGAGCACGGCCCCGCCGAACGGCATCGCCGACGAGGGCCTCCGCGACCTGATCGCGACGTAAGCGACCAGCGCCAGCGCCGCCAGCGCCAGCTCGATGAGCATGGCCGCCTGGCGGCTCAGCGTCCGGAACGAAAGCTCGGCGTCGGCCCGGCCCAGGAACGGCTTGACGAACTGGTAGTCGGCCGTCTGGGGCACGGGGAACTCGATCGCGATGGGCAGGGCGCCGACGCTGCGGCCCCCGCCAAGCTGCGTGACCAGGGACGCCTTGCCGGCCCTGCGCGGGACCTCCTGTGGGACGGGGACGGCGACGACCGCCTCCGTTGCCCGCACGACTCGTCCTCCTGCCGTCGGCCCCGGGCCGGCGCGCCGCGCCAGTTCCTCCTGGGTTGCGAGGCGCTCGCCCAGTTGCACGAGGTCCGTGGCGGCCGAAAGGCCGGGCGGCGGCCCCACGGAGAGCGTCTCGGGCAGCCCTTCGAACGCCCCTCCTGCCGACACCGTGACGCCCTTCCCGAAGGCGGCGGTGGCGCCGCGCAGGGCGCCGGTCTGGGCAAGCTGGCGCTGCGCCTGCTCGTAGTCGGGCTTCAGGTCGAGTGCGCGGCGGAAGTTATCCTCGGCTTCCTCGTAGCGCCCGCGATCCAGGTAGGCCACTCCGAGGTTGTAACGCGCCTGTGCGAGCTGGTCCTTGTCCTCCAAGGGCTGTCCCGCTTGGATGGCGTCTGCGATGACGGACTGCTGCAAGTCCGTCATCTGCCGGGTAAGGGGGTGGCGCACGCGGCCGGACTTGTCCGTCTGAAGCAAGCGGACGCGCCCGTCCTGAGAGAGCACGGGGTTGGGTCCCTCTTCGGTCGGCCAGTAGTAGGCCACGACCTCGTAGGCGTCGTCGGACTTGGGTATCGAGTACCTCAGCTCAGCATCGGAGCTCTGTAGGACCGAGGGATCTGGCAAGTACCCGCCGCCGGAGAGGGCATCCAGCGTGCCCGGATAGTCTCCCCCGTGCTCGGCTGTGTAGCGTGTGAGGGCCTCACCGAGCACTTCCAGTCTCTGCCAGCGATCGGGCGGACGCGCTCCTCCTTCCACCGCCATTATTGGCTTGAGGACGCCTGAGTTCTCGATCGCATCAAGCAGCTCCCTATCAGCGATGTAGCCAGCGAGGTCCTGCCCGCTCGCGGGCGCCTCTCCGCCGTGTTCGTCCTTGTATCTCCGCACAGCCTTGTCGATCTCCGAGCGCCTGGCCTCTACCAGGGACCGATCCACGAGCTCGGAACGCGCTTCGCGGCTGCGCACACCGAAGCGAAGGGCCTCTGGCGCCATCTGCTGTTCGAGCTCGAACGCCTGCTTCAGCTCCCCGGCTGCCAGACCCGTGCCGGCGAACTCCTTCTTCGCGACCGCCTGGGCGCTCGGCTCAGCCGCCGCCGTCGGCGCGGCTGGCGCGCCACCTCTGCTGGCTTGCTCTCGTGCAGTCGCCAGCGCCGGCATGAGCATGGCCGCCAGCACGGCGATGATGAGGACCACCAGGACGACCGCCGCCGCCGGCCGCAGCGCCTTGCGCAGGAGGCCGCGCCTTGCGAGCAAAGCCGCCAGGGAGGCGAGTCCGCCGATGGCCATGACCGCACCAGCCAGCCCGATGATCCACACGCCGTACCGCTCCAGCAGCCGCCGCACGGCCGCCACGAGCCTGCCTGCAAGGCTGGGGGCGAGGGCCCCCTCCGAGACCGGTTCGCCCATGTTGCCGCCGACGGCCGCCAGCCGGCAGCCGTCCGGCACGCGCACCGTCCACTCCAACTGGCCGACGTTGAGGCCGAGCTCCGGCGGCACGAGCGACTGCTTGCGCAGCGGCGTCAGGCCCCGGTGCGGCGTCGCGTAGGTGATGTCCAGCACGCACATGCCCGTGCGCGCCGCCTTCTCGCTGGTGAACAGGGGCAGTTGCAGCTTCGTCTTGCCTTCGCGGAACGGCTTGACCGGCTCGCCGTAGACGTAGGCGCCGATGAGCCGCGCCCCCGGGCCGAGCTTCTCCAGGTCGAGCGTCAGGAACTGCTTGCTCGTGTTCGAGACGTAGAGGCGCAGGTGGTGGATCGACTCGTCCCCGCTCTGCATCAGCGTGTCCAGCTTTGCCAGCGGGATGCTGGCGCTTAGCATCACCTCGCTCAGGGAATGGGACGTGAGCACGAGCGGCAGCGTCCAGTCGGCGCCGCGGTACGTGAAGGCCGCGACGGCAGGCTCTGCGGCCTCGTAATCCCAGGCCGAATAGCGGGCTTCCGGCTCAGCCGGCTGCAACTGGCGCGGCGGCGTGCCGACCTTGACGCCGGCGTCCGGCCGGGCCTGCGTCAGGAGCAGCACGCCCGTCTGCTCTCTGGCGCCCAGCAGGCGGACGGGCTCGATTGCGAGCTCGCTCTCGCCCATGCCGGCCACGATGCTGTAGTCAATGCGGCAGGAGAGCGTGCCGCTGTGCTTGCCCCTGAGCCGGATGTGCCAGTTGCGCGCCCGCAGTTGGCTCAGCACCAGGTCGGGCGCCTCGAGCTGCGGGCTGGTCGCGTTCGGGGGCAGCTCGAAGTCCAGCTCGGTCGCGCCACCCTGCGTCACGTGGATGTTGAACAGCGCGGAGGCGTCCGCCTGGGCCGCGCGGAAGCGGACGACGTTCAGGACCTCCGCGGTGTAGACGGGCGGGACGGCGTCCGTTATCAGGTCGAGCTCCCAGCGGCTGTCGTAGAACTCATAGAGCAGCCTGTTCTCGAAGCCCTTCAGGTAGGCGGGCGCGAGCTCGGTCCGGACCGAGCCGAGGTTCAGCCGGCCGTCCTCGAAGGGCCGCACGTCCACCGAAACGTCCCAACTGATGCCGAGCCATCCCTTCAGTTGAGGCGCGTCCCGAAGCTGAATGCCACGCAGCTTCACGTGGCCGATCTCGGCGGGCTCGCTCGCGACGAGGGAGAAGTGGCACGCGCCGCTGACGGGCGACGCAAACCGCACCGTGAGCTGCGAGCCGTCCTCGCTCACGTCCCATCCTTCGATCCCGGGCCCGCCGACGCGCTCGACCGTGAGGCCAGGCGCGAGGTCCAGCACAAGCTCGTCCACCGGGCGCCTGGAGACCTCCAGCAGGAACAAGGATTCGCGGCGGATGCGGTCCGCCAGAACCGTGGCGTGCTCCTGGATCTCCCCCCGTATCTCAGCCCGCAGCCTGGCCACTTCGGCCTCCACGGGGACGACGGTGTCCGGGTAGCGGTATGCGATCGTCGGGCCCTTGCCCCGCAACCACGGCGGGAGCGACTCGGGTGGAACGCGCCACGTCTCCGCCGCGCCGGCCGTCTTGAGCTGGATGTCGCCGGACGGCGCCACGCCGAGCGCGTACTCGGCCGACACCACGCCGGGCACGAGGGGCGGCGACAGCTCCACCTTTGCTTCGCCGCCCGTCAGCCATTCGGTCGTCATGTAGGCGCTCATCCCGCCGCTCACGGGCGCCAGGGGCTTGACGCGCACGCGCCTGCCGTCCTGGGACCAGTTGATTGCGAAGGGGCAGGAGACCGTCCGCGCGACGTGGCCGGGCGGCAGGATCACCTCCAGGGACGGGATGGACGGCAGCCTGTCCCCGATCGAGACGCGATGCTCGCCCGCCACGTTGAAGGCGGAGACGCGGTAGAAGCTCTCAACAGCTGCCTGGACGGGCGCCTCGATGGGCACGATGCTGACGACCACCTCTGCCGCCGGGCCGCGCAGATCGCACGCCAGCCGCCATTCCTCATCTCCCGCTGCGGCGCGGGCGGCGTCCTTGAGGACGGCGAAGTCGAGCTCGTGAGCGCTCCCGCTGACCAGCACTCGCCCGGTGTGCCGCTCGGCCTCGGGGCTCGTAAAGAGCGGCACGCGCAGCAGTTGCGCCGCGCCGTCTTCGGCGGGCACGGTGCTCCCCTCGATTCGGCACGTGAGCGACAGGCTCTTTTCTGCAAGGCCGGGAAGGACAGTCACTTCGATCCGGCCCTCCCGCACCGCCCAGAGGGCCCGGCCGGGCGCCTTGATCTCGGTGACGGAAGCCCCCGGCGGGAGGTCCAGGACGACGACGTCCGGCCGCGCGTCCGCGAAGATCAGGTCGAGGGCGACTTCGTCGTTGAACTCGGGCGCATTCTCGGTGATGCGGTGGACCTGGTGCAGGGCGTAGGCTGCGCGGCGCGCGGGCGGCAGTTGGCGCCACTCCAGCGCGAGCGTTTCGCCCCGGAGCGGCAGCAGACGGAACTCCGAACGGTCTGCCTGGGCGCCGAGCGGCTCGACGATGCATTCGGGCGTCGCGATCAGCTCGATCCGCGGCGAGGGCGCCTCGAATTCGACCTCCCGCGACAGGGCGGGGGGCAGGGGGACGGCCGCGGCTGACGCCCCCGTGGCCGCGCGCCTCGTGATCCTCTGCTTCGCCCGCAGGATGATGCGCCCCTTCCACCCGGCGGGGACGGATGCACGCAGGCCGCCCTGGGCCCTGCTCAGGACCAGGTCCCCTCTGACGCCTTCCACGCCCTGCAGCACGTCGACCGGAGGCAGGAGCTGGAGGGCGGCCGGCCGGCCGGTGGGGTTCTGGAGCTCAAGCACGTAGACGACGTCCAGGAACGAATCCCCCGCCCGGCACTGCACGACGGCCTTCTGGCAGGGGTTCACCTGGGCATCGGCGGCGCGGACAGCGGCGGCGCACAGGGCCGTCAGGACGATTCCAAACAGCGCGCATCTGCCTGTTCGCATGTCACTCCTCCATCCGGGCCTCCAGCCTACTGCCCCATTAGTGCCCGCAACGGCCCTTCTGGTTCCCGCGCGGCCCGTGCCATCCTCCCTGCTCGTCGAGCGGGCTACGGGCTGACGAATCCGAGGCGCGCCGGCGGCCAGACCACGAGCCAGGCCCGCCCGATGATGGCGTCTTGTCCCACGGGTCCATTGTATCGGCTGTCATCGGAATCCCTGGAGTCGTCGCCAAGAACATAGTAACCGTCCCTGCAAGGTACGGTCGCGCCGCCGTGGAGATTGCCGTAGGGGTAGTACTGGAGCGACGCGAGCGACTCCGGCCGCGCCACCCGCGCGCCGTTCACAACCAGTTCGTCGCGAGCAAAGGAGACCGTCTCACCCGGCAGGCCGACCGCCCGTTTCATGCGTTGCTCGCCCTCCTTGTTCAGGAAGGTGACCACCTCCCAGCGGCGCGGGCCGCGGAACCAGTAGGAAACCTTCTCGGTCAGCACGCGGTCGCTGCCCTCGCGGCCCTCTCCCTTCAGAGTCGGGCTCATGGACGGGGACGTCACGACGGCGAGGTCGAACGCCGCGTAGTAGACGACGAAGAGGACCCCGACGACCGCGAACCCGTGCTCAAGGGCGCGGAACAGCCGTCGCAAGGTTTTGTTTCGCAAGGACTTAAGCGCTTCCGCTCTCATCGTGCTCGCCCCCGCTCGCGGGTGCCTCGCCCTGCTCCGCCCCTTGCGCGCCGCCCCGGGTCTCCTGCATGACGCGCCCTATCTCGGCCTGGCGCTGCTCCCACTGGACCCTTGCCGAGCGCGTCGCTCCCGGGCAGCTCGTCAGCACGCAGGTAGTCAGCACCATTGCTGCGATGCCCCCGGCGGCCACCACGCCTGCAACCGCTTCGACGAGATACGAGGCCGCTTTGCCGCTTCGTGCGTCTGCGGCAGCCTTCCGATCCGCCGCGAGCGGCAATCTGACTGGCTGCGGCCCTCCACATGGATCCGGCAGTCCACGTCCCACTGTGGCCATCGTGCGCCCTCCTTCCCGCTATGGGTCATGACGGCCGGCGTGCTCGGCGCCCGCGCTGCGCGCCGAACGTGCCGACGCGCCTGCAAGTGGCTCAACGGCTGTGCGCCTTTCCCGGTTTATATGGCAATCCCTTCCGGGAAGACGCCCAGCACTCTGGCCGTCTCCCGGATGCACGAACGGTTCAGCAGGCAGAGAAGGCCGTCCGGCCGCCCCGGATCGCCGGACCTGACATAATTGCTGCACGGGCAGGTGGCAGTGCAGAACGACCGGACGGCGCAATCGGCGCACCCCTCGGCCGGCCGGCAGGTTCCGGTGCCGCGGCGAGGGAAATCCTCGCCGTCCAGGACCGTGCCGGGCAGACGCATGGGGTTCGCCTCTTTGTCTTCCCCAATCAGGCGTTCGCAGGGGTACAGGTTCCCTGCGGGCGAGACAGCGATCTGGCCGTCGCCGAAGGTGCAGCGCGCGGTCGGCATGAGCCTTGCGCCCGCCAGGAGGGCCGCCTTCTCGTCGAACCAGCCGACGGAGAGGCGCGGCAGCCGGCTGCGCCAGATCTCGGCGCAGCGGGCGACGGCCGCGTCAAGACGGCAGGCGTCCTGACGCGTCCATGAGGTCCAGAGGTCCAGCGTCGGGTCGATGCGGCGCACGCCGAGGCCCCACAGGAACTGCACGCCAGCCGGCAGGGACTCGGCCGTGTCCGGGCGCACGACCATGACCACGGCGAAATCCTTGCCGACAGCCAGGAGCCGCTTGATCGTCGCCAGGACGCGGGCGGAACTGCCGCACCCGTCAGCCGACCGCCGGTGGAGGTTGTGCACGTCAGGCAGGCCGTCGTGGCTGACGAAGAGCTGCACGTCCGGCCGCTTCATCAGCGACCACGCCGCCGAGTTGGCGACGGTGCCGTTTGTGGTCACGCTTGTGGTGAGGCGGGCTCCCTTCGCGGCGCACCGATCGGACGCATGCCGAATCAGGCTGTCCATCAGCGGGGCTTCAAGGAAGGGCTCGCCGCCGAAGAAGCCGAGCTCGAGCACCCCGCCCTCGTCGAGCGAGGCGACGGCGCGGTCGACGGCCTTACGCCCCAGGTGCTCGGGCATAGCCCGCTGGGACTTCTCCCCTGTGTAGCAGTAGCTGCAACGCAGGTTGCAGGCGTGGGTCAGCATCAGGACGAGCGAGAAGCGCGCGTACAGGCCGGTCGCTGCTGAAGCAGAGGGTCGGCGTGGCAGGGCGGCGGGCGCCCCCGCGCATTCCAGTGCCTGCCCCACGGTCTCGGCAGCCATTCTCCGTCCTCCCCCGTCAGGATCGGCTGCCCTCGCCGGCGTATCCCCCTCGCCTAGGCTTCCCGGGCGACCTTCTCGCGCTCGGGCCGGTCCGACTCACGCAGCAGCTTGTCCAGCTTCTCCGTGTCCGTGAAGAGCTGCACGAAGCCGCAGCGTGGGCAGACGCGTGCCGACATGCCCACGAAGCTCTGCAAGAGGGTGAAGAAGCGCGTCCTGACGGGCCTGAAGTAAACGTTGCCGGTCGACTGTATCTTGCCGGAGACCAGGCGCGAATGGCCGCAGGCGACGCATCGGGTGCCGTAATACTGCGCCTCATCAGTCCCCGTGTATTTCTCGAAGGCCATGTCCAGGTTCTCCTTCCTGAAGCGGGTGGAGTCGCCCACTTTGTAGAAGGAGAGCTTGCCGTTGCGCATCCATCGGTAGATGGTGGGCTCGCTGACGCCGAGGTATTGGGCGGCCTCGGGAATCGTGAGCCATCCTTCGACTTCGGCGTTCACGTCGGGCATGCGTCAGGCCCTCTCTTGTCTCTATCAAACGCTACTGGGTGGTATCATTTACTGTCACAGCCTATCACCGGCCTGCATTATACGCCTCTTTCCGCGCCTGTCAAGAGCGAAAATCGAAAAAAAAGCTCGCGCCGGGTGACGGCGGGCCTGGGAGTGAGGGTGCGGCGGGCTGCGCCGGAGGAGCAAGAGCGGTAACGGCAGTGGCCAGTTGTCAGTGACCAGTTGCCAGCAACGAACAACGGGGAGGAAGAGCACGAGTAGGAGCAGGAGCAGGAGCAGGAGCAAAAGCAGGAGAAGGAGCGAGACGAGAGGCGGTGCACCGAGGGGAAGGCGTGCCGCTACCGGGGCAGCCGGGGCGGATTGGGGTCGTCCTGCCAGCCTTCCATCAGCTCGATGACGTTGCCCTCGGGGTCCTTGAAGAAGCAGACCTTCAGGCCCGGGACCTGGTCGCTGCAATCGATCACCCGGCCGGTCTCTACCCCGGCCGCGTGCAGCTGGGCCGCCTTCGCCTCGATGTCGCGCACCTCGAAGCAGAGATGCTTGAAGCCGACGGGCTGTTCGCCGCCCGCGGCGTCCGCCTCCTTGGCGCGGGTCTGGAAGAGCTCCATCAGCGCGTTGCCGAGCCTGAGCATGACGAACTCGTCCGGCCGGCCCGCCTGGAAGACGCGCGCCCGGCGGCACCCGAAATGCACCGTGTAGAAGCGTTCCTGGGCGAGACGGTCCCTGCAATTCAGCGCGATGTGTTGCACGTTCGATGGCACGGTCCGGTCTCCTTCACGCTCTGCGTGGGCTGAGATGGCGCAGCAGAACTCAGCCGGGGAATGTAAGTGGTGGCGTGCAGCCTGTCAAATGCCTCGCCGCGCGACGACGGGCGTCCGTGCGTTCTGGTCGCTTTCCAGGGGTTGCATTGGCAGTCGCTTTGTGCTCTAATACCGTTTGAGATCCGCGGTGGGAGTCCTGTGCGGCGCTCTCGTCGATGCGCGTGCCGCTCCGAGGGGGACGGAAGGAGCGAGTGCGATGCGTCGATTTTTCTTTTTGGCGCTGCGGGTCGCCGTCTCGTCTGGATCCCTCCGTTGTGACCCGCCCGGTAATCCGACCGGTGCTTTCGCCCTGTGCTCCTGCCTCGTCAGCGGCGGCATTCCGGTGCTCGGCCATTGAGCGGCGCCCTAACAACTCGCAGAGCGAGGGGAAGCGATGACAGCGAAACAGGACGATGCAGGCGTTGAGCGTTTTGCAGCCGGCGAGGAGGTGGAGAGGCGGATTCGGAAGATCTTCCTCGGCGCGATGGGCTTCTCGGTGCTGGTGCTTTTCAACTTCGCTTTCCTGCTCCTGCACAAGGGGAACGTTCCCCTCATCATTCGCGTCTCCTTCCCGCCTTTGCTGCTGTGGTCCTTTGTGGTCACGGGCTACGCCTTTCAATTCATGGCGCGTTTGGCGGCCCAGCGAAGGCGGATCCTGGAGGAAGGGGAGCGCTCCGATCCGAAGACCGGCGTCAGGTCGCTCGATTACATCCGGAGCTTGCTGGAGAAGCAGTACGTGACGACGCTCCCGGTGGGGAAGCCGACGGCGATCCTCTACGTTGACCTGGAGAACCTGGACATGGTGAACCGGGACTTCGGGCACGCCGTGGGCGACGTCGTGCTGAAGGACACGGCGCAACTCATTCAGTGCACCGTCCCGGCGGAGGCCATCGTGGGACACGTCGCCGGCGACGAGTTCGTGGTCCTCCTGCCTGCCACGCAGCAGGAGGCGGCGGAGGTAGTGGCGTCTGACGTGGAAGAGGCCGTCGCCGGCTATGAGTTGGCCCTGGGAAACAAGGGAGCCGTGGACTTCCTGAGGTGCCGCATAGGCATCATCGCCTGCCCCGAGGGCGGAGGGTTCGCGGACGAGATCATCCGCATCGCGCACCAGGCCGCCATCCAGCCGAAGGGCACGAGCACGCGCATCGCCGCCGTCACGGAGCGGCTGAAAAGCAGCACGGAACACGCGGGCCGTTAGAAGTGGGCTGCGGAAAGCCGCATGAGACAGGCAGCCGCCCTCGGCGGTGTTCCGGGCTGGGAACGATATCGCTGAAACGCCTCGTGCTACGGGGCCACTGCAATGGAGCCAGACCTCAGCAGTATGAGCCAATGGACGCCGGCTGAGGCCGGGGACCTGGGGGCGGACTTCTCCCTCTGTCCGCACTCTCCCGCACAGCAGCGCAGGCGCCTCATCGTGTTGGGGATCGTGATCGCGGTGCTTGCCAGCCCGTTTGCGGTCCTGGGCCGCTCGACCTACACGGGCACCCCGGACCTGCATGCCATGATCGAGATAATGGGCGCTTTCTTCGGGCTGCTTGCGGGCTCTGCGCTCATCGCGCGCTTCTATGCGCTGGGCAACAGGCTGCAGTTGCTCGTGGGGTTGGCGTTTCTCGTGAACGGCGCCGAGGACTTCGCGAACGGGTTCCTCTCGCTGTGCGGCGAGAGGGGCTGGGCGGCGTGGGCCGGCTCTCCACTGGGACGGTTCATCCCGGGCACGTACGCCACCGGACGCCTGCTGTTCGGGCTGATCCTTCTGGTCGCTCCGTCTTTGTCCCGACGGCTGGGCAGAAGCGTTGACCCGAGGCGCGAGACCATCAGGGCCTCCTCCCTTGTGTTGGTGCTCGCCCTGGCGGCAACGGGAGCAGCGTTCCTGGTCCCCTTGCCGGCGTTCATCTTCCCCGAACGCGTTATCTCCCGCCCGGTCGACTTCGTGTCGGCGCTTGTCCTGGCGGGCGCCCTGTTCGCGTTCGTGTGGGAATACCGCCGCCGGGGCGACGCAATGGCGTGGTGGGTAGCGCTCTCGATCGCGATCAACACGGTCGGCCAGGCCATGATGTCCTTCTCGAAGGCCCTCTACGATCCCTTCTTTGACGTGTCTCACGTCTATAAGGTGCTCGGCTACATGAGCCCCTTGCTGGGTTTCTCGCTCTGCCAGATCGCCATCCTCAGGGGGAAAGCAGCGGCGGAGCGGGAACTCAGGAGGCATCGGGATTCCCTGGAGGCCCTGGTGAAGCAGCGCACGGACGAGCTGGCTCGGAGGAACCAGCAGCTTCAGTCGGGGGCCGCCGAGCGAGCCGGGGCGGAGGAGGCGCTGCGGTCCTCAGAGCAGAAGTACCGCGGCATCGTGGACAACGTGGGCAGCGGCATTGCCCTGATCAGCCCCGAGATGGAGATACTCGAGCTGAACCGGACGATGCGCCTGTGGTTCCCGCACGCCAAGCCGGACGAGAGGCCGATATGCTACCGGACTTACAACGATCCTCCTCGCCAGGAGCCTTGTCCCTACTGCCCGACGATAAAAACCCTCCGGGACGGGCAGGTGCACGAGGCGGTCACCGAGACGCCTGCCGGCGATGGGGTGCTCAACTATCGGATCATCTCGTCCCCGGTCTGCGACGCATCGGGGCGTGTCGTGGCGGCCATCGAGATGGTGGAAGACGTGACCGAGCGCCAACGTGCCGCCCGCGCCCTGCAGGAGAGCGAAGCCCGCTACCGGGCGCTCGTAGAGGACATGCCGGCGCTGATCTGTCGGTTCACGCCCGACGGCGTGCTCACCTTTGTCAACGATGCTTACTGCGACTACTTCGGGAGGAAGCGGGAGGAGCTGATCGGACGGCATTTCTCCGAGTTCATCCCCGAGGACGAACGCCAGGCCGTGAAGGACCACTACCGGTCGTTGACGGCGGATCGGCCCGTGACAGGCTACGAACACGCTGTGGTCGCGCCGGACGGCTCGGTCCGTTACCAGCGCTGGACGGACAGGCTGGTCTGCGACCGGAACGGTCTGCCTGCCGAATACCAGTCGATCGGCATGGACATCACGGAACGCAGAAACGCCGAAGAGGCGCTCAGGGAGAGCGAGAACAGGTACCGGACACTGCTTGGCACTCTCCCGCAGCGGATCTTCCTCAAGGACAGGGATTGCGTCTACGTCTCCTGCAACGAGAACTACGCCCGGGACCTGGGAATCAAGCCCGACGAGATCGTCGGGAAGACGGATTACGACTTCTATGCCAGGGAACTGGCCGACAAGTACAGGCGCGATGACAGGGCGGTTATGGAGTCGGCAAAGACCGAAGACATCGAAGAGCAATACGTCCAGGAAGGGCGCGAGCTCTGGGTCCATACGGTCAAGACTCCTTTCAAGGATCCCCAAGGCAATGTCGTCGGCGTACTGGGCATCTTCTGGGACATCACCGCGCACAAGCGGGCGCAAGAGGAGCTGCGGCAGTCTCAGCAGAAGTACTACCACCTATTTCACCATCTCAATGACGCCGCTTTCCTGGCGGACGTTGACACCGGAGAGCTGCTGGATGCCAACAAGCAGGCTGAAGCCCTGCTGGGGCGGACGCGGGAAGAGGTCATCGGCGTGCACCAGAGCAAGCTGCACCCGCCCGGCAAAGCTGACGAGTACCGCGCCAGGTTCCAGAGGCACGTCGCCCAAGGGAGTGCTGCCGACTTCGACGCCGAGGTCTGCCGCAAGGACGGGAGCATCATCCCGGTGAGGATCAGCGCGTCGACCGTGGTCATAGGCGGCCGGGCCTGCATCCTCGGCCTGTTCCACGACCTCACGGAGCAGCGCGGCGCCCAGGATGAGCGACGGCGACTGGATGCCCGCATCCAGCAGGCACAGAAGCTGGAAAGCATGGGCGTCCTGGCAGGCGGGATTGCCCATGACTTCAACAACCTGCTCACGGGGGTGATCGGCAACGCGGGCCTCGCCCTCATGGACCTTCCCGCCGACTCACCGGCCCGTCGCAGCATAGAGGAGATAGAGCTAGCGGCCCGCCGCGCCGCCGAACTGGCTGGCCAGATGCTTGCCTACTCCGGCAGAGGGCGGTTCGTCGTCGAATTGCTCGACCTCTCCGACCTCGTCGGGAAGATGCAGCGCCTGCTTCAGAGCGCCGTCTCCAAGAGGGTCGCGCTTGTGTTGGACCTCGCGGATGCCCTTCCTGCCGCGGAAGCGGATGCCAGCCAACTCCGCCAGGTGGTCATGAACCTCGTCACCAACGCCTCCGAAGCGATCGGCGAGGGCGAAGGGGTCGTCGCCGTGCGCACGTGCCTGCTCGACGCGGACACCTCTTTCCTTGCCGGCTCCCACGTGGACGACGACTTGCCGAGTGGGCCGTACGTGTGCCTGGAGGTCTCCGATACCGGCTGCGGCATGGACGAGGAGACGCAGGCGAAGGTCTTCGAACCGTTCTTCTCCACCAAGTTCACTGGCCGGGGCCTGGGGCTTGCGGCTGTCCTCGGCATTGTGCGCGGGCACGGCGGAGCCATACGGATAGAAAGCGAACCGGGCAAGGGAAGCACTTTCCGGGTCCTGCTGCCCGTCTCGCGCGCGACCGCTCGGAAAGCCGCCGAAGACGGCGGGACTCGAGCGGAGCAATGGCAGGGCGGCGGCGCCGTTCTGGTGGTCGACGACGAGGAGTCCGTCCGGCGGGTCAGCAAGGCGGCTCTGGAGCGTTCGGGCTTTGTCGTCCTGACGGCTGAGGACGGCCGGCAGGCACTCGAGACGTTCCAGCGCGACCCCGGGCGCATAAGGGCCGTTCTGCTTGACCTCACTATGCCGCACATGGGGGCCGAGGAGGCCGTCAAGGAACTGCACCGCGTCCGCCGTGACCTGCCCATCATTCTGTCCAGCGGCTACGGCGAGGACGAGGTCGTCCGCCGCTTCGCGGGCGAAGATCTCGCCGGATTCATTCAGAAGCCCTACGATCCGGAGACGCTCGTGCGAACGCTCCGCGAAGCGCTCGCAGACTGACGGCTCCCTGCCGCAAAGACGCCTTCCCCTCCGTGTCTCCTCGCTCGCCTTGCGTCGGCGGCGTTTGAGCTTCGCCGGCCGGAGTGTTATACATGCCCCGCGTCACGAACCAGCTCGGGCGGGGGAGGGCGGCCGTGAACGGCTACGAGCGGATGATGACGGCGGCGCGGCGGGGGCAGCCCGATCGCGTGCCGGTCTGGGAGCTCATCATCAACCGCCCCGTCATAAAGGCCCTGTACCCCGAGCTGTTCACGCCGGACAGGCAGAGCCGTTACGAGAGGGGATCACAGGGCGCCTTCCTGCTCCAGGCCGACTTCGTCGATAGGGAGGACCTGGACGGCATCACGGTCTTCGAGGATGGCCGCGTTGAATGGATGGACGACGCGACGTTCCGCGACGAGTGGGGCATCACCTGGCAGGTTCCGCCGACGGGGATCCCCTATGCCGTCGGGCATCCCATCCGGAGCGAGGCCGACCTGGCGGACTATCATCCGCCGGATCCGGAGGCGGACTGCCGCCTGGAGAGCCTTGAGAAGGCGGTTGAACGCTTCAAGGGCAGGAAGGCCGTCGTCTTCCTTGGCCACGACGCATTCGAGTTCTCCCACTACCTGCGCGGCCTGGACAACCTGCTCATGGACTACGTGCTCAATCCCGGCTTCGTGGACAGGCTGGCCCGCATCGTCATGGACTACAAGCGCCGCGTGCTCGAACGGGCCGCCGAGGTGGGCGCCGACATCCTGTGCACGGGGGACGACTATGCGCACAACCGCGCCCCCATGATGTCCCCTGCGCATTTCGAAAGGTTCGTCCTTCCCTATCTCCAGGAGGCGGTGGACGTTGCGAAGCGCAAGGGCGTGCCGTTCCTCAAGCACACGGACGGCTGCCTCTGGCCGATCCTGGACATGATCGTTGATGCCGGCATCGACGTCCTGGACCCGATCGAGCCGGTGGCCGGGATGGACATCGGGCGCGTGAAGGATGCCTACGGCGACCGCATCGCGCTGGCCGGCAACGTGGATTGCAGCCATCTTCTGCCGCGCGGGACTCCGGAGCAGGTGGCCGAGGCGGTCAAGGAAACGCTGGCAAAGGGCGGCGTCGGGGGCGGGCTGATCCTTGCTTCCTCCAACAGCATTCATCCGGCCGTCAGGGCGGAGAACTACAGGGCGATGGTGGAAGCCGCCCGGCAGTACGGCCGGTACCCCCTGGATCGGGGGATGGTCGAGGCGTACCGGCAGAAGGACTACGTCAGAGAGCTTATGGCGTGTCGGCAAGGCACATGACGCCATGGGAGTAAGGGGGAATGGCGGATTCTGTGGGCTGCACTGTTGCTTCCGGGGCGGCGACGGCGCCACTGCGGGTGGTGGCGTACGGCTTCTTCTTCCTGTCGGGGGTGACGGCCCTCACGTTTGAGGTGCTCTGGAGCCGTCAGTTCGTGACGGTCTTCGGCAACAGCTCCTATGCTATCAGCATCGTGCTGTGTGCTTTCATGGCCGGGCTCGGACTCGGCGGATGGCTCGGGGGGCGCCTGGCGGACCGGTTCCGGGATCGACTGCTGTTGTTCGGCGCTGTCCAGGCGGCGGTGGCGCTGTTGGCGCTCGCTCTGCCGCTGGCACTGGCCATGCTCCGGCGGGCGGCACCGGCGATCGGCATGCTTGCGCCGCGCTCGGCAGCGCTCACGCACTCGGTGCGCTTCGCCATATCCTTTGCGGTGCTCGTCTTGCCCTGCACGCTGATGGGAGCGACGCTGCCGTTGCTGAGCCGCTTCTGCGTGGATTCCCCAGAGGTCATCGGGAAACGCGTGGGCCTGCTCTATGGTGTGAACACGCTGGGCGCAGCCGCAGGATGCCTGGCCGCCGGCTTCTGGATGATCGACTCCCTTGGTCTGTCCCTGACAAACCGATTGACGGCCGGTACGAACCTGTTGGTTGCCGGGGCGATAGCCCTGTTGATCGGCCGGGGGCGCCGGGCGGCGGGCGGGCCGGCCGGGGAACCAGTTGCGCCTGAGCCCGCGCAGCCGACACGAGGCACCTCAAGCCTGAGCGGGGGCGAGGATGCTGCCTCCGGGGCGAGCGGACTGTTGCTGGGCGTCGCCTTCGTCTCAGGGGTGGCAGGCCTGGCCTGTGAGGTCCTTTGGGTGCGCTACCTGGCGTTCCTGAGCAAAGCTCCCTACCTGTTCCCGGCGATCCTGAGCGTCTACCTGTTGGGAACGGGGCTGGGGAGCATGCTCTACCGGCTGGTGCTGGCCCGCCGCGGCAGGCCGCTGCTTCTTCTGGGCGTGATGGAGCTGCTGCTGGGTCTGGCAGTGCCGGGTTGCTTCGTGCTCTCGGCGGCCGTGTTCTCCTCTGGGCCGCCGGGCTCGCCTGGTGTGTGGCCGATGACGCTCCTGACCGTCATTGTCCCGACCGCGCTGACGGGTATGACGTTCCCGTTGATCTGTGCCGCTTACGCTCGTGGCGTGGCGACGGTCGGACGCAGGATCGGCGCTGTCTACGCCGTCAACACGCTGGGGGCCATGGTGGGCTCCTTGATCCCCGTTTTCCTGCTCATCCCGGGGCTGGGCATCCAGACAAGCATCATGGTCGTGGCGGCGCTGTACTGGTCGATGGGCATCGCGCTGTTGTGGGTCGGGTCGGGGCGCCGACGTGTGCCGTCGCTGGCGGGGGCCGGGGCGGCCACGGCTCTAGTGGTGCTGGCTGCTCTTGTGTGCGTGCCCCAGGACCTCTGTCGGCGCGTGTTCCTCTGGACGAGTCCCGAACTTGTCCGGCACAACGAGGTGGCGTTCTATCGCGAGGGCAGGACCGGGACGTCCGTGGTCGTCCGGGATTCCGTCAACGGGCTGAAGCGCGTCTACATCAACGGCACGGGGGAAGTGCCGACGACGTACAGCGCGATGTCTTGCTTCAAGTTCATGGGCGCTCTGGGGCCGCTGCTGCATCCGAAGCCGCAGGATGTGTTGATGATATGCTTCGGCGGCGGCATTGCGGGCGGCTCGACCATACAGCACCCCGACGTCGAATCTGTGGAACTGGTCGACCTGGAAAGCAGCATCGCTGAGGCCGCCCGCCTGCTGGAGCGGGAGAACAGCGGCGTACTCTCCAGCCCCAAGGTGGCGGTGACCATCGATGACGGGCGTAACTACATCCTGACATCGCGCAAGCAATGGCCCGTCATCATCTGCGACTCGACGCATCCCAAGTCAAGCGATAGCTGGGTCCTTTACACGCGCGAGTTCTACGAGACCGTCAGGTCTCACCTGACTGACGACGGTGTCTTCGTCCAGTGGGTGCCCTTCCACAACCTGACCGTCTCCGAGTACAAGATCATCGCCAGGACGTTCCAGTCAGCCTTCCCGCACGCGAGCCTCTGGTTTTCGCACGGCGTGGACGAGACAGGTCAGTACGTCGGCTACACGCTGCTGGCTGCCACAATGGGCCCGTTCGCGATAGACATGAGAGAACTTGAGCACAAATTGTCTGCTCCCTCCGTCGCGGAGGACCTGAGGCCGTGGGGGCTGGACACGCCGGTCGGCATCCTGGAGAACTTCATCTGCGCCGGGGCGGCGCTTCGCGGTTGGGTGGGCGAGGGTCCCGTCAACACGGACGATCTCCCCTACACGCAGTACAGGACTTTGCACTCCCGAGGGCCCCAGTGCGTCATGTCGGTCTTCGTGCCTGCGATGGAGAGCATCTGGCCGTACTTGACGGGCCAGGGAGATGCAGAGAAAGCCGCGCAGCTCTGGCATGAGCTGGACATGCACGCCCGCGCGAACAAACTGGTGTTCACTGAGCGCAAGGAACTGGCGTTCTCGCTGCTCCCGGCGGACCCGAAGCTTGCGCGTCACGCCGGCAACCTGGCGCTGGGCAAGCAGTACGTCGACCAGGCTGCGAGCTACTACTCCGACATGCCCTCCGTGCTGATGTGGCTGGCCGATCTGGCCATCTCGCGTCCGGAACCGCCGGACCAGGCCATCCGGCTCTGGCGGCGGGTCCTCGAGGTGGCGCCGGAGAACGTCCGGGCCCTCAGCTCGCTGAGCGTTGCGCTGACAGAGGTGGGGCTGCAGGATGAGGCCATTGGGTACTGCAGGCGGGCTCTGGAGGTTGACCCCGATCTGCCGGAGGCCCACGTCACGCTCGGCATGGCGCTGCTGGACCAGGGCAAGGCGGACGAGGCGATCGGTCACTACAGGAAGGCGCTGCGCTCCGCCCCGGATTCCGTGGCGGCGCACAATAACTTGGGGATCGCACTGGCCGCCCGGGGCGAATCGGCGGAGGCGCTCGCCCATTACGAGCGGGCGCTGAGCATCGACCCCTACTTCGTCCCGGCGGCGGCCAACCTCGGAGGGCTTCTGGCCGATCTTGGCCGGCCGGCCGAGGCCATGAGTCGCTTGCGGGAAGCCCTTTATCTGGATCCCTTTCTGCCCGCCGGTCACCACAACGTGGGAGTGCTCCTGGCACGACAGGGGGACCTGGGGCGGGCCGTGGTCCACTTCCGGGCCGCCTTGTGGGCGAAGCCGGACTACGTCCAGGCCCACTTCCATCTGGCTCAGGCTCTGCTCCAGCAAGGGGACCTGGACCAGGCCATCGTCCATTTCTCGGCGGCCTGCGAGATAGCCCCTCGCTTCGCCGAGGCGCGCCGCGGCCTGGCGGCAGCAATGGAGCTCCGCCCTCAGGGCGGCAACGGGGACCGTCCGACGCCGTGAGTCCGTCCGGGGTCCCTCCGGCGGCGGGTCGGGGAGAGGTGCGCTGCCGGGCCGCGCAGCCGCTACTTGCTGATGACGGCGATGATGCAGTCGCGGACCCATTCCATTTGCTGCTTGGCGAGGTGAGCGCCGAAGCTGATCGCCTTTGTGTCGCTGATGATCTGGACGGCGACCACCTCCTTGCCCGTCATCGGTTCTCCCACTACCACCTCCTCGACCTGGTCGGCCGGGATCGCCGACTCCTTGAAGGTGCCCCACGGGTGCCGCCAGCGCGTGCGCACCTCGTGCGGCGACACGACCAGTTCGTTCGGGACCAGAATCAGACCCAGTGCGGCCGCAAGTGTAACCACCAGCTGCGCGCCGACCACTGCAGCCACCCACAGGGCGGACATATTCTGCCGAGCCACCAACTGAAGCATCACTCCCCCGGCGGCAAGAATGGGCAGGACGGACTTGCGCGCCACCCGGAGCCCGTAGCCCCGCGCCTGGATCAGCAGCCTGTCTCCGTCTATGGCCACCCGGATGCTGCGTCCCGGCGGCGGCAAGGAGGGATCGAATTCCACGCGCAGCGTGCCGGCCGCCACGCGCTCCCGGACGGACCTGCCCAGATCCTCGACCCGTCGCTCCCGGTAGCCGCCTTCGATCTTGACGAGCGCGGGCCGGCCGAACAGCTTCGCGTAGTGCTCCTGCTTCTGCCGCAGCCCGTCCGCAGACCGCGACCGGTAGAGCTCAACCGTGCGGCGCCTGTGTGTCTTGTGCTTGAGCCGCAAGATATAGAGTGGGCCCTGCCCATGAATCTGGGATGTCTGTCTTTCGGGCAGGACTCCCCTGTACGACGAGAGCGGCTCGGCCCACGTCCGCCTGCCGAACAGCGTCCGCCTCTCGCGCCTGACCTCATCGGGCGTGAAGTGCCACCGGCACCTTAAGAACCAGTGCCAGGCCGCGGCCCCGAGGAGCACAGCCGTCACGAGGGCCAGGCCCGCCGCGATGATGAGGCCTGGTGGCTCGCGTTCCGCTTCCGCGTATATGACGAAGCCAACCGTGAACAGGCCGGCCAGCACGCCGAACGCGAGCGTGCCGCACCCCACGCCCCTGAACCGGCGCTCGGGGGTCGTGTGGGGGAGGGCATCGGCGTAGGGCGCAATGTCGAACTCCGGGCGCCGTCCCCCGCGCTTTCTGCCAAACGGGATCAACGCAGTTTTCCCCCCTGCAGTACGAACTCCTCGACGGCGGCGTCCGCACCGTCGCCCTTGCCCGCGGGCCTGTTCCCCGCGCGTTCGTCTCCGGCGGCTCCGCTAGTGGGCTGTCAAGAAAGCCGCCTTGATTCTTGCAGCCACAGGTCGACGGCGGCCGCCACCCTGTAGGGGCACGGCGCGCCGTGCCCCTACGTATCAATCCGCACACGACACCCGCTGCAGAACGCAAGGTTGTTTGTTGAAAGGGCCGCTAGAGCGGGGTGGCACGCCCGCCGGGGCTGCCGTGCGCCTCCAGCCAGTCGAGCAGCGCCGTCAGGCTGGCGGTAGCGACGCAGATCGAAGTGTCCGCCGCCCCATAGTATAGCCGCAGCGTGTCGCCGTCGTCGGCCAACGTGCTGCCGCAGGGGAAGACGACGTCCGGGACGTCCCCGATCCTCTCGTAGGATTCGACCGGGCCGAAGATCCACTCGTCGCCGCGCAGCAGGACCTTGGCCGGATGCTCCAGGTCGAGCAGGGCCGCCCCGAGCCGGTAGAGCGAGCCGGCCGCCGTGCCCTTCACGCCGTGATAGAGCACCAACCATCCGCGCGCTGTCTCGATGGGCGGGGCACAGAGGCCCACCTTCTGCGCGTCCCACCAGGCGCCCCGGCGCGCCTCTATGAGGATCTGAAGGTCGCCCCAGTGCTTCAGGTCCGGCGAGAAGGAGATCCATATGTGGGCCGCCCTGTCCGGCGGACTCGGCCGGTGGATCATGGCCCATCGGCCGCCGAACCGCCGGGGCAGCAGCGCCGCGTCCTTGTCGTCGGGGTGCTGGACCATCCCCATCCGGCTGAACGAGCGGAAGTCGCTCGTGCAGGCGATCGAGACCCCCGGCCCGCCGAGGGAGTAGCAGGTGAACGTCACGCCGTAGCGCTCCATCTCGGGCAGGTAGGTGATCCTGGGGTCTTCGATGCCCCAGACCTCTTCGGGGTGGTTGATCGGATCCGGCATGAGGGTGGGCCGGTCGTCTATCTGCCAGCCGGTGAGCCCGTCGGCCGAGCGGGCGGCGCACAGATGCGATATGCCCCGCATGTCCTCGCAGCGGGCCAGCAGGAGCGTCTGGCCGGACTCCAGCCGCACGGCCCCGGCGTTGAAGACGCTGTTGATCCGGTACGGCCACTGGTCGGCCGTCAGGATCGGGTTGCCTTCGTAACGCGTGAAGAGCTCGGTTCGGCGCGGGCCTTTGCCTCGGTCGGCGTGCATGGTGGCGCTCACGCTGGGGGAGTGCAGGCGCTTCAGTCGCCCATGAGGGAGCGGAAGTAGGCCAGGTCCTTGCGCGTCTGCTCGACCACCTGCTCCTGGGTCATGTCGATGTAGCTGTACGGGCCCTGATACTCGGAGTGGAAGGAGACGGGGCCCTGGAAGTCGATGGCCTTCATGCAATGCACGAAAGCCGGCCAGTCGGTCAGGCCGGCGTCCATCGGCACCATGAGCAGGCGCCAGCCCTTGCGCGGGCTGTCGGGGCTGCCCATGTGGAAGTAGGCCATGTCCTTGACGGCAACCATGAACAGCCGGTCGGAGACCAGGTCCAGGCCCATCATCCATCCAGACGCGCCGCCCTCGATCGTGCAGTGGCCGGCGTCGTAGTAGACGCCGATCACGTTCGGGTCGCGCTCCTCGATCAGGCGCAGTATGAACTCGGCGCTGAGCCCCATGTAGTCGCCCGAGTGCGTGTGGAAGCCGGCCTTCACGCCGTGGTGCTTCAGCACGGGCTCGAGGCCTTTCAGGGCGGCCTTCACCTCGTCGGCGCACTGCCTGTAGGTGCCGAACCCCTTGTAGTGCCAATAGCCCAGCTTGAGGTAAGGGATGCCGAGCTTGCCTGCCGCCTCGATCACGTCCACGGCGTGGGGCTCGTCGGCGCCGGTGATGGACGTCGTGAGCATCGAGATCTTGATGTCGTGCTCGGCCAGCGCGTCCTGGAACGCGGGCAGGTCCGTCTTGACGCTCGCCGGCTCGACGTGGCCGCCGGAACGGACGGTCAGGTCCACGCCATCCACGCCCAGCTCCTGCATGGCCCGGCCGAGCTGGTCCGCGTCCATGCTCTGGAAATGCTTCGAGAAAACGCAGATCTCCATTGCCGCAGCCCTTCCTGTCATGAGCGGTACCGATCCCGCGACGGCGGCGCTCCCACTGCTCTGCTGACACTGCTCTGCGAAGCTCGCTACGCAGTGCGAAGCAGAGAGCTACGCAGTGCGGAGCAGAGGCCTGCCGCCCCGTTCGCTATCCTTCCCTGCTCAGAAGCGCGCGAGCGCGCTCCACTATGTGCTCTACGGAGAAGCCCAGCTTGTCCAGCACCTCCTCTCCCGGCCCCGAGGCGCCGAACCGCTCCAGGCCCATGACGTCGCCCTCGTCGCCCACGTACCTGTGCCAGCCCATCGGCGAGGCCGCCTCCACGGCCAGGCGCCTGCGGACCGCCGGAGGCAGCACGGAGTCCCGGTAGTCCTTCGGCTGGCGTTCGAAAAGCTCCCACGATGGGAAGCTGACCACGCGCACGCGCGCGCCGTCTTCGGCCAGCCGGTCGGCCGCCACCATCGCGCGCCACACCTCGGAGCCCGTGGCCATGAGGATGAGCTCCGGTTCGCCCTCGGCCGGGTCGGACAGCACGTACGCGCCCCTGTGCAGCATGTCGGCCGCGGGATGGGCGGAGCGGTCGATGATGGGCAGGTTCTGGCGGCTGCATATGATGGCGGTCGGGCCGGCGGTGTTTAGCATCGCGGCGCGCCACGCTTCGGCGGCTTCATTGGCGTCCGCCGGCCGGATGACGGTCCAGTTGGGGATGGCCCGCAGGGACGCCAGGTGCTCCACCGGCTGGTGGGTGGGCCCGTCCTCGCCGAGTCCGATGCTGTCGTGCGTGAACTGATAGATGACGGGGACCCGCGCCATCCCGGCCAGGCGCAGCGACGGCCGCGCGTAGTCTGCAAAGACCAGGAACGTGGAGCCGAACGCCCGCAGCCCACCGTGCAGTGCCATGCCGGAACAAGCGGCGGCCATGACGTGTTCGCGCACGCCGAAGCGGATGTTCCGGCGCTCGAAATGTCCGGGCTGGATGCTGAGCTTGTCCTTGGGCAGCGTGTTGGTCGAGGAGGCCAGGTCGGCGTCGCCGCCTATGAGGAAGGGGCAGTTGCGCCGGATGACCTCCAGCGCCGCGCCCGCCGCTTTCCGGGTGGCCATCGGGCCGGCGTCCGGGCTCCAGGCGGGCAGGCCGGCGTCCCAGCCCTCGGGCAGCTCGCCCGCCCACGCCACGCGCCACTGCTCGGCCAGGTCGGGGAACTCGCGGGCGTACTGCGCAAACGCCTGCCGCCACTCTTTTTGCGCCTTGCGGCCCCTCGCGACCGCCTCGCGGAAATGGCGGCGTGCGCGCTCGGGGACCAGGAACATCCCGTCTTCTGGCCAGCCGAGCGCCCGCTTGGTGGCCTTCATCTGGTCCGCGTCCAGTGCCTTCCCGTGGGCCTCGTGCGAGTCCTGGAGGGGACTGCCATATCCGATGTGCGTGCGGCACACGATCAGGGACGGCCTGTCCTCGACCTGGCGGGCCCCCTCGATGGCGCGCGCGATGGCGTCCACGTCGTTCGTCGCGTCCTCGACCCGGTCGGTGTGCCAGCCGCAGGCCTCGAACCGGGCGGCCGTGTCGTCCGTGAACCACTGGTCTGTCGGTCCTTCGAGCGAGATGCCGTTGTCGTCGTAGAGAACGATCAGCTTGCCCAGGCCGAGGTAGCCGGCGAGCGACGCGGCTTCGTGGCTGATCCCTTCCATCATGTCCCCGTCGCTGGCCAGCACGTAGGTGTGGTGGTTGACGATCTGATGGCCCGGGCGGTTGAACTGCGCAGCCAGGTGCCGCTCTGCCAGCGCCATCCCCAGCGCGCTGCCCAACCCCTGCCCGAGGGGCCCCGTGGTCACCTCGACGCCGGGGGCGCAGTGCGCTTCCGGGTGGCCGGGGGTCATGCTGCCGAACTGACGGAAGTTCCTCAGTTCGTCCATTGGCAGGTCGTAGCCGTACAGGTGGAGCAGGCTGTAAAGCAGCGTGGAGGCGTGGCCGGCCGAGAGCACGAAGCGGTCCCTGTCCGGCCATTCCGGGTCGGACGGGTCGTGCTTCAGGAAGCGGGTCCAGAGCGTGTAGGCCAGGGCCGCGCAGCCCAGAGGCGCGCCCGGGTGCCCCGAATTGGCTCGGTGCACCATGTCGATGGACAGCGTCCGGATCGTGTTGATGCACAGCTCGTCGAGGCTCATATAGTCGAGTGACATGCTTTTTCCTCGCGCCGGCGAAGGTGTCCGAACCGAACGTGCAGAAAAGGGATAGGAGAACCAGCCGCCGCCCGACGAGGTCCGCGAAGGCCCGATCGCCGTGCCCGAGGTGGCGGAACGGGATATAATAAGGCAGGACGTGTCGGCATTCCAGTTCCGTCGGGCACGGGGCTCGCGCGCGTGTCTGGCTGATTTCGATCGCTACGCCGCCGCCTGGCCGCGGCGTGCTGGAAGGGGG
>CAZFSS010000007.1:0-37704 GCA_964521715.1 uncultured candidatus Brocadiaceae bacterium | reverse complement strand
GATCCTGTCTGCGGCATGACCGTCGAGCCGGAGGGCGCGGCGGGCCAGAGCGATTACGGGGGCAAGACGTACTACTTTTGCAACGTGCGGTGCAAGGAGCGCTTCGACGCCGATCCGGAGCGTTTCGTCGGCGCGGAGGGCGAAGGAGAGGCCGGGGAGGAAGGTCCGGAACCGCCGCCTTCCGGCGTTGCGGAGGCCACCGAGTCCGCAGTTTTCGCCGTGGGGGGCATGAGCTGCGCGAGCTGCGCGCGCACCATCGAGGGAGCGCTGCGGAGGCTGCCCGGCGTGGCCGAAGCCAGCGTGAACTTCGCCGCTGAGACGGCCACCGTCCGCTACGACCCGTCGCAGGTCATGTGGCGTGACTTCGCGCGGGCCGTTAGCGACGTCGGGTACGAGGCGCGGCCGGAAGCGGCAGAGGGCGGCGACGAAGACCGGTCCGAGCGCCAGATGCGCCGCGCGCGCAGCCGGATGATCCTGGCATGGGCGATCACGGGACCCATCATCGCAGTGATGGTCCCGTTCATGATCGGGCTGGATGCCCTGAAGCTCTACGACATCTACCATGAATGGGCGATGGTGCTGCTTGCGATCCCCGTGCTGGCCGTGGCGGGAGCCGGCACCTACAGGAGCGCGCTGAAAGGCGTGCGACACCTGGCGCCCAACATGGACGTGCTCATCATGCTGGGCAGCGGGTCCGCCTTTGTGACGGGCCCGTTGCGCCTGGCCGGCTTGCCGGTCTACAACTACGCGGGCGTGGGCGCCATGATCATGGCGTTCCACCTGACCGGGCGGTACGTCGAGGCAAAGGCGCGGGGGCGGGCCAGCCGGGCCATCCGCGAGCTGCTGGAGCTGGGCGCACGGACGGCCACGGTCCTGCGCGGCGATCGGGAAGTGGAGATGCCGGTCGATGAGATCCAGATCGGGGACGTGATGCTCGTGCGGCCGGGGGGCAAGGTCCCGACCGACGGGACCGTGGTCGAGGGCCGCAGCGCCGTCGACGAGTCCATGGCGACCGGCGAGTCGATCCCCGTTGCCAAGCAGGAGGGGGACGAGGTGATCGGCGCCACAGTCAACCAGGAGGGCGTGCTGAAAGTGCGGGCCACGAAGGTGGGGGAGGAAACCTTCCTCGCCCAGGTGATCCGCATGGTCAGGGAGGCGCAGGCCTCGACCGTTCCCGTGCAGGCCCTGGCGGACCGCGTGACGGGGTACTTCGTGCCCGTCGTGATCGGCCTTTCCTTGCTGACGTTTGCGGCGTGGCTCGCGTTCACCGGTCCGCTGAGGGCCGTGTCGGAGCACTTCGCCGCCTTTCTGCCCTGGGTGGACCCGGGGCTGTCCGCCCTCTCGCTGGCCGTGTTTGCCGGCGTGGCCGTCATGGTCATCGCGTGTCCGTGCGCGCTGGGCCTGGCCACGCCGACCGCCCTGATGGTCGGCAGCGGGATGGGCGCCCGCAACGGCATCCTGATCCGCACGGGCGAGGCCATCCAGACCATGAAGGACGTGCGGGTCATCATCTTCGACAAGACCGGCACGCTGACTAAGGGGCAGCCGGAGGTGACGGACATCATCGGGCTGGACGGAACTGCCGAGGACGAGGTGCTCCGATGGGCGGCGTCCGTCGAAGGCGGCAGCGAGCATCCGCTGGCGCGCGCCGTGATCGGGCACGCCGAAGCCGCCGGCGTGAGGCCCGAGCCTGCGGCAGACGTGCGGGCCGTGCCGGGCAAGGGTGTGCGCGGCAGCGTGGCGGGCAGGGCCGTTCTGGTCGGAACGCGCAGCCTGATGGAGGAAGAAGGCGTCGACTGCGCCCCCGCTCAGCAGGCCCTGCGGCGGCTTGAGGAGGAAGCGAAGACGACGACGCTGGTCGCGCTGGACGGAAGGGCGATCGGCGTCATAGGCATCGCGGACACGCTGAAGGAGGGCTCCGCGCGGGCCGTCTCCGCCCTGAAGGGCCTGGGCTTCCAGGTGGGCATGATAACGGGCGACAACGAGCGCACCGCACGCGCCATCGCGGACCAGGCCGGCATCGAACGCGTCCTGGCAGGCGTGCTGCCCGATCAGAAGGCCGGCGAAATCGCCAGGCTCCAGGCCGAGGTCGGCAAGGTGGCCATGGTGGGCGACGGCATCAACGACGCCCCCGCGCTGGCCCGCGCGGATGTCGGCATCGCCCTGGGAACCGGAACGGACATCGCCATCGAGAGCGCCGACATCACGCTGGTGCGCGGGGACCTGGGCGCCGTGGTCAGCGCCGTCAAGCTCAGCCGCGCCACGTTCCGGAAGATCAAGCAGAACCTGTTCTGGGCCTTCGGCTACAACATGGTCGCCATACCGGCGGCGATGCTGGGGCTGCTGCATCCGGCCATCGCGGAGGTGGCGATGGCGTTCAGCTCCGTCAGCGTGGTTTCGAACTCGACCCTCTTGCAGCGTGCCGACATCAGCCCCGAAGGCCGCCGGTGATGCATGTCCCGGCGGCCCCCGGGCGGGGCCGGATTGCTGTGACGATTGACTTCCACACGCACGCGTTCCCGGACGATCTGGCGGCCAGGGCGATTGCCGCCTGGAACGGCGCCGTCCCGAAGGGCTCGGAGGCCGTTCTCGACGGCACCGTGGGCGCACTGCTCCGCTCCATGGACGCCGCCGGCATCGAAAGGAGCGTCGTCTGTTCCGTCGCCACCGCCCCGAAGCAGGTTGACAGCATCCTGCGCTGGTCCCTGAGCATACGGAGCGACAGGATCATCCCGTTCGGTTCGGTCCACCCCGACTGCGCCGATCCCGCTGCCGAGGTGCGCAAGATCGCCGGGGCCGGCCTCAGAGGCGTCAAGATGCACTCGCTCCATCAGGGCTTCGCACTGGATGACCGGCGCATCTGGCCCTTCTACGAGGCCGTCGCCGAGGCGGGGCTGGTCCTCCAGCTGCACAGCGGCGGGGACCTGGCCTTCCCCCTCGCAGACGACCGCGCCTCCCCGCGCCGGCTGCTGGCGGTCCACCGCGCGTTCCCCGGCGTGCCGATCGTCGCCGCGCACCTGGGGGGATGGCGATGGTGGGGCGAGGTGGCCGAGGTCCTGGCTGGGACGGACGTCTGCTTCGAGACCTCCTACACGCTCGGCGTGGCGGAGGACGAAGTCGTCGATCGGATCGTCCGGCGCCACGGCGCGGGGCGCATCCTCTTCGGTTCGGACAGCCCCTGGTACGATCAGCGGACCGCACTGAGCCGCGTGCCGCGTGCCTTCCCGGACACGCGCGAGCGGGAACTCGTGCTGCGTGCGAACGCCGAGCGGCTGCTGGGCCTCTGAACGGTGCGTCAGCGGTCCTGCGGCCAGATCGGCCTTATCTTGATGATGCCTCCGCTGTCCTGGGCGATGTACATGAGACCATGATCGTCCAGCGTGAGGCCCTCCTGGTTGTCGCCGGTCAGCGTCAGCACGCGGACGATCTCGCCGCTCAGCGTCAGTTCCAGGAGGGCGTTCGGCGAGTCGCAGGCGGCCAGGATGTGGCCTGTGGCCCGGTCATAGTGGAGCGCCGCGACGTCGATGACGGGCACGGGGAACCAATCCCTGATCTTCACTTCGGTGGAGCCCGGCGACGACCGCAGCGGCAGCTCGACCTCGGCTATCAGGGACCTCTCCTCGCCCGGCTCTTCCGTAAAGCTCTGGTTTGCCACAAAGAACGTCCCGCCTTCGGGGTGCCCCTGCCGAGGCACGAAGCAGATGCCCTCTATGCCCTGGCCTCCCGGCTTGAAGAGCTCCGTCCCCTCGAACGTCCGGGGGATGGCGAACTCTCGCGTCACCTCGAACGTCTCCGGGTCCACCTCGAGTATCTTGTCCTCGCCCTCGACGGCCGCGTAGAGGATGCCGGTCTGGGGCACGAGGGCCAGCCCCTCCAGGTCGGCGCCCGCGCGCAGCGTCTTCTGCCTGAGCAACTTGCCGTCGGTCGTCATCTCGCAGATGTCGCCCTCGTCGCCGACCACGAAGAGCGTGCCGCGCCGTCCGTCGAAGACGATGCCGGAGGGCTCTCTGAACCCTGACTGGTCGATGTCGCCAAGCCACTCGAATCGGAGCACGACGCGCACCGGGTCCTGCGCCGAGCACGGGTCGCAATGCGCGCAGCCCGACAGAAGCATGCACAAGCCGACGAGGACCTGAAACACGATGAACCGATCTGCGCTGAATGGCGACCTTGCCATGCCTTCACGTCCTCCCTCTCAGGCTCTGCCTCAAAGCAGGATCGTGCGAACCGCCGTTTACCACGTCACCGTGATCGACCCGGAGACCGCACGCAGGACGGCTGCTGCGCGCTCCACGTCCGCCTCGTAGTCCAGCCTGTGCGGCACGAGCGCGCCCTCGGGGTCTTGGGCCGTCGGCTCCGCGGTGTCATAGACGCCCGTCTGAGCGACCTCGAAGGTGCCGTCGGCCAGGCTCTCGGGATACGGGTAGAGGGTGAGCTCCGCGGCCTCGAGGCCGGATATCTCGAAGCACCGGTGCCTGTCGGTCGGCGTCTTCTGTTCCTTGACGCGGATGCAGGAGCCGCCCTCTTGCCTGACGAACGCCCGGACTTCGTGGTGGATGGTCTTGTCGAAGCAATACGTCGAGCGGCCGTCGGCGTATAGGGTCTCCCTCTCGCTGACCAACGGGGCGCCGTCCGGGAACCTCAGCCTGACCGTGACCGGCGCGTCGGGCTTGTGGCCCGCCAGCATGAAGGCGCCCCGATGCCGCGACACGAACAGCATCGCCGGACGGATCCCGGGACCGGTCCTCTGCTGCTCGATTGCGTAGCCCAGGTCGGCCAGCAGGCCTCGCGCCCACTCTCCCGGGTTATAGCAGCGTTGCGGGTCCTGGGGGAGGGGCTCGAGCCGGCGCCGGCTCGAGAACGCCACCGAGCCGCGGATCCAGGCCAGGCGGCCCCCATTCCAGTCCGGCGCGCTCCGCACCAGGGCGTAGACCCTCTGCGCGCCGCCTTTGCTCGCCGTCAGGCGGATCTGCGTGGCCGCATCGCCGCGCCGGGCGGGCACGGCCGAGATCCCCCCGGCGCTCACGAGCGAGTCGTGCAGAAGCGCCCGCTCGGGCGCCGCATCGGACTCATCTTCTTTGAGGGATCCCTCCACTGCCAGCTCGCCGTCGAGCGGGTGGGACGCCCGCAGCCCCAGAAGCTCCCTGGCGGCCGGCGCTGCGGTTCCCACGGGCCCGTAAAGAAGCGCCTTGCCGCCGCCGCTCACCCACTGGCCCAGAGCATCGGCCAGGGCCCAGCCCTCCAGCGGCACCGGCGCCACCAGCACGCAGTCGCGCAGGGCCTCGCGCCTCCGCGCCAGCCGCACGAAGTCCCCGGCCGCCATCACCGTGTTGACCGGCAGTCCGGCCGAGAGGCACGCGACCATGAACCAATCGTGGAAGAACGCATGGTCCAGCAGTTCCGGCCGCTCGTCTATGAGATTGTGGTACTCGTCGAACGGGTAGATCCAGACGAACGGCCCGGGCGCATCCGGCCGCAGCGTGAAGGCGCGGATCAGGTGAGGCGTGACCTCGCGCGCGAGCTCCGGCACGAGGCGTCCGAGCTCGTCGTCTATGGTCAGAAGCTCCAGGCGGGTCGGCGTCTGCACGCGCCCGGCCGCGCTCACCCGGCAGACGGACGCCGGGCAGTAGATGTCGTAAGGCTCCCGGCCGTAGTAAGACCACCAGGGATCGGAGTTGAACCAGGGGTCGTTCGTGTAGTAGCGGAACGGGATGGGCACTTCCCGCGCGCCGGCGATGCGGGAGAGGTAGATCGTCATCTCCGCCCCGAGGCGCCGGCATCCCCACGGGGTGTTCGGCGGCAGCGCGCCGGCTCGTGCGACGATGTCCCGCAGCGGCACGCCGTCGCTGGCAGCGTCCATGCCGACGCTGAAGTTCGTCCCCCTGAGCTCGACCGGATAACCGGGGCACTCCGCGCGGAAGTCCTCCCAGAAGGACAGGAGCTTGCGCTTGCTCTCGGCGGCTCGCTCGGGCAGGAACCGCTCTCCGTCAAACGCCTCGCCCATGTAGCTCCACGCCGTGTGCGTGCATCCGAAGCCGTTGGACAGCCAGACGTAGTCGAAGCCCAGAGCGTCCGCAAAGGACCGCAGCTGGCGCCCCAGGAAACGGCCCAGCGGGGTGCCCTCCGGCACGCCCTTCGGGTAGCCCGCGTAGGCCGTCTCGTCCGCGTGCAGGCGTTCCCAACTGCACAGGAAGGCCACGGACTCAGGCATGTCGGAATCGGGCCCGCCGTGGATGAGTTCCCGGTGGCGCTCATACTTCCACGGGTTGTGGACGAACTCAGGTCCCGGGTCGATGGTCGCCCCGACGAGCAGCCGTTTGCCGAGCGTCTCATCCGCTGCGCGCCGCAGCGCCCGGGCGATCCGGGCGACGTCCCCGTAGCGCACTGTGGGCACGGGATCGCGGAACTCGACCGCGCGCTGCAAGGCGTAGTACTTCGCGTCCGGGTACAGGCCGTACTCGAGGTTGTTGAACCCGATCGTGTGCGCCCAGCGGACCGGCTCGTCCATGTCCCCTTTCCACTCGAGGATCTCCGAACCGTCCCCGATCCAGAGCAGGACGGCCAGGTCCCGGGCCGCCCCGGCCAGGTCCGCCCACGTCCTCATGATCCGGGCCGCCGTGTCGTCGAACGTCCCGGCGTCCGCCCTGTAGAAGGGCTTCAGAGAGAGCTCGAGCGCAAGGCGCTCCATCAACGGCCCGGTCACGGCGGTGGCCTTCATTCGTTCCATCCCTACTATGCATGGCGGACGCGTGATTATACGGACGCAGGGACACGTCGGCAAATCCAGGCGTCCGTGGCACTGCACTTGCCACGCCCAACCGGACTGGGTATAGTGCAATGAGCGGAGGGATCCCGGAAAAAGCCGCGCTTGCGCTTCTTTCCGGAATCCCTCTACACTTCATGCACAGGAGAGGGAGGATGGCAGAAAGAGACGCGAAGTCGATATCCCGCAGGCGTTTCCTGAAGACGACGGCTGGCGTTCTGGCACTTGGCTCCATCCCGACCATCATCATACCCCGCCGGGTCGAGGCCTACGGCGGCGGGGGCCAGGTCCACCCCTACATCAGCCCGCTGCGGGTCGTGGGACTGCGCGACGCGGGGATGACGACGGCCGTCAAGCCGAACGCGAGCTGGGTGGAGCAGGAGGGCCTGGTCGCGTGGGACGTCGTCCAGCAGGACATGGACAGGGCGGCGATTGCCCTGGCCCAGGAGAGCGCCGCGGCCGACGCATGGCGGAAGATATTCCTCAAGCCCCCGTCCAAGTCCTGGGGCGACACCGTCGTGGCGATCAAGACGAACCAGATCGCCATCCAGCGCTCTCGCAGCGCCGTGATGAGCAAGCTGTGTCACGTCCTGGCCGGGCTGGGCGTGAAGGGCTCCAACATCTACATCTATGACGCCTGTCACGGCTCGGGCATGTCGCGCGATAACCCCTTCAAGGGACTGCCCGACGGCGTGCACCTGGCCGACCAGTGGGGCGGCTCGGATACGAACACCACGGTGCCCGCCCCCTACTTCAAGGGCGACCACCAGGCCCCCTGCCTCGGCCACCTCGTGCGCGGCGAAGTGGACATCCTGGTGAACGTCGGCCTCTGCAAGGGCCACGGGGCGGAGTTCGGCGCCTTCACCCTGAGCCTGAAGAACCACTTCGGCACGTTCTCGCCGGGCCCCTCTCACCAGGACGGCGGGGGAGCGGATTACATGTTCGGCATCAACAAGTCGAAGGAGATACTCGGCGAGATCGACGCCACGACGGGCAACGTGCTGTTCCCGCGCCAGCAGCTCTGCGTCATTGACTGCCTCTGGGCCAGCGATCCGGGGCCGGGCACTCCGACCGACTCGCAGCCGAACGCGCTGTTCATGGGCACTTTCGGGCCCGTGCTGGACTACGTGATTGCCATGCGGTTCCGAAAGGACACGATGGGCTGGCGCGTCAACGAGCGGCTTGCGCAGCGGTTCCTGACTGATTTCGGCTTCAGCGAGAGCGACCTGCCCAACGGCGGGCGGCTCATCGACGCGACGGCGCCCGCCGCTTGAGTTCGACTGGTGGGGGAGGGCTCGTTCGACGCGGTTCGGGTCTCAGGCGGACCGTTTGAGGGCGATGGCGATCAGGTCGTCCAGGTGCGCGGAGGCGACGCAGATGGCCGTGTCGGCCGCGCCGTAGTATACCTTCACTTCCCCGTCAGGCTCCACTAGGGCGCCCGAGGCGAACACGACGTTGTTGATGTCGCCGATCCGCTCGTACTCCGTGCGCGGAGCGAGGATCGGGACGTCGCTTCTGCCGACGACGATCGAGGGGTCGTCGAGGTCGAGGAGCACCACGCCCGCGCGGTATATGGGGCCGCCGGAAGTCATCTTCACTCCGTGATAGACCTCCAGCCAGCCGTACTTCGTCTCGATCGGGACGGTGGAGCCGCCCACGCGGTAGGAATCCCAATAGCCGCCCCGCGGGGATATCACCACGCGGCTGTCTCCCCAGTGCAGCAGGTCCAGTGAGAACGAGACCCACACGCTGCCCACTTCGTTGCCGATGGGTCGGTCGAAACGGACGTAGCGGCCGTGCACCTTGCGCGGGAAGAGGATGCCGTCCTTGTTGCCGGGCTCGGATATGACGCCGAGCCGCTCGTACTCGTAGAAGTCCTTGGTCCTGGCCAGCGCCATGACGGGCCCGTAGCCGCTGAAAGCGGTGTAAACCACGTATATCTCGCCCTCCAGCATGGTCACGCGCGGGTCCTCAATGCCGGCCGCTTCGTACTTCTCCATGGGGCCGCTGTCCGCCGGGACCATCACCGGCACGCGATGGATGTCGAAGGCGTAGCCGTCTTTGCCGGTGCCGAGGGCGAACAGGGAGTAGCCGTGCTGGCCCTCCACCCTGAGCAGGATGTAGTAGGTGTCGTCCAGCTTCAGCGGCGACCCGTTGAACACGGTGTTGCAGGTGAAGGGGATGTCGCCCGCGCCGATGATGGGGTTGTCGGCGTAGCGGACCAACAGGTCTGTGTCGGTCTCGTTCGGCACGGCTATGTCCCCTCCCTTGCCTTGTGGGGCATGCAGACGCGCTCCAGCTCCTCCAACGGCACCGTGCCGAGGCAGATGCAGCTATCGGCGGCTCCGTAGTAGATTTCCAGCTCCGAGCCGTCGTCGGACATGAGCGCGCCGCATGAGAATATGAGGTTGCCCACGTCGCCGATGCGTTCGTACTGCTCGCGGGGGGCGAGTATCGGGATGTTGGAGCGGCCGACCTCCTGGGTGGGGTCTTCCAGGCCGAGGAAGGCCAGTCCCAGCCGGAAGAGCGGCCCGCCCGGGACGTTTTTCACGCCGTAGTAGAGCACGAGCCAGCCGATCTCGGTCTCCACAGGCGGAACGGCGCCCCCGATGCGGTCGTAGTCCCAGAAGCCGTGACGCGGCGTCATCACCGCTTCCCATCGGCCCCAGTAGATCAGGTCATCCGAGTAACTGATCCAGATGTTGCCGCCCTCGCCCGGGCGCTCCAGGCGGGCGAACTTGCCGCCGATCTTCCGCGGGAAGAGCATGCCGCTCTTCGTGTCGGGCTCCGAAATGAGCGCCACCCGCTCGAACGTCGCGAAGTCCTCCGTCTTGGCCAGCCCCACCCTGAAGCCGTGCGCCGACTCCGCCAGGTACGTGATGTAGTAGGTCCCGTCGAAGGGCGTTATGCGGGCGTCGCGCACGCCACGGCTCTCATACGTCGCGAAAGGCTGCTGATGCGAAGGCGCAAGGACGGGCGAGGGCTCGACCTCGAAGTGCCGTCCGTCGTCGCTGCGCGCAAGATAGATCGAGCAGTCGCCACGCAGGCTTTCAACCGTGAGCAGCAGGATGTACTGGCCCCGCCACTTGACCGCGCCGGCGTTGTGCAGGTCGGCCGCCTGGAAGGGAAGGTCGCGCAGCGAGACGACCGGATTGCCTTCCCACCTGTGCACGATGTTCTTGTGCATCTTCGTCGTCATGGGTCACCGGCTGCGAATTGTGCCTGCTGCGTGCTTCGGAATCAACCGAAAGGTCCGGCCCCGCGCTGTTGAGCGGCTGGCCGCTTCCGAGTATATTGAACTCGTGGGCGTGCGCTGCCGCCGCGCAGTCGGCCTTCCAGATTTCCTGTCTCGCTCAAACCGATGCAACCGGACGAACTGCTCAAACTGGCCAAGAAGGAGAAGCTGGACCAGCTCGAATCGGCCTGGGTGGCCGCCGTCGACGAAGGTCCGGCCGTCTCTGACGCGCTGCTCGAAGTGCCCGGGATCCTCGTCGAGCGCGGGCACGGCCAGCTTGCCGAGTCCCTGATGTGGTACCTGGTGGACAGCCTGGCGGAGTCCGGCAATCCGGGCGGAGCGCTTGAGGCGGCCAGGGCTGGCGCGCGTTTGCTGCCGGAGAGCGGGATCGTCCGCGAGTTGCTCGTCGGGCTCGTTGGCCAGGCATACGCCGGCAGAGACGACCTGGATGCGTTGATGCAGGTGACGTTGCGCGCGGCGGGGCTCCGGCTTGACGAGGCGCTGGCAGCCCTGGACAAGATGCTGTCCCTCCGTCCGGGCGCGTACGTCCTTGACGTGCAGCAGGGGGCGGCGGGGCGCGTGGTTGGCTTCGACGTCGAGAGCGGGAGCGTCCTGGTCGACCTGGGCGACTCGGAGAAGGCTTACGGCCCGGGCCTCGTCGTCAGGCTGGAGCCGCTTGAGGAGGACGATTTCCGCGCGCTCAGGGTGTTCGAGCGGGACCGCCTGCGCGCCCTGGCGGACGAAGACCCCGGGCAGCTCGTCGAGATGGTCCTCAACTCCGTGGACCGGCGTATGGAGCTGCACAGGCTCAGGCTCCACCTGGAGCCGGTCGTCGGGTCGTGGTCCAAGTGGTGGTCGGCCGCCAGGGAGAAGCTCCAGAGGTCGTCCCACATCGGGCTGACGCCGGGCCGTTCCCCTTCGCTCTTCGTGCGCAGCAGGCCGCTCTCGCACGGACAGCGCCTGCTCCGGCGGTTCGAGTCCGCCGCAGACGAGCTTGCCGGGCTTGCCGTGGCGCTCCAGATCCTGAAAGAGGTGCGGGCGCACGATGGCGTGGAGCGAGAGGTCCTCGAACGCGTTGCCGGCGCGGTCCGGCGTGCGGCGTCGGGGAGTGGGCACGGCTCGCCGGCCCTGGCGCTCGCTGCGGCCGCCGTTCTGGACGCTTTCCTCAGGCGCTGTCCGGATCTGATTGCCGATGAGCTGGCGCCGCCGGCCAACGCCCTGGAAATCCTGAGCGACGGCGAAGCGTTCGTCTCGGCGGTTACGGATCGGGACGTGTTGCTCTGCGTCCTGGAGTTCGTTCGGCAGCAGTGGCCGCACACGTGGCAGGACATCTTCGCGGGGCTCATGCCCCTGATGGGACGACAGGTCTGCCAGGAGACCGCCCGGGTGCTCCGCGGGGCGGGTGCCGGGCAGGCCCTCGCGGAGGCGGGACGCGAGATCCTGGCCCGGACCGATGCCACGTCGGGCTCGGTGGCCTGGCTGTGGCGGTCTGTGGCCACTGATCCGCCCGACGAGCTGCGGGACGCGGCAGCCCCCGTAGGCGTGCTCATGCGTGTGCTGTCCATGATCGCCTCGCTCGTGCGGGATCCCGACCTGGACGACCAGCAGAGGAAGGAGCAGATCGCCGAGCTGCGCACGGTCCTGTTCATGCGTGAGGGCGCGCCGCTGCGCGAGGTCCTGAAGGACGCGCAGACGCAGCAGGTGGCCGCCCTGAAGGGCCTGGCCGAGCGCAACCCCGGTCTCACCCCGCGCATGCAGGAGGATCTGGCCAACATGCTGCGCGCGATTTGCCCCGCGCTCTTCGAGCACGTCGTTCTTCCGTGGGAGGAGCAGATCGTCTACACCACGGAGGCCGGCACCGCGAAGAGGAGAGAGGAGTTGGAGCACATCGTCCACGTGCGTCTGCCCGAGGTGATGCGGGAGATCGGACAGGCGGCCAGCTTCGGCGACGTGAGCGACAACGCCGAGTACCGCGCCGCGCTGGAGGAGCGCGGGCGCCTGGCGCAGCGCGCCGCCCGCATGCAGGAGGAGCTGTCGGAGGCCCGTGTCATCACGCGGGAGATGGCGTCCGCCGACCACGTCACCGTGGGCAGCCGCGTGCAGGCCCGCAATGCGGCGACGGGGCAGATCGAGACCTACACCTTCCTGGGCCCGTGGGACGCGCAGCCGGATCAGACCATCTACGCCTACAACGCCCCGCTGGGCCTGGCCTTCATGGGCAAGCGCGTGGGCGATACCGTGACCTTCAGGGGCGGCACCCAGGACCGCCAGTGGGAGATCCTGGCGACCGGTCCGGGGCTCTGACGGCTCTGCCTGCAGCCCGCGCGCCGCGTTTTCCTTCCGTCGGCCCAGTCCGTCCGGTATGATGGGGCGCCCGGTCGTCGCGTGCGGCTCATGGACGGAGGCGCTCCCATGATCGGCTTGCCGAATCTTGCCCTGTGGATGGGGCTGTTGCTGCCGGTAATGCTGCTGTCGGGCGTGGCGGAAGGCCAGACGGTCGAGGTCAGGCCCCGCCAGATCAACGACCTGCTCGCCAATCCCCTCATGGGCTGGGAGACGTTCCACCGCTTTGCGGACCATGACGAGAACCTCGCCGGCCTGCCGAGCTCGACGGCCTACTTCCGTTTCTACTGGAAGGACGTCGAGACCGAGAAGGACGTCTACAACTGGGCGCTCCTGGACGGGGTTCTGGCCGGGGCCCGGGCGGCCGGGCAGAAGCTCGCCTTCCGCATCATGGTCTGTGGGACCGACCGCGATTACAGCTACAGCCCGCCATACCTGAAGGACGAAGGCTACGCCGGCTTCGAGTACTCGTACAACGGCGGGCGCGCGCACTGGGCCCCCGACCTGGCGGACCCCGCCGTGCTGGAGCGACACCTGAAGCTGATCCGCGCCCTCGGCGAGCGCTATGACGGCCACCCTGACGTCGCGCACGTGGACATCGGCTCGGTCGGCCTCTGGGGCGAGTGGCACATGAGCGGCACGGACCGCCCGATGCCCCCGCCCGAAGTGTGCCGCCGCATCATCGACGCCTACTTCGAGGGATTCCCCAACACGGGGCTGGTGATGCTCATCGGCCCGCTCGAAGAGCTCGAGTACGCCACGTCCAGAGGGGCCGGCTGGCGCGCCGACTGCCTGGGCGACATGGGCGGCTTCAGCCGCACCTGGTCTCACATGAGGGACATGTACCCGTCCCGGATCGAACAGGCCGGCCTGGAGGACGTGTGGAAGCGCAGCCCCGTCGCGTTCGAAACCTGCTGGGACATGCGCAAGTGGAAGCAGGAAGGCTGGGACATCGACTACATCTTCGAGTGGGCCCTTTCCGTGCACGCTTCTTATATCAACAACAAGTCCGCGCCGCTTCCGGAGGGCGTCCGCGGCCAGGTGGAGGCGATGCTGCTGCGGCTCGGCTACCGGTTCGTGCTGCGTTCGCTGCGGCATCCGGCGTCGATCGAAGCGGGCGGCGCCTTCGCGGTCGGGATGGACTGGGAGAACGTCGGCGTCGCCCCCTGCTACGCCGACTACGTGCCGGCAGTCTCGCTTGTGAACGGGCAAGGCGAGCGCGCCTGGGTCGGCCTGGGCGGGTCCCGCGTGAGGGAGTGGCTGCCCGGCCGCTTCACCTTGAGCGAGGAGTTCCGGCTGCCGCCGGAGGTGCCGAAGGGCGAGTACGGACTCGAGCTCGCCGTAGCGGACCCGCAGACTCGGGAGCCGGTCGTGCGCCTCGCCATCGAGGGGCGGGCGGAGACCGGCTGGTACCCTCTGAGCCGGGTCACGGTCCGGTGAGGCCGGCGCGGACCGGAGACACAGGCACAGCGTCAGCCTGAGGAGGCATCATGAAGGCTCTTGCGCTGGCTTTGGCCTTGACGGCACTTGTGGCAGGAAGCGCGCGGGTCGCAGCAGAGGTGACCGTGAGCGAGATGGGCTCCCTCGTCGTCAAGACGCCGGGCAAGCAGGACGTCAACACGCACCTCTTCCTGTGGTACGATAGATGGATTTGGAGCAGCGCCAGCGAATTGACCAGGACCGACGGGGACCGGTGGCAGGGCAGCTTCGTCAAGAGGCCGGAGGACGGGCCGGGCCGCATCCTGTTCACGCAGACTCTCGCCCGGGAAGGCGACGCGTTGCGCGTGACGTACGAGTTCGAGCGCGACGGGCAGATGGAGCTGACACGGGGGATATATGCCTCGTTCTCTTTTCCGTTCCCTGACTACGAGGGCGGTTACGTCGTCTGCACGCACGGCCCGCCCGAGACGACGGTGGACGGCTTTGAGACCGCCGCCCGAGGCTGCACGGCCAACCTTTCCGGGGCTGCCGCCCTCGAGATGGCGAGCGAGGGGGCGACGACGTTCGGGCTCAGAGCTGAGGCCGGGAAGGGCGCGGAGCTCTCCGTTCGGCTTGTGCCGAGGGACTTCGGCGACCGGGCTCGGGCTTCGCTTACGCTCCGCATCGTTCCCGCGATCGAACAGGTGCGTCCCTGGCGGGCCCTTCCCCGGCAGGCCCCGCTGGGACTGGCCGGCGTGAAGGCGGACCGGAAAACGGTCGGGCTCTACGAGCCCGTCGAGTTCACGCTAGACCTCTCGGCTACGTACGACAACCCGTTCGATCCCGAAGACGTGGCGGTCGAAGCGGCCTTCACGACGCCGTCCGGGCGGACCGAACGCCTGGCGGGGTTCTACTACCAGGGCTTCGAGGCCGAGTACGAGGACGGGCTGGAGCTGCTGTCCCTCCGTGGCGATCCGCAGTGGAAGGTGCGCTACACGCCGCGCGAGATCGGCGAGCACCGCGTGGTATTCCGCGCGCGCGACCGGAGCGGCGGTGTCGAGTCGCAGCCCGTCGCCTTCCGTTGTGAGGAGTCGGGCGCCGAAGGCTTCGCCCGCATCAGCGACGCCGCGACGTCGGGGCCGCGCTACTTCCGATTGGACAGTGGGCGCTCCCTCTTCCTGATCGGCCACAACGTGACGACGTATGCGGCGGACCTGGACGAGATCTTCCGCAAGATGTCCTCCGGCGGCGAGAACTACACCCGTTTCTGGATGTGGTCCGAAGGGCTCGGCCTCGAATGGCGCCTCCCGGTCGGCCACTACCGCATCGAGGAAGCGTGGCGGCTCGACCGCACGCTTGACCTCGCGAAAAAGCATGGCATCTGGCTGATGCTGTGCCTCGACACGCATCAGGATTTCATCGGCGGCTGGGAACGCAATCCGTACAACGCCGCCATCGGCGGCCCGTGCAAAGAGGTGATGGACTTCTTCGCCGACGAACGTGCGAAGTCCACCTACAAGAACCGGCTGCGCTATCTGATCGCGCGATGGGGGTGCCATCCGAACCTGCTCTGCTGGGAATTCGTGAACGAGATCGAGGGCTGGCAGGGGGCCGCCGAGCACAGGGATCTGGTGGGCGCGTGGCACGCCGAAATGGCCCACGTCATCGCCGAGGACGATCCGTTCGATCACCCGATCACGACCAGCCAGTGGACGACGGAGGGCTGGCCCGAGCTGTGGAACCTGCCCGAGATGGAGTTCGTCCAGAGCCACTACTACGCCAACAGCCTGTGGGCGGACATGGCCGGGGACGTGGCCGCCATCTGCCGGCAGAAGCTGCGCGACTACGGGCGCAAGCTCCACGTCTTCGGCGAGTACGGCATCAGCAGCGGGGCCGGAACGCGGCAGATGGACCCCGCCGGCGTCCACCTGCACAACGGGAACTGGGCTGCGCTGATGTCCGGCTCCGCCTCGAACCCGGTGAGCTGGTGGCACGATTCCTACATCGACCCGCTGGACCTGTATCGCGTCTACCTCGGCCTGAGCCGCTTCGTTGAGGGCGAACCCCTGGCCGACCGGTCCTGGCGGCTCTTGGAAGCGGACTCGGTCGCCTACACGCGCCCTCTCGAGCAGGTGCTGTTCAAGGACCTGCGGTTCGCGCCGCGCAAGGGAAGCTGGGAGGGGCCCGTGCCGGAGGGCATGCGCTTCGTCATCGGCCGCGACGGCGCGGTAGGGAACCACGACGAACTGCCGGATCTGCTGCACGGACACGGGCACCAGGACCTGCGGTCGCCGCTCGTGTTCGAGGTGGATTGCCGCAAGCCGTGCCGCTTCAACGTGCGCGTCGGGACGGTGAGCGCCGGCGCCGTGCTCCAGTTCCGCCTGGACGGCCAGCCAGTGCGGACCGTCGAACTGCCGGCGGGCGAGAACCTGGGCAAGGGCGGCAGGTGGCAGCAGCAATGGCAAATATGGCAGACAGACTATGACGAGGCGTACGGCATTGACCTGCCCGCCGGGCGGCACACGATAGAGCTGGCGAACGACGGCAATGACTGGGCGCAGGTCCAGTACTTCGAGCTTACGGACTACGTGACCAACGAGCTGCCGCCGCTGCGCGTCCTCGGCCTCGCCAGCGACGACCGCGCGCTGGTTTGGGTCCAGAACAAGGCGCACACGTGGTTCGCCGTCCGCGAGGGCGGTCCCGTGCCCCCGGTCGAGCCGACGTCGGTGCGGTTGAGCGGATTCGCCGACGGGACGTGGCAGGTCGAGTCCTGGGACACCGTGAAGGGCGAAGTGGTCGCCAGGACTTCGGCCGTGGCCGCGGGGAATCGGCTCGAGCTTCGGCTGCCGCAGATCGGGACGGACGTGGCGCTGAAGCTCTTCCTGCAATGAAGGCCGCGCGCCGGAATCTCGCGCGTCGCCGCGAGGAGGAAGCCGTGAGGATCTGGGATTCGCACGTTCACCTGAAGCATGGCGACGCCGACGGGACCGAGTACTCTGCGGCGCAGATCGTCTCCACGATGGACGCCGCGGGGATCGAGCGGTCCGTCGTGTTCGCCATGTCCACGACGACCGAGCGCTCGGTCGAGATGGCGCTGGAGGCCGTCCGGCAGTTCCCGGACCGCCTGATCCCGTACGTTTACGCGCTGCCGCAGTACGGGCGTCCGGTGCTGGAGGAGATCGACTGCGCGCTCGCCGAGCAGGGCTTCCGGGGCATCAAGGTCCACGCGGGCGAGTGCACGCTGGCCGAATACGTCGTCGATCCCGTCTTCGAGCTGGCGGGGGGGCGCGGAGTCCCGTGCCTGATAGACTGCCTTGGGAACGTGCGGGCCGCCGAGCGCCTTGCCCGAGCGTTCCCGGGCACGAGCCAGATCGTGGCGCACATGGGCCGCTACCTTGGGACGGATGCTCGCCTGCTGGAGAGCTTCGTCGCGCTCGCCGAGGCCCACGAGAACGTCTTCCTGGACCTGAGCGGCGTGGTGCTCCTGGAGCAGGTGCAGCGGGCCGTCCGGCGCCTCGGAGCGGGTCGACTCATCTTCGGCACGGATGGCCCTCAGCAGGCTCCCGACACGGCGTCGTATGCGCGGCTGACGATACGGAAGATCGACGTGCTCGATCTGGCGGACGACCAGAAGGAGGACATCTTCTGGCGGAACATCGCGGGGCTGCTGAAGCTCATGTGAAACCCTTCGTTCGTTGGAAGGGCGAACATGAGCGCACTGCGGAGCGAGCAGGATGCGAGCGGAGCCGTTGAATGGTCAGGCCTGCGACGAACTCGGGTTTCCCGCGCTTCCGCTCGGGCCCTTCGGGCTGCATGAGCTTGGATAGCAGGCCTGGCGTGAGCGGGGAGCCGGCGGCGCGGGGGGTCGTCAGGCGCGCCGGGCGCGCTTCGGGGGCGAGCCGCCGGCGTCGGCCTGGTCGAGGATGTCCACTTTGTGATCGCGCAGAACGGCTGCCAAGCTCTCCTGCATGAAGCCCAGGCAGGCGAGCGCCTCCGCGCGGAGATCGGGCACGTGGAGCTGCTCCTGCCGTAGTTCGGCGAACCTTTTGCGCCAGGCCTCCACCTCCCAGAGCACGGACAGCAGGCTCTGCACCAGAGACAGTTCCTGCTGGTCGGCGAGCCGGACTCGCGCGGGCACTTGTACCTGCTCGGCGCTGCTCGGGGCTGCATCGGCGAGCGGGGCTCGCGCGGGCACTTGTACCTGCTCCGCGCTGCTCGGGGCTGCATCGGCAGGCTTCGCGGCGACGCCCGCCTGCTGGCCTGCCAGCGCCTCCCCGATGGCGTTCATGATGCCCGTGATCTGGCTGACCTTCCGGAGCTGCTCGTTGCCCATCTGCTCGATCTCGTCCAGCTTTTGCTGGACGATGGGGTCCATGACGGCCGCGTCGGCGTCATCGGGCTGCCTAGTCTCGGCTGCGACGGCCTCGGGCTCGGTGACGAGGAGGCTTTCGGCGATGGGCAGGTCCTCATCGGGGCCCTCCTCGTGCCAGCGGAAGGTGCTGTCGCTCCAGGAATGCACCGCCGGCCGGGCTGACTTGCCCTTAACCGTGACGGGGATCGTGGTCTGGGCTCCGAACCTGGCTGGCAGGCTGTTGATGAATCTGTGCAGGATGTCCTCGTCGAACTGCTCCCGCATCTGGCCCACCATGGTGGCCAGCGCCTGGCGGCTCCCCATAGCGTTGCGGTAGGGGCGGTGGCTGGTCAGGGCGTCGAAGACGTCGACGACCCGCGCGGCCCGCGCGAACAGGTTGATTGTGGCGCCGCTGCGTCCGTCCGGGTAGCCGCCGCCGCAGACGTCCTCGTGGTGCTGGCGTATGATGTTCTTGGCGATCGGGGCCTGGCGCAGGTAAGGCCGCGCCATCTTGACCCCGTCGCGCGGGTGCCTCTCGATCAGCCTGAACTCCGCCGGCGTGAGCGGGCCGGCCTTGTGAAGGACTTCGGGCGGCACGAGGGCTTTGCCCAGGTCGTGCAGCGCGCCGCCCAGCATCACCTGGCTGAGCAGGCCCCTCTCGTCCACCCCCAGCACCCGTGTGGCCAGCCCCGCCAGCAGCACGCACACGTTCACGCAGTGGCTGTGGGTGTAATACGAAAGGGGCGCGCAGTCCATCATCAGCCACTCGGTGCCGGGATTGCGGTGAATGGTCTCGGCCGTTGCCTTTATCAGGTCCCTGACGCGCGCGTAGGCCGGCGTGGAGTAGGGCTCTTCCAGGAGGGATTCCATACCGCGACAGGCGAGACGGTAGACCCATTCGGCGGCCTGCCTGCCGGGGATCTCGTTCTCCTTGAGTATCTCGGGCAGGTTGTCCTCAACGTAGTCGAAGCAGCTCTCCGCGTTCTCATCCGCGACGTAGATCAGGTCCGTGTCGGAGTCCTCCAGCTCCTTCCACGTGTCCACGTAGACCGGTTGGCCGGCGGCCTTGTACGGAGTCAGCCCTTCCTTTTCGTCGCGGCATACGTAGGTGTCGAAAGGCAGACGGGTGGCCGGCCGCAGGATGTGCGGGTGTAGTCGAAGGTATGCAAAAGAGCTTGTCTCTGGCACCTTGTTCAGCGATCCGCTGTGGAGAAGATGGCCGCGAAGGGCAAGCAGACTGCCGCCCCGTCGCGCCTGACAGCCCGGCACGCAGCGCTGGCACGTCGCTCACTGTGAGTTCAACCATTGTGAGAGCAATGGAAGGGCGGCTTCAACAGGCGGCTGCGAAAGGGCTTCTGGATGCGTTTGGGGGGCTTCTCAGGCGGTCGCGCGGGAAACTTAACATCCCGGAAAAGGCGGGCCGCCCCTTGCGGAGCGAGCCGAAGCAAAGGACGACGCGGCCCGCCGATGCGGACCGCGTCGTCGGTAAGCTGGTACCCCCTCGGGGGCTCGAACCCCGGACCGACGGATTAAGAATCCGCTGCTCTGCCGATTGAGCTAAGGGGGTATGGATGTCGCGGCAAAGGCACCCCATATGCCCTTATATGGCAACGTCCGCACGATGTCAAGGGACCGGCCCGCGCCGGCGCGCGAGCCGAAGCTGCTTGAAGGCGCCGCGCCCATCTGATATCCTCAGAAGATCGTATACTGGTGGCTGCGGACGCCGGCTGCGGCGCGTGATGAGCCGGGCGCCAGGTTAGCCGTCGTCGCCGGCGTCCTGTGCTCAAACTCCCCTCTCGCGATGCTTGACCGCATACGAAACTTCTGCATAATCGCGCACGTCGACCACGGCAAGTCGACGCTCGCCGACCGGTTCCTCCAGCTCACGCATTGCGTTCCCGAACGCGAGTTCCACGAGCTGATGCTCGACGACATGGAACTGGAGAGGGAGCGGGGCATCACCATCAAGGCCAGTTGCGTGGCCATGGCGTACGAGGCGGACGGCGTGCAATACCGGCTCAACCTGATCGACACGCCGGGGCACGTGGACTTCAGCTACGAGGTGGCCAGGAGCCTGCGGGCGTGCGAGGGGGCCGTGCTGCTGGTGGACGCCAACCAGGGAATCGAGGCGCAGACCGTCGCGAACTTCGAGCAGGCGCTGGCCGGCGGGCTGACGATCGTGCCCGTCGTCACGAAGATAGACCTGCCCGACTCCCGGCCGATCGAGACCATGGCCGAGATGGAGCAGACCTTCGGCTTCGACCCCGACCAGATCCTGGCCGTCAGCGGCAAGACCGGAGAGGGAGTTGACGAGCTGCTCAGGGCCGTCATCCGCCGCGTCCCGGTCCCCCAGGGCAGCCCTTCGGGCCCGCTGCGGGCACTGATCTTCGACTCCTATTACGACGAGTACAGGGGCGTCGTGGTTTACGTCCGCGTTGTGGATGGGCAGGTCGAGTCGGGGCAAAGGGTCAGGATGCTCGGCTCGGGGCATTCCTACGAGGTGGCCGAAGTGGGCATCTTCCGCCCTGCCATGACGGCGGCGCAAGGGCTGGAATGCGGCGAGGTGGGCTATCTGATGGCCAGCATCAAGAACATCCGCGACGTGAAGATCGGCGACACCGTCGTTCTGGAAGACAGCCCCGCCCCCGATCCCCTGCCCGGGTACAGGGAACCCAAGCCGATGGTCTACTGCGGCCTTTTCCCGCAGGAGAGCGAGGACCTGCCGGCGCTGCGTTCGGCTCTGGACAAGCTGTCGCTGAACGACTCCTCGTTCGTGCACGAGCCCGAGTCGTCGGACGCGCTTGGGTTCGGGTTCCGGTGCGGCTTCCTCGGCCTGCTGCACATGGAGATCATCCAGCAGCGTCTGGAACGGGAGAACGACCTGGCCATCATCCAGACGGCGCCCAACGTCCGGTACGAAGCGGCGACCAGAGACGGCCGCACGGTCTCCGTCGATCGCCCGGCGCAGATGCCGGACGAGGACGAGATCGCCGAGGTGCGCGAGCCGTGGGTCCGCGTGAGCATGGTCGTGCCCGCTCAGTACATCGGCAACGTGATGAAGCTGGTCGAACAGCGCCGCGGGCAGCATGGCAGGACCGAGTTCTTCAGCGATCAGCGCACGATGATCGTCGTGGAGATCCCCCTGGCGGAGCTCGTCTACGACTTCTTCGACAGGCTCAAGTCGCTCACCCGCGGATACGGCACGATGGATTACGAGGTGATCGGCTACAGGACCAGCGACCTGGTGAAGGTGGACATACTGGTGAACCAGAGGCCGGTGGACGCCCTGTCCATCATCTGCCACCGCAGCGAAGCCGAGAGGCGCGGAAGGCGCATCGTGAAACTGCTGCGCAGGCGGATTGACCGGCACCTGTTCGCCATTCCCATCCAGGCCGCCATCGGGAGCCGCGTCCTGGCCCGGGAGACCATCAGCCCTCTGCGCAAGGACGTGACGGCCAAGTGCTACGGCGGAGACATAACGCGCAAACGAAAGCTGCGCGAGAAGCAGAAATCCGGCAAGAAGAGGATGAAGGCCGTCGGCAGCGTCTACATCCCCCAGCAGGCCTTCCTCGCCGTGCTGGAAGGCGAGGAGTCATGAGCCGCCGCTGGCCTCGATCTCCAGGGGAGGGAACCCGGCTTGACTGAGGACGGGCACGTGGGCGAGGGGGGGGCCGGCAGCGGCCCCGGTGGCCTGACCAGGCGCCGTACGCCTCTGCGGGACAACCTGGAATGGATCGCGTTCATCGTGTTGCTCGTGCTGGTCGTGCGCCAGATGGTGGTGGAGGCCTTCCGCATCCAGCACGGCAGCATGGCCCCGACCTTGCTGGGCGTTTACAGGGAGATCAGATGCCGCAACTGCGGCTGGGTCTTCGGCGTGGGCGATGACAGGACGGGTCCGAAAGGGGACGTCGAATGCCCGAACTGCCACTATCACTGGGAAGGAGCCGGGCACTACGACGAGGACGGCGAGCCGTTGCGCTTCGGCTGGCTGAGGTCGCTGGAGTGGCTGCGGAACTCGGCGGTTGACTCCCAGGGCCGGTCGCTCCAGACGGCTGACGCCGCCAACCGCATCAACCGGGATGCATGCCGCATTTTCGTCAACAAGTTCATATACCACCTGCGCAAGCCGCGCCGGTGGGAGGTCGTCGTCTTCCAGTACCCGCTCCTTTCCATCCAGTGCAAGCTCTGCGGCTGGCGGGGCGAGGCGGAATCGCTGGAGGACGCCGTGTGTCTGGAGTGCGGCTCCCGTGACTTCGAGGTCACGGCCAAGGACTTCATCAAGCGGGTGGTCGGCCTGCCGGGCGAGGCCGTCTCGCTCAGGGACGGCGACGTGTACGTGGACGGCCAGGTCGCCCGAAAGCCCAGGGACGTCCAGAAGGAGCTTTGGCTTCACGTTTTCGACTCGCGCTTCGCGCCTCGGCGCGAGGTCAAGCCCACGTGGGATTTCTCGGCCGCGCCGGGACGCTGGGAGGTCTCCCAACAGGACGGCTCGCTGCGCGTCGACGCCCGCGGCGCGCGCACTCCCGTCCTGGCATCCCTCGCGCAGCGCATAGTCGACTTCTACGCCTACGACGGGCTCAGTTACGAGCTGGCGCCGCGCTCGTCGGGCACTACGGGCCAAGACGAAGTGGGCGACTGCCGCATACGGGCCGAAGTCCGCGTAGAGGATGAGGGCGTGGTGGGCGCGGAGGTCCTGCTCAGCATCGACGACGCGGGGCATCGGCTCGTATTCTCCGTCTCGGACAGCCCTCGCGGCCGGGCCGTGCTCATGGACAACGGCGCGTCCGTGCGCGAGGTGGCCGCGGCGAAGTTGAACCTGCGGGAGCCGACGGCGATCGCGCTGGAGAACTACGACAACAGGGCAGTCTGCACTCTGGGCGGGGCCGAGCTGTTCAGCTACGACTACGAGGGCGGCGCCTCTCTCAGGCATGGAGTGCAGTTCGGCGCGCAGGGCGCCCAGGTGCTCTGGAATGGGATCGCGATCGAGCGCGACGTCTATTACGTCAACGTGCTGAATTCGCTGGGCCCGACCCCCGTCTACAAGCTGGACGAGGACGAGTACTTCGTCCTGGGGGACAACAGCCCGGCCAGCAGCGACAGCCGGCGTTGGCAGCATCCCGGCGTGCCCGAGCGTAACCTGATCGGCAAAGCCTTCTTCGTTTTCTGGCCCGTGCACGAGATGAAGTGGCTTGCCGGGGGGCTCCTGGGGCCGGCGGGAGGGAGCCGCTGAGCGGCGCCCCGGCCGCGCGCCGCTTCATTGGGCGATGGCGACGGTGCTTGCCGTCGGGCTCGGGCGGCGAGTCTATCTGCTTGATTGCACGGCCCGGATAGGCTATTCTTTGGCGAAAGTGTGGAGGCCAGATTCCACAGACGAGGTTTGAAGAGCCGGCGCTGCTATCTGAAGATGAGCTTGCCGAAGTGGGGCGGAAGCTGCACCGGGTCGCCTTTGGCTCGTTGAGTCTGGTCGCACTACTGGTCCTGATCCTGCTGGCCGTGGTTCGTCGCTGGGCAGGAGTGCCGTTGCTCGTAAGGGTCGCTTTTCCGGCCATCCTGCTGTGGTCGCTCGTGGTGGCGGCGCACGCGTGCCACTCGTACGGGCGCGCGTGGACGAGGATGAGGACCGCCGTGCCCCGCGACCAGGCCGTGGATCTCGAGGGCGCTGACGATGCGACTAAAGCCGGGTCAGCAGCCGCTGCTCACTGACGCGGAGCTCGAAGAGCTCGACCACAAGCTGCAGCGCATTTTTCTGGGCTCGTTCTGCCTGGACATGCTGATCGTGCTGCTGCTTCTGCTCATGGTCCGTCGCTGGGGTGACCTGCCGGGCGTGCTGCGAGTCGCCTATCCTTCCGTGCTGATGTGGTCTCTGGTTGTCACCGGGTATGCCTTCCATTCCTACGTCAGCGTGTCGCAGAGGATGAGGGAGAGTTTCCGGCGGCGCGGCTTCGTCGATGAGATCACCGGCGTGTTCAACTACCGGTACCTGGAGCGCCGCTTGTCCGAGGAAGGCGAGCGGACGCGCCGTCACGGCGGCTTTACCGCGATCCTGTACCTGGACCTGGATGGCTTCAAACAGGTGAACGACCGCTACGGCCACCAGGTCGGCAACGTGGTGCTGCAGCAAGTTGCGGACACGATGCTCCAGCAGGTGCGCGTCTGCGACGTTTTCGGGCGCATCGGGGGCGACGAGTTCCTGGCCATTCTGCCACAGACCGATCGGCGCGAAGCCTACGTCCTGGCCGACAGGCTGCGTCAGGCCGTCGAGAATTACAGGATGGAGGTCGGCGATGAGGGGGCCGTCGACTTCGTCCGCGTCAGCGTCGGGATCGCCGCCTATCCCGTCAACGGCGAGACGATGGACAACGTTGTCACCGCGGCTGACCGTGCCGTCTACGAATCGAAGGAGCAGGGGGGCAACAGGGTCTCGGTGGCCGGGCAGTTCATCACCGCCGATTCGGTTGCGCGCGACATGGTGCGCGGCCATCGGGGACAGGCAACGGCCCCGGAGCCGTAGGCAGGCCCGGGCCCGCCGGGCTCCCGCGCGCACCCGGCCGGGCTCGTCTCCGCGCCGGCTCCGTACCGGGAGCGATCGCTCGTGGTGGCTGACGTGCTTATCGCGTTGGGATCCGTCCTCATAGCCATCGGCGTCATCGGCATCGTCCGGCGGGTCTGCCGATGGCGCGCGGGCCGCGCGCTGGCTTCGGCTGGCCGAACAGACACGCGCGCCTGACCCCTTTCCGCGCGTGCCCATCTTCCAGCGCCTCACAAGGGCGTCTTGCCTGTAGCGGGAAGGCCGTTCCGCGCCTCCCAGCGTTGCGAAAACCAACGGCCATTGTCCGGCTCACTGCCGAAGGGCACGGAGGCGGCGAGAGCCGTAACGCAATGCCAATCAACGGCTTAAGGGCCGCACTGCTCGGCGCGAGTCTGCTTTCTGGGCCGGCCCCTTGCATCCCGATCCACCGCTTCGCTATGGTTGCGTGACAGCATTCCGACTGGCTCGACTCCGAGGGTGATAGAAGGCATGAGGAAACTCTTGATCTTGCTTCTGGTGGCGGCGGCGATCGGCATCCTCATATCGCAGAGGCGGACGGCCAGCGCGCCGCTGGCCGAGCCTGGAGCGGCGTCCGCGGGTGCGGACGTCGCGAGTGCCAGCGGGACGCGCGCGCCAGCCCCGGCGCAGCCGGCCGCGGAGCCGGCCGCGAAGCCGCTCCAGACGCGAGCTGACGACCAGCCGGCTGAGCGACTGTCTGTTGCCGCCGGTCCGGGTCCCTCACGCCACGAGGCGAAGCAGGTCCCTTCGGGTCCGTCCGAGACTCCCAAGCCGCTCGTGCTCGCGGCGATGGCGCCGGCCGAGCCGTCTCGCACAGGACAAACTGCGCTGGCGGCGGCGCCGGCCGAACCGACTCGCACGGGACAAACCGCGCTGCCAGCCGCCCCAGCCTCCTCGGCCGCCAACCCGGCGCCCGCCGACCTGAAGCGGGCTCTGTCTCTCGTGGACGCGGACAAGTGGGTGGAAGCCCGCGCCATCCTGAGCAAGCTCTATCTCGGGTCACGCGGCGAGCCCGCCCGACAGGTGCGCGAGGTGCTGGACCGGATCAACCAGAAGCTCGTCTTCGACCCGCGCTGCCTTGAGGGCGCGCAGGTCCACGTGGTCGATCGAGGCGATAGTCTGGTCAAGATCGGCAAGAAGTACGGCGTCAACTGGCGGATGATCGCCAGGATCAACGGCATGCAGGCCGACAAGATCCGCGGCGGGCAGAAGCTGAAGATACTCACCGGGCGGACCAGCGCAGTCGTCTACAAGACGGAGTTCCGGCTGGCGCTCCTGCTGGACGGCGTCTACGTGAAGGAATACCGCGTGGGCGTGGGCAAGAATGACCTGACTCCAGCGGGCCAGATGACTGTGGCCAGCATGATGGTGCGCCCCGACTGGTACCCGCCGGAGGGCGGCGTCATCAAGTACGGCCAGCCGGGCTACCAGCTCGGCGAGCGATGGATCGCCTTCGCCAACGAGCCGGGGGCGTCCGGCCTCGGCATCCACGGAACCAGCGATGAGTCCAGCATCGGCACCAAGTGCTCGAACGGATGCATACGGCTCAAGAACGAGGACGTGATCGAGCTCTACGACTTCATGCAGTTGGGCAGCCGCGTCGAGGTCAAGGAGTAGGGGCGATGTACCGCAAGGGCGGCCTTGAGGAGTACGTCTCCGACGCGGCGGCGAACAAGCCGGCCCCAGGAGGCGGCAGCGTGAGCGCGCTCGTGGGCGCACTGGCCGCCGCCATGAGCGAGATGTCGGCCAACTTCACCGTCGGGAAGAAGAAGTTCGCCTCGGTCGAAGATGCCGTCCAGGGAATGCTGGCCGAACTGGTCGAGTGCCGCGACGCCCTGCTGGGCCTCATGGACCGCGACGTCGAGGCCTACGGCGCTGTGGACGCGGCCTACGGAATGCCAAGGGACACGGATGAGCAGAAGGCCGCGCGCCGTGCCGCCGTGGACGGGGCCCTGCGAGGCGCCATGGCGGCGCCGTTCGACGTGATGCGCCGCTGCGCGCGCGTTGCCGCCCTAGCCGACCGGCTCGTGGACGTCGGCAATCCCAACCTGATCACGGACGTGGGCGTCAGCGCCATCCTGGCGGAGGCGGCCTGCGCCGCTGCGCGGCTCAACGTGGAAGTGAACCTGAAGTTCCTCAAGGCGCCCGACCTGACGCAGAAGGCCGTCTCGGAGATGGACGGACTCAGCCGTCAGACGCACCAGTGCCGCAAACGCGTCACCGGGAAAGTCGCCTCGTACCTCGCTGACTAGGCGGACCCGCCGTGTTCGAGAGCTGGACCATCACGAGGAGCAGGGGGGCGTGCAGCGCCTGCCGCCAGGAGTTGCCTCCGAAACGCACCTTCTTCTCCTGCCTCAACGAGGAGAAGGACGACTTCGTCCGGAGCGACTTCTGCCCTGCCTGCTGGGAGAAGCAGGACTCGGCGCGCTGCTTCTGCTTCTGGCGAAGCCGCCGCGCCGAGCCTGACCAGAAGCCCACGCTCGACACCGGGCTGATGCTGGAGTTCTTCGACCGCCTGGCCCGGCCAGACAACGATAGGAAGCGCACCTTCCGCTTCGTGCTGGCCCTCTACCTCATGCGGCGGAAAGAACTGAAGCTGCTCCGCGTCGAGCGTGACGCGGAGGGAGAATCCCTGGTCTTCCAGCGGCGCTCCTCGGGCGAAGAGCTCTCGGTCGCCGATCCGGCCATGATGGAGGACCAGATCCAGGAGACGTCGCGTCACCTGAACCAGCTTCTCAGCGCCGAGCTGTAGAGGCCGGACGCCGCGCCCCAACTCCTACTCTTGCTCCCGCCGTGCGGCGGGCAAGCCTGCTCCTACTCCTGCCTCACCTCTGCCAGCGTCCTCTCCAGCAGCCTTGCCATCCGCTCGGCCTGCGCCTCTATCGCTTTGCGCCCGACGTTCGGGCTGGCGTGTCTGCGCGGATCCTTGCCTCCCACGGCCAGGGGCCACTCGTCTGGATCCTGCGGCAGATTCCCCATCTGCACGAGGTCCGGGCGCAGCGCCATCATCAGCGACGTCTCATTGGCTGCCGCGTGGTCGGTCTGGATTCCCAGGCCGTCGGACTCGTCGTCCCGCCAGCAGACGAACAGACGCAGCCCGAGCGCCGTGCTCCACTCGTCGATGCGGTCGCGGAACGCAACGGTGGACGGGCCGTGGCCGTGAGCGACGACGATTCGGAAGCCCGCGCGTTTGAGCTGTCTCAGCACGGACTCGAGGACTTGCACGAACAGGTCCGCGGGCATCCAGTAGGCGCTGCCGTCCAACTGCTGTGGCGGGACGTCCGGGTAGCGGTAGTAGTCCATCCCGTAGAAGGTGCGGCCGCCCGCCTCCATGGACCGGTCCGGGCCGAAGAACAGCATCGGCAGGACCATGCCGCCCGCGCGCTGGGCCAGCTCGACGAAGAACCCCTGCGACTGGAGCCCATCCGACCCCAGCGGCAGGTGCGCGCCGTGCCACTCCAGCGTGCCGAGGGGCAGATAGGCTATCGGCGCCGCGTCGAGCCGCTTGCGGAACTCCTTCGGCGTCAGCTCAGCGTAGAGCACTTTCTCCGTCACTTTGTTTGGTCTCCTTGCAGTGGGGGGCAGCCTTCGGCCCATCGGCCTCCGCGGACGCGCCGGGGCCGCCGGGCCCTCCCGTCCGGTGCTCCCTCCATACCTCTCTGGGGACGAGCAGCCACGCCAGAAGCAGCCCCAGCGGCACGATGACCAGGTCGTCCAGGTACCCCACGACCGGTATGAAGTCCGGGATTAGGTCTATCGGCGAAAGGGCGTAGCCGACCGTCGCTGCCAGCACGGCCTTGGCATACCACGGCGTGCGCGGGTCCTTCCAGACGGCCTTCAGGAACTGCAATTGCCTGCGCAGCTTCATCTGCGTCCTGCCGGTTTGACACATTGCCGGGCGACCTGCGGCCCTGGCGGCGCGGGAGCCGATTCTACGCGATTCAGCTCCCGTCGCCAAGGGATGGGGCGCCGCCGCCGGGGGATCGGGCGCCGCTGCCGAGCGTTGACGGCGCTCGGGCCGTGCAGTATCCTGCACGCCCGCGTCGCTCGCGCTGGAGGCTGCCTCTTGGCCGGCATAGACCGCAGCGTTTTCAAGTCTTACGACATTCGGGGCACTTACCCCGACCAGCTCGACGACCAGTTCGCGTACCTGTTCGGGCGCGCGCTGCCGGGCATCCTTCCTGCGGATCGCGTCGCCGTGGGCCACGACGCGCGCCTGAGTTCGCCGCTCCTTTACGCGGCCTTCGCCACCGGGCTGGCGCACGCAGGGGTCCGGGTGGCGGGGATGGGGCTCTGCCCGACGGAGCTGGTCTACTACGTGGCCGGATGCGACGGGGGGCCCGATCTGGGCGTGATGATAACGGCGAGCCACAATCCCCCCGAATACAACGGGTTCAAGGTGGTGAAGGCGGGCGGCGAGCCGGTTCCGGCGGCGGGCGGCCTCGACGAGGCGGCCACCTGGATGGAGGCTATGTCCGTGAGCGTGCCTTCCGGTTGCGCCCCACCGGCCGAGACGCTCTCGGCCGAGGACGCCTACGTGGACTTCGCGCTCCACCTGGTGGGCGCGCCGGACGTGCGCGGGCTGCGCGTCGTCGTGGACGCAGGCAACGGCGTAGCCGGCCTGCTGTGGGACCGCCTGTCGGGCCGGCTCGGCGTCGAGCCCGTCCGCCTCTACTTCGAGCCGGACGGCAGCTTCCCCGGGCACTTGCCTGACCCCTCGCGCCATGAGAACCTGCGCCCCCTGCTCGAGAGAGTGGCCGAGGAGAGGGCGGACGCCGGCTTCTGCTACGACGGCGACGCGGATCGCGTCGTCGTCGTGCTGAGGGGCGGCCACGTCGTGGACGGCAGCGAGACGACGGCCTGCATTGCCGAGCGTCTGCTCGCGCGGCACCTCGCGCGGGCGCGCGCCGCGGAGGTGACCTTCGGGGTTGGCCAGACGATCAGCAGGAAGGTGCTCGATCACTTCCGAGGGCGCGGGGTCGAGCCCGTCATGCTCCCCGTCGGACACGCCAAGATAAAGCGCCTGATGCGCGAGCACCCGCAGATGGTCTTTGCCGGCGAGGATGCGGGCCATTACTACTACAGCGACTTCTTCTCGTGCGACAGCTCGCTCATCACGACGCTGCATCTGCTGCACGCGCTGTCCGAGGGCAAGTTGGCGCAGCTGGTCCGTTCGCTGCCGGGGCCGTGGCACCGGCCGGCAGACGAGCCCCGCTTCGGCTTCGGGGATAAGCGGGATGCGGCAGCGACGTGCCGCCGGGCGGCGGCCGAAGCTCTGGAAGCCTGGCCGGAGCCCGTCGAGATCACGTGTGAGAGGAAGGGGCGCGTGGCGCGCGGGTGCAGCCGCGCCGAGATCGCGGACGCTGATGGGATTCGGGTGGACTACGCGGACTGGTGGTTCTGCGTCCGCCCCTCGGGAACGGAGCCCGTGGCGCGGCTGGCCCTGGAGGCGCGGGATCCCGGCCTGCTTGCCGAGAGGACCCGGCTGCTCAGCGACCTGTTCGCGCGTCCGGTCGCGTCGTAGGGCTGTGGCGGACTCGTCGGTCATTCGGTGTTGCTCAGGCAGAGGAGGCGCGCCGTGGTCAGTGCACAGAAGCTGCCCCGCTGGCGCGGGTTCAACCTGCTCGCGAAGTTCAACGAGAAGCGGAACGGTCCTTTTCCCGAGTCGGACTTCCGGATCATGCGCGACTGGGGGTTCGACTTCGCGCGGCTGCCCATGGACTACCGCTGCTGGATCCGGGACGGCGACCCCAGGAAGCTCGACGAGGAGGTGCTCATGCAGGTGGACGAAGCGGTCGAGCTCGGCCGGAGCCACGGCATCCACATCTGCATCAACTTCCACCGTGCCCCCGGCTACACCGTGGCGATGCCGCAGGAGGAGCTGAGCGTCTGGACGGACGACGAGGCGCGGGAGATCTGCGCGCTGCACTGGCAGGCGTTCGCCCGGCGCTATGCGGGCATTCCGTCGGAGGAGCTGAGCTTCAACCCGTTCAACGAGCCGGCCCGGGTCGGCGATCACGGCTTCACGCCGGACCGCTACCGGGAGGTCGTGCAGATCCTGACGGACGCGATATGGAGCGAGGACCCCGAGCGCCTGGTGATCTGCGACGGGCAGAGGTGGGGCCGGCTGGTCGTTGAGGAGCTGCGTGATCTGGGCGTGGCGCAGTCGACGCGCGCCTACGAGCCGCACTGGCTGAGCCACTACAAGGTCTGGTGGAGGGAACAGCAGGGGGAGCCGCCCCCGCCGCCGCAGTGGCCGGGCGGCAATCCTGCCGACCCGGACGACAGGTGGGACATCAACCGCCTGCGCACTTACTGGACGCCGTGGAAGGCACTGGCCGACTCCGGCGTCGGCGTGCACTGCGGCGAAGGCGGACCGTTCAAGACCGTGCCTCACCCCGTGGCCCTGGCTTGGCTGGAGGACGCCCTCACCGTGCTGGAGGAGTACGGCTTCGGCTGGGCACTCTGGAATCTGCACGGCGCGTTCGGCGTCCTGGACAGCGAGCGCGCTGACGTCGATTATGAGGACTTCGACGGCCACAAGCTCGACCGCCGGATGCTGGAGGTCCTGATGCGCCACTGACCGGCGTGCGCGGCGGGTTCGGTGCGGCGTTCGGCGGCGACGCCCCGCCTGCCGTTCGCTTGAAAAGGCCGGCAGGCCCGCCATAATGGAGGATGCCTTCCGTCGCCCTCTGCGAGGGCGTTCCTGCCATTCGCGTGGCGCTTGTTGCTCTCGCCGCCGATCGCGCGTCGTCGTTCACGTGAAAGGCAAGCTGGATGAAGGTGTTCATTACGGGCGCCAGTGGTCTGCTGGGCAGCCGGATGTTGGCGGCGTTTCCGCAGCACTGGGAGGTGACGGGCGCGTACTGCACGCGCCCCGGGCCGGGGCTTGTGCAGTGTATGCTTGGCAACCCTGATTCCGTGCGCCGGCTGATCGGGGACGGGGGCTACGACTGGGTGGTGCACTGCGCCGCCATCCGGTCGGCCGACCAGTGCAGGCGGGACGCGCGCAAGGCGATGGAGGTCAACGCGTGCGGCACGGAGCTGGTGGCCCTCGCGGCCGGCGAGGCGGGCGCCCGATTGGCCTATGCTTCGACGGATTACGTCTTCGGCGGTGACGACCCGCCGTACCGGGAGACGGACCGGCCGGGCCCCCTGAACGTCTACGGCCACAGCAAACTGGCCGGCGAGAGACACACCCTTTCGGTGCCCGGCGGCCTGGTGGTGCGCATGCCGGCGCTCTACAGCCTCGACCTGTCGGCCCCGAACAACGTCCTGGCGGATCTGCGCAGTTCGCTGGCCGCCGGTCAGCACGTGGCCGCCGACAATGACGGGGTCCGCCACTACACGCTGGCCGAGGAGGTGGCGGCCGCCTTCGCCTTCCTGATGGAACGGGGCCATCGGGGAGTGATCCATGTGTCGGCTGATCGGAGCAGCACCAAGCTGGGCTTCCTGCGGGCCGCGGCGCAGGCCATGGGGCTCGACGCGGGGCTCGTCGGGCCGGCGGAGCCCGATCCCGGCAAGGCACTGCGGCCCCGGGACGCTCACCTGAACTCGGGCCTGTACAGGTCCCTTGGGGGGCCCGCCCTGGCCGGCTACCGAGACGCTCTGAGGCGCCTGGAGGGCGCCGGAGGGCCGGTCGTCAAGGTTTGACAGCCCGGGGAGCGTTGACTATAATCCCGCGCTTGTCCCGGATGCATACCCCGCACGGAGAGGAAGGATGAAGAAGGTCCTTGTTGCGGACACTCTGCCGGAGCAGTGCACGCAGATGCTCGTGGAGGCGGGCTTCGAGGTGATCTACCGGCCCGGCCTGCCGGAGGAGGAGCTGAAGGAAGCGGCCAGGGACGTCAATGGAATCATCTGTCGCTCCGGGGCAAAGGTCACGGCGAAGGTGCTGGAAAGCGCCGACGCGCTCGAGGCCATCTGTCGGGCCGGCGTCGGCGTGGACAATATCGACGTTGCCGCCGCCTCGCGCAAGGGCGTCGTCGTCATGAACACGCCTGGCGGGAACACCATCAGCACGGCCGAGCACGCGTTCGCCTTGATGCTGGGCCTGGCGCGCAACATCGGGCCGGCCTACGCGTCCATGCGCGAGGGACGCTGGGAGAAGAAGAAGCTGACGGGTGCGCAGCTCTATGGGAGCTCGCTTGGCGTGGTCGGGCTGGGCCGGATCGGCCGGGAGATGGCCAGGCGCGCTACAGCCTTCGGCATGACCGTCCGGGCGTATGATCCCTTCGTGACGCGCGAGACGGCCGAGAAGATGGGGGTCGAGCTGCGAGACAAGCTGGAGGACGTCCTGGCGGACTGCGACTACCTGACCGTGCACGTGCCCGAGACCGAGCAGACCGAGGGCCTGATCGGCGCCGGTCAGATCGCCCTCATGAAGGACGGCAGTTGCATCATCAACTGCGCCCGCGGCTCCGTCCTGGACCAGGACGCGGCCGTGGCAGCCGTCAGGAGCGGCAAGCTTCGCGGCGCTGCCTTTGACGTCTACGTAAAGGAGCCGCCCGATGACTACGAGTTCGCGCGCCAGGACGGCGTCCTTGCCACGCCGCATCTGGGGGCGTCCACGGAACAGGCGCAGCTTGCCGTCGCGACCGAGGCCGCCGAGGAGCTCATCGCAGCCCTGCAGCGCGGGCACTTCCGGAACGCCGTCAACGTGAGCTTCGTGCCCCCGGAGGAGATGAGGTTGCTCCAGCCGTACTGCGATCTGGCCGCCCATCTGGGCAGGTTCGTGGCCCAACTGCAACCGGGCCGGCCCGAGGCGCTCGAGATCAGCTATCTAGGCGAGCTGGCGCACGATGACGTGGAGCTGGTGCAGGACTACGGCGCCATGGGCCTCATGCAGAGCAGCCTGGGCGCAAACGTGAACGTGGTCAGCGCGCCGTACCTGGCCCACGAGCGCGGCATCCGGGTCACCAGCAGCGCCACCGTCGGTTCGGAGGCGGGATTCACGGACCTAGTCGAGCTCAGGCTCACGACTGACACGGGCACGGCCCAGGCGGCCGGCACCGTCTTCGGCCGCGAGTATCCGCGCATCGTCAGCATCGACGGGTTCCACGTCGAGCTGATACCCGAGGGCCATATCCTGGTCGTGTTCGGCAAGGACATGCCCGGTCTGATCGGCAAGGTAGGGGCCATGCTGGGCGACGCGGGGGTCAACATCGCCCGCATGGGCTTCGGACGCAGGGAGGCGGGCGGCAGCGCCCTGCTGGGCCTGAACCTGGACAGCCCGTGCGACGAGCGCACGGCCGAGAGGATACAGTCCCTGGGCGTGGTCCAGAGAGTGGCGGCGATCGAGCTGTAGCGCGTCAGGCCCCGGCGGCGCAGGGTGGGCTCGCAGACTTCGGTGACGGCGCTTGTGGGCGATCGACGCCTTATCATCGGCCTGGGCGAGATCCTCTGGGACGTCTTCGAGGATGGAAAGGTCCTCGGCGGCGCCCCCGCCAACTTCGCATATCACGCGAACTCCCTCGGCGAGCGCGGTGTGCCCTTGAGCCGCGTAGGGCGGGATGACCTCGGCGACGAGATCCTCGAGGTCATCGGCCGGCTCGGCATGAGCACGGATTACCTGCAGCGCGACCCCGATCGCCCCACCGGCACCGTCCCCGTCAGGCTCGACAGCGACGGGACGCCGCACTTCACCATCGTCGAAGACGTTGCCTGGGACTACCTGGAAGCGGACGAGGCCTGGCTGGCGCTGGCGGCGCGCTCGCAGGCCGTCTGCTTCGGCACTCTTGCCCAGCGCTGCCCGAAGAGCCGCGCCACCGTTTACCGCGTGCTGGCCCAGGCCGGGCAGGCCCTGAAGGTCTGCGACATCAACTTCCGCCAGCACTTCTACTCCCGCGAGGTCGTGGCCGAGTCGCTCGCGGCCGCCTCCGTCCTGAAGCTGAACGACCAGGAGGTGACTCAGCTCCGCGAGCTGCTTGCGCCGGGGACGAAGGGCGACACCGATGCGTTCATGCGGGGCCTGAGCGCCGACTACGGGCTGGAGCTCGCCTGCATCACACTGGGTGCGGACGGCTGTCGCCTCATCAGCGCGGACGAAGTGGTCGCGCGGCCCGTGCCTCCGGTGCAGGTGGTCGATACGGTCGGTTCGGGGGACGCGTTTGCGGCCGGACTGGTCGTCAAGTACCTCGAAGGCGGGAGCCTTGCGGCCGTGGCGGACGCCGCCAACCTGCTCGGCGCCTACGTAGCCGGCCGCCGGGGCGCCACCCCGGCCCTGACGGCCGAGGTCGTGGAGAAGCTCCACGCGCTCTAGGGGCAGAGGGCGAACGCGGCGTCGCGCGCATTGCCCGCAGGGCCTGACGGCCCCGGTTGGGCGCCCGGGGGCTGGCCTTGCCCGCTCTGGCCGCGCGATGTATAATCACGCCGGGAGTCCTTGCCTCCAACGCAAGGCGCGGCGGCTCCGGGCGTACGGGGCGCCCGCGTTCCATGAAAGGCCACGGGGGACGCGATGCAAATGGGTCTGGAGCGGCGCTGGCGAAGGCTGCTCGTGCATTCCCTGGGGGCGGTCTGCCTGCTTTGCGCTCGGCAGGCTGCGGCCCAGGAGAAGCCGGAGGCCTTCATCATCAGGATCGGGGGGGTCATCACGCAAGCCTATTCCGAGGCCGTCCAGCGGAAGATAACGTACGCCCTCGAGCAGGGCGTTGACACGGTCATACTCGAGCTGGACACGCCCGGCGGCACCATTGAGGACTCCACGGCGCTGGCGGACTTCGTCTTCCAGCAGGATGAGCTACGCGTCGTCGCCTACGTCCACTCGCAGGCCTACAGCGGGGGCACGATGGTGGCCCTTGCCTGCGATGAGATCTACATTGACGCCGCGGTGGGCAGGATGGGGGACGTGGCGCCCGTCCTGCCGACCGGGGAGATCCTGGGCGAGAAGATCCAGAGCGTCGTTCGCGAAACGATGCTGGGCTACGGCAGGGCGCGCGGCTACCCCGAGGCCCTGGTCAAGGCCATGGTGACCAAGGAGATAGAGGTCTACCGCCTCCAGATGCAGGACGAGCCGGAGGGGCACTACATCTACGTGACGTCCGATGACCTGCGCGCCTGGACGGAAGAGAAGCTCGACAAGATCATCCAGAAGGACCTGATCGTGCCGGCCGGCGAGCTGCTTACCATGCATGCGGACAAGGCCGTCGAATACGGCTTCGCCCGCAAGGCCGTGCGTAGCCCGCAGGAATTGATGGACGTGCTTCAGCTCAACCCTCGACGCGTCGAGCGCCTCTACCTCACGGGCTCGGAGCGGCTGCTCACCTTCCTGGACATGTTCAGCCCCTTCCTCATAGTGGGCGGGTTTATCCTCCTGTTCATAGAGCTGAGCCACCCGGGCTTCGGCCTGCCCGGCATACTGGGCATTGCGTGTTTCGTGGTTTTCTTCCTCGTCAAGTATACGCTTCACTATGCCAGGATGCTGGAGGTCGTGCTGTTTCTGATCGGGCTCGTGTTGCTGGCGCTGGAGATCTTCGTTATCCCGGGGTTCGGCGTGGTCGGCATTACGGGCATTGCGCTGCTTTTCATCAGCCTGGTGCTTGCGTGCCAGGAATTCGTCATACCGCAGACGTCCGGTGAAACGCTGGCGTTCCAGTGGAACCTGCTTAAGGTGATGGGATCGTTTGCGGCAACCGGCGTGTCGCTGATCGTGCTGGCGCGCTTTCTGTCGTCCGTGCCGGGGCTCGGCGCCATCATGCACCGGGCGGATCTGGCGGCGGCGCGTGTGGCCGAGATAGGCGAGATGCATATGCCCGGTCTGTCCAGCATGGCGGGCCGGGAGGGCATCGCCCTGACGCCTTTGCACCCCGCGGGCAGGGCCGAGTTCGGCGAAAGGATCCTCGACGTCGTCACGGAGGGAGACTTCATCGACAAGGGTGCGAGGATCCGCATACGGGAGGTGCGCGGCAACACCGTTGTGGTGGAACCGCAGCGCGAGGCCTGAGCGGACGGAAGGTCCGGATCGGAGCGATCTATGGGAGAGATGAGCGTCGTCATCCTGATCTTCATCTGCGGCCTGTTGGCCATGTTCATCGAGTTGTTCATTCCCGGGGTGGTGATGGGCGTGGTGGGTATGATGGCCGCCATCGGCAGCATTGTCTACGCGGTCATGACGGGTCACATGACGGCGGCGGCCGTGCTGCTGGTGATCGCACTGACCTTTGTGCCGATCTTCTTCATCATGTGGAAGGGCGTGATGGCCAGGTTCATGGCCATCAAGGCCGAAGAACGGGACTTCCGCCCCTCGACCACGGTTACGGAGGACCTGGTCGGAATCGAGGGAGAGGCAACGACCGCCCTCAGGCCGAGCGGCATCGCACGCCTGAGCGACAGACGCCTGGACGTCGTCACCCGGGGCGAGATGCTCTCGAAGGGCACTCGGATCAAGGTCATAGAAGTGTCGGGCAACCGTGTCGTGGTGAAGGAGGTGTGACCGCCGCAAGCAAGGCCGGCATCCCGTTGACTTTCGACGAAGCCTGCGCCATTGATCTCGCGGGGCGCGACGTCCTGGCTGAAGTGCAGAAAAGGATTCAGCCCAAGGTCCAGGACTGGCTTGAGAAGATCTCTGAGGACAGCACTCAGCAACATAACGTTTGAAGGGAGGGGAGGGCCATGTTCCCATTGCTGGCGCAGGAGGGCCCCTTGCAGCTCATCCTGGTCGTTGTGATTCTCGTCGTCATAGTCTTAGGCCTGGCGCTCGTGATCTTCCTGTTCAACTACGGTTTCCTCTGGCTGAAGGCGCTGCTGGCCGGGGCGCCCGTGAAGATACTGGAGATCCTGGGGATGAGGCTCCGGGGCGTCCGGCCGAGCGTCATCGTGGACAGCCGCATCATGGTCACCAAGGCCGGGTTGCCCATTCCGACCGTCCAGCTGGAGACGCACTACCTGGCCCGGGGCAACGTGCCGAACGTGGTGCGCGCCCTGATCGCCGCCAGCAAGGCCGGCATCCCGCTGACCTTCAACCAGGCCTGCGCCATCGACCTGGCCGGACGCGACGTGCTCGACGCCGTGCAGACCAGCGTCAATCCGAAGGTCATCGACTGCCCCGA